>NZ_JBIVDE010000001.1:861261-1245807 GCF_044746945.1 Streptomyces sp. NPDC090127 | reverse complement strand
ACAGCGGCAGATCCGCCTGACGCGACGCCGCGATCAGGCCGTAGGAAAGGGCCAGGTTCCCGGAGATGTTGCGGTACGTGCCGGCCGGGAAGGCCGTCGTCGCCGGAGCGACTTCGTAGGAGACGGCGAAGTCCTCCGTCGTCTCACCGAAGTTCCAGCCCGCCCGGAACGCGGCCACGTTCGCCTCGGCGATCTGCGGCTTCTTCGCGAACTTCTGCCGCAAGAACCGCTCGGTGCCCTCGGTGGGCCGGTGATACATCCACGACAACAGGCCCAGCGCGAACATGTTCTTGGAACGCTCGGCCTCCTTCCGGGACAGCCCGAAGTCCTTCAACGCCTCCACGGTCAGCGTCGTCAGCGGCACCGGATGCACGTGGTAGGCGTCCAGCGAGCCGTCTTCCAGGGGCGAGGCGGGGTAGCCGACCTTGGCCATGGCGCGTTTGGTGAACTCGTCGGTGTTCACGATGATCTCGCTGCCACGCGGCACGTCGCCGATGTTGGCCTTCAGCGCGGCCGGGTTCATCGCGACCAGCACGTTCGGCGCGTCGCCCGGGGTCAGGATGTCGTGGTCGGCGAAATGCAACTGGAACGAGGAGACACCCGGCAGCGTCCCGGCAGGCGCCCGGATCTCGGCGGGAAAGTTCGGCAGCGTCGACAGATCGTTCCCGAAGGACGCCGTCTCCGAAGTGAACCTGTCACCCGTCAACTGCATACCGTCACCGGAATCACCGGCGAACCGAATAATCACCCGATCGAGTCGGCGGACTTCCTTCTCGTCGCCGTGGTGGGGCGCCGCCGGGGCGCTGCGCTGCTCCCCGACCAGGGCCCCACCGGCCTCGCTACTGACCTGGCTGGTCACTGAACTGGACCTCCCTCGCGGCAAGGGTCTCTCCGCCAGAGGCGGGAGAAGGCTCGCGGGGCGGACGGCCAACCGCCCGGCCCCGTGGCCCACCCTACGACGGTGAGGTGGGCCTCCCCGGGACTTCTCGCATCGTGGACCTCGTTTTGAGATGTATGTTTGCCATGAATCGTCACGTTCTGTCGCCCCCCAGAGCCTTCCGGAAAGTCGCGTTCCGCTCGTTCTTGGGTCTTAGGTCCGAATCAAGCCACCTGACAGGGTGTCAGATAATCAGCACATCAGGAATTGAGATAGGTCAGTACGGCGAGCACGCGACGGTGATCCCCCTCACTCGGTGACAGACCGAGCTTCAGGAAGATGTTGCTGACGTGCTTCTCCACCGCGCCGTCGCTCACGACGAGCTGCTTGGCGACCGCGGAGTTCGTCCGGCCCTCGGCCATCAGCCCGAGGACCTCGCGCTCGCGAGGGGTCAGGTTGGCGAGCACGTCCTGCTTACGGCTCCGGCCGAGCAGCTGCTGCACGACCTCGGGATCGAGCGCGGTCCCGCCCCGCGCCACCCGCACGACGGCGTCCACGAACTCGCGGACCTCGGCCACCCGGTCCTTCAGGAGATAGCCGACGCCCCGGCTGGATCCGGCCAGGAGCTCGGTGGCGTACTGCTCCTCCACGTACTGCGAGAGGACCAGGACGCCCACTCCCGGGTAATCCTTGCGCAACCGCACGGCCGCCCGGACGCCCTCGTCGGTGTGCGTCGGGGGCATCCGTACGTCCGCGACCACCACGTCCGGCAGCGCGTTCTCGCCGGCCAGCTCGGCCACGGTCTTGACCAGGGCATCTCCGTCACCGACGCCGGCGACGACCTCGTGCCCCCGGTCGGTCAGCAGCCGGGTCAGGCCCTCGCGGAGCAGCACTGAATCCTCGGCGATGACCACACGCACTCTGTCCGCCACGTCTTCCACGACCTGAAGCCCCCATGTTCCACCGATCATTGCGAGCCCCAGCATTCCACCCCACCCCCCAACCCCGGGCAACCCCGGGGCCCTTGCCGCGTCGATCAGGGAACGGCGCCCACCCGGGCCCCGAGACCCGCGTGGGCGCCGTACGCGATGACGCGATTCCGTCACGCCCGCCAGGGCGGCTCCGCGCAGCTCGGCCGTGACCGTCGTCGGGCCGCCCGCAGACGAGTCCACTCCGTCACGCCCGCCAGGGCAGCTCCGCCGTGACCGTCGTCGGTCCGCCCTCGGGCGAGTCGACCGCCAGCACTCCGTCGACCGCGTCGAGCCGCTCCATGAGCCCGGCAAGGCCCCGCCCGGCCGCCGAGTCCGCCCCGCCCCGCCCGTCGTCCCGCACCTGTAGCAGCAGCCGGTCGCCGACGCGCCACACGTCCACCCACGCCCGCCGCGCCTGAGCGTGCTTGGACACGTTCTGGAGCAGCTCGGACACGGTGAAGTACGCGATGCCCTCGATCGCCGGCACCGGCCGGGCCGGCAGGTCCACCTCCACGGACACCGGCACCACGCAGCGCGAGGCGACCGCCGACAGCGCCGCGTCCAGGCCCCGGTCCGTCAGGACGGCCGGGTGGATACCCCGGGCCAGCTCCCGCAGCTCCCGCAGGGCGGTCTTCACCTCGCCGTGCGCCGCGTCGACCATCCGTGCCGCCGTCCGCGGGTCCTCCGCCAGCTTCTCCTTCGCGAGGCCCAGATCCATGGCGAGCGAGACGAGCCGGGCCTGCGCCCCGTCGTGCAGATCACGCTCGATACGGCGCAGGTCCGCGGCCGCGGTGTCCACGACCGCGCCCCGGTCCGACTCCAGCTCGGTGACGCGGGTCGCGAGCCGCGACGGCCCGAGCAGCCCGGAGACCATCAGCCGGTCCACCGAGGCCAGCGCGCGGATGATCCACGGCCCGACGAGCACGAAGAGCAGCCCGACCCCGCAGGTGACGGCGATCTCGAAGGCGGAGTCCAGATAGAACGCGTGGTTCCGGTCGCCGTACAGCTGGATGCCGTCCTGCCCCGCGTACATCGGGAAGATCCACTGCCACAGCGGGTACGTGAACAGCGCCCAGCCCCACGCCCACAGCGTCACCGAGACGGTGAAGGCGAAGATCGCCCACGGCAGGTGCAGGAGCGCGTACAGCAGGTGCCGCCAGGACGCGCCGCTCTTGAGCGTCGCCCCCATCCACGCCATCGGTCCGCCGGTACGGCCCCGGGCCGGTTCGGGCGCTGCCACGTCGAGCCCGAGCAGCCCGCGCGCCCGGGCCCGCTCCACGGCACCGAAACCCCGGCAGAGCGCGAGGGCGCCGGCCAGGACCGGGATGCCGAGGAAGGTGACGAGGAGGCCGGCGCCCGCCGCGACAAGGGCGATGGAGAGGGAGAAGTAGACGCAGCTGAGCGGCAGCCCGAGCACCAGATAGCCGAACTCGCGCCAGGTGCGGGCCTCGAACGGCGCGCGGATCGCGGCGGGGAGGCGGGAGGAGGCGGCCATCGCGGTGGTCCGTTTCTGCTCGGGGAAGGGGAGGGTGAGGGCGGAGGTGAAGGAGAAGAGGGACAGGAGGCGGGACAGGAAGAGGGAAGGCGCAGGAGAGGGAGAAGGGCTACGCGCGCGCCCGCCACGGCAGCTCCGCCGTGATCGTCGTCGGCCCGCCGTCCGGCGAGTCGAGGACGAAGAGCCCGTCGACGGCGCCCAGCCGCTCCGCGAGGCCCGACATCCCCGTACCGCCGTCCAGCCGGGCGCCGCCCTGCCCGTCGTCCCGTACCTGGAGCAGGAGCCGGTCCTCGCGGCGCCAGACGTCCACGGAGGCGGAACGGGCCCGGGAGTGCTTGGAGACGTTCTGCAGCAGCTCGGAGACGGTGAAGTACGCGATGCCCTCGATCGCCTCGGCGGGCCGCTCGGTCAGGTCGACCGTCACCTTCACCGGGACGGTGCAGCGCGCCGAGATCGACGAGAGCGCGGCGTCCAGGCCCCGGTCGGTCAGGACCGCCGGGTGGATGCCCCGGGCGAGGTCGCGCAGCTCCTGGAGCGCGAGCTTGACCTCCCCGTGGGCCTCGTCGACCATCGCGGCCGCCGCCTCCGGGTCCTCCAGCAGCTTCTCCTTCGCCAGACCGAGCCCCATCGCCAGCGCCACGAGCCGGGCCTGCGCGCCGTCGTGCAGATCGCGCTCGATGCGGCGCAGATCCGCGGCGGCGGTGTCGACGACCACGCCCCGGTCCGACTCCAGCTCGGCGATCCGCCGCTCCAGCTCGTCCGAGGGCGACAGCAGCCCGCGCACCATGGCCCGGTCGGCGGTGGACAGACCGCGCGCCACGAACGGCAGCAGCGGCCAGAGCACGATCAGCGAGACGAGGGTGACCGTGAAGGTCACGATCCCCCAGGGCAGCCGGATGAAGCCGTACAGCAGCGTCCGCCACCCCACCGGGTCCTTCAGCGCCGTCCACAGCCAGGTGAAGAAGCCGTGGCGGCGGGGGAGCGGGCTGGGCTCCTCCACCCGTACGCCGAGCAGCCCCCGGGCCCTCGCCCGCTCGGACCGGCCGATGCCGCGCGCCCCGGCGAGACCGAGGGCGAGCAGCGGCAGGCCGATCACCGTGACGGCCAGACCCACGCCGATCGCGACCGCCACCACCGTGTACACGAAACCGACCACGGTGGTCAGCAGATTGCTGAGGAGGAAGGAGATCTCCTTCCACGTGTGCCGGCCGTAGGCGAGGCGGACGGGCGGCAGCGGGGTCTCGGTGTCGGCGCTCATGTGCCCAGCGTGCCGGTCGGGGGCCCGGGCCCGCCATGGGGTTCGTAGGTGAACGGGAGTAGGGATATCCCCACCGTTCAGTCCGTGACACACCGCTTACGGGATCTTTAGCAGGGCCTAGACTCCCGTGCGTACAGATCGTCGAAACGGGCAGGAAGCGAGGGGTGGACGTGCCGGATCCGACCGTGCGGGCGGGCATCGGACTCGCGGCGGACTACTTCGAGTCGTACTCCGTCGTCGGACTGCTCGCTGTCGTCGGCGTGCTCTTCGTCGCCGTGGCGTTCGGCGCGGGCCGACTGCTGCGGCCGGTCGTCCCGACGCCGGAGAAGCTGCTGACGTACGAGTGCGGTGTCGACCCCGTGGGGGAGGGCTGGGCCCACACCCAGGTCCGCTACTACGTGTACGCGTTCCTGTACGTGATCTTCGCCGTCGACTCGATCTTCCTCTTCCCGTGGGCGACCGTGTTCGCCGCGCCCGGGTACGGCGCGACGACGCTGGTCGAGATGTTCATCTTCCTCGGCTTCCTCGCCGTGGGCCTGCTCTACGCGTACAAGAAGGGCGTCCTGACATGGACGTGACCCCGACCCCCGACCAGGCCGCGACGCCGGCCCACGCCGCCCCTCAGGCAGGGGCCTCGGCACAGGCTTCGGCAGGGGCCTCGGCTCAGGCTTCGGCACAGGCCTCGGCTCCGGTTCCGCTTCCGGCTCCGACGCTCGGCCCGCTCGCCCGCCTCGCGCCCGAGCCGATGAAGGTGGTCCTGAACTGGGGCCGCCGCTACAGCCTCTGGGTCTTCAACTTCGGCCTCGCCTGCTGCGCGATCGAGTTCATCGCCGCGTCGATGGCCCGCCACGACTTCATCCGGCTCGGGGTGATCCCGTTCGCGCCCGGGCCGCGCCAGGCCGACCTCATGATCGTCTCCGGGACGGTGACGGACAAGATGGCGCCGGCGGTGAAGCGGCTGTACGAGCAGATGCCCGAGCCCAAGTACGTCATCTCCTTCGGCGCCTGCTCGAACTGCGGCGGCCCGTACTGGGACTCGTACTCGGTGACGAAGGGCGTCGACCAGATCATCCCCGTCGACGTGTACGTACCGGGCTGTCCGCCGCGCCCCGAGGCGCTGCTCCAGGGCATCCTCAAGCTTCAGGAGAAGATCGCCCGGGAGTCTCTGGCGGCGCGGTACTCGGGTCCGTCGGTCGGCCAGCTGACCAGCGCTCTGGTGGAGCCGCCGAAGCCGGGCGGTGAGGACAGGTGAACGCGTACGACGGTCTCCCCGAGTCCGTGACCGACGTCTTCGGCGCGGAGGCGACGGCGCTGCGGGCGTACGACCTGCTCACGGTGGACGTGCCGGCCGGCTCGTGGATCGCCGCGCTGGAGATCGCGCGGGACAAGCTGGGCTGCACCTACTTCGACTGGCTGAGCGCGGTGGACGAGCCGGGCGTCGGCTTCCGGGTCTGCGCGCACGTGGCCGCCCTGGAGGGTGGCGCGGTGCGTCGACTGCTGGTGCGGACGACGGTGAGCCACGAGTCGCCGGTGCTGCCGACGGCGGTGCCGGTGTACGCGGGCGCGGAGTGGCACGAGCGGGAGACACACGAGATGTTCGGCGTCGCGTTCACGGACCACCCGAACCTGGTGCCGCTGCTCCTGCCGGAGAACTTCGAGGGCCACCCGCTGCGCAAGGACTTCGTGCTCGCGGCGCGCGTCGCGAAGGCGTGGCCGGGGGCGAAGGAGCCGGGGGAGTCGGACCACGGAGGGCCGAAGCGTCGCCAGATGCTGCCGCCGGGCGTCCCCGACCCCAACGACTGGGGCCCCATGAAGGGCCAGCTCCCGCCCGCCCCCGCCCGCCCGGCCCGCACACCGCGCGCCGCCGGCGCGGCGGGCGCGGGTGCTGGTGCGGGCCGTGCGGCCGGCGCGGCTGGCGCGGCCGGTGCGGCAGCAGGCGCCGGTTCCGCCGCCGAACGCCCGGCCCGCCGCGCCCGCACGGCGGCGGCCGGCTCAGCGAGCCAGGCCCCCGGAACGGGGGCACCGCAGCCGCCCGCAGTCGACAAGGACGCGGTTACTCCGCCGTCGACTGGGGCCGACGCGGGCACCTCGCCGTCGACTGGGACGGATGCGGGCACCTCGCCGTCGGCTGCGGCCGACGCGGGCACCCCGCCCACGGCCGCGACCGACGCGGGCACCCCGCCGACCACCGCGGCCCGCCCGCCGCGCCGTAGCCGCAGTGCGTCGGACGGCTCGGCGAGCCAGGCGCCCGGCGCCGAAGCCGACAGCGCCCCGGAGACCCCTGCCCCGGCCCGCCCGCCGCGCCGTAGCCGCAGCGCGTCCGACGGCTCCGCGAGCCAGGCGGGTACGCCCGCCGAGCCCGCCCCGCCGTCGCGGACCCGGAGCTCGGACGCGCCCTGGCACCACGCCCGCCCGGCGTTCGAGGACGAGGACGCCCCGGAGGCGCCCGAGGCCGAGGCGACACCGAAGCGGCCCGAGACACCCACGGCCCCGGAGCGGTCCGAGGCCGACGCCGGAACCGCCCCCGAGCCGGACGCCGACCAGCGCCCCGACCGGGCCGACCCCGCCCCCTCGGACCCCGCCCCCTCGGACCCCGCCCCCGCGGACCCCGACTCAGACCCCGACGCCAACCCCGCAGACCCCGCCGCCAACCCCCACCCCTCCGGAGGCGATCCCGCGTGAACGACGTACTCGACGTCGCCCTCCGGCTGCTCGTCGTCTTCGCCGTCTTCCTCACTCTGCCCCTCGTCGTCGGGCAGGCCGAGCACAAGGTCATGGCACACATGCAGGGCCGCCTCGGCCCCATGTACGCCGGTGGGTTCCACGGGTGGGCCCAGCTCGTCGCCGACGGGGTCAAGTTCGCGCAGAAGGAGGACGTGGTCCCGGCCAGCGCCGACCGCCGCGTCTTCCAACTCGCCCCGGCCGTCGCCCTCCTCCCGTACCTCCTCGTCCTCGTCGCCATCCCCATCGGCCCGAGCGAAGGCGCGGTCGGGCAGGTCGTCGACGCCGGGATCTTCTTCGTGCTCGCCGTCATGGGCGTCGGTGTCCTCGGCAGCCTGATGGCCGGCTGGGCCTCGGCCAACAAGTTCTCCCTGCTCGGCGGTCTGCGCACCGCCGCCCAGCTGCTCGCCTACGAGCTCCCGATGCTGCTCACCGCCGCCTCCGTCGCGATGGCCGCCGGCACCGTCTCCCTCCCCGGCATCCTGAACGCCTTCGAGTGGTGGTGGCTGCCCTGGCAGATCGTCGGCGCCCTCGTCTTCTTCGTCGCCGGTCTCGCCGAGCTCCAGCGCCCGCCGTTCGACATGCCTGTCGCCGACTCCGAGATCATCTTCGGCGCGTACACCGAGTACACCGGCCTCCGCTTCGCGCTCTTCCTGCTCGCCGAGTACGCCGGCATCGTCGTCCTCTGCGGCCTCACCACCGTCCTCTTCCTCGGCGGCTGGCACGGCCCGTTCGGCGCCGACGGTCTCGGCTGGGTCTGGACCCTGCTCAAGACCGCGATCCTCGCCTTCGTCGTGATCTGGCTCCGCGTCAGCTATCCCCGGCTCCGCGAGGACCAGCTCCAGAAGCTCGCCTGGACGACCCTCGTCCCGCTCGCTCTCGCGCAGATCGCGCTCACCGGCATCGTGAAGGTGGCGATCAACTGATGTCCCCGATCCCCGGTTCCGGCCTGGCCAAGGGCCTCGCCGTCACGCTCCGTACGATGACCAAGCGCTCGCACACCGCGCAGTACCCCGACCGGCAGCCCGAACTCCCGCCCCGCACTCGCGGTGTCATCGGGCTCTTCGAGGAGAACTGCACCGTCTGCATGCTCTGCGCCCGTGAGTGCCCCGACTGGTGCATCTACATCGACTCCCACAAGGAGACGGTGCCCGCCGCCGCCCCCGGCGGCCGTGAGCGCAGCCGTAACGTCCTCGACCGCTTCGCGATCGACTTCGCGCTCTGCATGTACTGCGGCATCTGCATCGAGGTCTGCCCCTTCGACGCGCTGTTCTGGTCGCCCGAGTTCGAGTACGCCGAGACGGACATCCACGAGCTCACCCACGAACGCGACAAGCTCCGCGAGTGGATGTGGACGGTGCCCGAGCCGCCCGCGCTCGACCCGCGCGCCGAGGAGCCGAAGGAGATCGCCGCGGCCCGCAAGGCGGCGGACAAGGCGGCGGCAGCTCAGGCCGAGGCCGCCGCCGACGCCCCGCAGTCCGACGCCCCGCAGTCCGACGCCCCGCAGTCCGACGCCCCGCAGGCCGAGGGGGACCAGAAGTGAACCTCGCCGCAGCCGCGACGCAGGTCGCCACGCAGGTCGCCGCGCACACCTCCACAGCCGCCTCCACAGCCGCCTCCACCGCCGTCCCCACCTCCGCCACTCCCGGCTTCCTCTCGCCCTCCGGCGTCGAGATCGCCTTCCTCCTCGTCGGCCTCGTCACCCTCGGCGCCGCCGTCGTCACCGTCACCACCCGCCAGCTCGTGCACGCCGCCCTCTGGCTCGTCGTGGCGCTCGGCGGGCTCGCCGTCGAGTACCTGCTGCTGACCGCCGAGTTCATCGCCTGGGTCCAGGTGCTGATCTACGTCGGTTCCGTCGTCGTCCTCCTCCTCTTCGGGCTCATGCTCACCAAGGCCCCCATCGGCCGCTCCCCCGACGCCGACTCGGGCAACCGGCCCGTCGCCCTCGCGGTCGCGCTCGTCGCGGCCGCCTCCCTTGTCTGGGTGGTCGTCGACGCCTTCCGTACGACCTGGATCGACCTGGACGGACCGGCCCAGGGCTCCACGAAGGTGACCGGCGAGATGCTCTTCCGGCACTGGGTGCTGCCCTTCGAGGCGCTCTCCGTGCTGCTGCTGGCCGCGCTGGTCGGCGCGATCGTCCTGTCCCGCAAGAACGCCAAGGAGGCCCGGGACTGATGCATCTCGCCTATCCCGCCGTCCTCGCCGCCCTGCTCTTCTGCGTCGGCCTCTACGGCGTCCTCGCGCGCCGCAACGCGATCCTGGTCCTGATGTCCGTCGAGCTGATGCTCAACGCCGTCAACCTCAACCTGGTCGCGTTCGACGTCTGGCTGCGTGACGCCCTGCACGCCGGCCAGGCGCTCACCCTCTTCACCATCGCCATCGCGGCCGCGGAGATCGGCATCGGCCTCGCGATCGTCCTGATGGTCTACCGCAACCGCGGCAGCTCGGACGTCGACCGGCTCCGCGACACGGCCGAGTCGCCGGCCGGGACCACGACCCAGGCCGCCGACGCCGAGCCCGACGAGAAGGCCGAGGCCACCGCGTGACCACCACGACCCTCGCCCTCCTCGTCCCCCTCCTCCCCTTCCTCGGCTCGGCCGCCGGCCTGCTCCTCGGCCGGACCGCCCCCGGCTACGTCCGCCCCCTCGCCGTCCTGCCGACGCTCGCCGCCGCCGTGCTCGCCGCGGTCGTCGCCGTCCGGCAGGGCGGTGGGAAGCCCATCGAGGCCGCCACCCAGCTGACCCCCACCGGCTCGGTCCCCATCGACCTTGCCCTGAACATCGACGGCTTCGCCGCCCTCGTCGCCGTCCTCGTCGGCGTCGTCGCCTCCTGCGTGCAGATCTACTCGACCGGCTACCTGCGCGACGACCCGCGCTACCCCTCGTACGCCGCGCTCGTCTCCCTCTTCACCTCCGCGATGCTGCTCGTCGTCTACTCCGGCGACCTGATGGTGCTCCTGGTCGGCTGGGAGATCATGGGCATCTGCTCGTACTTCCTCGTCGGCCACTACTGGGAGACCCCCGAGGCGCGCGCCGCCTCCCTCAAGGCCTTCCTGGTCACCAAACTCGGCGACGTCCCCTTCCTGATCGGCCTGTTCGCGCTCGCCGCCGACGCCGGAACGTTCCGGATCGACGGGATCCTCGGCGCCGTCGCCGCCGGCGCCCTGGACCACCCCACCCTGGTCGCGCTGCTGCTCCTCGCGGGCGTGGCGGGCAAGTCCGCGCAGTTCCCGCTGCACACCTGGCTCCCCGACGCGATGGCCGGCCCCACCCCCGTCTCCGCGCTCATCCACGCGGCGACGATGGTCGCCGCCGGCATCTACTTCGTCGCCCGCCTGCTGCCGGTCTTCGCCTCGTCCGCCGCCGCGATGACCGTGCTCGCCGTGATGGCCGCCGTGACGATGGTCGGCTCGGCGCTCGCCGCGCTCGCCCAGGACGACATCAAGCGCGTCCTCGCCTACTCGACCATCGGTCAGCTCGGCTACATGGCCGGCGCCCTGGCCGTCGGCGACCGCGGCGCCGCCGTCTTCCACCTCCTCGCCCACGGCGCCTTCAAGGCCCTGCTCTTCCTCGCCGCCGGAGTCGTCATCCACGCCGCCGGTACGAACTCGCTCTCGGCCATGTCCCGGATGAGCGGCCTGACGAAGCGGATCCCCGACGCGTACTGGACGATGACCGTCGCCCTCCTCGCGCTCGCCGCCCTGCCCCCGTTCGCCGGCTTCTTCTCCAAGGAAGCCGTCCTCGTGGCCGCCGAGCACACCGCCCTCGGCGACCGGACCGTCGCCCCCGCCGGCGCCGGCTGGACCGTCCTCGTCGCGGGCCTGCTCACCGCCCTCCTCACCGCCGCCTACGCGACCCGGCTCTGGCTGCTGGCCTTCCGGGGCCGAGGCGCGGAGGCCCCCCACCACGGTCGCCAGCCGGTCGCCATGACCGCCGTCCTGTGGCTGCTCGCGATTCCCTCCCTCGGTTTCGGGCTGACCGTCACCTACCTCGACGACTGGTTCGACGGCCACGCCCTCACCCCGACCGTCACCACCGCCGTCCTCGGCACCGGCATCGCCGTGGTCGGCGCCGCCGTCACCTACGCCGTCTGGCGCACCCTCGCCGCGAGGACGCCCGCCACCACGGCTCCCGCGGGCGAGGCCGTGCCGACGCAGGTCGCCCATCCCGACGCGGAGGCGGGCCAGGTCGAGGCCGAGACGCTACGCCTGCCGCACCCCGCCGAGGACCCGGCCGACCCCGGCCGCGCCCTGCTCGGCCCGCTGCACGGGCCCGCGGCCGCCGGCTTCCACCTGGACGCCCTCTACACCGCCGCCTTCGTCCGCCCCGTCCTCGCCGCCGCCTCCCTGGTCCGCTTCCTGGACCGCGAGGTCGTCGACACCTACGTACGCGGCGCGGGCACCGGCACCCAGTGGCTCGGCCGGCTCGTCCGCCGCGCCCAGACCGGCAACGTGCAGACCTATCTGAGCGCCCTGCTCGCCGGCTCCGTCGTCCTGGCGATCGCCGCCGTACTCGTCGCCGCCGGAGCGTGAGACGTGATCGATATCAGCGAATCCGTGATGCAGTTCCTTCTCGCGTTGATCGTCGCCGGCCCGCTCGTCGGTGCCGTCGCCGCTCTCCTCCCGGCCCCGCCCGGGCTGAAGGGGAGCTCGCCCGACCAGGCCGTGCTGCGCCACGGCGTGATCGTCACCGGCGCCGTCCTCCTCGCCGCGATCGTCCTCACGCTCGGCTTCGACCACGACCAGCCGTCCAGGATCCAGGCGAGCACGGACATCATGTGGATCCCCGCCCTCGACGTGCGGCTCCACCTCGGTGTCGACGGCATTTCCCTCCCCCTCCTGGTCATGACCGCGCTGCTGGCCTTCCTCTGCGCGCTGTACAGCTACTTCAAGATGCCGACCGGTCCCTCCCCCAAGGGATTCGTCGCCCTCCTCCTCGTCCTCGAGTCCGGCACCCTCGCGACCTTCGCCGTCCTCGACCTCGTCCTGTTCTTCCTGGCCTTCGAGATGGTCCTCATCCCGATGTACTTCCTGATCGCCCGCTGGGGCGGTGCGGGCAGGCAGGCCGCCGCCTGGAAGTTCATCCTCTACACGCTGCTCGGCTCGGTCGTCATGCTGCTCGGCCTGCTCCTCATCGGGCTGAAGGCGGGCACGTTCGACATGGTGGCACTCGCCACCGACAACGGCCGTGGACTGTCCACATCCGTGCAGGTCATCGCCGTCCTCGCGATCGGTCTCGGGCTCGCGGTGAAGACCCCGATGTGGCCGCTGCACAGCTGGCTGCCGGACGCCCACACCGCCGCCCCCACGGTCGGCTCGGTCCTCCTCGCCGGCGTCCTGTTGAAGATGGGTACGTACGGGTTCGTCCGGATCCTCCTGCCGATCACCCCCGACGGCATGCGGACCTTCGCCCCCTACCTGGCCGCCTTCGCCGCCGTCGGCATCATCTACGGATCCCTCGCCTGCCTCGCCCTCACGCGCCCCGGCGTCAACGGCGACCTCAAGCGGCTGATCGCGTACTCCTCCGTCGGCCACATGGGCTTCGTCCTCCTCGGCATCGCGACCATGACCCCCACCGGCGTCAACGGCGCGCTCTTCGCCAACATCGCCCACGGCCTCATCACCGGCCTGCTGTTCTTCCTGGTCGGCGCGGTCAAGGACCGGTACGGCACCGCCGACCTCGACACCCTCGCCGGCGCCACCGGCGCGGCCCTCTACGGCCGCGCCCCACGCCTGGGCGGCCTGCTCGCCTTCGCCGCCGTCGCCTCCCTCGGACTGCCCGGCCTGGCCGGCTTCTGGGGCGAGATGCTCGCCCTGTTCGGCGCCTTCGAACCGGCCGAGGGCCTCAGCCGCCCCGCGTTCCTCACCTTCATGGTGATGGGCGGCATCGGCACCCTCCTCACCGCCGCGTACCTCCTGCTCGTCGTCCGCCGCGTCTGCATGGGCGGCCCCCGGCCGAGCGGGGAGACCACGCTCGCCGACGTCCAGGGGTACGAGTTCGCCGCCTGGACCCCCCTCGTGGCCCTCACCGTCCTCGCCGGGCTGTGGCCGGCGGTTCTCCTCGGCCTGACCGACCCGGCCGTGCAGCAGCTCCTCGCGGGAGGAAACTCGTGACCCCCACGGCCCAGGTCCAGTCCGTCGACTGGCTCGCGATCGCGCCGCCCACCCTCACCGCGGTGGTCGCGCTCGCCGTCCTCGTCGCGGACCTCTTCCTCCCCGCGCGCCACAAGCAGCTCCTCGGCTGGACCGCGATCGCCGGGCTCGTCACCTCGATCGCGCTGCTCGTCCCGCTGCGCGCGGGGGACCGCTCGACCTTCTGCCTCACCACCGAACCGGCCGCGACCGCCGCCTGCAGCTACACCGCCGACCGGTTCACCCTCGTCATCCAGCTCCTGGTCCTCGGCGGGGCGCTGCTCGCCGCGCTGCTGTCGCTCGCCGACACGCGCGACAAGCTCCCGGCGGGGGAGTACTGGTTCCTGCTGCTCTCCTCGGCCGCCGGCGCGGCCCTGCTGCCCGCCTCCCGCGACCTGGCGACCCTCGTCGTCGCCCTCGAAGTGGCCTCGCTGCCCGCCTTCGCCCTGGTCGGCATGCGCCGGGGCGACCGGATGTCCAGCGAGGCGGCGCTGAAGTTCTTCCTCTCCTCGGTCACCGCGACCGCCGTCACCCTGCTCGGCGTGAGCTTCGTGTACGCGGCCACCGGCACGCTCCACCTCACCGAGATCGCCCAGGGGCTCGACGACGTTCCAGCCGGCCTGGAGACCCTCGCCCAGGCGGGCGTGGCGCTCACCCTCGTCGGCTTCGCCTTCAAGACGGCCGCCGTCCCCTTCCACTTCTGGGTCCCCGACACCTACGTCGGCGCCCCGCTGCCCGTCGCGGGCTACCTCTCGGTGGTCGGCAAGGCCGTCGGCTTCACCGGCCTCATCCTGGTGACGGTCGTCGCCTTCCCCTCGTACGCCGACATCTGGGGGCCGGCGCTCGCCGTGCTCGCCGCGCTGACCATGACCGTCGGCAACGTGGCCGCGCTGCGGCAGGTCTCCACGCGCGCGTGGAGCGCGGTCCGGCTGCTCGCCTGGTCCTCCGTGGCCCAGGCCGGCTACCTCCTGGTCCCGATCGCCGCCGCCGCGTACTCCAGCGACGACCAGATCGGCGCCACCGTCGCGTACGCCCTGATGTACGCCGTCGTGAACCTCGGCGCCTTCGCGGTAGCGGCGCTGGTCGCCCGTACGCACCCCGAGAACCGCGTCGCCGACTACCGGGGCCTCTACGCGGCCAGTCCGCTGCTCGCCCTCACCCTGGGCTTCTTCCTGCTCAATCTGGCGGGTCTGCCCCCCGGTATCATCGGCCTCTTCGCCAAGGTCACCGTCTTCTCGGCGGCGGTCGACGCCGGCCTCGGCTGGCTGGCCGTGATCATGGGCGTGAACGTCGTGATCGGCCTCTTCTACTACCTGCGGTGGACGGCGCTGCTGTTCCGTGACCCGGTGGGGGAGCGGGTCCACGCGCGCGTGCCCGCCCCGATCACCCTGGCGATCGGGCTGGCGGCCGTCGCCGGTGTCGTGCTGTCGGGCTACCCGCAGTTCGCTCTGCGCTTCGCGGCGGACAGTCTGTTCTGACCCCTACGGACCTCACAGAGATTCGCGTCAAGGAGCTTCACCCGTGTTGACCGGTTTCAAGGACTTCATACTTCGCGGAAACGTCGTCTCGATGGCGATCGGCCTGGCCGTCGGGTCGGCCTTCACGGCCGTCGTCACCGGCATCAGCAAGGCGTTCATCACCCCGCTCATCGGTCTCGCCACCGGCTCGGTCGGCGACTTCAGCGAAGCGCAGTTCAAGGTCGGGCAGACGATCTTCCCGTACGGCCTGGCGATCTCCGCGGCCATCGCCTTCTCGATCACCGCCGCCGTCCTCTACTTCTGCATCGTCGTCCCCATGACGAAGGTCCAGGCGCGGTTCGTCAAGGAGGAAGTGGTCGAGGCGAAGCTCCAGCTGCGGGACTGCCCGCGGTGCTTCACCGAGATCCCCGCCATCGCCTCCCGCTGCGCCCACTGCACCAGCGACGTCGAGCCCGTCACGGAGGCCCTCGTCTCCGCCGGTCTCCCGAATCCGCGCTGATCACCGTACGGATCACCCGTACAGCCCACGCAGCCCCCACGGGCGCAAGGGAACCCGCGACTCCCGCCTGGCGTTGACCAGTACGGGAGGGTCCACTGGACACGGGACTCCCCTCCCGGACGACGTCCGGGTGAGGACCACCATCGAGCAAAGGGTTCTCCTGCCGCACCACCTGGAGGGCGTACCGTGCACCGCCGGCACAACGGGCTGAGGACTGCCGTACTCCTCGGAGGGCTCTCGGCCCTCATCATCGTCATCGGCAGCTTCTTCGGACGTACGGGGCTGATCGTCGCGCTCGTCGTGGCGCTCGGCACCAACGCGTACGCCTACTGGAACAGCGACAAGCTGGCCCTGCGGGCCATGCGCGCGCGCCCGGTGAGCGAGTTCGAGGCCCCCGGGCTCTACAAGATGGTGCGTGAGCTCTCCACCCAGGCCCGCCAGCCGATGCCCCGGCTCTACATCTCGCCCACCCAGGCGCCGAACGCCTTCGCGACCGGCCGGAACCCGCGGAACGCCGCGGTGTGCTGCACCGAGGGCATCCTCGCGATCCTGGACGAGCGCGAGCTGCGCGGAGTCCTCGGCCACGAGCTCAGCCACGTCTACAACCGGGACATCCTGATCTCCTCGGTCGCCGGAGCGCTCGCGTCCGTGATCATGTTCCTGGTCAATTTCGCCTGGCTGATCCCGGTCGGCCGCTCCAACGACGACGACGGCCCGGGTCTGCTCGGGATGATCCTGATCATGATCCTCGGCCCCGTCGCCGCCTCCGTCATCCAGCTCGCCATCAGTCGCTCACGGGAGTACGAGGCGGACGCCGCGGGCGCCCAGCTCACCGGCGACCCGCTGGCCCTGGCCAGCGCCCTGCGCAAGCTCGACTCGGGTACGAAGCAGCTTCCGCTGCCGCCGGAGCCGAAGATCGAGACCGCGAGCCACATGATGATTGCCAACCCCTTCGGAGCGGGCAGAGGCGTTTCGAAGATGTTCTCGACGCATCCGCCGATGGCGGAGCGCATCGCCCGACTCGAACAGATGGCAGGTCATCGCCCGTGAAGACAATCCTGAACGTCATCTGGCTGATCCTGTGCGGCTTCTGGATGTTCCTCGGCTACATGCTCGCGGGCCTCCTGCTGTGCATCACGATCATCGGCATCCCCTTCGGCCTCGCCGCCTTCCGGATCGGCGTCTACGCCCTCTGGCCCTTCGGCTACACGGTCGTGGACCGCCACGACGCGGGCGCGCCGTCCTGCGTGGGCAACGTGCTGTGGCTGATCCTCGCGGGCTGGTGGCTCGCGCTCGGCCACATCACCACCGGCATCGTGCTGTGCATCACGATCATCGGCATCCCGCTGGGCATCGCCAACTTCAAGCTCATCCCGGTCTCCCTGCTCCCCCTGGGCAAGGAGATCGTCCCCTCGGACGAGCCGTACCCGTACGCCGCCCGCTGACCGGGCCGGTGGACTCGCCACCGCCCGCCCCGCCCCGCCCGGCCGGCGTCGGCGGGAGACGGCCGCGAGAGGCACCCCGGGACCGCGCTCACGCCGGTGGGTGCTCGCGGCGCCCTCGGCTGACGGCGTAGGCGACCGTGCCCGCCGCGAGGACCCGCGGCCCGAGGACGGCCAGGACGGCGACCGCCACCGCCGCGTAGACGACGAGGGCGATACCGAGGGCGACGCCGAGGGCGGGCGGCGCGGCGCGGGGGATCGGCCGGGCCGGATCGCGTACCCGGGCCGGACCGCGTACCTCCTCGCCGCGCGGGGCGATCCGCGTGTACCCCGCGAACGGGGAGAAGAGCAGCCCGGCCGCCTGGACCGTCCTGCCGACGACGAACGCCCAGCCCGCGAGGTGGCCGAAGAACGGCCCGAGGCGTTCGCGACCGTACACATACGCGCCGCCCGGGGCCGGGTGGCGGGCGGCGAGCCGGGCCGAGGCGGTCGCGTTGCAGTACGCGACGACGGCGGCGATCCCGAGCGCCGGCAGCAGCCCCGCCCCGGCCGCCTCGGCCGCCGGGCCGAGCGCGACGAAGATCCCGGCGCCCACCGTCGCGCCGAGCCCGATGACGACAGCGTCGAAGCCGCCGGGGGAGCGGCGCGGGCCGTGTGTCATGCACGGCACATTACGGATGGCACCGCCGGGCACCGCCGGGGGCTTCGCAACCGCGCCCGGCGCCCGCGCGTCCTTTCGGACATGAACGTCATCAGCTGGATCGTCCTCGGCCTGATCGCGGGCGTCGTCGCCAAGGTGCTGCTCCCGGGCCGCGACCCGGGCGGCCTCATCGGCACGACCCTCATCGGCATAGCCGGCGCCTTCACCGGCGGCTGGATCTCGTCCACGTTCCTGGACCGCCCGATCACCACCGGCTTCTACGACACGGCCACCTGGATCTCGGCCGTCGGCGGGGCGTTGGTGCTCCTGATCGCGTACCGCATCCTCTTCGGCCACTCACGCTCGCGCTAAGGCCGACCTTCGACGTGGGCCGCCTCCGGCCAGGGCCGAGCCTCGCCCCGTAGCCCGGTCTCGCGCAGGGTGATGTTCAGCCGCCCCGTCAGCCCGAGCGCCGGATCGGCCGTACCGGCGAGGACCTTGGGCACGCCGTGGTACGCGAAGCGTGAGGGCCCGCCGAAGACGAACAGGTCCCCGGAGGCCAACTCCACGTCCGTATACGGCTTCCCCCGGTTCGCGGTGTTCCCGAACCGGAACACGCAACGGTCGCCGAGGCTCAACGACACCACCGGCGCCCCGGACCGCTCCTCCTTGTCCTGGTGCAGCCCCATCCTCGCGCCGGCGCCTGCGTCGTAGAAGTTCACGAGAGCGGTGTCGGGGACGAACGGCAGGCCCTCCTCCCCGTAGGCCTCGCGGACGCCCTCACGCCCCAACTCGCCCAGCCATCCGGGCAGTTCCACCTCGACCGCGTCGAGATACCGATACGGGACCCAGCGCCGCCCGAGACAGAGCGACCGCACCGACATCACCCCGCCGCCGGGCAGCACGGTGTGCTCGTACGTCAGCGGCCCGCGCCCCCACTCCCGGCACGCGGCCACCAACTCCCGCTGCCGGTCGAGGGAGAGCCACCCCGGCACATGCACCGCACCGGGGGCGACGACGGCCCGCTCGCGCGGGAAGAGCCCGTCCATCACACCGCCCGCTCCAGGCCGAGCAGCCGCTCCTTGCGCTCCAGGCCGGCGGCGTACCCGCGCAGACTCCCGTCCGCCCCGATCACCCGGTGGCAGGGGCGCACGACCAGCAGCGGATTGCGCCCGATCGCGGTGCCGACGGCACGGACGGCGGCCCCGGAGGTGCCGACCTGCCGGGCGATCTCCCCGTACGAGACGGTGCTGCCGTACGGGATCTCCTCCAGGGCCCGCCAGACGCGCCGCTGGAACTCCGTACCGCCGACCGCGAACGGGATGTCGAAGTGCTCCCGCCGCCCGGCGAAGTACTCGGCCAGCTGGCGGGTGACCTCCTCGAAGGCCTCGGGCGCGTGCCGCCACCCGTCCTCGACGGCGGCACCGCCCTTCTGCTCGGGCAGCGACAGCGAGACCAGCTCGACCGGGCCCGCCTCGCCGGCGCTCCGCCCGACGAGCAGCATCGGGCCCAGCGGCCCGTCGACGTACGCGTACACCGTCATGGCGGTTCCTCTCCTCGCGCTCACTTCTCGTCCAGTGTGCGAGGGCCGCCCCGCGCGGGGCTGGCGGTTTTCGGACACGCAGTTCGCTGGGGTGGAGCGCTGCCTACCGGTAGTTCACGAACTGGAGCGCGAAGTCGAAGTCCTTGCCCTTGAGCAGCGCCTGCACGGCCTGCAGGTCGTCCCGGCTCTTCGAGCTGACCCGCAGCTCGTCGCCCTGGACCTGCGCCTTGACGCCCTTGGGGCCCTCGTCGCGGATGGCCTTCGCGACCTTCTTGGCGTTCTCCTGGGAGATGCCCTCGACGACCGACGCGAAGAGCTTGTACTCCTTGCCGGACAGCTGCGGCTCGCCCTCGACGTCCAGCGACTTCAGCGAGATCCCGCGCTTGATCAGCTTGGACTGGAAGATGTCGAGGATCGCCATGACGCGCTCCTCGCCGTTGGCCTGCATCAGGATCTTCTCGCCCGACCAGGAGATCGAGGCGTTGGTGCCCTTGAAGTCGTAGCGCTGGGAGATCTCCTTCACGGCCTGGTTGAGGGCGTTGTCGACCTCCTGCCGCTCGACCTTGGAGACGATGTCGAAACTGGAGTCGGCCATGACGTGTGGCTCCTTGCGTCGAATGCGTTGCGGTTGCGTGGGCGTACGGGGCAAGCCTAGTCATCCGATCACCCCCGAACCGCTGATCAATCCGGTGGCGAAGCACCCCGGGGGATCGGGTATCGTTTACGTCGTTGCCCCGGAGCACCGCCGAAAAGCGGCTCCGAGCAGCGACATCCCATGGCGGTGTGCCCGAGTGGCCAATGGGAGCGGACTGTAAATCCGTCGGCTTAGCCTACCCAGGTTCGAATCCTGGCGCCGCCACGCGATAGAGAAGGTCCCCGGTGTTCGCACCGGGGACCTTCTTCGTTGAGGGGGTGGGGCGGTTGCCCTTTCAGGCCCCCGCCCCCGTGGGGTCAGTTCCCCGCTACCGCCTTCACCGCGACCGTGATCGGGGTCGAGCCCGAGACGGCCTCCAGGGTCAGGCCCGCCGTCGCCGGGGTCTCCAGGAGTTCCGCCAGGAGCGCCGCCACGTCGTCGCGGGGGATCGGGCCGCGACCCGTCGAGGCCTCCAGGCGGATCAGGCCCGTGCCCGCGTCGTTCGTGAGCATGCCGGGGCGCAGGATCGTCCAGTCCAGGGCCGCACGCGCGCGTACGTCGTCGTCCGCCGCGCCCTTCGCCCGCAGGTAGGCGTCGAAGACCTCGTCGCCCTCGTGGGACGCGTCGGCGCCCATCGAGGAGATGACGAGGTAGCGGCGTACGCCCGCCCGTTCCGCCGCGTCCGCGAAGAGGACCGCCGCCCCGCGGTCCACCGTGTCCTTGCGGGCCACGTCGCTGCCCGGGCCCGCGCCCGCCGCGAAGACCGCCGCGTCCGCGCCCCGCAGGGCCTCGGCGACCGTCTCCACCGTCGCCGACTCCAGGTCCAGGACGATCGGTTCCGCGCCGGCCGCCCGCAGATCGTCGGCCTGGTCCGGGTTTCTGATGAGCCCCGCGGGCTCGTGCCCCGACGCCGAGAGCAGCCGCTCCAGACGCAGGGCGATCTGACCGTGTCCTCCAGCGATGACAATGCGCATACTCACGACCGTACGACGGGACCGGCCGGAGGGCTTCCCGGATCGGGACGTTCCGGCCGCGCCTGCCGCGGCAGATCGAGCGCCGCCGCCGAGTCGCAGTACTCCCGCACCGCGCTCGTCCGGGCCACCACCCGCCCCCGGTGCACCACGATCCGGCTGTACGCGAGGGACAGCACGCCCGCCAGCCGCTCCCCCCGCACCGCGAGCAGCTCGGCGGGGAACCCGGCCTCGACCCGTACCTCCGCGAGCCCCATCGCCCTACGCGCCGCCGCGCTCACCGCCCCGTACGCGTCCTCGACCGGCATCCCGCCGAGCGACGCCAGCAGGTACCCGGCCTCCAGCGGATCCCCCCGCCCCACCGGGTTGGAGACGTCCCGCAGCGCCCCGCTGCCGGCCGCGAGCCGCACCCCCGCCGAGCGCAGCAGCCGCACCGGCGCCGCGCCGCGCCGCTCCGTCGCCTCGCAGCCGCCCTGCGGCAGGCAGACCACCGTCACACCGGCCGCGGCCAGCTGGTCCGCGGCCCGGCCCGCCACGTCCGAGGGCAGCCGGGCGAGCCCCGCGCACGGCCCGATCGTCACGCCGGGCCGCAGCCCGCCCGCCATGGCCGCGAACCGGGCCAGCCGCGCCGGGTCGTCCGCGTCCGTGTGCAGGTCGACCGGGCAGCCCTGCTCGGCCGCCACCTCCAGGACCGCCTCCACGTACCCCGCCGGGTCCGGATCGAGGTCCGGGCAGCCGCCCACCACGCTCGCGCCCATCTTCACGGCGTCCCGCAGCATCGCGAGCCCGTCGGCGCCCGCCGTCCCGGTCAGCAGCCGGGGTACGGCGACCGTGGTCAGGTCCACCAGGCCGCGCAGCGAGCGCCGGGCCTGGAGGACGGCTTCGAGGGGGCCGAGGCCGTGGACGTCGCCGATCCGGACGTGTGCGCGCTGCGCGGTCGAACCGTGCCCGAGCTGGAGCAGCGCGGCCTCGGTGGCCCGCCGCTGCACCTCGTCGGGGGCGTACGAGACGGGGCCCGCGAAGTCCGCGCTGAGCGCGGTGTCGGCGTGGGCGTGCGGCTCGGCGGGGGCGGGGAGCAGCAGATAGCCGGCCAGGTCGACGCGGGCGCCGACGGCGGTGAGGCTGCCCGCCGTCCCGACCGCCTCGATCCGGCCGCCGACGAGCCGGACGTCGACCGTCCGACCGTCGGTGAGCCGGGCGTTGGCGAGCAGGAGCGAGGTGGAGTCGGCGGTGGCGGCGGACCGGTCGTCCGGCGGCTGGGGCTGCTTGCTGTCGGCTGACATCGGCCTCCTCAAGGCTCCTCGAGCTCACCGTCACGTTGAGGCTCAAGATCAAGATCACGCAGCGTGGGGCCGAGCCTAGGGGCGGTCCGGTCGCCCTTCGAGGAGGTGGGCAATAGTCGTACTGACGAGGCCACGTGTGGCGTACGAGACAGGCGTGGTGACGGGCGCGGGGAGGGCGCGGAGGGGGGTGTCGTGACGCACGCGCGCGTGCCCGTCCGAGGGCGCGCGTCCCCGGTTGCGCGGGCACGGAAACGGATTTGGGCGATCGGTGGAGGACCGTGTAATGTCTTCATCGCTCGCCCCAATAGCTCAGTCGGTAGAGCGTCTCCATGGTAAGGAGAAGGTCTACGGTTCGATTCCGTATTGGGGCTCTGGTGAGAAGGCCCCGCCTCCGGGCGGGAACCAGATCATCAAAGCGGTGTAGCTCAGTCGGTAGAGCAAGCGGCTCATAATCGCTGTGTCACCGGTTCAAGTCCGGTCACCGCTACAGACAGTAGCCGATTGTGGGGTCGGTCCTGCGATCGGCTACTCTTCTATGCGTTCATCCGTCCATCCGTCCGTCCAAGGAGCACTCACGTGGCTGCCACCGACGTCCGCCCGAAGATCACGCTGGCCTGCGTGGAGTGCAAGGAGCGGAACTACATCACCAAGAAGAACCGGCGTAACAACCCGGACCGTCTTGAGATGAAGAAGCACTGCCCTCGCTGCAACTCGCACACGGCGCACCGCGAGACGCGCTAATCAGGCTCGTACACGAGGCCGTCCCCGCCAGGGGGCGGCCTCGTGTCGTTTGTCGGCAACAAATCCAGGAGGTATCGAGTCCATGGCGCTCGACCAGTCCTTCGTGGGCCGGACCTATCCGCCCACCGCGCCCTACGAGGTCGGGCGGGAAAAGATCCGCGAGTTCGCCGAGGCGATCGGTGACGCGAATCCCGCCTACGTCGATCAGGAGGCGGCGAAGGCCCTCGGTCACCCCGATGTGATCGCCCCGCCCACCTTCGTGTTCGCGATCACGTTCCAGGCGGCCGGTCAGGTCGTCGAGGACCCGCAGCTGGGCCTGGACTACAGCCGCGTCGTCCACGGCGACCAGAAGTTCGTCTACACCCGCCCCGTCCGGGCCGGCGATCGACTCTCCGTGACCACGACCATCGAGGCGATCAAGTCGTTGGCGGGCAACGACATCCTCGACATCCGCGGTGAGGTGCACGACGAGACCGGCGAGCAGGTCGTCACCGCCTGGACCAAGCTCGTGTCCCGCGCGCCCGAGGAGGCCTGAGTCATGACCGCGAAGATCGCCTACGACGAGGTCGAGGTCGGCACCGAGCTGCCGGCGGGCTCCTTCCCGGTGACGCGCGCCACGCTGGTGCGGTACGCCGGTGCCTCCGGGGACTTCAACCCGATCCACTGGAACGAGAAGTTCGCCCTCGAGGTCGGCCTGCCGGACGTCATCGCCCACGGCATGTTCACCATGGCCGAGGCCGTCCGCGTCGTCACCGACTGGGTCGGCGACCCGGCCGCCGTCGTCGAGTACGGCGTGCGCTTCACGCGGCCCGTGATCGTGCCGAACGACGACGAGGGGGCCCTGATCGAGGTCAGCGCCAAGGTCGCGGCGAAGCTGGACGACGGTCTGGTCCGGGTGGACCTCACCGCGACGTCGGCGGGCCAGAAGGTCCTGGGCATGTCCCGGGCCGTGGTCAGGCTCGCGTAGCCGCGGGAGACGTGGCGAGGAGAAGGGGCGGTCGCTCGTCGAGCGGCCGCCCCTTCTCCTGTCCGCGTCCCCGCGTGACGGCACGGTGCCACGGAAGGCCTCGCCGGGAGCGGCGGGGCCTTCCCCCTGTCTTCCGTGTCCAGGGCCGTACCCTTGGGCCCGTGCAGGAACTCCACGACGCCCCCCTCGCCCCCCTGACCACCTTCCGGCTCGGCGGCCCCGCCACGCGGCTCGTCACCGCCGTCACCGACGACGAGGTGATCGCCGCCGTCCGCGCCGCCGACCTCGCGGGCACCCCGCTGCTGGTCATCGGCGGCGGCTCGAACCTGGTCATCGGCGACAAGGGCTTCGACGGAACCGCCCTGCGCATCGCCACCGCCGGCTTCGCCCTCGACGGCACGAAGCTGGAGCTGGCCGCGGGCGAGGTCTGGACGGACGCCGTCGCGCGCACCGTCGAGGCCGGGCTCGCCGGGGTCGAGTGCCTGGCCGGGATCCCCGGCTCCGCCGGCGCCACCCCGATCCAGAACGTCGGCGCGTACGGGCAGGACGTCTCGTCCACGATCACCGAGGTCGTCGCGTACGACCGCAGGGCCGACGAGACCGTCACGCTCACCAACGCCGAGTGCGCCTTCACGTACCGCCACAGCCGCTTCAAGGCCGACCCGGACCGCTACGTCGTGCTGCGCGTCCGCTTCGAGCTGGAGGACGCCGACGGGCTGTCCGCGCCGATCAAGTACGCCGAGACCGCCCGCGTCCTCGGCGTCGAGGCCGGCGACCGCGTCCCGCTCGCGCGGGCCCGGGAGACCGTCCTGTCCCTGCGCGCCGGGAAGGGCATGGTCCTGGACCCGGCCGACCACGACACCTGGTCCGCCGGTTCCTTCTTCACCAACCCGATCCTGACGGCGGGGGAGTACGAGACCTTCCTCGCCCGCGTCGCCGGGCGGCTCGGCTCGGACGTGACCCCGCCCGTCTACCCGGCGGGCGAGGGCGGCCAGGTCAAGACCTCGGCCGCCTGGCTCATCGACAAGGCGGGCTTCACCAAGGGGTACGGCACCGGCCCCGCCCGTATCTCCACCAAGCACACGCTCGCGCTCACCAACCGGGGCGAGGCCAGCACCGAGGACCTCCTCGCGCTCGCCCGCGAGGTCGTCGCCGGGGTGCGGGACGCCTTCGGTGTCACGCTCGTCAACGAGCCGGTGACGGTCGGCGTCAGCCTCTGACCTCTCCCCGGTGACGGTCGGCGTCAGCCTCTGACCTCGGCTCTGGCCCTTCCCGCTGCCCGGGGAACCGCCGGCGTCAGCTCTGGCCGCTCCCCTCCCCCGGGTCCCGCTCAGTACGCCACCCCCACGCCCCGCCCGACCGTCGCCGGGTCGTCGATCATCGCCAGCATGGCGTGGGCGACGTCCGCGCGGGCGAGGGAGCGGCCCCGGGGCGGAGTGCCGCCGACGACCGAGCGGTATCGGCCGGTGACCGGCTTGTTCGTCAGCTTGGGCGGGCGTACGGAGGTCCACCGCGTGGCGCTCGCCGCCACCTCGGCCTCCATCGCTCGCAGGTCGTCGTAGATGTCCTTCAGGACCGCGTTGATGATCGCGAGCACGGCCTTGTCGACGACGGTATGGCCCTCCGGGACCGGGCCCAGCGGGGCGGCGCTGACCACCAGCAGGCGCCGCACGCCCTCGGCGTCCATCGCGGCGAGCACCGCGCGGGTGAGCCTCGCGGCGACCCCGGCGTCCGCGCGCGTGCGGGCGCCGATGCCCGAGAGCACCGCGTCCCTGCCGGCGACCGCGCCGCGCAGCGCGCCCGGGTCGGTGAGGTCGGCGCGGACGACCTCCAGGCGCTCGCCCGTGACGGTGAGCCGGGCCGGGTCCCGGACGACGGCGGTCACGTCGTGGCCGGTGTCGAGCGCCTGCCGGACGATCTCCCGGCCGACTCCGCCGGTGGCTCCGAAGACGGTGAGCTTCATGACACACCTCGCTGATCGTGGTGCGGATGGGTGGGTAAGCGTTCACTCACCCTTAGGGTGGGTGAGTACTCACTCACCCGTCAAGTGCGGTTGGAGCCTGCATGGACCAGAAGCCGACCCGCGTCCGGATCATCGACGCGGCCCACAGCCTCATGCGCAGCGCAGGCCTCGCCCGCACCACCACGAAGGAGATCGCCAAGGAGGCGGGCTGCTCCGAGGCGGCGCTCTACAAGTACTTCCCGAGCAAGGAAGACCTGTTCGTCACCGTCCTCAACGAACGGCTGCCCCAGCTCGGCGGACTCCTCGGCACCCTCGCCGCCGACCCCGGCGGCCGGAGCGTCGAGGAGAACCTCACCGAGATCGCCCGCCAGGCCGCGCTCTTCTACGAGCACACCTTCCCGATCGCCGCCTCGCTCTACGCCGAGCCACGCCTCAAGCGCCGCCACGAGGAGGTCATGCGCGAACTCGGCGTCGGCCCCCACCGCCCGATCGAGGGCCTCGCCGCCTACCTCCGCACCGAGCAGCAGCACGGCCGCATCGGCCCCGCCGCCGACCCGTCGGCCGCCGCCTCCCTGCTCCTGGGCGCCTGCGTGCAGCGCGCCTTCGCCTGGGAGATGACCGGTGACGGCCGGCCCCCGCAGGACGTCGACACCTTCGCGCGCTCCCTCGCCCGCACCCTGATGACCGGGATCGCCGCCCGGGAATGAGGTTGCCGCGCCCCGCCCCACCCGGCCACGCTGTCGGCCATGCGTCTACGCGTACGTGAGTTCAGGCCCCGCACCGGCCCGCTGGAACACCGCGTCGTCCAGCCCTGGGACGCGCTGCGGCACACCACGCTCAACGATCCGCTCGGCGACCGCTGGGGCTACCTCCTCGGCGACCACGACGGACTGTCCCGGCTCGCGGCCCTCTTCTCCTTCGCCGCCTTCTCCCGGCACACGATCGTCCACGTCCCGCTGCGCCACAGCATTCCGCGCGACTTCGCCCCCGGAGTGCCGGTCGACCTCGTGCTCGCCCACCCGGCCGCCGGTCTGCGCCCCGCCGCCTGGCCGCGGCTGCGGACCCGGCTCCGGGACGGCACCCCGCTGACCGTCCGTACGAACGAACAGCGCACCGCCGCCCACGCGGCCACCTGGCACACGGAGAGGGCGCGGTGGCACCGGCGCGCGACCGAATGGCTCCGGCCGGACACCCACGCCCACACGCTCTTCCTCTTCGGTGGCCGGGACGTCTTCGCCGCCGCTGCCACCGCCCTGGAGACGGCGGCCGGCTTCGGCCCCCTGGAGGAACGCGCCCGGAAGGGCCACGACACGCTCGTCGCGTCGTTCACCCCCTTCCTGGAGCCCGACCACCGGTGGGACAGGCCCGAGATCGACATCGGTTTCCAGGCCCGCCCGCCCCTGCACCACTTCACACCGCCGGGGCGCCCAGCCAGTCGTCGACGCCCGAGAGGAGCTTCTGCCTGACGTCCTCCGGCGCCGCCGAGGCGCGGACCGACTGGCGCGCCAGCTCGGCCAGCTCCGCGTCCGTGAAGGCGTGATGGCGCCGGGCGATCTCGTACTGGTCGGCCAGCCGCGCACCGAAGAGCAGCGGGTCGTCCGCGCCCAGGGCCATCGGCACACCGGCCTCGAAGAGCGTCCGCAGCGGGACGTCCTCGTGCTTCTCGTAGACCCCCAGCGCCACGTTGGAAGCCGGGCAGACCTCACAGGTCACGCCCCTGTCGGCGAGCTTGCGCAGGACCCGCGGGTCCTCGGCCGCCCGGACCCCGTGGCCGATCCGCGCCGCCCGCAGGTCGTCCAGACAGTCCCGTACGGACGCGGGGCCCGTCAGCTCGCCGCCGTGCGGGGCCGCGAGCAGACCGCCCTCACGCGCGATCGCGAACGCCCGGTCGAAGTCGCGGGCCATGCCCCGGCGTTCGTCGTTGGAGAGCCCGAACCCCACCACCCCCCGGTCCGCGTACCGCACGGCGAGCCGGGCGAGCGTACGGGCCTCCAGCGGGTGCTTCATCCGGTTCGCCGCCACCAGGACCCGCATCCCGAGCCCGGTCTCCCGCGCCGCCGCGTCGACCGCGTCCAGGATGATCTCCATGGCCGGGATCAGACCGCCCAGCAGCGGGGCGTACGAGGTGGGGTCGACCTGGATCTCCAGCCACCCCGAGCCGTCCCGCACGTCCTCCTGGGCCGCCTCGCGCACCAGCCGTTGGATGTCCTCGGGCTCGCGCAGGCAGGACCGGGCGATGTCGTACAGCCGCTGGAAGCGGAACCAGCCGCGCTCGTCGGTGGCCCGCAGCTTCGGCGGGGTCCCGCTGCTCAGCGCCTCCGGGAGATGGACGCCGTACTTGTCGGCCAGCTCGATGAGCGTCGTGGACCGCATCGACCCCGTGAAGTGCAGATGCAGATGGGCCTTGGGCAGCAGGCCGATGTCGCGGGGAACGTGCTCGGAAAGGTGCTCCATTGAAGGATCTTGCCGCACCCGAACGGACGAACACAGCCCCTTTCCCCGATCGGGATCTGGTTAGAACGTAAGAACGGGCCCCCGGTTCCGAAGAACCGGGGGCCCGCGGGCCTCGACGTCGAGGCAAGTGCTCCGCCGCGTCAGCGGGCCTCGGACAGCAGCTTCTGGATCCGGGACACGCCCTCCACCAGGTCCTCGTCACCGAGGGCGTACGAGAGCCGCAGGTAGCCGGGGGTGCCGAAGGCCTCGCCCGGGACGACCGCGACCTCGGCCTCGTCCAGGATCAGCGCGGCCAGCTCGACCGAGGTCTGCGGGCGCTTGCCACGGATCTCCTTGCCGAGCAGCGCCTTCACCGAGGGGTACACGTAGAACGCGCCCTCCGGGGTCGGGCACAGGACGCCCTCGATCTCGTTGAGCATCCGCACGATGGTCTGGCGGCGCCGGTCGAAGGCACGGCCCATCTCCTCGACGGCCTCCAGGTCCCCGGTGACGGCGGCGAGGGCGGCGGCCTGCGCGACGTTGCTCACGTTCGACGTGGCGTGCGACTGCAGGTTCGTCGCCGCCTTCACGACGTCCTTCGGGCCGATGATCCACCCCACGCGCCAGCCGGTCATCGCGTACGTCTTCGCGACACCGTTGACCACGATGCACTTGTCCCGCAGCTCCGGCATGACCGACGGCAGGGAGACGGCGGAGGCCCCGCCGTACACCAGGTGCTCGTAGATCTCGTCCGTCAGCACCCACAGACCGTGCTCGACGGCCCAGCGGCCGATCGCCTCGGTCTCGGCCTCCGTGTACACGGCGCCGGTCGGGTTCGACGGGGAGACGAAGAGGACGACCTTGGTCCGCTCCGTGCGGGCCGCCTCCAGCTGCTCCACCGAGACGCGGTAGCCGGTGGTCTCGTCGGCGACCACGTCCACCGGGACACCGCCCGCGAGGCGGATCGACTCGGGGTACGTCGTCCAGTACGGGGCCGGGACGATGACCTCGTCGCCCGGGTCGAGGATCGCGGCGAACGCCTCGTAGATCGCCTGCTTGCCGCCGTTGGTCACCAGGACCTGGGAGGTGTCGACCTCGTAGCCGGAGTCGCGCAGCGTCTTCGCGGCGATCGCGGCCTTCAGCTCGGGCAGACCGCCGGCCGGCGTGTAGCGGTGGTACTTCGGGTTCTTGCACGCCTCTACGGCGGCTTCGACGATGTAGTCCGGGGTCGGGAAGTCGGGCTCACCCGCGCCGAAACCGATCACCGGGCGCCCGGCGGCCTTGAGGGCCTTGGCCTTGGCGTCGACGGCGAGGGTCGCGGACTCGGAGATCGCACCGATGCGGGCGGAGACCCGGCGCTCGGTCGGAGGGGTAGCAGCGCTCATACGGCCCATGCTCCCAGACCCGCTTCTCGCCCGGCACACAGGTTTCAGGGAGCGGACAGGAACGGTCATTCCTGGTCGTAGCCGGGTCGACCGGAGCTCCGCGCCGCTTTCTGTTCGACGCGGGGCCCATGAACACGTACACTCACTGCTCGTTGGCCCGCACCGACCACATCTCACGATGCGGTAGGTTGGGGAAGCCACAAAGGGTCGTAGCTCAATTGGTAGAGCACCGGTCTCCAAAACCGGCGGTTGGGGGTTCAAGTCCCTCCGGCCCTGCTACACACACCGCCAGGATGTGTGCGCATGTACGTACTTCTATGCACCGCCGTGCGGATCCACCCGGCACGGCACTGCCATGACCCGGGATCAGGTGAGAAGCGTGACGGACGCCGTGGGCTCCATCGACATGCCTGATGCCGAGGACGAGGCGCCGGACTCGAAGAAGAAGGCCCGTAAGGGCGGCAAGCGCGGCAAGAAGGGCCCCCTCGGCCGTCTCGCGCTCTTCTACCGCCAGATCGTCGCGGAGCTTCGTAAGGTCGTCTGGCCCACTCGCAGCCAGCTGACGACGTACACCACGGTAGTGATTGTCTTCGTTGTCATCATGATCGGCCTTGTGACCGTGATTGACTATGGCTTCCAGGAAGCAGTCAAGTACGTCTTCGGCTGACTTCTTGTTCCACCCCATCTGTATCCAGGAAGAAGCAGCCACCGTGTCTGACCCGAACCTGAACGAGTCTGTTTCCGAGGACGAGCTCGACATCCTCGAGGCGGCCGACGAGGACCAGGCTGAGGCTGCTGACGCCGCTGCGGGCGAGGCTGCCGAAGAGGCCGCCCTCACCATCGAGGACGAGGTCCAGGAGTCCGAGGACTCCGACGAGGACGTCGAGGACGACGCCGTCGAGGACACCGAGGACGAGTCCGGCGACGCGGACGAGGCTGACGACTCCGACGAGGCTGACGACTCCGACGAGGACACCGACGTCGAGGCCGAGGTCGAAGAGGTCGAGGAGGAGCCCGCCGCTCCCGTCGACCCGATCCAGGCGCTGCGTGACGAACTCCGCGGCCTGCCCGGCGAGTGGTACGTGATCCACACCTACGCGGGCTACGAGAAGCGCGTGAAGGCCAACCTCGAGCAGCGTGCCGTCTCGCTGAACGTCGAGGAGTTCATCTACCAGGCCGAGGTGCCCGAGGAAGAGATCGTCCAGATCAAGAACGGCGAGCGCAAGAACGTCCGGCAGAACAAGCTGCCCGGCTACGTGCTCGTCCGCATGGATCTGACGAACGAGTCCTGGGGCGTCGTCCGGAACACCCCCGGCGTCACCGGCTTCGTGGGCAACGCCTACGACCCGTACCCGCTGACCCTGGACGAGATCGTCAAGATGCTCGCCCCCGAGGCCGAGGAGAAGGCCGCCCGCGAGGCCGCCGAGGCCGAGGGCAAGCCGGCTCCCGCCCGCAAGGTCACCGTCGAGGTCCTGGACTTCGAGGTCGGCGACTCGGTCACCGTCACCGACGGCCCCTTCGCCACCCTCCAGGCCACGATCAACGAGATCAACGCCGACTCGAAGAAGGTCAAGGGTCTCGTCGAGATCTTCGGTCGCGAGACCCCGGTCGAGCTCAGCTTCGACCAGATCCAGAAGAACTGACCCTCCCGGACCCCCACAGGTCACAGGTTTCCGACCCAGGTCAGAGTGGCTCTCGCAGCCGCTCTGACCTGCTCGGTTTTTAGCCGCACGTCTCTACCCGTTATCGTTGTGCGGTATGCCTCCATCCGGATGACCGGATGGCGGGCTGAACACTCTCACTAGGACCCGGAGAGAGCAATGCCTCCCAAGAAGAAGAAGGTCACGGGGCTTATCAAGCTCCAGATCAACGCCGGCGCGGCCAACCCGGCCCCGCCGGTCGGCCCCGCGCTGGGCCAGCACGGCGTCAACATCATGGAGTTCTGCAAGGCCTACAACGCCGCGACCGAGTCGCAGCGTGGCATGGTCGTGCCGGTGGAGATCACGGTCTACGAGGACCGTTCCTTCACCTTCATCACCAAGACTCCGCCGGCCGCCAAGCTGATCCTCAAGGCCGCGGGTGTGGACAAGGGCTCCGGCGAGCCGCACAAGACCAAGGTCGCCAAGCTGACGGCCGCCCAGGTCCGCGAGATCGCCACGGTCAAGCTCCCCGACCTGAACGCCAACGACCTTGACGCCGCGTCGAAGATCATCGCCGGCACCGCCCGTTCCATGGGCATCACGGTCGAGGGCTGATCACCCCCCTCGTGACCTCCAGTGGTAGGGCCGGCGCGGCCCGCACCACGACTCCATACCTGAACCAACAGGAGCAGAAGTGAAGCGCAGCAAGGCTCTCCGCAGCGCGGACGCCAAGATCGACCGGGAGCGTACCTACGCCCCCCTCGAGGCCGTCCGTCTCGCCAAGGACACCGCCGCCACCAAGTTCGACGGCACCGTCGAGGTCGCCTTCCGCCTGGGTGTCGACCCGCGCAAGGCCGACCAGATGGTCCGTGGCACCGTGAACCTCCCGCACGGCACCGGTAAGACCGCCCGGGTCCTGGTCTTCGCGACCGGTGACCGTGCCGAGGCCGCAGTTGCCGCTGGCGCCGACATCGTCGGTTCCGACGAGCTCATCGACGAGATCTCCAAGGGCCAGCGCCTGAACGAGTTCGACGCCGTCGTCGCCACCCCGGACCTCATGGGCAAGGTCGGCCGCCTCGGCCGCGTCCTCGGCCCGCGTGGTCTCATGCCGAACCCGAAGACCGGCACCGTCACCCCCGATGTCGCGAAGGCTGTCAACGACATCAAGGGCGGCAAGATCGAGTTCCGCGTCGACAAGCACTCGAACCTGCACTTCATCATCGGCAAGGTCTCCTTCGACGAGACGAAGCTGGTCGAGAACTACGCCGCGGCTCTGGAGGAGATCCTCCGTCTGAAGCCGTCCGCCGCCAAGGGCCGCTACATCAAGAAGGCGACCCTGGCGACGACGATGGGCCCCGGCATCCCGCTGGACTCCAACCGCACCCGGAACCTCCTCGTCGAGGAGGACCCGGCCGCGGTCTGAGCCACACCGGCTCACTGAGTGGTCGAACCGGCCCCCAGCCCCTCTCCGGAGGGCTGGGGGCCGGTTTTCTCGTTACGGCGCCGTCGGTGCGGTGGGTTACGGTCTTCTTGACCGATGAACTGAAGATCAAGGGGTGGGGACTCATGAGCAGGACGTCCTGGAAGCGCGCCGGCGTCTCGCTGGTGGCCGTGGCCTTCGTGGCCGGTGTCACGGGCTGTGAAGGAGACGGCGGCGGGGGCGGCGGCAAGAGGTCCGCCGGGGAGACGCTCCAGACGCGCGACGCCGTCACGAAGGTCATCCAGGCCGCGTACGAGAAGACCTCCGCGGCCAAGTCCGCCAAGATCAGGATGACCATGACGATGCCGGCCGGCCTGGAGGGCGGCGGCACCATGGAGATGACCGGCGTCCAGGGCTGGGACCCGGCGGTGATGGACATCACCATGAAGGGCTCCATGTTCGCGGCGGCGGACCCCGAGGGCCCCGAGCAGATGCGCATGATCATGCTCGACGGCGCGATGTACATGGACCTCGGCACCAAGTCGGCCGCCGAGATGGACGGCAAGCGCTGGATGAAGCTGGACCTGGCCGCCGCCGCGGAGGCGGCCGGGGACAAGAACCTCCAGAAGTCGATGACCGGCGGCCTGGAGAACGTGAACCAGGACCCGGCCAAGCAGATCGCCCTGCTGCTGGACTCGCCGAACCTCAAGCACGTGGGTCCGGAGAAGGTCGACGGCGTGCAGGCGCAGCACTACAAGGGCTCGCTGACCCTGGAGCAGATGGTCGCCACGAACAAGTCCCTCGACGTGCTCTCCGAGCAGGAGCGCAAGGACCTGATCGCCAACGTCAAGAAGTCCGGCATCACGGGGTACGACACCGAGGTCTGGGTGAACGGCGACGGCTACCCGGTGAAGATGGACGTCGGCATGAAGATGCCCCAGGGCACGGTCACGATGACCGCCCACTACTCCGACTACGGAGCGAAGGCGGCCGTCCAGGCCCCGCCGGCCAAGGACACCGTGGACCTCTTCGAGATGCTGAAGGGGCTCGGCGAGGGCGCCGGCCAGGCCTGAGTCTGCTGAGCCGTACGGGCGGATTTGCTCCCCGCCGCCACCGTCGCGTACTCTTCCACAGAAGCCAAAGACCGCTGGTCGTTGCCGTGTCTTGTAAGGGATGCGGTGGCCGAAGGTTCGCTGAGATGCGAACGGCCCGCGTAGGTGATCGTGGAAGAGTTCCCGGGTCGTTTCGATTCGGTCGAGCTGAGCCCCGTGCGCCTGCGCCGGGGCGTTTTCTTTTGATCAGCCCCTTCTGAGCGGTCCTCATCACCCGGAAGGAGGCCGACGCTCTATGGCAAGGCCCGACAAGGCTGCCGCGGTAGCCGAGCTCAAGGACAAGTTCCAGAGCTCGAGCGCCGTCGTGCTGACCGAGTACCGGGGTCTCACCGTGGCACAGCTCAAGACGCTGCGCCGTTCGCTCGGTGAGAACGCCCAGTACGCCGTGGTGAAGAACACGCTGACCAAGATTGCGGCCAACGAGGCCGGGATCACCTCGCTCGACGACCAGTTCACCGGTCCGACGGGCGCTGCCTTCATCACCGGTGACCCGGTGGAGTCGGCCAAGGGTCTTCGTGACTTCGCCAAGGACAACCCGAATCTCATCATCAAGGGCGGTGTCCTTGACGGTAAGGCGCTGACCGCCGATGAGATCAAGAAGCTTGCGGACCTCGAGTCCCGCGAGGTTCTGCTCAGCAAGCTGGCCGGCGCGTTCAAGGGCAAGCAGTCCCAGGCTGCCTCGCTCTTCCAGGCGCTGCCGTCGAAGTTCGTCCGCACTGCGGAAGCGCTTCGCGTCAAGCTCGCCGAGCAGGGCGGTGCCGAGTAACTCGGCTCGCGCAATGATCGCCGCCCACCAGGGCGACGGTCGCAGCGGGCCGAACGTACGCCCGCCTACATGTACATCCGGCACCTGCCGAATTAGTGGAAGGACGCCATCATGGCGAAGCTGTCCCAGGACGACCTGCTCGCGCAGTTCGAAGAGATGACCCTCATCGAGCTCTCCGAGTTCGTGAAGGCCTTCGAGGAGAAGTTCGACGTCACCGCCGCCGCGGCCGTCGCCGTCGCCGGCCCCGCCGCTGCGGGCGCCCCGGCCGAGGCCGAGGCCGAGCAGGACGAGTTCGACGTCATCCTCGAGGGTGCCGGCGAGAAGAAGATCCAGGTCATCAAGGTCGTGCGTGAGCTCACCTCCCTGGGCCTCAAGGAGGCCAAGGACCTCGTCGACGGCACCCCGAAGCCGGTCCTCGAGAAGGTCGCCAAGGAGGCCGCGGAGAAGGCTGCCGAGTCCCTCAAGGCTGCCGGCGCCTCCGTCACGGTCAAGTAAGGCCTCGCGAGTCCTCTGACTCGCTCAGGCGCCTCGCCGAGGGCGATCACCCATCCGGGTGGTCGCCCTTCGGCGTACCCCGGGACGGGCGTGGCGACGGGTGTGAGAGCCGTCCCTGTCGGAGTATGGTGATCTTCGCCGTGCGCCCCCGCTGGCCGGGGGGCCTTGACGAACCGCACGCAGCGCGCAATTCTCAGGACGCGTCGTCACAACGATCCGTATCCGAGGCATGGATCGACGGCGGAACGGGCAGTATCGAGGTGCGCCGCACGGCGCGAGGTACCGCGGAGTTGAGAACAACGAGGGTTGCGAATTACTCGCCCTGGACATCAGTGGGCCAAGTGGCTACACTGACCCTTTGCGCTGCCTGTTAGCTGCCCCCTGCCCGTCACCTGGGGCATACCCTCGCGAGAGCATTGTCGGCAGACCTGACCTGACCTGGACTTTTGGCCCTATCAGGAATTGTCTGTCCCTCTGCGTCGCTGGGGACCGGTACGCGCGTAGTGAGTCCGAGCCCTCGGAAGGACCCCCTCTTGGCCGCCTCGCGCAACGCCTCGACCAATACGAACAACGGCGCCAGCACCGCCCCGCTGCGCATCTCCTTTGCAAAGATCAAGGAGCCCCTCGAGGTTCCGAACCTCCTCGCGCTGCAGACCGAGAGCTTTGACTGGCTGCTCGGGAACGCCGCCTGGAAGGCTCGCGTCGAGGCAGCTCTCGAGTCGGGACAGGACGTCCCCAGGAAGTCGGGTCTGGAAGAGATCTTCGAGGAGATCTCGCCGATCGAGGACTTCTCCGGGTCGATGTCGCTGACCTTCCGCGACCACCGTTTCGAGCCCCCGAAGAACTCGATCGACGAGTGCAAGGACCGTGACTTCACGTACGGCGCCCCGCTCTTCGTCACCGCCGAGTTCACCAACAACGAGACCGGCGAGATCAAGTCCCAGACGGTCTTCATGGGCGATTTCCCGCTCATGACCAACAAGGGCACCTTCGTCATCAACGGCACCGAGCGTGTCGTGGTCTCGCAGCTGGTCCGTTCGCCGGGCGTCTACTTCGACTCCTCGATCGACAAGACGTCCGACAAGGACATCTTCTCGGCCAAGATCATCCCGTCCCGGGGTGCCTGGCTGGAGATGGAGATCGACAAGCGCGACATGGTCGGTGTCCGCATCGACCGCAAGCGCAAGCAGTCCGTCACCGTCCTCCTGAAGGCGCTCGGCTGGACCACCGAGCAGATCCTGCAGGAGTTCGGCGAGTACGAGTCCATGCGCGCCACCCTGGAGAAGGACCACACCCAGGGCCAGGACGACGCGCTGCTCGACATCTACCGCAAGCTCCGTCCGGGCGAGCCGCCGACCCGTGAGGCCGCTCAGACGCTGCTCGAGAACCTCTACTTCAACCCCAAGCGCTACGACCTCGCCAAGGTCGGGCGCTACAAGGTGAACAAGAAGCTCGGCGCGGACGAGCCGCTGGACGCCGGTGTCCTGACCACCGACGACATCATCGCCACGATCAAGTACCTGGTGAAGCTCCACGCGGGCGAGCAGGAGACGATCGGCGAGTCGGGCCGGGAGATCGTCGTCGAGACCGACGACATCGACCACTTCGGCAACCGTCGTCTGCGTAACGTCGGCGAGCTCATCCAGAACCAGGTCCGCACGGGTCTGGCCCGTATGGAGCGCGTCGTGCGTGAGCGCATGACGACCCAGGACGTCGAGGCGATCACGCCGCAGACCCTGATCAACATCCGGCCGGTCGTCGCCTCCATCAAGGAGTTCTTCGGCACCAGCCAGCTGTCGCAGTTCATGGACCAGAACAACCCGCTGTCGGGTCTGACGCACAAGCGTCGTCTCTCGGCGCTGGGTCCCGGTGGTCTGTCCCGTGAGCGGGCCGGCTTCGAGGTCCGAGACGTGCACCCGTCCCACTACGGACGCATGTGCCCGATCGAGACCCCCGAAGGCCCGAACATCGGTCTGATCGGTTCGCTCGCCTCGTACGGCCGCGTCAACGCGTTCGGCTTCATCGAGACGCCGTACCGCAAGGTCACCGACGGCCAGGTCACCGACGAGGTCGACTACATCACGGCCGACGAGGAGGACCGCTTCGTCATCGCCCAGGCGAACGCGACCCTGAACGACGAGCTCCGCTTCACCGAGCCGCGCGTTCTGGTCCGCCGTCGTGGTGGCGAGGTCGACTACGTCCCGCCGACCGAGGTCGACTACATGGACGTCTCGCCGCGCCAGATGGTGTCGGTCGCGACGGCCATGATCCCCTTCCTCGAGCACGACGACGCCAACCGTGCCCTCATGGGCGCGAACATGATGCGTCAGGCGGTGCCGCTGATCAAGTCCGAGGCCCCGCTCGTCGGCACCGGCATGGAGTACCGCTGCGCCACCGACGCCGGTGACGTGCCGAAGGCCGACAAGGACGGTGTCGTCCAGGAGGTCTCGGCCGACTACATCACCGTCGCCAACGACGACGGCACGTACACCACGTACCGGATGGCCAAGTTCTCCCGCTCGAACCAGGGCACCTCGGTCAACCAGAAGGTCGTCGTCTCCGAGGGCGACCGGGTCATCGAGGGCCAGGTCCTCGCCGACGGTCCGGCCACCGAGAACGGTGAGATGGCGCTCGGCAAGAACCTGCTCGTGGCTTTCATGCCGTGGGAGGGTCACAACTACGAGGACGCGATCATCCTGTCGCAGCGCCTCGTGCAGGACGACGTCCTCTCCTCGATCCACATCGAGGAGCACGAGGTCGACGCCCGTGACACCAAGCTCGGCCCGGAGGAGATCACCCGGGACATCCCGAACGTCTCCGAGGAGGTCCTCGCCGACCTCGACGAGCGCGGCATCATCCGTATCGGTGCCGAGGTCGTCGCCGGCGACATCCTCGTCGGCAAGGTCACGCCCAAGGGTGAGACCGAGCTGACCCCGGAGGAGCGTCTGCTCCGCGCGATCTTCGGTGAGAAGGCGCGTGAGGTCCGTGACACCTCGCTGAAGGTGCCGCACGGCGAGACCGGCAAGGTCATCGGCGTCCGCGTCTTCGACCGCGAGGAGGGCGACGAGCTTCCCCCGGGCGTGAACCAGCTGGTCCGCGTCTACGTCGCCCAGAAGCGCAAGATCACCGATGGTGACAAGCTCGCCGGCCGTCACGGCAACAAGGGTGTCATCTCCAAGATCCTTCCGATCGAGGACATGCCCTTCCTCGAGGACGGCACCCCGGTCGACATCATCCTCAACCCGCTGGGTGTCCCGTCCCGAATGAACCCGGGACAGGTCCTGGAGATCCACCTCGGCTGGCTCGCCAGCCGCGGCTGGGACGTCTCCGGCCTCGCGGACGACTGGGCGCAGCGCCTGCAGGCCATCGGTGCCGACCAGGTCGCCCCGGGCACCAACGTCGCCACCCCCGTCTTCGACGGTGCGCGTGAGGACGAGCTCGCGGGTCTGCTCCAGCACACCATCCCGAACCGCGACGGCGAGCGCATGGTGCTCCCCTCCGGCAAGGCGCGTCTGTTCGACGGCCGCTCCGGCGAGCCGTTCCCGGACCCGATCTCGGTCGGGTACATGTACATCCTCAAGCTCCACCACCTGGTCGACGACAAGCTGCACGCCCGGTCGACCGGTCCGTACTCGATGATCACCCAGCAGCCGCTGGGTGGTAAGGCCCAGTTCGGTGGCCAGCGCTTCGGTGAGATGGAGGTGTGGGCGCTGGAGGCGTACGGCGCCGCTTACGCCCTCCAGGAGCTGCTGACGATCAAGTCCGACGACGTGACCGGCCGCGTGAAGGTCTACGAGGCCATCGTCAAGGGCGAGAACATCCCTGAGCCCGGCATCCCCGAGTCCTTCAAGGTGCTCATCAAGGAGATGCAGTCCCTGTGCCTCAACGTGGAGGTGCTGTCCTCGGACGGCATGTCCATCGAGATGCGCGACACCGACGAGGACGTCTTCCGCGCAGCGGAGGAGCTCGGTATCGACCTGTCCCGGCGCGAGCCGAGCAGCGTCGAAGAGGTCTGACGGGAGTCCGGTACGGGGACTCGGTGCGTTCCACTGAGTCCCCGGCCGGCCCCAGGACCCCCGTTTCAGACCCCAAGACTTACAACCCTGAGAGGGATTGACGCATAGTGCTCGACGTCAACTTCTTCGATGAGCTCCGGATCGGTCTGGCCACCGCTGACGACATCCGTCAGTGGAGCCACGGCGAGGTCAAGAAGCCTGAGACCATCAACTACCGCACGCTCAAGCCCGAGAAGGACGGACTCTTCTGCGAGAAGATCTTCGGTCCGACCCGGGACTGGGAGTGCTACTGCGGCAAGTACAAGCGTGTCCGCTTCAAGGGCATCATCTGTGAGCGGTGTGGCGTCGAGGTCACCCGCGCCAAGGTGCGTCGTGAGCGGATGGGCCACATCGAGCTCGCCGCTCCCGTCACCCACATCTGGTACTTCAAGGGCGTCCCGTCGCGCCTCGGATACCTGCTCGACCTCGCGCCGAAGGACCTCGAGAAGGTCATCTACTTCGCCGCGTACATGATCACGTTCGTCGACGACGAGCGCCGCACGCGTGACCTGCCGTCGCTGGAGGCCCACGTCTCCGTCGAGCGCCAGCAGATCGAGAACCGTCGCGACTCCGACCTGGAGGCCCGCGCCAAGAAGCTCGAGACCGACCTGGCCGAGCTCGAGGCCGAGGGCGCCAAGGCCGACGTGCGCCGCAAGGTGCGCGAAGGTGCCGAGCGTGAGATGAAGCAGCTGCGCGACCGTGCGCAGCGCGAGATCGACCGTCTCGACGAGGTCTGGAACCGCTTCAAGAACCTCAAGGTCCAGGACCTGGAGGGCGACGAGCTCCTCTACCGCGAGCTGCGTGACCGCTTCGGCACGTACTTCGACGGTTCGATGGGTGCCGCGGCGCTGCAGAAGCGTCTGGAGTCCTTCGACCTCGACGAGGAGGCCGAGCGCCTCCGCGAGATCATCCGTACCGGCAAGGGCCAGAAGAAGACCCGTGCGCTCAAGCGCCTCAAGGTCGTCTCCGCGTTCCTGCAGACCGCGAACAGCCCCAAGGGCATGGTTCTCGACTGCGTGCCGGTGATCCCGCCGGACCTGCGTCCGATGGTGCAGCTGGACGGTGGCCGCTTCGCGACCTCCGACCTGAACGACCTGTACCGCCGTGTGATCAACCGCAACAACCGTCTGAAGCGTCTGCTCGACCTCGGTGCCCCCGAGATCATCGTGAACAACGAGAAGCGGATGCTCCAGGAGGCGGTCGACGCCCTCTTCGACAACGGCCGTCGTGGTCGCCCGGTCACGGGCCCCGGCAACCGTCCGCTGAAGTCCCTCAGCGACATGCTGAAGGGCAAGCAGGGTCGATTCCGTCAGAACCTGCTCGGCAAGCGTGTGGACTACTCCGCGCGTTCCGTCATCGTCGTCGGCCCGCAGCTCAAGCTGCACCAGTGCGGTCTGCCGAAGGCCATGGCGCTGGAGCTCTTCAAGCCGTTCGTGATGAAGCGCCTGGTCGACCTGAACCACGCGCAGAACATCAAGTCCGCCAAGCGGATGGTCGAGCGCGGCCGCACGGTCGTGTACGACGTCCTCGAAGAGGTCATCGCCGAGCACCCGGTTCTGCTGAACCGTGCGCCCACGCTGCACCGCCTCGGCATCCAGGCCTTCGAGCCGCAGCTGGTCGAGGGCAAGGCCATCCAGATCCACCCGCTCGTCTGCACCGCGTTCAACGCGGACTTCGACGGTGACCAGATGGCCGTCCACCTGCCGCTCTCCGCGGAGGCGCAGGCCGAGGCCCGCATCCTGATGCTGTCCTCGAACAACATCCTGAAGCCGGCCGACGGCCGTCCGGTCACGATGCCGACCCAGGACATGGTCCTCGGTCTGTTCTTCCTGACCACCGACGGTGAGCTGCGCGACACCAAGGGCGAGGGCCGCGCGTTCGGCTCCACCGCGGAGGCCACCATGGCCTTCGACGCCGGCGAGCTCGCGCTGCAGTCCTCGGTCGACATCCGCTTCCCGATCGGCACCGTTCCCCCGCGCGGCTGGGTTCCCCCGGTCGCCGAGGAGGGCGAGCCGGAGTGGCAGCAGGGTGACTCGTTCCGTCTGCGTACGTCGCTGGGCCGCGCGCTCTTCAACGAGCTGCTGCCCGAGGACTACCCCTTCGTCGACTACTCGGTCGGCAAGAAGCAGCTCTCCGAGATCGTCAACGACCTCGCCGAGCGCTACCCCAAGGTCATCGTGGCGGCGACGCTCGACAACCTGAAGGCGGCGGGCTTCTACTGGGCGACCCGTTCCGGCGTCACCGTGGCCATCTCCGACGTCGTCGTGCCCGAGGCCAAGAAGGCCATCGTCAAGGGCTACGAGGAGCAGGACGAGAAGGTCCAGAAGCAGTACGAGCGCGGTCTCATCACCAAGGAAGAGCGCACTCAGGAGCTCATCGCGATCTGGACCAAGGCGACCAACGAGGTTGCCGAGGCGATGAACGCGAACTTCCCGAAGACGAACCCCATCTTCATGATGGTTGACTCGGGTGCCCGAGGAAACATGATGCAGATGCGTCAGATCGCCGGTATGCGTGGTCTGGTGTCGAACGCCAAGAACGAGACGATTCCCCGTCCCATCAAGGCGTCCTTCCGTGAGGGTCTCACCGTCCTCGAGTACTTCATCTCGACGCACGGTGCCCGTAAGGGTCTGGCCGACACCGCCCTGCGTACCGCCGACTCGGGTTACCTGACCCGTCGTCTGGTGGACGTCTCGCAGGACGTGATCATCCGCGAGGAGGACTGCGGCACCGAGCGCGGTCTGAAGCTGAAGATCGCCGAGAAGGGTGCCGACGGCATCCTGCGGAAGACGGACGACGTCGAGACCTCCGTGTACGCGCGGATGCTCGCCGAGGACGTCGTCGTGGACGGCAAGGTCATCGCGCCGGCCAACGTCGACCTGGGTGATGTGCTCATCGACGCCCTCGTGGGCGCCGGTGTCGAGGAGGTCAAGACCCGTTCGGTCCTGACCTGTGAGTCCGCGGTGGGCACCTGTGCCTTCTGCTACGGCCGTTCGCTGGCCACCGGCAAGCTGGTCGACATCGGTGAGGCCGTCGGCATCATCGCGGCCCAGTCCATCGGTGAGCCCGGTACCCAGCTGACGATGCGTACCTTCCACACCGGTGGTGTGGCCGGTGACGACATCACCCAGGGTCTGCCCCGTGTCGTCGAGCTCTTCGAGGCCCGTCAGCCCAAGGGTGTCGCCCCGATCTCGGAGGCGGCCGGCCGCGTCCGTATCGAGGAGACCGAGAAGACCAAGAAGATCGTCGTCACCCCGGACGACGGCAGCGACGAGACGGCGTTCCCGATCTCGAAGCGTGCCCGTCTGCTCGTGGGCGAGGGCGACCACGTCGAGGTGGGCCAGAAGCTCACCGTGGGTGCCACCAACCCGCACGACGTGCTGCGGATCCTCGGTCAGCGCGCGGTCCAGGTCCACCTGGTCGGCGAAGTCCAGAAGGTCTACAACTCGCAGGGCGTGTCGATCCACGACAAGCACATCGAGATCATCATCCGGCAGATGCTGCGCCGCGTGACGATCATCGAGTCCGGCGACGCGGAGCTGCTGCCGGGCGAGCTCGTCGAGCGCTCGAAGTTCGAGACCGAGAACCGTCGTGTGGTCACCGAGGGCGGTCACCCCGCCTCCGGCCGTCCGCAGCTGATGGGTATCACCAAGGCCTCGCTGGCGACGGAGTCCTGGCTGTCGGCCGCCTCCTTCCAGGAGACGACCCGAGTCCTGACGGATGCGGCGATCAACGCCAAGTCCGACAGCCTCATCGGCCTCAAGGAGAACGTCATCATCGGTAAGCTCATCCCGGCCGGTACGGGTCTGTCCCGCTACCGCAACATCCGGGTCGAGCCGACCGAGGAGGCCAAGGCCGCGATGTACTCGGCCGTCGGCTACGACGACATCGACTACTCGCCGTTCGGCACCGGCTCCGGCCAGGCCGTTCCGCTGGAGGACTACGACTACGGTCCGTACAACCAGTAAGCGAGTCGCTTGACGTACCGCAGGGCGGTCACCCTCTTCGTGGGGGTGGCCGCCCTGCGGCGTTGTGCGTGCTTGCTCGCCAGGTGAGTTGAGGGACTCGTTCCGGCCGAGAGCCCGCCCGGCCGCCGGGAGAGGGTGAGAGGCGGCCACCCTGTTTCGTACGGGGTGGCCGCCGTTCGGTGTTGTCGGCGGGCGGTTATCGGCCCGCCAGTTCCCAGACCGCCAGCATCAGGCCCGCGCTTGCCGTGAGGGCCGCGATGCTGGTCAGGGGCCAGCGGGAGCGCTCCAGGGCGTCCAGGCGGGTTTCGTGGTCGGCGAGTTGCTTGTCGGACTGGTCGCTGCGCTGGACGAGCAGGGCGAGTGAGCCGTCGACGCGGGCCAGGCCCGCCTCCAGGGTTCCTCGCATGCGTTCCAGCTCGACCGCCACGGTGACCGGGTCGTGCTGGTCAGACTCGATCATCGGCCGCCCCCGGGGTGGTGCGCAGCCAGCCGGGCAGCAGATGCTGGACGGCCGGGACGGCCATGATCCGGGTCAGCGCGCCGGCCACGGCCAGCGCCCCGGCGACCCAGGGGAGGGTCGAGGGGAGGCCGGAGGCGTCGACGAGCGCGGGGAGCACGACGGCGATGCCGACGGCGGACTGGAGAACGGTACGAGCCGTGCGCTTGGCGGCATCGGACATCGGGGGCTCCTTCTGTGGGTGGGGGACGGAGACGGTCAGCGCGTGTACGGGACCTTCAGCGCGTTCCAGGAGGTGCGGCCGGGCCAGCCGTCCGCGTCGGAGCCGCGGAAGCCGAGCTTGCGCTGCCACTTCGCGTAGCTCCGGCGGTCCGCCTCGCCCCAGCGCGGGGACGGGCCGACGGTGTAGGCCGAGCAGCCCTCGGCGACCAGGCGGCGGCCCATCGCCGTGACGATCGGCGAGCTGGGGTTGGCCGTGAAGAACGCCGCGCCGGGGAAGGGCTGGTAGCGCGGGGCGGCGGTGTCCTTCGCGGGCGCGGTCGGCTTGGCGCCCGGTGTGGCCGGCTCGGCCCCGGGCGCCGGGGTCTTGGACGGCGCGGCGGCCAGCCGGGCGGCGATACGGGACCGCAGGTCGGGCATGGTGAAGCCGCGCGGGTCGCTCTTGTGGTCGGACCACTCCAGGTGGCCGATGACGGACTTCGCGCTCCAGCCGTGGGCCCGGCAGATCGCGGCCGAGGCCCGTTCGATGGCGTCGAGCTGGGCGGCCGGCCAGGGGTCGGCACCGTCGCCGAGGTTGACGCACTCGAAGCCGTAGAAACGGGCGTTGCCGTCGACCGAACCGGCGCTGCCCTGGTGCTCGTTGGTGGCCGGCGGCTTCGTTCCGTAGTTCTCGGCCACCACCGCCGCCAGCACGTCCGGGTCGCCGCCGCCGGCGTGGTTGGCGCGGCCGTTGCCGACGAGATACACGGTGCCGTCCTTGGCGATGACGCCGTGGCAGAGCGGTCCGGGCAGCGCCGCGTAACCGTCGTAGCAGAGGTCGACGGATCCGGCGGTGCCGCTGGAGACGGTGTGGTGGATCATCACGCCGTTCAGCGGGCCCCAGGCGCCGACGTGGTTGCGGTTGTGGGTGCGCCATTCGCGGTGCTCGACGACGGTGACGCCTTCGGCGAGGAGCGCGGCGACGAGCTGGTCCGCGGTGAGCGGAGTGGCCATGGTGGGTCCTTTCGTGTGCGGGTGGGGCTGGGACCACCGGGTCTCAGGCCAGTGCCGCCCAGATCGCGTTGGAGTCGGCGAGCACGGTCGACGTGGAGAACGAGTTGGGCAGCGTGGTCTGCCCGGTGGTGGAGAGCCGGCCGTGGCGGATGAACGCGCCGGGCATCCGGGCGCTGCCGCCCGGGGAGGCGCCCATGCTGGCGGCGCGCATGAACGCCGGGCCGTTGGTGTTGGGGCTCGGGCCGTTGATGAGCAGGGCGACCCAGTAGTTGCCGGGGGCGGCGTTGTACTGCGCGGTCAGCGGCAGCACCGCGGTCTTGCCCTCGGTGGCGGTGAGCAGGGTGGAGAGCGCGGCGGTGGTGCCGACCTTGGCGCCGGCGCTGGTGTAGAGGCCGGCGAAGGAGTTGGCGCTCAGGGTGTTGCCGACGTAGCCGGGGATGTAGAAGACGACGTTCTTGACGGTGGTCGGCGCGTGCAGCGGCACGCCGATGAGGTAGAGCCAGCCGTTGATGCAGTACTGGGCGGAGGCGGCCGACGACGAGGCGGGGTCGTACGCCCAGCCCGAGAAGCCCATCGAGGCGGGCGAGAAGGTTCCCGCCGAGGCCACCGCGTCGACGTAGCCACGGCGGGCCAGCTGGTTGGCGTTGGCCGGGTCGACGGTGGCCGACGGCGGTACGGCGAAGGTCTTCGCGCCGGCCACGGCCTGGTCGCCGGTGAGCAGCACGGCGTCGCCGGCCTTGACCGCGGAGACGTCGGCGGCGGTCAGCGCGACCGTGCCGGACTGGCCGTTGACGGACTTGACCGGGGCGTTGTTGATGCCCAGGTAGCGGGCGTCGCCGGCGGCGGGGGTCAGCGCGCCCAGGTCCGTGGCGGCGAGCACGACCGCGCCGGTCTTGCCGTTGACCGAGGAGACCGCGCCGCCGAGGGCGGGCAGCTGGGCGGCCGGGACCTTGCCGTCCGGGCCGAGCTGCGCCACGCCACCGGCCACGCCGGCCCTGGTGGTCGCGATCGCGGCCACGTCGGCGGCGGTGAGGGTGATGTCCGGCGTGGTGCGCCCGTTGACCGAGCGGACCGGTCCGGCCGGGCCCTGCGGGCCGAGTTCACCGGCCGGGCCGGGCGGGCCGGGGACGGCGACGTACTGCGGGGTGCTCGGGTCCGCCGGGGCGATGTCGGCGAGGTCGACGGTGGGGCGGGCGACGGGCAGCACGATCTGGTACGCCCGTGTGGCGCCGAGCCCGCCGAGCTTCTCGGTGACCCGGTAGGTCCACTCGACGGGGTTCCAGCCGGGGGTGTCGGTGGCCGGCAGGACGACGCTGATCCGGCCCTCGGCGTCGAGGGTGGCCCGGGTCGGACCACCGACGAAGACGTCGGCCTCGGCGTGGGTGAGCAGGGACGGCGGGCGGAACTCGACGGTCCCGGTCATCGGACTGCCGTCCGGGGTCAGGTAGCGGGCGGTGACGCGCACCGTGGGAATGGTGATGGGCAGCACGGATGTGCCTCCTTGCTCGGGTCGTGGGGCCTGGGGCCGGGGGGATGGGGTCCCGGCCGGTCCGGGCGGGGCGCCGGAGTGGCGCCCCGCCCGGGGGAGGGGCGCCGGCGCCGGGGCGAAGCTCCGCCCGGGGAGGGGTGCCGGCGCCGGGCGGGTGTCGGCTCAGGGCGGGGCTCCGCCCGGGAGGGGTGCCGGCGCCGGGCGGGTGTCGGCTCAGGGCGGGGCTCCGCCCGGGAGGGGTGTCGGCGCCGGGCGGGTGTCGGCTCAGGACGGGGCTCCGCCCGGGGGTGCCCACACGGGTGGGTGTCGGCTCAGGACTGGATGCCGTACAGCGCCAGCGGGCGGCAGCGGATCGTGTCGCCGGCGGCCGCCACCTTCGCCTGCACCTCGAACACGGCGGTCGCGCCGAAGTCGACGGAGAGGGGTTCGGTGAAGACCAGACCGGGGCCCGGCGAGCCCACCCCGCCGACCGGCGTGCCGTCCACGAGCAGCTGGACCTCGGCGCCGGCCGTGCCCTGGGCGGCTATGTGGCAGTACAGCCGGGGGTGCTGGACGATGCCCGGGCCGCGGTAGAGCGTGGTCCAGGTGGTGGCGCCGGTGCCCTCCCAGCGGGCCGTGTCGACCGGCTCCGGCAGCGGGTACGGGATGTACGGGCGGGCCAGGCCGTGATGGGCGGCGTCGTCGGCGACCACCACGTTGCCCCGCCGGTCGAAGATCTGGACCGGCTGCGTGGGCAGGGTGTCCGGCGCGCCGGTCCACACCGTCAACGCGAGCGACCCGTCGTCGCGCCGGACGACCAGCCCCTGCTGCGGGGTCTTCTCGTTCCGGTCCGGCTCGACCTTGCCCAGGTACAGCAGGTCCTCGCCGCCCTTGGTGCGGACCCGGAGCCGGCCGCCGTCGCCGATGACGACGTCGCCGCCCATGATCTCGTTGAGCGCCGGGTTCGTGTTGGCACTGCCCATCAGGTCGCGGATCTGCCGCTCCAGGGTGCGGATGCGGTCCAGCAGATCCGTCGGAATGATCGCCAAGGGTCTACACCCCTTCCAGGTAGAGCGTGGCCGTCTCGGGCTTGGTGCGCTGCGGCGGTTCGACGGCCAGGCCGACGATCCGGTACTGCTTGTCGAGCCCCTCGGGGTGCCACAGGTCCCGGATCCGGAGCCGGATCCGGGCGCCGAGCAGCGCCGGGGTGATGCGCCCGTCGACCCGTACGGTGAGTTCCGGGATCTGCTCAGGGCGCCGCTGGCGGGCCAGTTCGGCCTTGGCCAGCGAGCCGAGCGTCGCCTCGTCCTTCACCCCGCTGTGGTCCGAGCTGAGCTCCAGCCGGGGCCAGCCGGCCCGCAGGTCGTCCTCCTCGATCGCGCGGACGGTCAGGGGCGTGGAGTCCTTCGACTGGTCGGTGTTGTCCGACTCGCCGCGGGCCACCCAGACGTTCGCCTGCACGGTGGAGTCCGTGGGCAGGCTGTACGTCAGGATCTGACCGGGGTGGTCCAGGACGATGTCGGAGGAGCTCGCCTGGATGGTCGGGTGGCCCAGCTGGAGGCGCTTGACCCGGCGGCCCTGCGCGTCCCGGTAGCAGTGCACCCGCCATTCGAAGCCGTCGGCGAGCTGGCCGAGCTTGTCGAGGAGTTCGCGGATCCGGGCGAGTGCGGTGTACCCGTACGCGAAGTCCCTGCGGATGCCCGACAGTTCGGCGCCGAGGCTGATGCCGATGTCACCGCCGAGCTGCTCCTGGGCGTGCGTGACCAGGGCGCGCGCGATCTCGAACTGGTCGGTGGCGGTGCCCACCAGGTCCCCGGAGAGGATCCGGTGGTCCAGGTACGAGTCGAAGGTGCCGGCCTGGAACTGGACCTGGCTCCGGCCCCGGTCGTCGGTGGACGGGGTGCAGGTCCAGAGCACCCCGCCCCACCAGATGTCGCCGTCGCGCTCCAGCCAGACCGCGGTGCGGCCCGGCTGGAGCGCCGCCTTGGCCCGCACCGCGAGGGCGGGGTTGGGCAGCGGGACGGTCGCGGACAGCGATCCGGACTTGCCGATGAAGTCGTCGAACTTGGTCTCCGTGAGCGGGAGTACGTCGAGGACCTGATCGGTGCGCAGATCGCAGAAGAGGGCCCGGTAGACGGGCGTGGCGACGGTGTGTGTCATCGGGCGGCTCACAGCACCGGGTCGACGCGGATGTACCGGTTGTCGTACCAGGCGTTGTTGCTGGCGGCGGACGACTGGTAGGCACCGACCGCGTTGTACACGGTGTGCGGCTTGAGGCCGGTGACCCGGAACATGGTCGAGACGGAGTAGTTGGACCGACCGGACACCACTGCCGCGCGGCCCTCGTCGGCGGCGAGGACGAGCGTGCTGCCCTGGCGGATGTTCACCGACATGCGGCAGGTCGTGCCGTCCACCGCGTTGCCGCCGTGGAAGCCCACGGAGATCAGCACCGCCCCGGAGACCGGCGTGGTGAAGGTGGTGGCGATGCCGGGCGAGGTGGTGTCGGTGACGACCTCGACCCAGGCGGTGCTCTTGCAGTAGCCGCCGTCGGCGTTGGAGGCCCAGCCGGTGGTGGGGACGACGGGCCGCCAGACCGTGCCGTCCCAGCGCTGGAGCCGGCCGCCCTCGTCGCGGAACTGGCCCTCGTACTCGCCGCTGGCGAGTGCGCCCTGCGGGGCGATGCCGCCGATCTGCTTCGGGTACGAGACCCAGCGGGCGGAGTCCCAGCGCTGGAGCTGCGACGCGTTGTCCCGGTACTGGCCCGGGTAGCCGCCCTTGACGTCGCGGTTCCAGGACTCCGGGATGATGCCGCCGACGGAGACGGTCGGGTGGCGCAGGTCGTAGACGGCGGTGCCCCAGTCGAGGCCGCCGGTGCCGACGGACACGCCGGCCGGGACGGTGACGCGGGCCAGGCCGATCGCGCCCTCGGGGACCGCCGGCGTCTTCGGGTCGGGCTCCGGGGCGCCCTTCAGGATCTCCAGGACGGCTTCGGTGCGGCCGATGATCGGGTCGGACTGGGCGTCGTACACGCGCAGCAGGACCAGGTCGATCCGCGGGTTGTTGGCGTCGCCGTCGTCGAAGGTGACCTGGGTGTAGTCGGTGAGGACGACCGGGTAGGCGCCGGCGGCGGCCTTGCCCTGGATGACGGCCCGGCCCGGGGAGACGTTCGCCGTCATGCCGGCGGTGTCCCCGTACACGTACAGGGCGTCCATGATGTAGAGGCCGTCCTTGGCGCCCGGGACGATGCCGGAGGCGGTGGACAGCGCGCCGGTCGGGGCCATGGTGCCGATCGGGGCGAGCCGGGTGTCGGAGCGGGACTGGCCGGACTCGGTCTCGGTGCGGTTGATCAGCCAAGCGCTGCGTACGGGCATGGTTCCTCCTGGAATGCGGATTGCGGAAGGTGGGGTCCGGTCGGGCCGGTCACCAGTGGGAGTCGCGCCAGCGGACGGTGGCGGAGGCCCGGGGATCGGGGGTCGCGTCGTTGGAACGGAAGGCCAGCCCCGTGTTGCCGGGCTCCAGGCGGAACAGCTGCTCCGGAGTGGAGGCGGGGGTGGCCGTGTAGAGCCGGGACGCGGTGCCGTTGAGGAGGACCGTGCCCGCCTCGGTGTCGACGGTGAGGATGTCGCCGACGCCCAGGGCGATGTCGTACTGGAGCTGTCGGCCGTCGCTCATCCGCGTCAGCGTCGGCCTGCGGACCGGGCCGCGGAACTCGACGACCGGATGCGCGGGCGCGCCGCCGTCGTTGACGGCGGTGAAGCTGCCGGCGATGCCGGTGCCGCCCCAGTCCAGCGGCAGGGTGAGGCCGCTGCCCGCCTCGCTCTCCCAGACCAGTCCGGGTTCGGAGACCGGCAGGCCGGCCTGGCCCTGACGGAGGGCCGCGCCGAAGCGCCGCGGGTCGGTCGCCGTCCACTGGAGGGAGGCCTTGGCCAGTCCCTGGCGTACGTACGACCGGTCCTGCGGCACGACCCGGCGGCTGACCCGGGCGCGGACCGCGAGGGTCTCGCCGTGCAGCCGGACCGCGAGCCAGCGTTCGCCGCCCTCGGGGCCGGTGGCCGCGCGGAAGGCGGCGGTGGTGTCGAGGGCCCGCTCGGTGGTCGGCGGGACCAGCCAGACGGTGGTGCCGACGAGCCTGGGCTGCGCCCAGACGGCGCCGGGCCAGGCACCGTGCTGGTCGGGTCGGGGCACGTCGCCGGTGTCGAGGGTGGGCAGGTCGTCCCAGCCGGTGAGGCCGGAGCGGTCGATCTGGTACGGCGTACCGGGTCCCATCAGCAGTCCGGCCCACTGGATCTGCCCGTCGCGGGTGATCAGTGAGCCGGGTGCCGTCTCGTCCGTGTACGCGATGGTGGTCTCGGCCATGACGGGCCGTCACCTCCCTTTCGTCAGGCTGCGGTCCTGTGCAGGAACAGCAGGTCCTCGGCGATGGCGTGGGCGCTGCGGCCCGCCGGTTCGCGATAGGTGTGCAGCCGGGCGCGCTCCACGTGCGGGGCGGGCGCGGCGCGGTGGCCGGCCTCGGCCGGGCGGAGTCGCTCCAGTGAGGAGAGCGGCCGTACGGCGGAGGCCCCGCCGCCGGGCGAGGGGTGGACGACGCCACCCTCGGCGAGCTGCGGGATCTTCGAGATGTTGACGCCGAACTTCTTGCCGAGGAGGGAGAAGCTGAGGCTGTTGAGGCCGTCGATGACCCAGTTGGCGAAGGCGATGAGCCCCTTGATCGGGCCGGTGATGACCCCGGCCAGGGTCTGCAGCCCGGTGGTCATGAAATCGCCGATGCCGCCGAGGGTGCGGGACGTGGCGTCCTTCACCCGGGTGAACATGTCGGGGATCTTCTTGGTGATCCAGTCCAGGGTGGGCTGGATCGCGGTCTTGAAGGAGTTCCAGGGCCGTCGGACGAGGTCGCTGAGGGCCTTCGTGGCGCTGGAGATGGCGTCCCTGGCCTTGCCGAAGTCGCCGGAGACGACTGCGCCGATGACCTTCAGGACGCCGTCGATGATGGTCTGGACGGCCTTGAAGTACTGGGCGACGACGGTTCCGTAGGCGGTGACGACCGGCCCGAGGAACTTGAAGATGGCCTCGAAGGTCTTCCGCACCTGGTCGAAGACCTGCTTCATGATCCGCTGGCCCGTCTCGGTGTTCATCGCGTACGTGATGAGGGCGGCCAGCAGCGGGACGATCAGCCCGGCGAGGAAGCCGAGCGGGTTGGCGCGCATCGCCACGTTGACGCCGGTCATGACACCGGCGGCGACGGAGAGCCCCTTGCCGAGGACGCCCATGATCCGGGAGAGGGCGCCGGAGGCCTTGCCGAGCAGACCGGCGACGCCGCCGAAGGCCGAGCCGCCGGAGACGATCGACTTCAGCGGCGCGGAGCTGCCTTTGGCTTTGGTGCCGACGGACCTGAGCTTGGGGGCGGTGGTGGTGGCGGTGCGGCCGACCTTGGTGAGGGACTGGGCGGAGGTGTCGGCTCGGGCCTTGACCTGTTGGAGCTGGGTGGCGGCCGCCGAGGCTCCGCTCCGAATCCGGTCCATGGCGGTGGAGCCCTGTCCGGCGGCACGTTGGACGGCCGCCAGCGCGCGCGTGGCCGCCTGGGCCTGGACCCGGAACTGGGCGGCCGCGCTCGGGACGCCGCGCAGGTGGCCCAGGGCCAGGTTGATGGAGGCGACGGCGGCGGCAGTCATCCGCGGGCCTTGGACAGGAACAGCAGGGCGTGCGCGGTCTGCTGGAGGTCGTTGCCGGCCGCTTCGTAGTAGTTCTCGATCTGGAAGCCGTGCGTGGCACCGGCGCCCGCGTTCATCGCCTGGGCGCGGCTCGCGCGGGCGGTGTGCCGCAGCAGCCGGTCCAGCTTGGAGAGCGGCAGGACGGCCTCGGCCTCACCGGCCTCGGCGACGATGGCGTGCACACCGCCGCGGCGGGGCTGGACGACACCGCCCTGGGCGAGCTGCGGGATCTTCGGCAGGTTGACGCCGAAGGTCTTGCCGCCGACGAGCGGGACCCAGCCGGGGATCGAGACCTTGATGCCGTTCAGCTTGCCGATCGCGCTGTTGATCAGGCCGATCACGGCGTTGATCGGGCCCTTCACGGCGCCCTTGATCTTGTCGAAGGCCCGGCCGGCGATGTCCTTGAGGCCGCCCCAGATGCTGGAGAGCTTGTCCTTGACGGCGCTGAACGCCCGCGGGACGACGTCCTTGATCCAGTTGACGACGGGCATGATGATGCCCTTGATGCCGTTCCAGACGCCGGAGATGACCGACTTCACGGCGTTCATCACCGTGGTGATGATCTTCTTCCAGGCGTTGAAGTACTTCGAGATGACCGTCTGCACGGCGCTGACGACGACCGAGATGGCCTTCTTGATACCGTCCCAGACCTTCTTGATCAGCGCCCCGGCCTTCGTCATGATCGGTCCGACGACCTTCATGACCGTGCTGATGACCTTCTTGATGGCGTCGAAGGCGGTCTTGAGCACCTTCTGCATCGTCTTGGAGCGGGTGGCCATGTCGACCACCTTTTCGATGAGCGGCATGAACAGCTCCATGAGCCGGGCGATGAAGTTGCCCTTCATGGACTTGTTGAGGCCGTTCATGCCCTTGGAGGCGTTGTCGGCGCCCTTCTTGAAATTGCCGACCTGGGTTCCGCTGGTGGTGCCGGTCTTCCCGGCCTTGGCGAGGGACTTCTCCGCCTTGTCGGCGGCGGACTTGAGATTGTTGAGTTCGCGCGTGGAGCCCTGGGCGGCGCTCCGGATGTTCTTCAGACCCTGCTCGCCACGGGTGGCGCTGGAACGGAGACCGCCCAGGGCGCGGTCCGTGGCGGTGGATTTGGACTGGAGGTCCTTGAAGGACTGGGACGCTCTGCCGAGCGAACGTACGAGAGACATGGGCCACCGGGTTTCTGTGAGTCAGTTGCCGACGGCGCCCGCCGCGCGGTTCGCCGCGTTCGTCACTCCGTCGGCCGCCTGGGCCGCGTTCCGGAGGGCGCCGGCCGCCTGAGGAGCGACCGGGGTGACCTGGGGCGCGGGGTTGGCGGGAGGCCGCCGGGGCGCGGGGCCGCCGGGCTGGCGTGCGGGCGGTTGGTTGCGGGGCGGAGTGGTGGACGGCTGGTTCCGGGGCGGTTGGCCCCCGCCGGGCGTGGTGCCGGGCGGCCGGGTTCCGCCGCCCGGGGGGCGGGTGCCGGGCGGCTGGGTCCCGGGCGGCTGTGTCCCGTCTGCCGGCGGCTGGTTGCGGGCAGCCGCCGCCGCGGCCTCCGTGTTGCGACGTTCGTTCTCCGCGTGCGCTTGTGTCTCCGCGCGACGGAGAGCCCGCTCCTCCCCTCGTTGGATCATCCCCTGGGTCTGGAGAAATCCATTTCGATACTCGAGGTTGTACTTCTGCATGAGCAGTTCTTCGACGCTGAACAGAGCGGGGAGCGTCGCCAGAATGGGGACCCATTCCATTTTGAAGACGGTGAACTCACTCTTGATGGAGTTGAGTTCTGTGGCGACCCAGTGATCCCAGTCCTTTACCCGCTCTGCCTTGTCCTCCTTGTCCTTGTCCTTGTCGTAGGCGTCGATCGCTGCCTTGACGTCGGCGGCGCTGGTGAGATTCTTCTTCTCCGCCTCCGCTGCGGCGTTCTTCCGCTCCTCCGCAAGGGCCGCTTCGAGCTCTTTCGGTGTGATGTAGTCCTCGGCCACCTCGAGGTCCTCCTCTGTGGGGCGTGAGTTGTAGACTGCGCGGACTTCTGTGATAGCCGCGCAACCTGGGGGGTTCCGTGCAACTGGCGATCCGCGTGGCGGACGTTTCGGCCTTTCTGTGGCTCATCTGTTTCCCGCTCGCAGCCCTCAGCCTGTTCTCCCTGCCGCATCAGCTGCGCGATCGCCGGCTGAGGCGCAGGGGTGTCAAGACCGACGCCGTCTGCGAGGAACGCATCCGTCGGCAGGGGCTCACCGTCGTCAACGTCCGTTGCAGTTACCAGTCCAGCGATGCGCGGCGCTTGCGGGCGACGATCAGCAGCCCGAAACCGGCTCCGGAGCTCGGAGAGATCTTCAAGGTCGTGTTCGACCCGGCGAAGCCGTCGGTGGTCGTGCCCGCCCAGTACCTGGCCTCGAAGGAGCCACGGTTCGGGTACTTCAGCCAGGCCGCGCTCGTCCTGGTCGCGGGCACCGCCGCACTGCTGACGTTCGTCATCGGCTGAGCCGGGGGCGGACGAGGGGCGTCAGCTGAAGAACCGCGCCAGTTCGGTAGGGCTGAGTGGCTCCGGCTCGGCGTCCGGGCGGACATCCGGGGCGACCGAGGCCCCGGCGTCAGCCGCCGGGACGTTCGCCCCGTCGCCAGGACGTGGCACCGGCCTCGGCGGATCCAGCGGTTCGGAGTCCTCGGCCGAATTGACGCTCGAGAACATCCAGTTGGCCACCGCCAGGTGGTCCACCACCGCGGCCAGCAGGTAGTCCGTCGTGCTCCACTCGGCTGCCTCGCCGTCCGTCTCGCTCAGCAGCGCGCTGTCCCGCGGCATGTGCTTGATCAGCACCGCCAGCCGGCGGGCCGAGAGCCGGTCGCGGTGCCAGTCCAGGAGGTCCACTCCGTAGTGACGGAGCAGGTCGGCCTCTAGTGCCTCGGCATGTTCCTCGACGAACTCGTCGAGGCTCAGCCTTCCCCCAGGGCCAGCCCCGTCTCCTGGCCGTAGGCGTTCAGGATCGCCGCGATGTCCTGCATCGTGACGCTGTGCTGCTCGAAGCGGGCGAACTGCTTCTCGCCCATGAGCAGCTTCAGCAGCCCGTCCACGTCGTCGTCGGCGAGGCCGCGCAGCGCCTTGGCCGTCGCGCGCGTGAGTTCGGTGGGGAGCTCGAAGGTGTCGTCGTCCAGGTCGAAGGACCAGGACTTGCCGAGGGCCTCCATGCGCTGGGCGCGGGCGGCGTTGACGTTGAACGAGGCCATGGGTGTCTCTCCGTAGAAACGTAGGAACTGCGAGAAGGGGGTGGGGTGTGCGCCGGGCGGGAGCGGACGGGCCGCTCCCGCCCGGCGCACGGGGTTACGCGGGGAGGGCGTACGCCGGGTCCTTCATGACGAAGGTGGCCAGCGGCTCGCCGTCACCGCCGGACAGCGCGGTGAAGGTGACACCCAGCGACGCCGCCGACTTGCGGGCGAGCTTGATGTCGTCGGTGGCCGTCACCTGGCCGCGCGGGATGACGAAGCGGTACGTGACGTCCTTGCCGTCGGTGAACTCCAGGCCGAGGGCGCGCTCGTCGAAGGTCGGGCCGTCCGCGACGTCGAAGGTGAAGACGCCCGGGTTGCCGGTGCCGCCGGGGACGATGTCCGTCTTGCTGCCGCCCATGAAGAACGGCAGCGTGTCCTCGTTGAACTGGAGCATCGAGAACTTCAGCGTCAGGTCGCGGTCCGAGTAGACGAACCGGGCCGGGCTGATCGACTGCCACGTCTCGACCGGGTCGAGCTTGTCCTTCTTGGAGAAGGTCACGCCGTCGGTCGAGGTGTAGCCGAGGTCGGTCCAGCCGGTGCCCCAGTCCGTCGCCGGGTTGGCGGAGAAGGTGGTGGGGAGGGGGGCGCCGAGGTTGGCGACCAGGACACGTCCGGTGCCGGCGACGCGGATCTCGGACGAGGAGTTGCCTGCCATGAATTTCTCCTGTGGGTGTGAGAGGTGTGCCGTGGGTACGGCAAAGGCCCCGCCGGAGCCGGCGAGGCCTGATCTGTGGGGCGTACGGGACGGGTGACGAGACGGACGACGGGAGTCGGTCCGTGCGTCGGTCCGTGCGTCAGTCCGTACGCAGGGAGAGGCGCAACACGCAGAGGTAGCGGTTGGCCGCGGTGTAGAGGTAGTCGGGGTACCAGCGCGGGCCGTCGGCCTCGACGACGTCGCTGATGAACGTGGTGCCGTAGGTGGTACCGGCGGCGTTCAGCAGCTCCGCTCGGGCCGCGTTGGCCAGTACGTGGGCGGTCGGCTTGTCGGGTCCGTAGACCTCCAGCTCGATCAGCGGCTGGTCCAGGTGGAGGTCGTCGATCCAGGCCCCGCCACGGCGGGAGACGATCACGGCCCGCTGGGTGCCGTCGAAGCCGGCCGGCGGGGTCTCGTCGACGATCGCCCCCGCCAGCTCCGGCCGGTCGGAGAGGAGGTCCACGACGATGGCCTCCACGTCGGGGAAGGTGCTCGGGGCTGAGCTCATGACGGGGCATCACTCCTTTGCGTACGGACTGTGCGTACGGACTGTTCGTACGGACCTGGCATACGGGTGCGGCGGAGCCGTGCCCCGGAGGGATGGGGGCACAGCTCCGCCGCTGCACCTATTGTGATTGAGATCGTGCGAGCGCGCAACTAGTTCGCGCGCGGCCGCACTTCGAGGGTGCGGCGAGTGGTGCCGTGACCCTCCAGCGCGTTACTCTCGGGACTTCGAACAGAGATTCGAAAGGTAGGTGCGCGTGGTCAGCAGTGCCGGCAGTGCGCAGGAGCGGCTGACCGAGGTGGTCGCGGCAGCCGTGGAAGTCGCCGCCGAGGCGGGGGAGACCGGCTCGTACACCGCCGAGGTCGGCAGAACGCTCACCGCTCTGGTGGAGAAGGTGGGGGCGCGGATCGCCGTGGAGTCCGAGATACGAGGGTTCAGCAGCGGCTGGCAGGAGGCCGTCGAGGCGAGCTACGGGCCCGACCTCGGCGGCGGAGCCCGCGCGCGGGTCCTACGGATACGACCTGAGGGGGATGCCGGAAGGTGAGACCGGAGAGACGAAAGAGGCGGCCGCCCCTCAGGGGCGACCGCCTCTTCTTGTCACGCTGTCGGTGTACGCACGCGCGACGCCGTCGGTGCGCGAACGCGCGCTACGCGCGGCGGGCCGCTCGCTCCGCCGCGAACACGTCCTCCAGGCGGTAGAGCTGCGCCCGCCCCTGCCGCCCGGCCGGCACGAGATGGCCGAGCTGGACCCACTTGCGGATCGTCGCCGGCACGACGCCGGCCTCCGCCGCGGCGAGGGCCCCGTTGATCAGCGGGATGCGGGCCTGCGTGACGGTGACCGTGGCCGTGCTCATCGGCGTACTCCTTCGTCGGTGGTGTCCATGGAGGCGGCGATCTCGCCGCGGTCCGCGCCTGCCGCGCTCGCCAGCGCGTCCCAGTCGCGGTCGTGCCACACGTGCCGGTACGCCGGGTCCGTCCGGCAGTCGCACGCGGTGTCCGCGCAGCGGCAGGAGGGGTTCACGCAGAGCACCGCCCGGCGCGCCGGAAAGGCGCGCAGCGACACCGAGTCGCACCACGGACAACGGCCGCGCACCCGCACCATCGACTCGGCGTCGCCGAGCGCGCGGGCGCAGCGGCGGGCCATCCGGCGGCTCTCGTCCCGTACGTGCTCGGCGAGGGCCGGATACACCGAGACCTCGCCCAACAGGCCCACGATCCGGGCCAGTCGCTCCGGCACGCGCGCGTGGCGCGGCCGTCCGAGGCCGAGCTTGTCGTGCACGGCCTCGTCCAGTTCGACGACCCCGTCGGTGATGTCGCGGATGGCGTCGGAGATGTGCAGCCGGATCGGCGCGGAGGAACGGCCGGGAACGGTGAGGCCGTGCCGCTGCTGGACCAGGAGGGCGTCGCGCCGCTCCTCACGCAGCAGTTCGGGTGCCGGGCTACGGGGCGCGGACGCGGGGCCGGCACCCGCGGAGCGCCGGCCCGGGGCGAGCTCGGTGAGGAGTTCGGGGAACTGGCGGAGCAGCGCCTCGATCCACAGCGCGGCGTCACGCAGGGCACCCTGCGCCCGCACGCCGTCGGCGGTACGGGACAGCTCGGTGTGGGAGGCCTTCGTGCGGGACGCCTCCGTGCGGGACGCCTCGGCGCCGCTGCCGGTGTGGGGCGTGGTGCCGGTGTGGGTGCCGGTGCCGGACTGGGGGCGGGGGTGGGCGACGGTGCGGGCGTGGGTGCGGGTGTCCTTGGGGGTGTCCATGGGGCCTCCGGGGTGGTGCGGAGCGCGGGTCGCGCGCGGGTGCGGGCGCCGGCGGGCGCGGTGAGAGAGGAGCGGGAGGTGGCCACGGGCGAGCGGCGTACGCGCCGGAGCCTCGGGTGTCCCCGGACCGGGCGTAGGTCGCGTACGCGCCGTGTACGCGATTACGTCTCCTGTGCTGCGTACGACTCCCGGCGCGCAGTGCGCGGGCGCGCAACATCGGCGCCCCGGAGACGGACCAGTCGGCCGTTCCGCCACAGGCGGCCCGCGCTCACTCCGTCGAAGAAGCTCTCCGCCGGCGCCACGGTCTCCTCGCACTGCCGCACCACCGGGCACCGCTCGCACGCCTTCAGCGCAGGTCGGGCCTCTGCTTCCCGGCGGGCGAAGACGATCTGCGGGGGCAGTCCCGAGCAGGCGGCGGCAGCGCGCCAGCCGAAGAACTCCAGGGCCTCGGAGAGCGGCAACGCTGCTACGGGTGGGGCGGGTGTGGCGGACATGCGGCAACTCCAGGGTCGGCGGGACCGTTGCGAATCCGCACACTGACATGTTGCGCGTGCGCACGCAACTCGGTTCGGAAGCCACCCTTCGCAAAATCGACACGTTGCGCGCGCAGGAGCACGTAATTCCGTGCGCGCAAGCGCGATAGTCTTGGGGCCCGCTTCGGAGGGAGGCGACCACCCATGACCGCCAATGACCTGGACCAGTTCGCCGCCTGGATCGAGGAACTCATCCGTCGCCGCGGTTACGACATCGACAGCCCGCGCGGCGGCGGCAAATCCAGGCTCGCGGACGAGGCGGGCGTCCACCGCGCGGCCATCACCCGGCTGCTGCAGCGCCAGAGCATGCCCGACCTGGAGACCACCAGGCGGCTCGCGCACGTCCTCGACGTCCCGGTGCGCGACATGCTGATCCGCTCGGGCCGGCTCACCGAGGAGGATCTGCCGATGCCGCCGGCCGCCGAGCCCGTACCGGCGGCGGCCGAGACGCGTCAGCTCACCCTGGAGGAGGCGGCCGCCGGGCTCGGCGTCCCGGCCGACCAGCGGGAGATGTTCATCAAGGTCGCGGGTCAGTTCCTGCCGCAGGCGCCGGCTCGCCGGGCCCCGCTCGCCCAGGACTGATCCCCGGCCCGCCCGCCCAGGACCGGTCCACTGCCCGCCCAGGACCGACCCACTGTCCGCCCAGGACCGGTCCACTGCCCAGCCGAGCGGGAACCCTCGCCCGCCCCGGTCCGAACCCTCGCTCGCTCAGGGCTGAACTCCCGTCCGCCCGAGGGTGATCCGGCCTGCGCGTCAGGATCGAACCGGCCTGGGGGTGAGGATCGGTCCGGCCTGCCCGCCGGGATCGATCCGGCCTCCGGCCAGGAGGGATCGGCCCGGGTGTGCCCTGGGCGGCCCGGCCGCCGGGCCGCGTGCCACCGCGCCCGGAACCGGCCCGTCGACCGCGATCACTCGCGCCTCCGCCCTCCGTAAGGGCGCGGAATCCCGTCCTCCTCTTGACCCCCAGTAAGCTGTCACGGCCTGTCCCCCCACTCCACAGGCTGAACGCCCCCCGTAAGAGTTCGGCGGCGCTCCGAGGAATGCCCTCCGACGCATGGGCAGAAATGGCGGGGATGGGACGCGAACGAGAGATGCGGATGGCCGGGGGCGACGGGACGGCGGGCGGTGTGCCACCAACGGCGCCGCCCCCGAAGCCGTCGGCTCCTCCGCCGCCGGTCGGCCCCTCCGTGCCGGACGCCGGCGCGCCCCAGGCGGAGCCGGGCTCCGAGGCCCGCCTCCCGGGCGAGCCCCCGGCCGACCTGCCCGGACTGCTGGGCTTACTCGGCCGGCTGCTCGAGGAGCACGCCCCCGACGAGGTCGCCGTCCTGCTGCGCGAGGAGATCGAGCGCCGCGAGATCGCCGCGTACGCGAACGGCTGGCGGGACGCCGCCGCCGAGTACGGTCCGGCCCTGGACGAGGCGCGTGCCGCGGCCGCCCGGGTCAGGCCGCTCCGGCTCGTCGGGCGCACCCCCGGCCAGGCCGCCGTCATCCCGTTCCCGACGGACCGTCAGGACCTCGTCGGAGGACCGTCGGCGGGCGCGGAGGGCACCCCGGCCGCCCGCGACGCGCCGCCCCCGCCCCCGGCCGAACCCGCGGACGCCGAGGCGCGAGACGCCGAGGCGCGAGGAGCGGGGTCGGGGGAGGCTGTGGATGCAGGGGAGAGCGCCCGTCCGGCGTTCGTCCGCAAGAGCCGCAAGTCGAAGGTTCCGACCATCCCGCGCCTCCCCGGCCCCCGCCGCACCCGCGCCGACCGCGGCGAGCGCACCGACCCGGGCGACCCGGGCGACAGGGCCGACCCCGGAGACCGCGGCGACCAGGGCGACCGCAGGCCCCGGCCCGACTCCGGTGCCCGAGCCGACCCCGGCGACCGGCCCGACTCCGGTGCCCGAGCCGACCCCGGCGACCGGCCCGACTCCGGTGCCCGAGCCGACCCCGGCGACCGGCCCGACCCCGGCGACCGGTCCGACCCCGGTGCGCGGACCGACCCCGGCGACCAGGGCGACCGCAGGCCCCGGCCCGACTCCGGCGACCGCACTGACCCCGGCGGTCGCAGCACCCCGCGCGGCCGCAGTGACCCTCGTCACCGCCCCCCGCCACCGGACGCCGACGGCGCCCGTCAGGACGCCGACACCTGACGGGCGTGCCGCCTCCGGCGTGACCTTGTGCGAGCCCCTCTCGACAGAGCGTTCGCCGAGGTCGGCCGGGTCCCCGGGTGCCCGGGCATTTGTTTTGACCGGAGTCCATGCGGTAGGTACGCTCAGACCTTGTGCCTGGGGTGTGCCTGGGCTCGCGTGCGTGTCATCAGCCGCATGACGAGTCCGTTCACGGCCACCGCAATCTGTGTGTTTTCCGCCCCCGGCGGAGGTCCGCAGTATTCGACACACCCGACCGCGTGGGTCGGACAGTGTTCCAGGTTAGTTTTACGACGGCACACAGAAACCGGAGAAGTAGTGCCTACGATCCAGCAGCTGGTCCGGAAGGGCCGGCAGGACAAGGTCGAGAAGAACAAGACGCCCGCACTCGAGGGTTCCCCTCAGCGTCGCGGCGTCTGCACGCGTGTGTTCACGACCACCCCGAAGAAGCCGAACTCGGCCCTCCGTAAGGTCGCGCGTGTGCGTCTGACCTCGGGCATCGAGGTCACGGCCTACATCCCGGGTGAGGGTCACAACCTGCAGGAGCACTCCATCGTGCTCGTGCGTGGTGGCCGTGTGAAGGACCTGCCGGGTGTTCGTTACAAGATCATCCGCGGTTCCCTCGACACGCAGGGCGTCAAGAACCGTAAGCAGGCTCGCAGCCGCTACGGCGCCAAGAAGGAGAAGTAAGAATGCCTCGTAAGGGCCCCGCCCCGAAGCGCCCGGTCATCATCGACCCGGTCTACAGCTCTCCTCTTGTCACCTCGCTGATCAACAAGATCCTGCTGGACGGCAAGCGCTCCACCGCCGAGCGCATCGTCTACGGCGCCATGGAAGGCCTCCGCGAGAAGACCGGCAACGACCCGGTCATCACGCTGAAGCGCGCCCTCGAGAACGTGAAGCCGTCCCTCGAGGTCAAGTCCCGCCGTGTCGGTGGCGCCACCTACCAGGTGCCGATCGAGGTCAAGCCCGGTCGCGCCTCCACCCTCGCGCTCCGCTGGCTCGTGGGCTACTCCCGCGCCCGCCGCGAGAAGACCATGACCGAGCGCCTCATGAACGAGCTCCTCGACGCCTCCAACGGCCTCGGTGCTTCGGTCAAGAAGCGTGAGGACACGCACAAGATGGCCGAGTCCAACAAGGCCTTCGCGCACTACCGCTGGTAGTCGCAACCCACATCGAGACCGAGAGAAGACTGAGCCGATATGGCTACCACTTCGCTTGACCTTGCCAAGGTGCGCAACATCGGCATCATGGCTCACATCGACGCGGGCAAGACGACCACCACCGAGCGGATCCTGTTCTACACCGGCGTTTCGTACAAGATCGGTGAAGTCCACGACGGCGCTGCCACGATGGACTGGATGGAGCAGGAGCAGGAGCGCGGCATCACGATCACGTCCGCCGCGACGACCTGCCACTGGCCGCTCGAGGACGTCGACCACACCATCAACATCATCGACACCCCGGGCCACGTCGACTTCACCGTCGAGGTGGAGCGTTCGCTCCGCGTGCTCGACGGTGCCGTGACGGTGTTCGACGGCGTCGCCGGTGTCGAGCCCCAGTCCGAGACTGTCTGGCGTCAGGCGGACCGCTACGGCGTCCCGCGTATCTGCTTCGTCAACAAGCTCGACCGTACGGGCGCCGAGTTCCACCGCTGCGTCGACATGATCGTGGACCGCCTCGGCGCCGTCCCGATCGTCATGCAGCTGCCCATCGGCGCCGAGATGGACTTCCAGGGTGTCGTGGACCTCGTCCGCATGAAGGCCCTGGTCTGGTCCGCGGAAGCGACCAAGGGCGAGATGTACGACGTCGTCGACATCCCGGCCACGCACGTCGAGGCCGCTGAAGAGTGGCGCGGCAAGCTGGTCGAGACCGTCGCCGAGAACGACGAAGAGATCATGGAGCTCTTCCTCGAGGGCGTCGAGCCCACCGAGGAGCAGCTCTACGCCGCCGTCCGTCGTATCACCATTGCCTCCGGCAAGGGTGGCGGCGAGAAGACGATCACCCCCGTCTTCTGTGGCACCGCGTTCAAGAACAAGGGCGTCCAGCCCCTGCTCGACGCGGTCGTGCGCTACCTCCCCTCCCCCCTGGACGTCGAGGCCATCGAGGGCCACGACGTGAAGGACGCGGAGCTGGTCGTCAAGCGCAAGCCGTCCGACGAGGAGCCGCTGTCGGCTCTGGCGTTCAAGATCGCGAGCGACCCGCACCTCGGTAAGCTCACCTTCGTCCGGATCTACTCCGGTCGCCTGGAGGCCGGCACCGCGGTGCTGAACTCCGTCAAGGGCAAGCGTGAGCGCATCGGCAAGATCTACCGCATGCACGCGAACAAGCGTGAGGAGATCGACTCGGTGGGCGCCGGCGACATCGTCGCCGTCATGGGCCTGAAGCAGACCACCACCGGTGAGACGCTGTGTGACGAGAAGAACCCGGTCATCCTGGAGTCCATGGACTTCCCGGCGCCGGTCATTCAGGTCGCCATCGAGCCCAAGTCCAAGGGTGACCAGGAGAAGCTGGGTGTCGCCATCCAGCGTCTCGCGGAGGAGGACCCCTCCTTCCAGGTGCACTCGGACGAGGAGACCGGCCAGACCATCATCGGTGGTATGGGCGAGCTTCACCTCGACATCCTCGTCGACCGTATGCGTCGCGAGTTCAAGGTCGAGGCGAACGTCGGCAAGCCGCAGGTCGCGTACCGCGAGACGATCCGCAAGGCCGTCGAGCGACTGGACTACACCCACAAGAAGCAGACCGGTGGTACCGGTCAGTTCGCCAAGGTGCAGATCGCGATCGAGCCCATCGAGGGTGGCGACTCGTCGTACGAGTTCGTGAACAAGGTCACCGGTGGCCGCATCCCGAAGGAGTACATCCCTTCGGTCGACGCCGGTGCGCAGGAGGCCATGCAGTTCGGCATCCTGGCCGGCTACGAGATGACTGGCGTCCGCGTCATCCTTCTCGACGGTGGCTACCACGAGGTCGACTCCTCCGAGCTCGCGTTCAAGATCGCCGGTTCGCAGGCCTTCAAGGAGGCCGCGCGCAAGGCTTCGCCGGTCATCCTCGAGCCGATGATGTCCGTCGAGGTCACCACGCCCGAGGACTACATGGGCGAGGTCATCGGTGACATCAACTCCCGCCGTGGCCAGATTCAGGCCATGGAGGAGCGCAGCGGCGCTCGCGTCGTGAAGGGCCTCGTGCCCCTCTCGGAGATGTTCGGCTACGTCGGAGACCTCCGCAGCAAGACCTCGGGTCGCGCAAGCTACTCGATGCAGTTCGACTCCTACGCCGAGGTTCCGCGGAACGTCGCCGAGGAGATCATCGCGAAGGCCAAGGGCGAGTAACTCACCCGAGTGCACGCTTTAGGCTTGACACCGTACGCCGGGGCTCGGAATTCGAACCCGAAGAAAGAGCCCCCGGCGGACGGCATCCCAGCAAAGATCACCTGGCGCCGATGAGTAAGGCGTACAGAACCACTCTCCAGGAGGACCCCCGTGGCGAAGGCGAAGTTCGAGCGGACTAAGCCGCACGTCAACATCGGCACCATCGGTCACATCGACCACGGTAAGACGACCCTCACGGCCGCCATTACCAAGGTGCTGCACGACGCGTACCCGGACCTGAACGAGGCCTCGGCCTTCGACCAGATCGACAAGGCTCCTGAGGAGCGCCAGCGCGGTATCACCATCTCCATCGCGCACGTCGAGTACCAGACCGAGTCGCGTCACTACGCCCACGTCGACTGCCCCGGTCACGCGGACTACATCAAGAACATGATCACGGGTGCCGCGCAGATGGACGGCGCCATCCTCGTGGTCGCCGCCACCGACGGCCCGATGCCGCAGACCAAGGAGCACGTGCTCCTGGCCCGCCAGGTCGGCGTTCCGTACATCGTCGTCGCCCTGAACAAGGCCGACATGGTGGACGACGAGGAGATCCTGGAGCTCGTCGAGCTCGAGGTCCGTGAGCTCCTCTCCGAGTACGAGTTCCCGGGCGACGACCTGCCGGTCGTCAAGGTCTCGGCGCTCAAGGCGCTCGAGGGCGACAAGGAGTGGGGCCAGTCGGTCCTGAACCTGATGGCCGCCGTCGACGAGGCGATCCCGCAGCCCGAGCGTGACGTCGACAAGCCGTTCCTGATGCCGATCGAGGACGTCTTCACGATCACCGGTCGTGGAACCGTCGTCACCGGTCGTATCGAGCGTGGTGTCCTCAAGGTCAACGAGACCGTCGACATCGTCGGTATCAAGACCGAGAAGGTCACCACCACGGTCACCGGCATCGAGATGTTCCGCAAGCTGCTCGACGAGGGCCAGGCGGGCGAGAACGTCGGTCTGCTCCTCCGTGGCATCAAGCGCGAGGACGTCGAGCGCGGCCAGGTCATCATCAAGCCGGGTTCGGTCACGCCGCACACCAGCTTCGAGGCCCAGGCCTACATCCTGTCGAAGGACGAGGGTGGCCGTCACACCCCGTTCTTCAACAACTACCGCCCGCAGTTCTACTTCCGTACCACGGACGTGACCGGCGTCGTGACCCTCCCCGAGGGCACCGAGATGGTCATGCCGGGCGACAACACCTCCATGACCGTCGAGCTGATCCAGCCCGTCGCCATGGAGGAGGGCCTGAAGTTCGCCATCCGTGAGGGTGGCCGGACCGTGGGCGCCGGCCAGGTCGTCAAGATCAACAAGTAATTGTCGATCGCTTGACCTGCGCCGCTCCTGACGGAGCGTCATGAGAGGGCCCCCGGCCCGCCGTTCGCGGCGGGACGGGGGCCCTCTTCGTTGTTCGTGCCACGAGCCCTGCGAGATGTCTACGAGGTCGAGGTCGCGCCGGTGCGCTTCGCCGGACGCCACACCCACGGGTGCGCGTCCGCGCCCAGGCCCACGGCGACCGGGCCGCCGGGCAGCAGCCGCAGCGCGGGGGCCTGCACGGCCGCCGCCCCCTGCGTGCGGGTCCAGAGCCGGCCGCCCCGGCGCAGCTGGATCCGACCGCGCAGGTCCCGACCCAGCAGAACCGTTCCGCCGGCGTCGGCCGCCGCGGCCACGGAGCCGTACCCGTCGAAGGACGCGTTCCCGCGCCGCGACAGCAGCTCCTTCGTGGCCGGCCTGCGGTAGTACACCTCCACCCCGGCGCGGCCCTGGGCCGGTACGGCGGCGACCGGGTCGCCCGCGAGGGGGAGCGGTGCGGCGGGCGTGGAGTCGATCCAGTGCTGTACGGAGTTCCGGCCGGCGCCGAGGACGTGGACCCGGCCCGCGCCGTCGACCACGACCTCCAGGCCGTCCTGGATCTCCTCGGCCCTCGGGAGGTCCCGCCACGAGGACCAGGCGCCGTCGGTCTCCCGCACCCGCGTCGACACGCCCTTGTCCGCGTTGCGGAGGAAGAGGTGGACGCGGCCGTCCGGGGTGGCGACCGCGACCGGGACGCCGATCCGGCGGCCCCGGTCGTCCTTGCGCTCCGGATTGCCCAGGCCCCGCCAGGCGAGGAACGGGCCGTCGGGGGAGCGCTGCTCCAGCAGGACGACCTCCCGCTCGTTGGGCCCGCCGCGCCCGGCGAGGGCGGCGAAGCGGACGCCGAACAGCAGGACGCGCCCGTCGGGGAGGGTGGCCGAGCCGAGCGCCGGCACCAGCGGCCCGCCGCCCAGGTCCGTCGGGTCGCCCCAGAGCCCCGAGCCCCGTTCGGTCTCCCGCCAGCGGACCGCGCGCAGTCCGAGCACCCCGTAGGCGTCGAGCCGCCCGTCGGACCGGGCGACGACGGCGGGGCCGGCGCCGGGCCAGCGGTGGTGGGTCGCCCGGACCCAGCCCTTGCTGTTGGTGAGCGGGCGGCCCCCGCCGACGCTGTAGTCGCCGCAGCCCGAGGGGTTGCCGCACTCCCAGGCGGGATCGCCGCCGTACGGGAGGAGGTGGCCGGCCTTCTCGTCGAGGACCTGCGGGGGGAGGTTCTTGGGCCAGTGACGGTTGTAGTAACCCCGGAAGGCGGTCGCCACGAAGGCCGGTATCTGGCCCGGGCCCTTCTGGTCCTGGGCGACCCAGCGTATGAGCGCGGCCCAGGAGAAGCAGGCGGCGGCGGTGTGGGCGCCGTGGTCCGAGTAGCCGGGCTGCTCGGCGTCCCGCTTGCGGGTCGCCGCGTCGCTGAGCTGGATGTCCGGGTCGGGGTCGAGGGTCTGCACGATGGTCGGCCGGTAGCGGTCGAGGAGGCCGACGAGGACGTCGATCAGCTGGTCGTGGTCGTAGGTGTCGGAGCGGTCGACGGGAGAGTCCGCGGACAGGTGGGTGCGCAGTTCGAGCGCGCGGTCGCGCCAGAGGGCGGGCAGGGCCATGTAGCGCCGGGGGGCGTGCTCGGGCAGGTTGAGGAAGATCAGCTCCACCCGGCGGCCGTCGTGCACCAGCGTGTTGATCTCGGCGCGCCGCCCGCCCTGAAGGGTGATGACGCCCTTCTGCCAGGGGGTGAACGTGTCCAGCCCGAGGAGCGTCGCGTACGCCTGGCGCAGGCCCTGGTGGCGCGCGGAGGAGTAGGCGGCCCGGTCGGGCTTCGCGGGCGGCATGCCCTTGACCCGGTTCACCCCCTCGTGCTCGCCGGCCGTGACGTAGACGGAGACCAGCGGGACACCGGCGTCGAGCATGCGCTGGGTGTCCGGGTTCATGAAGTAGAGGTCGTCGTCCGGGTGCGCGGCGAACTGCAGGAGCTGCGCGCGTCGGGTGGAGACGATCGGCACCCCGGGCGCGGGGTCGGCGACCGGCTGGGTCCGGCGCGGGGCGGGCACGGAGCATCCGGCGAGAAGGGCCGTACCGAGGGCGGCGGCGCCCGCCAGCACTCCGCGTCGTCGGGGCAGACCGGCCCCGGGCAGCTCGGATCTGTCCACTGGTGATGTCCCCCCGTACCGCGCACATGCCCTGGAATCCGCGGAACGCCTGTTCAGGCCTGCTTCCGCGACTGGCTAGACGGGATTACGGGGGCGGGGGTTGCCCTGGAATCGGTCAGGTGACCGAGGGATGAGGGCGATGTGCGTCACAGGAAGGGTGACGATGCCGCTCGGAGGGGAACCGCCGAGCGGGGCCCGTGACGCCTCCGAGCCGTGCGGCACACAGCGATGCGCAGGGCTGAATCGGCGCGCTCCCCCGGGGCGGGCGTTTGACGTGCGTCACGTCCGGGGTATTCTCTCCGGCTCGATTGGCCAGCGCTGCACCCCGTATGGCAGACTGTCGGGGTTGCTCGGTTGAGTGCCGATGCTGCACGCCTCCCGTCGGGGGGACCGGAAGCGAGTCCCACAGTACTCGTCGCTCCTTCTCAGGAGCGGACGTACGGGAATCTTCCGGGAAGTGTCAGCGGGGCGCCGACCAGGCACTCGGGTGGTGTTCTGCCCCCGGCTCGCGGTTCTGGGAACCGCACCCCCTTGGTTGGGAGATCTCTCGGGATTTCTGCGTAGAGGGAGTGCGACACGCCCGACCGCGTGGGTCGGAGGTGGAGTCATGAGAGCCCCCCGAGTCCAGAGCGTTAACCAAGACAAAGGACTACTGAGTAGCCATGGCGGGACAGAAGATCCGCATCCGGCTCAAGGCCTACGACCACGAGGTCATCGACTCTTCGGCGAAGAAGATCGTCGAGACGGTGACTCGCACTGGTGCGTCGGTCGCGGGCCCGGTGCCGCTGCCCACTGAGAAGAACGTGTACTGCGTCATCAAGTCGCCGCACAAGTACAAGGACTCGCGCGAGCACTTCGAGATGCGCACGCACAAGCGCCTCATCGACATCCTCGACCCCACGCCGAAGACGGTTGACTCGCTCATGCGCCTCGACCTGCCGGCGGGCGTCGACATCGAGATCAAGCTCTGAGGTGACGCGCGAGATGGCTAAGAACATCAAGGGCATCCTGGGCGAGAAGCTCGGCATGACGCAGGTCTGGGACGAGAACAACCGGGTCGTCCCGGTGACCGTCGTCAAGGCCGGCCCCAATGTCGTGACCCAGGTGCGTACGAACGACATCGACGGCTACGAGTCGGTCCAGATCGCCTTCGGCGAGATCGACCCGCGCAAGGTGAACAAGCCCCTCAAGGGCCACTTCGCCAAGGCCGACGTCACCCCGCGCCGTCACCTTGTGGAGCTCCGCACCGCTGACGCCTCCGAGTACACGCTCGGCCAGGAGATCACCGCCGAGCTCTTCGAGGCCGGCGTGAAGGTCGACGTCACCGGTAAGAGCAAGGGCAAGGGCTTCGCCGGTGTCATGAAGCGCCACAACTTCCGTGGTGGCAAGGCCTCGCACGGTGCCCACCGCGTGCACCGCAAGCCCGGTTCGATCGGTGGCTGCGCCACCCCGGGCCGTGTCTTCAAGGGCATGCGCATGGCCGGCCGCATGGGCAACGAGCGCGTGACCACCCAGAACCTGACCGTTCACGCCGTTGACGCGGAGAAGGGCCTGCTCCTGATCAAGGGTGCGGTTCCTGGTCCGAACGGCGGCCTCGTCCTGGTCCGCACCGCGGCCAAGGGGGCCTGAGGATATGAGCACCATTGACATTCTGTCGCCCTCCGGCGACAAGACCGGGACCGTCGAGCTCCCGGCCGAGATCTTCGAGGCCAAGATCAGCATCCCGCTGATCCACCAGGTCGTCGTCGCGCAGCTGGCCGCCGCCCGTCAGGGCACGCACAAGGTCAAGTCGCGTGGCGAGGTCCGCGGTGGTGGCAAGAAGCCGTACCGCCAGAAGGGCACCGGCCGCGCCCGTCAGGGTTCGACCCGCGCCCCGCAGTTCGCCGGTGGTGGCGTCGTGCACGGTCCCGTGCCGCGTGACTACTCGCAGCGCACCCCCAAGAAGATGAAGGCCGCCGCTCTCCGCGGTGCCCTCACCGACCGGGCGAACCACTCCCGCATCCACGTCGTCTCCGGCGTGGTCGAGGGTGACATCTCCACCAAGGCCGCGAAGTCGCTGTTCGGCAAGATCTCGGAGCGCAAGAACCTGCTCCTGGTCGTCGAGCGCGCCGACGAGGCCGCGTGGCTCTCCGCCCGCAACCTGCCCCAGGTGCACATCCTGGAGCCGGGCCAGCTGAACACGTACGACGTGATGCGATCCGACGACGTGGTCTTCACCCAGGCCGCCCTCGAGTCCTTCGTGTCTGGCCCCAAGGCCGCTGACAACGAAGGGAGCGAGGCCTGATGTCCGAGGCCACGATCACCAGCAAGACCTTCACGGACCCGCGTGACATCCTCGTCAAGCCGGTTGTTTCCGAGAAGAGCTACGCGCTGCTCGACGAGAACAAGTACACGTTCATCGTCGCGCCCGGGTCCAACAAGACTCAGATCAAGCAGGCCGTCGAGGCGGTCTTCTCGGTCAAGGTCACCGGGGTCAACACGATCAACCGTCAGGGCAAGCGCAAGCGCACCCGCACTGGTTTCGGCAAGCGCGCCAACACCAAGCGCGCCATCGTGACCCTTGCCGAGGGCAACCGTATCGACATCTTCGGCGGCCCGACCGCCTGACGGCGGTCGAGTCGTCCGGAATCGGACGAGGACTGAGAAATGGGAATCCGCAAGTACAAGCCGACTACGCCGGGCCGTCGTGGCTCCTCCGTAGCCGACTTCGTCGAGATCACGCGGTCCACGCCGGAGAAGTCGCTGGTCCGCCCGCTGCACAGCAAGGGCGGCCGTAACAACACCGGTCGTGTGACCGTCCGTCACCAGGGCGGTGGCCACAAGCGCGCCTACCGCGTGATCGACTTCCGTCGTCACGACAAGGACGGCGTGCCGGCCAAGGTCGCTCACATCGAGTACGACCCGAACCGCACCGCTCGCATCGCGCTGCTCCACTACGCGGACGGCGAGAAGCGCTACATCATCGCCCCGCGTGGTCTCGCGCAGGGCGACCGGGTGGAGAACGGCCCTGGCGCCGACATCAAGCCCGGCAACAACCTGGCCCTCCGCAACATCCCGGTCGGTACCACGATCCACGCGATCGAGCTCCGTCCCGGCGGTGGCGCCAAGTTCGCCCGTTCCGCGGGTGCCTCCGTGCAGCTGCTGGCGAAGGAGGGCACGATGGCCCACCTTCGTATGCCGTCCGGCGAGATCCGTCTCGTCGACGCCCGCTGCCGCGCCACCATTGGTGAGGTCGGCAACGCCGAGCAGTCGAACATCAACTGGGGCAAGGCCGGCCGTAAGCGCTGGCTGGGCGTTCGCCCGACCGTTCGCGGTGTGGCGATGAACCCGGTCGACCACCCGCACGGTGGTGGTGAGGGCAAGACCTCCGGTGGTCGCCACCCGGTCTCCCCGTGGGGTCAGAAGGAGGGTCGTACTCGCTCGCCGAAGAAGGCTTCGAGCAAGTACATCGTCCGCCGCCGCAAGACGAACAAGAAGCGCTAGGAGCGGGTTTAGATGCCGCGCAGTCTCAAGAAGGGGCCCTTCGTCGACGACCACCTCGTAAAGAAGGTGGACGTCCAGAACGAAGCCGGCACCAAGAACGTCATCAAGACCTGGTCCCGTCGCTCGATGATCATCCCGGCCATGCTCGGCCACACGATCGCGGTGCACAACGGCAAGACCCACATTCCGGTGTTTGTCACCGAGTCGATGGTCGGCCACAAGCTCGGCGAGTTCTCGCCGACGCGCACCTTCCGGGGTCACGTGAAGGACGACCGGAAGTCGAAGCGCCGCTAGTAGCGGGGTGGAATGACCATGACAGACACTGGAAGGACAACCATGGAAGCCAGGGCCCAGGCGCGGTACATCCGCGTTACGCCCATGAAGGCCCGCCGTGTGGTGGACCTTATCCGTGGCATGGATGCCACGGAGGCTCAGGCGGTCCTGCGTTTCGCCCCGCAGGCCGCGAGCGTGCCGGTCGGCAAGGTGCTGGACAGCGCCATCGCCAACGCCGCGCACAACTACGACCACAGTGACGCCTCTTCGCTGTTCATCAGCGAGGCGTTCGTGGATGAGGGCCCGACCCTGAAGCGGTTCCGTCCGCGTGCTCAGGGCCGTGCCTACCGGATCCGTAAGCGGACCAGCCACATCACCGTGGTCGTCAGCAGCAAGGAAGGAACCCGGTAATGGGCCAGAAGGTTAACCCGCATGGGTTCCGGCTCGGCATCACCACGGACTTCAAGTCCCGCTGGTACGCCGACAAGCTGTACAAGGACTACGTCAAGGAAGACGTCGCCATCCGTCGGATGATGACGTCCGGCATGGAGCGCGCCGGCATCTCGAAGGTTGAGATCGAGCGCACCCGTGACCGCGTGCGGGTGGACATCCACACCGCGCGTCCCGGCATCGTCATCGGCCGCCGTGGCGCCGAGGCCGACCGCATCCGCGGTGACCTCGAGAAGCTCACGGGCAAGCAGGTCCAGCTGAACATCCTCGAGGTCAAGAACCCCGAGATGGACGCTCAGCTGGTCGCCCAGGCCGTTGCCGAGCAGCTCTCCTCCCGCGTCTCCTTCCGTCGCGCCATGCGTAAGAGCATGCAGGGCACGATGAAGGCCGGCGCCAAGGGCATCAAGATCCAGTGCGGCGGTCGCCTCGGCGGCGCCGAGATGTCCCGCTCGGAGTTCTACCGCGAGGGCCGTGTGCCCCTGCACACGCTCCGCGCGAACGTCGACTACGGCTTCTTCGAGGCCAAGACGACCTTCGGCCGCATCGGCGTGAAGGTCTGGATCTACAAGGGCGATGTCAAGAACATCGCCGAGGTCCGCGCCGAGAACGCAGCGGCCCGTGCGGGTAACCGCCCGGCCCGTGGCGCCGGTGACCGTCCGGCCGGTGGCCGTGGTGGTCGCGGTGGCGAGCGTGGCGGTCGCGGTCGCAAGCCGCAGCAGGCTCAGGCTGCCGAGGCCCCCAAGGCCGACGCTCCCGCCGCCGCTCCGGCTGCTGAGAGCACCGGAACGGAGGCCTGACCGAAATGCTGATCCCCCGTAGGGTCAAGCACCGCAAGCAGCACCACCCGAAGCGCAGCGGTATGTCCAAGGGTGGTACGCAGGTTGCGTTCGGCGAGTACGGCATTCAGGCCCTCACTCCGGCGTACGTGACCAACCGCCAGATCGAGGCGGCTCGTATCGCGATGACCCGCCACATCAAGCGTGGCGGCAAGGTCTGGATCAACATCTACCCGGACCGCCCGCTCACGAAGAAGCCTGCCGAGACCCGCATGGGTTCCGGTAAGGGTTCCCCGGAGTGGTGGATCGCGAACGTCAAGCCCGGTCGGGTGATGTTCGAGCTGTCGTACCCGAACGAGAAGATCGCGCGCGAGGCCCTGACCCGTGCGGCCCACAAGCTGCCGATGAAGTGCAAGATCGTCAAGCGCGAGGCAGGTGAGCTGTGATGACCGCCGGTACCAAGGCGTCCGAGCTGCGCGAGCTGGGCAACGAGGAGCTTGTTGCCAAGCTTCGCGAGGCCAAGGAAGAGCTGTTCAACCTCCGCTTCCAGGCGGCGACTGGCCAGCTCGAGAACCACGGTCGGCTCAAGTCCGTCCGTAAGGACATCGCGCGGATCTACACCCTGATGCGTGAGCGCGAGCTGGGCATCGAGACGGTGGAGAGTGCCTGATGAGCGAGAGCAACGTGACTGAGAAGACCGAGCGCAACGCACGCAAGGTCCGTGAGGGCCTGGTCGTCAGCGACAAGATGGACAAGACCGTCGTCGTCGCCGTCGAGGACCGCGTCAAGCACGCGCTGTACGGCAAGGTCATCCGCCGTACGAACAAGCTCAAGGCTCACGACGAGCAGAACGCTGCCGGCGTCGGCGACCGCGTCCTCCTGATGGAGACCCGGAAGCTTTCGTCGACGAAGCACTGGCGCGTCATCGAGATCCTCGAGAAGGCCAAGTAATCACTTGAAGGGGTAACCCTTCGAGTTCGTTCCGCCAGGCTCGGCAGGGGCACTTCGGTGCCCCTGCCGGGAACCGGCAGACAATCAGGAGATAGACGTGATCCAGCAGGAGTCGCGACTGCGTGTCGCCGACAACACTGGTGCCAAGGAGATCCTTTGCATCCGTGTTCTCGGTGGTTCCGGTCGCCGCTACGCGGGCATCGGTGACGTCATCGTCGCCACCGTCAAGGACGCGATCCCCGGTGGCAACGTGAAGAAGGGTGACGTCGTCAAGGCGGTCATCGTTCGCACCGTCAAGGAGCGCCGCCGCCAGGACGGCTCGTACATCCGCTTCGACGAGAACGCCGCTGTCATTCTCAAGAACGACGGCGACCCTCGCGGCACCCGTATCTTCGGCCCGGTGGGCCGTGAGCTGCGCGAGAAGAAGTTCATGAAGATCATCTCGCTCGCGCCGGAGGTGCTGTAAGCATGAAGATCAAGAAGGGCGACCTGGTCCAGGTCATCACCGGTAAGGACAAGGGCAAGCAGGGCAAGGTCATCACGGCCTTCCCCCGCGAGAACCGTGTCCTGGTCGAGGGTGTCAACCGGGTCAAGAAGCACACCAAGGCCGGCCCGTCGCAGGCCGGTGGCATCGTCACGACCGAGGCGCCGGTCCACGTCTCCAACGTCCAGCTGGTCGTTGAGAAGGACGGCAAGAAGGTCGTCACGCGCGTCGGTTACCGCTTCGACGACGAGGGCAACAAGATCCGCGTTGCCAAGCGGACGGGTGAGGACATCTGATGGCTACCACCACCACTCCGCGTCTCAAGACGAAGTACCGCGAGGAGATCGCGGGCAAGCTGCGTGAGGAGTTCTCGTACGAGAACGTCATGCAGATCCCCGGCCTCGTCAAGGTCGTGGTCAACATGGGTGTGGGCGACGCCGCCCGCGATTCCAAGCTGATCGAGGGCGCCATCCGCGACCTCACCACGATCACCGGTCAGAAGCCGGCCGTCACCAAGGCCCGCAAGTCCATCGCGCAGTTCAAGCTGCGTGAGGGTCAGCCGATCGGTGCTCACGTCACCCTCCGTGGCGACCGCATGTGGGAGTTCCTGGACCGCACCCTGTCGCTCGCGCTTCCGCGCATCCGCGACTTCCGTGGTCTGTCCCCCAAGCAGTTCGACGGGCGTGGCAACTACACCTTCGGTCTCACGGAGCAGGTCATGTTCCACGAGATCGACCAGGACAAGATCGACCGTGTCCGGGGTATGGACATCACCGTGGTCACCACGGCGACCAACGACGCTGAGGGCCGTGCCCTTCTCCGTCACCTCGGCTTCCCGTTCAAGGAGGCGTAAGCGAGATGGCGAAGAAGGCTCTCATCGCGAAGGCTGCCCGCAAGCCCAAGTTCGGCGTGCGGGGCTACACGCGCTGCCAGCGCTGTGGTCGTCCCCACTCCGTGTACCGCAAGTTCGGCCTGTGCCGCGTGTGCCTTCGTGAGATGGCTCACCGTGGCGAGCTGCCGGGCGTGACCAAGAGCTCCTGGTAATCCCCGCTTTTCTGGGATAACCGGAGTCTCTCGGTAAGCAGAGGGTTGGCGGAGGCCCACCCCTCCATGGCTTAGGCTAGGAGGGTTGGGCGTCCGCCGCCCGTACGACTTACTACGCCGTAGGTCCCCGCGCCGCACCCGTCCCGCCCCTGTGTGGGGAGAGGGATGGCGCATACAGGAAACCCCGGCGAGAGAGGCCGAAGGCCAATTCATGACCATGACTGATCCGATCGCAGACATGCTCACGCGTCTGCGTAACGCGAACTCGGCGTACCACGACTCCGTGACGATGCCGCACAGCAAGATCAAGTCTCACATCGCGGAAATCCTCCAGCAGGAGGGCTTCATCACGGGCTGGAAGGTCGAGGACGCCGAGGTCGGCAAGAACCTCGTTCTCGAGCTCAAGTTCGGTCCGAACCGTGAGCGCTCCATCGCGGGCATCAAGCGGATCTCGAAGCCGGGCCTCCGGGTTTACGCGAAGTCCACCAACCTGCCGAAGGTTCTCGGCGGTCTGGGCGTGGCGATCATCTCCACGTCCCACGGCCTCCTGACCGGCCAGCAGGCAGGCAAGAAGGGCGTAGGTGGGGAAGTCCTCGCCTACGTCTGGTAGTCGGGAACGGAGGAATAGCAATGTCGCGTATTGGCAAGCTGCCTATCCAGGTTCCCGCCGGCGTGGACGTCACCATCGAGGGCCGCTCGGTCACGGTGAAGGGTTCCAAGGGCACCCTGAGCCACACCGTTGCCGCGCCGATCGAGATCGTTAAGGGTGAGGACGGCGTTCTCAACGTCACCCGCCCGAACGACGAGCGTCAGAACAAGGCCCTCCACGGCCTGTCCCGCACGCTGGTGGCCAACATGATCACCGGTGTGACCCAGGGTTACGTGAAGGCGCTCGAGATCAGCGGTGTCGGTTACCGCGTTGCCGCGAAGGGCTCCAACCTGGAGTTCCAGCTCGGCTACAGCCACCCGATCCTGGTGGAGGCGCCCGAGGGCATCTCCTTCAAGGTCGAGTCGCCGACCAAGTTCTCGGTCGAGGGCATCGACAAGCAGAAGGTCGGCGAGGTCGCGGCGAACATCCGCAAGCTGCGGAAGCCCGACCCGTACAAGGCCAAGGGCGTCAAGTACGCCGGCGAGGTCATCCGCCGCAAGGTCGGAAAGGCTGGTAAGTAAGCCATGGCATACGGTGTGAAGATCGCCAAGGGCGACGCTTACAAGCGTGCGGCCAAGGCCCGCCGTCACATCCGCATCCGCAAGAACGTGTCGGGTACGGCGGAGCGTCCGCGCCTCGTCGTGACGCGTTCCAACCGCGGTATCACCGCTCAGGTCATCGACGACCTCAAGGGTCACACCCTTGCGTCCGCGTCGAACCTGGACTCGTCCATCCGTGGTGGCGAGGGTGACAAGTCGGCGCAGGCCAAGCAGGTCGGCGCTCTCGTCGCCGAGCGCGCCAAGGCCGCGGGTGTCGAGGCTGTCGTGTTCGACCGTGGTGGCAACAGGTACGCCGGGCGCATTGCCGCTCTGGCTGACGCCGCCCGCGAAGCCGGGCTGAAGTTCTAAGCCCCGGTTCCGGGACTAACGGACGTAACAGAGAGAGGTAAATCCAATGGCTGGACCCCAGCGCCGCGGAAGCGGTGCCGGTGGCGGCGAGCGGCGGGACCGGAAGGGCCGCGACGGTGGCGCTGCCGCCGAGAAGACCGCGTACGTTGAGCGCGTTGTCGCGATCAACCGCGTCGCCAAGGTTGTCAAGGGTGGTCGTCGCTTCAGCTTCACCGCGCTCGTCGTGGTGGGTGACGGTGACGGCACCGTAGGTGTCGGTTACGGCAAGGCCAAGGAAGTTCCCGCGGCCATCGCCAAGGGTGTCGAGGAAGCCAAGAAGAACTTCTTCAAGGTTCCCCGCATCCAGGGCACCATCCCTCACCCGATCCAGGGCGAGAAGGCCGCGGGCGTCGTCCTGCTCAAGCCAGCTTCCCCCGGTACCGGCGTTATCGCCGGTGGCCCGGTGCGTGCCGTGCTCGAGTGCGCCGGCGTTCACGACATCCTGTCGAAGTCGCTCGGCTCCGACAACGCGATCAACATCGTGCACGCGACCGTGGCGGCCCTCAAGGGCCTGCAGCGTCCCGAGGAGATCGCGGCTCGCCGTGGTCTGCCCCTCGAGGACGTCGCCCCCGCGGCTCTCCTGCGTGCGCGTGCGGGAGCGGGTGCGTAATGGCTCGCCTCAAGATCACGCAGACGAAGTCGTACATCGGCAGCAAGCAGAACCACCGCGACACTCTGCGTTCGCTCGGGCTCAAGCGCCTGAACGACGTGGTCGTCAAGGAGGACCGCCCCGAGTTCCGCGGAATGGTGCACACCGTCCGCCACCTCGTGACGGTCGAGGAGGTCGACTGACATGGCGGAGAACAACCCGCTGAAGGTCCACAACCTCCGTCCCGCCCCGGGCGCCAAGACCGCCAAGACCCGTGTGGGTCGTGGTGAGGCGTCGAAGGGTAAGACGGCCGGTCGTGGTACGAAGGGCACCAAGGCCCGTTACCAGGTTCCGGAGCGCTTCGAGGGTGGGCAGATGCCCCTCCACATGCGTCTCCCGAAGCTCAAGGGCTTCAAGAACCCGTTCCGCACCGAGTACCAGGTCGTGAACCTGGACAAGCTGGCCGCGCTCTACCCGCAGGGTGGCGAGGTCACGGTGGCCGATCTGGTCGCCAAGGGTGCGGTTCGTAAGAACCAGCTCGTCAAGGTGCTCGGCGCCGGCGAGGTCTCCGTGGCGCTGCAGGTGACGGTCGACGCCGTCTCCGGCTCCGCCAAGGAGAAGATCGCCGCCGCCGGCGGCACCGTCACCGAGCTCGTCTGAGACGACTCGATGGCTTGAACATCCCACCGGGGGTGCCTCCCAAAAGGGGCATCCCCGGTTGGTCGTTCCTAGGGGGGCATGGTCGCCGGTAAGGTGGCGTGCACGTCTATGCTCCGTGCGGTATGCCCGCACGGGCTCATGACCGGTTTCTATTCGTCGAACCTCAAGACCGTCACCTCTGGCGCATGGGCCCGGGGGTCGCAGGAGGCACCGTGCTCACCGCGTTCGCCCGGGCGTTCAAGACGCCCGACCTGCGCAAGAAGATTCTCTTCACGCTCGGGATCATCGTGCTGTACCGGCTCGGGGCACACATCCCCGTGCCCGGTGTCAGTTACCAGGCCGTCCAGCAGTGTGTGGACCAGGCGAGCCAGGGCAACAACTCCCTGTTCGGCCTGGTGAACATGTTCTCCGGCGGGGCGCTGCTGCAGATCACCATCTTCGCGCTCGGCATCATGCCGTACATCACGGCGAGCATCATCCTGCAGCTGCTGACCGTCGTGATCCCGCGCCTCGAGGCACTCAAGAAGGAGGGGCAGTCGGGCACGGCCAAGATCACGCAGTACACGCGTTATCTGACGGTCGCGCTCGCCGTCCTCCAGGGCACCGGCCTCGTCGCCACGGCCAAGAGCGGTGCGCTGTTCAGCGGCTGCACGGTGGCCAACCAGGTCGTTCCGGACCCGTCCATCTTCACCATCGCCACGATGGTCGTCACGATGACCGCGGGCACCGCCGTCGTCATGTGGATGGGTGAGCTCATCACCGACCGCGGCATCGGCAACGGCATGTCGATCCTGATGTTCATCTCGATCGCCGCCGGCTTCCCGGGCGCCCTGTGGAAGATCAAGGTCGAGGGTGACCTCGCCGACGGTTGGATCGAGTTCGGCACCGTGATCCTCGTCGGATTCGCGATGGTCGGTCTCGTCGTCTTCGTCGAGCAGGCCCAGCGCCGGATCCCCGTGCAGTACGCGAAGCGGATGATCGGCCGCAGGTCCTACGGCGGAACGTCCACTTATATCCCTCTCAAGGTGAACCAGGCAGGTGTGATTCCTGTCATCTTCGCCTCGTCGCTGCTCTACATCCCGGCCCTGGTCGCGCAGTTCTCGAACTCCAGCTCCGGGTGGAAGACCTGGATCGAAGCCCACTTCGTCAAGGGTGACCACCCCTACTACATCGCTACGTACTTCCTCCTGATCGTGTTCTTCGCCTTCTTCTACGTGGCGATCTCGTTCAACCCCGAGGAAGTCGCGGACAACATGAAGAAGTATGGTGGCTTCATCCCGGGTATCCGGGCTGGTCGACCTACTGCCGAGTACCTGAGCTACGTGCTCAACAGGATCACTTGGCCGGGCTCGCTGTATCTGGGCCTGATCGCTCTTGTGCCGACGATGGCGTTGGCAGGCTTCGGCGGTGCCAATGCCAACTTCCCGTTCGGCGGGACGAGCATCCTCATCATCGTGGGTGTGGGGCTGGAGACCGTGAAGCAGATCGAGAGCCAGCTCCAGCAGCGCAATTACGAAGGGTTCCTCCGCTGATGCGAATCGTCCTCGTCGGACCGCCCGGGGCCGGCAAGGGTACGCAGGCCGCGTTCCTTGCCAAGAACCTGGAAATTCCGCACATCTCCACGGGTGACCTGTTCCGCGCCAACATCTCGCAGGGCACGGAGCTGGGCATGAAGGCCAAGGCGTTCATGGACGCCGGTGACCTCGTGCCCGACGAGGTGACCATCGGGATGGCCAAGGACCGCATGGAGCAGCCCGACGCCGCCAACGGCTTCCTGCTCGACGGTTTCCCGCGGAACGTGGCCCAGGCCGAGGCGCTGGATGTGGTCCTCAAGGCCGAGGACATGCAGCTGGACGCGGTCCTGGACCTGGAGGTCCCCGAGGACGAGGTCGTGAAGCGGATCGCGGGTCGCCGCATCTGCCGCAACGACAGCGCGCACGTCTTCCACGTGACGTACAACGCTCCGAAGGCCGAGGGCGTCTGTGACGTCTGCGGTGGCGAGCTCTTCCAGCGTGACGACGACTCCGAGGAGACCGTCCGTCGCCGGCTGGAGGTCTACCACACGCAGACCGAGCCGATCATCGACTACTACCGGGCGCAGAACCTGGTCGTGACGATCTCGGCGCTCGGCAAGGTGGACGAGGTCACCGCGAAGGCGATGGCCGCGCTCAAGAAGTAACCACGGTTCGTCCGACACGGCCGCGGTGCCCCTCAGGGGCGCCGCGGCCGTATCGTTGTTCTGTCCCGTGTACTCGTAAGGAAAGGCCCTCGTCACGATGGTGCAGATCAAGACCCCCGAGCAGATCGCGAAGATGCGTGAGGCGGGCCTGGTCGTCGCCGCCATCCACGCGGCCACGCGCGAGGCTGCCGTGCCGGGTGCCACGACGAAGGACCTGGACGAGGTCGCGCGGAAGGTGATCGCGGACCACGGGGCGAAGTCGAACTTCCTCGGGTACGGGGGCTTCCCCGCGACGATCTGCACCTCGGTCAACGAGGTCGTCGTCCACGGCATCCCGGACGAGAAGACCGTCCTCAAGGACGGCGACATCATCTCGGTCGACGCCGGCGCCATCGTCGACGGCTGGCACGGCGACGCGGCCTACACCGCCTTCGTCGGCACCGGTCACGCCCCGGAGCTGATCGAGCTCTCCCGGGTGACCGAGGAGTCCATGTGGGCCGGTATCGCCGCCATGAAGGCAGGCAACCGGCTCGTGGACATCTCGAAGGCGATCGAGACGTACATCCGCCGCCAGCCGAAGCCGGGCGGCGGCAAGTACGGCATCGTCGAGGACTACGGCGGCCACGGCATCGGCACCGAGATGCACATGGACCCGCACCTGCTGAACTACGTCTCCCGCAAGCGCGGCAAGGGCCCGAAGCTGGTCCCCGGCTTCTGCCTGGCGATCGAGCCGATGGTGGCGCTCGGCACCCCGCGCACGGAGGTCCTGGCGGACGACTGGACGGTCGTCTCCACGGACGGCACCTGGTCCTCCCACTGGGAGCACTCGGTGGCCGTGACGGAGGAGGGCCCCCTCGTCCTCACCGCCCCGGACTGCGGCAGGGCCAAGCTGGCCGAGCTCGGTGTCGTGGCGGCGCCGGATCCGCTGGGGTAGGCGCCGCGTGCTGCGGCGTGGCTGCTTGCGTAAGGATCTTGCCGGGTGGGCAAACTCTCCGGATTCGTCTTTTCCAGGGGCCTGACGTAGACTGATGCGTCGGCTCTCGTGTACCCGTGTGTCCGCACGCGGGACGGGAGTCGATCAAGGTAGCCGATTCGAAAGGCGAAGCGTGGCCAAGAAGCAAGGTGCCATCGAAATCGAGGGCACCGTGATCGAGTCCCTCCCGAACGCCATGTTCAAGGTGGAACTCCAGAACGGTCACAAGGTCCTCGCGCACATCTCCGGCAAGATGCGGATGCACTACATCCGAATCCTTCCGGACGACCGGGTCGTCGTGGAGCTCTCTCCGTACGACCTGACGCGTGGCCGGATCGTCTACCGGTACAAGTAGATCTTGCCCGCACCCCGGCTCCGCCGCGGGTGGTGGCACTGACCCGGAGAACCTCACATCCCATGAAGGTCAAGCCGAGCGTCAAGAAGATCTGCGACAAGTGCAAGGTGATCCGCCGTCACGGCCGGGTCATGGTCATCTGCGACAACCTGCGCCACAAGCAGCGCCAGGGCTGACGCACGCCGACCGACCTGCACCCCGCAGTTCTTCGCGCGACGCAACACACGTACATACGCAGAGCCCGCCCAGCCCGTAAGGGTCGGCGGCACCTCCGGCGGGGGCCGGGGACCCGATTCGTACCTCATACGGCGGTCGGGAGCGGCTTTGCGGAAGACCCCCGAACACACAGGAGCCATTGAATGGCACGCGTTTCCGGTGTTGACATCCCGCGCGAAAAGCGTGTGGAGATCGCACTCACCTACGTCTTCGGTATCGGGCGTACCCGGTCCAAGGAGATCCTCGCCTCGACCGGCGTGAACCCGAACACCCGCGTTCGTGACCTGGCCGAAGAGGACCTGGTCAAGATCCGCGAGTACGTGGACGCCAACCTCCAGACCGAGGGCGACCTCCGCCGCGAGATCCAGGGCGACATCCGCCGCAAGATCGAGATCCAGTGCTACCAGGGCATCCGTCACCGTCGTGGCCTGCCCGTGCACGGTCAGCGCACCAGCACGAACGCCCGTACCCGCAAGGGCCCGCGTCGCGCCATCGCCGGTAAGAAGAAGCCGGGCAAGAAGTAGTCCTCAGCGGACGCTTGACCAAGCGGTCTTCGCTGTAGGACCGACCACCTCCCGTAGGAGTAATAGATGCCCCCCAAGGGTCGTCAGGGCGCTGCCAAGAAGGTGCGCCGCAAGGAAAAGAAGAACGTCGCTCACGGCCACGCGCACATCAAGAGCACGTTCAACAACACGATCGTCTCGATCACGGACCCCGCGGGCAACGTGATCTCCTGGGCCTCCGCCGGCCACGTCGGCTTCAAGGGCTCGCGCAAGTCCACCCCGTTCGCCGCGCAGATGGCCGCCGAGTCGGCCGCTCGCCGTGCGCAGGAGCACGGCATGCGCAAGGTCGACGTCTTCGTCAAGGGTCCCGGCTCCGGCCGTGAGACCGCGATCCGCTCCCTCCAGGCCACCGGCCTCGAGGTCGGCTCGATCCAGGACGTCACCCCCACGCCGCACAACGGCTGCCGTCCCCCCAAGCGCCGCCGCGTCTGACGCACGGCTGCTTGGCCTGAGGTTTCGGGCGGTACGGCTCTCCGGGGCGGTGCCGCCCGTACCCTTGCAGTACGTAGTACCCGTCGGGCGTCAAATAGTGGGCGTCCACGACTGAAGGAACACACACCATGCTGATCGCTCAGCGTCCCTCGCTGACCGAAGAGGTCGTCGACGAGTTCCGCTCGCGGTTCGTCATCGAGCCCCTGGAGCCGGGCTTCGGCTACACGCTCGGCAACAGCCTCCGCCGTACGCTCCTCTCCTCGATCCCGGGTGCGGCGGTCACGTCCATCCGTATCGACGGTGTCCTGCACGAGTTCACCACCGTGCCGGGCGTCAAGGAGGACGTCACCGACCTCATCCTCAACATCAAGCAGCTGGTCGTCTCCTCGGAGCACGACGAGCCGGTCGTGATGTACCTGCGCAAGCAGGGTCCCGGCCTGGTCACCGCTGCTGACATCGCCCCGCCGGCCGGTGTCGAGGTGCACAACCCCGACCTGGTGCTCGCCACGCTCAACGGCAAGGGCAAGCTGGAGATGGAGCTGACCGTCGAGCGCGGTCGCGGCTACGTCTCCGCCGTGCAGAACAAGCAGGTGGGCCAGGAGATCGGCCGTATCCCGGTCGACTCCATCTACTCGCCGGTGCTCAAGGTCACGTACAAGGTCGAGGCGACCCGTGTCGAGCAGCGCACCGACTTCGACAAGCTGATCGTCGACGTCGAGACCAAGCAGGCCATGCGGCCGCGCGACGCCATGGCGTCCGCCGGTAAGACGCTGGTCGAGCTGTTCGGTCTGGCGCGCGAGCTCAACATCGACGCCGAGGGCATCGACATGGGTCCGTCCCCGACGGACGCCGCCCTGGCCGCCGACCTGGCGCTGCCGATCGAGGAGCTCGAGCTCACCGTTCGTTCGTACAACTGCCTCAAGCGTGAGGGCATCCACTCCGTGGGTGAGCTCGTGGCGCGCTCCGAGGCCGACCTGCTCGACATCCGCAACTTCGGTGCGAAGTCGATCGACGAGGTCAAGGCGAAGCTGGCCGGCATGGGCCTGGCCCTCAAGGACAGCCCGCCCGGATTCGACCCGACCGCCGCCGCCGACGCCTTCGGCGCCGACGACGACGCGGACGCCGGCTTCGTCGAGACCGAGCAGTACTAAGAGCTCGGGACCGACCGGTCGCGTTCTTGCTGCGGGTTCGGCTTCGGCTGATCGCGCAGTCTCCCGCGCCCCTTCGGGGGCGCGGGTCTCCGACAGGTAACCGCCTGCTCGGACACTGACACCGGTACCTCACACGGCCGGTGCAGATCACAAGGAGAAACACCATGCCGCGTCCCGCCAAGGGTGCCCGCCTCGGTGGCAGTGCCGCTCACGAGCGTCTGCTGCTCGCCAACCTGGCGAAGTCCCTCTTCGAGCACGGCCGCATCACCACGACCGAGGCCAAGGCCCGCCGCCTGCGTCCGGTCGCCGAGCGCCTGATCACCAAGGCGAAGAAGGGCGACATCCACAACCGTCGCCTGGTGCTGCAGACGATCACGGACAAGGGCATCGTCCACACGCTCTTCACCGAGATCGCCCCGCGCTACTCCGAGCGCCCGGGTGGCTACACCCGTATCACCAAGATCGGCAACCGTCGTGGCGACAACGCCCCGATGGCTGTGATCGAGCTGGTCGAGGGCGAGATCGCCAAGAAGGCGACCGTCGCCGAGGCCGAGGCCGCCACGAAGCGCGCCGTCAAGGAGTCCGACGAGGCCGCCAAGGCCGAGGACACCAAGGCCGACGACGCTGAGGCGCCGGCCGAGGAGTCGAAGGACGCGTAAGCGTTCCGACGATCCTGTGTGCGGGCCCGTACCCCCAGGGGTGCGGGCCCGCACCCGTGTCCGGAGAGGCCCGAGGGGCTTGAGAGGATGACCCGCGTGAGCGACGACGTGCAGCCCGGTTTCGTACGGGTACGGCTTGACCTTTCCTACGACGGCAAGGACTTCTCCGGCTGGGCCAAGCAGGCCCACGGGCGGCGGACCGTGCAGGGCGACATCGAGGACGCCCTGAAGACGGTGACCCGCTCCAAGGAGACGTACGAGCTGACCGTGGCCGGCCGCACGGACGCCGGGGTGCACGCGCGCGGCCAGGTCGCGCACGTCGACCTGCCGGTGGAGCTGTGGGCCGAGCACGGGGAGAAGCTGCTGCGGCGGCTCGCCGGGCGCCTCTCGCACGACGTACGGGTGTGGCGGCTCAGCGAGGCCCCCAGCGGCTTCAACGCGCGGTTCTCCGCGATCTGGCGGCGCTACGCCTACCGCGTCACGGACAACCCCGGCGGCGTCGACCCGCTGCTGCGCGGGCACGTCCTGTGGCACGACTGGGCGCTCGACATGGATGCCATGAACGCGGCCGCCGAGCGACTCGTCGGCGAGCACGACTTCGCGGCGTACTGCAAGAAGCGCGAGGGCGCGACCACCATCCGTACGCTCCAGGAGCTGCGCTGGGAGCGGCGGCCCGGTGGCGTCCTGGAAGCGACCGTGAAGGCCGACGCCTTCTGCCACAACATGGTCCGCTCGCTCGTCGGCGCGCTGCTCTTCGTGGGCGACGGCCACCGCCCGGTGGACTGGCCCGCGAAGGTCCTGGCCGCGGGCGTACGGGACTCCGCGGTGCACGTCGTACGGCCGCACGGCCTGACGCTCGAAGAGGTCGGCTACCCGGCCGACGAGCTGCTGGCCGCCCGCAACCGGGAGGCCAGGAACAAGCGCACCCTGCCGGGCGCCGGCTGCTGCTGATCCGGCGCCTGCCGGGCGCCCGCGGTCACTCCCCGGGGGCGCCGGCCGCGGCGGAGGCCTGGGACTTGCCGCGGGCGTAGATCTGGTTGAAGGCGAAGGTGCCCAGGTCGTCGCTGGACTGGAAGACGGCCTTGTCCTTCGTCGTCACCTTCTTGCCGTTGGTGAACCCGGCCTGGGTGAAGTACGCGTACCGGCCGATCGAGTTCGCCCGGCGCAGGCAGACCGTCGCGCGGCAGAACTCCTTCACGCCCGCCCCGGCGAGCGGGGCGATACCGCCGCTGGCCTGATTCTTCGCCTTCAGCGCCGCCGCCTCGTTCGGGAACACGGCCACGCCGACGGTGAGGACGACCCCGTCCCTCACGTACGTGGCGCGGATCACACGGTCGCAGCCGTTCTTCGTCAGCACTCCGCCGAGACCGCCCTGCGTGACGGTCGCGCAGTTGGTCGTCGAGGAGGTCGCGCCCTTGGTGTAGGCGCGGCCGTTCATGGTCAGCTTCTTGCCCGGGAAGAGGCCCTCGGCGCTGAGCGGGGCCTTGTCCTTCTTCTCGTCCGCGATGAAGTCCTTGGGGTTGGGCGGGGGCGGCGGCGCGACGGAGGAGAAGGTCGGGCCGGGGGTGGGGGAGTCGCTGGGGGCCGCGGAGTCGGTGGGGGTGACCGTGCCGTTCTTGCCCGACGTGGTGGACCCGCCGCTCTTCACGACCGCCGTGGCGACGATCGCGCCGACCACCACGGCCGCGAGCGCGCCGCCGCCGACCACGATCCAGCGCTTACGGCGCCGTCCGGCGGCGGAGGCGTCGGCCAGGGCGCCCCAGTCCGGGGTCCCGTCCGCCGTCGCCCCCGGGAAGGGGCCGGGCTGCTGCCCGAAGGGCTGTCCCTGCTGGCCCTGCCCGGCGTACCCCTGGCCGCCGTACCCCTGCCCGTACGGCGGCGGGGCCGGCTGCCCGCCCGGCTGCTGTCCCGGCTGTCCGTACGGCTGCTGTCCCGGCTGCTGCGGCTCCTGTGGCCACTGCGGTCCCCCAAAGCTCATGCCGCGCATCCTAAACCGGTTGGGTGGGAGCGGTGCGGGCGGCGACAATGCCCCTCATGGGACATGTCGAGGCCGCGCATCTGGAGTACTACCTCCCGGACGGGAGGGTCCTGCTCGCGGACGCTTCCTTCCGGGTCGGGGAGGGCGCCGTCGTCGCCCTGGTCGGGGCCAACGGCGCCGGGAAGACCACGCTGCTCCGGATGATCGCCGGCGAGCTCCAGCCGCACGGCGGCTCGGTCACCGTGAGCGGCGGGCTCGGCGTGATGCCGCAGTTCGTCGGCTCCGTGCGGGACGACCGTACGGTCCGTGACCTGCTGGTCTCCGTCGCCCAGCCGCGCATCCGGGAGGCCGCGGAGGCCGTCGACGCGGCCGAGCACCTGATCATGACCGTCGACGACGAGGCCGCGCAGATGGCGTACGCGCAGGCGCTCAGCGACTGGGCCGAGGTCCAGGGGTACGAGGCCGAGACCGTCTGGGACATGTGCACGACGGCCGCCCTGGGCGTCCCGTACGAGAAGGCGCAGTTCCGCGAGGTGCGCACGCTCAGCGGTGGCGAGCAGAAGCGCCTCGTCCTGGAGTCGCTGCTGCGCGGCACGGACGAGGTGCTCCTCCTCGACGAGCCGGACAACTACCTCGACGTGCCCGGCAAGCGGTGGCTGGAGGAGCGGCTGCGGGAGACCCGTAAGACCGTGCTCTTCATCTCCCACGACCGGGAGCTGCTCGCCCGGGCCGCGCAGAAGATCATCGCCGTCGAGCCGGGCCCGGCCGGGTCGGACGTCTGGGTGCACGGCGACGGCTTCGCGACCTTCCACGAGGCGCGGCGGGAGCGGTTCGCCCGCTTCGAGGAGCTGAAGCGGCGCTGGGAGGAGAAGCACGCTCAGCTGAAGAAGCTGGTGGTCAACCTGCGGCAGGCGGCCGCGGTCAGCCACGAGATGGCGTCCCGGTACGCGGCGGCGCAGACGCGGCTGAGGAAGTTCGAGGAGGCCGGCCCGCCGCCGGAGCCGCCGCGCGAGCAGGACATCCGGATGCGGCTGCGCGGCGGCCGGACCGGCGTGCGCGCCGTGACCTGCGCCAACCTGGAGCTGACGGGCCTGATGAAGCCGTTCTCGCTGGAGGTCTTCTACGGGGAGCGGGTCGCCGTCCTCGGCTCGAACGGCTCGGGCAAGTCACACTTCCTGCGGCTGCTCGCCGGGGACCCGTCGGTGGCGCACACCGGCGAATGGAAGCTGGGCGCACGGGTCGTCGCGGGCCACTTCGCGCAGACCCACGCGCACCCGGAGCTCCAGGGGCGCTCCCTGGTGGACATCCTCTGGTCGGAGCACGCCAAGGACCGCGGCGGGGCGATGTCGGTGCTGCGGCGCTACGAGCTGGAGGCGCAGGGGGACCAGCCCTTCGAGAAGCTCTCCGGCGGGCAGCAGGCCCGGTTCCAGATCCTGCTCCTGGAGCTCTCGGGCACGACGGCGCTGCTGCTCGACGAGCCGACGGACAACCTGGACCTGGAGTCGGCGGAGGCGTTGCAGGACGGACTGGAGTCGTACGAGGGGACGGTGCTGGCCGTCACGCACGACCGGTGGTTCGCGAAGACCTTCGACCGGTACCTGGTCTTCGGCTCCGACGGGGTCGTCCGGGAGACGAGCGAGCCGGTCTGGGACGAGCGCCGGGTCGACCGGGCGCGGTAGGGACCGGGCGCGGTGGAGGGCCGGGCATGGTGGGGGACCGGGCTCGGTGGAGGGCCGGGCACGGTGGGGGACCAGGCGTTTTGACCCGTCGGGGGCGGCGCGGGTACTGTTGCGGTTTGTTATGCGTATCGGCTTCGTCGTTCTCACGCGAAGGGCCCTTACGCAGGTTCCCTGGAGCAGTTACCAGTGGCTCGCATACGGGCGGTGTTCCCGGCAGTGCAGGCCCCAGCTGCATGATCGCTTCAGGTGTGTCTGGACTCCATCCACTGAAGAAGCGAAGGCTACGAAGTGCGTACGTACAGCCCCAAGCCCGGCGATGTCACTCGCCAGTGGCACATCATCGACGCGCAGGACATTGTCCTGGGTCGTCTCGCGACGACGGCTGCGAACCTCCTCCGGGGTAAGCACAAGCCCGTCTACGCGCCCCACATGGACATGGGCGACTTCGTCATCATCATCAACGCTGACAAGGTCCACCTGTCCGGCAACAAGAAGACCCAGAAGCTGGCCTACCGCCACTCCGGCTTCCCGGGTGGTCTGCGCTCCGTCCGTTACGACGAGCTGCTCGCCAAAAACCCCGAGAAGGCCGTCGAGAAGGCCATCAAGGGCATGATCCCCAAGAACACCCTGGGCCGTCAGATGCTCTCGAAGCTGAAGGTCTACGCGGGCGAGAACCACCCGCACGCTGCTCAGCAGCCGGTCCCGTTCGAGATCACCCAGGTCGCGCAGTAGTTCCGGCCACACCCCCTAAGAACGAAAGAAATCTGAGGAGAATCGTGGCCGAGACCACTGTTGAGAACCCCATCGAGGGCGAGGAGACCTACGCCGAGGTCACCACCTTCGAGTCCGAGGTCCCCGTCGAGGGTGAGTACACCTCGGAGTCCCTGGCGTCGCGCTTCGGTGACCCGCAGCCGGCCGCCGGCCTGGGTCGTCGCAAGAACGCCATCGCCCGCGTCCGGATCGTCCCGGGCACCGGCAAGTGGAAGATCAACGGTCGCACCCTTGAGGACTACTTCCCCAACAAGGTGCACCAGCAGGAAGTCAACGAGCCCTTCAAGGTGCTCGAGCTCGACAACCGCTACGACGTCATCGCCCGCATCTCGGGTGGCGGCGTCTCCGGCCAGGCCGGCGCCCTGCGCCTCGGCGTGGCCCGTGCGCTGAACGAGGCGGACGTGGAGAACAACCGCGGTGCGCTGAAGAAGGCCGGCTTCCTCTCCCGCGACGACCGTGCGGTCGAGCGCAAGAAGGCCGGTCTCAAGAAGGCCCGTAAGGCCCCGCAGTACAGCAAGCGTTAATCGCCTGCTCGGTCTGCTTTGCACGTACGCCCCGGCGGCACTGCCCGTGCTGCCGGGGCGTACGTCTTTTCCTCCCCCTGGGCCCTTTCGGGCGACATGGACGTGAGAACGCGCATCATGCGCTCAGGGGATCGCACTTTTCGGAGCAGTTTCGGAGGACAGCTGTGGGACGACTCTTCGGCACGGATGGTGTGCGCGGTGTGGCGAACGCGGATCTGACGGCGGAGCTCGCGCTCGGCCTGTCGGTCGCGGCGGCGCACGTGCTCGCCGAGGCGGGGACCTTCGAGGGCCATCGGCCGACCGCGGTGGTCGGGCGTGACCCCCGTGCGTCGGGAGAGTTCCTGGAGGCGGCCGTCGTGGCGGGCCTCGCGAGCGCGGGTGTCGACGTCCTGCGCGTCGGCGTCCTGCCCACCCCCGCCGTGGCGTACCTCACCGGAGCGCTCGGCGCCGACCTCGGTGTGATGCTCTCGGCCAGCCACAACGCGATGCCCGACAACGGCATCAAGTTCTTCGCCCGCGGCGGTCACAAGCTCGCCGACGAGCTGGAGGACCGGATCGAGTCCGTCTACGAGGAGCACCGCACCGGCGCCCCGTGGCAGCGGCCGACCGGCGCCGGCGTCGGCCGGGTCCGTGACTACGACGAGGGCTTCGACAAGTACGTCGCCCACCTCATCGCCGTCCTGCCGAACCGCCTCGACGGTCTCAAGGTCGTCCTCGACGAGGCGCACGGCGCGGCCTCCCGCGTGTCGCCCGAGGCGTTCGCCCGGGCCGGTGCCGAGGTGATCACCATCGGCGCGGAGCCGGACGGCCTCAACATCAACGACGGCTGCGGCTCCACCCACCTGGGGCTGCTCAAGGCCGCCGTCGTCGAGCACGGCGCCCACTTCGGCATCGCGCACGACGGCGACGCCGACCGCTGCCTCGCCGTGGACGCCTCCGGCGAGGAGATCGACGGCGACCAGATCCTCGCCGTCCTGGCGCTCGCCATGCGCGAGGCCGGGACGCTGCGCGGCGACACCGTCGTCGCCACCGTGATGTCCAACCTCGGCTTCAAGCTCGCCATGGAGCGGGAGGGGCTGCGGCTGGTGCAGACGGCGGTCGGCGACCGGTACGTCCTGGAGTCCATGAAGGAGCACGGCTTCGCGCTCGGCGGCGAGCAGTCCGGGCACGTCATCGTGCTCGACCACGCCACCACCGGCGACGGCACCCTCACCGGTCTGATGCTGGCGGCCCGGGTCGCGGCCACCGGCAGGTCCCTGGCGGAGCTGGCCGGCGTCATGAAGCGGCTTCCGCAGGTCCTCATCAACGTGCCCGACGTCGACAAGTCCCGGGTCACCACCTCCGCCGAGCTGGCGACCGCGGTCGGCGACGCCGAGCGCGAGCTGGGCACCACCGGCCGCGTGCTGCTCCGCTCCTCCGGCACCGAGCCGCTCGTCCGGGTCATGGTCGAGGCCGCCGACATCGAGCAGGCGCGGTCCGTCGCCGGCCGCCTCGCCGACGCGGTGAAGTCCGCGCTCGGCTAGGGCGTGTTTCGAAAGTCCCGTCTGGCCGGGGACGCCTGGCACGCACTCCCCCGTAGCCCTTCGGGCACGGGAGGGGCCCCCACGCCGCGTTGTCAGTCGTCGGCGCAGCCCGCTGCGCTCTCCTCCCTCCGCCTCGCGGTCGCACGCACCAGACGCCCCCGGCCCCGCCCTCCGGGCGGACGACGCTACTTTCGAAACACGCCCTGGGCCGCTTGACGGTTCACTTCCTGCGTCGTGGCGTACCCGGCGGGCGGATCATCCGCCCCTCCTGGGTGCGCCACAGCAGTTTCCAGCCGAGGAGGGTGACGACCCCGGCCAGGATGATCCCGAGCAGATTCAGCAGCAACTGCTCGGTGGAGCCCCACATCTGGGCGACGTCGCCGTAGCTGAGCGCCACCGCCGCGTTCGCCGCCGCAGGGACCGTCGTGACCGAGATCGCCACGCCGACGAGCGTCCCCGACTTCGCGGACGTCAGGGAGAGGACGCCGGCCACGCCCGCGAGCAGCGCCACGACGAACGAGAACGGGTCCGGCTGCCAGATGAAGCTGGTGTTCGGGCGGGGGTCGTCGAGCATCCCCTCGTGGAACTGGCCGATACCGTCCATCAACAGGCTGAACACCGTGGTGGCAGCGATCGCCACCCCGAAGCCGACCAGGAGTGCGATCAGCGAGCGCAGGGCCAGCCTCCGGCGCCGCTGCACCAGTCCCGTACAGATGCCCGCGAGCGGCCCGAACTCCGGGCCGACGGCCATCGCGCCCACGATCAGGATCGCGTTGTCGAGGACCACACCGCAGGCCGCGATCATCGTCGCGAGGGTGAGGAACATCAGGTAGGTGATGGTGAGGGTGGACTCCTCGTGCGTCGCCTCGGCCAACTGCTCCCAGATCACCGCGTCCGCCCCCTCGCCCGGCGCCTCCTCCTCCGCGTGGTCGGCGCGCTCGGAGAGGGAGAGGTCGATGTGCTCGACGGCGATCGACCCGTCCCTGTCGATGCCCAACTCGCGTAGGCCGTGCAGGAGTTCGTCACCCGCCTCGCGGGCGATGTCGCACATCACGACATCGCCCTCGGGCTCGCGCGCCACGCCCTTGAACACCGCGACGTGCGTGGTGCCCACGGTCTGGTCGATCAGGTCGAGCACGGCGTCCGTGCTGCCGGAGGGGGCGATGATCCGCAGATGCAGCATGGCCGCACCTTCTCATGGGGCTCAGAGTTTGCGCAGGGACAGACGCTGCACCTTGTGGTCCGGGCCCTTGCGGACGACGAGGGTGGCCCGGCCACGCGTCGGTGCCACGTTCTCGAGGAGGTTCACCTTGTTGATGGTCCGCCACATCGTGCGGGCGTACTCCAGGGCCTCTTCCTCGGAGACCTGGGTGTAGCGCTGGAAGTACGAGAAGGGGTTCTGGAACGCGGTCTCGCGCAGCTTGCGGAAGCGGTTCAGATACCAGCGTTCGATGTCCTCGGGCCGGGCGTCCACGTACACCGAGAAGTCGAAGTAGTCGGCGAGACCCACCCGCGTCCGGCCGTCCTTGCCTGGCAGCGCGGGCTGGAGGACGTTGAGCCCCTCCACGATCAGGATGTCGGGGCGGCGGACCACCAGCCGCTCGCCGGGCACGATGTCGTAGATGAGGTGGGAGTAGACCGGGGCGGTGACCTCGTCCTTGCCGGCCTTGATGTCGGCGACGAACCGGGTCAGGGCGCGGCGGTCGTACGACTCCGGGAACCCCTTCCGGGACATCAGGCCGCGCGCCTTCAGCTCCTCCATCGGGTAGAGGAAGCCGTCGGTGGTGACCAGCTCCACGCGCGGGTGCTCCGGCCAGCGGGCCAGCAGCGCCTGCAGGAGCCGGGCCACGGTGGACTTGCCGACGGCGACGGAGCCGGCGACCCCTATGACGAACGGGGTGCCGCGCTGCTCGCCGCGCTCGCCGAGGAAGGTGTTGAGCGCGCCCCGCAGCCCGCTGGTGGCCTGGACGTAGAGGTTCAGCAGCCGGGAGAGGGGGAGGTAGACGTCGCGCACCTCGTCCAGGTCGATGACGTCGCCGAGGCCCCGCAGCCGCTCGACCTCCTCGGCGGAGAGCGGCAGCGGCGTCTTGTCGCGCAGCGCGCTCCACTCGTCGCGGGTGAGGTCGACGTAGGGCGTGGCCTCGGGAGGCCGGCGCTGGCTTCGTGGCGGCGAAGTGATCACCCCGCCATTGTCGGGGTTGCGGGGTGGTTGTGGGCCGTGGGGTCGGTCACGTGGGTCGCGCGGGTGCCGGGGCGGGCGACCGAAGGTCGTCATCGACGCGCAGGCCGCCAAGCCGGGCCGAGTCCGGCGCTCCGCCCGCTTTCGGTCGTAGGCTGCCGCCATGTGCGGAATCGTGGGATACGTCGGCGGGCAGTCGGCGCTTGATGTGGTGATCGCGGGCCTCAAGCGGCTCGAGTACCGGGGCTACGACTCGGCCGGCGTCGCGGTGCTCTCCGACGGGGGACTGGCCGCGGCGAAGAAGGCGGGCAAGCTCGTCAACCTGGAGAAGGAGCTGGTGGACCGGCCGCTGTCGAGCGGCTCCACCGGCATCGGACACACCCGCTGGGCCACCCACGGCGGGCCGACCGACACCAACGCGCACCCGCATCTCGACAACGCGGGGCGGGTGGCCGTCGTCCACAACGGGATCATCGAGAACTTCGCCGCCCTGCGCGCGGAGCTCCAGGAGCGCGGCCACGACCTGGCGTCCGAGACGGACACCGAGGTCGTGGCCCATCTGCTCGCCGAGGAGTTCTCCTCCTGCGGGGACCTGGCGGAGGCCATGCGGCTGGTCTGCCGGCGGCTCGACGGCGCGTTCACGCTGGTCGCCGTGCACGCGGACGAGCCGGACGTCGTCGTCGGGGCCCGCCGGAACTCGCCGCTCGTGGTGGGCGTCGGTGAGGGCGAGTTCTTCCTCGCCTCGGACGTGGCCGCGTTCATCGCGCACACCCGCGCGGCGATCGAGCTCGGCCAGGACCAGGTCGTCAAGCTCACCCGGGAGGGCGTCGAGGTCACCGACTTCGCCGGCGCCCCCGCCGACGTACGGGCGTACCACGTGGACTGGGACGCCTCGGCCGCGGAGAAGGGCGGTTACGACTACTTCATGCTCAAGGAGATCGCCGAGCAGCCCAAGGCGGTCGCCGACACCCTCCTCGGCCGGATCGACGGCGAGGGCCGGCTCAGGCTGGACGAGGTGCGCATCCCGGACCGGGTGCTGCGCGAGGCCGACAAGGTCGTGATCATCGCGTGCGGCACGGCCTTCCACGCCGGGATGATCGCGAAGTACGCCATCGAGCACTGGACCAGGATCCCCTGCGAGGTGGAGCTGGCCAGCGAGTTCCGCTACCGCGACCCGATCCTCGGCCAGCGGACGCTGGTCATCGCGATCTCGCAGTCCGGCGAGACGATGGACACGCTGATGGCGCTGCGGCACGCGCGCGAGCAGGGCGCGAAGGTGCTCGCGATCTGCAACACCAACGGTTCGACGATCCCCCGGGAGTCCGACGCCGTCCTCTACACGCACGCCGGGCCCGAGGTCGCCGTCGCGTCCACGAAGGCGTTCCTGACGCAGCTGGTGGCCTGCTACCTGCTGGCGCTCTACCTCGGGCAGGTGCGCGGGACGAAGTGGGGCGACGAGATCCACGCCGTGGTCCGGGAGCTCGCCCGGATCGCCGACGAGGTCGAGCGGGTCCTGGAGACGATGGAGCCGGTACGGGCCCTGGCCCGGTCGCTCGCCCACAAGAACACCGTCCTCTTCCTCGGCAGGCACGTCGGCTACCCGGTGGCCCTGGAGGGCGCGCTGAAGCTGAAGGAGCTCGCCTACATGCACGCCGAGGGCTTCGCGGCGGGCGAGCTGAAGCACGGGCCGATCGCGCTCATCGAGCAGGACCTGCCGGTGGTCGTCGTCGTGCCGTCACCGCGCGGGCGGTCCGTCCTGCACGACAAGATCGTCTCCAACATCCAGGAGATCCGGGCGCGCGGGGCCCGGACGATCGTGATCGCCGAGGAGGGCGACGAGACGGTCGTCCCGTACGCCGATCATCTGATCCGCATCCCGGCAACGCCTACGCTGCTTCAGCCGCTGGTCTCCACCGTGCCGCTGCAGGTCTTCGCCTGCGAACTCGCGACCGCGCGGGGCAACGAGGTGGACCAGCCGCGGAACCTGGCGAAATCTGTGACCGTGGAGTGAGCGAATGATCATCGGGGTGGGGATCGACGTGGCCGAGGTGGACCGCTTCGCGGCCTCCGTGGAGCGGACCCCCGGGCTGCTCCAGCGGCTCTTCGTCGAGGGCGAGATGCTGCTGCCGAGCGGGGAGCGGCGCGGCCCTGCGTCCCTGGCGGTCCGCTTCGCCGCGAAGGAGGCGCTGGCCAAGGCCCTGGGCGCGCCCGCGGGCCTGCACTGGACGGACGCCGAGGTCTACGTCGAACCCAGCGGCCAGCCGCGGCTGCGGGTGCGGGGCACGGTGGCGGCGAGGGCGGCGGAGCTGGGCGTCCGCCACTGGCACGTCTCGCTGAGCCATGACGCGGGGGTGGCGTCGGCGGTGGTGATCGCGGAGGGGTGAGGCGGCCGGGGGCGGGGAGTGGCGGAGTCCGTTCGTGGCGTGGTGGCGTGGTGGCGTGGTGGCGTGGTGGCGGGGCGGTGGGTGGCGGTAACGCACGCCGGAGGCGTGCGGGGTGCGGCAGACTGCGGGACATGCGTACCGCTTACACCGTGGAGACCGTACGGGCCGCCGAGGCCGAGCTGATGGCAACGCTGCCCGAGGGGGCGCTCATGCAACGGGCGGCGGCGGGGCTCGCCGCCGCCTGCCTCTCCCTCCTCGGGCGGGGACATGTGTACGGCGCGCGGGTCGTCCTGCTCGTCGGCAGCGGGGACAACGGGGGCGACGCCCTCTACGCGGGGGTGCGGCTCGCGCGGCGCGGGGTGGGCGTGAGCGCCGTGCTCCTCGGCGAGAAGGCCCACGAGGGCGGGCTGGCCGCGCTGCTCGCCGCCGGCGGGCGGGTGGTGGAGGACCCCTTCGACGTACTCGCGGCGGCCGATCTCGTCCTCGACGGGATCACCGGCATCGGCGGTCAGGGCGGACTGCGGCCGGACGCGGTCCCGGTCGCGCGGGCGGCGCGCGGTTCGGACGCGGTCGTGGTCGCCGTCGACCTGCCGAGCGGCGTGGACGCGGACACCGGGCAGGTCGCGGGGGAGGCGCTGCGGGCGGACGCGACGGTGACCTTCGGGACGTACAAGCCGGGGCTGCTGATCGACCCGGCGCGCGAGTACGCGGGGGCGCTGCGGCTCGTGGACATCGGCCTCGGCGAGGTCCTGCCGTCGGTGCCGGACATCGAGGCGCTGCAACACGAGGACGTCGCGCGGATGTTGCCGGTGCCGGGCGCGGAGAGCGACAAGTACCGGCGGGGTGTCGTCGGGGTGGTCGCCGGTTCCGCGCGCTACCCGGGCGCGGCGGTGCTCGCGGTGACGGGCGCGCTGTGGGGCGGGGCGGGCGCGGTGCGGTACGTGGGGCCGGCCGGGGACGCGGTGATCGCGCGGCACCCGGAGACGCTGGTGCACGCGGGTCCGCCCGCGAAGGCGGGGCGGGTGCAGGCGTGGGTGGTCGGTCCGGGCCTCGGCGACGAGCGCTCGGCGGTCGCGGAGGTCCTCGCCTCGGACGTACCGGTCCTGGTGGACGCGGACGGGCTGCGCGAGCTGGACGCGGCGCTGGTACGGGAGCGCCGGGCACCGACCCTGCTGACCCCGCACGCGGGTGAGGCGGCGGCGCTGCTGGGCGTCTCGCGCGAGTCGGTGGAGGCGGAGCGGCTCGCGGCGGTACGGGAGTTGGCGGGGCGCTTCGGGGCGACGGTCCTGCTCAAGGGTTCGACGACGCTGGTGGCGGAGGCCTCGGGCCCGGTACGGGTGAACCCGACGGGCACGTCGTGGCTGGCGACGGCGGGCAGCGGGGACGTGCTCTCCGGTCTCGCGGGCTCGCTGCTGGCGACGGGCCTGCGGGCGTCGGACGGGGCCTCGGCCGCCGCCTACCTCCACGGCCTGGCCGCCCGCCGCGCGTCGGGCGGCGCCCCGATCACGGCGGGCGACGTGGCGGACGCCCTCCCGGCGGCCTGGCGGGACGTCACGTCGGGCTAGCTCCGCCCGGCGTGGGTGACCCCGCCACACGGCGCGGCGGCGCGGCGGCTTCGCGCCTGCCCCTCCCCACGTCGCCCCCCGGCCGGGCGAACTCGGGTGCGGCGGCTTCGTGCCTGGCCCTCCCGACGTCGACCCCCGGTCGGGCGAACTCGGGTGCGGCGGCTTCGTGCCTGGCCCTCCCCACGTCGGCCCCCGGTCGGGCGAACCCGTTGGACCAGGCGTGGGGTTGGGCGGGCGGGGTGCGGTGGGGGCGGGTTGGCTGAAGGGGTGACCAGATGGAACGCGCCCTCCCGTGCCGTGACCCTGCTGCTCGTCGCCGCGACCGCCCTCGCGCCGGCCCCCGCCTACTCGGCCTCCGCCCACCCGGCCGCCGCCCCCGCTCCCGCCGACCCCGCGCCACCCGCCCCGGGCGAGCCGGGCGCCCCCGCCGAGTCGGACGCCCCCGCCGAGCCCGGCGATCCCGGTGACCCCGCCGCCCCCGGCGATCCCGCCGAGCCCGGCGCCGCGCCCGGTGAGCCCCTCGTCCCCGGGGTCGAAGGGGCGAGGGTGCCGGAGTATCCGATGGACACCCCCGACCAGGTGCTGCCGCCCGTACCGCAGGACGGCAGCGGCGGCGTCGTGCCCGTACCCGAGCCCGAGGGGGAGGTCGACGAACTGGTCGAGTACCTGCCCCGCAGCGCGCTCGCCGCCGCCTGCACCGCGCAGGCCGGGCCCCACCAGCGCCGCGTCGAGCGGCTGCTGAAGCTCAAGGTCGACGGCAGGCAGTCCACCGCCGACTGCAAGGCCATCCGCGCCTTCCAGGTCAAGGAGAAGATCAAGCCCGCCAAGGGCTACGCCGGTCCCGTCACCTGGGCCCGCGCCGAGCTGCTCGCCGCCCGCAAGAACCCCAACGCCGCCGGGAAGTGCCCGGTCACGTCCTCCACGGTCGCCTGTGTCGACCTCGACCGCGAGCTCATGTGGGTGCAGAAGGGGAAGAAGGTCACCTTCGCGGTGGTCAACATCCGCAGCGGGCGGCCCGGATATCGCACCCGTACCGGCTGGAAGAAGGTCTACCTGCGCAACAAGGACCACTGGTCCACCCTCTACAACACCCCCATGCCCTACTCCCAGTTCTTCGACGGCGGACAGGCCTTCCACGCCGTCTACGGTCAGCTCGCCACGCCCACCGGCAGCCGTGGTTGCGTCAATCTGAGCCACGCCGACGCCAAGAGGCTCTGGGGCGTGTTGCGCAAGGGTGACCGGGTCTACATCTGAGGTAAGCGGCCCGAACGCTGACACCTGAGAGACTGGGCGCGATGACTGAGACACCGCCGCCCCGCAGAGCCCGCGCCGAGATCGACCTCGGTGCGCTGCGTGCGAACGTCCGCACGCTGCGTGCCCGCGTCGCGCCCCACGTCCAGCTGATGGCCGTGGTCAAGGCCGACGCGTACGGCCACGGCGCCGTCCGCTGTGCCCGGGCCGCGCTCGACGCGGGCGCCGACTGGCTCGGCACCGCCACGCCCCACGAGGCGCTCGCGCTGCGCGCCGCCGGGATCACGGACGCGCGGATCCTGTGCTGGCTCTGGACCCCGGGCGACCCCTGGGCCGAGGGCATCGAGGCCGGGCTCGACATGACCGTGAGCGGGATGTGGGCGCTCGAAGAGGTCGTCGCCGCCGCCCGGAGCACCGGGCGGGCCGCGCGTGTCCAGCTCAAGGCCGACACCGGGCTCGGGCGCAACGGCTGCCAGCCCGCCGACTGGCCCGAACTCGTCGGCGAGGCCCTCAGGGCCCAGAAGGACGGGCTCCTCACCGTCACCGGACTCTGGTCGCACTTCGCCTGCGCCGACGAGCCCGGGCACCCCTCCATCGCCTCCCAGCTCGACGTGTTCCGCACGATGCTCGCCTACGCCGAGAAGGCCGGCGTCGAGCCCGAGGTCCGGCACATCGCCAACTCCCCGGCCACGCTCACCCTTCCCGAGACCCACTTCGACCTGGTCCGGCCCGGCATCGCGATGTACGGCGTGTCGCCCAGTCCCGAGATCGGCACCCCCGCCGACTTCGGGCTGCGTCCCGTGATGTCCCTGCTCGGCAGCGTCGCGCTGGTCAAGCAGGTGCCGGGCGGCCACGGGGTCAGTTACGGCCACCACTACATCACCGAGGGCGAGACCCACCTCGGGCTCGTCCCGCTCGGGTACGCCGACGGCATCCCGCGCCACGCCTCCGGCCGCGGACCGGTCCTGGTCGGCGACCGGATCCGGCGGGTGGCCGGGCGGGTCGCCATGGACCAGTTCGTCGTCGACCTCGGCACCGACGCCGTCGAGCCCGGCGCCGAGGCGCTGCTCTTCGGGCCCGGCGACCGGGGCGAGCCGACCGCCCAGGACTGGGCCGACGCCGCCGACACCATCGCGTACGAGATCGTCACCCGCATCGGCGCGCGCGTTCCGCGCGTCTATGTGGACGGGTAGCACCTGAACGGACCGAAGAAGGCGACCGACGACCGGCAAGGCGACCGACCGACCGGACAAGGCGACCGACCGACCGGACAAGGCGACCGACCGGACGACACGATCCGGCGGGGCAGGGCAGGGGAGTGGCAGTGAGCGAGGCCAGCACCGACAACTGGCGGCGTGCCGGGCTCGCCGGTGCCGCGATAGGCGTCCTGGCCGCCGGCGCGGCGGCGGGCATGGCCGTCGAGCGGCTGACCGTCGGGCGCGGCATGCGGCAGAAGGCGCGGCTCGCCCTCGACGCCTCCGCGCCCTACGGCTCCCTGCGCGGCGCGCCCGGGAAGGCGCCCGCCGACGACGGCACGGCGCTGTACTACGAGGTCGACGAGGTCGAGTCGGACGCCCCGGCGCCCCGCCGTCGCAGGCTCTTCGGCCGCAAGGCGCCCGCGCCCGTCACCGTCGTCTTCAGCCACGGCTACTGCCTGGGCCAGGACTCCTGGCACTTCCAGCGGGCGGCGCTGCGCGGCCTGATCCGTACCGTCTACTGGGACCAGCGCAGCCACGGACGCTCCGAGCGGGGCCTCGCCCAGTCCGGTCCGGACGGCGTTCCCGTGGCCATCGACCAGCTGGGCCGCGATCTGAAGGCCGTCATCGACGCGGCCGCGCCCGACGGGCCGCTGGTCCTGGTGGGGCACTCGATGGGCGGCATGACGATCATGGCCCTCGCCGACCGCTACCCGGAGCTGATCCGCGAACGGGTCGTCGGCGTCGCCTTCGTCGGTACGTCGGCGGGGAAGCTGGGCGAGGTCAACTACGGGCTGCCCACCGCCGGGGTCAACGTGGTGCGGCGGGTCCTGCCGGGGGTCCTCAAGGCGCTCGGCGCGCAGGCGGAGCTCGTCGAGCGGGGCCGCAGGGCCACGGCCGACCTGTTCGCCGGGCTGATCAAGAAGTACTCGTTCTCGTCGCGGGACGTGGATCCGGCCGTCGCCCGGTTCGCGGAGCGGATGATCGAGGCCACCCCGATCGACGTGGTGGCGGAGTTCTACCCGGCCTTCGCCGAGCACGACAAGGCGGCCGCGCTGGAGGTCTTCCGCGAGGTCCCGGTGCTCGCCCTCGCCGGCGACCGCGACCTGGTCACCCCCAGCTCCCACACCGAGGCCATCGCCGACCTGCTGCCGGACGCGGAGCTGGTCATCGTGCCCGACGCCGGGCACCTGGTGATGCTGGAGCACCCCGAAGCCGTGACGGACCGGCTCGCCGACCTGCTCGTGAAGGTCGGCGCGGTGCCCGCGACGGAGGCGGCCAAGGCGGGGGCCGGCAGCAGTTAGGTTGGCCGTATGGAAGAAGCGCACTCCACTGCCACCCTTGACGTCGACTCCCCCGAGGAGATGCGGGAGATCGGGCGCCGGCTGGCCACCATGCTCCGCCCCGGCGACCTCGTCATGCTCACCGGCGAGCTCGGCGCCGGGAAGACGACGCTCACCCGGGGCCTCGGCGAGGGCCTCGGGGTGCGCGGTGCCGTCACCTCCCCGACCTTCGTGATCGCCCGCGTCCACCCGTCCCTGGTCGGCGGTCCCGCCCTGGTCCACGTCGACGCGTACCGCCTGGGCGGCGGCCTCGACGAGATGGAGGACCTCGACCTGGACGTCTCGCTGCCCGAGTCGGTGGTGGTCGTGGAGTGGGGCGACGGCAAGGTCGAGGACCTCACGGACGACCGGTTGCACGTCCTGATCCACCGGGTCGTCGGCGACACGGACGACGACCGGCGCACGGTCGTGCTGCGCGGGATCGGCGCGCGGTGGGCCACCGAGAACCTCGCGCTGAGCTGAACGTACGTAGGTTCCGACAAGGTGTCGGGAAGATGTTGCGTCGGTCGTACGTGCCGTGGTGACATGGATGCACGAGCTGGTTAGGTGTACCTAACCTACGGGAGGCATGCATGGCGACGCCGGAGCGTGAGCACGCGGAAGCGCGGATGTCGATGAGCGAGCTGCTGGCGTCCTGCGCCGCGGCCGAGGCGGTGTCGAGACCCCCGCGCACGCCCGAGCCCACCCCGGAAGCGGACGAGACCGGGGACGGGCCGGAGATCGGGCGCGAGGCGGCGTAACCCGTACGGGTCATGCCGGAGCGCGCGCGGGGCTTGAGCGCTACGCGTCGACGACCTCCGCGCGCCCCGACGGCCTACGCGACGGCGGGCCCACGCGTCGACGACCTCCGCGCGCCCCGACGGCCTACGCGACGGCGGGCCCACGCGTCGACGACCTCCGCGCGCCCCGACGGCCTACGCGACGACGACGACCTTCGCGCCGATCGACGCGAAGGTCCACATCGCGTTGCCGTCGGCGCGCTTCATCCGGATGCCGCCCGTCTTCCGCTCCGGGTCCGGCGTCGGCAGCGTGCCGTCGACCGCCGCGCTGAAGCCGATCGAGACGTCCTGCTCGGTCGTGAACCGCACCACGTGCTCGATCCGCACGCCGTCCGAGCCGGTGACCGTGCCCGAGCGGGACGTCACCTTGTACGCCCCCGGGGCCGGATGGACCGTGCTCGGCACGACCGAGAAGGTGTGCGTGGCCTGGCCCTTCGTGTCCACCAGCCACACCCGGCGCTCGCCGAGCGCGTACACGACGCGCGCCCCGGTGCCCGAGTCCGCCGGCACCGCGAGCGGGTCCTTGACGGGCTTCTTGGGGCCGCCGGTCGCGGCCGCCGACGGCGCCGTGGTCGGGGCCTTCGGCTTGGCCGACACGTCCGCCGGAGCGTTCGCCGACGCCTGGTAGGCGAGGAAGGCGACCGCGGCGATCGCCGCCGCCGTGAGCCCGGCCACGAATCCCGAGCTGCTCCGTGCCACCCTGCTGCCCACCTCTCGCCCCCGGAGCCCTCGGCCCGGGAAGTACCCCCATACCTGTTCGACGTGACGGTAGCAGTCGCCGGCGACCGGGACGGGGCGCCGTGCGGACCGGCCGGGAGCCGTAGGCTGTTTGCGTGCTCTTGCTCGCCATGGATACCGCCACACCCGCCGTCACCGTCGCCCTCCACGACGGCGACTCCGTCGTCGCCGAGTCGCGGCAGATCGACGCCCGCCGCCACGGGGAGCTGCTGCTGCCCGCCGTCGACCGGGTCCTCACGGAGGCCGGGCTGAAGCTCGACGCGGTCACCGGCATCGTCGTCGGCGTCGGCCCGGGGCCGTACACCGGACTGCGCGTCGGGCTCGTCACCGCCGCCACCTTCGCCTCCGCCCTCGGCGTGCCCGTGCACGGCCTGTGCACCCTGGACGGACTCGCCCACGCCTCCGGGATCGAGGAGCCGTTCGTCGTCGCGACGGACGCGCGCCGCAAGGAGGTGTACTGGGCGCGGTACGACGACGCGCGTACGCGCGTCACCGACGCCGCCGTCGACCGGCCGGCCGAGATCGCCGACCAGGTCGCCGGGCTCCCCGTCGTCGGCGCCGGTGCCCGCCTGTACCCCGAGGTCTTCCCGGACGCCCGCGACCCCGAGCACCAGTCGGCGGCCGCGCTGGCGGCACTCGCGGCGGAGCGGCTCGCGGCGAGCGCGTCCGGCGCCGGCGACCCGGGCTTCCTCGACCCGCTGCCGATGTACCTGCGCCGCCCCGACGCGCAGGTGCCGAAGAACTACAAGGTGGTCACGCCCACGTGACCGCCGCCGTCCCCGCGACCACCGCCGCGACCCTGCGCGAGATGCGCTGGTGGGACATCGAGCCGGTGCTCGTGCTCGAACACGAGCTGTTCCCCGAGGACGCCTGGTCCGAAGGGATGTTCTGGTCCGAGCTGGCCCACGCCAGGGGCCCGCGCGCCACCCGCAGGTACGTCGTCGCGGAGGCCGAGGGCAAGCTCGTCGGCTATGCCGGACTCGCCGCCGCCGGTGGCCTCGGCGACGTCCAGACGATCGCCGTCGTCCGTGAGCAGTGGGGCACCGGGCTCGGCGCCCGGCTCCTCACCGACCTGCTCCAGCACGCCACCGCGTTCGAATGCGACGAGGTGCTCCTCGAGGTACGGGTGGACAACACCCGCGCCCAGAAGCTCTACGAGCGCTTCGGCTTCGAGCCGATCGGCTTCCGGCGCGGCTACTACCAGCCGGGCAACGTCGACGCGCTCGTGATGCGTCTGACCGTCCAAGCAACCGAGACCGAAACTGAAACAGAGACTGATTCCGATGGCTGCTGACGAACCGCTCGTACTCGGCATCGAGACCTCCTGCGACGAGACCGGGGTCGGCATCGTCCGAGGGACGACGCTGCTCGCCGACGCCATCGCCTCCAGCGTCGACACCCACGCCCGCTTCGGCGGCGTCGTGCCCGAGATCGCCTCCCGCGCGCACCTGGAGGCGATGGTCCCGACCATCGAGCGCGCCCTGAAGGAGGCCGGGGTCTCCGCCCGCGACCTCGACGGCATCGCCGTGACCGCCGGCCCCGGCCTCGCCGGAGCGCTGCTCGTCGGCGTCTCGGCCGCGAAGGCGTACGCGTACGCCCTGGGCAAGCCGCTGTACGGCGTGAACCACCTCGCCTCGCACATCTGCGTCGACCAGCTGGAGCACGGCCCGCTGCCCGAGCCCACGATGGCGCTGCTCGTCTCCGGCGGGCACTCCTCGCTGCTCCTCGCCCCGGACATCACCGCCGACGTCCGGCCGATGGGCGCGACCATCGACGACGCTGCGGGCGAGGCCTTCGACAAGATCGCCCGGGTGCTCGACCTCGGCTTTCCCGGCGGCCCGGTCATCGACCGGCTCGCCCGGGAGGGCGACCCGAAGGCGATCGCCTTCCCGCGCGGCCTGTCCGGCGCGAAGGACCCCGCGTACGACTTCTCCTTCTCCGGGCTGAAGACGGCGGTCGCCCGCTGGATCGAGGCCAAGCGGGCGGCGGGCGAGGAGGTGCCGGTACGGGACGTGGCGGCGTCCTTCCAGGAGGCCGTCGTCGACGTGCTCACCCGTAAGGCCGTCCGGGCCTGCAAGGACGAGGGCGTCGACCACCTGATGATCGGCGGCGGGGTCGCGGCCAACTCGCGGCTGCGGGCGCTCGCCCAGGAGCGGTGCGAGCGGGCCGGGATCCGGCTGCGGGTGCCCCGGCCCGGCCTGTGCACGGACAACGGCGCGATGGTGGCGGCCCTGGGCGCGGAGATGGTCGCCCGTAACCGGCCGGCCTCCGACTGGGAGCTGTCGGCGGACTCCTCGCTGCCGGTGACCGACCCGCACGTGCCGGGCAACCACGACCACGGTCACGGTCACTCCCACGACCACGTCCACGAGGTCAGCAAGGAGAACCTCTACTCATGAGGATCGCGCTGATGTGGGAGGCCCGGGCCGTCCAGGGCCGGGGCGCCGAACTCCTGGAGTGGGCGCGGGCGCAGGAGCTCGCCGTGGAGCCGCTGCGCCGCGAGGCCTTCCGCGCGCCGCAGGACCGGGTCCTCGTCCTCACCTGGTGGGAGACGGAGCCGTTCGACGCCGAGCTGCCGGAGCTGCCCGAGCCGGCGGCGGACCTGGTCACCCGCCCGGTGCACCGCTGGCGCTTCGAGTCCGTGGACTGAGGCAACCCGCGGCCGTCCGGTCGCATCATCCACGGCGTGACTCTCGGTGTGGACAAGAAGATCGTGACCTGGGCGGCGCTGACCGCCGCCGCCCTCCTCGTCTCGGGGTGCGGCGGCACGGCGGGGGCGGACTCCGGGACCGCTCCCGCGAGACCGGCCGCCTCGCCCCCGCCCGCCGCCGCCGAGGACAAGGCCCCCGGCGGGTCCGCCGAGCGCCCCGGTGGTGGCGCGCCGGACGAGCGCCCCGGTGGGTCCGCCGAGCGCCCCGGTGGGTCCGCCGAGGCCGCCGCCGCGTACCGGAAGTGGGGCCTGAAGCCCTTCGCCGCGCCGCCCGCCCCGCCGAGGACCAAGCCGGTCACGCGGAAGCCGGGCGGGCCCGTGCCGGTCATCAGCGAGATACCCACCCAGGACAGGGTCGTCTTCATCACGATCGACGACGGGGCCGAGAAGGACCCCGCGTTCGTTCGGATGATGGAGGAGCTGAACGTCCCGGTGACGATGTTCCTCACCGACTCCGCCATACGCGCCGACTACGGCTACTTCAAGCCGCTCACCGCCCTCGGCAACGGCGTCGCCAACCACACCCTCACCCACCCGAACCTCCGCACCCTCGGCCGGTCCGCCCAGCGCCAGGAGATCTGCGGCCAGCAGCGGAAGCTGGCGGAGGAGTACGGGACCACCCCCCGGCTCTTCCGGCCGCCCTACGGCAACTGGAACGAGGACACCCGCGCGGCCGCCGCCGAGTGCGGCGTGGACGCGATCGTGCTGTGGCGCGAGTCGATGCAGATCAAGAACATGCGGTACCAGCGCGGGGACAGGAAGCTGCACCCGGGCGACATCATCCTGGCCCACTTCCGCGGCCCGGCCGAGCTCAAGGGCACGTCGATGACCCGGATGACGGCGAACATGCTCCGCCACATCCAGGCGCAGGGCTTCACGGTGGCCCGCCTGGAGGACTACGTCTGAGAACTTCTCTCCTCGTGGTGTCGATGCGGGGCGACCCCGTTCGACGTATGAGTGAGAGGCGGGGAACGACCCCGCCCGCCACGCAAGGAGAACGACGATGCCCCGCTACCTGACGATGATCCGCATCGAGGAGGGCGCCTTCGAGATGGAGGAGGCCGACGCCGGCTTCGACGAGCGCATGGGCGCGCTCTTCGAGGAGATCACCAAGGCCGGCGTGATGCTGGAGACGGCCGGACTCAAGCCGACCGAGGAGGGCAAGCGTGTCGTGTGGGAGCGCGGCACGATCTCCTACACCGACGGCCCGTTCACCGAGACCAAGGAGGTCGTCGGCGGCTACTCGATCACCCAGTGCAAGGACCTGGCCGAGGCCGTCGAGTGGGGGAAGCGGTTCCTGGAGATCCACCCGCCGCAGTGGAAGGTGACCTGCGAGGTCCGCGAGATCGAAGAGATGTGACGCGGCCGGGGCGGGTGGTGTCATGGTTGATCCATGACCGCACCCGCCCCCGGCGCCGTCGAGACCGTCTTCCGGATGGAGTCGCCGCGGATCATCGCCGCCGTCGCGCGGATCGTCCGTGACGTCGGCATCGCCGAGGAGATCGCCCAGGACGCCTTCGTCGCGGCCCTGGAGCAGTGGCCGAGAACCGGCGTACCCGACCGGCCGGGGGCCTGGCTGACGGCCGCCGCGAAGAACCGCGCCGTGGATCTCGTACGGCGCCGGGAGACGTACGCGCGCAAGCTGGCCGAGGTCGGGCGTGAGGTGCCGGAGTCCTCGTACGACCCCGAGCCGTCCGGGCCCGGTGACATCGACGACGATCTGCTGCGGCTGATCTTCACCGCCTGCCACCCGGTGCTCTCCGCCGAGGCGCGGACCGCGCTCACCCTGCGCCTGGTCGGCGGGCTGCGCACGGACGAGATCGCCCGCGCCTTCCTCGTGCCGGAGGCGACGGTCGCGCAGCGGATCGTCCGGGCGAAGCGGACGCTGGCGAAGGCGGGCGTGGAGTTCGAGGTGCCGTACGGGCAGGAGCGGGCGGCCCGGCTCGGCTCGGTCCTGGACGTCATCTACCTCGTCTTCAACGAGGGGTACGCGGCGACGGCGGGCGACGACCTGCTGCGCCCGGCGCTCTGCGAGGACGCGCTGCGGCTGGCCCGGGTGCTCGAAGGGCTGATGCCGAAGGAGGGCGAAGTCCACGGGCTCGCCGCCCTCTTGGAGATCCAGGCCTCCCGGACGGCGGCGCGCACCGGTCCGGACGGGCGGCCGGTGCTGATCGCCGACCAGGACCGCGGCCGCTGGGACCGGCGGCTCATCCGGCGCGGCTTCGACGCGCTGGGACGGGCGGGCGAGGGCGTGACGTACGGTCCGTACGCCCTCCAGGCCGCCATCGCCGCCTGCCACGCGAAGGCGGGCACGTACGAGGAGACGGACTGGCGGACGATCGCCGCGCTGTACGGGCGCCTCGCGGTCGTCGCGCCCTCCCCGGTGGTCGAGTTGAACCGGGCGGTGGCCGTCTCCATGTCCGAGGGCCCGGCGGCCGCCCTGGCCCTCGTCGACGCCCTGACCGAGGAACCGGCCCTGTCCGGCTACCACTTGCTGCCGAGCGTCCGGGGCGACCTGCTGCGGCGCCTCGGCCGTACGGAGGAGGCCCGCGCGGAGTTCGCGCGCGCGGCGGCCCTGACCCGCAACGAACGGGAGCGCGAACTGCTGCGCGGGCGGGCGGAAGAGGCGGGCGGGTGAGGCGGAGGAGGAGGGGAGTCGGGGCTCGGTAGTCTCGGCCGTATGTCGTCACGCGCACCGCTGCCCCCACCCCCACCGCCGGTCGAGATACGGAGCTGGCCCGACCGGGAGGCCCGACTGGCCGACCGGGCGCGGGCGATGGCCGAGCTCAACCGCCGTCTGCTGGGCGGCGCACGGCTGTCGGTCTTCCTGGTGTGGGTGGCGACCCTCCAACTGGGCTGGGGGCTGTGCGGCTCCGGGTTCATCATGCTCGACGAGTCGCTCGACCCCATCTCGGGCCTGTTCGCGTGCTTCTTCGTGGCCCTTGGCCTGGGCGCCGTCGTCCCCGCCGTCTTCTTCCTCGCCCGGGGCGTGCGTCGGGACCGCGAGGCGCGGGAGCGGCTGACGCTGTGGGCCGCCGTGGACGCCGACCGCGCGGCCGACGCCCGGCTGCGCAGGCCCGTCCTGAGCGTCGTCTGGCTGCTGGTCTCCTTCGCGCTGTGCGCGGTCGGCCTGTGGCTCTCCCTGGCCGCGCCCGCCGAGGCGACCGGCCCGGGGCGCGGCGGCTACGGCCTCGTGACCTACTTCATGGGCGCCGCGCTCGGGCTGTGGGTCAGCGGCCTGACCGGCGTGGTGAAGGCGGTCGGCCATTACCGGCTGGCGGTGCGGCTCGTGGCGTAACGGACGGCCCGACTGCCGACGGCCCCGCCGCTACGGGGCGGGAGTGCCGACACGGGGGGCTACAGCGGCGGCGGTTGTAACGCCGAGGGCTACAGCGCCGGCGGTTATGGCGGCGGGGGCTCCAGCACCGTGGGCTACCGCGCCGGGTGGCCGATCAGCGTCGTCGGGGCGCCCGCGACGCGGGTCAGGAAGACTGTGGCCGCGTTCGGTCCCTTCGGCTTGACCCGGCGGCGGATCTCCTCCGGTTCGACCGCGGAGCCGCGCTTCTTCACCGTCAGCGTGCCGACCTCCCGCTCGCGCAGCAGGGCCTTCAACTTCTTGAGGTTGAAGGGGAGTTCGTCGGTGATCTCGTACGCCGTGGCGAACGGCGTCGGGACGAGGGCGTCCGCCGTGACGTACGCGATGGTCTCGTCGACCAGGCCCCCGGACAGCTCCTCCGCCACCTCGGCGACCAGGTGCGCGCGGATGACCGCGCCGTCCGGTTCGTAGAGGTAGCGGCCGACCGGGCGCACGGCGGGGTCGGGCAGGTCGCGGCCGATGAGGCTCGCGCCGGCGGGCAGGAGGGTGGCGCGCCGCTCGCCGGGGGAGGTGCCGAACCACAGCACGGCCTCCTTGACGTCGCCGCCGTCCGAGATCCACTCCGCCTCGGCCTCCGCCGGCACCGCCTCGTGCGGGATGCCGGGCGCGATCTTCAGCGCCGCGCGCGGGGCCTTGCGGGCGGCCTCGACCGCCCAGGAGAGCGGCGGCGAGTACGCCTCGGGGTCGAAGATGCGCCCCCGGCCGCCGCGCCGCGCCGGGTCCACGAAGACGGCGTCGTACGGGCTTGTGTCGATCTCGGTCACGTCCGCGCACCGCACCTCGATCAGGTCGGTCAGCCCGAGGGCCTCGGCGTTGGCGCGGGCGACCTCCGCCGTCAGCGGGTCCCGGTCCACGGCCAGGACCGCGATCCCGGCCCGGGCGAACGCGAGGGCGTCCCCGCCGACCCCGCCGCAGAGGTCGGCCACCCGGCGCACGCCGAGCGCGCGCAGGCGTTGTGCGCGGTACGCCCCGACCGTCGCGCGCGTCGACTGCTCGACGCCGTGCGGGGTGAAGTACATCCGGTACGCGTCCTCGGCGCCGAACTTCGCCACCGCGCGCTGTCGCAGCCGGGCCTGCCCGAGGGCCGCCGAGACCAGGTCGGCGGGGTGCTCGCGGCGCAGCCGGGAGGCGACGGCCAGTTCCTGGGCGGGGTCGTAGTCGCGCAGGGCGGCGAGCAGCGTCTGGCCCTCGGGGGCGAGCAGGGCGGTGAAGGCGGCGAGGTCGGTCACCCGTCCCATTGTGGGCCAGCCGGGGGATGGTGGGCGCCGGGCGGCGGTGTCTCCGGCCGTGCGGGGCGCTCCGCTGACAGGATGCGGCGCCATGCAGCTAGTAAGACAAAAGGACGAAATTCGCCCGAAGAGAGTGGCGGCGCGCATCCGTCGCTCGGTGGGCGCCGCACTGGTCGTCGCCGCGCTCGGATCCGCCTGCGCGGGTCCCTCTGCCGACGGGGAGGGCACCGCGGGCGCGCCCGCGGCCGGGCAGAAGGGCCCCGCGCGCCCCGACGCCGGCCGGCAGCGGCCCGAGGGCGCGGCCGCCGCGCTCGACTCGTACGTCGAGAAGGTCCGCGAACTCCGCGCCGCACGGGTCGTCGCCGCCAGGAAGTGGGGCCTGGAACGGCCGCCGCTGGAGGCGCCGGCCCCGCCCGCGGTGAAGCCGAAGATCACCACCCGCAAGGGCTTCGAGACGGACGGCGAGGGGCTGCCGCCGGTCTTCACCACCGTGCCGACGAAGCAGAAGGTCGTCTTCCTGACGATCGACGACGGCGCGGAGAAGGATCCGGAGCTGGTCCGGATGATGAGCGAGCTGAGGATCCCCTACAGCGCCTTCCTCAGCGACTACCTCGTCAAGGAGGACTACGGCTACTTCAAGAAGATGCAGGACGCCGGCGTCTCCCTGCACAACCACACTCTCAACCACCGCTATCTGCCCGGGCTCTCGTACAGCGCGCAGAAGCGCGAGATCTGCGGGATGCAGGACGTCATCGAGAAGCGGTACGGGAAGCGTCCCCCGCTCTTCCGGCCGCCGTACGGCAACTACAACGAGGACACGCTGCGCGCGGCCGCGTCGTGCGGGGTGAAGGCGGTTCCGCTGTGGGCCTCGGAGGCTTTCCCGGACCGGATGGAGTGGCGGGAGTGGGACCGGGACCTGCACCCCGGCGACATCGTGCTCACCCACTTCCGGGGCAAGGAGGACTGGAAGGGCTCGATGCCGGACATGATCCGCCGGGTGATGAAGACGATCACGGCCAAGGGGTACGCGGTCGCGAAGCTCGAGGACTACGTGTGACCGGCGCGCGCCGGTCGGCGGTCGGCCTCGCGCTGGCCGGCGCGCTCCTGGGGGTCTCGGGGTGCGCGACGTCGGTGGACCCGATCGAACGCCTGGGACGGAAGGCGGCGGTGGAGCTGCGGGAGCTGGGAGAGCTGCGGGAACAGGGGCGGAACGATCCCGTCCGACGTGCCGTTTCCCGTAGGGACGTGCCCCCCGCGCCGCGGCGCGCCGCACTGAATTGGCACTCCGCTTGACCGAGTGCTAATCGCGGTCATAGTCTCAGGTCTGGCACTCCCCACTGGAGAGTGCCAACACAGCGACGGGCAGGTCCGGCACCCGCGACGACGGATCCACCTGGTCGCCACCCCAGACAGTTAGCCCCGTGAGATCTCCGAAGGGGGAGGTCGGATCGTGACGACCACCAGCTCCAAGGTTGCCATCAAGCCGCTCGAGGACCGCATCGTGGTCCAGCCGCTCGACGCCGAGCAGACCACCGCCTCTGGCCTGGTCATCCCGGACACCGCGAAGGAGAAGCCCCAGGAGGGTGCTGTCCTCGCGGTGGGCCCGGGTCGCTTCGAGAACGGCGAGCGCCTGCCGCTCGACGTCCAGGTCGGCGACGTCGTGCTGTACAGCAAGTACGGCGGCACCGAGGTGAAGTACAACGGCGAGGAGTTCCTCGTCCTCTCGGCTCGCGACGTGCTCGCGATCATCGAGAAGTAATTCACCGAAGTACCTGAAGCGGATGCTTTGAGCTGCGCCCCTGACCCCCCACCGGGCGTCCGGGGCGCAGTTCGTTTCACCAGTTTCACCACGAAATCCGAGAGGGCTGAATCGCTCCCATGGCGAAGATCCTGAAGTTCGACGAGGACGCCCGTCGCGCCCTTGAGCGCGGCGTCAACAAGCTTGCCGACACGGTGAAGGTGACGATCGGCCCCAAGGGTCGCAACGTCGTCATCGACAAGAAGTTCGGCGCTCCCACCATCACCAACGACGGTGTCACGATCGCCCGCGAGGTCGAGATCGAGGACCCGTACGAGAACCTCGGTGCCCAGCTGGTGAAGGAGGTGGCGACCAAGACCAACGACATCGCGGGTGACGGCACCACCACCGCCACCGTGCTCGCCCAGGCGCTCGTCCGCGAGGGCCTGAAGAACGTCGCCGCGGGTGCCTCCCCGGCCGCCCTGAAGAAGGGCATCGACGCCGCGGTCAAGGCCGTCTCCGACGAGCTGCTCGCGACCGCCCGTCCGATCGAGGACAAGTCCGACATCGCCGCCGTGGCCGCGCTCTCCGCGCAGGACCAGCAGGTCGGCGAGCTCATCGCCGAGGCGATGGACAAGGTCGGCAAGGACGGTGTCATCACCGTCGAGGAGTCCAACACCTTCGGTCTGGAGCTCGACTTCACCGAGGGCATGGCCTTCGACAAGGGCTACCTGTCCCCGTACATGGTGACCGACCAGGAGCGTATGGAGGCCGTCCTCGACGACCCCTACATCCTGATCAACCAGGGCAAGATCTCCTCGATCCAGGACCTGCTGCCGCTCCTGGAGAAGGTCATCCAGGCCGGCTCCTCCAAGCCGCTGCTGATCATCGCCGAGGACGTCGAGGGTGAGGCCCTGTCGACCCTGGTCGTGAACAAGATCCGTGGCACCTTCAACGCCGTGGCCGTCAAGGCCCCGGGCTTCGGCGACCGCCGCAAGGCGATGCTCGGCGACATGGCCACCCTCACCGGTGCCACCGTCATCGCCGAGGAGGTCGGCCTCAAGCTCGACCAGGCCGGTCTGGACGTGCTGGGCACCGCCCGCCGCGTGACGATCACCAAGGACGACACCACCATCGTCGACGGTGGCGGCAAGTCCGAGGACGTCGCGGGCCGCGTCAACCAGATCAAGGCCGAGATCGAGTCCACCGACTCCGACTGGGACCGCGAGAAGCTCCAGGAGCGCCTCGCGAAGCTGGCCGGCGGCGTGTGCGTGATCAAGGTCGGCGCCGCCACCGAGGTGGAGCTGAAGGAGAAGAAGCACCGTCTGGAGGACGCCATCTCCGCGACCCGCGCCGCGGTCGAGGAGGGCATCGTCTCCGGTGGTGGCTCCGCTCTGGTCCACGCCGTCAAGGTCCTCGAGGGCAACCTCGGCAAGACCGGCGACGAGGCCACGGGTGTCGCGGTCGTCCGCCGCGCCGCCGTCGAGCCGCTGCGCTGGATCGCGGAGAACGCCGGCCTCGAGGGCTACGTCATCACCTCGAAGGTGGCGGAGCTGGACAAGGGCAACGGCTTCAACGCCGCCACCGGCGAGTACGGCGACCTGGTCAAGGCCGGCGTCATCGACCCGGTGAAGGTGACGCGCTCCGCGCTGGAGAACGCCGCCTCGATCGCCTCCCTCCTCCTCACCACCGAGACCCTCGTGGTGGAGAAGAAGGAAGAGGAGCCGGCGGACGGTGGCCACGGCCACGGTCACGGCCACTCGCACTGACGCGCGCGTAACCGCTCACTGAGGTCCGGTGCCCCGCTGGGGGCGCCGGACCTCGGCGTTTGGTGACGCCGGGACCTACGGCCTCCACGGCGCCCAGGGCTACGACCTCGACCGCGCCCAGGGGCTACGACCTCGACCGCGCCCAGGGGCTACGGGCTCCACCCCGCCAGGGCCAACGGCCTCCACGGCGCGGCGCCCAGGGCGGCCTACGCCTCCACCGCGCCCAGCTGCCCCATGAGCCCGAGCAGGTCGTACTGCCACCACCCCTCCGTGATCTTCCCGTCGTGCCGGAACTGGTGGATGGTCGTGCCGGTCATGGACACCTTCATGCCGGTGGGCTGGAGCCCCATGAAGTCGCCGTTGTGCGTCGCGATCAAGGTCCACCGCGTGCAGACCCGGTCGCCCTCGGCGATCTGGTCGTTGACGGTGAAGGCGAGGTCGAACCCGTTGCGCCACATCTCCGCCTCACGGCGGACCGCGTCCATGCCGATGACGTCCTGCTCGTTGGTCGGATCGTGGTCGTGGTACCCCTCGGCCAGCACCTCGTCGAGCGGTGGCAGCTCGCCCTCGGCGGTCATGAGCTCGAAGAGCCGACGGGCGTTGCTCTTGTACAGCTGCTCGTCCCGGACGATGTCGAGGTCCGTGAACGTCGGCATCTCGTCACAGAGCGCGATCATCTCCCGGAAGATGCGATCCGTCTCCGGAAGCTGCGAGTTGGTCATCGCGACCTCGTAGGAGGGGAACTCCACGATCTCCACGAGGTGGGACGAGTCGGAGCGGTCCTTGCCGATGACGCTGTGCGTGGCGGTCCGCTTGCCCTGGGTCTGATCGACCCACTTGTCCATGAGCCGGTTCAGATCGTCGAACCGACTGGTTTTGCAGTCAATTATCTGTACGAAGGTCATGGTGCCTCCCGGACCGGGTGGTCCCTTCCATCGTAGGTCGTGTCCGGAAAGTCTGGCCTGGCTCGCGACGCCCGGCACGCACGCTCGCCGCGCATACTGTCCGGACACTCCCTGGGCCCGGACGCCTGACAGCATGAGGTCATGCAGCAGGCGCGGGGGAAGCAGTCGGTCGCCGTGGGGGGCGACGCGGGCATCGTGGTGACCGGCTCCCACAACCAGGTCGTCACGGCGTCGCCGGTCCGCTCGGCGTACGGGCAGCAGGTCCGCAGGCTCGCCCCGGAGGAACTGGTCGGCCGGGACGCGGAGTTGGCCGCGCTGACGGACTTCTGCACCGGGCGCTCCGGCCCCTCGTACGCCTGGTGGCGCGCGGAGGCCTGGGCGGGCAAGACGGCGCTGCTGTCCTGGTTCGCCCTCCATCCGCCCCAGGGCGTCCGTATCGTGCCCTTCTTCATCACGGCCCGGCTGGGCGCCCAGAACGACGCCGTGGCGTACGTGGACGTGGTCCTGGAGCAGCTCGCCGAGCTGGCGGGCGAAGGCCTGCCGGCCCTGCTCACCGCGGCCACCCGCGAGGCCCACCTGCTCCGCCTCTACGGGGAGGCGGCCCGGGCCTGCGCCAGGCGGGGCGAACGCCTGGTCCTCCTGGTCGACGGCCTGGACGAGGACCGGGGCGTCACGACGGGCCCGGACGCGCACTCGATCGCGAGCCTGCTGCCGACCGACCTCCCGGTCATCGTCTCGGGGCGCCTCAACCCCCCGCTCCCGGCGGACGTCCCGCCCGGCCACCCGCTCCAGGACCCCGCGATCGTCAGGCTCCTGGAGCCCTCCCCGTACGCCCGCGCGATCCGTGCCGAGGCGGAGCGCGAGCTGAAGCGACTCCTGGAGTCGGCCGGCACGGCGGGCGACGTCCTGGCCCTGCTCACCGCGGCCGGCGGCGGCCTCACGGCGGACGACCTGGCCGAGCTGACCGGGGAAGTCCCGTACCGCGTGAAGGATCTGCTGCGCACCGGCCCCGGCCGCACCTTCGCCCTCGTCGGACAGTCGTACATCCTCGCCCACGAAGAACTCGCGGTCCACGCGCGCGAGATGCTGGGGGAGCGGGAGCTGCACCGCCGACGGGGAACGCTGCACACCTGGGCGGAGGAGTGGCGGGCGAAGGGGTGGCCGGAGGGGACGCCGGAGTACCTGCTGCGGGGGTACGTCTCGATGCTGCGGACGGCCGGAGACCTCGACCGCATGCTGACGTGCGCGCTCGACGAGGCCCGCCACGACCGGATGATGGAGGAGACGGGCGGGGACGTCCTGGCGTTCGAAGAGATACGGATGACGGAAGAGGCGTGCGTCCGCGCGGGCGTCCCGGACCTCGTCGACGTCGTCCGGCTGGTCATCCGCCGGGAGGAGCTGGAAGGCCGGAACGGCAATGTGCAGGGGACGCTGCCGTGGGCCTGGGCCTCGCTCGGCCAGGACCGCCGAGCCGAGGCGCTCGCGCACAGCATCCCGAGCCTCGACTGGCGCGCGCTCGCGCTGGTGGACATCGGCGTCGTCTACCTCGACCGGGGCGATCCGGTGGACGCCGTGCGGGTGTGGGAGGACGCGGAGGCGCTCGCGGACCTGCCCGACTACAGCGGGGCCGACGAGTGGGAGGTGGCCCTCGCGCAGCTGAGCATCGGCTGGGCGAGGGCCGGGCGCCTCGACCGTGCGGAGCGACTGGCGACCGGGCTCGTGGAGCCGGCCGACCGGGCCGTCGCGCTGCCCGGCGTGGCCGGGGAGTGCGCGCGGGCCGGGGACGCCGAACGGGTGGAACGGCTGGCGACCGCGGCGGGCCCGGCGGGGGAGGCCCTGGTGCGCGTTCGGGTCGCGCTGGAGCTGTCGTGGGCCGGACGCGGTGGAGAGGCGGCGGCGCACCTGGCACGGGCGGACGCGGCGGTCGCTGCCTCCGACACCCCGGCCGAGGTGTTCGACCTCCTGACGTCGATGGGTGAGGACGAGCGGGCCCGGGCCGTGGCCCGGACCCACGCGGCGGATCCGAACGTGGCACTGGCCGAGATCCGGTGGGCGGCGGGCCGGGGCAGGTACGACCTGGCCGAGGAACTGGCGCGCGCCATGGACGACGTACGCCACCGGAGTGAGGCGCTCGCGGTCCTGGTCGCCGCGCTGGCGGACACCGGCCGGCTCGACCGGGCGGAGGCCCTGGCGCGTGAGCGGGCCGACGAGGCCTTCCCCGACCACCTGCTGGAACCGCTCGTCGAGTCGATCGCCCGGACCGGCGACTTCGCCCGCGCCCGGGCGCTGGCCTGCGCGGTCGCCCCCACGGATCCGGTCCAGCACGCCCTGGTACGAGGCGTGGTGGCGGCGGTCGTGGCGGCGGGTGGCGAACGACGGCTGGTGCGGGAGGCGGCTTCCGTGGTCGCCGAGGTGGAGGCCAGGATGCGTGTCGCGCGACCGGGAGGAAGCCTCGACGTCCTGGAGACCGCCCGGTGTCTCGCGGAGGTCGGGTGCGGCGACGAGGCGCGTTCGTTGCTGCGGCACATCGAGGCGGAGCTCGGGCTCGGCGCCGCCGAGGACGGCGCGCCCGTCGCGCCCCTGTGGCCGGTCGAGGCCGCTCTCGCGGCCCGGGCGCTGGCATGGGCGGGCGAGTTCGACCGGGCGACGGAGCTGATGCGGCGCCTGGACGCGGACATCATGGGGGGAATGGCCTGCCGGGCCCTCGTCGAACGGCTCTGGTGGGCCGAGGAGTTCACCCGCGCCGAGGCGGTCGTGGCCGAGGCACATCGGACCGGCAGGGTCGATCTGTGGTGTGTGCTGGCCTGCCTGGCGGCCGACTCCGGTCACCTGGACGACGCCGAGCGGTTCGCGCGCGCCGCGGCCACGCCTGACGAGCGCGTGCGGGCCTGGGCCCGGCTCGCCGTCGGCTGGGCGCGGGCCGATGAGCCCGCCCGGGCCCGCGACGCCTTCGCGAGGGCACGCTCGCACGCCGAGGAGGGCGACGACGAGGGCGGTGACGGCGGTGCTGTACGGGGCGACGACGAAGGCGGGGACGTCGGCGCAGGCGAGCGCGGTGACCATGGCGAGCGCGACGACGAAGGCGGGACCGTCGTGCGGGGCCGTCCCGAGCTCGTCGCGGCCTCCTTCGCCGTGGGCGAGGAGGAGGCGGGCGCCGCGATGCTCGCCGCCGTCGTCGCCTGGGAGGACGCCCCGATCTGGTACCTGACGCGCGTCGTGACCGCCTTGGCCGAGGCGGGGGAGGACGACAGAGCCCGCACGCTCGCCCGGGGCGCGACCGACCCGGCGAAGCGGGATCATCTCGTCGGGAGCCTGGTGCGTGCCCTGACGGCGGCGGGGCGGCACGACCGGGCGGCGGAGTGCGCGCGCGGCTTCGGCAGGCCCGACGACCCCACCAGCGTGGACGAACTGCGTTCCTGGGCCTCTCTCGCGCTCGGGGTCGAGCCCGCGCGCGGGCGCCTGATGATGGCGCGGCTGTTACGGCACGAGGCGCTCGTGAACGTGCTGCCGTCCGTGCTGCGCCTCGAACCCCGTGCCGTCCCCGTCGTCGTGGACGCCCTACGCCGAGCGCGTCAGGTCTGACGGGCGTACCGGATCGGTGAACGGCTCGCCCCGTGCGTACCGTTCCACCTCCCCGAGCGCCTGGTCCGCCATACGGTGCAGTTCGTTGCCGAGCGAGCCCGCCATGTGCGGGGTCAGCAGCACGTTCGGGAGCGTCCAGAGGGGGGAGTCGGGGGACGGGACCTCCGGGTCGGTGACGTCCAGGATCGCGTGCAGGCGGCCGGCCGTGAGGTGGAGGAGCAGTGTCGGCTCGTCGACCAGGGTGCCGCGCGAGGTGTTGATCAGGGTCGCGCCGTCCGGCATCAGGGCCAGCTGCCGGGGACCGATCATCCGGTACGTGGACGGCAGCTGGGGCGCGTGGACCGAGACGATCGTGCTGTGGGCGCACAGGTCGTCCAGGTCCACGAGCCGCACGCCGAGCTCGCGCGCCTCGTCGGCCGTCACGTACGGGTCGTGGAGCAGCACCTCGAAGTCGAAGGGGCGCAGGAGTTCCACGACCCGGCGGCCGATCCGGGAGGCGCCGACGAGCCCGACCGTACGGCGGTAGTTGCCCCATGCCGCAGACTCGGTCGTCCACGCGCCGCCCGGGTGGCCCTCCCCGTACCACTGGGCCGAGGGCAGGACCCCCTTCCCCGCGAAGAGGATCGCGGCGAGCGTGTACTCGGCGACGGGCAGGGCGTTGGCGGCGGCCGTGGACGTGACGGCGAGTCCCCGCTCCCAACAGGCCTCGGTGATGTGGTGCTTCACCGAACCGGCCGCGTGGACGACCGCCCTGAGGCGCGGGGCGCGGGCCAGGACGTCGGCGGTCAGCGGGGGCGCGCCCCAGCAGGTGAGGAGCAGTTCGGCCGAGGCCAGGGCCTCCGCGAGCGGGGGGCCCGGCGCGGCCAGGTCGTGGGCGACGAGGTGCGGGTCGGTGTGGGTGAGCGCGGCGAGGCGCGCGCGGTGGTCGTCGGTGAGGAGGTGGCTGTCGACGCCCGGGCCCATGGAGAGGAGGAGCGTCGGGCGACTGGCGATGGCTCGGTGCGTGGTGGACATCGTGGCTCGATCCTGTGACCGTCCATGACCGAAGTCAAGATCGAAAGATTGATTGATCGGAAGGAGATCGTATCGATCGGCGGCGGCGAGAGCCGGAGCCCGGGCCGAGGTCGCGTCAGCCGGCCCCGCCCGGAGCCGCCCCGCACGAGGACCGGACGCGCAGCCGGGGCAGCAGGCTCAGATGGCGGCGCGCCGACTCCTCCGCCGGGTTCTCCGTCAGCCGCTCCACCAGCAACTCCATCGCCTGCCGCCCCACCTGACGCTTCGGCGGGGCGACCGCCGTGAGCGGGGTGTCGGCGAGCGCGGCGACCTCGTCGTCGTACGCGATCAGGGCCAGGTCCTCCGGCACCTTCAGCCCCAGCTCCGCCAGCCGCTGCACCACCTCGATCGCGTCCACGTCGTTGTGGACCAGCGCCGCGCTCGCCCGCCCCGAGTCCACCGCCTCGTACAGGGCGCGCACCGCCCGCTCGAACCCCGCCGGATCCTGGTCCGCCGGTACGGAGTCGATGACCGGCCCCGGCGCCGTCAGGCCCAGCGTGGCCAGCGCCTCCGCGTACCCGGCGCGCACCGCGAGGGCGGTCGGGCTGTCCCCGCGCGCGACGAGCAGCGGGGTGCCGCGGTCGAGGGCGAGCAGGTGGCGCAGGGCGAGCAGGACGCCGTGGCCGTGGTCGGAGACCACCCGGTCCAGCGCGTCCAGCGGGCTGCCGGGTTCGGCGCGGCGCTCCAGGAGCACGGCGGGCACGGGGAGTTCGGCGAGCCGGTCGCCGTACGCCGACCGGTCCTCCGGGCCCCGCCAGCCGGGCGCGACGAGCACCCCTTCGGCGCCCGCCGCGAGCAGGCTCTCGGTGCGGGCGCGGTCCTCCTCGGGGCGGTAGTCCGAGATCCGCAGGATCAGCCGCGCCCCCGCTCGTGCCGCCGCCTCGTGCGCGCCCCGGATGACCTCGGCGAAGTAGTACGTGGCGGAAGGCGCGAGCAGCCCGAGGACCAGGCCCTCGCCGGCCCGCCGGCCCCCCGCGCCTCCCGCGTCGCCGTGCCGCTCGGGCCAGGAGACCTGGCCGTGCACCCGGTCCAGCAGCCCCTTGGCGGCCAGCGCCTCGACGTCGCGGCGGGCGGTCACGGGCGAGACGTTGAGCCGGTCGGCCAGTTCGGCGACGCGGGCGCTGCCGCGTTCGCGCACCAGGGCCAGGAGTCGGTCGTGTCGTTCGGCGGCACTCTCGCGCACGGTGCGTCTCCTCGCGGTGGGGCGGTCTCCAGGCCTGCGGGCGGTGCGTGCTCGGCCGGAATCCGAGCCTACGCCAGAATGATCGAACGGCAAGAGTTTCGATCATTCGCTCGGATCCCATTGACGTTCGATCGGCAGCTGCCGATGATTCCGGCGTCGACGCTGTCCGCCGCAGGGAGCATCATGCCCACGCCGCCCGAGAACCGTGAGCTCAGCCCGTTCACCGGCTGGACCCGCGCTCACTGGGAGGACGCCGCCGACCGACTCCTCCTCGCCGTACGGCCGTACGCCTCGCCCCGCCACGGCCGCTTCGACCTGCCCGGCCCCCGCCCCAGCTGGTCCGGCGCCCGCTCCGACGGCCTCGAAGGCCATGCCCGTACGTTCCTGCTCGCGGCCCTCCGCGTCGCCGGCGCCCGGGGCGGGGACCCGCACGGCCACCTGCCCCGCTATGCGGAGGGCCTGGCCGCCGGCACCGAGGACCCGGGCACGGACGGCCCCGACTCCTGGTCCCCGCTGACCGACGTACGACAGGCCGTGGTCGAATCCGCCTCCGTCGCGCTCGGCCTGCGGCTGACCCGCCCCTGGCTCTGGGACACCCTCGACGACCGCACCCAGCAGCGCGCCGTCGACTGGCTGCTACCCGCCCTCGCGCCCTCCCCGGTCGACAACAACTGGTGGCTCTTCGGCCTCACCGTCGCCGGATTCCTCCAGGACGCCGGCATCGAGACGGACCGCGCGGCCGCCACGATCGCCCGCTCCCTCGACCGGATCGAGACCTGGTACCTCGGCGACGGCTGGTACAGCGACGGCGACAACCGCGCCTTCGACCACTACAACGGCTGGGCCCTGCACTTCTACCCCGTCCTGCACGCCCACCTCTCCGGCGACCGGGACCTCCTGTCCCGCTACGGCCCCCGGCTGCACGCCCACCTCGCCGACCACGCCCACCTCTTCGACGCGACCGGCGCCCCGCTCCCGTACGGCCGCTCCCTCACCTACCGCTTCGCCGCGGCCGCCGCGCCCTGGCTCGGCGCCCTCACCGGCCACACCCCGCTCACCCCCGGCGCCACCCGTCGCCTCGCCTCCGGCGCCCTGCGGTACTTCCTCGACCGGGGCGCGTGCGACGAGCGCGGCCTGCTCACGCTCGGCTGGCACGGCCCCCACCCGCCGATCGTCCAGAGCTACTCGGGGCCCGCCTCCCCCTACTGGGCGTCCAAGGGCTTCCTCGGCCTCCTGCTGCCCCCGGACCACCCGGCCTGGACCGACCCCGAGGAACCGCTCCCCGCCGAACGCGCCGACACCGTGCGCCCCGTCGCCCCGGCCGCGCTGCTCCTCCAGACCACGGCCGCCGACGGACTCGTACGCCTCCACAACCACGGCAGCAACCAGGTGGCGAGCGCTCCGGCCGGCGACGACGACGCGGGCTACGCCCGCTTCGCGTACTCCACGCGTACCGGACCGACGGCCGCGCCCGACCCCGCCGACAACCACTTCGCCCTGGTCGTCGACGGCCGTGTCACCCGGCGCGGCCCCGCGACCCCCCTGGGCACCGGCCCCGGCTGGGCGGCCTCCCGCCACACCCCGCTCCCAGGGGTCCGGGTCCTCTCCGCGACCCTCGCCCACGGCCGCGCCGAGGTCCGCGCCCACCTCGTCCTGGGCGCCCCCGACGGAACTCCCGTACGCCAGACGGGCTGGGCCACCACGCCGGACGGCCCGACCGCCCAACTCCACGCCGTCCACGGCTACCCGGCCGCCACCGAGACCGTCGCACTCGCCACGGGCGCCACGCTCCAGGGCGGCCCGACCAGCCGCACGGCCGCCCTGCACGCCACGACCATCGGCCCCGCCGCGCTCTTCGTGGCCCTGGCCTCCCTCACCGCCGAACCCGACCCGGCCCCCGTCGCCACCCTCGCGACCGTCCGGATCACCGCCCGCACGATCCACGTGACCTGGCAGGACGGCACCACGACGGAACTCGACCTCGGGGCGTACGAGGAGGCGGGCGTCGACCAGGTCGTGTCCGGAACGTCCGGCCTGGCTCGCGGACACTCACCACGGCCGTGACGGCCGGTCACTTCGGCCCGTACTTGCGCCCCGCCTTGGAGGAGACCCCGCCGAGCAGCCCGCGGGGCGCCAGCTTCACCACGCCCATCAGCGCCTTGTAGCGCGGGTCGGGGATGGACAGCGACTTGCCGCGTGCCAGGTCGTTCAGCGCCTCGGCCACCAGCTTGTCCGCGTCGAGCCACATCCAGCCCGGGATGTTGTCCGTCCCCATCCCGGCCCGCTCGTGGAACTCCGTGCGTACGAAGCCCGGGCACAGCGCCATGAGCCGTACCCCGCTGCCCGCCAGGTCCCGCGCCGCGCCCTGCGTGAACTGCACGACCCAGGCCTTCGACGCGCCGTACGTGCCGCGCGGCACGAAGGCGGCGACCGAGGCCACGTTGACGACTCCGCCCCGGCCCCGGGTGCGCATGGACTCCGCCGCCGCGGACGTCAGCCGGAGCACCGCCTCGCAGTGCACGGTCAGCATCTTCAACTCGTCGGCCATGGAGACTTCCAGGAACCGGCCCTTGTTGCCGAACCCGGCGTTGTTCACCAGCAGGTCCACCGGCTGCTTCGGGTCCGAGAGCCGGGCCTCCACGGCCGCGATCCCCTTCTCCTGAGACAGGTCCGCGGCAAGGACCTCGGCCTCGATGCCGTGCCGGTCGTGCAGTTCGGTCGCCTGCTCCCGCAGCCGCGTCACATCGCGGGCCACGAGCACGACATCGTGTCCGTCCGCCGCCAGCCTCCGCGCGAACGCGGCCCCGATCCCCGCCGTCGCGCCCGTAATCAGTGCAGTCGTCATACGCGGCAACGTTAGTGCCCCGCGCGACCGCACCGGAGGTCAGGAGCCCTCCGCCGGAGGGGAGGGGCCTCCCAGGAGGTCAGGAGCTCGCCCAGGAGGTCAGGAGGACGCGCCGGAGATCAGGAGCTCGCCCCGGAGGTCAGGAGGACGCGCCGTACTTCTCCACGTACGAGCGCGCGACGTCGAGCAGCCCGGACTCCATCCACTCGGCCGCCACCAGCGTGCTCGGCAGCAGCGCGCGCTCGGTGGTCGCCGCGCGGTGCAGCAGCGAGACCGTGATGTCGTGGGCGGGGCGGTGGACGACCTCCACCGGGTCGCCGACCGTGAACGCTCCCGGCTCGATCACCCGCAGCAGCGCGCCGGGTCCTGCCGTCGACCGGGTGAAGCGCCGGACCCAGCCCTTCTCCTCGACGAAGCCCCCGAACGTACGGCAGGGGATGCGGCCGCCCGTCACCTCCAGGACCACCTCGGGACCGACCCGCCAGCGCTCGCCGATCAGCGCCCCATTGACGTCGAGCCCGAGCGTCGTGAGGTTCTCCCCGAAGGAGCCGTTGGCGAGCGGGCGGCCGAGCTCGCGCTCCCAGAGGTCCATGTCCTCCCGGGCGAAGGCGCTCACCGCGCGGTCGTCCCCGCCGTGGAAGCGCAGGTCGCACACGGTGTCCCCGGCGAGCCCGCTCCGCCCGACGCCGCTCGGACCGGGCGCCGCCACCCGTACCGGTCCCTCGACCGGACGCTTGTCGATGCCGGTAAGACCCGAGGGGGAGTCCGTGTAGTCGAAGGCCTTGGCCTCCCCGACATTCACGCTCAGAAGCTTCATAACGGCACCCTAGAACGCCTGTCTCAAAGCCGCCAAGAGGAATTCGTCGCGCTGCCCAAGCTTCGCTTATGCTCGACGGTATGATCGAGGCCCGCCATCTCCGCGTCCTGCGCGCCGTCGCCGCGACCGGCTCCTTCTCCGCCGCCGCGCGCGAACTGGGCTGCACCCAGCCCGCGGTGAGCCAGCAGATGAAGGCCCTGGAGACGTCCGCGGGCACGCCCCTGCTGATCAGGACCGGCCGCGAGATGCGCCTCACGCAGGCGGGCGAGGCCCTCGTCCGGCACGCCTCCGGCATCCTCGCGGGCCTCACCGCCGCCGAGGAGGAGGTCGCCGCGATCGCGGGGCTCCGCGCCGGGCGCGTCCGACTGGTCTCCTTCCCCAGCGGCAGCTCGACGCTGGTCCCCACCGCCCTCGCCGCCCTGCGCGCGGCCCACCCGGGCACGCGCGTCTCGCTGGTGGAGGCCGAGCCGCCACGCTCGATCGAGATGCTCCGCGAGGGCGACTGCGACGTGGCGCTGGCCTTCCGATACGGCGCGGGGCAGGCGGAGTGGGACGACCTGATCGTCCGGCCGTTGCTCGCCGACCGGCTGGTCGGCCTTGTCCCCGAGGGGCACCGGCTCGCCGACGCGCAGGCCGTGGGCATCGCCGAACTGGCCGAGGAATCCTGGATCGCGGGCTGCCCCCGCTGCCGGCGCCAGCTGGTGGACGTGTGCGAGGAGGCGGGCTTCGCTCCGCGCATCGACTTCGCGACCGACGACTACCCGGCGGTCGTCGGGCTCGTCGGCGCCGGGCTCGGCGTCGCGGTCCTGCCGGAGCTGGCCCTGGAGTCCGTACGTCCCAAGGGGGCGCGCACCGTGGTCGTCGAACCGGCCGTGGAGCGCGAGATCGTCGCCCTGACGCTGCCCGACCTGGCGCAGGTCCCGGCGGTCGCGGCGACCCTGGAGGAGCTGACCCGCGCGGCCGAAGCAGCGGGCAGGGCGGTCACGCGCGCGTAGCGGGTGCGTCGACGGGTGCCCGGCGTCACGCGCGCGTAGCGGGTGAGCCCACGGGTGCCCGGCGTCGGCCCTGCCGTGCCGCGCGCCCCCGGGCCGCGTGCGGCACGGCACCGTCCCCGGCCGTCACCGCCCGAGCAGAAACGTTCCTTCGAGCCTTCGGGCGCCGGCAGTCAGCCATGCCCCAGGCCGGCCGGCCCCGACGCCGTGGCCGCCCTCGGTGGCGAGGCGGTGGCGGAAGCCGTGATCAGGCGGTTGCGGGCGCGTCCCATGAGCTCTTCGCGTTCGTCCTCGGTGAGGCCACCCCACACGCCGTAGGGCTCGCGTACCGCGAGTGCGTGTGCCGCGCACTCCGCGCGTACCGGGCACCGCATGCAGACCTCTTTCGCCGAGTTCTCACGCGCACTCCGCGCCGCGCCGCGCTCTCCCTCCGGGTGGAAGAAAAGGGAGCTGTCGACTCCACGGCAGGCCGCGAGGAGCTGCCAGTCCCAAAGATCGGCGTTGGGTCCCGGAAGGCGGGAGAAATCTGCCATTGCGCTTGTCCCCTTGAAACCGTGTCGAACGGATAGGTGGGCGGGTGGATGGCTGATCTGGCGGGGCCCTCACCCCCATGGGTCCGCGTACCCGCTCTCGCGGGTTCGATCCGACCGTACAACTACTGTCTTAGTAGATGTAAATATGACTCATTGCGAATCTAGCCACAGACACCACAAAAAGGGAAGAAAACCCGCTAAATGGGGCATAGCTTCCAAACAAGGACGGATGACCTGCGTCGCTCTCCTCCGCGTTCGCTCCCTCACGTAGAGTGCCGAAGGCGGCCGTCCGACCCGTAACTCTTTCGAGTGACCGTCGTTGAGAGTGCGGAGGCGGTTGAAGGAACAAGCGCTCGGGCAGGTGTCCGAGAGCGTCAACCGCACAGGTGACGATACGTACCAGCCCTGGAGGCTCAAGGTGACGCGCATCAGCTGCGGAGGGCGGCCATGACATCCGTCCTCGTCTGCGACGACTCCCCGCTTGCCCGAGAGGCTCTTCGCCGTGCGGTCGCGACCGTGCCCGGCGTCGAGCGCGTGACCACCGCGGCCAACGGCGAGGAAGTCCTCCGCCGCTGGGGCGCGGACCGCTCGGACCTGATTCTGATGGACGTACGCATGCCCGGTCTGGGCGGCGTGGAGACCGTCCGCCGGCTGCTGTCCGCCGACCCCGGCGCCCGCATCATCATGCTGACCGTCGCCGAGGACCTGGACGGTGTCGCGCTCGCGGTCGCCGCCGGTGCCCGCGGATACCTGCACAAGGACGCCTCGCGCGCCGAGTTGCGGGCCACGGTCACCCAGGCCCTCGCCGACCCGACCTGGCGGCTCGCCCCGCGTCGGCTGCGGTCGGCCGAGATGGGTGCGGCGCCGACACTCACCGCGCGTGAGATCCAGGTGCTCGAAGGCATGAGCCACGGCCGGTCCAACGCGGAGATCGGGCGCGAGCTCTTCCTCTCCGAGGACACGGTGAAGACACACGCACGCCGGCTGTTCAAGAAGCTCGGCGCGTCGGACCGGGCGCACGCCGTCGCCCTCGGCTTCCGTTGGGGCCTGGTCCGCTAGGCGCCGACGACCGGCCGCGTCCCCGTCCGTCGCGTGCGGACGGGGTGGCAGTCCGGCGCCCGCCACGGCGGCGGCCCGGCCTCCGATGCGGCGGCTTGTGTCACTTCCGCGCGGGATGCCGCATCCTTGAGGGTGTGGAGTTCCTCGGGGACGAGTCGATCGAGCGGAAGGGGAGGGCGCAGGAGATGAGTTCCGGCGCACCTGCTCATAACGCTTCGGTGCACAACTATGGACGCGGTGCCACGGATTCTGAGGCGTCAAGGCACCATGGAGCGATGCGCGACGACGAGACCATGGGGTCCCCCATGCCCGTAGGGCCAGGGGAGATCGGTGCACTCGTTCACCGTGCCGTCGAGGGCGACGCACAGGCCACGCACGACCTTCTGGCGCGCGTGCACCCCCTCGCCCTGCGCTATTGCCGCACGCGACTGAACCGGCTGCCCGGTGATGCTCGCCACTTCGTCGAGGACCTCGCGCAGGAAGTCTGCGTCGCCGTCCTCATGGCGCTGCCGCGCTACAAGGACACGGGCAGGCCCTTCGAGGCCTTCGTCTTCGCCATCGCCGGACACAAGGTCGCCGATCTCCAGCGCGCCGCGATGCGGCACCCGGGCTCGACGGCCGTGCCGTCCGACGAGATGCCCGAGCGCCCCGACGACTCCCTCGGCCCCGAGGAGCGTGCGCTGCTCAGCGACGATGCCGAATGGGCCAAGAAGCTCCTCGCCAACCTCCCGGAGAACCAGCGGGAGCTGCTGGTTCTCCGGGTGGCCGTCGGCCTGACCGCCGAGGAGACCGGTCAGATGCTCGGTATGTCCCCGGGGGCGGTACGGGTCGCCCAGCACCGCGCGCTCAGCCGCCTCAGGGCCCTGGCCGAGCAGTAAGGGTCCACCGTGGCCGGTGGCCCTCACGTACACGTACGAACGTCCAAAGCTGCTCTCTGATCTTGATCGTGGAATGAGACACCGTCGAGGCCCGTTAGCATGGACATCCGCACCGATCAAGGCCATTTGGGGAAGGTGTCATGACTGCCAACGTCGACGGAGTGCCCGAGAAATTCGCGACACTCGGGCTGACCTACGACGACGTGCTGCTGCTGCCGGGCGCGTCGGAAGTGCTGCCGAACGCGGTCGACACCTCGTCCCGTATCTCGCGCAACGTCCGGGTGAACATCCCCCTGCTCTCCGCCGCGATGGACAAGGTCACCGAGTCCCGCATGGCCATCGCCATGGCGCGGCAGGGCGGCGTCGGCGTGCTGCACCGCAACCTGTCCGTCGAGGACCAGGTCAACCAGGTCGACCTCGTGAAGCGCTCCGAGTCCGGCATGGTCACCGACCCGATCACGGTGAACCCGGACGCCACGCTCGCCGAGGCGGACGCGCTCTGCGCGAAGTTCCGGATCAGCGGTGTCCCGGTCACCGACGGCGCGGGCAAGCTGCTCGGCATCGTCACCAACCGCGACATGGCCTTCGAGTCCGAGCGCAGCCGTCAGGTCCGTGAGGTCATGACGCCCATGCCGCTCGTGACCGGCAAGGTCGGCATCAGTGGCGTGGACGCCATGGAGCTGCTGCGCCGCCACAAGATCGAGAAGCTTCCCCTGGTCGACGACGCCGGTGTGCTCAAGGGCCTCATCACCGTCAAGGACTTCGTCAAGGCCGAGCAGTACCCGCACGCGGCCAAGGACGCCGAGGGCCGGCTGATCGTCGGCGCCGCGGTGGGCGCCAGCCCGGAGGCCCTGGAGCGGGCCCAGGCGCTGGCCGCCGCCGGTGTGGACTTCCTGGTCGTGGACACCTCCCACGGCCACAACAGCAACGCCCTCAGCTGGATGGCGAAGATCAAGTCCAGCGTGAACGTCGACGTGATCGGCGGCAACGTGGCGACCCGTGACGGCGCCCAGGCGCTCATCGACGCCGGTGTCGACGGCGTCAAGGTCGGTGTCGGCCCCGGCTCGATCTGCACCACGCGCGTGGTCGCCGGAATCGGTGTCCCGCAGGTCACCGCCATCTACGAGGCGGCGCTCGCGGCCCGCGCGGCCGGGGTCCCGGTCATCGGCGACGGCGGCCTGCAGTACTCGGGCGACATCGGCAAGGCGCTGGCCGCCGGTGCCAGCACGGTGATGCTCGGCAGCCTGCTCGCGGGCTGCGAGGAGTCGCCCGGCGAGCTCCAGTTCATCAACGGCAAGCAGTTCAAGTCCTACCGGGGCATGGGCTCGCTCGGCGCCATGCAGTCCCGCGGCCAGGCCCGGTCGTACTCGAAGGACCGCTACTTCCAGGGCGAGGTCGCCTCCGACGACAAGCTCGTGCCCGAGGGCATCGAGGGCCAGGTGCCCTACCGCGGTCCCCTCGCCAACGTGCTGCACCAGCTCGTCGGCGGTCTGCGGCAGACCATGGGCTACGTCGGCGCGGCCACCATCGACGAGATGGAGTCCAAGGGCCGCTTCGTCCGGATCACCTCCGCGGGCCTCAAGGAGAGCCACCCGCACGACATCCAGATGACGGTCGAGGCACCGAACTACAGCAGGAAGTAACGCAGCGCGACGCGTGGGGCGGTTCCGGCATGTGGCCGGAACCGCCCCACGCGCGTGTGTCGGGGATACTGGTAGGCGCAGACGTAGAGGGAAAGGCCACACATCGTGACTGAGATCGAGATCGGGCGCGGCAAGCGCGGCCGCAGGGCGTACGCGTTCGACGACATCGCCGTCGTACCGAGCCGGCGCACCCGGGACCCGAAGGAGGTCTCGATCGCCTGGCAGATCGACGCCTACCGCTTCGAGCTCCCCTTCCTGGCCGCCCCCATGGACTCGGTCGTGTCGCCGCAGACCGCCATCCGCATCGGGGAGCTGGGCGGCCTCGGCGTCCTGAACCTCGAGGGCCTGTGGACCCGGTACGAGGACCCGCAGCCGCTGCTCGACGAGATCGCCGAGATGGACGAGGCGACCGCGACCCGTCGTCTGCAGGAGATCTACGCGGCTCCGATCAAGGAGGAGCTGATCGGGCAGCGCATCAAGGAGGTGCGCGACTCGGGTGTCGTCACCGCCGCCGCGCTCTCCCCGCAGCGCACCGCCCAGTTCTCCAAGGCGGTCGTCGACGCCGGCGTGGACATCTTCGTCATCCGCGGCACGACGGTCTCCGCCGAGCACGTCTCGGGCGCGGCCGAGCCGCTGAACCTCAAGCAGTTCATCTACGAGCTCGACGTCCCGGTCATCGTCGGCGGCTGCGCCACGTACACCGCGGCCCTGCACCTGATGCGCACCGGCGCGGCGGGTGTCCTGGTCGGCTTCGGCGGCGGCGCTGCGCACACCACGCGCAACGTGCTCGGCATCCAGGTCCCGATGGCGACCGCGGTCGCCGACGTGGCCGCGGCCCGCCGCGACTACATGGACGAGTCCGGCGGCCGGTACGTCCACGTCATCGCCGACGGCGGTGTGGGCTGGTCGGGCGACCTGCCGAAGGCGATCGCCTGCGGTGCCGACTCGGTCATGATCGGCTCCCCGCTGGCCCGCGCCACGGACGCGCCGGGCAAGGGCCACCACTGGGGCATGGAGGCCGTCCACGAGGACGTGCCGCGCGGCAAGCTGGTCGACCTGGGCATCGTGGGCACGACCGAGGAGATCCTCACCGGTCCGTCGCACTCCCCGGACGGCTCGATGAACTTCTTCGGCGCCCTGCGCCGCGCGATGGCGACGACGGGCTACAGCGAGCTCAAGGAGTTCCAGCGCGTCGAGGTCACGGTCGCGGACTCGCAGCACAAGCGCTGACCCCTCTGTCGGGGCTGACCTCCCGACGGCGTGACGAGGGCCCCGCACCAGCCGGTGCGGGGCCCTCGTCCGTGTGCCGGGTCCGGTGCGGGGCCCTCGGCCGTGTGGCGGGTCGGGTGCGGGGCCCTCGTCATGCCGTCGGGTCGGGCGCGGGGGCCTCGGCCGTGTGCCGGCGAGGTCAGCCGGCGACCTTCTTGGTGATGGCGAAGCCCTCGTAGCCGGCGATGGCGAAGAAGAGCACGTCCATGAAGCCCAGCTCGGCCTTCCAGCCCTCGAAGAGGACCGAGAACTCGCTGGTGAGCAGCTCCGTGACCCCGATGGGCATGCCGTCCAGGCCCGCCCACCAGCTGGCCATCAGGGCGAAGCCGAAGAGCTGGCCGGCGAAGACGCCGAGCAGGGCGAGGGGGACGCCGACGATCGGCAGGATCGGGTTGCGGCCGCCGACCTTGCCGAGCGCGAAGCCGACCAGCGCGCCGAGCGCGAGGGCGAGCACACCGATCTGGGTGTAGCTGCCGTCCTCCTCGGCGAGGGCGCGCATGACGCCGCCGTAGGCGAGCGCTCCGACGACGGTGGCGGCGACGCCGGCCGCGAGGCCGAGGCCGAGGCTGTCGCGCGCGGGCGCGGGGGCCGGGGCGGGGGCGTACGGGGTGGGCGCGGCGCCGTCGGCGAACGGGTTGCCGGGCGGCGGAACGGGCTGAGACATGGTGCTGATCCCCCCAGGGACACGTACACGCACGGATGTGCGAGAGAAGAGCCCGGAGAGTAGCAGCCCGCTCCGACAGCGTGCCTGGGTGTTTCGCGGGGTCAGAGCCGGTGGGCCGCGCCCGCCGGGGTGGCGCCCCGGGTGTCGAGGAGGAGCTGCGCCTTGACCGACAGGCCTTGGAGGTCGTACGTCCGGTGGTGCTGGAGAAGGACCGTCAGGTCGGCGTGGGCGGCGGCCTCGTAGAGGGAGTCGGCGCGGGGGACCGGGAGGTCGCGGACGCGCCAGTCGGGGACGTACGGGTCGTGGTAGCTGACCGCGGCGCCGAGGTCCATCAGACGGCACGCGATCTCCTCGGCCGGGGAGTTCTCGCGGTCGGCCAGATCGGGTTTGTACGTGATGCCCAGCAGAAGCACCCGCGCGCCGCGGGCCGACTTGCCGTGCTCGTTGAGCAGGGTCGCGCAGCGCTGGACGACGTAACTCGGCATGCGGTCGTTGACCTGGGTCGCCAGCTCGACCATACGGAGCGGTCGGTGCGGGCCGATGGTGTCGACGGGGACGCCGTGGCCGCCCACGCCGGGGCCGGGGCGGAAGGCCTGGAAGCCGAAGGGCTTGGTCTCGGCGCAGCGGATGACGTCCCAGAGGTCGACGCCGAGGTCGTGGCAGAGCACCGACATCTCGTTGACCAGGGCGATGTTGACGTGCCGGAAGTTGGTCTCCAGGAGCTTGACCGTCTCGGCCTCGCGCGGGCCACGCGCGCGTACCACCTTGTCGGTGAGCCGGCCGTAGAACGTGGCGGCGGACTCCGTGCAGGCGGGGGTGAGGCCGCCGATGACCTTGGGGGTGCCCGCGAAGCCGTGCGCGCGGTTGCCGGGGTCGAGCCGGCCGGGGGAGTACGCGAGGTGGAAGTCGCGGCCGGCGCGCAGCCCGGAGCCCTCCTCCAGGAGTTCCCGCAGCACCCCCTCGGTGGTGCCGGGGTGGACGGGCGATTCGAGCAGCACCGTCGTGTGGGGGCGCAGGCGGGCGGCGAGGGCGCGGGCGGCGTCGACCAGGGCGGTGAGGTCGAGGGTCCCGTCCGGCCCGAGCGGGGTCGGGGCGCAGATGACGGCCGTGCGGACACGGCCGAGTTCGGCGGGGTTGGTGGTGGGCCGGAAGCCGCCCGAGAGCATCCGGCGGATCTCCGACGCGGTGAGCGAGCCGTCGACGGGCGGGCGGCCGGCGGCGAGTTCGGCGACGGGCCGGGGGTCGGTGTCGTAGCCGATGGTGTCGATGCCCGCGGCGATCGCGGCCTGGGCGAGGGGGAGTCCGATGTGGCCGAGGCCGATGACGGCGAGATCAGCGGGCATGGGGGTGGGCCGTCCTTCCCAGTAGCCGGAGGGGACGAGACGCGCAAGCCCGGTGGACAGAATGGGGCGAGCGCAATGTCAGACTAAGCGTAAATATGACCGATATGCCGTATTGCTGGGTCAAAGGTCGCCGAGTGTTATCCACAGGCGGTGGCTGAAGTCGGAGGCGCGGGACAGAATCAAGTCTGTGAGCCCGATCACGCGGGGGGACGACGGGAGGCAGCGGTGAGGACAGCGACACTGGGACCGGCCGAGCGCGCCGAGGCGCTCGCGACGATGGCCGAGCGGGAACTGGACGTGCTGGTCGTGGGCGCCGGAGTGGTCGGCGCCGGGACGGCCCTCGACGCGGTCACGAGAGGACTCTCGACCGGACTCGTCGAGGCGCGCGACTGGGCGTCCGGCACCTCCAGCCGGTCGAGCAAGCTGATCCACGGTGGCCTGCGCTATCTGGAGATGCTGGACTTCGCCCTCGTGCGGGAGGCGCTGAAGGAGCGCGGGCTCCTCCTGGAGCGGCTCGCCCCCCATCTCGTGAAGCCCGTCCCCTTCCTCTACCCGTTGCAGCACAAGGGCTGGGAGCGGCTGTACGCGGGTTCGGGCGTCGCGTTGTACGACGCGATGTCCCTCTCCTCGGGCCACGGCCGCGGACTCCCGGTGCACCGTCACCTCTCCCGGCGCAACGCCCTGCGGGTGGCGCCCTGCCTGAAGAAGGACGCCCTGGTCGGCGCGTTGCAGTACTACGACGCCCAGATGGACGACGCCCGCTTCGTCGCCACGCTCGTCCGCACGGCCGCGAGCTACGGCGCGCAGGTCGCCAGCCGCGCGCGGGTCGTCGGCTTCCTGCGCGAGGGCGAACGGGTGGTGGGCGCCCGGGTCCAGGACGTCGAGGCGGGCGGCGAGTACGAGATCCGCGCGAAGCAGCTCGTGAACGCGACCGGGGTGTGGACGGACGACACCCAGGCGCTCATCGGGGAGCGGGGGCAGTTCCACGTCCGCGCCTCGAAGGGCATCCACCTGGTCGTCCCCAAGGACCGGATTCACTCGAACACCGGACTGATCCTGCGGACCGAGAAGTCCGTGCTGTTCGTGATCCCGTGGGGGCGGCACTGGATCGTGGGCACCACCGACACCGACTGGGACCTGGACAAGGCCCATCCGGCCGCCTCCAGCGCCGACATCGACTATCTCCTGGAGCACGTGAACAGCGTCCTGGCGACGCCGCTCACCAGGGACGACGTCCAGGGCGTCTACGCGGGCCTGCGGCCCCTGCTGGCCGGCGAGTCGGACGCCACGAGCAAGCTCTCGCGCGAACACACCGTCGCGCACCCGGTCCCCGGCCTGGTCGTGGTGGCCGGCGGCAAGTACACCACCTACCGGGTGATGGCCAAGGACGCCGTGGACGAGGCCGTGCACGCGCTCGACCAGCGGGTCGCCGCCTGCGTCACCGAGGACGTGCCGCTCCTGGGCGCCGAGGGGTACCGGGCCCTGTGGAACGCCCGGGCCAGGATCGCCGCCCGGACCGGCCTCCATGTCGTGCGCGTCGAGCATCTGCTCAACAGGTTCGGGTCGATGGCGGAGGAGCTCCTGGAGCTCATCGCCGCCGACCCCGGCCTCGCCGAGCCGTTGACGGGGGCCGACGACTATCTGCGCGCCGAAATCGTCTACGCCGCCTCCCACGAGGGCGCCCGGCATCTGGACGACGTCCTGACCCGGCGCACCCGGATCTCGATCGAGACCTTCGACCGCGGGACGCGGTGCGCACGGGAGTGCGCCGAGCTGATGGCGCCGGTGCTCGGCTGGGACGAGCACCAGATCGACAAGGAGGTGGAGCACTACGAGAAGAGGGTGGAGGCGGAGCGCGAGTCGCAGCGGCAGCCGGACGACCTGACGGCGGACGCGGCGCGGCTGGGGGCCCCGGACATCGTGCCCATCTGATCCGATCGGGCGGTCCGGGACGAACTCGGCTCCGGGGGCGGGACGTTGGGGGCAGGGTGCGGCATCCTGTTCGTACGGGTGCGGAACCCGTGGGGGGAGCGTCCGCGTCGGGCGCCGGAGTGGGAGCGCTTTCCTGCGGGGCCGCCCTCCCGGAGTGCGGACCCGGGAGCGGGAACGGTCCCGGGGTGAGAGACAATGGGCTCTCTTCCAGGGCGGGTTACCGCATCGCGCGGGAAGCGGCCGACGCGGGCGAAGATCAGGGATCGCAGAGGGGACGCATGTCGGAGGCGGAGCAGTCGCGGGACACGGCGCGGGACCCTCGGCGGGACGCCGGCGCGGGTGCCGGGACCGACGGCGACCGGGGCGTGGTTCCCGCGGCACGTGAGGCGGAGCCGGACGCGAAGTCCGGCACGGACACGGGCGCGGAGACGGACCCCGGCACGGAGACGGGCGCCGGGGCGGCCGAGGCCTCGCCCGGCGGTGCGGAGCAGACGCCCGAGCCGAAGGCCGAGGCCGACGCGCCGGGCGGGGCGTCGGGCGTGAAGCCGGTCGCGGAATCCGGCGTGAAGCCGGCCGCGGAATCGGGTGAGAAGCCTGACGCTGAGTCGGACGCCGTGCCTGACGTGCCGCTGGTCAGGAGCAGGGCGAAGGAGACGGCGCGGGCGAAGGCCACCGAACCGTCCGACGCCGAACCGTCCGACGCCGGGCCGGCCGGCTCCGCGCCGGCCGGCTCCGCGCCGGCCGACGCGCGGCCCGCCGGGCGGGGTGGCGAGTCGGGGCTCCGGAAGTCCGGGGCGGCGGCCGGCGGTGGCGTGGCTGCCGAAGGGCGGCTGCTCTCCGGCCGGTACCGGCTCGACGGCGTGCTCGGGCGCGGCGGCATGGGCACGGTGTGGCGCGCGGTCGACGAGACCCTGGGCCGGACCGTGGCCGTCAAGGAGCTCCGCTTCCCCAACAGCATCGACGAGGACGAGAAGCGTCGCCTCATCACCCGGACCCTGCGCGAGGCGAAGGCCATCGCCCGGATCCGTAACAACGGCGCCGTGACGGTCTACGACGTCGTCGACGAGGACGACCGGCCGTGGATCGTCATGGAGCTGATCGAGGGCAAGTCCCTCGCCGACGCCGTCCGTGAGGACGGCACGCTCACCCCGCACCGCGCCGCCGAGGTCGGCCTCGCCATCCTCGACGTGCTCCGTTCCGCGCACCGTCAGGGCATCCTGCACCGCGACGTGAAGCCGTCCAACGTCCTGATCGCCGAGGACGGCCGGGTCGTCCTCACCGACTTCGGTATCGCGCAGGTCGAGGGCGACCCGTCGATCACCTCCACCGGCATGCTCGTCGGCGCGCCCTCCTACATCTCGCCCGAGCGGGCCCGCGGCCACAAGCCCGGCCCCGCCGCCGACATGTGGTCGCTGGGCGGACTGCTGTACGCGAGCGTCGAGGGCAGCCCGCCGTACGACAAGGGTTCCGCGATCGCGACGCTCACCGCCGTGATGACCGAGCCCGTCGACCCGCCGAAGAACGCCGGGCCGTTGCTGGAGAAGGTCATCTACGGCCTGCTCGCCAAGGACCCCGCCCAGCGGCTCGACGACGCCGGAGCGCGCGTGCTGCTGCGCGCCGTGCTCGACGCACCCGCGCCGGTCCTGGAGCCGGAGCCGTCGCCCGAGGCCACCAGGGTCGTGCCGCTGCCCCCCGTTCCCCCGGTGCCGCCGGCGCATCCCGCCGCCCGGGAGAAGACCCCGGACGCGGGCGCCGAGCGGGTGCGCGGTGCGCTGAAGTCCGTACGGAACGCGGCCGTCACGTCGCGGTCCGAGCAGCGGCCCAAGCCGGCGCCGATCCAGGGGGCGAACCGGCCGGCGCAGCCGCGGGCCTCGCTCACCGACGTCGTCCCGCGCCGGACGCTCGTCATCATCGCGGGGATCGTGGTCCTCGCCCTGCTCGGCACCATCCTGGCCGTCGCGCTCGGCGGCGGTGACGAGAGCGGGAACGGCAAGGGCTCCGACAAGGCGGACTCCGCGGGCGCCACCGCGGGCAACGGGGGCACCGACACCCAGGGCAAGGGCCAGACCCCGAGCGACCCCGGTCAGCAGGGCGGCGAGGACGCGACCGACCCGGGGTCCGTCTCGGGCGGGGACTCCGGTGGGAACTCGGGCGGGCAGAGCGGTACGCCGTCCGGGAAGCCGAACACCGGCGCGCCCGGGTCCCAGCTGCCGCCCGGGTACACGATGGTGACGAACAGCCGGTTCCACTTCGCCATGGCGATGCCGTCCTCGTTCGGACTCAACGCCATAGCGGGGCAGAACTCGGGCGGGATCTTCAACGCCGGCGGCGGGTACCCGCGCGTTCAGGTCGACTACAACGACAGCCCGAAGGACGACGCGGCCGCCGCGTGGCGGGCGGCCGTGGTCGCCGTCTCCGCCTCCAGCAACCGCTACCGGCACATCGACATCAAGCCCGTCGCGTACAAGGGGTACCCGACGGTCGCCGACTGGGAGTTCGAGCGCACGGAGAAGGGCATGCGCGTCCGGATACTCAACAGGGGCTTCAAGGTCGACGCCACCCACGGCTACTCGATCATGGTCACCTGCAAGTCGGAGGAGTGGGACGGCCCCGCGTGCAAGACGCTGCGGGACACGGCGTTCGCCACGTTCAGCCCCAAGGACTGACCGGCGCCACGTATCGTGAGACCTCGTGGACCGTACGCAGCCGAAAACCATCGCCAACTGTGCGGTCCAGGATCGAATTTGACGGTTTCGTGCGGTCTGTGCGATTCATGAGCTGACGGGTTCCGTGCGACCCGGGGGACAGCGCGCTCGGTGGGGAGGCGTCGTGGACGACTACGCGGGAAGGGTGCTCGCCGACCGCTATCGCCTGCCCGTACCGCCGCAGGACGCGTACGAACTCGTCGAGACCCGCGCCTTCGACACGTACAGCGGGCAGGAAGTCCTGGTCCACCAGGTGCCCTTGCCCGAGGTGATCGACGCTGAGGTCGTCGACGAGGACGGCACCGGATACGCCCCGCACGGGGCGAGTTCCGGCCGGGCGACCCGGCGGCCCGCCGACCCGGCGGTGCGCCGCGCGGTCGAGGCGGCCCAGGCGGCCGCGCAGATCCCGGACCACCCGCGGCTCGACCAGGTCTTCGACGTGTTCGCGGAGGCCGGTTCGCTGTGGATAGTGAGTGAACTGGTCGCCGCCAGGCCGCTCGCGGCGCTCCTCGCCGAGGGCCCGCTGAGCCCGTACCGCGCGGCCGAGATCGGTTCGGACGTCCTCACCGCCCTGCGCGCGCTGCACGCCCACGGCTGGACCCACCGGAACATCACCACCCGAACCGTCGTCGTCTGTGACGACGGCCGCGTGGTCCTGACCGGGCTCGCGGCGGGCGCGGCGGAAGAGGCCCTGTGCGGGTACGCGCCGGTGCCGTCCGCCGACGACGAGGAGCAGGCCTACGGAGGCGAGGCCGCGGGCGAGAACGACGGGGGCTACGGCGCCTACGGGGGCGAAGGGTCCCCGGAGGACGGCAGCGGCGACGGTGCCGGAGCCGGGGCCTACGCGGACGGCATCGGAGGCGACGGGGCTGACGGAAGCGACGCGGCCTACGGCGACGACGACGGTGAGGCGGCGTACGCGGCCTACGCGGGCGACGGCGACGACGCCTACGGAGACGACGCGGCCTACGGCGACGGGGGCGACGGTGCTTACGGCGGCGACGCGGTCTACGGCGGCGGCGACGCGGTCTACGGCGGCGGCGACGCGGTCTACGGCGGCGGCGACGCGGTCTACGGCGAAGGGGCTTACGGCGGCGACGCGGCCTACGACGGCGGCAACGCGGCCTACACCTTCGGCGACGGCGGTGGCGCCGCGACCTCCGCCGGCGACGGTGACCGCCGCGGCCCCGTCGAGGCCTACGGGAGCCACGAGGCCGGCGGCGACGGCTCCGGCCGGCCGCGGCCCGCCGACCACCGCGGGGAGGCGGCGGGTGCGGGCGAGCCGGTCGCTCGGCCCGCGCTGCCGGCCGGGACACCCCCGTCGGCCGCCGACGTACGGGCCGCCCGCGCGGGCGCCATCGCCGCGTACCGGGCGGGAGCGCGCGCCGCCGCGCACATCGGCGAGACCGGCGCCGTACCGGTGCAGCGCCCGACCCCCGAGCCCGCTCCACGCCCCGCCTCCCGCGCCGCTCAGGACCCCGCCTCCCAGGCCGGGTCCCCGTCCGCCTCCCGCGCCGCTCAGGACCCCGCCTCCCAGGCCGGGTCCCCGTCCGCCTCCCGCACCGCTCAGGACCCCGCCCCCGAGGCCGGGTCCCCGTTCGCCCCGCTCCCGTTGGGCCCCGCCCCCGCCCCCGCCCCCGCCCCCGTGCCCGCGCAGGGGCTCGGTCCTGAGCCGCACTGGTGGTCCCAGGCCGCGGACGACGACGAGGACGACCCCGACGACCCCGACGACGCGTACCCGGCGCCGTACCGCAAGGGATACGGCAGCGAGGGCGGCGGCCCGCCCCGCGCCATGCTCGCCGGGACCTGGAGCGACGGCCCGCACGCCTCGCGCGACGCCTCCCGCCCCGTCCCCGCGGGCGGTGGCGGACCCGCGCTGCCCGCGCTCCCGGCCGGATACACCCCCGCCCAGGCTCCGGACCCCGCACGCGCGCCCGAACCGGCCTCCGGCGGCTGGGACGGAGCCGGGGAGCCGGGCGACGAGCCCGGGCCCGTCTACCGAGGCCCCGCCACCCGCCTCGCCGCCGAACGGGCCCGCCAGGCACGGATCGCCGTCGTCGGCGCGGTCACCGAGCGCTGGGCGCCCGAGCAGGCGGGGCCGGTCCACGAGAACTGGCGGCTGGCCCCGCCCATCGGCCCCTCCACCGACCTCTGGGCGCTCGGCGCCCTCCTCTACCGCGCCGTACAGGGCCACGCCCCGTACCCCGAGGAGAACGCGGCCGAGCTCGTCCAGCTGGTCTGCGCCGAACCCCCTGCCTTCGCCGAGGAGTGCGGCCCGCTGCGGCCCGTCGTCGAGTCCCTGCTGCGCCAGGACCCCACCGAGCGGCCCGACGTCGAGGAGCTGAGCGGCTGGCTGCGCTCCCTCGTCCGCTCCGCTCCGGAGCCGGACGCGGGCGTGGGTGTCATACCGCTGCCGTCCGTGGACGCGACCAAGCTGCCGATCGTGCGGCGCCGTGGCGAGCTGGTGCGCAGGCGCCGAGGGGGCGCGGCGGCCGGCGGCCGTCATCGCCACCGCAAGGGCGGCGGGCGCCAGGAGGTCTCCGGCCGCGACGAGGCCCAGGCGGTACGGCAGCAGGAGCGGTACGAGCCCGCCCGGACGCAGGACCGGACGCGGGAGCAGGGGTACGGCCAGAATCGGGATCAGAAGCGCGACCAGCGGCGGGACCATCGCCAGGAGTTCCCGCAGGAGCACTTCCACGACGAGCTTCCGCAGCGCGCCCCGCGTGCTCCGCGTCCGTCCCGGGCCCCGCGCGGAGCCGGCGCGGGCGCCCGTTCCCCGCGCTCCCTCGGCCTGACCCTCGTCCTGCTCGTCCTGCTCCTGCTCGTCGGAGCCGTCGCGTACGCGGTGCTGTTCATGCCCAAGGACGGCGACAACGCCCAGCCGACCGGAGGGCGGACGGTCTCCCCGACGAACGGACCGAGCGCCGGACCGAGCGCCGGGTCGAGTGCGCCGCCCAGCTCCCAGCCGAGCGGCGAGCCCAGCTCCAAGCCGAGTTCCGCGAAGACCACCCCGCCGGCCTCCACCCCCAGCTCCCCCGCCCTGGCGGCCGGCTACACCCTCCGCAAGGATCCGGAGGGGTTCGAGGTCGGTGTCGCCGAGGGCTGGCGGCGCAGCCCGATCAACGACGCCGGGCAAGTCCGATACACAGGGGGCGATTTCGTCCTGATCGTCGTCCCCGGCCGGGACACTGTGCAGGCCGACGGCTCGGACCCGATGGCGTACCAGCGCACCAAGGAGCGCGAGCTCCAGCCGTGGCGTGACTCCTCCTGGTCCAGCGCCTCGGGGCTGCGGCGGATCGAGGTGGGGCAGCAGGTCATGGCGGTGGGGCAGTTCACGTGGCAGGACACCACGGGACGTGAGGTCTTCGTCCGCAACCTCGCCCTGATCGAGGACGGCCGCTACCACGTGGTGCAGGTCATCGGCCCGGAGAGCGAACGCGACAAGGTGTCCGAGCTCTACGACCAGGCGGTGAAGGCGTACCGCGCCACCCGCTGACGTGCGCCTGGAAGGACACCCGACAACGGTCCCGTGCATGCCCCAAAGGCACCCGGCGTGCGCCTGGAAGGACACCCGACAACCGTCCCATGGGCGCCCCAAAGGCACCCGGCGTGCGCCCGATCGGGCGCCCTGCCGGTCACAGTGCGGTTCCTTTGCCCGCCCCGAGGTTCCGTCCCCCGTCTCCCCCTCCGTAACCTGGCATCAGAAGGAACGGGCGGGGGACTGTGGAACATTCTCAGGGCACGGACACGGGCACGGGGCTGCTGCTGGCCGGACGGTACAGGCTGGGCGAGACCATCGGTCGCGGCGGCATGGGCAAGGTCTGGCGAGCGCACGACGAGGTGCTCCACCGAGTGGTGGCGGTCAAGGAGTTGACGGCGGGTCGGTTCGTGGCCGAGGCCGACCGGCTGGTGCTGCACGCCCGTACACAGAAGGAGGCCCGCGCGGCCGCGCGGATCACCCACCCGGGCGTCGTCACCGTCCACGACGTCCTGGAGCACGACGCCCGCCCGTGGATCGTCATGCAGTACGTCGACGGGCCCTCGCTCGCGGACGCCGCGAAGGAGGCCGGGACGATCGAGCCCTGTGAGGCGGCCCGGATCGGATTGCACGTCCTCGGGGCCCTGCGGGCCGCCCACGCCGCCGGGGTGCTGCACCGGGACGTCAAGCCCGGCAACGTCCTGCTGGCCCGCGACGGGCGGGTCCTGCTCACCGACTTCGGCATCGCGGCGATCGAGGGCGACTCGACGATCACCCGGACGGGCGAACTCGTCGGCTCCATCGACTACCTGGCGCCGGAGCGGGTACGGGGCGGCGACCCCGGCCCGGCGTCCGACCTCTGGTCACTGGGCGCGACGCTGTACACGGCCGTGCAGGGCACCTCGCCGTTCCGGCGGACCTCGCCGATCAGCACGATGCAGGCGGTCGTGACCGAGGAGCCGCAGCACCCGGAGAAGGCCGGCTCGCTGGCCCCGGTCATCGTGGCGCTGCTCCGCAAGGACCCGGCGGACCGGCCGGGCGCCGACGAGGCGGAGCGCATGCTGCTCGACGCCATGGAGGGCCGTACCCCGCAGGCGGCGCAGGCGTACGTGCCGACGCAGCGGGTCGTGCCGGAGGAGCTGACGTCCGCCACCACCCCGCTCCCGGCCGACCCGGATCCCGCCGCCTCCCCTTCCGGTCGCACCGCCTCCCCCTCCGGCACCACCGCCGGGGGCGGCTCAGGACCCGCCACCGTCGTACCGGGCGCGGACCGGCCCGAGCCCAAGGGCAAGGGTCGCTGGCGTACGGCGGTCCTCGCGGCCGTCCTCGCCGGTCTGGTCGCCGGCGGAGCCGTCTTCGCCGCCATGAACTACTCCGACGGCGCGCAGGGCGGGGACCTCGGGGGCCGCAGCACGGATCCCACCGTGGCGCGGCAGAACCCGCCCGCCGTCCCGGCCGGCTGGCACCGGGTGCAGGATCCCGAGGGCTTCAGCCTGCTCGTCCCCGACGGCTGGAAGCGGATGACGGACGGCGACAACATCGACTACACGCCGGACAACGGACGCCACCGCATCCGGATCAGCATCGACCCCACGCCCGACTTCGAGAACTCCTACATGCACGCGCTGGACCTGGAGAAGACCGTGCAGGCGCGGATGGACTACAAGCGGATCAAGCTGCACCAGAACACCTACCGCGACCAGGTCCGTTCCGCGCTGTGGGAGTTCACCTGGGAGGAGAGGAAGAGCTTCCCCGGGCCGAGACACGCGATCGACCAGATGTACTTCGGGGACGACGGCACCGAGTACGCCCTCTACATGGCCTCGCCGGAGTCGAGCTGGGAGACCACCCGGGAGCAGTTCGACATCGTCACGCGGCACTGGCGAGCCCCCGGAGAGTCGACCGTAAGCCCCTGATCAGGGCTTATATGCCAGTGATCGCTGGCGTGATTGTGCGTACCCGGTGAAAACGCGTTACCGACGGGTACCCAAAGGCCGTTTCGCGGCCTACCCTCGCCCTCATGACGGACTCGCAGGCACGCACCGCCCCGGCCGCCCACGCCGCCGGCACGAACCCCCTCGCGCCCTCGCCGGCCGGTGCCCGCACCGCCGCCGACGTGGTCACGCCCGAGGTGGTCGCCCAGCTCACCCGTGGCGTCGCCGGCTCCGGCCGGACCGCGAACCACACCCCCTTCACCGGGGAGAAGCTGGCGGACCTGCCCGAGTCCACCCCCGAGGACGTCGCCGAGGCCTTCGCGCGCGCCCGCGCCGCCCAGGGAGCCTGGGCCGCGACCCCCGCCAAGGCCCGCGCCGCCGTGCTGCTCCGCTTCCACGACCTGGTCCTCCAGCGCCAGGGCGAGGTCCTCGACCTCATCCAGCTGGAGACCGGCAAGGCCCGGCTGCACGCCCACGAGGAGGTCCTGGCGGTCGCCGTCGCCGCCCGCCACTACGGCCGCAAGGCCCCCTCCTACCTGCGCCCCAAGCACCACACCGGCGTGGTACCGACCCTCACCAAGGTCACCGAGCTGCGCCAGCCGCGCGGGGTCGTCGGTCAGATCGCGCCCTGGAACTACCCCCTGGAGCTGTCGGTCGGCGACGCGCTGCCGGCCTTCGTCGCGGGCAACGCGGTCGTCATGAAGCCGGACACCGAGACCGCCCTCACCGCGCTCTGGGCCCGTGACCTGCTCATCGAGGCCGGGCTGCCCGCCGAGGTCTTCCAGGTCGTCATCGGCGAGGGCCCGGTCGTCGGCCCCGAGGTCGTCAAGCACGCCGACTACGTCTCCTTCACCGGCTCCACCCGCACCGGCCGCGAGGTCGCCCAGGGCGCCGCCGCCCGGCTCGTCGGCGTCTCCCTCGAACTCGGCGGCAAGAACGCCATGCTGGTCCTGAAGGACGCCGACGTCGAGAAGGCGGCCGCCGGAGCCGTCCGCGCCTGCTTCTCCAGTGCCGGGCAGCTCTGCATCTCCATCGAGCGGCTGTACGTCCACGAGTCGATCGCCGACGACTTCGTCGCCCGCTTCGCCGCCCGTACGAAGGCGATGCGACTCGGCAACTCCCTCTCCTACGGCGCCGACATGGGCTCCCTCGTCGGCGCGCGCCAGCTGGAGACGGTCACCCAGCACGTCGACGAGGCCGTCGCCAAGGGCGCCAGGCTCGTGGCGGGCGGTGTCGCCCGCCCCGACATCGGCCCGCTCTTCTACGAGCCGACCATCCTCGACGGCGTCGAGGCCCCGATGGCCGTCTGCACCGAGGAGACCTTCGGCCCGGTCGTCTCGATCTACCGCTTCCAGGACGAGGACGAGGTCGTCGAGCTCGCCAACGGCACGCCGTACGGCCTCAACTCCTCGGTCTGGACGAAGGACTCCCGGCGCGGTCACGCCGTCGCCGCCCGGCTGCGCACCGGCACCGTCAACATCAACGAGGGGTACGCCCCGGCGTACGGCAGCGTCCAGGCGCCGATGGGCGGCATGAAGGACTCCGGGCTCGGTCGGCGCCACGGCTCGGAGGGCATCCTCAAGTTCACCGAGGCCCAGACCGTGGCCCAGCAGCGGCTGATGCCGCTCGCGCCGTCCTTCGGCATGGACGACGAGAAGTACGCCGCGTTCATGAGCCTGTCCCTGAAGGCGATGAAGGCCCTGCGCCTGCGCTGACACCCCGCCCGCCCGAGAACCGGCCTCACCCGCCGGTCCACCCGCCCGAGAGCCGGCCTCACCCGCCGGCCCGCCCGCCCGTCCGTCCCTTCCCGCTTCCGTCCCCGTTCGTACGAGGAGAGCCATGACCGCGGTACCCCCTGCCCAGAATCAGGACGTCTCCGACGCGTACGACTACGACGTCGTCGTCGTCGGCTCCGGCTTCGGCGGCTCGGTCACGGCCCTGCGCCTGACCGAGAAGGGCTACCGGGTCGGCGTCCTGGAGGCCGGCCGCCGCTTCACCCGCGCCGATCTGCCCAAGAACTCCTGGGATCTGAAGAACTTCCTCTGGGCCCCCGCCCTCGGCCTCTACGGCATCCAGCGCATCCACCTGCTGGGCAACGTCATGGTCCTGGCCGGCGCGGGCGTGGGCGGCGGCTCGCTGAACTACGCCAACACCCTCTACGTACCGCCCGCGCCGTTCTTCGACGACCCGCAGTGGAAGGACATCACGGACTGGCAGGAGGAGTTGGCGCCGTACTACGACCAGGCCAAGCGGATGTTGGGAGTCCGCATCAACCCGACGATGACCCCTTCGGACGTCCACCTCAAGGCGACCGCGCAGGCCATGGGCATCGGCGACACCTTCCACATGGCGCCGGTCGGGGTCTTCTTCGGCGACGGTCAGGACGCCGACGGGACGGTGAAGGCCAAGCCGGGCGCGGAGGTCGCGGACCCGTACTTCGGCGGCGTGGGGCCCTCCCGCAGGGCGTGCAGCGAGTGCGGCGAGTGCATGACGGGCTGTCGCCACGGCGCCAAGAACACCCTCAACGAGAACTACCTCCACCTCGCCGAGCAGGCCGGCGCCGTCGTCCACCCCATGACCTCGGTCGTCGCCCTGACGGAGGACTCGCGAGGCGGGTACGCCGTCAGGACGCTCCCCACGGACAACAGGAAGAAGGGCAAGGGCCGTACGTTCACGGCCCGGCGGGTGGTCGTCGCGGCCGGTACGTACGGCACACAGACCCTGCTTCACCGGATGAAGGACTCCGGCCTGCTGCCCCACCTCTCGGCCCGGCTCGGCGAGCTGACCCGGACCAATTCGGAGGCCCTGGTCGGCTCGCAGACCACCGACCGGCGCTACCGCAAGAAGCACGGCGCGGCGAAGGTCGACTTCACGCGCGGGGTCGCGATCACCTCCTCGATCCACCCGGACGCGAACACCCACATCGAGCCGGTCCGTTACGGCAAGGGCTCGAACGCCATGGGCGGCATGACGGTCCTCCAGGTGCCGTACGGCGCCCATCGCGTACGGAACTGGCTCCTGGAGATGGTCAAGCACCCCGCCCTCGCCCTGCGGGCGCTCTCCAACCGCCGCTGGTCCGAGCGGACGATCATCGGTCTGGTCATGCAGTCCCTGGACAACTCCCTGACCACCTACCGCAAGCCCGGGGGCGTCGGGAAGGGCCTGCTCACGGCCCGGCAGGGGCACGGCGCGCCGAACCCGAACCAGATCCCCGAGGCGACCCGGGCGGCGTCCCTGCTCGCCGAGGAGATCAACGGGTTCGCCGGCTCCAACATCGGCGAGCTGATGGGCACCCCGCTCACCGCACACTTCCTCGGCGGCTGCCCGATCGGCGCGGACGCGGAGTCCGGCGTGATCGACCCGTACCACCGGCTCTTCGGCCACCCGGGCATCTCGGTCGTCGACGGTGCGGCGGTCTCCGCCAACCTCGGCGTCAACCCGTCGCTGACGATCACGGCGCAGGCCGAGCGGGCGATGTCCTTCTGGCCGAACAAGGGGGAGGAGGACCAGCGCCCCGCCCAGGGGGAGGCGTACGTCCGCCTCCCGGCCGTCGCCCCGAAGTCCCCGACGGTCCCGGCGGACGCCTTCGGCGCGCTGAAGCTGCCGTTCCTGGGGATCCCGACGGTCCCGCCGAAGAAGGTGTGAGCCGGCCGCCGTCCGGAGAAACGGAAGAGGCGCTGCACCCCCCTCCGAGTGCAGCGCCTCCCCAGCTTCTGGGTGGTGCCGCATACATGACCGGCGGCCGGGGGGATTGGTTGTAGGGCGGAAGCGGAATTGTCGTGTGACGCGCGTCACATGAGGGGTGGATGGCCCGGCGCCGGGCATGCGCAAGGGCCCCGCGGCGCGATTCCGGTCGCGGCGCGGGGCCCTTGGCGGTCGGCACCGGTGTCAGGGCAGCGGCGGTGCCGAGGGGAAGCGGCGCCGGGGGGTGCGCCGCGAGGGGCATGTGGGGTGGGGAGGCGAGCGGGACGGCGGGGCGGGGATACGTCTGGACTCTGGACTCTGGACCGGTTGCGGTCGGCCCCGGGCGTCCCCGGGGCCGACCGCCCTTTCGGGTGACCGGGCTGCTGTCCCCTGCCGTCCGGTCACGCGCGCTGGGGCGAGGTCCCACGACGTACTTGCGGTACGTCACACGCCCCAACGAAGCCACGCGTGGTTTTTTCGGGCCCGCCCCTGGCTGGCACGGACACCGGGACCAACGAAGGGGTGCGGGAGCCGGTCACGCGCCGTACGGGTGAGAGCGGGCCCGAACTCAGGTCCGTACCGCCGCCCTCCGCAGGGCCCCTCAGATCCGGCCCCGGCAGAGCTCCAGCATCGTCATCGCCAGCGCCGTGCCCGGCTTGCCCAGCGCGTCCCGGTAGTGGCCGAGCACCTCCATCTCGCGCGCGAGGTTCACCCGGCGACCGCCCGAGCCGATCCTGGCCTCCTGGATCACGGCCGAGACGGCCATCCGTTCCTGGATCAGGCCGATGATCCGGTCGTCGAGCGCGTCGATCCGCTCGCGCGCGCCGCCGATGAGCGTGGCGGCCTCGTCGGTGCGGGCGCCGGTCTTCTCGGTCGGGGTGGTGGTGGTCACGGTGGGCTCCTCTGCGGGGGTGGGACGCCCTGGACCGACCTGGCCCGGAAACGACAGAACGCCCCGGGCCTTGTCGGCCCGGGGCGCCTGGGAAGTCGCTTGTCAGTAGCTCAAGCAGCACGACCATGGCAGCCGGACGGGCCGGTGCCATAGGTAAAGACGAAGGTCGTGAGCTTGCGCATGCGGACAGTATGGCCCCTGCCACGGGGCCCCGGACAAACCGGGTTCGGATGGTGAGACGAAAAGTGCTACCGGCGCGCCGGTAGAATCGACAAATAGCCCCTTCGGGGGAACCCCCTCCCTACCGCCGGAAGGCCGCCGTAGTGTCATCAGCGACTCCCGCTGCCGCGCCCGACGTCTCCAACCCGGACGTAGTCCTCGTTGTCGACTTCGGCGCTCAGTACGCCCAGCTCATCGCCCGTCGCGTCCGTGAGGCGCGGGTCTACAGCGAGATCGTCCCGTCCACCATGCCGGTGGCCGAGATGCTGGCCAAGAAGCCCAAGGCGATCATCCTCTCCGGCGGCCCGTCCTCCGTGTACGCGGAGAACGCACCGCGCCTCGACCGCGCGCTCTTCGAGGCCGGCGTGCCCGTCTTCGGCATGTGTTACGGCTTCCAGCTGATGGCGACCACCCTCGGTGGCACCGTCGACAACACGGGCGCCCGCGAGTACGGCCGTACGCCGCTGCACGTCTCCAAGGCCGGATCGACCCTCTTCGAGGGCACCCCGACCGAGCAGTCCGTGTGGATGTCGCACGGCGACGCCTGCTCCGCCGCCCCCGAGGGCTTCGCCGTCACCGCGTCCACGGACGTCGTGCCGGTCGCCGCCTTCGAGAACGACGAGAAGAAGCTGTACGGCGTCCAGTACCACCCCGAGGTGCTGCACTCCACGCACGGCCAGCAGATCCTGGAGCACTTCCTCTACCGGGGCGCCGGCATCGAGCCGTCCTGGACCACCGGCAACGTCATCGACGAGCAGGTGGCGGCCATCCGCGAGCAGGTCGGCGACAAGCGCGCCATCTGCGGTCTGTCCGGCGGCGTCGACTCCGCCGTGGCCGCCGCGCTCGTGCAGAAGGCCATCGGCTCGCAGCTGACCTGCGTGTACGTCGACCACGGTCTGATGCGCAAGGGCGAGACCGAGCAGGTCGAGAAGGACTTCGTCGCCGCGACCGGCGTGCAGCTGAAGGTCGTCGACGCGCAGGAGCGCTTCCTCGGCGCCCTCGCCGGGGTCTCCGACCCCGAGGAGAAGCGGAAGATCATCGGGCGCGAGTTCATCCGCGTCTTCGAGCAGGCGCAGGCCGAGATCGTCGCGGAGTCGGCGGGCGCCGGCGAGGACGTCGCGTTCCTCGTCCAGGGCACGCTCTACCCGGACATCGTCGAGTCCGGCGGCGGCACCGGCACGGCGAACATCAAGTCCCACCACAACGTGGGCGGCCTCCCCGAGGACCTGGAGTTCGAGCTCGTCGAGCCGCTGCGCCAACTGTTCAAGGACGAGGTCCGGATGGTCGGCCAGGAGCTCGGCCTGCCGGAGGAGATCGTCCAGCGCCAGCCGTTCCCCGGCCCCGGCCTTGGCATCCGTATCGTCGGCGAGGTCACCAAGGAGCGCCTGGACCTGCTGCGCGACGCCGACGCCATCGCCCGCGAGGAGCTGACGGCCGCCGGTCTCGACCGCGAGATCTGGCAGTGCCCGGTGGTCCTGCTCGCCGACGTGCGCTCCGTGGGCGTGCAGGGCGACGGCCGGACCTACGGCCACCCGATCGTCCTGCGCCCGGTCTCCTCCGAGGACGCGATGACGGCGGACTGGACGCGTATGCCGTACGACGTGCTCGCGAAGATCTCGACGCGGATCACCAACGAGGTCGCCGACGTGAACCGCGTGGTGCTCGACGTGACGAGCAAGCCGCCGGGCACCATCGAGTGGGAGTAGTCGCTCCCGTCGGCGTGTGAGACCGCCGCCCCCGCACTCCGGGGGCGGCGGTTTCGTCGTCTTCGGCGTCCGGGGCGGCGGTTTCGTCGTCTTCGGCGGCTCGGCGTGTGATCGGTCTGGTCAGTTGCGGGGCCCGGCGTTACCTTCCCGCGCATGAGCGAGACACCCGCACCCGTACCTGACCTCGTCCCCACGCCCGTACCCGTACCCGCGTCCACCCCCGCGCCCGTACCCGTACCCGCGTCCGCGCCCGCGTCCGTACCCGTACCCGCCTCCGCGCCCGCGCCGGTACCCGTCGAGCGGTTGCACGTCGCGATGCCTCCCGTGCACGGGGCCGTCGAGGAGGAGCGGGCGTACCGCAAGCGCAGGCTCGCGGGCGCGCTCCGGCTCTTCGGCCGGTTCGGGTACGAGGAGGGTGTCGCCGGTCATGTGACCGCGCGGGACCCCCAGTACGCCGACTGTTTCTGGGTCAACCCCTTCGGCGCCCCCTTCGCCGAGCTGACCGCGAGCGACCTCGTCCTCGTCAACGGCGACGGGCAGGTGGTCCAGGGCGGCGAACACGTCAACCAGGCCGCCTTCGCCGTCCACGCCGAGGTGCACCGGGCCCGGCCGGACGTCGTCGCCGTCGCGCACAGCCACTCCCTCCACGGGCGGGCGCTGGCCGCGCTCGGCGAGCTGATCGAGCCGATCACGCAGGAGGCCTGCGCCTTCTACCAGGATCACGCGCTCTACGACGCGTACACCGGTGTCGCCGTCGACCGCGAGGAGGGGCGGCGGATCGCCACCGCCCTCGGCCCGTACAAGGGGATCGTGCTGCGCAACCACGGACTGCTGACCGTCGGGACCTCGGTCGACGCGGCCGCCTGGTGGTTCATCGCCATGGAGCGGTGCGCGCAGGTGCAGCTGACCGCGCGGGCGGCGGGCAAGCCGGTGCCGATCGGGCACAAGGACGCGGTCGCCACCCGTGAGCAGCTCGGCACCGACCTCGCCGCCTGGGTCAACTACCAGCCGCTGTGGCGCAGGATCAGCCGCACGGAGCCCGAACTTCTGTCGTAACACGGTGTCCTCAGCTGTCTTTACGTCAATGTGATGACGGTTCAATCACCCCCGCGCGGGGCGCACGAGGCGCACGGGACGCTTCTGGGTGCGACACAATTCCCAGGACTCAACGGTCAGTTGACGGATGGTCGACGGACGGATCGGGAAGTGAACGCCGTGGCGGTGCAAGAGGCGAGACAGTGCCATGACCACGCGGGGTGCGCGGAGAGCGGTCGGGCGGGTCACCGGCGTGCGGTCGCCGCCTTCCTCGCCCGTCGCGACGAACTCGCCGTCGGCGAGGGCGTGCCGGCCGCCGTCGCGCATTCGCCCGGCGCCTCCCGGCAGTGGGTCTCGGACGCGCTCGCCCAGTCGGCCCGGGCGGTCGCGGCCCGTGGGCGGGGCGCGGGCGAGTCCTGGCTGCGGCGGGTCCGGTGGGCGACCCTGGGGATCGTCTGGGGCGGGGTCGTCGCGCTGCTGCTCGGGCAGGCGCTCACCGCGATCGGCTCCGGCTGGTCGGGCGCGCGCACCGCGGGACTGGTCGCCGCGCTCGCCCTCGCGGTCCCGCTCACCTGGGCCGCCCACGCGCACCGGGCACGGGGCGGGGTCCTCGCCCCGCTGATCGGGGAGGACAACCGCCTCTCCACCTCCCGCGCCGTGGCCGCCGGCTGGCTGCTCTTCGCCGTCTACACCGTGCTCTTCCTCGCCCTACGCCTGGCTGGCCTCGGGCCGGCGTCCGGCGCGGGGGCGGGTGCGGGATCGGGGTTCGGGTCGGCGTCGGGGTCGGGGGCCGGGTCGGGATCGGGGTTCGGGTCGGGGTTCGGGTCGGGGTTCGGGTCGGGATCGGGGTTCGGGTCGGGGGCCGGGGCCGGGGCCGGGTCCGGGTTGGGGTCCGCGTTCGGACTCGGGTCCGGGGCCGCGTTCGGACTCGGGCAGGGCGCCGGGCTGCTGACGGTCTTCGCGCTGACCGCGGCGGTCGCCGTCGCCGCCCGTCGGATCGTGTGGGGCCGGGTTCTCGGGCAGCGGCTGCAGAAGGTGCGCGCCGACCGGCCCCGCGCCGCCGACCTGCTGTGCGACGACAACGGCCGCGCCGCCCTCACCGACGTCGCCTACGTCCTGGTCTCCGCCGCCGTCCTCGTCCTCGCCGCCGTGCGCCTCGGGCGCGCCCCGGAGAGGCTGCCCGAGGTCCCCTGGACCCTGGTGCTCCTCGTCGCCGTCGCGGCGGCCGGCTACCTCGCCGCCACCTGCACCCAGGGCGGCCGGCCCACGATCCTCTCCGTCGTCCGCTCCCGCGAGGCCGGCGACCTGGACGCCCCGATCCGCCTGGGCGACGACATCGAGATCCGGGGCGCGGGCTTCGTCCCGCCCGGGGCTTCCGGCCCGGACCCGTTGACCCGACTGGTCGTGCGCGTCGGCGCCGTCCACGCCCACGTCCCGCTGGTCCCTGTCCCGGGCGGTTTCGCCAATCCCACGGATTCGGTCCTGACCGTTCCGCTCCCGGTCGACGTGGAGCCGGGGCGGGTCGAGGTGTGGGTGGTGACCGCCTCGGGCGTGGAGACCAATCGGGTCACCATCGACGTCGTCGACTGAACACGCGCGGCGTCCTCCACGTATCCACATCACGGGTGTCCGGAGACAATCGGTTCCTGCGGACAGTGGCGTGGAGAGGCAGGCCGACGATGTCACAGCGCAACAGGAGAACGACGAGGGCCGCCTGGAGCCCCGCGGCTTCGGGCACGACCGGTCCGTTCGCCGCGTGGAAGGAGGCCGGGACGCGGTACGCGCTGCTGCCGCTGCGCCTCTTCCTCGGCATCACCTTCATCTACGCCGGTCTCGACAAGCTCACCGACTCCGCCTTCATGTCCGACACCGGCAGCGGGTCGATCGGCGAGATGATGCGCGGCGTCCGGGACAGCTCGGCCGTCCCCGCCCTCGTCGACCTGGCCCTGAAGAACCCCGTCGGCTTCGGCTACGCCATCGCCCTCGGCGAACTGGCCGTCGGCATCGGGACCCTGGTCGGCCTGTTCGCCCGGCTGGCCGCGCTCGGTGGGGCGCTGATCTCGCTGAGCCTCTGGCTGACGGTGAGCTGGCAGGCCACCCCGTACTACTACGGGAACGATCTCGCCTATCTCATGGCCTGGCTCCCGCTCGTACTCGCCGGCGCCTCGCTCTTCTCGCTCGACGCTCTCCGTGCCGCGCGACGGCGCACCCGATAGGCCACCCACGTCGCGACGGCGGCCACGAGCAGTCCACCGAAGAGGATCGGGAGGACCTCGAACCAGGGGGTCTCCCAGGCCTTCGCGGCGTCCCCCGCGTACAGCACGGCGAGCGCGAGGGCGGTCGCCCCGGCGATCAGCCGGCCCGGTCGGAACTCATGAAGCAGCACGCGTGACCTCCACCTGTCCGAGTCCGATCTCCAGTGAGAGCTCCACCGTCCCGCCGGGCGTGGTGCCAGGAACGGGGAGCAGCGTCCGGCTCTCGTCGAGGTCGGGAGCGATGTCGATGTCCTCCGGGCGCTGCTGCGGCAGCTGCACATCTCCCAGACCCACCTGGGCCCGCAGCTTCACCGTCACGTTCTTCGGCACGATCACCTCCAGCTTTCCCGCCCCGACCTCCGCCTCCGTGCCGACCGTCGTCCCCGCGGGGACCGCGAGCCCGGACAGGTCGAGCGTGCCGACGCCCGTCCCCAGTTCGTACCGGGGCTGGACGGCGGCGACCGACGCCGGATTCCAGGTCGTACGGGCCCACTCCGTCGAGATCTCCTTGGGCAGCGCCGCCGCCACCGCGAGCAGCCCCGCCGTGACCACGGTCAGGAAGATCGTGCCGAACCCGGTCCGGCCGAGGAAGCTGCTCACCACCAGCCCGAGGCCCAACACCACCAGCGCGGCGACAAGACCGATCTGCAGGCTCGTGCCGAACGGCTGGGTCTCCCAGGACAGTCCCGTGCCGAGGCCGCCCGCGAGCAGCGCGAGGAGGAAGACCGGGCCGCCGATGGAGCGCGGGCCGCGCCGGACCGTCGACGCCGCCGGCCGCTCGGCCGCCTCCCCGCCCGTGCCCCACTGGCTGCCGGGCACCGGGACCTCGCCGCTCGGCAGCCGGCCCTCCGCGTCCGCGCCGTGCGGGCCCCAGAGATAGCCGACGGCGATCCTGCCCGTCGAGCCGTCCTTGACTATGGGGTCCTTCCACCAGGACGGGAACTCCACCAGCGGCGGAGCCTTCGCCTCGGGCGGGGCGTCCGCGACGGTGGCCGCCGTCGCCGCGTCCGCACGCCCCTCCGTGTCGCCGGAGGTGACCTGCGCGCGCCGCTGGGACCAGACCGCCGCGCCGCACACCGCTATCGACAGCATCATCGCGAACGCGAGCATCCCGCCGTTGTGCAGCATCGACAGGAAGATGCCGCAGCCCACCAGGGCCATCAGCACCGCCGCGAGCGCGGCCCCATCGACACGGCCGGAGAGCAGCCTGCGGCCTTCGTTCTCCTCCTCGCCCACGGCCGGGACGAGCAGCCACGCGAAGCCGTAGAAGATCAGCCCGAGGCCGCCGGTCACGGACAGCACGCCGATCGCGATCCGGAAGATCACCGGATCGAGGTCGAAGTGCCGGCCGAGGCCGCCGCACACACCGGCCACCACCCGTTGCTGCCGCGAGCGGCGCAGGGGCGGGACCGGTGGGGCCTCCGCCGGCGGCGGGGCCTCGTGCGAGGAAGGCGTCGAACTCGTCATGCGTCCATGGTGACCGGCGCCGCCCCGCCACGGCACCGGGATCGACCCTGGCCCGACCCTGATATTCCGGGGGCGCTCCACCCCGAGAGCCTCCTAGGGGCCGCTTCCTAGGGGCGATCTCAGGGACCGACCCTGATGTGCCGCCCGGGCCGGACGTGTGACGATCGGTGCATGCCAGCAGCCGCCCGTGTCGCCGACACCGACGAACCGCCCGTGCGCAAGCTCTACCGGAGCGCCGACGGACGGTGGCTCGGCGGTGTCGCGCGCGGCCTGGCCGGACATCTCGGACTGCCCGTGGTCTGGGTCCGCGTGCTGTTCGTGGGCCTGCTTCTCGCCGACGGTCTCGGCGCCCTGCTGTACGCGGTGTTCTGGATCGTCGTCCCGCTCGGCGTCGGCGGCCGAGGCGCCCCCCGCCCGGTCTTCGAGACCACCGCGGACGGCAGGCGCCGACTGCGCAAGCCCGACCGGGGCCAGGTCTTCGCGCTCATCGCGCTCGCCCTCGGCGCCGTGGTCTTCGCGGCCAACATCGACTGGGGCAACCGGACGGACCGCTATGTCTGGCCCACCCTCCTCATCGGCGTCGGCGTGGTCCTCGTCTGGCGCCAGGCGGACAACGCCCGCCGAGCCAGCTGGACCGAGGCCGGCCGCCGCCGGCGCACCCTGCAACTCGCCCGCGGCTTCGCGGGCGTCGCTCTCGTCGGCATGGGACTGACGGTCTTCATGGTCGTCCGGGGCTCGGCGGCCCAGCTGGGCACGGCGCTGACCGCCGCGATAGCCGTGCTCACCGGCATAGCGCTGCTCGCCGGACCGTGGCTGGTCCGGATGTCGCAGGACCTCTCCGAGGAGCGGACCATGCGCATCCGCGCCCAGGAGCGCGCCGAGGTCGCGGCCCATGTCCACGACTCCGTCCTGCACACGCTCACGCTGATCCAGCGCAACGCGGAGGAGCCGGGCGAGGTGCGCCGGCTCGCCCGCGCACAGGAGCGGGAGCTGCGGAACTGGCTGTACCGGCCGGAGGGCACCGGCAAGGACGAGGGGGAGGAACCCGAGACCCTCGCGGAGGCCGTCAAGCGGGCCGCCGCCGAGGTCGAGGACAAGCACGGCGTCCCCCTGGAGGTCGTGGTCGTGGGCGACTGCCCGCTCGACGAGAAACTGGCCGCACAGATGCAGGCCGCACGCGAGGCGATGGTCAACGCCGCCAAGTACGGTGGCGAGGGAGGGGCCGTTCAGGTGTACGCGGAGGTCGAGGGCCGTACGGTCTTCGTCTCCGTGCGGGACCGCGGCCCCGGCTTCGACCTCGACGCGGTGCCCGACGACCGGATGGGCGTACGAGAATCGATCATCGGCCGGATGCAGCGCAACGGCGGTTCGGCCCGGCTGCGGTCCGTGCCGGGCGGGGGCACCGAAGTGGAGCTTGAGATGGAGAGGGCGGACGGATGAGCGACGAGACCGGTACCGGGACGACGGCGGAACCGAGTGCGGAGCGTCGGGTGCGGGTCGTGCTCGTCGACGACCACCGCATGTTCCGTACGGGAGTGCAGGCCGAGATCGGGCGGACCGATGTCACCGGGGTGGAGGTGGTCGGCGAGGCCGCCGATGTCGACCAGGCGGTCACGGTGATCACCGCGACCCGGCCCGAGGTCGTCCTGCTCGACGTGCACCTGCCGGGCGGCGGCGGGGTGGAGGTGCTGCGGCGCTGTACGAACCTGATGTCGGCGAGCGAGGACCCGGTCCGGTTCCTGGCCCTCTCGGTCTCGGACGCCGCGGAGGACGTGATCGGCGTGATCCGGGGCGGCGCCCGCGGGTACGTCACGAAGACGATCACGGGCACCGATCTGGTCGACTCGATCTTCCGCGTCCAGGAGGGCGACGCGGTGTTCTCGCCCCGGCTGGCCGGTTTCGTGCTCGACGCCTTCGCCTCCACCGACGCGCCGCCGGTGGACGAGGACCTGGACCGGCTGACCCAGCGCGAGCGCGAGGTGCTGCGGCTGATCGCCCGTGGATACGCGTACAAGGAGATCGCCAAGCAGCTCTACATCTCGGTGAAGACGGTCGAGTCCCATGTGTCGGCGGTGCTGCGGAAGCTCCAGCTGTCCAACCGGCACGAGCTGACGCGCTGGGCGACCGCCCGCCGACTGGTCTGAGGCCGCGGGCCGAGGACCGACGCGGCTGAGGCCCGATCGGGCTGAGGGCCGACGGGGCTGAGGATCGACGCGGTTGAGGCCTGACCGGGCCGAGGACCGACGCGGCTGAGGCCCGACCGGGCTGAGGACCGACGGGGCTGAGGACCGATGCGGCCGAGGCCGGACCGGGCTCAGCGCCGACGCCCCGTCCCCAGGCGCGCTAGTCCTGGTGGCCGGGGTTCGCCGCCGCCTCGGTCGCGAGGCGGCGTTTGGCCTCGTCCCAGCCGATCGGCAGCCGCTCCACCGGCACCTCCCAGAAGGTGAAGGTGGAGTCGCGCATGGTGGAGCGCAGTCCGGCCATGATCGAGCGGTGCGGCTCGGTGCGGGCGTAGGCGTAGAGGGCGTCGCGGTCCTCCCACGCCGAGAGGGTGTAGAAGGTCCGCTTCAGGGGCTGGGCGATGAGCGAGGCGCCCAGCGCACCGGGCGCCGACCGCACCTGCCGCCAGGCGGCGAGGGACTTCAGGAAGAACCGGGGGACGTCCGCCAGGGAGCGCACCTCGAAGCGGGAGGCCATGACCTGGGCCTCCGTGCCGGGGTGGGCCTGTTGCGGAACGGTCCAGGGGAGGGTGGGCACGGCTTGTCCTCTCCACGCATGGATAGTGGCGCTACCTATAGTAGATAGCGCCACTATCCAAAGGTCAACCCTCCGCGGGCGTCATCCCACCCGGGTCGCCCCCGCGAAGGGCATCTCGTCGATCGGCGCGACCCGCACCGGAGCTCCCGGCCGGGGCGCGTGGATCATCTGGCCGCCGCCGATGTACAGCCCGACATGGCTGATCTCGGAGTAGAAGAACACCAGGTCACCCGGGGCCAGTTGAGAGCGGGAGACCCGCTGCCCGGCGTTGATCTGCGTGTACGTCGTCCGGGGCAGCGCCACCCCGGCCGCGCGCCAGGCGGCCTGCGTCAGCCCGGAGCAGTCGTAGGACGACGGCCCCGTGGCGCCCCATACGTACGGCTTGCCGATCTGGTCCCGGGCGAAGGAGATCGCCTGCGCGGCGCGGCTGTTCGGCGCCGAGACCGGGCCGCGCGGCACCGATGCCCGGTCGGCACGGCTCCCGGCCCCGCTCGCGCCGGTGGCGGCCCCGGTGACGGCCCCGGAGGCGCCGGAGCCGCTCCGCCCCGAGCCGGCCGCCGCCGCCTCGTACCGCGCCCGCTCCGCCGCGGTCAGCCGGGCAAGGAGCGAGCGCGCCTCGGCGAGCTTGCCCTGCACGGCCGCCTTCTGCTCCCGCAGATCGGCCTCGTGCCCGCGCAGTTGCGTCAGCCGCCCGTCAGCCTCGGCCCGCAGCTGCCTGATCCCGGTCAGCTCACGCCGTACCGAGGCGATCGTCGCGGCCTGTCGCTCCCCGGCCTTCTCGGCGATCGCGGCGCGCGCCAGGTACTGCTCCGGGTCGGAGGTGAGCGCGAGCCGCACGGCGGGGTCCAGACCGCCGGCCCGGTACTGCGCGGTGGCGATGGAGCCGAGCCCGTTGCGCGCGGTGTTGAGCCGGTCGGTCCTGCGCGCCGACTCGTCCCGCAGCCGGTCGAGCGCGCTCCGCTCCGCGTCCGCCTTCACCTTGGCGCCGTTGTACTTCTCGGTGGCCACCTCGGCCTCCTGGTACAGCCGGTCCACCTTCGCCTTCACCTGCGCCGGCGTGAGCCGGGGCTCGGCGTGCCCGGAGCCCTCGAAGACGGTCGCCGTCGCCGCGGAGGCGAGGGCGAGCGTGGCGGCGGTCCGTGCCGCCTGGCCGCCGAGGGGTACGTGCTTGGGCTTCCGGTGCGCTGCCACGAGGGCGGGTCACATCCTCTCCCTGAGGGGTCGATGCCCACCGGGTCCGGCGACGGGCCGCACAGGGGAGACGGCCCGCCGCCGGATTCTCGGCGGGGGCGACCGACTGCCGCCGGACGGACCGACGGTGGTGGGGAGCCGGCCACCTGGGGGAGGACGCTAAACCTGACCGTCACGCGGCGGCGGGGAGTTGACCGCTATTGGCGTCAGTTGACGCTTGAGGACCGTTCCCGTCCGGCCGCGGGGACGGGAGGACGCCGCATTGCGGCGCGGGCCTGACCGAAGGACCCGATGCGCTGGACCCGGCCGAACGCGGGTGCTATGCCCCGGTTAGGCTCCGCCCCATGGACGTACTCATCAATGTCTTCGTCGCCCTGCACATCATCGGGATCGCCTCGCTGCTCGGCGGGTTCCTCACCCAGATGAAGGCCATGGGCGCGGGTACGGCCCGCTTCAGCCCCGCCATGCTGCACGGCGCGCTCACGATGCTGGTCACCGGCGTCGCGCTGGTCGGCCTCAACCAGGCGGACGACCAGACGGTCAACAACGTGAAGGTCGGCATCAAGCTGGCCGTCCTCGTCGTCATCCTCGCGCTCGTCTACGTGAAGCGGGACGAGGAGACGGTCGACAAGGGCCTCTTCGGCGCCGTCGGCGGCCTGACGATCGCGAACATCTTCATCGCGACCCTCTGGACCTGAGCACCGCCGGCTCCGACACGCAGCTCGCCGGCCCGGGTGATCCGGGCGGCGACGGCACGGCCGACATCGTCGCCCGCGAGCCGAACGGCGACCTGTGGCTCCGGCTTCCAGGTGGACGACCTGCTCCCGCCCGTACGGCGGGACCCACGGACGCTACGCCGGGCGCACGCTGCCGTAGATCGGCATGTAGTAGATCGACTCCTCGCGCACGTTCGCGCCCGGCTTCGGCGCGTGGATCATCTTTCCGCCGCCGATGTACAGGCCGACGTGGCTGATGTCGTCGTAGAAGAAGACGAGGTCGCCGGGGAGCAGATCGGCCGTGGCGACCCGGGTCCCCACCTCCACCTGGTCCCAGGTGGTGCGGGGCAGGTCGACGCCCGCGGCCTTCCAGGCGCCCTGGGTCAGGCCCGAGCAGTCGTAGGACGACGGCCCCGTCGCGCCCCACACGTACGGCTTGCCGATCTGGGCCCGGGCGAAGGCCAGCGCCTTCTCCGCCTTCGCCGCGTACGTCGAGCCGCTGCCCGAGCCACCCTCGGCCGGCGGCTGGACCGGCTCGGCCGGCTGCTTCTGCCGGGCCTCCTCCTGCCTCCGCCGCTCGGCCTCCGCGGCCTCGGCCCTGGCCTCGGCCTCCACCTTGGCCCGCGCCTCCGCCTTGCGCCGCGCCTCGGCCTCCCGCCGGCGCTCCAGCTCCGCGAGCCGCCGCTTCTCCTCGGCCGTCAGCCGGGCCAGCAGCGTCCGCGCCTCGCCCAGCTTCCGCTGGACGGTCTGCTTGGTGGTGCGCAGCGTGGCCTGCGACTCGGTCAGGGAGTCCAGGCTCCTCGTCGCCTCCGCCCGCTGCTTCGCCGCCGCGACCCGCTTGCCCTCGTACTCCGCCACCGCGCTGCGCTGGCGGTCGGTGAGCCGGTCCATGAGATGCGTCTGGTCGAAGTACGCCTGCGGGCTGTCCGCGAAGATCAGTGCGGCGGTCGGGCCGACGGCCCCCGCCCGGTACTGCGCCGCCGCGTAGGAGCCGAGCGCCCGCCGCGACTCGTTGATGTCGTCCGTGCGCCGGGCCACGTCGTCGAGCAGCCGGTCCACCTCGCGGCGCTGCTCGTCGGTGGACTCCTTGGCCCGGTTGTACTGCTGCGTCGCCGTGCCGGCCTGCCGGTAGAGGTCGTCCACCTTCTTCTGGACCTCCTCCACCGTGGGCTTCGGCGGGGCGGCGGGCGCGGCCTGGGCGCTCTGCGTGGTCAGCAGGGTGACCCCGGCGAGGGCGGCCGTCGTGACCCCGACGGCGGGGGAGTGCGGACGTGTGGTGCGCGGCTTGCGATGGGACGCCAAGACCGGCATCTCCTTCCGTGGCCACCGAGGGGGCGACCGGCGTCAACCACCGTGAGGCAGGGCCGGGTTCGGCGTGGGCGGCCCGCTCGGCGCGTTTCGCCGCCGGAGAGGACGGGCTGCCTGGGCGAGCACGCTAGCCAACCCACGGTGCGGGTGGGAAGGCCGATGTTCGATATGCCCGATACATTTTCGTGACCTGAAGCGGAATATCACCCTCCGTAAGTATCGCCTCACTTCCGGAGGTGGCAGCGGGCTGTCAGTGCGGCGGCCTAGACTCGATAGGCGATGAGCAGCCTCTTTGACGACAGCTTCCTGGCGAGCCTCCAGAACCACTCCTCGGAGGAGCCTCCGCCCCCGCCCGAGGACGACGGGCACCACCCCCACGGCGATCCGGCCGCGGAGGAGGTCCCGCACGACCTCTTCGAGGGGCGCTTCGACGCGCCGCCGGCCCGTGACGCGTACTACCGCGACGGAGCGGCCCGCCCCGTCGTGGACGCCGCCGCGCTCCTGGACGGGCTGAACGAAGAGCAGCGCGCCGCCGTCGTCCACAGCGGCGCCCCGCTGCTCATCGTCGCGGGCGCCGGCTCCGGCAAGACCCGGGTGCTCACCCACCGCATCGCCCACCTCCTGGCCACCCGGCACGTCCACCCCGGCCAGATACTGGCGATCACCTTCACCAACAAGGCCGCCGGCGAGATGAAGGAGCGCGTCGAGCAGCTCGTCGGCCCGCGCGCCAACGCCATGTGGGTCATGACCTTCCACAGCGCGTGCGTCCGCATCCTGCGTCGCGAGAGCAAGCGGCTCGGCTTCACGTCGTCCTTCTCGATCTACGACGCCGCCGACTCCAAGCGCCTGATGGCGCTGGTCTGCCGCGATCTGGACCTCGACCCGAAGAAGTTCCCCCCGAAGTCCTTCAACGCCAAGATCTCGAACCTGAAGAACGAGCTGATCGACGAGGAGACCTTCGCCGACCAGGCCGCCGACGGCTTCGAGAAGACGCTCGCCGAGGCGTACCGGATGTACCAGGCACGGCTGCGCGAGGCCAACGCCCTGGACTTCGACGACATCATCATGACGACGGTCCACCTGCTCCAGGCGTTCCCGGACGTCGCCGAGCACTACCGCCGCCGCTTCCGCCACGTCCTCGTCGACGAGTACCAGGACACCAACCACGCCCAGTACACCCTCGTACGGGAGCTGGTCGGCACCGGCTACGAAGACCTGGACCCGGCCGAGCTGTGCGTCGTCGGCGACGCGGACCAGTCGATCTACGCCTTCCGCGGCGCGACCATCCGCAACATCCTCCAGTTCGAGGAGGACTACCCGAACGCGACGACGATCCTCCTGGAGCAGAACTACCGCTCCACGCAGACGATCCTCTCCGCCGCCAACGCCGTCATCGAGCGCAACGAGTCCCGCCGCCCCAAGAACCTGTGGACGAACGCGGGCGCGGGCGCGCAGATCACCGGCTACGTCGCCGACACGGAGCACGACGAGGCGCAGTTCGTCGCCGACGAGATCGACCGGCTCACGGACGCGGGCGACGCCAAGGCCGGCGACGTCGCGGTCTTCTACCGCACCAACGCCCAGTCCCGTGTCTTCGAAGAGATCTTCATCCGCGTCGGCCTGCCCTACAAGGTCGTCGGCGGCGTGCGCTTCTACGAGCGCAAGGAGGTCCGTGACGTCCTCGCCTACCTGCGCGTCCTCGCCAACCCCGAGGACAACGTCCCGCTGCGCCGCATTCTGAACGTGCCGAAGCGCGGCATCGGCGAGCGCGCCGAGGCGATGATCGACGCCCTCTCCCTCCGGGAGAAGATCACCTTCCCGCAGGCCCTGAAGCGGGTCGACGAGGCGTACGGCATGGCCGCCCGCTCCGCGAACGCGGTCAAGCGCTTCAACACCCTCATGGAGGAGCTCCGTACGATCGTCGACTCCGGCGCGGGACCGGCCGTCGTCCTCGAAGCCGTACTGGAACGGACGGGCTACCTCGCCGAACTGCAGGCCTCCACCGACCCGCAGGACGAGACCCGGATCGAGAACCTCCAGGAGCTGGCCGCCGTGGCCCTGGAGTTCGAGCAGGAGCGGGGCGAGGACGAGACCGGCACCCTGGCCGAGTTCCTGGAGAAGGTCGCGCTCGTCGCCGACTCCGACCAGATCCCCGACGAGGACGAGGAGGGCGCGGGCGTCATCACGCTGATGACCCTGCACACCGCCAAGGGCCTCGAGTTCCCGGTGGTCTTCCTCACCGGCATGGAGGACGGCGTCTTCCCGCACATGCGCGCCCTCGGCCAGGCCAAGGAGCTGGAGGAGGAGCGGCGCCTCGCGTACGTGGGCATCACGCGCGCCCGCGAGCGGCTCTATCTGACGCGGTCCTCGATGCGCAGCGCCTGGGGCCAGCCCTCGTACAACCCGGCGTCCCGCTTCCTGGAGGAGATCCCGCCGACGTACCTGGAGTGGAAGCGGACCGGGCCCATGGTCAAGCCGGCCGGGCCGACCTCGGGGATCACCTCCTCGCTCTCCTCCTCCCGCTCGCGCTCGGGCCCCTCGGGCTTCGCCACCCGCCGGACCAGCGACAAGCCGGTCATCGCCCTCCAGGTCGGCGACCGGGTCACGCACGACCAGTTCGGCCTCGGCACGGTCATGCAGGTCACGGGCGCAGGCGGCGACGCGCAGGCGACCATCGACTTCGGCGACGAGAAGCCGAAGCGGCTGCTGCTGCGGTACGCGCCGGTCGAGAAGCTGTAGGGATCTCTCCCGCACACGGGAGAGGGGCCCCGGCTTCGGCCGGGGCCCTCTCATGCGTCGTGTGCCCGCGGCGGACGTCAGCCCGTCGGGTTGAGGCCGTGGCTGCGCAGCCACGCCTCGGGGTCGATCGCCGCGCCGCCGCCGGGACGGACCTCGAAGTGGAGGTGCGGGCCGGTGGAGTTGCCCGAGTTGCCCGAGTACGCGATGACGTCACCGGCCTGGACCTTGCCCGAGCGGATCTTGGTGCTGCTCAGGTGGCAGTACCAGGTCTCGGTGCCGTCGGGCGCGGTCACGATCGCCATGTTGCCGTAGGCGGAGTTGTACTGGGTGCGGACGGTGCCGTCGGTCGCCGCCATCACCTTCGTGCCGTACTGGACGGGGAAGTCGATGCCGGTGTGCACGGACATCCAGTTGACGCCCGCCTGGCCGTAGCTCGCGCTGAGCTGGTGCAGCTTCACCGGCAGCGCGAACTTGGGGCGCATCGCCTCCTTGCGGGCCGCCTCCTCCTCGCGCTTCTTCCGCTCGGCCTCCTGGCGCGCCTTGAGGTCGATGCGCTCCTGGGTGCGGCTGGCACGGTCGCCGAAGTCGCGGGCGTCGGCGCTCAGCGCGGCGAGCTGGGTGTCCAGCTCGTTGTTGGCGGCGACCGGCTTCACCGACGCCGGGTCGGCGGCGGCGAGCGCCGTGGTGTCGTCCTTGGTGGTGGCGGCCGGATCCGTCAGCCCGCCGACCGAGGCGGCGGCGATCCCGGCGACGCCCATGACGCAGGCGGACGGGACGGCGACGGTCAGCAGCGCGGAGCGCTTGGCGGGCGTACGGCGCCGGCCTCGGCTGCCACCGGAGGAGCGGCGCACGGGGCGGCCGACGGTGGTGGCGGACCCGGTGGCGGCCGGAGACTCCGTGAGGGTCTCGGCGGCCGACTCCTCGTGGTCGTACTCGTACTCGCGGTCGTGCCGGGGCTCGTGGCCGTGCTCGTACGAGCTGTCGCCTTCGTACGGGGCGTCGCCTTCATGGGCGGCGGTCTGCTCGAACGGGGCCTGCTCGTACGCGGTCTCCCGATACGCGCCGTCCTCGTACGCGCCGTCCTCGTACGCGCCGCTCTCGTACGCGCCGCTCTCGTACGCGCCGCTCTCGTACGCGCCGCTCTCGTACGTCGTGTCCTCGTACGTCTTCTCCTCGTACGCGGCGGGCTGCTCGGCCTGCTGCTCGGGGATGAAGTCGTAGCCGTACTCAGGGGTGTACTGCTGCGGAACGACGGGCTCGGAGACCAGGACGTCCTGCTGCGGCGCGGCGTAGTTCCAGGCGGTGGCGTCGAAGGTACCCGTCTCGAAGGAGGGGGTCGTCCACTGGCCCGTGGTGTCGTACGAAGCGACGCGCGCGGTCTCGTACTGGCCGGTCTGCTGCGCCTCGTTCCAGGCGGAGGCGTCCCACTGGCCGGTCGCGTCGTACGGCGTGGTGTCGTACTGCCCGGTGGCACCGTACGCGGCGGCGTCCCACTGCTGGCCGCCGTTCCACTGCGTGCTGTCGTACTGGCCGCTGTGACCGGCGTCGTAGCCGCCCGGGAGGGCGCCGAAGAGCGGGTCGGTGGCGAAGCTGCCGGTGCTGTGGGCGTCGTCTCCGACGTACCCGGCGTGGGGGTGCTGGTCGTTCACCAACTTCTCTCTCGCCTCGGCGGCAGGACCAGTCCGGGGCGGGCCCGATGAGGGTGTCCCGGGGTTGAAGCAGTGGCGCGACTGTACCCGGCGGTATGCGCAAGCGACAATCTTCCGAGGGTTTTGGGTCCACAGGAAACGGGCAATCGGCCGTGTTTCGGTGGCCTCGGGGCAGAGCTTTGGCCCTGTGTTCGACGAACGTTCGAAGAACGGCCACCTTCTGGCGGGCCGTCAGACGTCCCGGATTCGTCTGCGGCTCACGCCACGGAGGCTTCGTCTGCGGCTCAGGCCACGGAGGCGGCTCCCGGCTCGGCGGCGGCCCCGTCGTCGGCGTCCAGTGCCTCGCGGATCCCCGCCGCCACGGTCGGGTGCACGGGCAGGGCGAGATGGCCGATGCCGCTGACCTGGACGTTGTGCACCCGCAGATCGGCGTGGTCGAGCCGGGCCGTCTCCACGGGGACCATCACCTGGTCCAGGTCGCTCCAGAAGCTGACGCAGCGCGTCCGGCAGCCGGCGGCGGGCTCGGCGAGCTCCAGAATGACGTCAGAGCCGGGACGCATCTGGCGTACGAGGGGATGGGCGCCGGCCCAGGGCGCGGCGGTGGTGCCGGCGTGCGGCGTGCCGAGCATGACGAGCGTGCGCACCCGCGTGTCACCGCCCAGGCGCTGCACGTAATAACGGGCGATGAGGCCACCGAGGCTGTGCCCGACGAGGTCGACCTCGTGGTGGCCGGTGCGGGCGCAGAGCCGCTCGACGTGCCGACCGAGGAGCTCGGCGGCCGCGCGCAGGTCGAAGGTGAGCGGAGAGTAGTTGAAGGACTCCACAGGGCGACGGCCGTGACGGAGGAGGGAGCGGCGCAGCAGGACGAAGACGGAGCGGTTGTCGACGAAGCCGTGCAGGAGGACCACGGGGCGGCCTGCCCCGTTGGCGGGCTTCGGGCGCGGGCTCGGGCTCGTGTCGCCGTCGTCGTCGGCGTCGGCGTCGGCCGGAGCGGGTCCGGGGCGCTCGGCGACGATGCCCGAGGGGTAGAGGATCAGGTGGCCGGTGAAGATCGCCAGCTCTAGAGCGTTGGCCTTGAGTGCAGTGGTGACCTTGGTGAGCCTGCTGAGCCCCATCGGCGACCTCCGAACGCGGCACGCGGGCGCCGCACGGCAGTGCCGTGTGCCGTATGTCCGGCCCGGCGGCTGCGGGCCGGACATACGGCTACCCCGTAGCGGCTCCCTTTGCGCCGAACCCCGGTCTCGCGGCTGGTGGGCCCAGGAGGTGGGCCCGGGGAGGGTCCGGCGCACAGCGAACATGTCCCACGTGTGATTTCCCCCTCGGAGCCCTCCGCGAAACAGCTGCGTGCGGGATGCTGGCGATAACGTTCGTTCACCTCCCCGGCAACGAGGCGCGGGGGTCGCATGTGGAGGCAGAGATGGGTGTGACCGGTCCGATCCGCGTGGTGGTGGCCAAGCCGGGTCTCGACGGCCACGATCGCGGGGCCAAGGTGATCGCGCGGGCGCTGCGTGACGCCGGTATGGAGGTCATCTACACGGGGCTGCACCAGACCCCCGAGCAGATCGTGGACACGGCGATCCAGGAGGACGCCGACGCGATCGGCCTGTCGATCCTCTCGGGTGCGCACAACACGCTCTTCGTGAAGGTCCTGGAGCTGCTGAAGGAGCGCGACGCGGAGGACATCAAGGTCTTCGGCGGCGGCATCATCCCGGAGGCGGACATCGCGCCGCTGAAGGAGAAGGGCGTGGCGGAGATCTTCACGCCGGGCGCGACGACGACGTCGATCGTCGCTTGGGTGAACGCGAACGTGCGCGTCGCCGCGTAGCCCCAGGGGTTGCGCGTGGCCGCCACGGGGTGCGTAGCCCGCGCACGCTGCGTAGCCGCCACGGTTGTGTAGCCCGGGCACGCTGCGTAGCCGCCTCGAGCCTGGGCTCGCTCGGGGAGGTGGCGGCCTTGGAGAGGGGGCGGCTCGGGGGCGGGCAGGCTCAGGCGGGGTCGGCTCGGGGCGGGGGCTCGGCTCCCGGCGGGGTCGGGCCGGGGTGGGGTCAGTTCGGCGGTGGGGTCAGTTCCGCTTGCATCCGGGCTCTCAGGCGCAGGGTGGAGACCAGGCGCTGGAACGCCTCCGACCAGTAGCCACCGGCTCCCGGGGACGCGTCCTCGGGTTCCGCGGTGAGAGCGGTGAGGGACTCCAGCTGGGAAGCCGCCGCCGGGGAGAGACACCGCTCCGCGAGGCCCATCACCCCGCTGAAGCTCCAGGGGTAACTGCCCGCGTCCCGGGCGATGTCCAAGGCGTCGATCACCGCGCCGCCCAGCGGCTCCGACCAGGGCACCGTGCAGACGCCGAGGAGCTGGAAGGCCTCCGACAGGCCGTGCGCCGCGATGAACGAGGCGACCCAGCGGGCCCGTTCCTCGTCCGGGAGCGTCGACAGCAACTGCGCCCGTTCCGCGAGGGACGACGTGCCCGGGCCCGTCGCCGGCGGGGCGGCCGGGGAGCCGAGCAGTGCCCGCGACCACGGCGCGTCCCGCTGGCGGACGGCCGCGCGGCACCACGCCGCGTGCAGCTCCGCCTCCCAGTCGTCCGCGACCGGCAGCGCCACGATCTCCTCGGGCGAGCGTCCCCCGAACCTCGCGAGCCAGCACGACAGCGGCGCAGAGTCGACGAGTCTGCCCAGCCACCAGGACCGCTCGCCCCGGCCGGTCGGCGGGGTGGCGACGACCCCGTCCCGCTGCATCCCCGCGTCGCACTCGTGCGGCGCCTCGACCACGATCGTCGCGCCCCCTTCCGTACGGTCCAGGGACACGCAGGACGCCGCACGTTCCGCCATCCGGTCGGCGAGCGCCGAACCGGGCAGGGCGCAGAGCAGTTCGGCGGCGGTCGAGCGGACGTTACGGCTGCGGTCGGACAGGGCCTCCTCCAGGAACTCCTCGTCCGCGCATGAGAGTCCGGCCCGCAGCGAGTCCAGGAACATCAGCCGGTCCTCGGCCCGCTCGGACGCCCAGGTGGACCGCAGCAGGGCCAGCGCCGCCGCCGGGTCCTCGGTCCGTACGGCGGTGAGCAGGGCGACCCGCTCGGCGAACAGGCCTTCGTCCCACAGGGCCTTGACCGCCTCGTCGTCCCCGGGGTCGGGGAGCGCGGCGCCGCTGCCCGCGCCGCGCAGGGCGAACCTCCAGTCCGGGTTGAGCCGCGCCAGCCACAGGCCACGCGGTCCGGCGAGGGTGAGTGCCTGGGGCCGGAGGTCCGTACGGGCGCGGGCGGCGTCGAGCAGGGCGGGCAGCGCGGACGCCGGCGCGCGGTAGCCGTGGTCGTTGGCGGCGGCGAGCCACTGGGGGAGCAGCTCGGCGAGGTCGGGCGCGGCGCCGCGCCGGCCGCCGGACGGGGCGGGGGCGGCCCGGCCCGCCAGGAGCTGACCGAGCCTGCTCCGTGCCGCCTCGGGCAGCGGTCGGCGCGGGTCGTCCGGGGCGCGCTCGGGCGCCGTGGCGGCGGGCCCGGGCCGCAGGCCCGCCCTTCTCCGCACGGTGTGCAGCGCGGCGGCGTCGAGCAGGGCTACGGGAGCGCTGCCGGGGCCCGCTCCGGAGGAGGGGGTGAGCGCGGGCGGGCGGCGGTCCGTGCCGAGCAGCGCCGACGTGACGAGTTCTTCCCAGGCGTCCATGGGGCCTCCAGGTCGTCGTACCGATCGAGGTTCGGGCGTACGAGGTTCAGGCGTTCCGAGCGAGGTTCAGTGGAGCGGGACCGTCTCGCCCGGGGCGTCGGCCGACCAGGCGGCCAGCGGGGTGAACCCGCGGTGGCCGCACTCCCCGAAGACCGAGACCGGGCCGCCCCCGGAGAGTGCGACCAGCCGCCACAGGCCGGGCCGCCCGAGCGCGGCACCGGTCAGCGGCAGGGCCTCGCCCGCACCGTCCGGCCCGGGCGAGGCGTCGGCGAGCTGCCAGCCGTGCTCCGTCGGTATCGGTACGACGTCGGAGAGCGTGACCGGCCAGGAGTCCAGCCACGGGTCCTCCCGCAGCGCGAGGCCGTACGCCGTGAGCGCGTCGCCGACCGTGCCGCCGGCGGGCGGGGTGTCCAGCGGGGACGGGGTGGCGGACTGCTCGGTCAGCTCCGCACGGAGCGCCCCCGCGCCCGCGTGGAGGGTGAGCGCGGCGTCGACCACCATGCCGACGGGCAGAGCCAGTTGCGGGGCGCGGCCGACCGCTCCGAAGGAGAGGAGCAGCGCCGTGCGCCCGGTGGTCCGGCCGTGCAGCCAGATCCGGCGGGTCGTCAGCTTGCCGTCGCCCGTTTCGTACTGGGCGAGGACCAGCCACTGGTCCCGGACCGAAGGGCCCTCGGCGGGTGTGGTCAGGCCCACCCGGGTCCGCACCGTCGCCGCGAGCGGGCCGGGGAGCCGGTCGGCGGAGAGCCAGGCCCGGTCGAGGAGATGCGTCAGCGCGCACTCCTCCAGGAGCCGGACCGGCCAGCCGGGCCCCGAGCCCGGTATGGCCCCCAACTCCCGCACCCGGCCCGCCAGCCCGGGCGCCTGGGCGTCGACCATGCGGGCCGCCGTCTCCTCCCACAGGGCGTACCCCGCCTGCTCCGCCGCGGCCAGGCCGCCGCGCAGCAGGTCGGCGAGGCGCTGCTCCAACTCCTCGGCCCCCGAGGTGATCCGGGCCGAGCGCCGCTCCGCCCTGCGCCGGGCGGCCTCCGGATCGGCGGTGGGGGCCGGCCCCGTCCCCTCCGCGCCGCGCGTGCGGGCGGCGGCGGCGCGCTCGCGTCTGCCCGCCAGCCATGTCGCCGCCCAGTCGGGCACCTCGGCGCCCGCGGCGAAGACCTCCGTGTCCCCGGCCCGGAGCAGCAGCAGCCCGAGCGCGTGCTTGCACGGGAACTTCCGGCTGGGGCAACTGCATGAGTACGCCGGGCCCGTGGTGTCGACGACCGTCCGGTACGGCGTGCTGCCGCTGCCCCGGCACAGCCCCCAGACGGCCCCCTCGCCGCCGCTGCCCGTACCGGACCACGGCCCGGCCGTGCCGAGCTTGCTCCCCGCTCTGCGCGAGGCGTCGTCAGGAGCCAGTGCCAGCACCTGATCCGCCGTCCAGCGCACCCCCTGTGTGTCCATGCCCTCGACGTTAGGGGGCGCCACTGACAACGGACTTGACCTGCCTTTTCGAAGTCATGAGCTGTCCGCGTGGGACATTTGACTTTGCCTGCTCTTTACGATTGTCTGCCGAAACCGACCACAGATCTCTCAGGGGGACCCCCATGAAGCGCACCATCCGCACCGCCGTCGCGACGCTCGCCGTCACCGGCCTGGCGCTCGGTCTCGGCGCCTGTTCCGAGGCCGCGAACAAGGCCGCCGACCAGGTCGACAAGGCGGTGAGCGACACCTACCAGGTCACCTACGAGGTCACCGGCAAGGGCATCGAGTCGATCCAGTTCCACGGCGGCAGCGGTTCGGCCATGGAGCCGAAGCTGGAGACCGAGACGAAGCCGACCACCCCGTGGAAGAAGACGGTGACGCTGAAGGGGATCATGCCGCCGGCCGTCATGCCGATGGCGCTCAACCCGGCCGACCTCACCTGCAAGGTCATCCACGAGGGCAAGGTCATCAAGGAGGCGAAGGGACAGGACGCGATGGCCGGAGGGTGCGTCGCGGTCTCCCCGATCGCCGGCTGACGCCCCCGCGCGGAGCCGGAGTTCGCCGCTGACCTGCGGCTGAGGCCGACTGTCAGTGGCATGGTGCACGGTGGAACCCACATCAGGTCGAACGATCTGGAGGGGGATCCATGACCGTGTCCGAAACCATCGCGAACGCCCTGCCCGGTGCCGGAAGCGGCACCGCGGCGGGCGGCCCGGCGCCCGCCGCGGACCTCGGACCCGAGGTACTGCGGCCACACGCCGAACACGCCTTCGCGGACGAACTCAAGGCGCTCGCCGCCGCCGACGACCGGCCGCGGCCCGCCCGCTGGCAGCTGTCGCCGTGGGCCGTCGCCACCTACCTCCTCGGCGGGACGCTCCCCGACGGCACGGTGATCACACCGAAGTACGTCGGGCCGCGCCGGATCGTCGAGGTCGCCGTCACCACGCTCGCCACCGACCGGGCGCTGCTGCTGCTCGGAGTGCCGGGCACCGCCAAGACCTGGGTGTCCGAGCACCTCGCCGCCGCCGTCAGCGGCGACTCCACGCTGCTGGTGCAGGGCACGGCGGGGACCCCCGAGGAGGCGATCCGGTACGGCTGGAACTACGCCCGGCTGCTCGCCCACGGCCCCAGCCGGGACGCGCTCGTGCCCAGCCCGGTCATGCGTGCCATGTCCGAGGGGCTGACCGCCCGCGTCGAGGAACTCACCCGCATCCCCGCCGACGTGCAGGACACGCTGATCACGATCCTGTCCGAGAAGACCCTGCCCATCCCGGAGTTGGGGCAGGAAGCGCAGGCGGTACGGGGCTTCAACCTGATCGCGACCGCCAACGACCGGGACCGGGGGGTCAACGACCTGTCCAGCGCGTTGCGGCGCCGCTTCAACACGGTCGTGCTGCCGCTGCCCGCGACACCGGAGGCGGAGGTCGACATCGTCGCGCGCCGCGTCGACCAGATCGGGCGCTCCCTGGACCTGCCGGCCGTGCCGGAGGGTGTGGAGGAGATCCGACGGGTCGTCACCGTCTTCCGCGAGCTGCGCGACGGGGTCACGGCGGACGGCCGCACCAAGCTCAAGTCCCCCTCGGGGACGCTCTCCACGGCCGAGGCGATCTCCGTCGTCACCGGCGGCCTCGCTCTCTCCGCGCACTTCGGGGACGGCGTCCTGCGCCCCGCCGACGTCGCCGCGGGCATCCTCGGCGCGGTCATCCGCGACCCGGCGGCGGACCGCGTCATCTGGCAGGAGTACCTGGAGACGGTCGTCCGGGAGAGAGACGACTGGAAGGACTTCTACCGCGCCTGCCGCGAGGTGAGCGCATGACGGCCCGCTCGGCGAACTCGGCCCGCTCGGCGAACTCGGGGCTCACGGTGAACTCGGGGCTCACGGTGAACTCGGGGCTCACGGTGAACTCGGGCCGGTCGACCGGCTCGGCGAGCGCGGTCGGCTCTGGCCTGTCGACCGGCTCGGCGAGCGCGGCCGGCTCTGGCCTGTCGACCGGCTCGGCCAGCGAGGGCCTCTGGGCCAGCTCGGCGAGCTTGGGCCTCTCTGCGATCTCCGCGAGCGCGGGCCTCTCGGCGAGTTCGGCCGGCTCGGGCCTCTCGGCGAGCTCGGCGGGCTCGGGCCTGTCGACCCGCTCGGCGAGCGCGGGCCTCGCGGCCGCATCGGCCCTCCCGGCCAGCTCGGCGAGTTCGACCTGCTCGGCCGGCTCGGCCTCTCCGACCCGCTCGACCGGCTCGGCCTCTCCGACCCGCTCGGCCGGCTCGGCCTCTCCGACCCGCTCGGCCGGCTCGGCCTCTCCGACCCTCCCGGCCAGTTCGGTCTCGCCGACCCGTTCGGTCTCGACGACCGGGACTGCGCCCACGGGGGCGCAGTCCGCCCGGGGCGTCGGGTTTCGGCCCGGTGGGCCCCTGTTTCTGGGCGTGCGGCATCACGGGCCCGGGTCGGCTCGGGCCGTGGAGGGGGCCTTGGAGGTGCGGCGGCCCGCCGTTGTGCTCGTCGAGGGGCCGCCCGAGGCCGACGGGATCCTCGCGCTCGCCGGGGACGACGGGATGCGGCCGCCGGTCGCGCTGCTCGGCCACGCGGTGGACGACCCCGGGCGCGCCGCGTTCTGGCCCTTCGCCGAGTTCTCGCCCGAGTGGGTGGCGATCCGCTGGGCCCTCGCCCACGGCGCCGCCGTCCGGTTCATCGACCTGCCCGCCGCGCACACCCTCGCCGCCACCGACCCCACCTGGGGCGACGGCGAGGAGGACGAGCCCGAGGCCGACCAGGGCCTGCGCATCGACCCGATCGGCGAACTCGCGCGTGCCGCGGGTTACGACGACCCCGAGCGCTGGTGGGAGGACACGGTCGAACTGCGCGGCGCGGCCGACCCGATCGCCCCGTTCGAGGCGCTCGCCGACGCCATGGGCGCCCTCCGCGAGGCGTACGGCCACGGCGGACACGCCCGCGACCTGGTCCGCGAGGCGTACATGCGGCTCCAACTCCGCGCCGCGCGCAAAGAGTTCGGGGACGACGTGGCCGTCGTCTGCGGCGCCTGGCACGTCCCCGCGCTGACCCGCGCGACGACCGCCACCGCCGACCGCGCCCTGCTCAAGGGGCTGCCCAAGGTGAAGACCGAGATGACGTGGGTGCCCTGGACCCACCGCCGCCTCGCCCGCCGCTCCGGCTACGGCGCCGGCATCGACGCCCCCGGCTGGTACGCACACCTCTTCGCCGCCCCCGACCGCCCGATCGAGCGCTGGATGACCAAGGTCGCCGGCCTCCTCAGGGCGGAGGACACCTTCGTCTCCTCCGCCCACGTCATCGAGGCCGTCCGCCTCGCGGAGACCCTCGCCGCGATGCGCGGCCGGCCGCTCGCCGGGCTCGGTGAGACCACCGACGCCGTGCGCGCCGTGATGTGCGACGGCTCCGACCTCCCCCTCGACCTGGTGCGCGACCGCCTCGTCGTCGGCGACGTCCTCGGCGAGGTCCCCGACACCGCCCCCGCCGTCCCCCTCCAACGCGACCTCGCCCGGCTCCAGCGCAGCCTGCGCCTCAAGCCGGAGGCACAGGAGCGCGCGCTCGAACTCGACCTGCGCAAGGAGAACGACGCCACCCGCAGCCGCCTCCTCCACCGCCTGCGGCTGCTCGGCGTCGACTGGGGCACACCCGTCGCAGGACGGGGCAGCACCGGCACCTTCCAGGAGAGCTGGCGGCTGCGCTGGCAGCCCGAACTGCACGTCCGGGTCGCCGAGGCCGGTGTCTGGGGCACCACCGTCGGGTCCGCCGCCGTCGCCAAGGCCGAGGCCCGCGCCTTGGAAGCCACCGCGCTCGCCGACGTCACCGCCCTCGCCGAGCAGTGCCTGCTCGCCGGACTCGGCGCTGCCCTGCCCGTCGTCATGACCGCCCTCGCCGACCGCGCCGCGCTCGACACCGACGTCGCGCACCTCGCCCAGGCGCTCCCCGCGCTGGCCCGCTCCCTGCGCTACGGAGACGTCCGCGCCACCGACACCGCCGCGCTCGGCGAGGTCGCGGCCGGGCTCGCCGAGCGGATCTGCGTCGGCCTCCCACCCGCCTGCGCCGGCCTCGACACCGACGCCGCCGCCGAGATGCGCGGCCACCTCGACGCCGTGCACGGCGCGCTCCCCCTGCTCCCCGACGCCACCGGCACGCTCACCCGCTGGACCGGCGTCCTGCACGGACTCTCCGCCCGCGACAGCGTGCCGGGCACCATCCGGGGCCGGGCCGCCCGAATCCTCCTCGACGAGGGTCGCCTCGACGAAGGGGAGGCCGCGCGGCTCATGGGCCTCGCCCTCTCGCCCGGCACCCCGCCCGCCGACGCCGCCGCCTGGATCGAGGGCTTCGTCGGCGGCGCCTCCGGCGGAGGCATGCTCCTCGTCCACGACGAACGGCTGCTCGCCCTCGTCGACGCCTGGCTGACGAGCGTGTCGGCGGACGCGTTCACCGACGTCCTGCCCCTGCTGCGCCGCACCTTCTCCGCGTACGAACCGGGCGTGCGCCGCACCCTCGGCGAGCTGGTGGCCCGCGGCCCGTCCGCCTCCGCCGCGCGCCGTACGGACGCCGTCCTACCCGGCTTCGGCGCGACGCTCGACGAGGAGCGGGCCGACGGGGTCCTGCCGCTGCTCACGCTCATCCTGCGAGCGACGGACCCGGAGACCGACCCGGAGACCGACCCGAAGACACACCTCGTGGGAGCGGACCGATGAACGCACCGAACGGAACGGTCGACACGACCCCAGACGACGGCTCGACCGCACACGACGGCTGGACCGCACACGACGGCACGACCACACACCACCGCCCGGTCGCGCGCGCCGACACGACCCCAGACGACGGCTCGACCCCACACGACGGCACGACCACACACCACCGCCCGGTCGCGCGCGACGAGCGCCTTCGTCGCTGGCGCATGGTCCTCGGCGGCGGCGAGGCCGACGGCACCGGCTGCGCCCTCACCGGCACGGACGCCGCCATGGACGGAGCCCTGACCGCGCTCTACGGCAAGGGCGACGGCCGGACCGGCGGCCGCCGCGCCGACAACCGCCCCGCCGGAAGCGACCGGTCCGCCGGGCTCGGCGCCTCCGCGCCCTCCGTCGCCCGCTGGCTCGGGGACATCAGGACGTACTTCCCCAGCTCCGTCGTCCAGGTCATGCAGCGCGACGCCATCGACCGCCTCGGGCTCGCCACGCTCCTCCTGGAGCCCGAGATGCTGGAGGCCGTCGAGGCCGACGTGCACCTCGTCGGCACGCTGCTCTCCCTCAACAAGGTCATGCCCGAGACGACCAAGGAGACCGCCCGAGCCGTCGTCCGCAAGGTCGTCGACGACCTGGAGAAGCGCCTCGCCACCCGCACCCGCGCCACGCTCACCGGCGCGCTCGACCGCTCCGCCCGGATCAGCCGCCCCCGCCACCGGGACATCGACTGGGACCGCACCATCCGCGCCAACCTCAAGAACTATCTGCCCGAGCACCGCACGGTCGTCCCCGAGCGCCTCATCGGCTACGGCCGCGCCGCCCAGTCGGTCAAGAAGGACGTCGTCCTCTGCATCGACCAGTCCGGCTCCATGGCGGCCTCGGTCGTCTACGCCTCCGTGTTCGGCGCGGTCCTCGCCTCCATGCGGGCCATCGCCACCCGGCTCGTCGTCTTCGACACGGCCGTCGTCGACCTGACCGACCAGCTCGACGATCCGGTCGACGTCCTCTTCGGCACCCAGCTGGGCGGCGGCACCGACATCAACCGGGCCCTCGCGTACTGCCAGGCCCGGATCACCCGCCCGGCCGACACCGTCGTCGTCCTCATCAGCGACCTCTACGAAGGGGGCATCCGCGACGAGATGCTGAAGCGGGTCGCCGCGATGAAGGCGTCCGGGGTGCAGTTCGTCGCCCTGCTCGCCCTCTCCGACGAGGGCGCCCCCGCCTACGACCGCGAGCACGCGGCGGCCCTCGCCGCCCTCGGCGCGCCCGCTTTCGCCTGCACCCCCGACCTCTTCCCGGAGGTGATGGCGGCGGCGATCGAGAAGCGCCCGCTGCCGGTGCCGGACACCGCCGGGGGCCTGCGGAATCCGTAGCCGCAGAGCCGCACGGGAGGGCGCCCCCGGGCGCACTGAGGCTCATATCACAGCGCGGCCGTCCGGTTCCTCACTTCGGGGCCGGGCGGGTCGTGAGACAGCCGGAGCCCCTTTCCCACCTGTGCCGAGGGCGCCGAGGTCACCGGCCCGGTCCTCCACGGACCGCCCCCGTACCCCTACGATCTGTGACCCGTATCACCGCTCCGGTGTGACCTGCGATTTAGGGACCCACGTCCTGCGGGGATAACCTGCGGGACGGACATGCCGCGTCCACGGACACCGTGTACGCCTCCCTTGTGACAGCGCAGTCACGTTGCCCTTCGCGGCACGCCCACGCAGACAACGAACCGCGATCATCAGAAAAGGGACGGACGCGCGTGGACCTGTTCGAGTACCAGGCGAGGGACCTCTTCGCCAAGCACGGTGTACCGGTGCTGGCCGGTGAAGTCATCGACACGCCTGAGGCGGCGCGCGAGGCCACCGAGCGTCTTGGCGGCAAGTCGGTCGTCAAGGCGCAGGTGAAGGTCGGCGGCCGCGGCAAGGCCGGCGGCGTGAAGCTGGCCGCCACCCCGGACGAGGCCGTCGCCCGCGCGACGGACATCCTCGGGATGGACATCAAGGGCCACACGGTCCACAAGGTGATGATCGCGGAGACCGCTCCGGAGATCCTCGAGGAGTACTACGTCTCGTACCTCCTCGACCGCACCAACCGCACCTTCCTCGCCATGGCCTCCGTGGCCGGTGGCATGGACATCGAGGAGGTCGCCGCGACGACCCCCGAGAAGCTCGCGAAGGTGCCGGTCAACGCCGTCGACGGCGTGACCATCGAGAAGGCCCGCGAGATCGTCGCCCAGGCGCAGTTCCCGGCCGAGGTCGCCGAGAAGGTCGCCGAGGTCATGGTCACCCTGTGGGACACCTTCGTCGCCGAGGACGCGCTCCTCGTCGAGGTGAACCCGCTGGCCAAGGTCGCCTCCGGCGACATCCTGGCCCTGGACGGCAAGGTGTCCCTGGACGCCAACGCCGACTTCCGCCAGCCGGAGCACGAGGCGCTCGAGGACAAGGACGCAGCCAACCCGCTCGAGGCTGCTGCCAAGGCCAAGAACCTCAACTACGTCAAGCTGGACGGCGAGGTCGGCATCATCGGCAACGGCGCCGGTCTGGTCATGTCGACCCTGGACGTCGTCGCGTACGCCGGTGAGAACCACGGCGGCGTGAAGCCGGCCAACTTCCTCGACATCGGTGGCGGCGCCTCCGCCGAGGTCATGGCGAACGGCCTGGAGATCATCCTGGGCGACCCGGACGTCAAGTCCGTGTTCGTCAACGTCTTCGGTGGCATCACCGCCTGTGACGAGGTCGCCAACGGCATCGTCCAGGCCCTGGAGCTCCTCGCCTCCAAGGGCGAAGAGGTCACCAAGCCGCTGGTCGTGCGCCTCGACGGCAACAACGCGGAGCTGGGTCGCAAGATCCTGTCGGACGCGAACCACCCGCTGGTGCAGCGTGTGGACACCATGGACGGCGCGGCCGACAAGGCCGCCGAGCTCGCGGCTGCGAAGTAAGGGACGAGGTCAAGCACACCATGGCTATCTTCCTCACCAAGGACAGCAAGGTCATCGTCCAGGGCATGACCGGTGCCACGGGCATGAAGCACACCAAGCTCATGCTGGGTGACGGCACCAACATCGTCGGTGGCGTGAACCCGCGCAAGGCCGGCACGACCGTCGACTTCGACGGCACCGAGGTCCCGGTCTTCGGCTCCGTCGCCGAGGCGATGGAGAAGACGGGCGCGGACGTCTCCGTCCTCTTCGTCCCGCCGGCCTTCGCCAAGGCCGCCGTGGTCGAGGCGATCGACGCCGAGATCCCGCTGGCCGTCGTCATCACCGAGGGCATCGCCGTCCACGACTCCGCCGCCTTCTGGGCGTACGCGCAGTCGAAGGGCAACAAGACCCGCATCATCGGCCCGAACTGCCCCGGTCTCATCACCCCGGGCCAGTCCAACGCCGGCATCATCCCGGGCGACATCACGAAGCCGGGCCGCATCGGCCTGGTCTCGAAGTCCGGCACGCTGACGTACCAGATGATGTACGAGCTCCGTGACATCGGCTTCTCGTCCGCCGTCGGCATCGGTGGCGACCCGGTCATCGGCACCACGCACATCGACGCCCTGGCGGCGTTCGAGGCCGACCCCGACACCGACCTGATCGTCATGATCGGTGAGATCGGCGGCGACGCCGAGGAGCGTGCGGCGGACTTCATCGCGTCGAGCGTCACCAAGCCGGTCGTCGGCTACGTCGCGGGCTTCACCGCGCCCGAGGGCAAGACCATGGGCCACGCCGGCGCCATCGTCTCCGGCTCCTCCGGCACCGCCCAGGCGAAGAAGGAGGCCCTCGAGGCCGCCGGCGTCAAGGTCGGCAAGACGCCGACCGAGACGGCCAAGCTGGCGCGCGCCATCCTCGCGGGCTGACGCAGCGTCTCAACCGCACAGGTGGGCCCCGCCCCCTCCCGGGAAACCGGGCGGGGGCGGGGCCCACTCGCGTCCGCGCGGAGCGGAATGGGCTCCCGCCGTACGAGCCCGTCGCGCGAGCCCGCCGCACGTGCCCGCCGTACGAGCCCGTCGCGCGAGCCCGCCGTACGAGCCCGCCGTACGAGCCCGTCGCGCGAGCCCGCCGTACGAGCCCGCCGTACGAGCCCGCCGTACGAGCCCGTCGCGCGAGCCCGTCGCACGCGCCCGCTGTACGCGCCCGCCCGCAGGCTCCCGTCGCACGCGCCCGCCCGCAGGTTTCCGCCGTACGCGCCCCGCTCCCGCCGCTAGTGCGGGGCGGGGACCAGTCGCTCCGGGCCGTGGTGGGGCTGGGAGCGGAGGGTGTCGCGCAGCCGCACGTCCTGCGGCGTCAGCTTCGGCGAGCCACCGCGCTCGGGCACGCCGATGACGGACTCGCCGGGGTGGATCACCGGCAGGTACTGCGTCGGCGCGGTCGCGACGGTGAAGGCCGTCGCCCCGATGAGCGCCGCCGTCACGCCGAGCACCGCCCGCGTCCACAGCCGCGCGCGCCGGTCGCTGCCCGACCGTACGGTCCGGGCGTCCGCGAGCGTCGCCGTCGGCGCCTCCGCGACCAGAGAGGCCAGCCGTCGCTGGAGGGCCTCGGGGTCGGCCAGCTCGGGCACGCGCTCGGCGATGACGGTGCGGGCGTGCAGCAGGCGGTTGGCGGCGGCGGGGGTGCTCGCCTCGGTCTCGGCCGCCGTGTCGGGCAGGTCGAGGCCGAGCCCGTCGTAGAGCAGGACGGTACGGCGGTACGGCGGCGGCAGTTCGAGCAGCGCCGCGAGCAGGTTCCGCCGGCCGGCCTCGGTCGGCGGGGCGTCGGGGTGCTTGTGGCTGCGGCGCAGTCGGTGCCAGGGGGAGAGCGCGTACTCGTACGCCGCCGCCCGCACCCAGCCCACCGGATCCCGGTCGACCGCGACCTCCGGCCAGTGCTCCCAGGCGTGGTGGAAGGCGTGCTCGACGGACTCCCGGGAGAGCCGACGGCGGCCGGTGAGCAGATACGTCTGGTGGACGAGCCCGGGCGCCGCGTGCGCGTAGAGGGCGTCGAAGGCCTGCTCCGGGGTGAGCGGGAGCTCGACGGGTTCGGCCGACGCCTGGGGCGCGGCAAGTTCGGGGTCCGGTTCGGGCTCGTGGGAGGCCCGCTCCCGCGTGGGCGCGGGTGAGGTCTCCACCGATTCCCGTCTCTCCAGGGGCTGTTGGGCACCCGAAGCGCCTGCCCGCACCGGGCGCGGGGCCTGCTGACCGGGGTCGGACACGGTGTCGGTGTCGGTGTCGGTGTCGGTGCCGGTGCCGGTGCCGGAAGCGGAGCCCGAGCCCGAGCCCGAGCCCGGGGCCGGGCCCGAGTCCGAGGCAGAGCCGGAGTGGGAACCCGACGCTGGCTGGTCCGAGCTGAGGCCCGTGCCTGAGCCGATGCCGAGGGCCGCCGCCGCAGGGGCCTTGGGAGGCTTCGCGGCGCGCTTCGTCGCGGCTCTTGGGCGGGTGTTCGCGGACGGCTTGCCGGCGGTGGGCTTCGCGGCGAGCGGCCTCGCGGGCTCGGCAGACTCCCGCTCTCGCTCTCGCCCCCGCTTCCGTGCCCGCTCCCGGGACCGTGCCTTCTCCTGCTCCTGCTCCTGGTCCTGCTCACGCTCCTGATGGAGCATCGGCGCGGGCTGGGGCTCGTCGGGCGTGGAACCGGGTGCGTCCTCGGACTCGTACGCGCCGATCAGTTTGGCGTAGGCGTCCTGCTTGCGCCCACGGGGTGTGGTGCGACCGGTCTCCCAGGACCTGACCGTGGCCCGCGTGACCCCCATGGCCTCTGCGACCTGGTCCTCGGTCAGTCCTTTGGCTTCGCGCAGTCTGCGCCGCTCTTTGGGAGAGGGCATGGACCGGTTCATCGGCGACTACCTCCCGCAGGGCAGCTCCGGGCGGAAAAGTACATAAACGTATCTTGAGCGACACAACGGCGTTTTGCCTGTTACGTGAGAAAAGCGCGTGTCGTTGGCAGCATGGGCGCGTGACCCAACTGACCGAGCACACCCCCTCGTTTCCGGCCGAGCCGCTGGTCCGGGGCGGCCGGTCCGCCGCCGTCGCGGCCGCCTTCGTGCGCGGCGGGGTCGCGGCGGGGCTCGGACTCGGGGCGCTCGCGGTCCTGGTGACGGCGGCCTGGATCAGCTCGCCGTATCCCGACAGCGGTCCCGGCGAGGCCCTGCACACGGCGGCGGGGCTGTGGTTGCTCGCCCACGGCGTGGACCTGATCCGCACGGACACGCTCTCGGGCGCGCCCGCGCCGCTCGGGGTCGCCCCGTTGCTGCTCATGGCGCTGCCGGCCTGGCTGGTGCACCGGGCGGCGCGGGACACGCTGGAGCCGTACATGGAGGAGACCGACGACTCCGCGGCAGCCAGGACGGCAGCCGGGACGGCCGCGAGGGCGGCAGCCGGGACGGCAGCCAGGACGGCAGCCGGGACGGCCGCGAGGGCGGCAGCCGGGACGGCAGCGGGGATGGCGGCCGTGGCGGCCGTCTGCGGCGGGTACCTGCTGGTCGCGGCCGCTGTCGTGCTCTACGCGGCGAGCGGTTCGCTCCCCGCCGACCTGGCGAGCGCCGGTCTGTGGCTGCCCCTGACCCTGGCCGTCTCCGCGGGGCTCGGCGTGTGGACGGCGGCCGGGCGGCCCCTCCCGCGGCAGGAGCAGGCGGCCGTGGCCCTGCGCTCGGCGGGACCGGCGCTGGTGGTCCTCTCGGCCGGTGGGGCGGCGGTGTTCGGCGCCTCGCTGGTCTGGCACGCGGCCGCCGCGCAGGAGTCGTACGCCGGGCTCACGGGGGAGTGGTGGGGGCGCGTGACGGTCCTGCTGCTGGCCGCCGCGCTGGTGCCGAACGCGGCGGTGTGGGGGACCTCGTACGGTCTCGGGCCCGGGTTCGCGCTCGGTACGGGCGCCTCGGCCACCCCGCTGGGCGTCACCGGGACCGCGGCCCTCCCGCCCTTCCCGCTCCTGGCGGCCCTGCCCGGCGAGGGGCCGGGCGGCTGGGTGCACGGGGCCGCCGCGGCGGTCCCGCTCGTGGCGGCCGTGGTCCTCGGCGCGGGAGTCGGCCGGTCGGCGCGGTCCTGGACGGGCCGGGAGGCGGCGCTTACGGCCCTGCTCGGCGCCTGGGCGTGCGGCGTGGTGACGGCCCTGCTCACGGCGGCCGCCGGTGGTCCGCTCGGCTCGGGGCGGCTCGCGGCGTTCGGCCCCGTGTGGTGGCAGACCGGGGCGGCGGCGGTGCTGTGGTGCGGGGCGGTGGGGGTACCGGCGGCCCTGGGCGTACGGGCCTGGGGCCTGCGCGGCAGGAAGCAGGCGCCCGAGCCGACGGCGACGCCCCACGCGCGGATCCCTGTCCCGGTCCCGGCCCCGGACCTGCCCCCGGGCCCCGCACCGGCACCGGCACCGGCCGCGATCCCGGCCCCGTCCGGCGCTCCGTCCCGGCCGCCCTCGTTCCGGCCCTCGTTCCGGCCCTCGTTCCGGATGCCGTTCCGGCTGCCGTTCCGGCCCTCGTTCCGGGCCCCGGAGGAGTCCCAGCCGCAGAAGGCCCCCGGACCGCTGCCCGGCATCGCGGACGCGAACGACGGGGCGAGCGAGAACGGGGGCGAGGGTGCCGTCGGGGGCGGGTACGGCTACGGCTATGCGTACGACGAGGCCGGCTTCGAGCCGTACGACTTCCTCCCGGCGGCCTGGGAACGGACGCCGCCGCCCCTCGTGACGCCGCCGCCCCCGGTGACACCGCCGCCCCTCGTGACGCCGCCGCACCCGGTGACGCCGCCGCCCCCGGTGACGCCGGGGGATCCGGCGGCTCCGGGGGCGGAGGGCGACGACGCGTAGGGCGGCCGGCGCCTACTCCCGTACGCCGAAGATGTCCCGCAGGGGCTCCGGCAGCAGCTCGTTGCAGGCAAGCTGGCCCGACTTGGTCAGGGCGTCGTCCGCGCAGGTGTAGAAGTCGCGGTAGACCATCTGGATGGTGAAGCTGCCCGCGACGATCAGCAGGGACAGCGCCGCCGCGATCAGACCGCTCACCGCCGCCGTGCGCTGCGTCCGGGCGGCCAGGTTGGAGCCGGACCCCGTCCGGGCGGGCGGCTGCGGAGCGGACGGGCTCTCCACCTGCCCACGGACCATCGCCTGTCCCGCCTGTCCCGCCTGTCCCTGCGCCTCAGCGGCAGCGGCAGTGGCGGCGGTCTGCGCGCCCTGCGCCTTCGGCTTGGCGCGCAGGGCGCTGATCGCCCAGTACAGACCCAGGGCGCCCAGCAGCAGCGCCAGCTCCTGGATCTCGAAGAGGGCGAAGAAGAAGGCCCACATGCCCGCGAGCAGCGAGTACCGCGCCCGTCGCTGCATCGGGTCCTTGGGGTCCCACTTGGGCCCCGGCTCCTTGCCCTGGCCGTCCGGACCGGAGGGGCGCTCCGGGCGGCGGCCGAAACCGTCGGAGGAGCGGCCGGGCTGGCGGGGGCTCCAGCGGCCTCCGGAGCGCCCGGAACCGTCGGAGCCGTCGGAGGGCCCGGACGACCCGGACGACGCGTCGTCGCCCGAGCCCTCCGGCCGCCGCGGCTGCCACGGCTGGTCCGGCTGCCCCTCGGGCGGCGGCGCGAACGGATTGTTGTCGTCCGTGGACTGGCGTTCCGGCATCTGCTGAACGTCTTCCCTCTGTCGTCGCCACTGCGGTCGCAACTGCTGTCGCGATCGCTGTCTCAACTGCTGTCTCAACTGTTGTCGAACCCCGACGCTACCCCCCGGCCGCGCCCCCGTCCCGTGGGGGCCTTCCGGTGTGCCGGTATCGTTGCTGACGGTCGGGCCCTTCGTAGGGTTCCCCGTATGCAGAGGCACGATTCGTTCGTGCGACCCTACAAACACCACGGAAAGAGTGACCCAGTGGCCGCCGCCCGCCTCGTCGTCCTGGTCTCCGGCTCCGGCACCAACCTCCAGGCCCTCCTCGACGCGATCGCCGCCGACCCCGCCGGCCCCGAAGGGTACGGCGCCGAGATCGTCGCCGTCGGCGCCGACCGCGACAACATCGCCGGTCTGGAGCGGGCCGAGCGCGCCGGGCTCCCCACCTTCGTCTGCCGGGTGAAGGACCACGGGTCGCGCGAGGAGTGGGACCGCGCCCTGACCGAGGCCACCGCCGCGTACGAGCCCGACCTCGTCGTCTCGGCCGGCTTCATGAAGATCGTCGGCAAGGAGTTCCTCGGCCGCTTCGACGGCCGGGTCGTCAACACCCACCCGGCGCTGCTGCCCAGTTTTCCCGGTGCCCATGGAGTGCGGGACGCACTCGCGTACGGCGCGAAGGTCACCGGATGCACCGTCCACTTCGTCGACGACGGCGTCGACACCGGACCGATCATCGCCCAGGGCGTGGTCGAGGTCCGGGACGAGGACGATGAAGCCGCTCTCCATGAGCGCATCAAGGAAGTCGAGCGTTCGCTGCTCGTCGAGGTCGTGGGGCGTCTGGCCCGGCACGGCTACCGCATTGAGGGACGAAAGGTAACAATCCCGTGACCGCCGAAGGTACGAAGCGCCCCATCCGCCGCGCACTCGTCAGCGTCTACGACAAGACCGGCCTTGAGGAGCTGGCCCGCGGCCTGCACGAGGCGGGTGTCGCCCTCGTCTCCACCGGCTCCACCGCCTCGAAGATCGCCGCGGCCGGCGTCCCGGTCACCAAGGTCGAGGAGCTCACCGGCTTCCCCGAGTGCCTGGACGGTCGGGTCAAGACCCTCCACCCGCGCGTGCACGCCGGAATCCTCGCCGACCTGCGTCTGGAGGACCACCGCAACCAGCTCGCCGAGCTGGGCGTCGAGCCCTTCGACCTGGTGGTCGTGAACCTGTACCCGTTCAAGGAGACCGTCGCCTCCGGCGCGACCCCCGACGAGTGCGTCGAGCAGATCGACATCGGCGGCCCGTCGATGGTCCGCGCCGCCGCCAAGAACCACCCGTCGGTCGCCGTGGTCACCAGCCCGGAGCGGTACGCCGACGTCCTCGCGGCGGCCCGTGAGGGCGGTTTCGAGCTCGCCACCCGCAAGCGTCTGGCGGCGGAGGCCTTCCAGCACACCGCCGCGTACGACGTGGCGGTCGCGTCCTGGTTCGCCGCCGACTACGCCGCCGCGGACACCGTGTCGGACAGCGGCTCCGCCGCGGGTGACTTCCCGGACTTCCTGGGCGCCACCTACGAGCGCTCCAACGTGCTGCGCTACGGCGAGAACCCGCACCAGGGCGCCGCGCTCTACGTCGACGGCACCGGCGGCCTCGCCGAGGCCGAGCAGCTGCACGGCAAGGAGATGTCGTACAACAACTACACGGACACCGACGCCGCGCGCCGGGCCGCGTACGACCACACCGAACCCTGCGTCGCGATCATCAAGCACGCCAACCCGTGCGGCATCGCCGTCGGTGCGGACGTCGCCGAGGCGCACCGCAAGGCGCACGCCTGTGACCCGCTGTCGGCGTTCGGCGGCGTGATCGCCGTCAACCGGCCGGTCTCCGTCGCGATGGCCGAGCAGGTGGCCGAGATCTTCACCGAGGTCGTCGTCGCCCCCGGTTACGAGGACGGCGCCGTCGAGGTCCTCGCGAAGAAGAAGAACATCCGCGTCCTGCGGGCCGAGGGCGCCCCGGCCAACCCGGTCGAGGTCAAGCCGATCGACGGCGGCGCGCTCCTCCAGGTCACCGACCGCCTCCAGGCCGACGGCGACGACCCGGCGAACTGGACCCTGGCGGCGGGCGACGCCCTCTCCGAGGCGGAGCTGGCCGAGCTCGCCTTCGCCTGGAAGGCCTGCCGCGCGGTCAAGTCCAACGCGATCCTGCTCGCCAAGGACGGCGCCTCGGTCGGCGTCGGCATGGGCCAGGTCAACCGCGTCGACTCCGCGAAGCTCGCGGTCGAGCGCGCGGGCGAGGAGCGGGCGCGCGGCTCGTACGCGGCCTCGGACGCCTTCTTCCCGTTCCCCGACGGCCTGGAGATCCTCACGGCGGCGGGCGTGAAGGCGGTCGTGCAGCCGGGCGGCTCGGTGCGGGACGAGCAGGTCGTCGAGGCGGCGACGAAGGCCGGCGTGACGATGTACTTCACGGGCACGCGCCACTTCTTCCACTGAGCGGCGAACGAGGACGCTCGCCACTTCTTCCACTGAGCGGCGAGTGAGGAACGGACGGCCCGCCGGTACGTGACGTACCGGCGGGCCGTCCGCCCGTCCGCCCGTCCGCCCGTCCGCCGCCGCCCGATTCGCGGGCCCGTCCGTTTCGGGCTGTGGGGCCGCCCGGTTTCGGCCTGTGGGACCGCCCGGAGCGCTCTGGTCTAATGGATTGCTCTTTTGTCGGCGGCTTGCAGGTGGGGGCGCGGTGTTGGATGTACAGAACGGGGTGGCGGAGACCACCGCCCCGGAGACCGGCCGCGCCGGACCGCCCCGGAGCGGACTCGCCGAGGCGCCCCTGGGGCCGTACGCCCTGGTGGCGGGCGTGCTCTGCGCGCTCTACTTCCTCTACTCCTGGGTCCAGTACGCGCACTTCCGTACGCCCTCCTGGGACCTCGGGATCTTCAACCAGGCCGTCCGGGCCTACGCCGAGTTCCGGGCGCCGATCGTCGACATCAAGGGCCCCGGCTTCCTCATACTCGGGGACCACTTCAGTCCCGTGACGGCGCTCCTCGCGCCCCTGTACTGGATCTGGTCCTCCCCGCTCGCGCTCCTCTTCGCGCAGGCCGCGCTCTTCGCGGCCTCCGCCGCCGTCGTCGGACGCACGGCCCACCAGGTGCTCGGCAGCCGCGCCGCGGGCCTCGGGCTCGCCCTCGCCTACGGCCTGTCCTGGGGCCTCCAGGAGGCGGTCAAGTCCGACTTCCACGAGATCGCCTTCGCCGTGCCGATGCTCGCGCTGACCTGCCGCGCCCTGCTCCTCGGGCGCTGGGCCGCCGCCGTCGCCTGGTCCGCGCCCCTGGTCCTGGTCAAGGAGGACATGGGGCTCACCGTCGCCATGGTCGGCGCGGTGCTCTTCCTCAAGGGCCAGAAGCGGCTCGGCGCGGCCCTCGCCTCCTTCGGAGCCGCGTTCTTCGCGCTCACGGTCCTGGTCCTGATCCCGGCGGCGAGCCGGGTCGGCCAGTACGACTACTGGGCCAAGATCGAGAAGTCGAACGAGGGCGCCGAGGTCTCCTTCGTGCAGGTGCTGCTCGGTTCGCTCGGCTCCGACGTGAAGTGGGAGATGGTCTTCTTCCTCGTCGGCATCACCGGCTTCCTCGCGCTGCGCTCCCCGCTGATGCTGCTGGTGCTGCCCACGCTCGGCTGGCGCTTCCTCTCCCAGGACCCGAACCACTGGGGGATGATCTGGCACTACAGCGCCATCCTGATGCCGATCGTCTTCCTCGCCCTGGTCGACGCCGTCCGCACCGTCCGCACCTCGCCGCGCGCGTGGCTCGTGGCGTACGGCAGGGTCGTCGTCCCGGTCGTCACGGCCGTCGCGATCGTGATCGCCCTCGACCTGCCGCTGCGGGAGCTGCTGCGCTCGGAGACGTACCGTACGGACGCCCGGACGCTGGAGGCCCGGCAGGCGGTCGACGCGGTGCCGACGGGGGCGAGCGTGGAGACGAACGTCCCGCTGATGGCCCACCTCACCGCCGACCGGAAGGTCTACTGGGTGGGCGGGGCGCAGGGCGTCAGCCCCGACTACCTCGCGCTCGACCTCTCCTCGGGCTGGTCCCAGCCGGTGACCGACCCGGTGCGGCTGGCGTCGCAGCTGCACCCGGAGGTGCGGTACGAGGTGTCCGCGCGGACGGGACAGTTCGTGGTGCTCAAGCGGAGCTGATCCGGCTGATCCGCTCCGGGCAGGCCGGGGGTATGCCGAAGGGGCCCGGTTCCGAGAGCGGAACCGGGCCCCTTCGGCATGGCCGAGGCAGGCGATCAGGCGATCACCTGATCAGGCGATCAGGTGATCAGTACTGCTGCTTCTGGCGGTTGAACCAGGCCGCGCCGTCCGCCTTCGCCACGAAGACGATGATCAGGACGCCCAGCGCGAGGCTGATGATGCCCACGGGCAGCGAGAAGATGCTGAAGAGCACCATGAACGAGGCGTAGACGATGGTGCAGACGCGAACGCCGCTGCCACCCGTCTTGAACTTGGCGGCGAGCACCATGCCCAGCGCGCCGATGATCAGGGAGAAGATCCCGACGCCGATCATCAGGCCCTGGCCCAGGTCGGCGAAGGCGTCCGCCTCGGCCGACGAGGTGCCGGAGTTCGCGAGCTCGCTGTCGAGGGTGAACGAGAGGCCGATGACGGCGAACGCGCCGAGCACGTTGAGGGCGCTCATGATCCAGAGGATCACGCGGGCCGACTTCACACCGCCCGGCATCTCCATCGTCGCCCCCGGGTAGCCGCCGGCGCCGTACGGCTGCTGGATCGGGGGAGCCTGCGGGTAGCCGTAGCCGGGCTGCTGACCCTGCTGCTGGGGGTAGCCGTAGCCCGGCTGCTGCCCCTGCGGCTGCTGGCCATAGGGGTTGTTCGGTTCGCCGAAGCTCATCGCGGGTTCCTCCGTTGGTCTGTGCGGGGACGACGCGGCCCGCGACGGAGGAGCTTTCACACCTTATGAGCGATTTGCCCCCCGGCACTGCCCGCGGCAGTTCGCCGACATCGTCGTCGCACCGTCGACTTTTTGTCCAGTCGATACGCAGCGCGTTGTGCGAGTGCAACCTTCCCGCGAAGCGTTCCCGCCGCCCGCGTGCCGCCCCCGTGCCGCCCGCGTGCCGTCCGCGCGGGGCCGAATTGGAACTAGCGAGGGGTCATCCGGGAGGATGGGCCCATGAGCGCCCAGATTCTCGATGGCAAGGCCACCGCAGCCGCGATCAAGACCGAACTGGCCGTCCGCGTGGCGGCCCTCAAGGAGCAGGGCGTCACGCCCGGCCTCGGCACGATCCTGGTCGGCGACGACCCGGGCAGCCAGAAGTACGTCGCGGGCAAGCACCGCGACTGCGCGCAGGTCGGCATCGCCTCGATCCAGCGCGAACTGCCCGCGACCGCCACGCAGGAGGAGATCGAGGCGGTCGTACGGGAGCTCAACGAGGACCCCGCCTGCACCGGTTACATCGTCCAGCTCCCGCTGCCCAAGGGGATCGACGAGAACCGCGTCCTGGAGCTGATGGACCCGGCCAAGGACGCCGACGGCCTGCACCCGACGAACCTGGGCCGGCTCGTGCTGAACGAGCCGGCGCCGCTGCCGTGCACCCCCAACGGCATCATCACCCTGCTGCGCAACCACGGCGTGGAGATCAACGGCGCGGAGGTCGTGGTCGTCGGCCGCGGCGTCACGATCGGCCGCCCCATGCCGTTGCTGCTCACGCGGCGCTCGGAGAACGCGACGGTGACGCAGTGCCACACCGGTACGCGCGACCTCGCCGGGCACCTGCGGCGGGCGGACATCATCGTCGCGGCGGCGGGCGTGCCGCACCTGATCAAGCCGGAGGACGTGAAGGCGGGCGCGGCCATCCTGGACGTCGGCGTCTCGCGCGACGGCGAGGGCAAGATCGTCGGTGACGTGCATCCGGGGGTGAGCGAGGTCGCGGGCTGGATCTCCCCGAACCCCGGCGGCGTGGGCCCGATGACCCGCGCGCAGCTGCTCGTCAACGTCGTCGAGGCCGCCGAGCGCGCGGCCGCGGCCCTCTGACGATGACGTCGCGGGTGGTAGGCGGCGACGCGCCGGGCGCCGAGGGCGCCGAGGGCGCGGAGGGTGCCGGGGGCATCGAGGGCGTCGAGGGGGTCAAGAGGCTCACGGTGGGGCCGGGCTCCGGTGCGGCGGGCGCTGCGGACGGGTCTTCGGACATCGAGGGCGTCAGGCGTGCCGAGCGTGCCGAGGGCGTCGACGGCGCGGTGGTCGACAACGACGCCGACGCCGACAGCGGCTCCGACTCCTCCCGTACGGAATCCGGTACGCCATCCCGTACGGAATCCGGGACGGACTCCGGCGCGGAATCCGGTACGGCGGCCGGGGTGGCCGGTGTCCCGGCCGTCCCCGCACACGCGCGGCGGCGGCCCCCGTCGCTCACGACCGACACCGCGCGCCCCGAAGGGGGCGGGCGGGCCGCCGCGGGTGACGCCTCGGCGCCCGCGCGCCAGTGGCCGCTGCTGACCGTGCTCGGCCTCACCGGGCTGGGTCTGCTGATCGTCGGGACGGACCTGTTCCCGCAGTCGTTCCGGGTCGGGACGATGCTCGTCGGCATCGCCCTGCTCGTCGGCGCGGCACTGCGGCGCGCGCTGCCGTCGGTGGGCATGCTGGCCGTACGGTCGCGGTTCACCGACATGGTCACGTACGGGGTCATGGGCGGGCTCATCGTGCTGCTGGCGCTCATGGTGCAGCCGGACCCCTGGCTGAAGATCCCGTTCCTGGAGGACATCCTCCATCTGACGATCACCTAGGTCGTGTCCGGGCGAACGGCGCCCGCCCTCTCCCCCGTGGGAGGGCGGGCGCCGTCCTCTGTGAGGGTCATGTACGTGCCAATGATGTTCAAGGGCGGCCCGGCCGTTGTGGCACGGAAGTGACCATTCCGCCACTCCGTCACTCCCGCGTCCCGCCCCTTCCTGCCATCCTGAGCGGGAGGAACCTCGCGGGGGCCGCGAGGAGGCGAGGGGGAACCGCACATGCCTCGTTGGCGGGCGCTGCCTGACGAACTCGACCCGCACGTGCGGGCGTTCGCGGACCGGTTACGTCGCCTCGTCGACGGCAGCGGGCTGAGCGTCGCCGCCGTGGCCGACCGCACCGGCTACGGCAGGACCGCCTGGGACCGTTATCTCGACGGCCGCCTCCTCGCACCCAGGAGGGCGGTCCTCGCGCTCGCCGAGGCGACCGGCACCGACGTCGGACGGCTCACGGTGGAGTGGGAAGCGGCCGAACGCGCCTGGAAGGGCACCCCACCAGGCCCCCGGGACGCGCGCCCGCGCGACGCGGTGGCCGCCGCCGAACCCGCTCCCAGTGGCAACACCTCGACGGAGACGAGCGTCGGCCTCGGCCACGGTCACAGCGCTGCCGGGCTCGGCGACGACACCGGAACCTCCGCCCCCGCGCAGCCGGCCGCCCCGTCAACCTCCGCCCCCGCGCAGCCGACCGCCCCGTCGCCGGCCTCTGCCCACGTCGCGGCTCCGGCTTCCCGGCCCCGCCCCCGCGCCGCTGTACGCGTCCTCCTGCTCCTCACCGGGATCGTCGGCGCCCTCCTCGTCGTCACCGCCGCCGTCCTCCTCGCCGACCTCGGCGGCAGCGACGGCGGCAGCGACGGCGGCGGGAGCGTCGGTGCGGGGAGCGGCATCGTCGGCGACGGCACCGACGGCACCGATGGCACCGACGGCACCGACGGCACCGACGGCATCGATGGCATCGACGGCACCGACCGAACCCGGCCGTCCGCCACGCCCCCCGGCTCAGGGCCGGACGTCACGGCGACGCCGCTCCCCGTCGGAGTGACGTGCTCGGGCGCCGCGTGTGCGGGTCAGGACCCCGAAGTCATGGGCTGCGGCGGCCCGTTCGCCTTCACCACCGCCCGTACGCCGTTCGGCGCCGCCGGGCAGCTGGAGGTGCGGTTCAGCAGCGCCTGCGGCGCCGCCTGGGCGCGGATCACCGGGGCCTCGCCGGGCGACACCGTGAGCGTGACCGCCGCCGGGAGCAGCCAGGACGTCTCCGTGGGCGTGGACCCCGACGCGTACACCCCGATGGTCGCCGTCACCGACGGAACGGCGGCGACCGTCTGCGTGACGCTCACGAACGGCGCGCGGACGTGCGCGGGTGGGCGCTGACCCTGGTCCGGGCGGACGTCGACCCCGGTCGGGGCGGACGTCGACCCCGGTCGGAGCGGACGTCGACCCCGGTCGGGGCGGACGTCGACCCCGGTCGGAGCGGGCGTTGACCCCGGTGGGCTGGGCGTTGACCCCGGTCGGGGTAGGCGTCGACCCCGGTCGGGTGGCAGTGAGCCGGACCACAAGGGGGTGGGGGTTCGACCCGTCCCGGGTCGGATAGCCTGACCGCTGGAAAATCTCTTCACGTCGAGACACCGATCGATCAAGAAGAGCTGTCCAGCACCCGGGGCAGGGACCCCCACCCGCCAGCTGTCTTACGGAGATCGCCATGACCCGCACTCCCGTGAATGTCACCGTGACCGGCGCGGCCGGCCAGATCGGCTACGCGCTGCTGTTCCGCATCGCCTCCGGCCACCTGCTCGGCGCGGACGTGCCGGTCAAGCTGCGCCTCCTCGAGATCCCGCAGGGCGTCAAGGCCGCCGAGGGCACCGCCATGGAGCTCGACGACTGCGCCTTCCCGCTGCTCAAGGGCATCGACATCTTCGACGACCCGAACCAGGGCTTCGAGGGTGCGAACGTGGCGCTGCTCGTCGGCGCCCGCCCGCGCACCAAGGGCATGGAGCGCGGTGACCTGCTCGCCGCCAACGGTGGCATCTTCAAGCCGCAGGGCAAGGCCATCAACGACCACGCCGCGGACGACATCAAGGTCCTCGTCGTCGGCAACCCGGCCAACACCAACGCCCTGATCGCCCAGGCCGCGGCCCCGGACGTGCCCGCCGAGCGCTTCACCGCGATGACCCGCCTGGACCACAACCGCGCGCTGTCGCAGCTGGCCGCCAAGACCGGTGCGTCGGTCGAGGACATCAAGCGCCTCACCATCTGGGGCAACCACTCGGCGACCCAGTACCCGGACATCTTCCACGCGGAGATCGCCGGCAAGAACGCCGCCGAGGTCGTCGCCGACGAGCAGTGGCTGGCCGACACCTTCATCCCGACCGTCGCCAAGCGCGGTGCGGCGATCATCGAGGCCCGTGGCGCGTCCTCGGCCGCCTCCGCCGCCAACGCCGCCATCGATCACGTCCACACCTGGGTCAACGGCACCGCCGAGGGCAACTGGACCTCCATGGGCATCCCGTCGGACGGCTCCTACGGCGTCGCCGAGGGCCTGATCTCCTCGTTCCCCGTCACCTGCAAGGACGGCAGGTACGAGATCGTCCAGGGCCTGGACATCAACGAGTTCTCCCGCGCCCGCATCGACGCCTCGGTGCGGGAGCTGGCGGAGGAGCGCGACGCCGTCCGCGAGCTCGGCCTCATCTGAGACCGAGCCCGGCGGACACCCCGCACGCGACGCACCGCCCCCGGCCACGACGGCCGGGGGCGGTGCGTCTTTTCGTCGGGCGGCGCTCCGTCCGGCCTTCCGTCCGGCCCTACTTCTTGTACTGGCCGGGGGTGTAGTGCCCGGGCGTCATCCGCGTGGTGACGGCGATGCGGTTCCAGGCGTTGATGACGGTGATGGCGCTGATCACCCGGGCGAGTTCCGTCTCGTCGAAGTGGGCGGCGGCCCGCGCGTACACCTCGTCGGGGACGAAGCCGTCGGTGAGGACGGTGACGGCCTCGGTCAGTTCGAGTGCGGCGAGCTCGCGCTCGGTGTAGAAGTGCCGCGACTCGTGCCAGGCGGAGAGCTGGACGAGCCGCTCCACCGACTCGCCCTCGGCGAGGGCGTCCTTGGTGTGCATGTCGATGCAGAACGCGCAGTGGTTGATCTGCGAGGCCCTGGTCTTGATCAGGTGGTAGAGGGTGGGGTCGATGTCCTTGGCCGCGGCCTGTTCGAGGCGCAGCATGGCCCGGTAGAACTCGGGGACGCGCTCGCCGAAGTTGAGGCGGGGGGCGTGCTCGTGGGCGTACTCGGGCGTGGTGGCTTCGGAGGCTGTGGTCGTCGTCATGCTTCCCACCGTACGAGCCGGATGGCGCAGGAGTATGGTCCATTTCTATGGCAGAAGACTGGGCCACTTTCGGCGCCGACCTCCACCTTGACCTGCGCGGACGGGGACTCGGTACGAGGCCGGGCAGGGGACCGGCCGCCGGGCGGGACACCGAGTCGGAGGCCGGACCGGACGCCGGGCCGGACGGCGGATCGGACGCCGCATCGGGCGCGGGGTCGCGTACGGGGCTGCGCGCCGGGCTCATGGACGCGCTGCGTGAGGCGGTGCGCAGTGGGCGTCTGGCGGCGGGCGTACGGCTGCCGTCGTCCCGCTCCCTCGCCGCGGACCTCGGTATCGCCCGCAACACGGTCGCCGACGCCTACGCCGAGCTGGTCGCGGAGGGCTGGCTGACGGCCCGGCAGGGCTCGGGGACTCGGGTGGCGCAGCGGTCGGCGGCGCAGCGCGCGGTGCCGCGCCGGGCGGCGGCGGCCGGGGGAGCGCGGCGCGCGACGGCGGCCAGGAAGGCGCCCGGCCGGCCGGCGTACGACCTGAAGCCGGGCACGCCCGATCTGGCCTCCTTCCCGCGCGCCGAGTGGCTCAAGGCCTACCGGCGCGCGCTGACGGCGGCGCCGCACGAGGCCTTCGGCTACGGCGATCCGCGCGGCCGGATCGAACTGCGCACGGTGCTCGCCGAGTACCTCGCGCGGGCCCGGGGCGTGTACGCGCGGCCGGAACGGATCGTGCTCTGCTCGGGGTTCGTGCACGGGCTGCGGCTCATGGGGGAGGTGCTGCGGGGGCGGAGGGTGCGGGAGGTGGCGGTCGAGTCGTACGGGCTCGACCTGCACTGGGAGTTGCTGACCCGGACGGGGCTGCGGCTGCCCGCACTGCCGTACGACGAGCGCGGCACGCGGACGGAGGGGCTGGGCGCGATGCGGAGCGTGGGCGCGGTGCTGATGACGGCCGCGCACCAGTTCCCGCTCGGCGGCGCGCTCCCACCCGACCGGCGGGTGGCGGCGATCGATTGGGCGCGGTCCTCGGGCGGGCTCGTCCTGGAGGACGACTACGACGGGGAGTTCCGCTACGACCGGCAGCCCGTCGGCGCGCTCCAGGGCCTCGATCCGGAGCGGGTCGTCTACCTGGGCACCACCAGCAAGTCCCTCGCGCCCGGGCTGCGGTTGGCGTGGCTGGTGGTGCCGGAGAGCCTGCTGGACGAGGTGCTCGCGGCGAAGGGTCACAGCGACTGGTCGGGCAGCGCGCTGGACCAGCTGGCGTTCGCGGAGCTTGTCGGCTCGGGGGCGTACGACCGGCATGTACGGGCGATGAGGCTGCGCTACCGGCGGCGCCGCGACGAGCTCGTGGCGGCGGTGGCCGCGCAGGCGCCGGAGACCCGGGTGAGCGGCATCGCGGCCGGCCTCCACGCGGTCCTGCGCCTGCCGCCGGGCCAGGAGCAGGAGGTCGTCCGCTCGGCCGCGTGGCAGGGCCTGGCCGTCCTCGGCCTGGACCGCTTCCGCCACCCGGACGTGCCCCGCACCCAGGACGGCCTGGTGGTCGGCTACGCGACACCCCCGGACAGTGCATGGTCAGGCGCCCTGTCGGCCTTGTGCCGAGTCCTCCCGCCGACGTAACGGGCCCCGGCGGAGGCCCGCGCCTCGTCCCTGCGGGACCAGCGCCGGCTTGCCCCCATGGCCGGCCACGCCCCGCCCCCTCATGCCCCGCCCCCTCATGCCCCGCCCCCTCATGCCCCGCCCCCTCACGCCCCGCCCCCTCACGCCCCGCCTCCCGCCCCTGCGCCCCCCGCACTCGCCCCCACCTCCTCCGTCGCCGGGGTCGGGGGTTCCCCGAATCGCGCCAGTACCAGCGCCCCCGCCACCGCCACGGTGAAGCCCAGGATCGCCAGCCATGCCAGCCCCTCCCGCGTCCGGTCGCCGAGCCAGACCACGCCCACCAGCGCCGGGCCGATCGTCTCGCCGAGGACCGCGCCCGCCGTCGCCGTCGTCACCGAGCCCCGTTGCAGCGCGGAGGTCAGCAGCACGTACGCCGTTCCGCCGCCCAGGATCAGCGCGTACACCGCGGGGTTCGCGAGGGACCAGCTGTCGATCAGCCGGACCGCCACCTCCACCACCCCGAAGCCGAAGCCCGCGCAGAGCCCCAGGGCCAGGGCCCGCGGCCGGCCGGGGAGCCGCCCGGCGGCCGCGCCGAGCCCCAGCACCCCGAACGCCGCCCCGAGCATCGCCCACCGCAGCGGCTCCGACGAGCTCTGCTCGCCCTCGTCGCCGGAGGCAAGGGCGAGCATCACGAGCCCCAGGCACACCACGGCCACCGCCGCCCACTCCGCCCGGTGCAGCCGGACCTTGAGCAGCCAGGACGCGGCCACCGCCGTGACCGCCAGGCTCGCGGCGAGCGCCGCCCCCACCATGTAGATCGGCAGCGTCAGCAGCGCGACGACCTGGAGCCCGAAGCCGATGCCGTCCAGCGAGAGACCGAACAGATAGCGCCACCGCCGCATCACCCGCAGTTGCAGGGCCACGTCCACCCCGCCGCCCGTCCCGGGGCTCACCTCCCGCGCGCCGAGCGCCTGCAGGACCGACGCCATACCGAAACAGAGCGAGGAAGCCAGCGCGCAAATCATCCCAAGGAGCACGAAACGACTCTAGTGCGAGGCCGCCCGGGCACCGGCCTAAACTGTGCGGTCGCAACCACGGGATGGGGAGGCAGAATCATGCGCAGGCTGAGGTCGAGCACGGTCGTGCTCGGCGGTATGGGGGTCCTCGCGGCGACGATCACGTCCTGCGGATCCGAGCCCGACAAGCGGTGTGTCGATCCGCTGACGCGCGAGAAGCTCCCGAGCTACGAGTGCGAGAGCGGCAGCCGCAGTGGCAGCGGCACCGGCGGCACCACCGCCCGCGGCTCGTACTACTACGGCGGCAGCGTCAGCGACAACCGTGTCAGCGGCGGCAGCTTCGACAAGAAGGCCGTCGACACCGGGGGCTTCGGCTGCTCCGGTTCCAGCGGCGGCTGAGCGGAGACTCTGCGGACATGCGGCGGCACACGATCGAACCCCGGCCCGGCTGGCAGCAGACGGTCGAGGAGCAGGGGCTCGTCTACCCCCTGACGCGCTACCCCGACGACTCCCTGCGCCCGTACTGGGACGAGAGCGCGTACTACTCCTTCACGCTGCCCGAGGTCGAGGCGCTGGAGGAGGTCGTCGAGGAGCTGCACGCGATGTGTCTGGCGGCGGCCGCGCACATCGTCGAGCACGACCGGTTCGCCGACCTCGGGCTCACCGACCCCCGGCTCGCCTCCCTCGTCGCCGAGTCCTGGCGCCGCCGCGCCGAACTGCCGTCGCTCTACGGACGGTTCGACCTGCGGTACGACGGTACGGGCCCGGCCAAGATGCTGGAGTACAACGCCGACACCCCGACCTCGCTGGTCGAGGCGGCGAGCCCGCAGTGGTTCTGGATGGAGGATCGTTTCCCCGGCGCCGACCAGTGGAACTCCCTCCACGAACGGCTCGTCGACGCCTGGCGGCGCCAGGCTCCGCTGCTGCCGCCTGGCAACCCCGTCCACTTCGTCCACTCCGAGGGCGACGAACTCGGCGAGGACCTGATGACGGTCGCGTACCTGCGCGAGACCGCGCAGCAGGCCGGGCTCGACACCGAGGCGCTGTCGGTCGAACAGATCGGCTGGGACCGGCTCTCGGGGCGGTTCGTGGACGACCGGCTGCGGTTCATACGCAGCTGCTTCAAGCTCTACCCGTGGGAGTGGCTGGCCACCGACCGCTTCGGCCCGTACGTCCTGGACACCCTCGACAACGGCGGCGGTACGGGCACGACCTGCTGGATCGAGCCCGCCTGGAAGATGCTGCTCTCCAACAAGGCGCTGCTCGCGATCCTCTGGGAGCTGTACCCCGGCCACCCGAACCTGCTGCCGGCCTACCTCGACGGCCCGCGCGAGCTCGCCGCCCGCGGCGGCTACGTCGCCAAGCCGCTCCTCGGCCGCGAGGGCGCGGGCGTCACCGTCCACGAACCGGACGGCCCGCCGCCGGAGCCGCGCGACGAGCCGTGCTGCTACCAGCAGTTGGCCCCGCTGCCCGACTTCGACGGCAACCGCGTGGTGCTCGGTGCGTGGGTCGTCGAGGACGAGGCGGCGGGGCTCGGCATACGGGAGTCGGCGGGCCTGATCACGGACGAGTACGCCCGCTTCCTGCCGCACGTCATCCTCTGAGCCCTGCCCCGCGCCGCCGGCTGCTCGGCCACGTACTCCCTGAGCGGCGCGGGCTTCGGGCCGCCCGCCTCGGCGGCGGCCAGGGCGAGCGTCAGGTCCTGCTCCGACGTCTCGTCGCAGGGCCCGAGCCCCGCGGGGCCCGCCGGACCGCCCTCCTCCCGGACGGCCCGGCCCCCTCCAAGGACGTGGGCCTCAGGCCGAGAGCACCGAACGCAGCTGATCCAGGCCCCAGTCCAGGTCCTCCTTGCTGATCACCAGCGGCGGCGCGATCCGGATCGTGGAGCCGTGGGTGTCCTTCACCAGCACCCCCCGCTCCATCAGCTTCTCCGAGATCTCCCGGCCCGTGCCCCGCGACGGCGCGATGTCCACCCCGGCCCACAGGCCACGTCCGCGCACCGCCTCCACCGCGCCCCCGCCCACCAGCAGCCCGAGCTCCGCGTGCAGGTGCTCGCCCAGCTCCGCCGCACGCTGCTGGTACTCGCCCGTCCGCAGCATCGCGACCACCTCCAGGGCCACCGCGCACGCCAGCGGGTTCCCGCCGAACGTCGAGCCGTGCTCACCCGGCCGGAACACCCCCAGCACGTCCCGGTCCGCCACCACCGCCGAGACCGGTACGACACCGCCGCCCAGCGCCTTGCCGAGGACGTACACGTCCGGCACCACGCCCTCGTGCTCGCACGCGAACGTCCGCCCGGTCCGGCCGAGGCCCGACTGGATCTCGTCCGCGATGAACAGCACGTTCCGCTCGCGGGTCAACTCCCGCACCCCGCGCAGATACCCGGTCGGCGGGACGAGGACCCCGGCCTCGCCCTGGATCGGCTCGATCAGCACCGCCACCGTGTGGGCGGTGACCGCGGCCTCCATCGCCGTCAGATCGCCGTACGGGACGATCTCGAAGCCCGGCGTGTACGGGCCGTAGTGGTCGCGGGCCTCGTGGTCCGTGGAGAAGCTGACGATCGTCGTCGTCCGGCCGTGGAAGTTGTTCGCCGCGACGACGATCTTCGCGTGCCCGTCCGGGACGCCCTTGACCTCGTACCCCCACTTCCGGGCGGTCTTCACCGCCGTCTCGATCGCCTCGGCGCCCGTGTTCATCGGCAGGACCATGTCCTTGCCGCACAGCTCCGCGAGCCGCGAGCAGAACTCCGCGAAGCGGTCGTGGTGGAACGCCCTCGACGTGAGCGTCACCCGCTCCAGCTGCGCCCGGGCGGCATCGATCAGGCGACGGTTGCCGTGCCCGAAGTTGAGCGCCGAGTACCCGGCGAGCATGTCGAGATAACGGCGCCCCTCGACGTCGGTCATCCAGGCCCCGTCGGCCGAGGCGACGACGACGGGCAGGGGGTGGTAGTTGTGCGCGCTGTGCGCCTCCGCGGAAGCGATCGCGTCTTGCGTACTCGACACGGGATCTCCGTTCGTCCTGCGGGGTGGGGCGTGTGTGGCTCCCTTTCCTATCGTCGCTCGGATGCCGGACGAGGAAACCTCTGCGTCGGCGCGCCAGCTAGTCTGAGAACACGCACGGCGACTGGCGTACGGGGAATCGACCCCGGGGGACCCGTGCGCGGCAGACCACACGCGGTGCCGCCCGCCTGGGCACCACAAGGACCCCGTCCCGTGTGGTGCCGCGTCCTTCGCAGTGCCCCGGGATCCGCCGCAACGCCCGGAGGAACGCCGTGACCGACGCGATGACCCCTGCCACGACGCACGCCACGCCCCACGCCACGACGCACGCGACGCCCCACGCCACGACGCACGCCACGCCCCACCCGCTCGCCCCCGACCACCGCCACCCCGCCCTCGCCGCCGCCGACCCCGAACTCGCCGCGCTCGTCGGCGCCGAGGAGCGGTTGCAGGCCGAGACCCTGCGCCTGATCCCCAGCGAGAACTACGTCTCCGAGGCCCTCCTGGAGGCCTCCGGCACGGTCCTGCAGAACAAGTACAGCGAGGGCTACCCCGGCCGCCGGTACTACGAGGGCCAGCAGAACATCGACCAGGTCGAGACCCTCGCCGTCGAGCGCGCCAAGGCGGTCTTCGGCGTCGAGCACGCCAACGTCCAGCCCTACTCCGGTTCCCCCGCGAACCTCGCCGTCCACCTCGCCTTCGCCGAACCCGGCGACACCGTGATGGGCATGGCGCTGCCGATGGGCGGCCACCTCACCCACGGCTGGGGCGTCTCCGCGACCGGCCGGTGGTTCCGGGGCGTGCAGTACGGCGTACGCCGGGACACCGGGCTCATCGACTTCGACGAGGTCCGCGAGCTCGCTCTCAAGGAGCGCCCGAAGGTGATCTTCTGCGGGGGCACCGCGCTGCCCCGCACGATCGACTTCGGCGCCTTCGCGGAGATCGCCCGCGAGGCCGGGGCCGTCCTCGTCGCCGACATCGCCCACATCGCCGGCCTGATCGCGGGCGGCGCCCATCCCTCCCCGGTGCCGTACGCCGACGTCATCTCGACGACCACCCACAAGACCCTGCGCGGCCCGCGCGGCGCGATGCTGATGTGCCGGGAGCGGCACGCCAAGGCCCTCGACAAGGCGGTCTTCCCCGGGCTCCAGGGCGGCCCGCACAACCAGACCACCGCCGGCATCGCCGTCGCCCTGCGCGAGGCGTCCCGGCCGTCCTTCCGCGCCTACGCCCACGCGGTCGTCGCCAACGCCAAGGCCCTCGCCGAGGCGCTCCTCGACCGCGGCTTCGACCTGGTCTCCGGCGGTACCGACAACCACCTGATCCTGATGGACCTCACGCGCAAGGAGGTCCCCGGCAAGATCGCGGCCAAGGCCCTCGACCGTGCGGGGATCGTCGTCAACCACAACACCGTCCCCTACGACCCCCGGAAGCCCTTCGACCCCTCCGGCCTCCGCATCGGCACCCCTTCCCTCACCTCCCGGGGCCTCGGCACGGCGCGCATGGCCCAGGTCGCCGAGTGGATCGACCGGGGTGTGGCGGCGGCGGGCTCGGGCGACGAGGAGGCGTTGCGGGGGATCCGCGCGGAGGTGGCGGCGCTGATGACCGCGTACCCGGCCCCAGGCCTCCCGACCTGACCCACGCCGTGCCCCGCGACCGTCGCCCCCAGGGCCCTCGCGTGGGCGGAGGCCCCCCGCCGTGCCGACCCGACCCGGCCCGCCCCCCACCGTGTGGGCGATCGTCCCGCTGGGCGGGACGGGTGGGCACACGGGGATGGCCAGCAGTGGCGCCGCAAGGTGCCCGCACGGATCGCCTCCCGCACCTGAGAGAATGTGGAGCATGGCCTCTGACAGTCCTCGCGTGCTCTCCGGAATCCAGCCCACCGCAGGCTCGTTCCACCTCGGCAACTACCTCGGTGCCGTCCGTCAGTGGGTCGCGCTGCAGGAGTCCCACGACGCCTTCTACATGGTGGTGGACCTGCACGCGATCACGGTCCCGCAGGACCCGGCCGAGCTCCGCGCGAACACCCGGCTCGCCGTCGCGCAGCTGCTCGCCGCCGGTCTCGACCCGGAGCGCTGCACGCTCTTCGTCCAGAGCCACGTCCCCGAGCACGCGCAGCTCGGCTGGGTCATGAACTGCCTCACCGGCTTCGGCGAGGCCTCCCGCATGACCCAGTTCAAGGACAAGTCCGCCAAGCAGGGCTCCGACCGGGCCACCGTCGGACTCTTCACGTACCCGATCCTCCAGGTCGCCGACATCCTGCTCTACCAGGCCAACCAGGTCCCGGTCGGCGAGGACCAGCGCCAGCACATCGAGCTGACCCGCGACCTGGCCGAGCGGTTCAACGGCCGCTTCGGCGAGACGTTCACGATCCCGGCGCCGTACATCCTGAAGGAGACGGCGAAGATCTACGACCTCCAGGACCCGACGATCAAGATGTCCAAGTCGGCGTCCACGCCGAAGGGCCTGATCAACCTCCTCGACGAGCCGAAGGTGACCGCGAAGAAGGTCAAGAGCGCCGTCACCGACACCGACACGGTCATCCGTTTCGACCCGGTGGGCAAGGCCGGCGTCTCCAACCTGCTCTCGATCATGTCCACGCTCACGGGGACGAGCGTCCCGGACCTGGTGACGAGCTACGAGGGCAAGATGTACGGGGCGCTGAAGACCGACCTGGCGGAGGTCATGGTGGACTTCGTCACGCCGTTCCGCAGCCGTACGCAGGAATACCTGGACGACCCGGAGACGCTGGACTCCCTGCTGGCCAAGGGTGCGGAGAAGGCCCGCGCGGTCGCCGCGGAGACCCTGGCGCAGACGTACGAGCGGGTGGGCTTCCTGCCCGCGAAGCACTGAGTCCGAGGACTCTGGCCTCAGGGGCGGTGCAGGCCGCACACTGGCGGCTGCACCACACTTTCCCGAATGGACACGACTACGGAGGAGAACGACGTGGGGACCGTAACGCTCGGCGTTTCGATCGCGGTCCCGGAGCCCTACGGCAGCCTGCTCCAGGAGCTGCGCGCCGGCTTCGGGGACCCTGCCGCGCACGGCATCCCCACGCACGTCACCCTCGTCCCGCCGACCGAGGTGGACGAGGAGCGGCTGCCCGCGATCCAGGCGCATCTCGCCGAGGTCGCCGCCGGTGTCCGCTCCTTCCCGGTCCGGCTGAGCGGCACGGGAACGTTTCGCCCGCTCTCCCCGGTCGTCTACGTGAGGCTCGCCGAGGGCGTCTCCTCCTGCGGCTGGCTCCAGGAGCGGGTCCGGGACGAGGCCGGGCCGCTCGTGCGGGAGCTGCAGTTCCCGTACCACCCGCACGTCACCGTCGCCCACGCCATCGCCGAGGAGGCGATGGACCGGGCGTACGAGGAGCTGGCCGACTTCGAGGCCGCCTGGACCTGCTCCTCCTTCGCCCTGTACGAGCAGGGCGCGGACGGGGTGTGGCGCAAGCTCCGCGTCTTCGAGTTCGGCGACGGCCGGCAGGCCTCCGGAGTCCCTGCCCAGGGCTGTGCACCGGTCGACGAACCCGCCCCGTCGGCGAGCTGACCCCGGCCGCGGTCCTCCCCTCCGCCGAGGCGCCCCCTTCACCGCCAGAGCCTCAGGTCGTCTCAGACCGGCAGTCGGCGGAACAGGGGCCTCGGTACGTGCCGCAGCGCCGACATCACCATCCGCAGCGCCCCCGGCACCCACACCGTCTCCGACCGGCGCCGCAGCCCCAGCTCGATCGCCAGGGCGACCGCCTCCGGCGTCGTCGCCAGCGGGGCCTCCTCCAGGCCGGCCGTCATCCGTGAGCGGACGAATCCGGGGCGTACGACCATCACGTGCACCCCGGTCCCCTGGAGCGCGTCCCCCAGGCCCTGGGCGAACGCGTCCAGGCCCGCCTTGGACGAGCCGTAGATGAAGTTCGCGCGGCGGGCGCGCTCCCCGGCCACCGACGAGAGCACCACCAACGAGCCGTGGCCCTGCGCCTGGAGCGCGCCCGCGCAGATCAGGCCCGCCGAGACCGCGCCCGTGTAGTTGGTCTGGGCGACCCGGACGGCGGCGAGCGGGTCGGCCTCGTCGTGCGCCTGGTCGCCGAGGATCCCGAAGGCGAGCAGCACCATGTCGATGTCGCCCTCGGTGAAGATCTTGCCGAGCCGCTCCTCGTGCGACTCCGTGTCGAGCGCGTCGAACGGCACCGTCCGCACCTCCGCGCCGAGCGCGCGCAGCGAGTCCGCGGCGGCCGTCAGGGCGGGCGAGGGACGGCCGGCGAGCCAGACCGTACGGGTGCGGCGGGCGATCAGCCGACGGGCGGTGGCGAGCCCGATCTCGGACGTGCCGCCGAGCAGGAGCAGGGACTGCGGGGTGCCGAAGGCGTCCTTCATGGCGATCAAACTCCTCAGTGGGCAATCACAGGGCGAGACGACGGGAGAGGTCCGACGTGAACACGGAACGCGGGTCGAGCGCGGCGCGCAGCGCGCGGAAGTCGGCGAGCCTCGGGTACATCGCGTGCAGCAGCTCGGGCCGCAGGCGCGAGTCCTTGGCGAGGTAGACCCGGCCGCCCGCGTCCGCCACCTCCTCGTCCAGCTCGTCGAGGAACGCGCCGAGGCCGGAGAGCCGGGTCGGGATGTCGAGCGCGAGCGTCCAGCCGGGCACGGGGAACGAGAGCCAGCCCGGGTCGCCCGTACCGAAGCGCTTCAGGACGGCGAGGAACGACGGACAGCCACGCCGGGCGATCCGCTTCACGATCCGGCGCAGGGTCTCCTCGTGGCCGTGGCCGACGACGAACTGGTACTGGACGAAGCCACCGCGCCCGTAGATCCGGTTCCAGTGCGGGACGCCGTCCAGGGGGTGGAAGAAGGCGGACATCCGCTGGAGCTCGCCGGTGCGGCGGCGGGGCGCCCTGCGGTACCAGAGCTCGTTGAACAGGCTGACGCTCGTGCGGCCGAGCAGCCCCTCGGGGACGAGCGCGGGCGCGGCCGGCAGCTGCCCCGGCCGGAAGGCGAGCGGCGCGCGGCGGGAGCGGCGGTCCCGGACGGGGATCGCGTCGTACGGGGCGTGGTCGCCGCGCGTGAGGACGGACCGGCCGGTGGCGGCGCCGCGGGCGAGGAGGTCGATCCAGGCGACCGAGTAGCGGTACCGGTCGTCGGTGGCGGTGAGCCGGGCCATCAGGTCGTCGAGATCCGTGGCGCGTTCGGTGTCGACGGCCATGAGGGAGGTCTCGACGGGGAGCAGCCGGAGGGTCGCGGAGAGGATGACACCCGTCAGGCCCATGCCGCCGGTGGTGGCGTCGAAGAGGTCGGTGCCGGGGACGACGGTGTGGATCCCGCCGTCGGCGGTGAGGAGTTCGAGGGAGGTCACATGGCGGCCGAAGGAGCCGGAGACATGGTGGTTCTTGCCGTGGATGTCGGCGCCGATCGCCCCGCCGACGGTGACGTACCGGGTCCCGGGGGTGACCGGGACGAACCAGCCGAGGGGGAGCAGGACCTCCATCAGCCGGTGCAGGCTGACGCCCGCGTCGCAGACGACGACACCGGCGACGGCGTCGACGGAGCGGATGCGGTCGAGGCCGGTCATGTCGAGGACGGAGCCCCCGGCGTTCTGCGCGGCGTCGCCGTAGGCGCGGCCGAGACCACGCGCGACGGTCCCTCGGGCGCCACAGGTGCGGACGACGTCGGCGGCCTCCTCGTAGGTGCGGGGGCGGTGCACGCGCGCGAGGGTGGGGGCGGTGCGGCCCCAGCCGGTGAGGGGCTCGGCATCGGTGTGGACAGCCATGGAGGCGACCGTATCGCCCGACCTATGTGTTATGCCGGGTATGTCCGGCGGTTCGCCGAAATGGGTGATTAAAGGAGTGTCAGGAAAGATTGCCGTGCGGTCCGCCTGACGCCCGGTCAGAGTCACCCCTGGTCGACCAGTTCGACCAGTTCGACCAGCTCGACCGGGCCGACGGCGGAGTCGACCGGGATCCGGGAGGCGGAGCCGATGCGAGACGCGGACATGGCCGGGGCCGTGGTCGCCGCCGAGCGGCGGGTGCTCGGCGTGCTGCGGGGCTGCGGGGCCCGGGCCTCCGTGGCGGGGGCCGCTCGTGCGCTGTCCTTCGGCGGCGAGCACGGCGCCCTCTGGCTCGCCGCCGGGCTCACCTGCGCCGCGGTGGACCCGGAACGGCGGGCGGCCTGGCTGCGCGGGACGGCCCTGACCGCCGGGGCCCAGCTGGCCAGCATGGGCGTGAAGCGGGTGGTACGGCGGCCACGCCCGGGGGCGGCGGAGTACGCGCCCCTGGTCCGCACGGCGGGCCGGCACTCCTTCCCCAGCTCCCACGCCACCTCCGCCGTCGCGGCCGCCGTCGCCTTCGGCGCGCTCCACCCGACCGCCCGCCGCCTCGCCGCCCCTGTGGCCGCCGCGATGTGCCTCTCCCGTCTCGTCGTCGGCGTGCACTACCCGTCGGACGTGGCGGCGGGCGCCCTCCTGGGGGCCGTGACGGCCACCCTGGGCCGCGCCTGGCTCCGGGCGCCCGGCCCCACGTGTCCTGCGCCCCCCGGAGGCGGCCGTGGCTGACCGTGCCACCACCGGCCTCGCCGCCGTCCTCGACAAGCCCGTCGCCGTACGGGAACGGCGCCGCGGGCGCCTCGGCCGACAGCCGACCGCGACGGTCGTCGGGCTCGTCAGGACCGCGCGGCCCCGGCAGTGGGTCAAGAACGTGCTCGTCGTCGCCGCGCCCGTCGCGGCCGGGCAGCTCGTCTCCTGGCACACCGCAGCCCGACTCGCCCTCGTCTTCGCCCTGTTCACGGCGGCCGCCGCCGCCGTCTACCTGGTCAACGACGCCCGCGACGCCGCCGCCGACCGCGCCCACCCCGTCAAGTGCCGCCGCCCGGTGGCCGCGGGCCTCGTCCCCGTCCCCCTCGCGTACGCCACCGGCGCGCTCCTCGCCGCCGGGGCCGCCGTCGCGAGCGCGGTCCTGTGCAACCCCATGACCGCCGCGCTCCTCATCGCGTACCTCGTCATGCAGTGCGCGTACTGCCTGCGCCTCAAGCACGTCCTCGTCGTCGACCTCGCCGTCGTCACCACCGGCTTCCTCATGCGGGCGATGATCGGCGGGGTCGCGCTCGCGATCCCGCTCTCCCGCTGGTTCCTGATCACCACCGGCTTCGGCGCCCTCTTCATGGTCGCCGCCAAGCGCTACTCCGAGGCCGTCCAGATGGAGGCCGCGCAGGGCGCCACGCGCGCGTTGCTCACCCAGTACACGACCGGGTACCTGCGTTTCGTCTGGCAGTTGGCGGCCGGTGTCGCCGTCCTGGGCTACTGCCTGTGGGCGCTGGAGAGCGGCGGCGTCGCCACCGGCTCGCTGCTGCCCTGGCGCCAGCTCTCCGTGATCGCGTTCATCCTCGCCGTCCTGCGCTACGCCGTCTTCGCCGACCGCGGCGCCGCCGGGGCCCCGGAGGACGTCGTCCTGCGCGACCGCCCGCTCGCCGTCATCGGGCTCGCCTGGGCGGCGATGTACGGCATGGCGGTCGCGGACCTGTGAGAGCCCCCGACCCCGGCCTCGGGCCCCACGTCGGGAGGTCCGACACGGTGTCAGGACCCGTTATCAGCGGGGTTCTCGCCACCTGTCTGCGATTCTGGGGCACTCGGACGATCGTCTTCCGCTCATCCGGCGGATCGAGGGGTACGCGTACGACATGGACTGGCTGACCAAGCTCCCCGTCATCGGCCCCTGGGCCGCCCGGCTCATGCGGACCCACGCCTGGCGTTCGTACGAGACCCTGGAATCCGTGCACTGGGCGCGGCTCGCCGCCGCGATCACCTTCCTCAGCTTCCTCGCGCTCTTCCCGCTGATCACCGTCGCCGCCGCGATCGGCGCCGCGCTGCTGAGCAAGGAGCAGCTGGACACGATCGAGGACAAGATCTCCGAGCAGGTCCCCGGCATCTCCGACCAGCTCAACATCGGCGGTCTCGTGGACAACGCCGGCACCGTCGGCCTCGTGGCGGGCGCGCTGCTGCTCTTCACCGGCATCGGCTGGGTCGGCTCGATGCGGGACTGCCTGCGCGCCGTCTGGGGCATGGACGACGAGGACGAGGGCAACCCCGTCCTGCGCAAGGCCAAGGACGCGGTCGTGCTCGTCGGGCTCGGCGGGGTCGGGCTGTGCACGCTCGCCGCGTCCTGGCTCGGCTCGACGGCGGTCGGCTGGACCGCCGACCGGGTCGGCATCCCCGACTCGGGGGCAGGCGGCATCCTGCTCCAGATCGCCGCCATCGCCGTGGCCGCCCTCGCGGACTTCCTCATCCTGCTCTACATGCTGACGCTGCTGCCCGGCGTCCAGCCGCCGCGCCGCCGCCTGGTGGTGGCGGCGGTGATCGGCGCGATCGGCTTCGAGCTGCTGAAGCTGCTGATCGGCGGCTACATGCGGGAGGTCGCGGCGAAGTCGATGTACGGCGCGTTCGGCGTGCCGGTCGCGCTGCTGCTCTGGATCAACTTCACCGCGAAGCTGCTGCTGTTCTGCGCCGCCTGGACGGCTACGGGGTCACGGTCCGATCCCGAGCGTCCGGAGAGCTCGGGGGAATCTGGGAGCTCGGGGGAACCTGAGAGCTCGGGGGAACCTGGGAGCTCGGAGCGTCCGACGGGTCCGGAGAGCCCTGCGCGTCCGACGAGTCCGGAGAGCTCGGGGAGCTCGGCGACTCCTGAGCCTCCTGAGCGTCCGGGGCGGCGTCCGGGCCGGACGGCCGAGGGCGGCCCAGCGGCCAGCGGCGGTTGACGAGGAAGACGCCGCCCGCGAGCAGCAGCAGGACCCCGCCGACCACGGCGAGGGCGGTCCCCACGCCACCCGGCCGCTCCGCCGCGGCGACGTTCGCGGCGGTGTCCGCGCCGGGCGCGTCCTTGCCCGGCGCCGGAGCGGCCGAGCCGTCGCTTCCGGTGCCCGGGCCCGTGACGGCGGACTTCGGCGCGACCAGCTCGCCGACCGGCACGGCCTTCCCGGACGCCGCGAAGCCCCAGTCGAGGAGCCGCGCGGTCTCCTTGTAGACCGCGTACTGCTCCTTGGAGGACGGGTTCATCACCGTCACGAGCAGGACTTTGCCGTTGCGTTCCGCAACGCCGGTGAACGTGGAGCCGGCGTGCGTCGTGCTGCCGTTCTTGACGCCCGCGATGCCCTGGTAGGGCGCGACGCCGAGGTCGCCGGTGAGCAGCCGGTTGGTGTTCTGGATCTCGAAGGTCTCGCGCTTCTTGCCCGGCTTGAGCTCGCCGGGGAAGGGGGCGCGGGAGGTCGCGGCGTACTCCCGGAAGTCCGGCTTCTGCATGCCGCTGCGGGCGATCAGCGTGAGGTCGTACGCGGAGGAGACCTGGCCCGGGGCGTCGTAGCCGTCCGGCGAGACGACCTCGGTGTCGAGGGCCTGGAGCTCGTCGGCGCGGGCGTTCATGTCCGTGACGGTCTTCTCGATGCCGCCGTTCATCGCGGAGAGCACCCGCACGGCGTCGTTGCCGGAGCGAAGGAAGACGCCGAGCCAGAGGTCGTGGACCGTGTAGCTCTGCTTCTCCTTGATCCCGACGAGGCTGGAGCCCGCGCCGAGCCCGGCCAGGTCCTGGGCGGTGACGGTGTGGTTCGCCGTCCTGGGGAACTTGGGCAGGACCGTGTCGGCGAAGAGCATCTTGAGCGTCGAGGCGGGCGCCAGCGGCCAGTGGGAGTTGTGCGCCGCGAGCACGGCACCGGTCTCGGCGTCCGCGACGATCCACGACCGCGCGCTCAGCTCCTTGGGCAGCACCGGAACCCCGGGCGCGAGGTTCACCTGCGTGCCGGGCCTGCTCAGCAGCGACCCTCCGACGGAGGACATGAGGGCGGGTGGCTTGGGCTGCTGGTCCTCCTTCTTGCTGTCCGCCGTGTCCGCATGGGCGGGGACGGCGGCGAGGAGGGGGAGCAACGCGGCGGCAAGGACCGCCCGGGCGGTCGTCTTCGAAGCAGACACGATCGAAAACGTACAGGTACCCGACAACGAACCGAACCCCGCCAGGCGGTTGGCCCACAGGCGACCACTCGGACGCGCCCGGCCCTCCGCGCGGAGCTCCGCCCGGCCCTCCCCTCGGCCCTCCCCTCGGTGCTCCGGCCCGCGCCCCGCCCGACGCTCCGCCCTGCCCCCCGGCCCCGGACGCCCCGGCGCCGAGGCCTCTGGGACCGGTGGTGATACTGGGGGTATGAAGCTCAGCCGGCCGGTCTCCTGGTTCCTGCTCGCCTTCGGGGTGTGGAGCTGGTTCATCTGGATCACTTTCGTCAAGAACCTGTGGAACGACGGGAGCGGTCTCGCCTTCGACGACGCGGGCGACCCGACGGCCTACTTCTGGGTTCATCTGCTGCTCGCCATCACGTCCTTTGTTCTGGGGACGGTGGTCGGCGCGATCGGGTTGCGTGGCGTGCGCGCATTGCGGCGCGAACGCGGATAGGGGTGGGGCGCGTGCTCGGCTTTCTGCTGGTGGCTGTCGTGGCCCTGAGCCTCCTGGGCGGGGTTCACTGGTACGTGTGGCGGCGCCTGGTGCGCGATGTCACCGCGCGGGGGAGCGTGGCGCGGCGCCTGGGGACGGCCGCCGCCTTCGTCCTGCCCGCGCTCTCGGTCGCGGCCCTGTCCTCGGCGCGGGCGGGCGCCCCCTTCTGGCTCCAGCAGGTCGTGGCCTGGCCGGGCTTCCTCTGGCTGGCCGTGCTGCTGTACGTGACCCTCGCCCTCGTCGTCGGGGAGGCCGTACGCCCGCTGCTGCGGCGCGCGCTGGAGCGCGGGGCGACCGACCGTACGGCCCAGGCCCAGGCCCAGGCCTCGGTCCTGGCGCCGACCCCGGCTTCGGCCACGACCCCGGCGGCGCCCTCGACTTCGGCCCCGGCCTCGGCCTCGACCTCGACCTCGACCCCGGCCTCGACCTCGACCTCGACCTCGACCTCGACCTCGACCTCGACCTCGGCCCCGGCCGCTACCTCGACCTCGGCCTCGACCTCGGCCCCGGCCGCGCCCTCCGCCCCGGCCGCGCCCTCCGCCCCGACTCCGGCCCCAGCCGCCGCCTCGGCCCAGCCGGCCGCCCCTCCCGTCCCGGTCCCCACCGCGAACGGCCAGGGCGCGCCCCCCGACACCGAGGACCGGGCCGGGGCCACCATCGAGGCCAAGACCGAGGCCGGGTCCTCCCCGCACGCCCCCGGCGCCACCGCCGTCTCCCGGCGGCTGTTCGTGTCGCGTGTCGTCGGCGGAGCCGCGGCCGCCGCCGCCCTCGGGACCGTCGGGTACGGGACGTACGGCGTCCTGCGTGGCCCGCGCGTCAAGCGGGTGACCGTGCCGCTGGCCAGGATTCCGCGCGCCCTGCACGGGTACCGGATCGCCGTCGTGTCCGACATCCACCTCGGGCCCGTCCTCGGCCGCGCCCACACCCAGCGCATCGTGGACTCCATCAACTCCACCCAGCCCGACCTGATCGCCGTCGTCGGCGACCTCGTCGACGGCACCGTCGAGAACCTCGGCCAGGCCGCCGAACCGCTCGCGCGGCTCAGGGCCCGGCACGGCTCGTTCTTCGTGACCGGCAACCACGAGTACTTCTCCGGCGCCGACGCCTGGGTCGACCACGTCCGTGAGCTCGGCCTGCGCCCGCTGCGCAACGAACGCCTGGAGATCGCGGCCGGTTTCGACCTCGCCGGGGTCGACGACATCGCCGGCGAGAGCGAGGGCCAGGGCCCGGACTTCGCCGCCGCGCTCGGCGACCGCGACCGTACGAAGGCCGCCGTCCTCCTCGCGCACCAGCCGATCGTCATCGACGACGCCGTCCGCCACGGCGTCGACCTCCAGCTCTCCGGCCACACCCACGGCGGACAGCTCTGGCCCGGCAACTACCTCGCCGAGCTGGCCAACCCGACCGTCGCGGGGCTCGAACGGTACGGCGACACCCAGCTGTACGTCTCCCGCGGAGCCGGCGCCTGGGGACCCCCGGTCCGGGTCGGCGCGCCCTCCGACATCACCCTCGTACAGCTGGCTTCACGGCAGGCATGACAAGCCGCGGGTGAGGCCGCGCGAGCGGAAGACATCACTCATCGCGCAGGGGGCGATACGTACCGTTCGATCCCTCCATGTCTCATCTCGGACATATAGCTGCATCGTGAAGGTTTCCTCTTCCACTTGTGAAGCCCGTGTGATTGGGTGACGCCATCGCGGCATGGCTGGGAGCCGCCGCGGCAGGGGTGGGCTCGACATGAAGGAAGCACGGCGATGCGGTCGACGGTCCGTCTTCGGATCCTCATCACTTGTGGAGTTCTGGCGGTCGCCGGGGTGGGGGGCTGGCAACTGCTCCCGTCCGACGACGTCCGGACCGATCCGATCACCATCGGCACCACGGACGAGGTGACCTCACTCGATCCGGCCGGTGCCTGGGACGCCGGTTCCTGGGCGATGTACAGCAACGTCTACCAGACGCTGCTGAGCTTCAAGCCGGGCGTCGTCACGCCCGTCCCGGACGCCGCCAAGAGCTGCAAGTTCGTCGGCGCGCGGCTCACGACGTACCAGTGCGAGCTGCGGGACGACCTGACCTTCTCCAACGGCCGCAAGGTGACCGGCGAGGACGTCAAGCACTCCTTCGAGCGGATTCTGAGCATCAAGTCGGACACCGGTCCCGCGCCGCTCTTCCCGACGCTCAAGAGCGTCGTGGCCGACGGGCAGAAGGTCACCTTCCACCTGAACAGCCGGGACGCGACCTTCCCGCTGAAGCTCGCCACGGGCGCCGGATCGATCGTGGACAGCGGCCAGTACCCCGCGAAGCGGCTGCGCGACGGCAACACGGTCGACGGCTCCGGTCCGTACGTCCTCAAGGAGTTCAAGCCCGGCGAGAGCGCGCGCCTGGAGCCCAACCCGAACTACCGGGGCGCGGCCAAGGCCGGCGCCACGGTCGTCGTGAAGTACTTCACGGAGTCCGAGCAGCTCGCGACCGCCTGGAAGACCCGGCAGGTCGACGTCGCGCACCGGCAGATGCCGCCGGAGTTCCTCTCCGAGGCGAGCGAGAGCAAGGACTCCGCCCGGATCACGGAGGCGCAGACCGCCGAGGTCCGCAACCTCTACTTCAACGTGAAGCCCGGCTCCCCGATGGCGAAGAAGGAGGTCCGGCAGGCCGTCGCCGCCGTCGTCGACCGCCCGGCGATCGTCACCGGCGCCTACCACGGCACGGTCGAGCCGCTGTACTCCCTCATTCCGCAGGGCTTCAACGGCCACAGCACCTCCTTCTACGACGCGTACCCCGAGCCGTCCGGGAAGAAGGCCGAGGAGCTGCTCGAGGACGCGGACGTCGAGACGCCGGTGACCTTCACCCTCGGCTACCGCAAGGACGCCACCTACGCCGCCGAGGCGAAGGAGCTCCAGAAGCAGCTGCAGGCGACCGGCCTGTTCAAGGTGAAGCTCGTCGAGGCCGAGTGGCAGGACTTCCAGAAGGCGTACGCGAAGGGCGAGTACGACGCGTACCCCGTCGGCTGGCTGCCCGACTTCCCGGACTCCGACAGCTTCACCGCCCCGCTCGTGGGCGCGGGCAACGCCATGCACAACGGCTTCTCCAGCCGGAAGATCGACTCGCTGATCTCGGCGACGCAGCAGTACAGCGACCGGGCGGCGGCCGTCAACGACTTCGAGGACATCCAGTCGGAGGTCGCGAAGGACGTCCCCCTGGTCCCGCTCTGGCAGAAGAAGGACTACGTCCTGGCGACCACCGAGATCGCCGGCTCGCAGTACCTCACCGACGGCACCGGGATCTGGCGGCTCTGGGAGCTGAGCTGGATCTGATCCGGCGTCCGTCGGACCGTCCACAGCGACAGGCGATGACGGAGGGGCCTCGAACCGTGCACCGGTTCGAGGCCCCTCGGTCGTGGTGGGAGCCTCAGCTCTCCTTGGGGGCCTTCGCGCGCCGCGGCCTGCCCGAGGCGGCCATGCCCGCCGCCGTCGGCATGAAGTCGGCCAGGAGGTCGTGGGTCTCGCGGACCAGGGGGCGCAGCAGCCGGAAGCGGGAGAGCGTGATCGCCCGGGCGGTCACGGGGGAGAGGCGCTCGACCAGTCGGCGGCTGTTGGCGCAGCCCTCGGAGCGGTCGTACACCCAGAACAGCACCAGGCCCATGTGCTGGAGCCAGAGCAGCTGGGGAAGCGGTTCGGCCAGCTCGGGGTCGATCTTGACGTTCGCGCCGGAGATGACCCGCCGGTGGACGTCGATCGCGGCCTCGCGCGGCCCCTCCGACTCGGGGGAGAAGGGGCTGAGCGGACTGTCCGGGTCGGCGGCGTTCTTGAAGAACTGCGACGCGAACTCGTGGTACGGCTCGGCGATGTCGAGCCAGCCGAGCAGGACCCCGCGGATACGGGCCGTGAGGTCCTTCTCGTCGCTGTCCAGGACCGCCGCGACGGCCGACTGGTGCTCCTCGGCGATCCGGTCGTAGAAGCCCTGGACGAGGTGTTCCTTGGAGGCGAAGTAGTAGTACGCGTTGCCGACGGAGACCCCGGCCTCCTGGGCGATGGCCCGCATGGTCGTCTTGTCGTAGCCGCGCTCCTTGAACAGCCGGAGCGCGGTTTCGAGGATGAGCGTGCGGGTCTGTTCGCTCTTCGCGGCCTTGGCCGGGGCCTTGGCTCCGATCGCGGTGGGCTCGGGCTCCGCGGCCCGTGCGTCGCGCTCGGCGGGCTTCTCTTCCTTCACGTCCTTCACAGTCCCCGAGCCTAGCCGGGCGCGTCGGGTGCCTCGCAGGCCCCGTTGTCACATGCTCAGGGAACGGGCGTAGTTCAGTTGGCCCATGACCCAGTGGAGGGTGTCCGGGCCCCTCGCCGGGATCATCGTCGCGTGGTGGCGGCCGCCGCTCACCACCGTGACCTGGATGAAGCCGGTCGTCTGCTTCTCCTTCATCAGCAGGAAGAGCAGGCCCAGCAGGCACAGCACGAAGAAGATGATGGCCAGCACGATCGCGACGGTCGGGATCTTCTCCTCGGTCCGCGACATGTCCATCACGTTCCACACCGCGCCCCGGAGCGGCATCTGCCCGGCCGGGGTGATGATCTGGTCCCCGACGACCGTGATGTCACCCAGGCTCAGCAGCGGCGCGCCCCCGCCCTGCCCCGTCGGGTGCTGCGGCGGCACCGGCAGGCCGGGCAGCGTCGGCTGGTACCCGCCCCCGGTGCCGGCGGCCTGCGGGTAGCCGTAGCCGGGCGTCCCCTCCTGCGGGTACCCGTAACCCGGCGTCCCCGCCTGCGGATATCCGTAGCCGGGGGTCCCCGGCTGCTGCTGCCCGGGCCCCCACTTGTACTCACCGTCCGCGTAAGGGTTCGGCTCGCTCATCTCTCCCCGCTCTCTCCACCAACGGAAAAGCCCGCTTCTGCACGCCGAGCGTACAGAAGCGGGCTTCACCGTTGTGACCAGCTGTCAGAAGACGACGGGTCGACGGCGCCGGACTAGAAGCGGCGCGTGATCAGCGCGCGCTTCACTTCCTGGATCGCCTTCGTGACCTCGATGCCACGCGGGCAGGCGTCCGTGCAGTTGAACGTCGTGCGGCAACGCCACACGCCGTCCTTGTCGTTCAGGATCTCCAGGCGCTGCTCGCCCGCCTCGTCGCGCGAGTCGAAGATGAAGCGGTGCGCGTTGACGATCGCGGCCGGGCCGAAGTACTGCCCGTCGTTCCAGAACACCGGGCAGGACGACGTGCACGCGGCGCACAGGATGCACTTGGTGGTGTCGTCGAAGCGCTCGCGGTCCTCGGCCGACTGCAGACGCTCACGCGTCGGCTCGTTGCCCTTGGTGACCAGGAACGGCATGACGTCCCGGAACGCCTGGAAGAAGGGCTCCATGTCGACCACGAGGTCCTTCATCACGGTGAGGCCCTTGATGGCCTCGACGGTGATCGGCTTCTCGGGGTTGATGTCCTTGATCAGCGTCTTGCAGGCGAGCCTGTTCTTGCCGTTGATCCGCATCGCGTCCGAGCCGCAGATGCCGTGGGCGCACGAGCGACGGAAGGTCAGCGTGCCGTCGACGTCCCACTTGATCTTGTGAAGGGCGTCGAGCACGCGCTCCTTCGGGTCGATCTCGATCTGGAAGTCCTCCCAGACCGACGCGTCCGACACCTCGGGGTTGAAGCGGCGGATCCGCATCGTGACCGTGATGTACGGGGAGGCGGCGGAGCCCGCCTCGACCTTGTCCAGTACGGGGGTACCCATCAGTACTTACGCTCCATCGGCTGGTAGCGGGTCTGGACGACCGGCTTGTAGTCGAGACGCACGGTCTCGGAGCCGTCCTCGCCGACCTCGCGGTACGCCATCGTGTGACGCATGAAGTTGACGTCGTCGCGGTTCGGGTAGTCCTCGCGGTAGTGACCGCCGCGGGACTCCTTGCGCGCCAGGGCCGAGACGGCCATGACCTCGGCCAGTTCGAGCAGGTTGCCCAGCTCGACGGCCTCCAGCAGGTCCGTGTTGAAGCGCTTGCCCTTGTCCTGGATGGACACGTTCTCGTAGCGCTCGCGCAGTTCGGCGATCTTCTCGACGGCCGTCTTGATGGTCTGCTCCGTACGGAACACCATCACGTTGGCGTCCATCGTCTCCTGCAGCTCACGGCGGATGTCGGCCACCCGCTCGCTGCCCGTGGAGTTGCGCAGCTTCTCGATCTGCGCGACGACGAGGGACTCCGGGTTCTCCGGCAGCGCGACGAAGTCGTGCTTGGCGGAGTACTCGGCGGCGGCGATGCCGGAGCGCTTGCCGAAGACGTTGATGTCGAGCAGCGAGTTGGTGCCCAGACGATTGGCGCCGTGCACCGACACACACGCGACCTCGCCGGCCGCGTACAGACCCGGGACGACGGTGGTGTTGTCGCTGAGGACCTCACCCTCGACGTTGGTCGGGATGCCGCCCATGGCGTAGTGCGCGGTGGGCTGGATCGGGATCGGGTCCGTGTACGGCTCGATGCCGAGGTACGTACGGGCGAACTCGGTGATGTCCGGCAGCTTGGCGTCGAGCTGCTCCGGCGGGAGGTGCGTCAGGTCCAGGTAGACGTGATCGCCCTCGGGACCGCAGCCGCGGCCCTCGCGGATCTCCGTGTAGATGGAGCGCGAGACGACGTCACGGGACGCGAGGTCCTTCATGACCGGCGCGTACTTCTCCATGAAGCGCTCGCCGTCCTTGTTGCGGAGGATGCCGCCCTCACCGCGGGCGCCCTCCGTCAGCAGGATGCCCATGCGCCAGATGCCCGTCGGGTGGAACTGGAAGAACTCCATGTCCTCCAGCGGTAGGCCGCGGCGGTAGCAGGCCGCCTGGCCGTCACCCGTCAGGGTGTGCGCGTTCGAGGTCACCTTGAAGAACTTGCCCGTGCCGCCGGAGGCGTAGATCACGGCCTTGGCCTGGAAGATGTGGATCTCGCCGGTGGCCAGCTCGTACGCGACCACACCGGCGGACTTCTTGACCCCGTCGACCTCGACGATGAGCTGGTCCAGGACGTAGAACTCGTTGAAGAACTCCACGCCCTCCTTGACGCAGTTCTGGTACAGCGTCTGGAGGATCATGTGGCCGGTGCGGTCCGCGGCGTAGCAGGACCGGCGGACCGGGGCCTCGCCATGGTTGCGGGAGTGACCGCCGAAGCGGCGCTGGTCGATGGTGCCGTTCGGGGTCCGGTTGAACGGCAGGCCCATCTTCTCCAGGTCGAGGACGGCGTCGATGGCCTCCTTCGCCAGGATCTCGGCGGCGTCCTGGTCGACCAGGTAGTCACCGCCCTTGACCGTGTCGAAGGTGTGCCACTCCCAGTTGTCCTCCTCCACGTTGGCCAGCGCGGCGGCCATGCCGCCCTGCGCGGCGCCCGTGTGGGAGCGGGTGGGGTAGAGCTTCGTCAGCACGGCGGTGCGGCTGCGCTTCGTCGCCTCGATGGCGGCGCGCATGCCGGCGCCGCCGGCTCCGACGATGACGGTGTCGTACTTGTGGATCTGCATGTCGTGGATTACCTCAGCCCCGTGCCTAGCGGATGTTCGGGTCGAAGGTGAAGATCACCAGCGTGCCCAGAAGGATGGTGAACACCGTGGCGGTGTACAGCAGGCCCTTGAGCCACAGGCGCGTGTTGGCCCGCTCCGCGTAGTCGTTGATGACCGTGCGGAGGCCGTTGGCGCCGTGCAGCATGGCGAGCCAGAGCATCAGGAGGTCCCAGACCTGCCAGAACGGCGAGGCCCAACGGCCCGCCACGAAGGCGAAACCGATCTTGGAGACGCCGCCGTCGAGGAAGAGCTGGATCAGCAGGTGGCCGAGGACCAGGACGACGAGGACGATGCCGGAGAGGCGCATGAAGAGCCATGCGGCCATCTCGAAGTTGCCTCGCGTCGCCCGCGGCGTCTTGCCGGTGCGCTTGCGGGGGGCCTCGATGTACGGGGCCGGGTTGTCCACGTCGTAGGAAGCGCCCTCGACGGGACCGATCGCGGAAGTGGTGTCAGCAGACATGTCTGGCGTCAGCTCCCGAACAGTTCACGTGCGGCGTGGCCGAGGACGGGGTACAGCGAGCCCGCCATCAGCACGACCCAGATGCCCACGACGGTCCAGAGCATCTGCTTCTGGTAGCGCGGGCCCTTGGACCAGAAGTCCACGGCGATGACCCGAAGGCCGTTCAACGCGTGGAAGAGGATGGCGGCGACCAGGCCGTACTCGAGGAGTGCGACGATCGGCGTCTTGTACGTGGCGACCACTTCGTCGTAGGCCTCGGGAGAGACGCGGACGAGAGCGGTGTCCAGCACGTGTACGAACAGGAAGAAGAAGATGAGGACGCCGGTGACTCGATGAGCCACCCAGGACCACATTCCTTCCCGGCCGCGGTACAGCGTTCCAGCCGGCACGGAAAAACCCTCCGGGAGCGGGGATCAGGGTCGGCCGGCTTCAGTGTCGGTCTGACCCGGCCGGGTACGGTCCACCGGCCCTGGTCATCGTAGCGACGACTTGTCGGTTCGCTCGCGCGGGGTCCATAGGTGTGATCAAAGAGGCACGGACGGACTACGGAGAGACAGGCACCGCTGCCCGGATCACCGCATTCCGGACGGATGTGTGGCATTCGGCGGCAGAAGGGGCCAGGCCGCCGCGCCGACGTGGTGCGCGAGCCGACCGCGGGCCAGCCGGCGCAGCTCGTCGGCGGCGACCACCCGCTCCTCCTCCGGCTCGTTGGCGAGCCGCGACCGGATGCCCGCGAGCACCTGGTCGAGACGCTCGCCGGGACGTACGCCGTCGAGGCTGATCACGAAGGCGTGCCCGAAACGGCTCTCGTACGCGGCGTGCGCGGCCCGCAGCGCGGTGTGGGCGGCGGGCGGGGCGTCCGGGTGGGGCGCGGCCGAGGACTCGGCGGCGAGCGCCTCCTCGCGATCGGCCGCGGACAGGTCGTACCCGGCCTCGTCGGCGGCGGCGAGCAGCGCGTCGAGGGTCGGATACGGGCGGTGCGCGGCCACCCGTTCGGCCCAACGCCGGCTGTGGCAGCAGGCCAGCAGCAGCTCGTGCGCGGCGTCGGCCGGGGCGGCGTTGAAGAGCCCCAGGCCGTCGGGCGTGGCGAGCGGCCGGGGTTCGCCCTGCTGCGCCGGTATCGCGGGGGCGGGACCGGGCGCGCCGGTGGTGGTGGCGGAGCCCAGGTTCCGGTTCCGGGAAGGGGCGCGGGTGTCGCTGGTCAGCGTGGGCTCCGGGAAAGGTGGGGTGGATGTGACTCAACGTTATCGATGGGGAGGGAGAAGTGTCCGACGGATGCGCGAAATTCACCCGGAAGGGAGAGTTTCGGAACGTGTGCGTGACGTTCCGGCACAGATCTCTGTACGTCCCGGGCCCGCCCCGAACCGGTCCCGGTCCCGCCCCGAATGGCCTCACTTCGCAGGCTGAGGGAGGATTCCAGTGATGCGCTACGCCATACGAAGGGCCCACGCGGGCCCCACCCTCGTGGCGGCCGCGGTGGCACTGGCCACCGTGACCTCCTGTTCCAGCGGCTCGGCCGACGGTCCGGCGGGCCCCACCTCCGGTGCCGGCACGCCGTCCGCCGTGACCAGCGCGACGAGCACGCCCCCGCCCAGCCCCACCCGGACGTACCCCCTCTCCACGGCCCCGCTCACCGTCCCCGCCGTCCGCTCCCACGAGGCGGCGCGCGGGCCGGGCTGGAAGCCGGACCCCCAGGCCGGGATCGTCGTCGCGGCGGGCAGCGAGGGCCTCGCCGACGAGGCACGGCTGCTCGCGGGCGAGCTCAAGATCGCGTACCGGGGCGCGGTCGCCGCCCGCGCGGGCGACGTCGAGCTGGCGCTCGGCGGCAAGGGCGCCCCCGAGTCGTACACGGTCACCACCCGCGACGACCGGGTCAGGATCACCGGCCCCGACCAGGCGGGCGTCTTCTACGGGACCCGCACGCTGAAGCAGTCGGTGAACGGCTCCGGCGCCATGCCCGAGGGCACGGTCACCGACGCGCCCGCGAAGCCGCAGCGCGGGCTGAACGTCGACATCGCCCGCAAGTTCTTCACGGCGGAGTGGATCGAGGCCCGGCTGCGCGAGATGGCCGACCTCAAGCTCAACCAGTTCGGCCTGCACTTCTCCGACGACCAGGGCTTCCGGATCGCCTCGGACACCCACCCCGAGATCGTCTCCGCCCAGCACCTCACCAAGGCCGAGGTGCGCCGCATCCTCGCCCTCGCGCAGACCCTGCACATCACCGTCGTGCCCGAGATCGACTCGCCCGGACACCTCGGCGCCGTCCTGCGCGCCTACCCGGACCTCCAGCTGCGCAACGTCTCCGGGGTGCCGCGCCAGGGCGCCATCGACATCTCCAAGCCCGCCTCAGCGAAGCTCGTCGACGAGCTGCTGCGCGAGTACGCCGGACTGTTCCCCGGCGGCTGGTTCCACGTCGGCGCCGACGAGTACCAGGCGCTGACCGTGAGCTCCCCGGCGGCCTCGTACCCGCAGCTGGCCGAGGCGGCCCGGCAGAAGTACGGGCCGGACGCGGGCGTCCAGGACCTGGCCGAGGGCTGGCTGAACGACCGCGCGGCGGTGGTGCGCGACGCGGGCAGGACGGCGAAGGCCTGGAACGACGGGTTCTTCCAGGGCGGGGTCGTCACGGCCGACAAGGACATCGAGGTCGAGTACTGGACCGGCAAGGAGATCGGGGCCCGGCCGCCCGCCGAGTACCTGGCCGAGGGCCGGAAGGTCGTGAACCTCAACGACGAGTACCTCTACTACGTCCTCGGCGAGCCGAACGACTTCACGTACCCCACCGGCCGCCGCATCTACGAGCAGTGGACCCCGCTGGTGCTGCGCGGCACGACACCGGTGCCGGCGCGGTACGGGCCGCAGATCCTGGGCGGCCGGTTCGCGGTCTGGTGCGACCTGTCCCAGGCGCAGACCCCGGCGCAGGTGGCCGACGGGATCCGGATGCCGCTGACGGCGACGGCGCAGAAGCTGTGGGACGCGCGGACGCCGACGGCGAGTTGGGCCCAGTTCCAGGACCTGGCGGTGAAGGTGCGCGGCTGACCTGCGGTTTCCCCATGGACGGGACGGTCCGCTTCGCGTACGGTCCCGTTCGCGGCGGCCGCGCGGCCCTGCCGGGACCTCGGGGAGGGGGCCCGCTCATCCTGGGGGGACCCGCTCCACCATGCTCCGTAATCCGAACGGCTTGTCGTACGCCGTCGTGGCCCTGCTCGGTGCCAACATCGCCTTCGACGTCCTGCTGGCCGTCTTCGAGATCCGCGTTCTCCTCGCCGACGAGACGGCGGGCCAGGCCGACCCGGCCGTGTTCGGGTCCCTGAACCTGAACGTGGCCTACAGCATGGCCTTCACGCTGTACGTGGCCACCGGGGTCGTCTTCATCGTCTGGTTCCACCGACTGCGGAAGAACGCCGGAGTCTGGGCTCCCGACCTGCAGGGACGGGGCCCGGGGTGGGCCGTCGGTGGCTGGTTCATCCCCATCGGCAACCTGTGGATCCCGCGCGAGACCGCCGCCGACATCTGGCGCGCGAGCCGCATGACTCCCTACGCCGCCGACCGGAAGGGGGAGCTCGCCCTCCTCAACAGCTGGTGGGCGGTCTGGGTCGCCGTCATGATCGTGGGCCGCGTCGGGGCCTTGATGTACCGCGGTGCCGAGACCGCCGACACGTTCGTCGCCGCGGCGCGCGTGTCGCTCCTCGGGTACGTGCTCGACATCGTCGCCGCCGTCCTCGCGATCCTCTTCGTCCGGCGGCTGACCTCTATGCAGCACCACAAGGCCACTGGCATGATTCCGGCCGCATAGTGACGAATTTTCGCCAGGCGGCGCAGTAAGAGGAAGTGCCGCGACCGCGACGGGAGGCCTCGATGAGCCTGCTGGAACTGATCGACCGGGCCGACGAGCGGAGTCTGGCGGCTGCCGGGCTCGCCTGTCTGGACCGCTGTCTGCCGCTGCTCGCCCCCGACGGCGGCGACGTGCTGCGACCCGTCTGGGCGGCGGTGGCCCGGGGCGACGGCGAGGCGTGGGGCGAGGCCGTGGCCAAGGCCCGTGTCGAGTTGGACGGTGTCGACGCAGGCGGCGTCGCGGCCGGTCTCGTACGCGAGATGCTGGGCGCCGCGCCGGCCGAGTGGGTCGAGGAGTCGCTCAGGGTGTGGGCCGCCGGATGTTCCGTCAGCGCGCTCGCCCTGCACGGGCGGTACGAGGCGGCCGAGGTCACGGACGAGCTGATCGGGCGGTGCCGCGCCGGGGACGCGGCCGGGGCCGGGCCGCTCCTCGCGGGCGAGTTGCGCCGCCAGCAGGCGGTCCTGGAGTCGGTCGCCCACGGCCCGACCGGACTGCGCCGGGCCCGCGAACTCTCCACGGAGGGCGGCCGGGTGCTCCGCGCGGTCGTCTCCCGCCGGGCCCGCACGGCCTGACGGCCTTCCTGGCCCGGCGGCCTTCCTGGCATGGCGGCCTTCCTGGCCCGGCGGAGCGCGGGCAGGCGCGCTCGGCCGCGCCCGCCCGCCCCCGCTGTCACTCCGTCGGCTTCACCGAGAGCTGCTCCAGGATCGCCGCGAAGTCCGACTCCGCCCGCGTCTTGTCCAGGCCGAGGCCCGTCAGGGCCCCGTCGCCGTCCTCGAACTCCAGCAGCGCCAGCAGGATGTGCTCGGTGCCGACGTAGTTGTGGCCGAGCCGGAGCGCCTCGCGGAAGGTCAGCTCCAGCACCTTCTTCGCCGCCGCGTCGTACGGGATGAGCTCGGGCACCTCCTCGGCCGCCGGCGGCAGCGTCGGGGTGAGCGCCTCGCGCAGCGCCTCGGGCGTCACACCCTGGGAGGCGATCCAGTGCACCGCGAGCCCCTCGGGCTCGGCGAGCAGGCCGAGGGCCACGTGCGCGGTGCCGATCTCGGCGTTGCGGGCGGCCGAGGCCTCGTTCTGGGAGGCCATGACGACGTTCCTGGCGCGGGGGGTGAAGCGGCTGAACCCGGCGTTCGGGTCCATCTTCTCCGCGTCCGGGTCCTTGGGGACGAAGCGCTTCTGGGCCGCCTGGCGGGTGACGCCCATGCTCCGGCCGATGTCGGTCCAGGACGCGCCGGAGCGCCGGGCCTGGTCGACGAAGTGCCCGATCAGATGGTCGGCCACGTCGCCGAGGTGGTCTGCGGCGATCACCGCGTTCGACAGCTGGTCGAGCGCGTCGGAGTTGCTCTTCTTGATCGCTTCGATGAGGTCGTCGAGCCGGACGGGGATGGTCATGCCGACTGGTTTCGTCATGGGTGCAACCCTAGGTTGACACCTCTCCACTGTCAACCATCAGTTGACAGCGGAGAGGGCGTGAAGGGGTGCGAAAGGGGCCTGAGGTGGGCGACAGGAGCCGGAAGCGGCAGGAGAGGGCGGCCCGACGTGGCAGGAAAAGGAGGACGACCGGGGCCGCCACCCCCCACAGGAGAGGCCCCGGTCGTCGTCCGCGGAGCCGCAGCACGGCCCCGTACTCCCTTCAGCGCCATACAAGCGTTTTCTGTCACACCACCGCCGATGTCCCAAGTTGGTTGCAGGTTGCACAAAGGGTGGGCGAACGTGGACGGGGCGGCGGAGAAGCACGTAGCGTCTGCTGCGTGCCGAGCGGTGCGGCGGTGGTGACCAGCCGTGATGACGAACAGGGTGGGGAGTGCTGGGGGAGGACGCGGAGCTGACGGCCGCGGTGCTCGCTGCGCAGGACGGGGACGAGGACGCCTTCCGTACTGTGTACCGCGCCGTGCATCCCCGGCTGCTGGGCTATCTGCGCTCGCTCGTCGGTGACGCCGACGCCGAGGACGTGGCCTCCGAGTCCTGGCTCCAGATAGCCCGCGACCTCGACCGCTTCAGCGGCGACGCCGACCGGTTCCGCGGTTGGGCGGCCCGCATCGCCCGCAACCGGGCGCTCGACCACATCCGGATGCGTGGCAGACGCCCCGCGGCCAGTGGCGACGAGACCGAACTCACCGACAAGCCCGCCGAGTCCGACACCGCGGACGAGGCACTGGAAGCACTCGCCACCGGCGACACCATGCACCTGATATCCCAACTTCCGCAGGACCAGGCCGAGGCCGTGGTCCTGCGGGTCGTCGTCGGCCTGGACGCCAAGAGCGCCGCCGACACCCTCGGGAAGCGCCCCGGCGCGGTACGGACCGCGGCCCATCGCGGTCTGAAGCGACTCGCCGAACTCCTCGGCGTCGAGGGCGACGGCGGCGCCGCCCCTCTCGGGGGAGTACCACCGCAGCGTGGTCGCAGACCGGGGGTTCCGGCCCCCGGAGGTGTGACGCAATCGCGCGCGCGGACGCAGAAGGACATGTGATGGCCGACGAGCGGTACCCATGGCTCGACCAGGAAGCCGCGGAGCGGTTGCTGCGCGGTGAGGCGGTCGACGCCGTCGACGATCACAGCCGGGCCGAGGCCGAGCGCCTGGCCAGGGCCCTCGCGGAGACCCGCCCGGCGCCTCTCCCCTCCGTGGCGGGGATCGAACTGCCGGGTGAGGCGGCCGCCCTGGCCGCCTTCCGCAAGGCCGCCGCCGAACGCGGCCGGGTCGTGCGGCCGGCCGCACACGCCTCCCACGCCCCGCCCGCCTCCCGGACTCGCGCGCCGGGCGTCGCCGACCTCGGCGCGGTACGGATCGCCCCGGTCGGAACCGACCGGCGCTGGGGTCGCTCCCTGCGGTACGGACTCGCGGCCGCGGTCGCCGCGGTGGCCGTCGGCGGGGTCGCCGTCGCCTCGGGCACGGGCATGCTGCCGTTCACCACGGAGGGCCCGACGCCGGCCGGTTCGGTGTCGGCGGCGGGCACCCCCGGCCCGATCCCCTCGCACTCCCCGGACTCCTCCGAGTCACCGGGACCGCTCGTCGACACCGTCACGCCCTCGGCGCCCGTGACCGGTGACCTCGTCCCGCCCGGCGCGTCCCCCTCGTCGCCCGCCACCCCCGCGCCCCCGGCCACGACCGGCCCCGGCGCCGGTCCGGGCGGGTCGGACGGGACGGGCGGCCAGGGCGGTACGGACGAGGCCACCCCGCGGCCGGGGCAGAGCACCAGCCCCGCGGACCAGGGCGGCGAGACCTCCGGCGCCAAGCTCGTCAAGGCCTGCCAGGACTTCCGCGCCGGGCGCATCGACGCCACCGCCAAGGACCGGCTCGCGAAGTCGGCCCGCGCGGGCGAGACCCTGCGCCGCTTCTGCGACCGCGTCCTGGGCGAACGCTCGCCCGGCCAGGGCGACGACGACTCCTCGGGCGACGGCGACGGCGACGGCGAAAGCGACCGAACGGGCCCCGAGGGCCACGGCCGCAGTAGCCAGCGGGACGACGGCGGAGCCCAGAGCCGCGCCGGCGCCCGTTCCACGAACCCCGTCCGTTCCACCAGCCTCGCGCGCAACAACGACGCTGCCGGCTTCTCGAGCCCCGTGCGCTCCACGATCCCCATGCGCACGAGCCCCGTGCGGTACACGAGCCCCGTGCGCTACACGAGCCCCACCGGTGCCGCGGGCCCCGCCGGCACGGGGGAAGGGGCCCAGGAACGCGCCGTCGACCGGGCTCCCGCCGGTCCGACGGTCCGGGTCGGCGGCGCCTCGACGAACACGGTGTGACAGTTTTCGGCCTGTCGGCGCAGTAATGAGTGAGCCGACTGGTCATCGGCCGCGCGTGAGCCGGGGTTCCCCCCGTACCTTCGGCTCCGCGCACCGGCGCGGGTGGGACACGTTCCCCCGGTCCCACCCGCGCCCCTTCTCCTTCCGCCCCCGCGGCCTACCAGTGCACGACGACCTTGTCGCCGACCTTCACCTGGTCGAAGAGCGCGGAGAGCTTGCCCCGGTCCCGGACGTTGACGCAGCCGTGCGAGGCGCCGTTGTAGCCCCGGGCCGCGAAGTCCGCCGAGTAGTGCACCGCCTGGCCCCGGCTGAAGTACATCGAGAGCGGCATCGGCGTGTGGTATAGCTTCGACCAGTCGTTACGGACCTTCCGGTCGACCTGGAAGATGCCCTCGCGGGTCGGGGTGTTCTCCGAACCGAAGCGGACGTCCATCGACGAGACGACCGTGCCGTCGATCATCCACGCCAGCGTGCGGGTCTCCTTGCTGATGCAGAGCACCCGGCCGGTCATGCAGCGCGGGTCCGGCGTGTCGAGGGTGTTGGTGGTGGCCGGCTTCAGCTCGGCGGCCGTCGGCTTGCGCGTCATCCCGGTCAACCGCTGCCAGGTCACCTCGTCCACCGAGCCGGACTCCGGCAGCCCCCGCTTCTTCTGGAACGCCTTCACGGCGCCGCCCGTGATCGAGCCGTAGAAGCCGGTGGGCGCCCGGTCGAAGTAGCCGATCTGGCGCAGCCGCGCCTGCAGCTCGCGCACCTTCTCGTTCTCGTCGCCGTCCTTCATCAGGACCTCGCCGACCGGCTGCGCGGAGGTGGGGGAGGAGCTGGGCGTGGCCGTCGGCTTGTCGTCCGCCGTCGGCGTACCGCTGGGCGAGGCGGAGGTGGGGGACGAGGTGGGCTCGTCGGTCGCCGGGGCGGAGGAGGAGCTCGACGGCGTCCCGCCGGCCGAGGGCGCGGCGCCGGAGCCGCCGGCCGCCTGGGCCGTACAGCCCGTGACGACCGCCACGGCGACCGCGGCCATGAGTGCTCTGCGTATGACGGAAGAACGGCGCATCTGTTGCCCCCCGGGAATCAGCGTGTGTACCTCTTTGATGCCTCCCGCGCGCCCTTGGTTGCGCACGGAGCTCCAACGCGGACCATGCTGTGACAGAAGCGAGATCTCACGGAGAGGCGGAGCGATGGCGCGCGAGTCGGAGTCGGGACTGCCCATCGAGCCGGTCTACGGACCGGACGCGCTGGCCGGGTGGGAGCCCGCCGCGAAACTGGGCGAGCCGGGCGCGTACCCCTTCACGCGCGGGGTGTACCCGACGATGTACACGGGCCGGCCCTGGACGATGCGGCAGTACGCCGGATTCGGCACCGCCGTCGAGTCCAACGCCCGCTACCGGCAGCTGATCGAGCACGGCACGACGGGCCTCTCCGTCGCCTTCGACCTGCCGACCCAGATGGGGTACGACTCGGACGCCCCGATCGCGCACGGCGAGGTCGGCAAGGTCGGTGTCGCCATCGACTCGATCGACGACATGCGGGTGCTGTTCGACGGGATCCCGCTGGACCGGGTCTCCACGTCGATGACCATCAACGCCCCCGCGGCGCTCCTGCTCCTCCTCTACCAGCTCGTGGCGGAGGAGCAGGGCGTCCCGGCCGACCGGCTGACCGGCACGATCCAGAACGACGTGCTCAAGGAGTACATCGCACGCGGCACGTACATCTTCCCGCCCAAGCCCTCGCTGCGGCTCATCGCCGACACCTTCAAGTACTGCGGCGCCGAGATCCCGAGGTGGAACACGATCTCGATCTCCGGCTACCACATGGCCGAGGCCGGTGCCTCGCCCGCGCAGGAGATCGCCTTCACCCTCGCCGACGGCGTCGAGTACGTCCGTACCGCCGTCGCCGCCGGCATGGACGTGGACGACTTCGCGCCCCGGCTCTCCTTCTTCTTCGTGGCCCGTACGACGCTCCTGGAGGAGGTCGCCAAGTTCCGGGCGGCCCGCCGGATCTGGGCGCGGGTGATGCGGGAGGAGTTCGGGGCGCGGAACCCCAAGTCGCTGATGCTGCGCTTCCACACCCAGACCGCCGGGGTGCAGCTCACCGCGCAGCAGCCCGAGGTCAACCTGGTCCGCGTGGCCGTGCAGGGTCTCGCGGCCGTCCTCGGCGGCACGCAGTCGCTGCACACCAACTCCTTCGACGAGGCCATCGCCCTGCCGACGGACAAATCCGCCCGCCTCGCCCTGCGGACGCAGCAGGTGCTGGCGTACGAGACGGACGTCACCGCCACCGTCGACCCGTTCGCCGGTTCGTACGTCGTGGAGTCGATGACGGACGACGTCGAGGCCGCCGCGGTGGAGCTGATGCGGAAGGTCGAGGAGCTGGGCGGGGCGGTCGAGGCGATCGAGCGCGGCTTCCAGAAGGGCGAGATCGAGCGCTCCGCGTACCGGATCGCGCAGCAGACCGACAGCGGGGAGCGGATCGTCGTCGGCGTCAACCGCTACGCGATGGACGTCGAGGAGCCGTACGAGCCGCTGCGGGTCGACCCGGCGATCGAGGCCCAGCAGGCGGAGCGGCTGGCACGGCTGCGCGCCGAGCGCGACGGGGCGGCGGTGGACGCGGCGCTCGCCCGGCTCCAGGAGGCGGCGCGGGGAACGGAGAACGTGCTCCACCCGATGAAGGACGCGCTCAGGGCGCGGGCGACGGTCGGCGAGGTCTGCGACGCGCTGCGGGAGGTCTGGGGCACGTACGTCCCCACCGACGCGTTCTGACCACGGCGCGCCGCGGACCCCGCGGCCCCCACGCCCGGCGGTCGCACGCGGCCCGATCGGGCGCCCGGGGTCGTGATCTTCCGCGATACGAAACAGGGAAGCGGGCTGTCGTACCTCCGTGCGAGACTCCGCTCCATGCTGGGTGTCACCGATCTTCCGACGTATCTCGTGGGCCTCGTCCTCATCATCCTGCTGCCGGGGCCGAACTCGCTGTACGTGCTGTCCGTCGCCGCACGCAAGGGCACGCGGACCGGGTACCGGGCCGCCGCCGGCGTCTTCACCGGCGACGCGGTCCTGATGACGCTGGCCGCGCTCGGCGCCGCGTCGCTGCTCCAGACCACCCCCCTGCTCTTCATGATCGTGAAGTACGCGGGCGCGGGCTATCTGGCGTGGATGGCGTACGGGATGATGCGGGCGGCCTGGTCGATGTGGCGCGACCGCGGCGAGGTGCGCGAGGACCCGGAGAGCGCGGGGGCGGTGGGCGACGCGGGGGAGAACCCGTACCGCCGGGCGCTGATCATCAGCCTCTTCAACCCCAAGGCGATCCTGTTCCTCATCTCGTTCTTCGTGCAGTTCGTCGACCCCGGATACGCCTACCCGGCGCTGTCCTTCCTGGTGCTCGGCACGCTCCTGGAGATCGGCAGCTTCCTCTACCTCACGATGCTGATATTCGGCGGCACCCGGCTCGCCGCCGCGTTCCGGCGCCGCAGGCGCCTCTCGGCGGGGGCGACCTCGGCGGCGGGCGCGCTCTTCCTCGGGTTCGCCGCGAAGCTCTCCCTCAGCAGCGCCGCCTGACCTCGCGGGCTCACTTCGCCAGCGCTCGCTTCAGCTTCAGCGCGCGCCGGGCCAGCCGTCGGACCTTCGGGTGGCGGGGGACCGGGATGCCGCCCGGGAGGCCGAGGACGGTGAGGCGGCGGCGCTTGAAGTAGTACCGGGTCCGCTCCGCCAGCGGGCCCGAGAGATGACGGACCGCCGCGCCCCGCAGGTCCGGCCGGATCTTCGGCTGCATCGCGAAGCCGACCGCCGCGACCAGGCCCGAGAGGGCCTCCGCGTCCGGTGCCGGACCTTCGGGGCCGTCCGCCTCCAGGTCCGGGACGAGCGCGTCGACCAGCGTCGCCGGGACGCGGTTGCTGTTCTGGAACGGGGTCAGCCGCTCCAGGAGCATCCGCGTGCCGACCCGCGCCACCGGGATCCCGTAGAAGGCGTGCGCCGTCATCAGCGCGGTCGAGAAGCAGCCCACCACCAGCGCCGGACGCTGCTCCCGGTACACCACCTCCGCGAGCACCGGCCGGTCCAGGACGGTCAGTTCGGCGCCCAGCGCCTCCGCCTCCCGGGCCAGCCGCCGTGTCCAGGCGTCCGGCGCCGTGGGGTGCGGCTTGAAGACGAGCCGCCGGTGCCCGCGCGCGATCGCGCCCCGGACCATCCGGACGTGCAGCTCCTCCTCCTCGGCCGGGGTGAGCAGCGAGAGCGCCGCGAGGTACTGGCCGAGCAGCAGCGCAGGGCCGTCCTCCTCGCCGGCCGGACCGGCCGAGTCCGCCAGCTCGGCTACCACCTTGGTGAAGGCCTCCGTCTCCACCACCTCCGCCGTCGGCCCGAACTCGCCGAGCAGCAGCGGGGCGAGGCCCGGCACGAGGTCGAGGTGGAGCAGCCGCCGTACCCGCTCGCCGACCAGCGGGTCGATCTTGTTCCGGGTGGGGCCGTAACTCATCAGGCCGTCGGCGTAGACGTCGAGCGCCGCCTCGGGGAACAGCCGCGCGATCGTCAGCGCGGGCGCCACCTGGACCGACTCCAGGGCGATCTCGATCCGGTCGTCGCCGAGCTCCCACAGCCGCCGCAGATGGCGTTCGAGCAGCGGTACGTCGTCCCCGCGCGGCGACCAGCCCGCCGGGTGCAACGGCTCGATCGCCTCGTTCCAGGACAGTACGTCGTCGAAGCGCCCCCGCAGCCGCTCGAAGCCGGGCATCTCGTCGAGGGCGGGTGTGGTCTCCGGTACCGCCGCGTTGTTGCCGACGAGCAGCAGCCGCCGGTCGGCGGGGCCGAAGCAGCCGCTGTCCAGGGCCGCGGCCAGCGTCGCCGCGCCGTACAGGGTGGAGGCGTAGAAGATCTGGGTGGTCCTCACGCGGCGGCCCCCTGACCCGCGGTCGGGGCGAGGGAGCCCGCGCGGCGCCGGCGCAGCTTGCGCAGCACGCCCGCCCGCTCCTCGTCCATCGAGGACAGCGCCTCGTCGAGCACGTCCTGAGGCATGCGCCGCAGCGCCGCCGCACTCATCGAGCGCAATTTCTTCGCCACCGCCGGTTCGAATCGTTCAATGGAGGAGACGTGGTGCGAAATGAGCGCGCAATACGTACGGACGGCTTTGGGAAGAAGCCGGTCCGCGTCCACGTCGTTCGCCGTTTCGTCGATCACCTGATCGAAGGCCCGGATGAAATCGAGTTGGCGAATATCGCCGATCTGCGTCAGGGAAGTGGCGACGCCCCGCCGGTAGAAGATCCCGAGCGTGCTCACCGCCGCGAAGGACTCCGCCTCCCGGTGCAGCTTCCAGATCCACGGCCGGTCCTCCGCCGTGCGCAGACCGGGCGTGAAGTGGAGCAGCCCGCGGTCGAGCAGCCGCCGGTGGTACATCCCGGCCCAGGCGTACGGGTAGTCGACGGAGGTCGTCCGGTGCGCCGGCAGGATCGCGTCCCGGGGGCGCAGCACCTCGCCCCTGCGCCCGACGGGCACGCGCTTCACCGACCGGGCCCGGCCCGTGTTCACCACGTGGTCGGTCCGGAGGAAGTCGCAGCCGAGCCCGTCCATGGCGGCCACGAGGCGCGCCAGGTGGCCGGGGGCGAGCCAGTCGTCGCCGTCGAGGAAGGCGAGGTACTCGCCCCGGGCGGCGTCGAGGCCGGTGTTGCGCGCCGTGGCCAGCCCCTCGTTCTCCTCGTGTCGGAGCAGGACGGCCCCCGGGATCTCGCGCGCGGCCCGTTCGAGGATCTCCGGCGTTCCGTCCGTCGAGCAGTCGTCGACCAGCAGGAATTCGAAGTCCTCGCGGGCATTCGCGCGCAGGCTTGTCAGGGTGTCGGGGGCGTATGTCTGCACGTTGAAGAACGGCACGACGACGGAGAGCTTGACCACCCGGCCGACGCTAGGCGCCGGTCCGGCCTTCGTTCTGACCGGCAGAGGGATGTTCGGTGAACACGGAGAGGCGGGAGCCTTAACCGCCCCCGATCCCGTCCGTTTTCAGCGTGCGGAGAGGCTCTGTTCACCGTTTGTTGTGTCTCAGTTGGGCCAGCCAACGGAATGCCTGTTTAGCGTCCTCGACGTGCCATCACGTACCCATGAACGAGTACGCATTGCCGTACTCGCCGACTCCGACACCCGGTGGAAATGGGGCGCGCTCACCGCGCGTCGTATCGCGGCCTCCGAGCCCACCGGATTCGTCCTGCGCGGTCGGGCCACCCCCACCGCGCGCCAACTCGCCGAGACCGGGGTGTCCGACACACCCCCGCGCGAGGTGACGGGCGCGGAGTTCCTTCGTGAGGTACGGGACGGGGCGTACGACCTCGTCGTGCTCGCCCTCGTCGGCGGTACGGTCCGCGCGGTCCTCCAGGGCATCGCCGACCTGGGCCTGGAGCGCCGCCCGGTGATCGTCACCGGCTATGTCGGAGTCGTCTACGAGAAGCTCGCCGACGGTCTCCTGCTGCGCCACGGCGCGGACGTCGTCCTCGCCAACTCCCGTCACGACGCGGAGCGTTTCCGCGCCGTGTACGAAGGAGTGGGCGCCGACGCCTCCTCGGTGGTGGAGGCCGCGCTGCCGTTCCTCGGCGGCGCGCCCTACGCCCCCGAGGCCGGCCGGGACACCCTCGTCTTCGCCGCCCAGCCCTCCGTGCCGGTCAGCCGCGCCGACCGGGCCTACCTGCTCCGCAGGCTCGTCGACCACGCGCGGCTCCACCCGGGCCGGGAGGTGCTGCTCAAGCTCCGCTCCAAGCCGGGCGAGCACACCACCCACCTGGAGGAGCTGCCGTACCAGAAGCTGGTACGCGACCTCGACACCCCGCCCAACTTCCGTCTGGTGTACGGGCACATGGGCGAGGTCCTGGACCGCACCGACCTGCTGGTCACCGTCTCCTCGACGGCCGCCCTCGAAGCGCTGCACCGGCGGATCCCCACGGCGATCCTCACCGACATGGGCGTGCGCGAGGTCCTCGGCAACCACCACTTCATCGGTTCGGGCCTGCTGACCTCCTTCGACCGGCTCGACGCGGACGTGCGCCCGAAGGCGGACGAGGAGTGGCTCGCCCGGCAGGGCGTGGCGTCCGACGGAGGCTACGAGAAGGCCTTCGACGCCGCCCGCGAGCGGGTCGCCGACCTGCTCGCCGGCCCGGCACTGCCCCCGATCGACCCCTACTACACAGCGGAGTCGGCCCCCGGCTACCTGCCCGGGATCCTCGCCCGCCACCGTCTGGACGTGACCGCCACCCGGACCCGCGACAGCGGGCTGCGGCGGATCGTCCGGGAGGCGGCGCGGGGCGCGTACCGCCACGGCGTCCAGCGCGTGGCGCCCGTCATCCGCCGGCTTGGAGAACTCTGATGACCACGACCGTGCTTGCCGTCATCCCGGCGCGGGGCGGTTCCAAGGGCGTACCCGCCAAGAACCTCGCCCCGGTCGCGGGCGTGCCGCTGGTCTCGCGCGCGGTCCGCGCCTGCCTCGGCGCCCGTCTGGTCACCGATGTCGTCGTCTCCACGGACGACGCGGCGATCGCCTCGGCGGCCCGCGCGGCCGGCGCGGAGGCGATCCACCGCCCGGCGGCCATCGCGGGCGACACCGCGACCAGCGAGTCCGCGGTCCTGCACGCGATGGACGCCTTCGAGGCGACGAGCGGCCGTCGCGTGGACGTGGTCCTCCTCGTCCAGTGCACGAGCCCCTTCATCACGGCGGAGGAGGTCAACGGCACGGTCGAGAAGATCACCACCGACGGCGCCGACACGGCCTTCACGGCCGCTCCGAGCCACGGCTTCCTCTGGCGCGAGGGCCACAACGGCGCCGCGACCACCGGCGGCGGGCCGACCGGCGCCGCGACCACCGGCGGCGGGCCGACCGGCGCCGCGACCACCGGCGGCGGGCCGACCGGCACCGGGCCAACCGGCACCGGGCCGACCGGCACCGCGACGACGGACTCCGCGACGACGGACTCCGCGACCACCGGCGGCGGGCCGACCGGCACCGGGCCGACCGGCTCCGGCGCGCACGGCTCCGGCGCGCACGGTGCCGCCGCGGGGAACTCCGGTGCCTACGGCGTCAACCACGACAAGGCCTTCCGGCCCCGCCGCCAGGACCGCGAGCCCGAGTACCTGGAGACCGGCGCCGTCTACGCGATGGCCGCCGAGGGGTTCCGTACGCACAACCACCGCTTCTTCGGCCACACCGCGCTCGTCGTCACCGACCCCCTGCGGGTCCTGGAGATCGACGACCCGCACGACCTGGCCCGCGCCCGCGCCCTCGCGCCGCTGCTCGACACCCCGGTCACTCCCGGCTTCGGCGACATCGACGCCGTGATCCTCGACTTCGACGGCACGCAGACCGACGACCGCGTCCACCTCGACGCCGCGGGCCACGAGTTCGTCTCCGCGCACCGCGGCGACGGCCTCGGCATCGCGGCCCTGCGCCGCGCCGGCATGCCGGTCCTGATCCTCTCGACCGAGCAGAACGCCGTCGTCGCCGCCCGCGCCCGCAAGCTCCAGATCCCCGTCCTGCACGGCATCGACCGCAAGGACCTCGCCCTCAAGCAGTGGTGCGAGGAACAGGGCATCGACCCGCAGCGCGTCCTCTACGCCGGCAACGACGTCAACGACCTCCCGTGCTTCCACCTCGTCGGCTGGCCCGTCGCGGTGGCGAGCGCGCACGACTCCGTACGGGCCGCCGCCCGTGCGGTGACCCTCACCCCCGGTGGCTCCGGCGCCGTCCGCGAGATCGCGGCCTGGCTCCTCGGGCCCGAGCTCCTCTCCCCCAACTCCTAAGGAACACCAGAACCATGAGCAACCGCCTCCGCACCTTCGGCAGCAAGACCGCGGGCCCCGGCCGGCCTGTCTACGTCACCGGTGAGATCGGCATCAACCACAACGGTGAGCTCGAGAACGCCCTCGCGCTCATCGACGTGGCCGCCGAGGCCGGCTGCGACGCCGTGAAGTTCCAGAAGCGCACGCCCGAGATCTGCACCCCCCGCGACCAGTGGGACATCGAGCGCGACACCCCCTGGGGCCGGATGACCTACATCGACTACCGCCACCGCGTGGAGTTCGGCGAGGACGAGTACCGCGCCATCGACGAGCACTGCGCGAAGCGCGGCATCGACTGGTTCGCCTCCCCGTGGGACACCGAGGCCGTCGCCTTCCTGGAGAAGTTCGACGTCCCGGCCCACAAGGTCGCCTCCGCCTCCCTCACGGACGACGAGCTGCTCCGCGCCCTGCGCGAGACCGGCCGTACGGTCATCCTGTCGACCGGCATGTCCACCCCGAAGCAGATCCGCCACGCGGTGGAGGTCCTCGGCTCGGACAACATCCTGCTCTGCCACGCGACGTCCACCTACCCGGCCAAGGCCGAGGAGCTCAACCTCCGCGTGATCAACACGCTGAAGGACGAGTACCCGAACGTCCCGATCGGCTACTCCGGCCACGAGACCGGTCTCCAGACCACGCTGGCCGCCGTCGCCCTCGGCGCCACGTTCGTCGAGCGTCACATCACCCTCGACCGCGCCATGTGGGGCTCCGACCAGGCCGCCTCCGTCGAGCCGCAGGGCCTGCAGCGCCTGGTCCGCGACATCCGCACGATCGAGACCGCGCTCGGTGACGGCGTCAAGAAGGTCTACGAGTCGGAGCTCGGCCCGATGAAGAAGCTCCGCCGAGTCCAGGGGCCTGTCGCCGTATGACCGGCCGGCTGGCGTTCGTCGAGAGCCCTGTCCAGCTCCTGAACGTCCTGGAGTGGGCCCACGCCCAGTCCCTCACCGTCGGGGGCGCACCCGCCCCCGACGGCCGGGGGGCCGCGATACACGCGGCCACGCCCGCCCACGACGGGCCGCCCGGCCCCGCCGCGCAGAGCCCCGGCTCCGCTGTGCCCGTGACCCTCGCGACCGCCGCGAGCGACGCGGCCCCGGCGGCCGTCGGCACGGACGCCGACCCGGCTCCGATCGGCGTCGGCTCCTCCGGCGGGCCGCCCGCCGGGGCCGTCATGGGGCGCGTCGACGGCGCGCAGGGCGCCACTCCCGCCAGCCCTCACGACCAGCACGACCCTCACAGCTCTCACGACCCTCACGACCAGCACGACCCTCACAACTCTCACGACCCTCACGACCCTCACGACCCTCACGGTCCTCACGGTCCTCACGACCGCCAAGCCCCGCCCCCCGGCGCCGACGACAGCGCGATCTCCGTGCCCGTCGTGCCCGCGCGGGCAGAGCTCACGCTGGTCGTGCTCTCGCCGACCGACCCGATGTCGCGCGGCCAGCTCCGCCGGATGGCGCAGCTGGCCCGCGACGACGGCTTCACCGTCCGCTGGCAGGACGCCCGCGGCGGACGCGGCTCGCTCGCGCAGACCCTGCGGGAGCTCGCGCCGCTGCTGCGCTCCGCGGACCGGGTGATCGTCGGGGACCCGTTCTCCCGCTACGTCCAGCTCCTGCTGACCCTCTTCGCGCCCAAGCACCTCACCGTCGTCGACGACGGCACCGCGACCATGGAGTACGCCGCCCAACTGGCCCGTGGCGAGCGCCTCGTGCGCTGGCACCGGCGCGGCAGCAGGGGGGCGCGCGAGCTCGTGCTCGCCCCGGTCTCCGCCGCCGCCCGCCGCAAGCTGGCCCCCACCCGGCGCCGTACGGTCGAGATCTTCACCTCGCTCCCGGTCCAGCCGCCGCCCGGCACGACCGTCACCCGGAACACCTTCGCCTGGACCCGCTCCCGCTTCGGCCCGCCCCGTCTCACCAAGGGCGCCGACCTGGTCGGGACCTCGCTGGTCGAGACGGGCGTGGTCGACGCCGACCAGTACGCGCTGGCCGTCGCCGAGCTGGCCCGCACGCACGGCGCGACCCGCTACTTCGCCCACCGCAGGGAGTCCACCGAGAAGCTGCACCGGATCGCGGTCGAGACCGGCCTGGAGATCGTCCGGCCCGACCTGCCGCTGGAGCTGATCGCCCGGCGCGGCCCGATCGGCCGTACGGTGGTCAGTTTTCCCTCGACGGTCGTGCACACCCTGCCGCTCGCCCTGGCCGGCACCGGGGTCAAGGTCGCCGTCTGCGAGATCGCTCCCGAGTGGCTCAAGGAGAACGCCTCCCCGCGGGCCCAGGGCTTCCTCGCCGGGGTCACGGGCACCGCGGCGCACGAGGTCGACCGCCTCACGGCCCAGTCCACACAACGGTTCGAATTCGGGTGAGCTTACCCACAAGGGATGGTCATCAAGCCTGGTGGACGGAGTTTCTTTCCCCTATCGGGCTGAACTTTTCGTGATCAACGGGCAGTTGATCTATGAAGGGGCCTACCCTTCAAAAGGTGAACCAGTTGAAGTCCCGTGAGCCCGGCTCCGTCGCTCTGCCCGGAACGCTGTCCGCTTCGCTGCGCGCCGAACTGATCCTCTTCCGGCGCGACTTGCACATGCACCCCGAGCTCGGCAACCAGGAGTTCCGTACGACCGCGGCCCTGAAGGCGCGCCTGGAGGCCGCCGGACTCGCGCCGAAGGTCCTCCCGACGGGCACGGGACTCGTCTGTGACATCGGCACCTGGGACAGAAGCCGCCCCATGCTGGCGATCCGCGCCGACCTCGACGCGCTGCCGATCCCGGACGTCAAGACCGTCGCGTACCGCTCCACCGTGCCCAACCGGGCCCACGCGTGTGGACACGACGTCCACACCACCACGGCCCTCGGCGCCGGGCTCGTCCTCGCCGATCTCGACCGGCAGGGGCTGCTCCCCCACGCCGTGCGGCTGATCTTCCAGCCCGCCGAGGAGGTGCTGCCCGGCGGCGCCGCCGACGCCATCGCGGCCGGTGTGCTGGACGGGGTCGGCCGCATCATCGCCGTGCACTGCGACCCGAAGGTGGACGCCGGCCGCATCGGGCTGCGCCCCGGGCCCATCACCTCCGCCTGCGACCGGCTCGAAGTCACCCTGGACGGTCCCGGCGGCCACACCGCCCGCCCGCACCTCACCACCGACCTGGTCACCGCCGCCGCCCGGATCGCCACCGACGTCCCCGCGCTGCTCGCCCGCCGGGTGGACACCCGCTCCGGCCTCGCGGTCACCTGGGGCCGGATCGAGGCCGGTCACGCCTGCAACGTCATCCCGCAGCACGCCGAGCTCTCCGGCACCGTCCGCTGCCTCGACCTGCCCGGCTGGCGCGACGCCCCCGACCTGGTGCACGCGGCGATCGACGAGATCGCCACCCTCCACCGCGCCAAGTCGACCATCACCTACGTCCGCGGAGTCCCCCCGGTCGTCAACGACCCGGCCGTCACCGAACTGCTCCGGGACGCCATGACCGCCCGGCGCGGCGTGTACGCGATCGAGGACACCGAGCAGAGCCTCGGCGGCGAGGACTTCTCCTGGTACCTGGAGCACGTCCCGGGCGCCATGGCCCGCCTCGGCGTCCGTGCCCCCGGGGACACGACACGCCGGGACCTGCACGCGGGTGACTTCGACGTGGACGAGACGGCGATCGAGGTCGGCGTCGAGTTCTTCACCGCCGCCGCCCTGATCGACGCGGCCCCCCGGCCCTGACCGCCGAGGCCGTCCCGGGCGGTCCGGACGGCCGAAACGCCCTTCACCCGTTCGGCTCAATGGCCCGCGCGTCGCCGCGCGGGCCCGGGCCGGACCCCCGCGCCGCCCTGTATAACCGGCGGTGCCGGGACGGTCGCCCCAAGTGGTCCTCCGGGCGGTCCTCCTGGCCGGTTCGCGACGATCCGATAACGACTCATGAACAGGTCTTTAACTGACATCTACGCGCGTTACGATCCACGCGAAACCAGCGCCGGAAGAGGCGCTTTCGGTCAGTCTCGAAGGGACCCTCCTCTTGCGCCGGGTATCCAAGATCGTTTCCGCGTCCGCAGTGACCGCGGCCCTCGCTCTCACGGCCACCGCTTGTGGTGAGTCGTCCACCGAGTCCGGCTCCGACTCGGGCACCATCAAGGTCGGCATGGCCTACGACGTCGGCGGCCGTGGCGACAACTCCTTCAACGACTCCGCCGCGCGCGGTCTCGACAAGGCCAAGGCGGACCTCGGCGTCGAGACCAAGGAGCTCACCGCCAAGACCGGTGAGACCCCGGCCGACCGTGAGCAGCGCCTCGCCTCCCTGGCCGAGGGCGGGTTCAACCCGGTCATCGGTGTCGGCTTCGCCTACAAGGACGCGATCGACAAGGTCGCGGCCAAGTACCCGAAGACCACCTTCGGTCTCGTCGACTCGGTCTCCGAGGCGAAGAACGTCGACTCGATCGTCTTCACCGAGGAGCAGGGTTCGTACCTCGCCGGTGTCGCGGCCGCCCTCAAGTCCAAGGACGGCAAGATCGGCTTCATCGGCGGCGTCGACATCCCGCTGATCAAGAAGTTCGCCGCCGGCTTCCAGCAGGGCGTGAAGGACACGAAGCCGAACGCCTCGGTCCAGATCCAGTACCTGTCCACCGGTACGGACATGTCCGGCTTCGGCGCCCCCGACAAGGGCAAGGCCGCCGCCAAGGGCATGCTCGACAAGGGCATCGACGTCATCTACGCCGCCGCGGGCGGCTCGGGTGCCGGCGCCATCGAGGCCGTCGCCGCGAAGCCGGGCACCTGGGCGATCGGCGTCGACTCGGACCAGGCCAAGGACCCGGCCCTGTCCAAGTACGCCGGCTCCATCCTGACCTCGGTCGTCAAGAACGTCGACACCGGTGTCTTCGAGCTCGTCAAGTCCGTCCAGGACGGCAAGCCGATCACCGGCACGCACATCTACTCGCTGGCGGAGAACGGCGTTTCGCTGACCACCACGGGTGACCACCTGAAGGACATCCAGGCCCAGATCGACGAGGCCAAGAAGAAGATCGTCGACGGCCAGATCAAGGTCGCGACGACCCTCTGACACATGTCGGAGGGGGGCCCGGAGAGCGGCTTCGGCCGACACTCCGGGCCCCCTTCACACGTACCCCCGTGGGCAGTTGAACGATTTTCCTGATGCTACGCGCGTAGCGCGCGGCCCACAGGGTATTTTTCGCCACCGACAGCGCCTGCGTCCCCCGCCTCATCCTCCTCACGCTCCCTGCCTAGGAGAGTGCGTCATCAAAGCCTCCAGCCCCAGCAGTCCGAACGCCGTAGAACTCCGCGGCATCACCAAGCGTTTCCCCGGAGTCGTGGCCAACCACGACATCGACATCACCGTGCGCCGCGGCACCGTGCACGCCCTCGTGGGCGAGAACGGCGCGGGCAAGTCGACCCTGATGAAGATCCTCTACGGCATGCAGAAGCCGGACGAGGGCACCATCACGGTCGACGGCGAGCAGGTGACGTTCAACAGCCCCGGCGACGCCATCGCCCGTGGCGTCGGCATGGTGCACCAGCACTTCATGCTCGCGGACAACCTCACCGTCCTCGAGAACGTCGCCCTCGGCTCCGAGAAGCTGTACGGCATCGGTGACAAGGCCCGCGCCAAGATCAAGGAGATCTCCGACGCGTACGGCCTCGGCGTCCGCCCCGACGTCCTCGTCGAGGACCTCGGCGTCGCCGACCGCCAGCGCGTCGAGATCCTCAAGGTCCTCTACCGCGGCGCCCGCACCCTGATCCTCGACGAGCCGACCGCCGTGCTCGTCCCGCAGGAGGTCGACGCGCTCTTCGACAACCTGCGCGAGCTCAAGGCCGAGGGTCTGACCGTCATCTTCATCTCGCACAAGCTGGGCGAGGTCCTGTCGGTCGCCGACGACATCACCGTCATCCGGCGCGGTACGACGGTCGGCACCACCGACCCGAAGCACACCACGACCAAGCAGCTCGCCGAGCTGATGGTCGGCGCGGAGCTGCCCTCGCCGGAGACCCGCGAGTCGACGGTCACCGACGTGCCGATGCTGACGGTCCAGGACCTGTCGCTGAGCGCCGTCGACCCCGACGGCGTGGTCCGCGCCGTCCTCGACGGCATCACCCTCACCATCCACAAGGGCGAGGTACTCGGCATCGCCGGTGTCGAGGGCAACGGCCAGTCCGAACTCGTCGACACGATCATGGGCATGCGCACCACCGACCGCGGTGTCGTGACCCTCGACGGCGCCGACATCTCGGCCGCGCCGACCCGCAGGCGGCGCGAGGAGGGCATCGGCTGCATCCCCGAGGACCGCCACCGGCACGGCCTGCTCCTGGAGGCCCCCCTCTGGGAGAACCGCATCCTCGGCCACGTCACCGAGAAGCCCAACTCCAAGGGCCCGATCCTCGACATCAAGGCCGCCCGCAACGACACCGAGCGGATCGTCCGCGAGTACGACGTCCGTACCCCCGGTATCGACGTCACCGCGGCCTCCCTCTCCGGCGGCAACCAGCAGAAGCTGATCGTCGGCCGCGAGATGAGCCACGACCCCAAGCTGCTGATCGCCGCGCACCCCACCCGGGGCGTGGACGTCGGCGCGCAGGCGCAGATCTGGGACCAGATCCGCGAGGCGCGCCGCGAGGGTCTGGCGGTGCTGCTGATCTCCGCCGACCTGGACGAGCTGATCGGCCTCTCCGACACCCTGCGCGTCATGTACCGCGGGCGTCTGGTCGCCGACGCCGATCCGGCGACCATCACCCCGGAGGAGCTCGGCTCGGCCATGACCGGCGCCGCCGCCGGTCACCTTGAGCACGATGAGAGCCCTGAGGGCACCGACGGCCCGGAGGACGAGGCCCGATGAAGAAGTTCGACAAGGAGCGGGTGCTCCTGGGCATCGCGGCGCCGCTGCTCGCGATCGTCGCCGCCTTCCTGATCACCGCCCTGGTGCTCGCGGCCACCGGCAAGGAGCCGTTCAGCGCCTTCGGGATCATGTTCGACTACGGCATCAAGTCGGACAGCCAGGTCTACATCATCAACAAGGCGACGACGTACTACCTGGCGGGCATCGCGGTGGCCATCGGCTTCCGCATGAACCTGTTCAACATCGGTGTCGACGGCCAGTACCGGCTCGCGGCCTTCTTCGCCGCCGCCGTCGGCGGCGCGCTGACCCTGCCGGGCATCGTCCAGATCCCGCTGATCATCATCACCGCGATGATCGTCGGCGCGATGTGGGCGGGCATCGCCGGTCTGCTGAAGACCACCCGGGGTGTCAGCGAGGTCGTCTCGACCATCATGCTGAACTTCATCGCGACCTCGATCATCGCCTACCTCCTCCAGCCCGGCCGCCTCGGCCACCTGGACGCGGCCGGCACCAAGGTCGCCACCACCCCGCTGCCGGAGTCCTCGCGCTTCTTCGAGTTCCCGACCACGCCGACCCCGATCTACGGCTTCGTCGTGATCGCGGTCATCGCGGGCATCGCGTACTGGTTCACGCTCTCCCGCACCCGCTTCGGCTTCGACCTGCGCACGGTCGGCCGGTCCGACACGGCCGCCGCGGCCAGCGGTGTCAACGTCAAGAAGATGGTCGTCACCTCCATGCTGATCTCCGGCGCCATGGCCGGTCTGATCGGTATGCCGACGCTGCTCAACGACTCGTACGAGTTCGGCGGTGACTTCCCCGTCGGCATCGGCTTCACCGGTATCGCCATCGCCCTGCTCGGCCGCAACCACCCGGTCGGCATCGCGCTCGCCGCGATCCTCTGGGCCTTCCTGGAGCGTGGCGGCCAGCAGCTGGAGTTCGAGGACTACGACCGGGAGATCGTCGGCGTCATGCAGGGCGTCATCGTCCTCTGCGTCGTCATCGCCTACGAAGTCGTCCGCCGCTACGGCCTCAAGCGCCAGCAGCGTCAGGTCGGCGAGAAGCTCGCGGCCCAGGCCCGTTCCAACGACTCGACGGAGGTGTCGGCGTGAGCGCCACGGCGACTTCCACCCCGCCGCCCGCGGCACCCAAGGCGGCCGGTGGCAAGGGCGGCCGCACCCGCCTCTCCCTGCCCTGGATCCTGCTGATCGTCGCGGGCGGGCTCATCGCCCTCTCCGCGGTCCGGGCCATCACCGGGGCGCAGGACCTCACCTCGGCCGGCCAGATCAGCGCCGCGCTCTCGCTCGCCGTGCCGATCGGCCTCGCCGGTCTCGGCGGTCTGTGGGCCGAGCGCGCGGGCGTGGTCAACATCGGCCTCGAAGGCATGATGATCCTCGGCACCTTCTTCGGTGCCTGGGCCGGCTGGCAGACCAGCCCCTGGCTCGGCATCCTCGCCGGCATCGTGGGCGGCATGTTCGGCGGTCTGCTGCACGCGGTCGCCACCGTCACCTTCGGCGTCGACCACATCATCTCCGGCATCGCGATCAACATCCTGGCCGTGGGCATCACCACCTACTTCGCCAAGCTGTGGTTCAACACCGGCGAGGCCGCGGCCAAGGGCGGCAGCCCCAAGCAGTCCCCGCCGGCCGACGAGATCACCTCGGTCACCGTGCCGGGTCTCTCCGAGTGGCTGGCCGACATCGAGAAGCACCACTGGTTCCTGGTCTCGGACATCGCCGGCATCCTCGGCGGTCTGGTCACCAACCTCTCGGTGGTCACGATCATCGCCGTGCTCCTGGTGATCGCCACGTTCTTCGTGCTGTGGAAGACCTCGTTCGGTCTGCGGCTGCGTTCCTGCGGCGAGAACCCGATCGCGGCCGAGTCACTCGGCGTCAACGTCTACAAGTACAAGTACATCGCCGTGATCGTCTCCGGCGGTCTCGCCGGCCTCGGCGGCGCCTTCCTGTCGCTGGTCACCTCGCACATCTACAACGAGGGCCAGACCGGCGGCCGCGGCTACATCGGCCTCGCGGCGATGATCTTCGGCAACTGGCGTCCGGGCGGTCTCGCCATGGGCGCGGGCCTGTTCGGCTTCGCCGACGCGCTCCAGCTGCGCAGCGGCGGCGAGTCCGTGCACGCGCTGCTCCTGCTGCTGTTCGCCGTCCTCGTGGTCATCGCCGCGTGGAAGGCGTACAAGAAGCGCTGGATCACCTCCGCGATCGCCCTCGTCATCGGCGTCGGCGTCTTCATCTGGTACATCGGTACCGACACCGTCCCGGTCGAGTTCGTCGGCGCCACGCCGTACGTGGTCACGCTGCTGGTCCTGGCGCTCTCCGCGCAGCGCCTGCGGATGCCCAAGGCGGACGGCATGCGGTACCGCAAGGGCGAGGGCAAGTGACCTCGCCCGTCTCCGACGCCGACTGGGAGGCCCTGCGGGCGGAGGCCCGGGACGCCATGTCCCGCGCCTACGCCCCGTACTCGGGCTACCCGGTCGGCGCGGCCGCCCTGGTCGACGACGGCCGGATGGTCTCCGGCTGCAACGTGGAGAACGCCTCGTACGGCCTCGGGCTGTGCGCGGAGTGCGGGCTCGTCTCGCGTCTCCAGGCCACCGGCGGCGGCCGGCTGACCCACTTCGTCTGCGTGGACGGCGAGGGCGCGCCCCTGGTGCCGTGCGGACGTTGCAGGCAGCTGCTGTACGAGTTCGGCGGCCCCGAACTCGTCCTGGAGACCCCGGCCGGGTTCGTCACGCTGGCGGAGATGCTCCCGCAGGCCTTCGGCCCCGGCCACCTCGCGAAGTAAGACCTCGGAGCGGCCCTTCCGGCACGATGGGAGGGCCGCTCCTTCCTCTTCCCCCTCTATGCGCGTAGAAAGAGGCACCACCATGGACGTCATCTCCGTCATCCGCACCAAGCGGGACAAGGGCGAGCTGAGCCCGGAGCAGATCGACTGGGTCATCGACGCCTACACCCGCGGCGTGGTCGCCGACGAGCAGATGTCCGCCCTGGCCATGGCGATCCTGCTGAACGGCATGAACCGCGCGGAGATCGCCCGCTGGACCGCCGCGATGATCGCGAGCGGCGAGCGCATGGACTTCTCCTCGCTCTCCCGCCCCACGTCCGACAAGCACTCCACCGGTGGCGTCGGCGACAAGATCACCCTCCCGCTCGCCCCGCTCGTCGCCGCCTGCGGCGCGGCCGTGCCGCAGCTGTCGGGCCGGGGCCTCGGCCACACCGGCGGCACGCTCGACAAGCTGGAGTCCATCCCGGGCTGGCGCGCGCTGCTCTCCAACGCCGAGATGCTGGACGTCCTGGACACCACCGGCGCGGTGATCTGCGCGGCGGGCGACGGCCTCGCTCCGGCCGACAAGAAGCTCTACGCGCTGCGCGACGTCACGGGCACCGTCGAGGCGATCCCGCTGATCGCCAGCTCGATCATGTCGAAGAAGATCGCCGAGGGCACGGGGTCGCTGGTCCTGGACGTCAAGGTCGGCTCGGGCGCCTTCATGAAGAACCTCGCGGACGCGCAGGAGCTGGCCCACACGATGGTCGGCCTCGGCACGGACAGCGGTGTGAAGACGGTCGCGCTGCTCACCGACATGTCGACCCCGCTCGGCCTGACCGCGGGCAACGCCCTGGAGGTCCGCGAGTCCGTCGAGGTCCTGGCCGGCGGAGGCCCGGCGGACGTCGTCGAGCTGACGATCGCGCTGGCCCGCGAGATGCTCGACGCGGCCGGCATCAAGGACGCCGACCCGGCGAAGGCGCTGGCCGACGGCTCGGCGATGGACGTCTGGCGCCGGATGATCGCGGCCCAGGGCGGCGACCCGGACGCGACCCTGCCCGTCGCCCGCGAGCAGCACGTCGTGACGGCCGCGTCCTCGGGCGTCCTGACCCGCCTCGACGCGTACGACATCGGCATCGCCGCCTGGCGCCTCGGTGCGGGCCGCGCCCGCAAGGAGGACCCGGTCCAGGCGGGCGCCGGCGTCGAGCTGCACGCCAAGCCGGGCGACACGGTCACGGCGGGCCAGCCCCTGCTGACCCTCCACACGGACACCCCGGAGAAGTTCGACTACGCCCTGAAGTCCCTGAGCGCCTCCTGGGACATCGCCCCCACGGGCACGGCGTTCACCGCGAAGCCGATCGTGCTCGACCGCATCGCCTGAGGCAGAGGGCCCGCTCCGATGAGTTCCGGCCGTCGGACGGGTCTGACTGGTGTGGACACCAGCCGACCGCTCGTACTGACCCTGGCAGCCCGCGCCACCCCCGAGGAGGTGGCGCGGCTGTGCGCCCTGCTCGAAGGGGCCGCGCCGACGGATGTCATCTGCGACGTCGGTGGGCTTGTCCACGCCGATCTCGCCGCCGTGGACGCCCTCGCCCGGCTGCGGCTCACCGCCCGGCGGCTCGGGCACCGCCTCCGGTTCCGGGGGACCGGAGGCGAGCTGCGTCTCCTCCTCGGCCTGGTCGGCCTCGCCGACGCCGTCCTGTGAACCAGGCGCGTCAGGCGTCGAGCCGCTCCGGCAGGTCGAAGAGCGGGAACCACCGCTTGGTGTCCAGGAAGAAGTCCATCCCGCCGACCTTGCCGTCCCGCAGCTCCAGGACGATCAGCGCCCACGGGCTGTACCCGCCCTCCGGGTCCGGGTGGTAGTGCGCGAACGCCGGCGAGCCGTTCGCCACGGTCGGCACCAGCTTCGAGCCCCGGCACACGTCGCCGACGCCGAGCATCCAGCCCACGATGTCGTCGTGGCCGCGCAGCCACAGGTCGTACGGCGGCATGGACATCGTCGCGTCCTCGTGCAGGAGCGCGGTCAGCGCCTGCATGTCGTACCCCTCGAAGGCCGCGACATAGCGCTCCAGGAGCTCCTTCTGCTCCTCGTCCAGGGGGTTCGCCGGGTCCGAGACCGCCGGTTCGTTCTCCGCGATCGTCGCGCGCGCCCGCTGCAGCGCGCTGTTCACCGAGGCGACGGAGGTGTCGAGCAGTTCGGCGACCTCGCTCGCTTTCCAGGCCAGCACCTCGCGCAGGATCAGCACGGCCCGCTGCTTGGGCGGCAGGTGCTGCAGGGCCGCGACGAACGCGAGCCGCACGGTCTCGCGCGACACCGCCGTCTCCGCCGGGTCGGCCACCGACGGCAGCACCCGCCCGTCCGGCACCGGCTCCAGCCAGGTGATCTCCGGCCTCGCGGTCAACTGCGCCTGCGCGACCGGCGTGGCGGCGGTCAGATCCATCGGCCTGGCCCTTCTGTTCCCCGCGTTGAGCGAGTCCAGGCACACGTTCGTCGCGATGCGGTACAGCCAGGAGCGCAGACTGGAGCGCCCCTCGAAGGAGTCGATGGACCGCCAGGCGCGGACCATCGTGTCCTGCACGGCGTCCTCGGCCTCGAAGGAGGAGCCGAGCATCCGATAGCAGTAACCGGTCAGCTCCGTGCGGTACTTCTCCAGCTCGGAGTTCCGGTCCTCGGTCGCGGTCACCAGATCACTCATGCAGGTCCACCCCAGTCGCCCCTCACCGGCACCGGTGCTGTGCCGATGAGGGGAAGCTACCGCAGCGCACTGACAGCGGGGGTCAGGTTCCCGGCTTCCGCCCGTAGACGTGGACGTCGTCGCCGTTCTTCAGCAGGTTCCAGTAGGCCTTCGCGTCGGCCGGACGCATGTTGACGCAGCCGCCCGAGCCCGGCGGGTTCCACATGGACTTGGTCGTGGAGTGGAAGGCCTGGCCGCCGTCGAAGAACTGCGAGTACGGCATGGAGACGTGGTAGATCGTCGACCAGTGGTTGATGTTGCGCCAGTAGATCTTCTTGGCGCCCGTACGGGTCTCGGTCCCGTCCTTGCCCGTGCGCACCGGCACCGGGCCGTACTTCAGGGTCTTGCCGTCCTGGATCCAGGACAGCTGCCGCGTCAGGTCGACGCAGGCGATCCGGCCCTTGTCGGTCGGGCACTTCCCGGCCTTGTTCGGGTTCTTGCCGGCCGCCTTCTGCTGGAGCATCGTGTCCATCGTCCGCCAGGTCAGCGGCCCGGCGAAGCCCGCCGTCGGGGTGATGCCGTGCGTGCGCTGGAAGGACTGGATCGCCTTGCAGTCGGCGAGCGACTGCTTCCCGTCGACCGTCCGGCCCAGGAACTTCTCGACCTGCTTCTGGTACGGGCCCGTCGTCACGTTGCACGACGCGGCCTGGGCCGTCCCCGAGCCGAGGGCGACCGTCAGCGGCACCACCATCGAGGTGATGCCGAGGACGATCCCGGCCCGCTTGCGTATCCCGTTCATGATCACCAACTCCCCCTAGGGTCCTATGCCCTAGGACGGCCGGGGGAGCCTCACGGTTGTACGGATCCGGTACCGGATCGGCTACGCCGTCAGTGCGCCGTGCGCAGGTGCGGACGCCGCGCCTCGACCCGGGCGCTGTGGGTGCCGTAGAGCGTGATCGACACGACGCCGAGGACCGCGACCAGGCCCAGCAGGACCGTGCCCGCCCAGCCGCCGGAGTGGAAGGCGATCGCGCCGAGCGTGCCGCCCACACTGCTGCCGACGTAGTACGCGGACTGGTAGAGCGCCGACGCCTGCGCCCGGCCGGTCGTCGCGGTCCGGCTCACCGAGGACGAGGCGACCGCGTGCCCGGCGAAGAAGCCGGCCGTGATCAGGACCAGGCCCGCCAGGACCGCGGGGAGGCTGTCGGCGAGCGAGAGGAGCAGCCCGGCCGCAGTCGTGCCGACCGCCAGGTAGAGCGCCCCGCGCCGGCCGAGCCGGCCGACCAGCTTCCCCGCCGCCGCGGAGGAGACCGTACCGACGAGGTACACCAGGAAGATCGAGCCGATCACGCCCTGCGGCAGCGAGAACGGGGCCTCGACGAGGCGGTAGCCGATCACGGTGTAGACCGCGCCGAAGACCGTCATGAACAGGGCGCCGATCGCGTAGAGCCGCACGAGCAGCGGGTCGGCGAGGTGGCCGCGGACCGTCGCCGCGAGCGCCTTCGGGTTGAGCGAACCGGGCGTGAAGTTCCGGGCCTTGGGGATGAGGAGCCGGAACGCGACCGCGCAGGCCACCGCCATCAGGCCGACCGCGAGGAGTCCCGCGCGCCAGCCCCACATCTGCGCCACCCAGCCGGTGACGATCCGGCCGCTCATGCCGCCGATCGAGTTGCCGGCGACGAAGAGGCCGATCGCGGCGATCAGCGCCTTCGGCCGCACCTCCTCGGCCAGGAACGCCATCGCCGAGGCCGGCAGGCCCGCGAGCGCCGCGCCCTGGACGGCGCGCAGGGCGACCAGCCACTCCAGGTTCGGTGCGAAGGGGACGAGCAGCCCGACGCCGACCGCGACGGCCAGCGAGACGGTCATCATCCGGCGTCGGCCGAAGCGCTCGGACAGGGCGCTCATCGGCAGGACGAGGAGGGCGAGGGCGCCGGTCGCGGCGGAGACCGTCCAGGAGGCGGCGGAGGCGCTCGCGCCGAACTCGGCGGAGATCGCGGGGAGGAGGGCCTGGGTGGAGTAGAGGAGAGCGAAAGCGGCGAGACCGGCGGCGAAGAGCGCGAAGCTCATCCGGCGGTGGCCGGGTGCTCCGGGGGCGAGGCGGGTGTCGGCGGCCGTGCTGGTGGCGGCCGCCTTGGTACTGGCGGAAGGCATGTCTCGAACGTAGGACGATTCGTTTCATGCGTCCAATGCATGGAACTGCTGTAATCGTTCCCATGGTGCATGAGTACAGGTCACAGGGTCGGCTGTCACCGAGTAGTTACGAAGAAGACATGGGGCTGCTGCTCGCGCCCCGGCTCGCGTACTTCGCGGCGGTGGCCCGGCACGAGCACGTGACCAGGGCGGCGGCCGAGATGGGGGTGCCGCAGTCGACGCTCTCACGGGCGATGGTCCGGCTCGAACAGGACCTCGGGGTGGCCCTGTTCGCCCGCAGGGGCCGGACGGTCTCGCTGACCCCGGCGGGCCGGACGTTCCTCGGCTCGGCCGAGCGGGCGCTCGCGGAGGTGGAGCGGGCCGCCGACTCCGTACGGGCGGACGCCGACCCGACGGCGGGGCGGGTCGCCTTCGGCTTCCTGCACACGATGGGCTCCGAGACGGTCCCGGCGCTGATCCGGGCCTTCCGCGTGAACCACCCCCGGGTCCGTTTCACGCTCGTCCAGAACTACGGCGAGGCGATGATCGAGCGGCTGCGCGCGGGCGATCTCGACCTGTGCCTGACCTCGCCGGTCCCGGACGCCCCCGACCTGGTGGCCCGCCGCCTGGACGAGCAGCGGCTGCGCCTGGTCGTCCCCGACGACCACCGCCTCGCCGCCCGCAAGCGGGTCCGCCTCGCGGAGGCGGCCGACGAGACGTTCGTGACCCTGGAGCCCGGCTACGGGCTGCGGCGCATCACGGACGACCTGTGCGCCGAGGCCGGCTTCACACCCCGCGTCGCCTTCGAGGGCGAGGAGGCGGAGACCCTGCGCGGTCTGGTCGCGGCGGGCCTCGGCGTCGCCCTGCTCCCACCGCCGGCCGTCCCGCGCCCCGGTGTCGTCGAGCTGACCGTGACGGCCCCCCGCGCCGTCCGCGAGATCGGGGTCGCCTGGCTGGACGGCCACCCCGACACCGCGCCGGTGGCCGCCTTCAAGAAGTTCCTCCTGAGCAAGCGAGGCAGCCTCCTGCCGGAGTAGCGCGGGTGCGGGGTGGGGCCCGCTAGCGCAGCAGCGCTCGCCCGAAGCCCGCCGCCAGCGGCATCCGCAGACCCAGCGGCGGCGGGGCCGCCAGGGCGTCGGCGACCGGGCGGGCGTACCGGCGGGCGAAGAGGGAGCCGAGCACGAAGTCGGCGGCCAGGGCGCGGATCTCCTCGTCGTACTGGCGCAGCGCGTGGCCGTCCGAGTGGACCTCGAAGCGGCAGGTGTCGCGGTTCGCCTTCTTCGCCCGCTCGGCCAGCCGGTACGACAGCTCCGGGTCCGTCCACGCGTCGTTCGTGCCGTGCACGATCAGGACCCGCCGGCCCACCAACTGCCGTACGGGCTCCGGCTCCGCCGCCACGTCGTCCTCCGGCAGCCACGGCGCGAGCGCGAGGACCGCGTCGACCGCCGGGTGCCCCGCGGCCCGCAGCGCCGCCCGCCCGCCCATCCCGTGGCCGGCCAGGCAGACCGGGACGTCGCCGTAGCGCCGTACCGCCTCCGCCACCGCCCAGGAGGCGTCCGAGGCCAACTGGGCGTCCGTGCCGTTCCAGCCGCGCCCCCGGTAGCGCACCACGTGCACCACCAGCCCTTCCCCGCGCCCCGCCCTGGCCAGTCGGCGGCCCAGCGGCAGCAGCGCCGCGTGCGCCCTGACCGAGGCGCCCCGGGCGGACGCGACCTCCCCGTCCGGGAGGAGCAGGACCACACCGCCCACCGTCGTACCGGGGTGCGATGCGCCGACGGGCCGTCCGAGCCGGGGTGTCCGGCCTCCTGCGGTCCCTACGAGTGCGGAGTGCGCCATGGCAGAACAGTCTCAGAAGCCGAGGTGTACGCCATCCGTACGCGCGGTCACTGTTACGTATCGACAGGTGAGTTGAGGAGGCGCGCTCTACGCGCGTAGGGGCTAGAGTGCGGCAATGACGAGCCAGACCCACAGCGTCCCCACCGCGGACCAGATCCGCCGCGCCCCGAAGGTGCTCCTCCACGACCACCTCGACGGCGGGCTGCGCCCCGGCACGATCATCGAACTCGCCCGCGCCCACGGCTACGACCAACTCCCCGAGACCGAGCCCGACAAGCTCGGCATCTGGTTCCGCGAGGCCGCCGACTCCGGCTCCCTGGAGCGGTATCTGGAGACCTTCGCGCACACCTGCGCCGTCATGCAGACCCGCGAGGCCCTGGTCCGCGTCGCCGCCGAGTGCGCGGTGGACCTCGCCGAGGACGGCGTCGTCTACGCCGAGGTGCGCTACGCCCCCGAGCAGCACCTGGAGGCTGGGCTCACCCTGGAGGAGGTCGTGGAAGCGGTCAACGAGGGCTTCCGCGAGGGCGAGCGGCAGGCGCGGGCCGACGGCCACCGTATCCGCGTCGGCGCCCTGCTGACCGCCATGCGGCACGCGGCCCGTGCCCTGGAGATCGCCGAACTGGCCAACCGCTACCGCGACTCCGGCGTCGTCGGCTTCGACATCGCGGGCGCCGAGGCCGGCTACCCGCCCACCCGCCACCTCGACGCCTTCGAGTACCTCAAGCGGGAGAACAACCACTTCACGATCCACGCCGGCGAGGCCTTCGGGCTGCCCTCGATCTGGCAGGCGCTCCAGTGGTGCGGTGCCGACCGCCTCGGGCACGGCGTCCGCATCATCGACGACATCGAGGTCGCCGACGACGGCTCGGTGAAGCTCGGCCGGCTCGCCGCGTACGTCCGGGACAAGCGCATCCCGCTGGAGATGTGCCCGACCTCCAACCTGCAGACCGGCGCCGCCGACTCCATCGCCGAGCACCCGATCGGGCTGCTGCGCCGCCTGCACTTCCGGACCACCGTCAACACCGACAACCGGTTGATGAGCGGGACGAGCATGAGCCGTGAATTCGAGCTGCTGATCGAGGCGTTCGACTACACGCTCGACGACATGGCGTGGTTCACCGTCAATGCGATGAAATCAGCGTTCATTCCTTTCGATGAACGTCTGGCCATGATCAACGACGTGATCAAGCCTGGATATGCCGAGCTGAAGTCCGAATGGCTGTTCAGGCAGACTGCCACGACCAGCGAGTCTGCGGGCCAGGAGGGCTGAGCGAGAGCTTCGGCGCGGAGCCGGGGGCGGCCGGGAACATCTGACCGGCCGCCTTTCGGTGTTTGCGGGAGCGTCATCCGGTGGCTAAGTTGCAAAGCCGCTCCGCATTCCCCGAATTACCTGCTTTACCCGCTCTCCCCGAAGCTCCAAGAACCCCGAAATCCGCTAAGGATGATTTTCTGATGAAGCAGTCTGCCGCCAAGACGCTCGGTGTCGCCGCTCTCGGTGCCGCTTTCGCCGCCGCCGCCGCGGGCACGGCCACCGCCGCCCCGGCGCTGCCCGCCGCCCCTGACGCGCTCGGCCTGGTCACCTCGACCGTGCCGCTGGGTGACGGCCTCACCGAGCTTCCGCAGGGCGCCACCGAGTCCCTCCTCGGCGGCCAGGCCGCCGTCGGCCAGGGCGCCAAGGCCGTCCCGGCCGCCGCCGGCCAGGCGCTGGAGCACGCGCCGCTCGACGGTGCCACCGGCGCGCTCGCCAACACCCCCGTGGGCGGCCTGCTCGGCGGCCTGCCCGTCGGCTCCCTGCCGATCGGCTGATCCACGCCGTCCCGTACGCCGATGGGGCGCTCACCCGGACCGGGTGAGCGCCCCATCGGCGTGTGCGTCCGTCCTCGCGCCTTACCAGGCGGTGCCGGCGCTCGCCGTCTTCTCCGACGGGAGCAGCAGCCACAGCGCCAGGTACAGCAGGAACTGCGGGCCGGGCAGCAGACAGGAGACGAGGAAGATGACCCGCATGGTGGTGGCCGAGGTGCCGAAGCGCCGTGCCAGCGCTGCGCACACTCCGCCGATCATGCGGCCGTCACGGGGGCGGACAAGTGCGGCCATGGTGGGCTCCTTCGGGAGGTCTTCCGGAAGCCGCTCCGTCGGGCTTCCGATGACTCCATGGTGGCCCCGGCCGGGGGACAAAGCGTCGGTCTACGGGGCGATCCCGACCCTGGGAATCGTCGGGGTCGGCCCCTGAGAACCCTCGTCCCGCAGCAGGGCCGAACCCCGGTCCTGCCTGGTACGCGAGGAGGACCCGCTCCTCCCGCGGTCCCGCCCCCGGCGCAGCCGCGCCCGCCCGGCGGGGACCACCAGCAGATGCGCGAGCGCCACCCCGGCGGTGTTCAGGAGCAGCGAGTCGATGTCCACGACCTGCCCGGGCACGGCGGTCTGGAGCAGTTCGACGGCGAGTGAGACGAGCGCTCCGGCCGCGACCGTACGGGCCAGGGAGGCCCAGGGCGACACATGGAGCCGGCCGTCGGCCATCGGGAGCAGGACCCCGAGCGGGGCCAGGAGCAGCAGCCCCTCACCGAGCCGCCGGGCCGCCTCGGCCGGGCCGAGCAGGAGATCGGCTTGGATCCCGGCGAGTGGGGTCAGGTTCGGCGCGGTCACCCAGGCCACGTCGCGTGGGCGGAGCGTCACCCAGGCGACGAGCAGCAGATGCGCGAGGAGGAGAGCGAACCCCACCACGCGTACGACCACGGCGGCACTGCCGCCCGAACCTTGACGCTGCACGCCCCCCAAGACGCGCCCCGTCCCGGAATCGGTTCCGCCGCGGCCCGGAACACGTCCTTCAGCCCCGTCCGCCCCGCTCAGGACGGCGACGGGGCCGGCAGGGTCAGCGTCGGGGGCGCCGACTCCGGCCGTTCGCGCAGGTCGGTCGTGCAGGCGTAGCGGCGCGGGGCGTAGCGGCCCGGACCGCCGAGGACCACGCTCTGGGCGCCCACGCCCGCCGAGCTGTGCGCGAGGGTGCAGACGATCTGCGACAGCGCCGTCGGCGTCAGGTCCTCGGGCTGGCGGCTCAGCCGCAACGTGTCCACGGGGTCGCCCTGCTGCCCGCCGGTGACGACCAGCGGCCCCTTGACGGCCGTGGAGAACCCGGCCTGCCGCTCGTTCTCCGACGGCTCGCTCAGCAACTGCGTGAGCAGTGCCGACGCCGTGGCGACCGGATTCCCACTCGCCTTCTCCTCCGGCAGCGGCGACCGTCGGTCCACCGCCTCCAACTGCGACCCGCACACCAGGTAGACCCGGACCGGGAGGCCCGTCGAGCGGGAGGTGCTCTCCTCGCCCGCGACGCTGCACGGCACCCGCGAGGGGCCGGGCCCGGCGTCCACCGGCACCGACGTCGTCCTGATCCCGCACCCGGAGCCGAGCGCGGCCACGACCACGACCGCCGACGCCATCGCCGTACGGACTGCTCTGCGGCGGGTCAACACTCCTCCACCCCGTCCTGCTCGTCCTGCTCCTCGTCCTGCGGCAGCCGCAGGACGAAGACCGCGCCGTCGCCGTCCGGCGAGTTCGCGGCGGTGATCGAACCGCCGTGGATCAGCGCGTTCTCCATGGCGATCGACAGACCGAGACCGCTGCCCTCCGACCGCGGCCGGGAGGCGCTCGCCTTGTAGAAGCGGTCGAAGACGTGCGGCAGGACCTCCTCGGGGATGCCCGGGCCGTGGTCCCGTACCGCGATGACCAGCTCGTCGTCCTCGGTGCGCACCGACACCCGTACCGGCGAACCGCCGTGCTTGAGCGCGTTGCCGATCAGGTTCGCCAGGATCACGTCGAGCCGGCGCGGGTCGAGCCGCGCCATGACTCCGCGCTCGGCGTCCAGCTCCACGGCGTCCAGCCAGGCCCGCGCGTCGATGCAGGCGGTGACCTGGTCGGCGACGTCGACGTCGTCCAGGACGAGCCGGGCGGTGCCCGCGTCGAAACGGGTCACCTCCATCAGGTTCTCCACCAGGTCGTTCAGCCGTCGCGTCTCGCTCACCACGAGCGCCACCGCCGGCGCGATCATCGGGTCGAGGTCGTCCTGCTCGTCCTCCAGGACCTCCGTGACGGCCGTCAGCGCCGTCAGCGGCGTGCGCAGCTCGTGGGACATGTCCGCGACGAAACGCCGACTGGACTCCTCCCGCGCGCTCATGTCGTCGACCTTCTTCTGCAAGGACTCGGCCGCGCTGTTGAACGTCCGGGACAGATCGGCCAGTTCGTCCGTGCCCGAGACCCGCAGCCGGGTGTCGAGCTTGCCCTCGCCGAGCCGCCGGGCGGCCTCGCCGAGCCGGTGCACGGGCCGCAGCACGGTCGTCGCCGCGGCCTGCGCGAGCAGCGCGGAGCCGACCAGCGCGAGCGCCGTCGCGATCCCCAACGACCAGGCGAGCGAGTTCAGGTCCGCCCGCTCGGCCTCCAGCGACTTGAACATGTAACCGGTCGGCCCGCCGCCGGTGATCCGCGTCCCGCCGACCAGATACGGCGTCTGTCCGCGCTGGGTCCGCTGCCAGAACAGGTGGTACGGGCGGGCGCCGCCGTCCGTCGCGGGCCGCGCGGTGTCCACCGCGACCCGCAGCGACTCCGGCACGTCGGCCAGCGTGAACGTGTCCGAGTTCGAGGCCCCGATGATCGGCTTGCCCTCGTCCCGCTCCCCGAGCAGCAGCACGCTGTAGCCCGCGCTGCCGCCCGCCATCTGCTCGGCGGTGCGCCGCAGATCCTCCTCGGTGGGACGCGGCGGGAGCGTCGCCGCCCGGTTCTGCATCTCCTGCCGGAAGTCGTTCAGCGCCCCGTCCTGCGTCCGCGTCAGCACCGCCTCGCGGTTCAGCCAGTACGCGATCCCGGACGCGGAGACCGCGGCCGTGAGCGCGACGAGGGCGAAGACGACGACCAGCCGCAGCCGCAGGCTCGTGAAGCGCAGCCCGGCGAATATCGCTCTTCTCACGCAGGGACGTCCAGCCGGTAGCCCACACCCCGGACGGTACGGATCAGGGTCGGCGAGGACGGCACGTCCTCCACCTTGGCGCGCAGCCGCTGGACACAGGCGTCCACCAGCCGGGAGTCGCCGAGGTAGTCGTGCTCCCACACCAGGCGCAGCAACTGCTGGCGCGACAGGGCCTGTCCGGGCCGCCGGCTCAGCTCCAGGAGCAGCCGCAGCTCGGTCGGCGTGAGCTGCAGGTCCTCCCCGTTCTTCGTCACCGTCATCGCCGAACGGTCGATGACCAGCGAACCGAAGGTCGCCGAGTCGGTCGACTCCCGTTCGCCGCGCCGCAGTACGGCCCGGATACGGGCGTCCAGGACCCGCCCCTGGACCGGCTTGACCACGTAGTCGTCGGCGCCGGACTCCAGTCCGACGACGACGTCGATGTCGTCACTGCGCGCGGTGAGCAGGATGATCGGCAGCTGGTCGGTGCGCCGGATGCGCCGGCACACCTCGAAGCCGTCGATGCCGGGCAGCATGACGTCCAGTACGACCAGGTCCGGGCGCTGCTCCTTGAGCAGTTTCAGGCCGTCCTCTCCCGTCGCCGCGGTGGCCACTCGGTGGCCCTGGCGTGACAGGGAGAGTTCGAGGGCCGTGCGGATGGCGTCGTCGTCCTCGATCAGCAACAGGAAAGGCACGGACGTCATTCTGTCCCATGCGGCCACCGACTTCGACTGTGTGGCGGGACCCGCCCCCTGTGACACGGCTGTGACAGTCGGCGGACACCGCGATGAAGTGCCCCGGGCAAGCTTCTTGGCACACGGACCGAACAGACTCCAACCGACGGGGGGCGTGGGATGAACGCACTGCACAGCACCACCTCAAACGCAGTTGTCACGCGCCTCCACGACATCGTCGTGCGGGGCGGTACGGAGAAGTCCGGGGCGGTGAACGTACGGGGGTGCGTTCGCGGCGCCGGGCGTCAGCACAAGGCGCCCTACATGGTCGCCGTGGCTGACGGGGGAGCGGCGTACGGGGAGGTCACGGGGGAGCGGCACTCGGTGTCGGAGGCGGAGTTCACCGCCTACGTCCAGGAACGTCGCGCCTCCCTGTACGCCACCGCCTACCACCTGACCGGTGACCGGTTCGAGGCCGAGGACCTGCTGCAGAGCGCGCTGTTCTCGACCTACCGGGCCTGGGACCGGATCAGCGACAAGGCGGCGGTCGGCGGCTATCTGCGCCGCACCATGACGAACCTGCACATCAGCGCGTGGCGTCGGCGCAAGCTCAACGAGTACCCGACGGAGGAGCTGCCGGAGACGGCGGGCGACACGGACGCGATGCGCGGCACGGAGCTGCGCGCGGTCCTGTGGCAGGCCCTGGCCCGGCTGCCCGAGCTCCAGCGCACGATGCTGGTGCTGCGCTACTACGAGGGCCGTACGGATCCGGAGATCGCGGAGATCCTGGACATCAGTGTCGGCACGGTGAAGTCGAGCATCTGGCGCTCGCTGCGGAGGCTGCGCGAGGACGAGGTGCTGAGCTTCGGCCGTGACGAGGAGGAGTCCTTCGGCGAGCTGGTGGCCTGAAGGTACGGGGGGAACACGGGGGAACCGTACGGGGGTACGGGGGAAAAGGCGCGGGTCGTACAAGCCGGGGGAGCTTGTACGACCCGCGTCGCTTTCCGCTTTTCCGGGGCGCTGTGCGCGTCGTCGCCGCGGGGTCAGCGCGCCACCGGAGTGCGGTGGCGGCCCGCCGCCGCTGCCGCGAGGCGGCCCAGGGCCTCCTGCTTGGCGCACGGGTGGGCGCCCAGGGCTGTCTGGCGGGCCACGATGGAGCGCTCCGAGCGCATCAGGCGCCAGCCCCTGCGGAGCAGGAACGGGACCGACTTGCGGCCCTCCTTGAGGTCGCGCAGCAGCCGGCGGCGGAACGTCGTCGAGGGACGGCCGCGCAGGCACAGGGCGTCGGCGAGGACGCCGAGCTCCTGGCAGCGCTCCACGATCTCCGCAGCGAAGATCCCCTCCGCGACGAAGAGCGGGGTCCGGCCGATGTCGAGCGCCTCGCGGCCCACGCGCGAGCTGGTGGCGAGGTCGTAGACGGGGACGTCGGTGCGTCCCGTACGGCAGAGCTCCAGGATCGCCGCGAGCGCCACGTCCGCGTCCCAGGAGCGGGGGGAGTCCCAGTCGATGTCCGCGCTGCCCGCGACCAGCGGGAGCGTGGGGTCCACGGCCTCCTTGTAGAAGTCGTCGAGGCGCAGGACCGGGAGGCCGGCGACGGCGGCGAGGGACGACTTGCCGGAGCCTGAGGGGCCCGCGAGCAGGACGACACGGGTCGGGATCGGTTGGGAACTCACGGGACACCAGTGTGAACCATTCCCCCGGGCAGGGGACCCCCGAGGGAGGAGGTGGTATCCAGCATCACACCTCAACTACGCTCGGTGTCCCTGCGGTCACCCAACGTCGAAGGACTCTCATGGCGCGTCACAAGGCATCCAGCACCTCCCGTCGCGGCGCCCTGCTGAAGGCCGGGCTCACCGCGACCGCGGCCGGAGCCGCCGTGCTCGGTGCGGGCGCCGCCGCCCAGGCCGCCGCCCCGCTGCCCGTCCCGCTCGAGACGCTCGCCGGTGCCGACGTGACGTCGGCCCTCGGGGCGACCGGGCACGCCGTGGGCCCGCTGACCGACCTGCCGCTCAACCCGCTGGCCAACACCGGCGTCGACCCCCTGGCCAACGGCGTCGGCACCCAGGTCGCCGACTTCAAGCCCGTCGGCACGGACCTGGTGACGGACCACCTCACCCAGGGCGGGGGGCTGTCCGACCTGCCGCTGGTGGGCGAGGCGACCGGGCTGCTCCCGCGGACGTAACGGCACCAGGCCGTCGACGGTGCGCGAAACGGCCCCCGGGCGATGCCGGGGGCCGTTTTCTCGCGCGTTCCCGTCGAGCGGGCGCGGCGCGGGGCTAGTACGACGAGCCGCCCGCGCCCAGCGAACCCGTCGGGTGCCAGACCGTCTTCGTCTCCAGGAAGGCCGTCAGGCGCTCCGTGCCCGGGGAGGCCGCGAAGTCGACCGGGCGGGGGCGCAGGACGCGCTTGAGGTTGTCCGCCGCCGCGATCTCCAGCTCGCGCGCCAGGTCCGCATCCGCGCCCGTGAGGTCGATCGCGTTGACGTCCTGGTGCGCCGCCAGGTGCGGGCCCATCTCCGAGGCCTTGCCGGAGAGGATGTTGACCACGCCGCCCGGCAGGTCGGACGTGGCCAGGACCTCGCCGAGGGAGAGGGCCGGCAGCGGGGACGTCTCGGAGGCGATGACCACCGCCGTGTTGCCCGTCGCGATCACCGGGGCGATCACCGAGACCAGGCCCAGGAACGAGGAGTCCTGCGGGGCCACCACCGTGACGACGCCCGTCGGCTCCGGGGTCGACAGGTTGAAGTACGGGCCCGCCACCGGGTTCGCGCCGCCGACGATCTGGGCGATCTTGTCGGTCCAGCCCGCGTACCAGACCCAGCGGTCGATCGCCGCGTCGACGAGTGCCGCCGCCTTGGACTTCGACAGGCCCTCCGCGTCCGCCACCTCGCGCACGAACTGCTCCCGGCGGCCCTCCAGCATCTCCGCGACGCGGTAGAGGACCTGGCCCCGGTTGTACGCCGTCGCGCCCGACCAGCCGCCGAACGCCTTGCGCGCCGCGACGACCGCGTCACGGGCGTCCTTGCGGGAGGAGAGCGGCACGTTCGCCAGCCATGTGCCCTTGGAGTCCGTCACCTCGTACACCCGGCCGCTCTCGGAGCGGGGGAACTTGCCCCCGACGTACAGCTTGTAGGTCTTGAAGACGTTCAGGCGCCCTGCGGCGGAGCCGCCTTTTTCGACACCGCGCTGCTCAGACATCGAGGTAGGCCTCCAGACCGTGACGGCCACCCTCGCGGCCGAAGCCCGACTCCTTGTAGCCGCCGAAGGGCGAGGTCGGGTCGAACTTGTTGAACGTGTTGGCCCAGACGACGCCCGCCCGGAGCTTGTTGGCGACCGCGAGGATGCGGCTGCCCTTCTCCGTCCAGATGCCGGCCGACAGTCCGTACTGGCTGTTGTTGGCCTTGGCGACCGCCTCGTCCGGCGTACGGAACGACAGCACGGACAGGACCGGGCCGAAGATCTCGTCGCGGGCGATGGTGTGCGCCTGCGTGACGCCCGTGAAGAGCGTGGGGGCGAACCAGTAGCCGGCCGACGGGATCTCGCAGGCCGCCGTCCAGCGCTCCGCGCCCTCCGCCTCGCCCCGCTCGACCAGCGTGGTGATGCGGGCCAGCTGCTCGGAGGAGTTGATGGCGCCGATGTCCGTGTTCTTGTCCAACGGGTCGCCGAGGCGAAGGGTGTTCAGGCGGCGCTTGAGCGCGTCGAGCACCTCGTCCTGGACCGACTCCTGGACCAGGAGGCGCGAGCCCGCGCAGCAGACCTGGCCCTGGTTGAAGAAGATGCCGTTGACGATGCCCTCGACGGCCTGGTCGATCGGCGCGTCGTCGAAGACGATGTTCGCGCCCTTGCCGCCCAGCTCCAGGGTGACCTTCTTGTGCGTCCCGGCGACGGAGCGCGCGATCGACTTGCCGACCGCCGTCGAGCCGGTGAACGCGACCTTGTTCACGTCCGGGTGCTCGACGAGCGCGGCGCCCGCGTCCCCGTACCCGGGAAGGATGTTGACGACGCCCTTCGGCAGGCCCGCCTGGCGGCAGATGTCCGCGAAGAACAGGGCGGAGAGCGGGGTCGTCTCGGCGGGCTTCAGGACCACCGTGTTGCCCGTCGCCAGCGCCGGGGCGATCTTCCACGCCAGCATCAGCAGCGGGAAGTTCCAGGGGATGACCTGGCCGGCCACGCCCAGCGGGCGCGGGTTCGCGCCGTAGCCCGCGTGGTCGAGCTTGTCGGCCCAGCCCGCGTAGTAGAAGAAGTGCGCGGCGACCAGCGGGAGGTCCGCGTCGCGGGTCTCCTTGATCGGCTTGCCGTTGTCCAGGGTCTCCAGGACGGCCAGCTCGCGGCTGCGCTCCTGGATGATCCGGGCGATCCGGAAGAGGTACTTGGCGCGCTCGGCGCCGGGCAGCGCCGACCACTTCTCGAAGGCCTTGCGGGCCGCCCGCACCGCGCGGTCGACGTCCTCGGCGCCTGCCTGGGCGACCTCGGAGAGGACCTCCTCGGTGGCGGGGGAGACGGTCTTGAAGACCTTGCCCTCGGCCGCCTCGACGAACTCGCCGTCGATGAACAGGCCGTACGAGGGTGCGATGTCGACGACGGACCGGGACTCGGGCGCCGGTGCGTACTCGAATGCAGATGCCATGTTGATCAGTCCACCGTCACGTAATCGGGGCCGGAGTAGCGGCCGGTCGCCAGCTTCTGACGCTGCATGAGCAGGTCGTTGAGCAGGCTGGAGGCACCGAAGCGGAACCAGTGGTTGTCCAGCCAGTCCTCGCCGACGGTCTCGTTGACCAGGACCAGGAACTTGATGGCGTCCTTCGTGGTGCGGATGCCGCCGGCCGGCTTCACGCCGATCTGGACGCCGGTCTGCGCGCGGAAGTCGCGGACCGCCTCCAGCATGAGGAGCGTGTTGGCCGGGGTGGCGTTGACCGCGACCTTGCCGGTCGAGGTCTTGATGAAGTCGGCGCCCGCCATCATGCCGAGCCAGGAGGCGCGGCGGATGTTGTCGTACGTGGAGAGCTCGCCGGTCTCGAAGATGACCTTCAGACGCGCGGCGCCGGAGGCCTCCTTCACGGCCCGGATCTCCTCGTAGACCTTCAGGTACTTCCCCGCGAGGAACGCCCCGCGGTCGATCACCATGTCGATCTCGTCGGCCCCCGCGGCGACGGCGTCGCGGGTGTCCGCGAGCTTCACGTCGAGCGCGGCACGACCGGCCGGGAAGGCGGTGGCGACGGAGGCGACCTTGACGTCGGAGCCCTTCAGGGCGGCCTTGGCGGTGGCCACCATGTCGGGATAGACGCAGACCGCGGCGGTCGCCGGGGTCGTACGGTCGATCGGATCGGGGTGGACGGCCTTGGCGGCGAGCGCCCGGACCTTGCCCGGGGTGTCCGCGCCTTCGAGCGTCGTCAGGTCGATCATGGAAATGGCCAGGTCAATGGCGTAGGCCTTGGCCGTGGTCTTGATCGACCGGGTGCCGAGGGACGCGGCGCGCGCCTCCAGGCCGACGGCGTCGACGCCGGGCAGCCCGTGGAGGAAGCGGCGCAGCGCGCCGTCGGACGCGGTCGCGTCGGCGAAAGCGGAAGCTGCGGATGCAGTGGTGGGCATGGTCACCAGTCGAGCATATCTACGCGCGTAGCGGCCTGTACAGCCCCGCAGGTCCCGCAGGGGATAGGTGACCTCTGTCACGCCTCTGTGACAGGGAGCGGACGCTCACTCATACAAGATCACTAAATTCGTCCCTGCAGCCAGCCAGAACTCACCGGCCCCACCCGAACGAGATGTCAGCGGCATGCGGCTCTTCCTCACCCGACCTGTATTTCACGCGCCGGGCCGCCCGCGCAGGTCGTGGAGAGCGCCGCGCCCGCGCCGGCGGCGAGCCTCGCCCCGGTGAAGCCGCTGCCGCGCTCCGAGCCGGTGCGCGTCAGGCTCCCCGCGGCCGGGGTCGACACCGGGCCGGTCCTGGAGCTCGGGCTCGCCGCCGACGGCACCGTCGAGGTCCCGTCCGTCGCCGAGGCCGACCGCATCGGCTGGTACGACAAGGGCGTCACCCCGGGCCAGACCGGCCCCGCGATCCTGATCGGCCACTTCGACACGGCCCGCGGCCCCGCCGTGCTCAAGGACGTCGCGAAGGTCCGTCCCGGCGACGAGATCACCGTCACCCGCGCCGACGGCACCGACGCCGTCTTCCGCTTGCGCGAGCTGGAGCAGGTCGACAAGAAGGCCTTCCCGACGCGCAAGGTCTACGGCGACACCACCCGCCCCGAGCTGCGGCTCATCACCTGCGGGGGAGAGCTGACCGACGGCCACCGCCCCGACAACATCATTCTCTACGCCGACCTGGTCACCCGAGCCGCCTGAGCCGAGCGGTGGGGGCTGAGGCAGAATCGGCTCCATGACGAGCCCCCAGCCGCCCGCCGAGCCGCCCTACGCCGACCGCGTCTTCCGTTCGCCCCTCGGGATCGCCGGCGGTGTCCTGCTGATCGGGCTGACCCTGTGGTTCTGCGTCGACGCGATGGTCCGGGGCACCGGGCGCACCCCGTGGCTGGCCCTCGCGAGCCTGCTGCTCGTCGTGCCGCTCGTGGTGGCGTTCACGATCCGCCCGGCGGTGTACGCCAACGAGGAGCGGCTGCGGGTCCGTAACCCCTTCCGGCACATCACACTGCCCTGGGCCTCGGTCGCCGACATCCGGGCCGGGTACTCCAGCGAGGTCCTCACCCGGGCCGGGGGCACCTTCCAGCTCTGGGCCGTGCCCGTCTCGCTGCGCCAGCGCAAGCGCGTGGCCCGGACCCAGGCGCGGGCCTCCCAGGACGATCCGCACGGCCGTACGTCCGTCAACGCGCGGGTGGACGACCGGGATCGGCTCGCCCCCGCCGACCAGACCATCGCCGACCTGCGCGAGCTGGCCGAGCGCTGTGGCAGCCGACCGGAGGCGCAGGGGGAGCCGCAGGTGCGCTGGGCGTACGAGGTCCTCGCGCCGGCGGCCGCGGGGCTGGTCCTGCTGGTGATCCTGCTGGCGATCGGCTGAGCGTCCGCGTCCGGTCCGATGAGTCCCTTCTGAAACCCCGGCGAGTGCCCTAGGGGAGTCCTAGGGGCAACCGACCGGTGAAGCGTCCACGCGGCAAATGGTTTAGAGCCCAACTACCACCAGCGTCTCCCTAGATTGCTCCTGCCGAGACTGTGGGGGTGGGGGCATTGGTGACATCGGGGAAGCGCTGTCTGTTCGACACCGGAATCGACGGACGGTACAGCTGGCGCCTGGTGGCGCAGAACGGTCGTGTGATCGCCCGTTCAGGGGAGTGCCATCCGGATCACGCGAGCTGTCGGGCGGCTTTCGAGCGGCTCTGCGCGGGTCAGGACGGGATGGCGGGAGGGGTCCAGCACACCGTCGAGGGCAACGGCTGGATCTGGCTGCTCAGAGACGTGCGGGGGAGAACCGTGGCCGTCTCGGGGCGGGCCTACGAGAGACACGCGACCTGCCGGTCGGCGTACGACCGATTCCGGGTCCTGCTCGCTCAAGAAGGGGCGGAGTGGGTCTCAACTTCCCTCTTGTGAAAGGAAGTTGCCCCCAGCACTCCCCTCGTTCACTTTGCGGGGCGGGGGCGTCCACCGGGCCCGATGAACGTCGTCCCCGTGACACTTGAGACGACAGACGCACCGAGACGACTGCACAGCGACCCCGGTCTGCCGGACCGGATCTTCCGTACCGTCGCGAGGAGCGGCGGCGGATTCGTCCTCGCGGTCATGGTGCTCGTCGGTGGCTTTCTGCTGCTGCGCGCGTGGCAAGCGCTCTCCCGGGCCGGGTGGTCGTTCCTCTCCACCGAGGCCTGGGAGCCGGACGCCGGCCGCTTCGGGATCGCCGCGGTCATCGTCGGGACGGTCCTGATCGCGCTCGTCGCGATCGTGGTCGCGGTCCCGCTCGCGACCGGCGCCGCGCTCTACATCTCCGAGTACGCGCCGCCGCGGCTGCGCAAGACCCTCATCTCCACCGTGGACCTGATGGCCGCCGTGCCGTCCGTCGTCTACGGCCTGTGGGGCGTCTTCTTCCTGGAGGAGTCGATCCTCCCGATCGCCCGCTGGATCGCCACGTACCTCGGATGGATCCCGCTCTTCCGGGTCGACGGCGCCGATCCCGCCGACCCGCTCGCGCCGCCCACCGTCTACACCTCGTCGACCTTCGTCGCCGGCCTCGTCGTCGCGATGATGGTCGCGCCGATCATCTGCTCGATCATGCGCGAGGTCTTCTCGCAGGCCCCGGCCGGCGAGCGCGAGGGCGCGTACGCGCTCGGCGCCACCCGCTGGGGCATGATCCGCAGCGTCGTCCTGCCCTTCGGCAAGGGCGGCATGATCGGCGGCACCATGCTCGGCCTGGGCCGCGCCCTCGGCGAGACCATCGCCGTCTACATGGTCATCTCGCAGGTCTTCACCGTGCAGTGGCACGTCCTCCAGACCGGTACGAGTTCCGTGTCGTCGCTCATCGCGCTGCGCTACGGCGAGGCGACGACCTTCGGCATGTCCGCCCTGATGGCCGCCGGCTTCGCGCTCTTCGTCATGACCCTGATCGTCAACTTCGCCGCCTCGTCCATCGTCGCCCGCAGCCGTTCCGGCGCCTCCAGCGACGCGTAAGGGAGACCCGTCCCGATGACCATCGCCCCGGAGAGACCGCCCCTGACCACGGGGGCGGCGCACGACCGGCCGTCCGTCGGCGAGCGGCGGCGCACCACCGGCGGCCTGCGCGCCACCGACGTCTACGCGACGCTCGGCGCCGGGGCCGCCTCCGTCGCCCTGACCTGGCTGCTCTTCGACCGCCTGCTGCCCTTCAGCGGGGCCGTCGGCTTCGTCCTCGTCGCGTACGCCCTCTTCCTGGGCCTGTACGCGCTGCTCGTCTCCTTCGACGAGGGCGGGCCCGCGGTACGCGACCGGTTCGCCTCCGTCGTCGTGCGCACCGCGGGGATCGTGCTCGTCGCCGTCCTGGTCTTCGTGGTGGCCTTCACGCTCTGGGAGGGGCGCGAGGCGCTCGTCCACCTCAACTTCTTCACCGAGGACATGAGCCTGGCGGGCCCGCTCGAACCGCTCGACGTCGGTGGCGTGCTGCACGCCGTCGTCGGCACGCTGGAGCAGATCCTGATCGCGCTCACGCTCACCGTGCCCACCGGGGTGCTGTGCGCCGTCTTCCTCAGCGAGGTGCCGGGCGCCTTCGCCCGTCTCGTCCGCACGATCGTGGAGGCGATGACGGCGCTGCCGTCGATCGTCGCCGGTCTCTTCATCTACGCGACGGTCATCCTGGCCCTCGGCGTCGAGCGGTCCGGGCTCGCCGCCTCGCTCGCGCTCTCGGTGATGATGCTGCCGATCATCATCCGCGCCGCCGACGTCGTCATCCGGCTGGTGCCGGGAACGCTGCGCGAGGCCTCGTACGCGATGGGGTCCTCGCGCTGGCGGACCGTCTGGCACGTCGTGCTGCCGACCGCGCGCTCCGGCCTCACCACCGCCGTCATCCTCGGCACCGCGCGCGGCGTGGGGGAGACCTCGCCCGTGCTGCTGACGGCCGGCTTCACGGCGGAGCTGAACGCCCTGCCCACCTCCGGCCCCCAGGTCTCCCTGCCGCTGGCCACCTTCGAACTGGTCAAGTCGCCCGAACCGAACATGATCGCGCGCGGATTCGGCACCGCCGCCGTCCTGATGCTGCTCGTGCTCGTCCTGTTCGTCGTCGCCCGGATCGTCGGCGGGCGCGGGCCGGGGCAACTGACGAAGCGCCAGGAGCACCGGCGGGTCCTGGCGTCCCGGCGGGACGCCGAGCGCATGGCCGGGAGGCTCCCGGCGCCCGCACCCGTACGTCGTCCGACAAGGAGCACTCCGTGAGACCCGCAACCCTCGTCCGGATCGGCATGGCCCTCGGGGCCGTGCTGTGCGCGCTGCTGGCGACGGTCCGGCCACCGGCCGCGCACGCCGCCGGATACACGAAGATCACCGGCGCGGGCTCCACCTGGAGCTCCAACGCGGTCGAGCAGTGGCGTCGCAACATCGGCGCGAACATCGGCCTGACGGTCAACTTCAACGCCAACGGCTCCTCCCAGGGCCGCGAGCAGTTCAAGAACGGCACGATGGACTTCGCCGTCTCCGAGATCCCCTACGGGCTCAAGGACGGCAACGTGACCGACGTACCGCCGAAGCGCGGCTACGCGTACATGCCGATCGTGGCCGGCGGCACCGCGTTCATGTACAACGTCAAGATCGGCGGCAGGCAGGTCACCAACCTGCGGCTCTCCGGTCCCGTCCTCGCCGGGATCTTCGCCGGCAGGCTGACCATGTGGAACGCGCCCGAGATCAAGGCCGACAACCCCGGCCTCAACCTCCCGGCCCGGCGGATCGTGCCGGTCGTCCGCTCCGACGGCTCGGGCACGACCGCGCAGTTCACCACCTGGCTGGCCAAGGAGCACAGCGGGGTCTGGAACGACTACTGCCGGCGCGCGGGGCGTCAGGCGCCCTGCGGCATGACCTCGTACTTCCCCGTCGCGCCCGGCTCGACGATCGTGGCCAAGTCCGGCTCCCTGGGCGTCTCGGCGCACGTCCGCCAGCCCCAGGGCGAGGGCGCGATCACCTACGTCGAGTACTCGTACGCGCTCAACGCGCACTTCCCGGTCGCCAAGGTCCTCAACTCCGCCGGGTACTACGTCGAGCCGACCGCCTCCAGCGTGGCCGTCGCCCTGCTGAAGGCCCGGATCAACGGCGACAGGAACTCCTCGAACTACCTGACGCAGATCCTGGACGACGTCTACCGCTCGCGCGACGAGCGCAGCTACCCGCTCTCCAGCTACTCGTACATGATCGTCCCGACGACGGAGTCCTCCCCGCACACCAGGGAGAAGGGCCGCTCGCTCGGCACCTTCGCGCAGTACTTCCTCTGCGACGGTCAGCAGCAGGCCGAGGAGCTGGGCTACTCGCCGCTGCCGAAGAACCTCGTCCAGGCCGGCTTCGACCAGGTCCGCCGGATCCCGGGCGCCCCGACGGGCGCGCCGGACCTCTCCAGGTGCCGTAACCCCACGTTCTCGGCGGACGGCACGAACACCCTCGCGAAGAACGCGCCCAAGCCGAAGGCCTGCGACAAGCAGGGCCCGACACAGTGCACGGACGGCACGGCGGGCGCGCGGGGCACCACGACCCCGGTGAGCAACGGCGGTTCGGCGTCGGCCGGTTCGGGCTCGGGCGGCTCCGGCTCCGGCGGCGGCACGGGGTCGGGCTCGGGCGGCGGCACGGGGTCGGGCTCCGGCTCGGGTTCCGGCTCCGGCGGGGCGGGCGCGGCCACGGGCGGTACGGGCGGCTCCGCCGGTACGACCGGGGGCGCGGCGACCGGCGGGGCGACGGGCGGTGCCACGGGCACGGCCGGGACGACCGGCGGGACCGTCGACCCCGACACCGGCCAGATCCTGGACGGCGGGGCCGGGGGCTCGGGCGGCGGCGACGTGACGGTGGTCGGCAACCCGGTCACCCTCGCGTCCGACGCGGGCGGCGGGCTGCGCACGGTGCTGATGGCGCTGTCGGGCGTGCTGCTGCTCGCCGTCGTGGTCGGACCCCCGCTGGTCGGCCGCGCGCTCGGCTCGCGCAACCGCCTTAAGGGAGGCCTGATATGAGAGCGGCGATCCGCGTCCGCGCAGGCGTCGGCGCCCTCCTCTCCGCGGTCGTCCTCGCGCTGCTCCCGCTGCCCCAGGTCGCCCCGGCCGCGGCGGCGGCGACGGGGGACGGCGGCCGGGACGGCACGGCCGTGACGAAGAAGGGCACGAGGGGCCCGTACGACGACTTCTCCGACCTGGAGGTGACCGTCCACCAGACGAGGAACCTGCGGGCGCAGGGGGTGAGGGTCAGCTGGAAGGGCGGGAGGCCCACGAACGGCACGGAGAACAACTTCCTCCAGATCATGCAGTGCTGGGGGGACGACGCGGCGGGGCCGAGGCGGGAGCAGTGCCAGTTCGGCGGGGGCGGTGGTGGCTCGACGTTCGGCAACTGGACGACGCAGCGGACGCTGATCGTCGGGACGGACCCCCGGGAGACGCAGTACGACGAGCCGATCCCGAACCCGGACAGTCCGGACCAGACGATGTCCCCCTTCGTCCCCTTCCAACCGGTGTCGGGGCCGCCGACCAGGACCAGTACGGACTTCACCTACTTCGGCCCGGGTGACACCAACGAGGAGATCTTCGCGCCCACGCAGGCCGACGGCACGGGGGAGGCCGTCGTCAGGCTTCAGACGACGCGCGAGGCGCCCCACCTCGGCTGCGGGGACCCGATCCGGCAGGACGGAGCCCCACGAGGGCGCTCCTGCTGGCTCGTCGTCGTCCCGCGCGGCGAGCACGAGCCGAACGGAGACCCCGGCGGCAACGGCGGACAGCTGGACACCTCGGCGTTGAGCACGACGAACTGGGAGCGCCGGATCGTCTTCCCGCTCGACTTCCTGGCGGTGGGCGAACCGTGTCCGGCGGACAAGGCCGAGCGGCGCCTGGCGGGGTCGGAGCTGATCACCGACGCGATCACGTCCTGGCAGGGCGCGCTCTGCGCCGGCGGCGACACCCGCTACACGTTCACCCAGCGGGGCGAGGGCCTGGCGCGCCAGGCGCTGACGAACGCGTCGTCCTCGTCGGCCGGCCTCGCCTTCACGGTCAGGCCGATGGAGGGCGGGGTGGAGGCGGGATTCGTCCACGCGCCGGTCGCCGTCAGCGGACTGACCGTCGGCTTCTTCTGGGAGGCGGACTCGGTCGGGCGGGTACCGGAACTCAAGCTCAGCGCCCGCCTCCTCGCCAAGGCGCTGACGCTGTCGTACCCGTACGACATCCGCGTGCTGAGCGACTCGGCGCCGGTTCCCGAGCATCTGAGGGGCAACCCGACGTCTCTCGTGCGCGATCCGGAGTTCCTGGAACTCAACCCGATATTCAAGGATCCGGCGCAGGCCGAGATGAACTATCCCGGCGGAATTCTGCTCTCCGCCGACCGGTCGGACGTGACCGAAATCGTCTGGGACTATCTGCGGTCGAATGCCGACTCCCGCGCTTTTCTGGAAGGAAAGCCGGACCCGTGGGGCATGAAGGTCAACCCCCATTTCGAGGATCTGGGTCTCGCCACGACCGGCACGGACGAGTTCCCGAAGGCGGACCCGACGGAGACGGAACTCTCCGACAACGGGCGGACGATCACGTACGGCGTCACCGAGCGGTCGCCCTTCGCCCTCGACATGCACGACGCCGCCCAGTGGGTCCGTCGCGGCACCAACAACGCCAAGGACCGATGGACGGTCGACTCGGTGACGAACCAGCTGAAGCTGGCCTCCGCGGACGTCTACCCGGGTATCCGGCGCGCCTACGGGATCATGGACGCCGCGTCGGCCTCCCGCTACCAGATCCAGACGGCGGCGCTGCCGAACGCGGACGGCGCCTACGTCAAGCCGACCGCCGACTCGCTGCTCGAGGCCGTCGGCCGGTTCCAGGACTCGGCGGTTCCCGGCGTGCTCGCCGCCGACCCCGGCCGCGCGCGGAACGGGGCCTACCCGCTGACGATCGTGACCTACGCGACGGCCTCCGTCGCACTGCCCGCGGACCTCCGCGAGGACTACGCCCGGGTGATGCGGTACGCGGCGGGCCCGGGGCAGAAGCAGGGCACCGCGCCCGGTGAACTCCCGTACGGCTACGTGCCGATGCCGGCGGACCTGCGGGCGCGGGCGAGCGCGGCCGCCGATGCCTTGGAGCGGGGCGCGGTCCCCGGCGGGCCCGGCGGCGCGTCCGGCTCCACCTCGGGCGCCGGCGGGACGGGCGGCGCGGGTGCGGGTGGCGGCTCGGTCGGCGGTGCCGCCTCCTCCGGTACGTCCTCGGGCGGCGCCGGTGCGGACGGGGGCCCGGGTGACCCGTCCGCCGCGCCCTCGGCCGCGACCGGCGCGACCGCGTCGACCGCCGGCGGCGACACCTCCCCGAAGGAGCGGCTCGCCGACTCCGGAACCACCCCGTCCGGAGCCCTGGGCGTCATCCGCTGGGTGCTGCTCGGCGTCCTGGTCGCGGGCGGCGCGGCCGGGCTCGCCGGTCCGGTGATGCTGCGGTTCTCGGCGCGGCGGGCGGCGGGCGGCTGACCCCTGCCTCCGGGATCCCCGGAACCGCCCGCACCGGTTCCGGGGATTCCGTACACCCTGCGAGGAATTCCCTTGGAGTCACCTAGGAAATGAACTCGTAACCCAAACTGTGGCTGGATTTTGTGGCCGTTCCGAGGAGGTCTGCGGAATTGTTCTCCACGGCTGGTCGACGGGCCGGTCGCAGAATGATCCGGATTTGCTTGTGCGTCCCTTTCCTGGCTTTCGTCATCCGTTTACACGGAGGAGAACAGAAGTGAACGTCAAGTCCCGCGCTCGCATCGGTGCCGTCGTCGGTGCCGCCGCCCTCGGTCTCGGTGTCATGGCCGCCCCCGCCGCCCAGGCCGACCCGGCCCCGATCACCGACTACCGCCAGCTGACGGCCGTCGGCTCCGACACGACCCAGGACGTCCTGAACGGCCTGGGCAACTCCGTCCGGGACGCCGCCAACGCGAAGATCATCGCCTCGTGGAACGCCACGGGTTCGGCGACGATCAAGACCAAGGCGACCAACTGTGTCATCAACCGGCCGAACGGCTCCTCCGCCGGCATCGACGCGCTGCGCAACGCCGTCGACACGGCCTCCGGCTGTGTGGACGTCGCCCGCTCCTCGCGCGGCCCGGTCGACACCACGACCACCGACCTCGCCTTCATCCCGTTCGCCAAGGACGCGGTGACGTGGGCCAAGCAGTCCACCAGCGGCCTGCCGTCCAACCTGACCCAGGCCCAGCTCAAGGGCATCTACGAGTGCACCCTCACGTCCCTGAACGGTGTCGCGCTCACGCCGATCCTGCCGCAGGCCAACTCCGGTACGCGTCAGTTCTTCCTCAGCTCCATCGGCGTGGCCACCCCGGGCAGCTGCGTCACGCAGGGTGCCCAGGAGAACGACGGCACCGTCCTCGACAGCGCCGGCGACGTCGTCCCCTACTCCGTCGCGCAGTACATCGCGCAGGAGAAGGGCAGCGTCGTCGACCGCCGTGGCACGGCCGCCCTCGGCTCCATCGGGGGTACCGCCCCGCGCAACGCCAACGGCACCCTGAACACGTCCTTCCCGCTGGCCCGTGACGTCTACAACGTCGTCCCGACCGCCAAGCTGACCAACGCCACGATCGCCTACACCTTCGTGGGCGCGTCCTCCAAGGTCTGCCTGGACACCACCACCCTCACCAACTACGGCTTCGGCACCATCGCCAACTGCGGCGCCACCACGCTCCGCGCCGAGCGCTGACCCGGGCGGCCCACGCCACCCGAACCCCAGGCCGGGCACCCCTCCGGGTGCCCGGCCCCCTCCCGTATCCCTCACCCACCCACTCGTGGAGAGACCAGATGCACCGTCTCGCACCGCACAGATCACCCATAGCCCTGCTCACCGCGCTCGGCCTGCTCCTCGGCGCGCTCGCGGCGACCCTGGCGCTCTCCACGGACGCGCGGGCGGCGGACAGGCTCGGCTCTTTCACCATGTCCCCCACGAGCGGCTCCGCCTACGACTCGTTCGGTCAGACGGTGAAGACGCAGGTCCCCTGCCCGGCGCAGACCGACGAGCTGGTCTTCATGATGGTCAACCCGGCCAACGGCGCGAGGATCCGGATGCAGGCATCGGCGCGGGGGGACTACGGCACCGGTCCGCTCGACGTCACGTTGCTTCCCGACTTCAGTCGCCTGGTCCTCGACCCGCCCATGATGTGGGCCCCGGAGCGGACGAGTTGGAACGGCACGTACCCGCTCCATCTGGTCTGCGCGAAACCCGGAGTACCGATCTCCGACGCCCCCTACTTCACGTCCGGCATCGTGATCTCGGGTGAGAGCCAGGCAGAGGCGTGGGCCGTGATCGAGGCCGAATCCACCACGACCTCGCTCACCGCCGCCCCCGCCGGCACCGCCACCGTCGGTGCCGAGGTCACCCTCACCGCCGCCGTCACACCGGGCGACGCCGCCGGCGAGGTGACCTTCGGGTACGAGAAGAGCGGCGCCCGCACCGAACTCGGCAAGGTGACCCCGACGTCCGGGACAGCCGTCCTGAAGACCACCGCCCTGCCCCTGGGCAACGCCAGTCTCTTCGCCACCTTCACGCCGACCGATCCCGACACGCACGCCCCCTCGGCCGGCGCCGTGGCCGCGTACAACATCACCCCCGCCCCCACCCCCACCGACACCCCCACCGGCACCCCCTCCGGGACGCCGTCCGAGACCCCCTCGGAGACCCCCTCCGAGACGCCGTCCGAGACGCCGAGCGAGACCGGGACGCCCACCCCCGACCCCTCGGACACCGGGGACACCGGCGACACCGGCGGGGGCGACTCCGGGACCACGGGCGGGACCTCGGGCGGCGACACCACCTCCGGCATCTCGGGGTCCGGCGGATCCGGTGGCGACGGGGCGCTCGCCTCGACCGGCGCCCCCATGGCCGCCGCCGCCCTCGGCTCGCTCGCGCTCGTGCTGCTCGGGGCCGCGCTGGTGATCCACGTCCGCCGCAAGGGACTGCTCACCTTCCTCTGACCCCGCCCCCGACACCCGCTCGCCCACGGACCGGAGCCCTCCCGTGACGACCCCTTCGCCGACCGCCGAACGCCGCCCCGGGTTCGCCCTCTCCGGGGCGGCCCTGTGCGTGCTCGCGGCGCTGCTCATCGGCTTCGCCGCCAATCTGACCGTCGTCGGCCACCTCCAGCACGCCCGCGACCAGCGGACGGCCTACGACGACCTGCGCGAACAACTCGCCCTGGGCACGGCCCCCGTGGGCCAGCAGACCTTCGACGGCAAGCAGCTCGCCCTCGGCGCCCCCGTCGCCCTGCTGCGCATCCCGGCCCTCGGGCTGCGGGAGGTCGTCGCCGAGGGCACCACCTCCGAGGTCCTCATGTCCGGTCCGGGGCACCGGCGCGACACGCCCCTGCCCGGACAGGAGGGCACCGCCACGATCATGGGCCGCCAGTGGGGCTACGGCAGCCCCTTCGTCGACGTCCACCGGCTGCCCGTCGGCGCGAGGATCGAGGTGACGACCGGTCAGGGGGAGGCGGTCTACGAGGTCGAGGGCGTCCGCCGCCCCGGCCGGCCGCTCCGCCCCGCCCCGCTCCCCGGCTCCGGCCAGGGCCGGCTCGTCCTCACGACCGCGAGCGGCGGCGCGTACACGCCCGGCGACATCGTCCACGTCGACGCGAAGCTGGTCTCGACCGTCCAGCCCAGCCCGCCCCGGCCGCTGCGCCCCGGCTGGATCACCGCCGCCGAGAAGCCCCTCGCCGGCGACCAGAGCGCCTGGCTCGCGGTCTTCCTCTCCGCCCAGGGACTGCTCCTGGCCGCGCTGCTGACCGTCGCCGCGCACCGCGGATGGGGAGCCAGGCAGACCTGGGTCGCCGCCGTGCCGGTCCTGCTGGCCCTCGGCGTCCTCGTCTCCGGGCAGCTGACCCGGCTGCTTCCCAACCTGCTCTGACAGCACAGGAGTTCACCACCATGACCGACGTAGCGGACACCGTCACCCTGCCGCCGCTCCACCCCTCCTCCAGCGCCGCGGCGCTGGAGGCGGACGCCGTCTCGGCCTGGTTCGGCGACCACAAGGTCCTCGACCGGGTCTCCCTCGCCATGCCCGCCCGTGAGGTCACCGCCCTCATCGGCCCGTCAGGCTGCGGCAAGTCCACCTTCCTGCGCATCCTCAACCGGATGCACGAGCTGATCGGCTCGGCCTCGCTGGCCGGCCGGGTCCTGCTCGACGGCGAGGACATCTACGACCGGGGCCGCCGCATCACCCACGCCCGGCGCGAGATCGGCATGGTGTTCCAGAAACCCAACCCGTTCCCCGCGATGTCCCTCTACGACAATGTCCTGGCCGGTCTGAAGCTCAACGGCATCAAGGCGACCCGCGACGGCCGGGACGACCTCGTCGAGGAGTGCCTCACCAAGGCAGGGCTCTGGCGCGAGGTCAAGGACCGGCTGCGGCAGCCCGGCGGCGCGCTCTCCGGCGGCCAGCAGCAGCGGCTCTGCATCGCCCGCTCGCTCGCCGTCCGGCCCCGCGTGCTGCTGATGGACGAGCCCTGCTCGGCGCTCGACCCGACCTCCACCCGGCGCGTCGAGGAGACCATCGCCGAGCTGAGGTCCGAGATCACGATCGTCATCGTCACCCACAACATGCAGCAGGCCGCCCGGGTCTCCGACTCGTGCGCGTTCTTCCTCGCCGAGCAGGGCACCCCCGGCGTGATCGTCGAACACGGCCCCACCGACCGGATGTTCGGCTCACCGCGGGACTCCCGTACCGCCGACTACGTCAACGGCCGCTTCGGCTAGACCGGACGGGGGGCTCACGGCGCGCCCCGTACGACCGGACCGTACGGAGAGCCTCACGGCGTGCCCCGTACGACCAGAGCGGACGGGGGGCAGACGGCGCGCGCCGTACGGCCGGACCCGGCGGGGCTCACGGTGCGCCCCGCCACACCAGCAGCATGTACGCGCCCAGCCACGCCGAGGACAGCGCCGCCCCGCCGAGCACCAGGGCGGCGACGTGGCGGCGCGCCCGGCCGGCCGCGAGCGCCAGCGGGAGCAGCAGCGGGAAGCCGGGCAGCAGGAACCGGGCGCGGGGGAAGTACACGCCCCCGCTGCCCAGGACCACGAGCAGCAGCACGCCCGCGAAGACGAGCAGCGGCAGCGGCTGCCGGTCGGCGACGCAGAGCGCGAACAGCGCGACGGCGGCGATCATGGCGAGCGAGACCATGACCAGGAAGAGCTGCGGGTCCTGGGTGTAGACGAGCTGCCTGCGCAGCTGGCGCAGCGTCACCGAGCCGCCGTCCCAGGCGTTGCCCCAGGACCTCTGCACCACGAAGTAGCCGTCCCAGCGGCCGAGCCTCAGCCCCACCCAGCCGACGTACCCGAGCCAGCCGAGCGGCGCCGCCAGGGCGGCGGCGAGCGCCCACCGGCTGCCCCTTCGCGCGGCGCACAGCCCGCCCACCGTCACGGCGGCGGCGACCGCGATCCCGGTCGGCCGGGTCAGCCCCGCCGCCACCGCGAGCCCCGCCGCCCAGGCCCAGCGCCCGTCCAGCACGGCGAACAGCGCCCACGCGGCCAGAGCCGTGAACAGCGACTCCGTGTACCCCATCCACTGGACGACGGCGACCGGCAGCGCGCCCCACAGCACCGCGAGGACCGTGCCCACCCGGCGTTCGTACAGCCGGTCGCCGACCGCGAAGATCCCCCAGGCGGCGGCCAGCGAGCAGAGCACGGCGAGGACCAGGCCGACGGAGGCGCGCGAGCCGGGGGTGACGGCCGCCACCGCCTTGATCAGGGCCGGGTAGAGCGGGAAGAACGCCATCGGCCGGTCGCCCGGCGGCTCACCGGGCGGTCCGGGCGCGTACCCGTGGTCGGCGATCGCGAGGTACCAGCGCGAGTCCCAGGACGTCGCGAGCGCCGGCCAGATCCCGTGCCCCCGCAGGTGGGCCCAGCGGCCGAGGACGAGCAGACCCAGGAGCCGTACGGCCAGATAGCCGAGGAGCGCGGGCGCCGCGTGCCGCAGGGTGCCGCGCACCCGCTTCGGGAGCCGGACGCCGTGCGCGGACGGCGGCCGCCGGGAGGCGGGAACGGTCGGTCGGGCGGTCAGGACCGGAGGCACTGCGGCTCCAGGAAGGCTCGGCGGGACACCGGGTCACCCTGGCCGGAACCACCTGATCGCGGGACGCCCGTTGCGCCGGCTGCCGTACCGAATTCACCCGTACGGGAAAAGGACGTGAGGCCCGTACGGAGGAGATTCCGTACGGGCCTCACGCGAGGACGCGGGCCGCTACAGACCGGTCGCTACAGGCCGGCCGCCTCCGACAGGTCGCGCTTGATCGCGGCGAGGATCTCGGCGCCCGTCGCGCGGGCCGTCGCCAGCTCGCTCGCGTCGGCGACCGGGACCACGACCTCCAGGTAGCACTTGAGCTTGGGCTCCGTGCCGGACGGGCGGACGATCACCCGGGCCTTGTAGTCGCCCTCCAGGTAGTAGCGCAGACCGTCCGTCGGGGGCAGCGACTCCGTGCCCTTCGTCAGGTCCTCGGCCGTGGTGACCGTCAGACCCGCGAGGCGGACCGGCGGGCGCTCGCGCAGCGCGCTCATCGCGTTCGCGATGACGCTCAGGTCGTCGACCCGCACCGACAGCTGGTCCGTGGCGTGCAGCCCGTGGGCCACCGCCAGGTCGTCGAGCAGGTCGGTGAGCGTACGGTCCTGCTCCTTGAGCACCGAGGCAAGCTCGGCGACGAGCAGCGCCGCCGTGACGCCGTCCTTGTCCCGGACGCCCTCAGGGTCGACGCAGTAGCCGAGCGCCTCCTCGTAGCCGTACCGCAGGCCGTCCACGCGGGCGATCCACTTGAAGCCGGTCAGGGTCTCCTCGTAGCCGACACCCGCCGCCTCGGCGATCCGGCCCAGCAGCGAGGACGACACGATCGACTCGGCGAAGACGCTGTTCCTGTCGCCCCGCGACACCCCCTTGTGCACCAGGTGCGCGGCGAGCAGGGCCCCCACCTCGTCACCGCGCAGCATCCGCCAGCCGCCCTCGACGCCGGCGTCCGGCACGGCCACGGCGCAGCGGTCGGCGTCCGGGTCGTTGGCGATCACGATGTCGGGGCCCACGGCGCGGGCCGCCTCGAAGGCGAGGTCCATCGCGCCCGGCTCCTCCGGGTTCGGGAAGGCGACCGTCGGGAACGCCGGGTCCGGCTCGGCCTGCTCGGCGACGAGCGCGGGCGGCGGGAAGCCGGCGCGGGCGAAGGCGGCCGTGACGACGTCCTTGCCGACGCCGTGCAGGGCCGTGTAGACCGTCCGGACGGTACGGGGGGTGCCGGGGGTCAGGACGGCGTCCGTACGGGCCAGGTAGGCCTCCAGGACCTCGTCGCCGAGGGTCTCCCAGCCGGACTCCGGGCGAGGGACGTCGTGCAGCGAGCGGACCGCGGCGATCTCGGCGGCGATCTCCGCGTCGGCGGGCGGCACGATCTGCGAGCCGTCGCCGAGGTAGACCTTGTAGCCGTTGTCGCGCGGCGGGTTGTGGCTCGCGGTCACCTCGACACCGGCGACGGCGCCCAGATGCCTTATGGCGTACGCGAGGACCGGCGTCGGCAGCGGGCGGGGGAGCACGGCGGCGCGGAGTCCGGCGCCGGTCATCACGGCCGCGGTGTCGCGGGCGAAGTCGGCGGACTTGTAGCGGGCGTCGTAGCCGACCACGACCAGGCCGCCCTCCTGGCCCTTGGCCTTGAGGTACGCGGCGAGGCCGGCGGCGGCCCGGATGACCACCGAGCGGTTCATCCGCATGGGGCCCGCGCCCAGCTCGCCGCGGAGGCCGGCGGTGCCGAACTGGAGCGTGCCGGCGAACCGGGCCGCGAGCTCGCCGGTCTCACCGGTCTCGATGAGCTTGGCGAGCTCCTCGCGGGTCTCACGGTCGGGGTCCTCGGCGAGCCATGCCTGGGCCCGGGCGAGGAGGTCGTCCTGCGTCACGGTGTGCCTTTCGGGAGGGTCGGGGGAGGGGTGGGGTCGCGGGCCGGGGGCGGAGTGGGGCGGGGGCGGACGCGCCGCGGGCCGGTGGCTCGCTGCGCGGAGCCTTCCCCCGGCCCGCCCCTTCCCGAAACCGGGGGCTCCGCCCCGGACCTCCGCGCCGTACCCGCCGGCGGGGAGTGGAACCGGGGGCGGGGTGCGGACACCCGCCCCGGCGCCGTCAGATGCGGTCGAGGACCCGCGTCAGCAGCTCGCCCATCCGGGCGGCCGAGTCACGGCCGGCCTGGAGGACCTCCTCGTGGTTCAGCGGCTCGCCCGAGAGGCCCGCCGCCAGGTTGGTGACCAGGGAGATGCCCAGCACCTCGGCGCCCGCCTCACGGGCCGCGATGGCCTCCAGGACGGTGGACATGCCGACCAGGTCGCCGCCCACGACGCGGACCATGTTGATCTCGGCCGGGGTCTCGTAGTGCGGCCCGGGGAACTGCACGTAGACGCCCTCTTCGAGGGTCTCGTCGACCTCCTTGCACAGCGCGCGCAGGCGCGGCGAGTAGAGGTCGGTGAGGTCCACGAAGTTCGCGCCGACGATCGGGGAGGCGGCCGTCAGGTTGATGTGGTCGCTGATCAGGACCGGCTGGCCGGGGCGCATGCCCTCGCGCAGACCACCGCAGCCGTTGGTCAGGACGACGGTCTTGCAGCCGGCGGCGACGGCGGTGCGCACCCCGTGGGAGACGGAGGCGACGCCCCGGCCCTCGTAGAAGTGGGTGCGGCCCAGGAAGACCAGGACGTGCTTGGCGCCGATCTTGTACGAGCGGACCGTGCCGCCGTGGCCCTCGACCGCGGGCGGCGGGAAGCCGGGCAGCTCGGTCACGGGGAACTCGGCCTCGGGCGCGCCGAGCGCGTCGACGGCCGGCGCCCAGCCGGAGCCCATGACGAGCGCCACGTCGTGGTTCTCGATTCCGGTCAGCTCGCGAAGGCGCGCGGCTGCGGCCTCGGCGGCCTCGTACGGGGTGGCAGTTGCGTTCACTGACTCTCTCGCCTCGGGGAGGGGGGTCCGAGGGGAGCACCCCGGACGGATTTCGTACGCGCAGAAGCGTAGCCCGAGAATTCCTACGCGCGTAGATGACGATGCTGACGGACATGCGATCGTTGTGTTGTCGTTTCCGACGAATGGCCCGGTCGTCACCCTGATGTGCTCGGGCCCCACCTCGCACCGGCCCCTGCCCGGCCCGCCGGGCGCGCCCTCAGCAGGGGCGCTTGCGCAGCTCCATCACGTAGTCGTGCGGCGCGCCCGCCGACTCCGCCGCGTCCGCGACCTCGCCCAGGTAGCGGGCGGACGGCAGCCCGCCCTCGTACGCGTTCAGGACGTAGACCCAGGCCGCCTCGTCGCCGTCCAGGGTGTGCACGCGCACCCGCATCCGCCGGTAGATGTCGAGGTTGACGCCCTCCCAGCGGTCCATCGAGTCCTGGTCCATCGGCGCGATGTCGTACAGCGCGACGAAGACCTGGGAGCGAGGGGCCTCGACGATCGTGGCCAGCGCGCCCTCCCAGCCCATCTGCTCCCCGCCGAAGGTCAGCCGCCAGCCGTTGAGCCAGCCGGTGCCGCGCAACGGGGAGTGCGGGGCGCGGCGGGTCATGAGCCGCGCGTCGAGGTTGCCGGCGTACGCGGCGTAGAGCGACATGGGGTCGAGGGTACGGGAGGGGAGAGCGTGTCGGCGGAAGTCGGTGGTGGGGCCGGTACGGGGTCCGTTCGGAGGCCCCGGCGCGAGTCGGGCGGGCGCGTGCGGGACAATGGGGTACGCACTTGAAGCGTGCGGGACAATGGCGTACGCACTGCAGCCCAGCGGGGGACCCCCCGGCAGAACGAGAGCGCGAGGCGTAGATCCCAGTGACCCGGATCGTGATCATCGGCGGCGGACCCGGCGGATACGAGGCTGCCCTGGTGGGCGCCCAACTCGGCGCGGAGGTGACCGTCGTCGACTGCGACGGGCTCGGCGGCGCGTCCGTCCTGACCGACTGCGTCCCCTCGAAGACCCTCATCGCGACGGCCGAGGTGATGACCACCTTCGACTCCTCGTACGAGGAGCTGGGCATCATCGTCGCCGACGACACCCCGCACGTGGAGCAGGCCGCCCGCGTCGTCGGTGTCGACCTCGGCAAGGTCAACCGCCGGGTGAAGCGCCTCGCGCTCGCCCAGTCCCACGACATCACCGCCTCCGTGACCCGGGCCGGCGCCCGGGTGCTGCGCGGTCGCGGCCGGCTCTCCGGGCAGCAGGCGGTGGACGGATCCCGTCAGGTGATCGTGACCGCCGCCGACGGCTCCGAGGAGGCGCTGACCGCCGACGCGGTGCTGATCGCGACCGGCGGCCACCCGCGCGAGCTGCCCGACGCCCAGCCGGACGGCGAGCGGATCCTCAACTGGACCCAGGTCTACGACCTCAAGGAGCTCCCCGAGGAGCTCATCGTGGTCGGCTCCGGTGTCACCGGCGCCGAGTTCGCCGGCGCCTACCAGGCCCTCGGCTCCCGGGTCACCCTGGTCTCCTCCCGCGACCGGGTGCTCCCGGGCGAGGACCCGGACGCCGCGGCCGTCCTGGAGGACGTCTTCCGCCGCCGGGGCATGAACGTCATGGCCCGCTCGCGCGCCGAGTCCGCCAAGCGGGTCGGCGACCGGGTCGAGGTCACCCTCTCCGACGGCCGGGTCATCTCCGGCAGCCACTGTCTGATGGCCGTCGGCGCCATCCCGAACTCGGCCGGAATGGGTCTGGAGGAGGCCGGGGTCCGGCTGAAGGACTCCGGACACATCTGGACCGACAAGGTCTCCCGCACCTCCGCCCCCGGCGTCTACGCGGCCGGTGACGTCACCGGCGTCTTCGCGCTCGCCTCGGTGGCCGCCATGCAGGGTCGGATCGCGATGTACCACTTCCTCGGCGACGCGGTGGCCCCGCTGGACCTGAAGACGGTCTCCTCGAACGTCTTCACCGACCCCGAGATCGCCACCGTCGGTTACACGCAGGCCGACGTGGACGCGGGCAAGATCGACGCCCGGGTCGTCAAGCTGCCGCTGCTGCGCAACCCGCGCGCCAAGATGCAGGGCATCCGGGACGGCTTCGTCAAGATCTTCTGCCGCCCGGGCACCGGGATCGTGGTCGGCGGCTGTGTCGTCGCCCCCAAGGCGAGCGAGCTGATCCACCCCATCTCGATCGCGGTCGACAACAATCTGACCGTGGAACAGATCGCAAACGCTTTCACCGTGTACCCCTCCCTGTCGGGCTCGATCGCGGAAGTGGCACGGCAGTTGCACACCCGAAAGGTGACGGGCGAGGCCTGATCAGGCGCCCGCTCCCCCTCCCGCCTGGGGAGATCTGGACAACCCCCGGCAAGGCGGGGCATAGAACGACCAACGACGGGGCCTCCCATATCACTTGGAGGCCCCGTCTGTGCGCATCTTCTGCAATTCGGCGCATAGTGCTGAAAAGTTCCGGCCGCTCAGGTTACTGTCAGTTTCGTGTTCGCTGCAGAACGTCGTCAGTTGATCCTCGAAATGGTGCGCGCCAACGGAGCCGTGTCGCTCCGGGAGCTCGCCCGCGTCGTCCAGACCTCAGAAGTGACCGTACGGCGAGACGTGCGGGCACTGGAGGCAGAAGGACTCCTCGACCGCCGGCACGGCGGTGCGGTACTGCCGGGCGGCTTCACGCGAGAATCCGGCTTCCCGCAGAAATCCCATCTCGCCACCGCGGAGAAGACGGCCATCGCCGACGTCGCCGCGAGCCTCGTCGAGGAGGGCGAGGCCATCGTCGTCGGCGCCGGGACGACCACGCAGGAGCTGGCCCGCCGGCTCGCCCGCGTGCCCGGTCTGACCGTGGTCACCAACTCCCTGCTCGTCGCCCAGGCCCTGGCCCACGCCAACCGGGTCGAGGTCGTCATGACCGGCGGCACCCTGCGCGGCTCCAACTACGCGCTGGTGGGCAGCGGGGCCGAGCAGTCCCTCCAGGGGCTGCGGGTCTCCCGGGCCTTCCTCTCCGGCAGCGGCCTGACCGCCGAGCGTGGCCTCTCCACGTCCAACATGCTCTCCGCGAGCGTGGACCGGGCGCTGGTGCAGGCGGCGGCCGAGGTCGTGGTCCTGGCCGACCACACCAAGCTCGGCACCGACACCATGTTCCAGACGGTGCCGACGGACGTCATCACCCGCCTGGTCACCGACGAGCCCCCGGCGCACGACGACCGGGCCGCGACGGAGCTCCAGGCGCTGGCCGACCAGGGCGTGCAGATCGCCGTCGCGGGCACCGGCGCGGGCGGTGACGTGGTCCCCCCGCCCGGACGCCCCCGCCGCGACGTCCCGCTCCCGGGACAGCGGGGCCGCCACCCGGGCGGTCAACTCCGCAGCGCGGGCGGGGCGCTGACCGGTGAGGTGCTCGCCCCCGAGCGCGCGGCGCGGGTGGCGGACATGCGCAGGCGCTGACCGGCACGAGGCCCCTCCCCCAGGGGGCCTGCCGGGCCTGTGCCTCGACCGCCCCCAGGGTGCCGACCGTCCTCGGGGTGCCGACCGTCCCCAGGGTCGACCGCCCCTAGGGTGCCGACCGTCCTCAGGGCGCCGACCGGGGCCCTCCCCCTCAGCGCTTCAGCCCCCGGAGGGTCAGCGCGAGGAGGCGGTCGGCCAACTCCTCGTCCTGCGGAGACTGTTCGGCGGCCAGCGCGATCGCGTTGGTGAGCTGCATCAGATCCCCGATCGACACGTCGTCGCGTACCGCCCCCGCCTCCTGGGCCCGCGACAGCAGGGTCTCACCGGCCGCGCGCAGCGGCACACCGCACTGGGCGAGCGCCGAACTCGCGTCCCGCGAGCTCGACATGGCCGTCATCAGCGCGCGCGAGAGCCCACGGTACTCACCCGCATGAGTGATCAGGGAGCGCAGCCACTCCACGAGCGCCGGGCACGGCTCCTCGGCCTCCGCCAGCTCCTGGCCGTGCTGCAGCAGCGCGGCCAGGGCCTCCTGGAAGACCGCGTTGATCAGCGCCTCGCGGGCGGGGAAGTGGCGGTACAGCGTGCCGATGCCGACCCCCGCACGCCGGGCGACGTCCTCCAGGGACGCGTCCGTGCCGTGCACGGCGAAGACGGCACGGGCCTCGGTGAGCAGCCGCTCGTGGTTGCGGCGCGCGTCGGCGCGCATGGGTCTCCCCTCCGGATACGGGCGAAGGGCCCACCGGCGGTACGCCTGCGGGCCCTTCGTACGGTACGTGCTGGGTGCTCAGTCCTTGATCTCGCAGATGGGGGCGCCGGAGGTGAGGGAGGCGCCGACCTCGGCGGTGAGGCCCTTGATGGTGCCCGAGCGGTGGGCGTTGAGGGGCTGTTCCATCTTCATGGCTTCGAGGACGACGATGAGGTCGCCCTCCTTGACTTCCTGGCCCTCTTCGACGGCGACCTTGACGATCGTTCCCTGCATGGGGGAGGCCAGGGTGTCGCCGGAGGCGGTGGGGCCGGACTTCTTCGCGGCCCGCCGCTTCGGCTTGGCACCGGCGGCCAGGCCCGTACGCGCCAGGGACATGCCCAGCGAGACGGGGAGGGAGACCTCCAGGCGCTTGCCGCCGACCTCGACGACGATGGTCTCGCGGCCCGACTCGTCCTCGTCCGCCTCGGATCCCGCCGGGTTGAAGGGCTTGATCTGGTTGTCGAACTCGGTCTCGATCCACCGGGTGTGGACGCGGAACGGGTCGGCGGTGAAGGCGGGGTCGGCGACGGCGGCCTGGTGGAAGGGGATGGCGGTGGCCATGCCCTCGACCTTGAACTCGGCCAGGGCGCGGGCGGCGCGCTGGAGGGCCTGTTCGCGGGTGGCGCCGGTGACGACGAGCTTGGCCAGGAGGGAGTCCCAGGCGGGGCCGATGACAGAGCCGGACTCGACGCCTGCGTCGAGGCGGACACCGGGGCCGGTGGGCGGGGCGAAGAGGGTGACGGTGCCGGGGGCGGGCAGGAAGTTCCGGCCGGGGTCCTCGCCGTTGATGCGGAACTCGAACGAGTGACCCCTTATGGCCGGGTCGTCGTAGCCGAGTTCCTCGCCGTCGGCGATCCGGAACATCTCCCGTACGAGGTCGATGCCGGTGACTTCCTCGGTGACCGGGTGCTCCACCTGGAGGCGGGTGTTGACCTCGAGGAAGGAGATGGTGCCGTCGGTGCCGACGAGGAACTCCACCGTGCCGGCGCCGACGTAGCCGGCTTCCTTCAGGATCGCCTTGGACGCCGTGTACAGCTCGGTGTTCTGGGCCTCGGTGAGGAAGGGCGCGGGGGCTTCCTCGACGAGCTTCTGGTGGCGGCGCTGCAGCGAGCAGTCGCGGGTGGAGACGACGACGACGTTGCCGTGGGTGTCGGCCAGGCACTGGGTCTCGACGTGGCGGGGCTTGTCGAGGTAGCGCTCGACGAAGCACTCGCCGCGGCCGAAGGCGGCGACGGCCTCGCGGACGGCGGAGTCGTAGAGCTCCGGGACCTCTTCGAGGGTGCGGGCGACCTTCAGGCCGCGTCCGCCGCCACCGAAGGCGGCCTTGATCGCGATCGGCAGGCCGTGCTCCTTCGCGAAGGCGACGACCTCGTCGGCGCCGGACACCGGGTCGGGGGTGCCGGCGACCAGCGGCGCGCCGGCGCGCTGGGCGATGTGACGGGCGGCGACCTTGTCGCCGAGATCGCGGATGGCCTGGGGCGGGGGACCGATCCAGGTCAGTCCGGCGTCCAGGACGGCCTGCGCGAACTCGGCGTTCTCGGAGAGGAAGCCGTATCCGGGATGGATGGCGTCCGCACCGGAATCCTTCGCGGCCTGCAGCACCTTGGCCATGTCCAGGTAGCTGGCGGCCGGGGTGTCACCGCCCAGGGCGAACGCCTCGTCGGCCGCACGGACGTGCAACGCGTCCCGGTCCGGCTCGGCGTAGACGGCAACGCTCGCGATCCCGGCATCCCGGCACGCCCGGGCGACGCGGACAGCGATTTCGCCACGGTTGGCGATGAGCACCTTGCGCACGATGGCTCCCTCCTTGAAAACAAGCTGAGTTTAGGGACTGCCGACACGGCCTTTCGACCCGTCCCCAGTGGTGAGCTTGCCCACACGGAGCGTGATACGAGGCGTTCGGGGTCATGAAATCCCTTGTCGTACCACGGTACGCAGGACTCCTCTACGGCACAGTAGCTCCGAGGTGTGGCACAGGTCTCTGTTCAGGCGACCAGTCGCCGATCAGGTTTCTTTGTCGAGTCCCTACGAATGGCGCAATGATTCTTTGCGCGTGCTCCGTCCGTCGCCGACCCTTGTCCGCGGGTTTACCCGGCAGTAGCCTTCGCGCTGTCGTACGTACTGTCGGTAACAGTCGTCAGCAGGGGGTGGCCGGGGTGGCCCGAAGATCGATAGCACTCGTGACGGCGGGGGTGCTCTTTCTGGAGGCGCCCGCCATCGTCGCGCTCAACGCCGTCATGGCACGGCTCCTGGAGATCCAGTCGATGTCCCTGGACGGGCTCGACCCGGACCACATGGTCACCGGGACCTGGGTGATCGGCATCGTCTCCGGCGTGCTGCTCGCCCTCTGCGGCACCGTCGCGCTGATCGCCGGCATCCGGGACCGGCGCCCGGGGCGCGCCGGCCGGGCCCTGCTCATCGGCTGCGCGGTCGTGCACGGGCTGCTCGGCGCGGTGACGGTCGGTCTGATCGGGTGGGGCGCCTTCGCGTTCATGACGGTGGTGCTCGGCCTGATCGTGCTGACGCTGGTGGCGTACGGCAAGGGCGCCGACGCCCCCGAAGGGGCACCGGCGCCCGCGTAGCGCCGGCGAGCCGCGCGCTCAGTGCCACAGGTCGGTGATGGAGACCCCGAGCTTGCCGAGCAGCGTGCGCAGCAGCGGCAGCGACAGGCCGATCACGTTGCCCGGGTCGCCGTCGATGCCGTCGATGAACGGCGCCGAGCGGCCGTCCAGGGTGAACGCGCCCGCCACGTGCAGCGGTTCGCCGCTGGCCACGTACGCGGCGACCTCGGCGTCGGTCGGCTCGCCGAAGCGGACCACGGTCGAGGCGGTCGCCGACTCGTACCGCTTGGCGGCCGTGTCGTAGACGCAGTGGCCCGTCTGCAGGATGCCCACGCGGCCGCGCATGGCCTTCCAGCGGGCGGTGGCCTCCTCGGGGTCGGCGGGCTTGCCGAGGGCCTGCCCGTCGAGCTCCAGGACCGAGTCGCAGCCGATGACCAGGGCGCCGAAGACCTCGGGGCGGGCGGCGACATGGGCGGCCTTGGCCTCGGCGAGGGCGAGGGCGAGTTCGGCGGGCGTCGGGGCGTGGACCTTGTCCTCGTCGACGCCGCTCACGATGACCTCGGGGGCGAGTCCGGCCTGCCGCAGCAGTCCGAGCCGGGCGGGCGAGGCGGAGGCGAGCACGAGACGGCGTCGATCAGGAGTCATGGGGAAAGCGTAGCCAGTACGGCCGCTCCCGGTGGCTCCGGCGGGCACGTCGCCTGCCGGCGGGCGGCGCGCGGGTCCCGCCGGTCGTGGTCTGCTGATGTCGTGGTCTGCGGATGTCGTGGTCAGTGGATGCCGGCCACGAGCATCGCCACCACCATCGCCAGGGCCAGCAGGATCGACGCGCGGCGCAGCATCGCCTGCATGTCGCGCATCTCCTTCGGCGGCTCGTTCTCCGGGTCGGACCACAGCATGCGTCCGATCCTGCTCGCGCGACGGCCGGGGCGCCTGAGTACCCGTACTCAAGCGACCCCGTGCCGAAGAACTAGTCACATCGAGGTGAACGCCCCCGCCTCCGCGGCCGTCAGTGCCGCCCGGACCGCCCGCTCGCCGTCCTCGGGGCCGAGCGGCTCGCGCGTGATCATGAAGCGGTAGTAGAGCGGGGCCGAGACCGCGCGCAGCAGTTCGAGGCCGTCCGTCTCCGGCGGGATCTCGCCGCGCGCCGCCCCCCGCTTCACCACCGGGGCCCATTCCTCCAGGCGGGCCCGGTAGAAGCCGTTCAGGGCCTCGGCGCACTCCTCGTCGCAGGCGGCGGCCGCGATGACGGCGCGGAAGACCCCGCCCATCCGGGGGTCGGTGAGCGTCCTGACGACGAGCGTGGCGTTGGCGTGCAGGTCGCCCGCGAGGCTGCCGGTGTCGGAGGCCGGCAGGGACTGCTCGGCCATGTCCCGGAGCAGGTCGGCGACGAGGCCGACGGGGGAGCCCCACCGTCGGTAGACGGTCGTCTTGCCCACGCCGGCGCTCGCGGCGACGTGGTCCATGTTCAGCCCGTGGAAGCCCGAAGCGGCCAGGGCGTCCTCGGTCGCCTCGAGGACGGCCCGGCGCACCTTCGCGGTACGGCCCCCGGGACGCACGGTGCCGGGCACGGCCGGCTGGCTCTCACTCAAACGGGTCTCCTGTTCCATTAACGCCTTCGAGTCTGCTACGGTACGGGACATCTTAACGGAATCAGATTCCCATTAAGGGGTCCGCCGATGGTTGCCACCGATGTCCGGTCACAGGCCGGCGTCCAGCCCGCCGCCCGTATGGACGGACGGATGCGGCTCGTCCTCCTCGTCCTCCTCGTCGCCCAGTTCATGCTGGCCGTCGACTTCTCGATCCTGAACGTCGCGCTGCCCGCCATCGGCGAAGGACTCGGCTTCTCGCTGGCCGACCTCCAGTGGATCGCCACCGCCTTCGCGCTCACCGCCGCCGGATTCACCCTCCTCTTCGGGCGCGTCGCCGACCTCGTCGGGCGCCGCCGCCTCTTCCTCGGCGGCATGGCCCTGCTCGGGGTCTCCTCCCTGGCCGGCGGCCTCGCCACCGACCCCGCCCTGCTGATGGCCGCACGCGTCGCCCAGGGCCTCGCCACCGCCGCCGTCACCCCCGCCGGGCTCTCCCTGCTCACGTCCGCGTTCCCCGAGGGGCCGCTGCGCGCCAAGGCGCTCGGCCTCAACGGCGCGCTGATGTCGGCCGGGTTCACCACGGGCGCGATCCTCGGCGGAGTCCTGACCGACCTGCTCTCCTGGCGCTGGGCGTTCTTCGTCAACGTGCCTGTCGCGCTCGCCGTCCTCCTCGTCGCGCCCGTCGTGCTCAAGGAGAGCCGTCCGGCCGTCCGGCCGCGCCTGGACGTCCCCGGCGCGATCACCGTCACCGGCGGGCTCCTCGCCCTCGTCTACGGCCTCACCACCGAGCCCCTGGCGCTGCCCGTCGGCGCCGCCCTCCTCGTCGCCTTCTGGTTCGTCGAGCGGCGGGCCGCGTCGCCGCTGGTGCCCGTACGGATTCTCGCCCGCCCCACGGTGATCTGGGGGAACCTCGCCGGGCTCGTCGCCTTCGTCACCGAGACCTCGCTGGTCTTCCTGATGACGCTCCACCTCCAGGACGTCCTGGGCTTCTCGCCGCTCGCCGCCGGCCTGTCCTTCGGCGTGCTCGGCGCGGGCACGGTCCTCGGCGGGGTCCTCGCACCGCGCTTCATCGGCCGGTACGGCTCCCGCGCCGCGCTGGTCGCCGGCGGACTGGTCCAGGCCGTCGCCACCGCCTCGCTCTACGCCCTCGGTGACGACCGAAGCTGGCTCTGGCTGCTGCTCACGGCCACGTTCGTCGGCGGCGTCGGCAACATGCTCGCCATCGTCGGCTTCATGGTCACCGCCACCTCCGGACTGCCCGACTCCGAGCAGGGCATGGCGACCGGTCTCGCCACGATGACCCAGCAGATCGGCATCACCATGGGCACGCCGATCATGAGCGCCGTCGTCGTCACCTCCGCCACGGTCTTCGACGGCATCGGCCTCGCGGTCCTGGTCAACGCCGCGATCGTGGTCGTGGGCGCCGTCCTGGCGGGGATCTTCCTGCGCAGGGCGTGACACCGCCGCCGACGCCCGGGTACGCGAAAGGCCGGACCCCCCGCACACGGGGTCCGGCCTTCGGCGTACAGGCGGTACGGCGGTACGGCGGTACGGCGGTACGGCGGTACGGCGGTACGTCGCTGTGTCGCTCCGGCTACGCGGGCCAGTAGGAGCGCGCCCAGGAGCGCGGTCCCGGCCGGGACCGTACCGAACGGGCGATCCGTGCCGGGTCCGACCAGCCCTCCGGGACCACCGGGCCGCCGCCGGCCGCGGACGCCGCCGCCGTCGCCGCGGCCCGGGCCTGGACCACCGCCAGTGCGGCGGCCAGCTCCTCCGGGGTCGGGTTTCCTCGTACGACCTTGATCATGTGGACTCCCTGAGGTCTAGAGGGGGATGTTGCCGTGCTTCTTCGGAGGCAGGGATTCCCGCTTCGTGCGCAGTTGACGCAGGCCCTTCACGATCTGCGGGCGGGTGTCCGACGGCATGATGACGCCGTCGACGTAGCCGCGCTCGGCCGCGGTGTACGGGTTGAGCAGGGCGTCCTCGTACTCCTGGATGAGGCGGGCGCGCACGGTGTCCGCCTCGTCGCGCTCCTCGGCGGCGGCGATGGTGCGGCGGTGCAGGATGTTGACCGCGCCCTGCGCTCCCATGACCGCGATCTGCGCGGTCGGCCACGCCAGGTTGAGGTCGGCGCCCAGGTGCTTGGAGCCCATGACGTCGTACGCGCCGCCGAAGGCCTTGCGGGTGATGACCGTGATCAGCGGGACGGTCGCCTCGGCGTAGGCGTAGATCAGCTTCGCGCCGCGGCGGATGATGCCGCCGTACTCCTGGTCCACGCCCGGCAGGAAGCCCGGCACGTCGACGAAGGTGATGACCGGGACGTTGAACGCGTCGCAGGTCCGCACGAACCGCGCCGCCTTCTCGGAGGCGTCGATGTCCAGGCAGCCGGCGAACTGCATCGGCTGGTTGGCGACGATCCCTACGGGGAAGCCCTCCACGCGGCCGAAGCCGGTGAGGATGTTCGGCGCGAAGAGCGCCTGCGTCTCCAGGAACTCACCGTCGTCGACGATGTGTTCGATGACGGTGTGCATGTCGTACGGCTGGTTGGCGGAGTCCGGGATCAGGACGTCCAGCGCGCGGTCCTCGTCCGTCGGCTCGGTGTCGGCGGTCTCGGGGAAGGCCGGCGGCTCGGAGAGGTTGTTCGACGGCAGGTACGACAGCAGGGACTTGACGTACTCGATCGCGTCCTTCTCGTCGCCCGCCATGTGGTGCGCCACGCCGGAGGTGGCGTTGTGCGTGCGGGCGCCGCCCAGCTCCTCGAAGCCGACGTCCTCGCCGGTGACGGTCTTGATGACGTCCGGGCCGGTGATGAACATGTGCGAGGTCTGGTCGACCATGACGGTGAAGTCGGTGATCGCGGGGGAGTAGACCGCGCCGCCCGCGCAGGGGCCGACGACCAGGGAGATCTGCGGGATCACGCCGGAGGCGTGGGTGTTGCGGCGGAAGATCTCGCCGTACATGCCGAGCGCGCTGACGCCCTCCTGGATGCGGGCGCCGCCGGAGTCGTTGATGCCGACCACCGGGCAGCCGGTCTTCAGGGCGAAGTCCATGACCTTCATGATCTTCTGGCCGTAGACCTCGCCGAGCGCGCCGCCGAAGACCGTGAAGTCCTGCGAGAAGACGGCCACCGGACGGCCGTCGACCGTGCCGTAGCCGGTCACCACACCGTCGCCGTAGGGGCGGGTCTGCTCCAGGCCGAACTGGGTCGACCGGTGCCGGGCGAACTCGTCGAGCTCCACGAACGAGCCCTCGTCGAGCAGGAGCGCGATCCGCTCCCGCGCGGTCAGCTTGCCCTTCGCGTGCTGCTTCTCCACCGCCCGCTCGGAGCCGGCGTGGGTGGCCTCGCCGATACGGCGCTGAAGATCCGCGATCTTGCCCGCGGTCGTGTGAATGTCGATCTCTTGCGGCTCTACCGACTCGGACATCGGGATGCGGCTCCCTGCCTGGTCACGGGGGTTCGTTTGGTACGAATGGGCTACTGCTCGGCTACTGACCCGTAGCGTATCGACGGCGATACGGTTCGGCACTGCGGTCTTTGCCACACCTAGTCTGGCTTGCATGACGTCCTCCGATGCCTCAGGAGCGCGGTGGTCCGACCTGGACCGGCCCCCGCTCAACGCCGCCGCGCTGCGCCGCGCGCTCGTCCTTCCCGACGGGTTGTGGACCTCCTTCGACCTGGTCGACACGACCGGCTCCACCAACTCCGACCTCGCCGCGCGCGCCGACGAGCTGCCCGAGGGCGCGGTGCTGGTCGCCGAGGAGCAGACCTCCGGGCGCGGCCGTCTCGACCGCGACTGGGTCTCGCCGCCGCGCGCCGGGATCTTCGTCTCCGTCCTGCTCAAGCCGGACGTGCCCGTGCACCGGTGGGGCTGGCTCCCGCTGCTCGCCGGCGTCGCGGCGTCGACCGGGCTGACGAAGTCCGCCGGGGCCGACCTTTCCCTCAAGTGGCCGAACGACCTGATGGTTTCGGTCGGCGGCGAGGAGCGGAAGACCGGCGGCATCCTCGCCGAGCGGGCGGGCGCGGACGGGGTCGTCGTCGGGATCGGGGTCAACGTGACCCTGAAGGAGGAGGAGCTGCCGGTGCCGGGCGCCGGTTCGCTGCTGCTCGCCGACGCGATCTCGACGGACCGGGACACGCTGCTGCGGTCGGTCCTGCGGGCGCTCGAGCACTGGTACGGGGAGTGGACCCGGGCCGACGGCGACCCGGCGGCCTCCGGGCTCCAGGCGGCGTACGAGACGGGCTGCTCGACGCTCGGCCGCCACGTCCGGGCGGACCTCCCGGGCGAGCGGATGCTGGAGGGCGAGGCGGTGGCCGTCGACGGCGACGGGCGCCTGGTCGTGGAGACGGAGGGCGGCGGCACGGAAGCGGTCGCCGCGGGCGACATCGTCCACGTCCGGGCGACGGGCTGACGACGCCCGGCCCGCCCCCGCCGTGGTGGGCGTCCGTTCCGCCGGCCCGCCCCGCGGAACGATCGCCCACGACCCGGGGACCGGTCACCCGGCCCGAACGGCGTGAGCTGGCACACACCTGTCGTATCGTGGACCGCGATCCAGGGCGACAGATCGGCAGGGCAGTGGGCAGGGAAACGGCAGGAGGCGGCCGGTGACCGTCGACGACGCGCACAACGGCGGTGAGGCGGAGCCACCGGCGTACCCCACCCCGCACCACCACGTCGACCACACGGCCGAGCCGTCCGACGACCCCCTCGCGATCCGCCTGGAACAGCTCATCCTGGGCGCGGACCGCCGCTACACGCCCTTCCAGGCCGCCCGCACGGCCGGCGTCTCCATGGAGCTCGCCTCCCGCTTCTGGCGCGCCATGGGCTTCGCCGACATCGGCCAGGCCAAGGCGCTCACCGAGGCCGACGTCCTCGCCCTGCGCCGGCTCGCCGGTCTCGTCGAGGCGGGACTGCTCAGCGAGCCGATGGCCGTCCAGGTCGCCCGGTCCACCGGCCAGACCACCGCCCGGCTTGCCGAGTGGCAGATCGACTCGTTCCTGGAGGGCCTCACCGAGCCTCCGGAGCCGGGGATGACCCGCACCGAGGTCACGTACCCCCTGGTCGAGCTGCTCCTGCCCGAGCTGGAGGAGTTCCTGATCTACGTCTGGCGACGCCAGCTCGCCGCCGCCACCGGCCGCGTCGTGCAGGCCGCCGACGACGAGGAGATGGTGGACCGGCGGCTCGCCGTCGGCTTCGCCGACCTGGTCGGGTTCACCCGGCTGACCCGGCGCCTGGAGGAGGAGGAGCTCGGCGAACTCGTCGAGGCCTTCGAGACCACCTGCGCCGACCTGGTCGCCGCGCACGGCGGCCGGCTCATCAAGACCCTCGGCGACGAGGTGCTGTACGCCGCCGACGACGCGGGCACCGCCGCCGAGATCGCGCTGCGGCTGATCGAGACGCTCGGCCACGACGAGACGATGCCCGCGCTGCGCGTCGGCATCGCCTTCGGCACCGTGACGACCCGGATGGGAGACGTCTTCGGGACCACGGTGAACCTCGCGAGCCGGCTCACCTCGATAGCGCCCAAGGACACCGTCCTGGTCGACGGAGCCCTCGCCGAGGAGCTCACGCGCACCGGTGACGCGCCCGTCTCCGAGACGCAGGCGGCCGAGGAGGCCGCCCGCGCCGAGAAGGAGGGCGAACAGGCACCGACGTACCGCTTCGCGCTCCAGCCCATGTGGCAGCGCCCGGTGCGTGGACTCGGCGTCGTCGAACCCTGGCAGCTGAGCCGCCGCCCGACCTAGGATCCGGTCAGCAGCCGTTAACAGCCGTTAACAGGCGTCGACCGGGAGGGTGCGGGCATGTCCGAGCAGTCCGAGCAGCGTTTTGGTGAGTTCGTCGCGGTCCGGAGGCACGCGTACGTGGCCGAGCTGGTCCTCGACCGGCCCAAGGCGATGAACGCGGTCTCCCTGGAGATGGCCCGCTCCGTCAGCGCGGCCTGCGCGGCGCTCGCGGCGGACGAGACGGTACGGGTGACGGTGCTGACGTCCTCGAACGACAAGGCCTTCTGTGTCGGCGCCGACCTCAAGGAGCGGAACTCCTTCACGGACGCCGACATGGTCCGCCAGCGGCCCGTCTCGCGCGGCGCCTACGGCGGGGTGCTCGACCTGCCGATGCCGACCGTCGCCGCCGTGCACGGCTTCGCGCTCGGCGGCGGTTACGAGCTGGCGCTCGCCTGCGACGTGATCGTGGCCGACGCGACCGCCGTGGTCGGACTGCCCGAGGTGTCGGTGGGCGTCATCCCCGGCGGCGGCGGTACGCAGCTGCTGCCGCGCCGGGTGGGCGCGGCGCGCGCGGCCGAACTGGTCTTCACCGCGCGCCGGGTGGAGGCCGCCGAGGCGCGCCAGCTCGGGCTCGTCGACGTGCTCGCCGAGGACGCCCGTACGGCCGCGCTGGAGCTGGCCGGACGCATGGCGGCGAACTCCCCGGTCGGCCTGCGCGCCGCCAAGCGCGCGTTGCGGCTGGGGCAGGGCCTGGATCTGCGGGCGGGCCTGGAGGTCGAGGACGCGGCGTGGCGGGCGGTGGCGTTCTCCGGGGACCGCGCGGAGGGCGTCGCGGCGTTCAACGAGAAGCGGAAGCCGCGGTGGCCGGGCGTCTGAGCCGCGCGGCGCGGGGGCCCGGGGGTCTGAGATTTCCGTGAGAAATCTCCAGAATGCCCCGTTATGTCACTTTCCGTGACGCCTCGCACGGGAAAACGGGCGAAACCTCCCTAAGCTGGAGGAATGGGAGAGGACGTGCGGCTGCGGGCCGTAGTGGCGCTGGCGCAGGCGATGGCGGCGGCGCACACCCCGCGCGAGTTCTGGCGGGCGGCGGCGCTGGGCGCCCGCGACGGGCTCGGCGGGAGCTTCGCCGCCCTCTCGGTCTGGGAACGCGACCACGGCCGCCTCAAGGTGCTGGTGAACGCCGGTGAGCGGGCCGCGGGCGAGGAGGAGTTCCCCGACGCGGAGACGTACCCGGTGCACCAGTTCCCCGAGATCACCGAGTTCCTGCACGCGCGGTGGGCCGGTGGCGGCGAGCCGGACGCCTGGGTGGAGACCGCGGGCGACCGGGTCCCGTCCGGCCGCGTCACGGGTCTGCGCAGGCGCGGGCGCGGCTGCTGCGTGGTCGCGCCGGTGGTGCTGCACGGACGGGCGTGGGGCGAGCTGTACGTGGCCCGACGCGCCGGGTCACCGGTCTTCGACCGCGACGACGCGGACTTCGCGGCGGTCCTCGCGGCCGTGGTCGCGGCGGGCATCGCGCAGGCCGAACGGCTGGAGGAGGTACGCAAACTCGCCTTCACCGACCCGCTGACGGGGCTCGCGAACCGGCGCGCGGTCGACACCCGGCTCGACGAGGCGGTCGAGCGCTACCGGGCCGACGGCTCCGTGGTCAGCCTGGTGGTCTGCGACCTCAACGGCCTCAAGCGGGTCAACGACACCCATGGGCACGCGGTCGGCGACCGTCTGCTGGAACGGTTCGGCTCGGTGCTCTCGCGGTGCGGGGCGATGCTCCCCGGCGCCCTGTCGGCACGGCTCGGCGGCGACGAGTTCTGTCTGCTCTCGCTCGGCCCGACGGCCGACGAGGTGGTGGCGGTCGCCGAGGAGCTCTGCGTCCGCGCGGGCGAGCTGGAACTCGGCGAGGGCGTCGCCTGCGGCGTCGCGTCGACCGGTGACCCCATCGGCCCGGTCAAGTCCGCCCGCCGGCTCTTCCGGCTCGCCGACGCCGCCCAGTACCAGGCGAAGGCGGCCCGCTCGGCGAAGCCGGTGGTGGCCGGCCGCGACGGCACGGTCATCCAGCTGGCCGACGCCCCGCCCGGGGCACGCGACCGCCGACGCTTCCGCGACGCACCCCCGGTGTGACCCGCCGCGCCCGCCGGGTCCGTCGGTGAGGACCTGTCGCGCCCGCCGCCGCGTCCGCCGCGCCCGCCGCCGCGTCCGTCGGTAAGGGCCTGTCCCCAGGTCGACTAGTGACAGGTAGGTCTTCAATCCGTAGGGTGCTGAATATGGATATGCACTTCGTCGTCCTCGGCACGTCCGGCACCACCTTCCAGGACGTCCTCGACGTCGCCCGCCACGGCGCGCGCGTCGAGCTGTCCCCCGAGGCCGTGCGGGCGCTCGCCGAGTCCCGTGCCGTCGTCGACGCGCTCGCCGCCAAGCCCGAGCCCGTGTACGGCGTCTCGACCGGGTTCGGGGCCCTCGCCACCCGGCACATCAGCCCCGAGCTCAGGGCGCAGCTCCAGCGCAACATCGTCCGCTCGCACGCCGCCGGCATGGGCCCGCGCGTCGAGCGGGAGGTCGTGCGGGCCCTGATGTTCCTGCGGCTGAAGACCGTCGCCTCCGGCCACACCGGCGTCCGCCCCGAGGTCGCGCAGACCATGGCCGACGTCCTGAACGCGGGCATCACGCCGGTCGTCCACGAGTACGGCTCGCTCGGCTGCTCCGGCGACCTCGCGCCGCTCTCGCACTGCGCCCTGGCCCTGATGGGCGAGGGCGACGCCGAGGGCCCCGACGGCACGGTGAAGCCGGCCGGCGAGCTGCTCGCCGCCGCCGGGATCCAGCCCGTCGAGCTGCGCGAGAAGGAGGGCCTCGCCCTCCTCAACGGCACCGACGGCATGCTCGGCATGCTGATCATGGCCCTCGCCGACCTCGACACCCTCTACAAGTCGGCCGACATCACCGCGGCCCTCTCCCTCGAAGCGCTCCTCGGCACCGAGAAGGTCCTCGAACCCGAGCTGCACGCCATCCGCCCGCACCCGGGCCAGGGCGCCTCCGCCGCCAACATGCTCGCCGTGCTCGCGGGCTCCGGGCTCACCGGCCACTTCCAGGAGGAGGAGGCCCCCCGCGTCCAGGACGCGTACTCCGTGCGCTGCGCCCCGCAGGTGGCCGGCGCCGGCCGCGACACCATGGCCCACGCCCGTACGGTCGCCGAGCGCGAGCTCGCCTCCGCCGTCGACAACCCGGTGATCCTCGCTGGGGGCACCTCCCAGGCCGGAGGCTCTGGGGGAGCACAGATCCGCTCCAACGGCAACTTCCACGGCGCCCCGGTCGCGTACGTCCTCGACTTCCTCGCCATCGCCGCCGCCGATCTCGGCTCCATCGCCGAGCGCCGCACCGACCGGCTCCTCGACAAGAACCGGTCCCACGGCCTGCCGCCCTTCCTCGCCGACGACGCCGGCGTGGACTCGGGCCTGATGATCGCCCAGTACACCCAGGCGGCTCTGGTCAGCGAGATGAAGCGGCTGGCCGTGCCGGCCTCCGCCGACTCCATCCCGTCCTCCGCGATGCAGGAGGACCACGTCTCCATGGGCTGGTCCGCCGCGCGCAAGCTGCGCACCGCGATCGGCAACCTGAACCGGATCCTCGCCGTCGAGCTCTACGCCGCCACCCGCGGCATCGAGCTGCGCCGCGGCCTGACCCCCGCCCCCGCCTCGCAGGCCGCCATCGACGCCCTGCGCGCCGCCGGCGTCGAGGGCCCGGGCCCGGACCGCTTCCTCGCCCCCGACCTGGCGGCGGCCGACGCCTTCGTCCGCGAGGGCAAGCTGGTCGCCGCCGTCGAGCCGGTCACCGGCCCCCTGGCCTAGCGGACGAGGCCTGCGGAAAGGGCCGTCGTTCCCCGCGGGGGGCGCCGGCCCTTTCCGTACGTCGGTGCCGTGCGGCTCCGTACGTCCGTGCCGTGCGGCTCCGTACGTCCGTGCCGTGCGGCTCAGTGCGTGCGGCTCAGTGCGTGCGGCTCAGTGCGCGCGGCCGCCGCGTCTCATCGCCAGAGCCACGAACCCGGCGCCCACGGCGAGGAAGCCCGTCCCGCCGATCACGTACGGCGTCGTGTTCGGGCCGCCGGTCTCGGCGAGCCGCGCCCCCTCGGCCGCGCGCTCCTGCGCGGTCGCGGTCGTGCGACCCTCGTCGGTCGCGTTCGCGGACGGGACGAACCAGAGAGCGAAGAGCAGCGCCCCGGCCGTCGTGGCGGTCAGCAGTGGGCGTCGAGCGACGGACACAGAGATTCGATCCCCCTTGCGGAAACCGCGAATTGGCAGCGTGCGCCGATGCTAATGAACACAGCGGGTCGGAAGAAAGTCGAGCGCCCCGGCGGCCTACGCTCGGTCGTATGAGCACTTCCGAGACATCACGTTATGTACGGCTTCGGGTGGAAGTCGTCCTGGAGATCACCGGCTCCGACGAACTGACCGGCGCGGCCGTCGGCCGGATCGACGCCGACGAGTTCATGCCGGAGGAGGAGCGGACCCACGCCCGGTCCGCCGTGCGCGAGGACGACGCCGAGGCGCTGGCCTACCTGATCGAGCCGTTCGACCTGGTCAGCGAGGTCCCCGGGGTCGAGCTCGTGCAGGCCTCCTGGAGCAGCGAGGAGGTCGACTACGACCCCGATGCCCAGGAGTGGGACCTCGACGAGGAAGATGAGGTGGACGAACACGACACCGAACGGGTCTGACGAGGGCGTCACACACTCCCTCGAAGCCCCGGTACGGAGTCCCGTGCCGGGGCTTCCCCCTGTACGGGAACCGGACGGCACGTGGATACGTGTCGATCAGTGGCGTTCCCCACAAACCCGCCGCTTGTGGAACCGCGGAGGGTCTCATGGATGTTCAGACGAGTGTTGGCAGGGATCCGGCGACGATGGAGAAGCGTGTGATGACGGACAGCAAGCGCCGCAAGAGCCTGGCGGCGGCAGCCGCGGTGCTCGGTGGCGTATTGGTGCTCTCGGCGTGCAGCGACGGGGACAAGAGCGGCGCGGCCGATGCCTCCAGTTCGGCGCAGTCACAGGCTCAGGTCGACGAGGCGGCGGCGGAGAAGACGTCGAAGGCCCAGATATCCATCTCGCCCAAGAACGGTGCGTCCAACGCGTCGATCAACAACGACGCCAAGGTCTCCGTCACCGACGGCACGCTCACCGAGGTCACCCTCACCACCGCCGACGGCGAGCCGGTCGAGGGCGAGATCTCCGCCGACGGCAAGAGCTGGCAGCCCACCGGAGCGCTCAAGCGCGCCACCGTCTACAAGCTCGCCGCGTCGGCGAAGGACGCGGACGGCCTGGAGGCGCACGAGAACTCCTCCTTCACCACCGTCTCGCAGGCCAACAGCTTCATCGGCAACTTCACGCCCGAGGACGGCTCCACCGTCGGCGTCGGCATGCCGGTCTCGATCAACTTCAACAAGGCCATCACCGACAAGGCCGCCGTCCAGGGCGGCATCTCGGTGAGCTCCAGCACCGGCCAGGAGGTCGTCGGGCACTGGTTCAACTCCCAGCGCCTCGACTTCCGCCCCGACGACTACTGGACCGAGGGCTCGACCGTCACGCTGAAGCTGAACCTCGACGGCGTCGAGGGCGCCAAGGGTGTCTTCGGCGTCCAGCAGAAGACCGTCACCTTCAAGATCGGCCGCAACCAGGTCTCCACCGTCGACGTCGCCACCAAGACCATGACGGTCACGCAGGACGGCAGGACGGTCAAGACCATCCCGATCTCCGCCGGCTCTCCGGAGAACCCGACCTACAACGGTCGGATGGTGATCTCCGAGAAGTTCAAGGAGACCCGGATGAACGGTGCCACCGTCGGCTTCACCGACGACGACGGCAAGGGCGAGTACGACATCAAGGACGTCCCGCACGCCATGCGGCTGTCCACCTCGGGCACGTTCATCCACGGCAACTACTGGGGCCCGGACTCGATCTTCGGCTCCGCCAACACCAGCCACGGCTGCGTGGGCCTGAACGACGTCAAGGGAGCGGGCGACCCGAACCAGTCGGCGGCCTGGCTGTACGACCACTCCATCGTCGGTGACGTCATCGTCGTCAAGAACTCCAAGGACAAGACGATCGCCCCGGACAACGGCCTCAACGGCTGGAACATGAGCTGGTCGGCCTGGAAGGCCGGCTCGGCGGTCTGACCCTCCGCCAGGCGCCACCCGGCACGCGTCCTTCGGTACGCGCTTCCTTCGGATGTACGAGAACGGCGGCCCCCTCCACCCGGGGGCCGCCGTTCTCGTACGTCCGTACCGCCGGCTCGCGCGGTCAGCGGACCGCGGGCTCGTCCACACCCCACTGCGCGAGCAGCCGCAGCGCGTCCGCCGAGGCCGTCCCCGGCTCCGCGTGGTACGTCACCAGCACGAGGTCCGGGTCGGGCCCCGCGACCTTCAGCGACTCGTACTGGAGGGTCATCTCGCCCACCAGCGGATGCCGCAGCCGCTTCGAGCCGTGTCCCTTGTCGGCGACCGTGTGCGCCGCCCACAGCGAGCGGAACTCCTCGCTCCGTACCGACAGCTCACCCACCAGCTCCAGGAGCGCCGGGTCCTCCGGGTAGCAGCCCGCGTACAGCCGCAGCACGCTCACCGTCTCGGTCGCCTTGCAGTCCCAGTCGAGGTACAGGTCACGGGAGTTCGGGTCGAGGAAGAGCATCCGCGCCATGTTCCGGTCGCGCGGCTCCCAGGCCGCGAAGTCGCCGATCAGCGCCCGGGCCATCCGGTTCCAGGCGAGGATGTCGAGCCGCCGCCCGACGAGGAAGGCCGGGACGGTCTCCATCGAGTCGATGAGCTGCACGAGCCCCGGCCGTACCTGCTGGGGCCGGGCGATCGCCGCCCGGTGCTGCCGCTTCTTCGCCGTCGGCTTGGCCAGGTGCGTCAGATGCGCCCGCTCGCTGTCGTTCAGCCGCAGCGCCCGCGCGATCGAGTCCAGGACCTCGGTGGACACATTGCGCCCGTTGCCCTGCTCAAGACGCGTGTAGTACGCGACGGAGACCCCGGCCAGCTGGGCCAGCTCCTCCCGCCGCAGGCCGGGTACGCGACGGTGGCGGCCGAAGTCCGGCAGGCCCACGTCCTCCGGCTTCAGCCGGGCCCGGCGCGAGCGCAGGAATTCGCTGAGTTCCGCACTGAGGTCCATGCAGCCTGATTATCCCAGGCCGCGAGGCCGGGCGGACGGGTGTTCCTGTCCCTGCCAGTGGTACGCACGCCGGTCGTAGGCACGACAGGGGGCTGGGTGACGCGCGCCCGGCCGGGCACGCTGGACACCATGACCACCCACGCGACCACGACCACCACCCCCGCCACGGCCTCGGCCACCACGGTCGCCGCCTACGCGGCCCCCGCCGCCAACGCTCCGCTGGAGCGCACCACCGTGCCGCGCCGCCCGGTCGGCGCGCACGACGTCCTGATCGAGATCAAGTACGCCGGCATCTGCCACTCCGACATCCACCAGGCCAGGGACGGCTGGGGCGAGGGCATCTTCCCGATGGTGCCCGGCCACGAGATCGCCGGCATCGTCACCGAGGTCGGTGCCGACGTCACCAAGCACCAGGTCGGCGACCGCGTCGGCGTCGGCTGCTTCGTCGACTCCTGCCGCGCGTGCGAGTACTGCCGCAAGGGGCTGGAGCAGTACTGCTCGGGCACCGGCATGGTCGGCACGTACAACGCCCTCGACAAGAACGGCGAGCCGACCTACGGCGGCTACTCCACCCACGTCGTCGTCGACGAGAACTACACCCTGCGCATCCCGGAGGGCATCGCCCTCGACGAGGCCGCCCCGCTGCTCTGCGCGGGCATCACCCTCTACTCGCCGCTCGCCCACTGGCAGGCCGGCCCCGGCAAGAAGGTCGCGATCGTCGGCCTCGGCGGCCTCGGTCACATGGGCGTCAAGATCGCCCACGCGCTCGGCGCCGAGGTGACCGTGCTCAGCCAGTCGCTGAAGAAGCGCGAGGACGGCCTCAAGCTGGGCGCCGACCACTACTACGCGACCAGCGACCCGGCGACCTTCACCGAGCTCGCGGGCACCTTCGACCTGATCGTCTCCACCGTCTCGGCCCCGATCGACTTCGGCGCCTTCCTCGGCCTGCTGAAGACCGACGGCGCGATGGTGAACGTCGGCGCCCCGGAGGAGCCGATCGCGCTCAACCTGTTCGCCCTGCTCGGCGGCCGTAAGACGCTCGCCGGCTCGATGATCGGCGGGATCGCGGAGACCCAGGAGATGCTGGACTTCTGCGCGGAGCACGGCCTCGGCGCGGAGATCGAGCTGATCCGCGCCGACCAGGTCAACGAGGCGTACGAGCGCGTGCTCGCGAGCGACGTGCGGTACCGCTTCGTGATCGACGCGTCGACGATCTGAGCCGAGCGGGCCGGCGGCGAGCTGTCGGAGTGCTGTCGGCGGGCTGTCGGCGTGAGCGCCGGGAGCCCGGCCGACGGGCGCGTGCCGGGGCATGACGTCCGGGGTAATCGACCCCGTACGGCATGCCCCGGCACGCTGGCGTCATGACCGCATACGCCCTCGCGAACCTCAGCCCGCAGCCCGTCGCCCACGACGAGGTCCTCACCTACATCGAGCGCATCCAGCCCACGATGGACCCTTTCGGCGGGCGTTTCCTCGTCCACGGCGCTCCCGAGCGTGAGGTCCGGGAGGGCGCGTGGCCCCAGGCCCTGGTCCTCATCTCCTTCCCGTCGATGGATCACGCCCGCCGCTGGTACGACTCCGCCGCCTACCAGGAGCTGATCCCGCTGCGCGCCCGGCACATACCGGGCGACATCCTGCTGATCGACGGGGTCGGCCCCGGCTACGACCCGGCGAAGACGGCCGCGCTCATGCGGGCGGCGGCGGAGGCCGCGACGACGGAGTCGGCGACGACGACGGAGGCCGAGTCGGCGGCGGGGTCGGCGGCGAGGTCAGGCGGCGCGGCCTGAGCGGAGCTCCAGTACGGCGCCGCCGAAGCCCGCGCGGAAGCGGGGGTCGTGGGAGACCGCGACGACCGCGCCCTCGAAGGCGGCCAGCGCCGCTTCCAGCTCCTCGACCAGGGAGAGCGCCACGTGGTTGGTCGGCTCGTCCAGGACCAGCAGGTCGGCGGGGCGGGTCACCAACCGGGCCAGCTCCAGCCGGCGCTGCTGGCCCACCGAGAGCCGCGCCACCGGAACGGTCAGGTCCTCCTCCCGGAACAGCCCGAGCGCGAGCAGTCCGGCCGCGTGCTCCTCGGGCAGCCCGGGAAGGCCCGCCGCGTACGCCGTGAGCAGTGGCTTCGAGGACGGTACGGGCGGCAGCTCCTGGGCCAGGTACCCGACCCGCGCGGACCGGACGACCGTGCCCGCGTCGGGCCGCAGGTCACCGGCGAGGACCCGGAGCAGGGTCGTCTTCCCGGCCCCGTTGGGCCCGGACACGAGCAGCCGGTCACCGGCCGAGATCCGCAGCTTGTCGACCCGCAGCCGATCGCCGACGGCGATGTCGACGAGCTCGGCGAGCAGCCGCGGTGACTGCGGGGCCGGGGAGGTCTGGTGGGTCTGGTGGGTCTGGTGGGTCTGCGGGGTCTGCGGGGTCTGCGTGATTTCCAGGCCCTGCGCGTCCGCGCCGCCCTGTGCGTCCGCGCCGCCCTGTGCGTCCGCGCCGCCCTGTGCGTCCGCGCCGCCCTGTGCGTCCGCGCCGCCCTGCGCTCCCGCGCCGCCCTGCGCGTCCGCGCCGCCCGCCCCGCTCGTCGGCGTCGTGAACGCCGCCCGGAAGCGCAGGGGCTGCGGTGGGGGCGGTACCGGAGACGCGCGGAGTTCTTCGAGCCGGTTCCGGGCCGCCCTGACCTGCCCGGACAGCTTGTTCTCCGACGAGCGCCGGTGCTTGCCGAAGCCCTGCCGGGGGTCCTTGCCGGACGCCGCGAGCCGCTGCCCGGCCGCCTCGACCAGCGCCTGCGTGCGGGCCAGCTCCTCCCGCCACTCCTCGTGCTCCTGTGCCCAGCGGCGGCGGGCGGCCGCCTTCGCCGCGCGGTAGCCGGACCAGCCGTCCCCGTACCGGGTCACGGCGCGGGTGTCCCGGTCCACCTCCAGGACTGTCGTCGCCATGCCCTCCAGGAACGCCCGGTCGTGGGTGACCGCCACCACCGTGCCCCGATGGGCGCGCAGCCGTTCCTCCAGCCAGGCGGCGGCGGAACGGTCGAGGTGGTTCGTGGGCTCGTCGAGCAGCAGCAGTTCGGCGCCCGAGGCGAGGACGCAGGCGAGGGCCAGCCGGGACTGTTCGCCGCCGGAGAGCGTGCCGACGGGGCGTTCGTACGGGACATGGCCGAGGCCGAGGCCGTGCAGGGCCGCGTCGACGAGGGCGTCGGCGCGGTAGCCGCCCCGCTCCTCGTACCGGGCGGCCAGCTCGCCGTACGCGACGAGTTCCTCGGCGGTCGCGGAGCCGAGTGTCTCCTCGGCGGCCCGCATCTCCCGCTCGAGCGCGCGGAGTTCGGCGAGCGCCGCGTCGACGGTGTCGCGCACGGTGTGGTCGGGGCCGACGCCGAAGGTCTCGGCGAGCGTCTGGGCGAGCCGGGCGACACCGCCGGGGAAGCGGACGGTCACCTCCCCGCTGTCGGGGGCCTCCGCCCCGGCGAGCAGCCGCAGCAGCGTGGACTTGCCGGAGCCGTTCTCACCGATGACGGCGGCCCGCTCGCCGGGGCGCACGGTGAACGAGATCTGTTCGAGGACGGAGCGGGTCCCGTAGGACATGGAGACGTCTTTGACGGTCAACTGGGCGCGGTCGCGCATGGGATCTTTCCCTGGGTGACGGGTTCGTTCGGGCCGGGAGAGGGGACACCGGAACTCCCGCCGGAGCGCCCTGAGGGCGCCGCGTCAGCGGGACAGGCCGTGTCCGCGGCCGGAATCAGAGAAAGAAGTAGTACGAACCCATGCGATCGAGTGTAACCAGGCGCCGCCCGACAGCCGAGGTGTTTTCCGCCGGTAGCCGGTAGCCGGTAGCCGGTAGCCGGTAGCCGGTCGCTGTCCCCCGGGCCGCAGCGCCCGGGCCGGACGTCGGGTTGGCCGTCGCGGTCATTCCCGCTTCGGGTACTTCAGCGTCTGCTCGGCGTTGAGCTGCTCCACCAGCCGGAAGACGGCGATGGCCAACGGCTTCAGCTGGCGCGTGGGGATGTTGTCCTGCATGCGCCGCAGCTCGGCGACGATCGCCTCCTGGTCGCCCTGCGGGCCGACGAGGTTCTGCTGGGTGCCCAGGGCGCCGAGGGACTTGTGGACCGCCTGGGCGCTGTCCTGCTCGACCATGCCCTGCTCGGGCGCCGTGAGATGGTCCCAGTTCTTCAGCAGGTCGTTGCCGGCCGGCAGGCCGCCCAGCCACTGGGCGCGGGTCAGCGTGATCGAGGTCCGGGTGCGGTCGTTGGCGAGGCCCCGCTCGACCTGGCTGCCGAAGACGGGGGCGCTGCCGCCGCCGTCCATGCCCGCCGCGCTCAGGACGAGCGAGGTGAACTCGGCCGGGTTGCCCTGGAAGTGGGCCTTCAGGTTCTGCGCCAGCAGACTGAAGTTGTGGGCGAAGTCCGTCCGGGCCATCAGGGCTCCGGCGATCGACTTGGCGTTGGCCCCGGCCTGCAGGTTCTGTCCCTGGATCAGGTAGGCGGCGAGGTGCATGACGAGGCCGGTCAGCGCCTTCCGCTCGGTGGCCGTCACCTCGAAGCCGAGGGTCGGCAGCAGCGCGGCGATCGCGGTGTCGGCGCCCGCCCGAGCCGCCGGAAGCTCGCCGAGCCCGCCCGCCGACAGGTCGGTGGACGCCTGCCTGCGGCCCCTCGCCCGGCCCGCCCCCAGCACGGGGACGCGTTCCAGCGTGCCCATCGGCCGGCGGTTGGCGAGGTAGTCGATCAGCTTGGGCAGGCGCTCAAGGCGCGCCCCGAGCGTGGCCTGCGGGGCGAAGCTGAGCGGGTTCTTGTCCGGGTAGATCCGCAGGCCGGGCTGCGGGGTACCGCCGCCCGCCAGGACCTCCTCGGAGGGGATGAACCGGTCGTCCCTGCGGCTGTCGAGGTACGAGGCCATGGCCGTCACGTCGTCCATGACGGTACCGACCTGAGCGACCGAGGTGAGCGGGTCGGTGATCCACTCCAGGTTGGAGCCGCCGGTGGGGCTGGCGTCCGCCGTCAGGTCGAAGCGGGTGCCGCGCACGACGAGACCGTCGACGCGCCCCTTGCCGAGGTTCTCGCCCGCCAGGGGCGGCTCCGCCACCTCGCCCCTGATCAGCAGGGTCGACACCAGACCGTCGCGCTCGTGCTCCTTCAGCTTGAGCTTCGCGAGCCGTTGCTCGCCGTCGGCGTTCAAGAAGCCGTCGGCGCCGAACCACCGCGCCCGGAGCGTGTCGAGGCGGCCCTCCTTCACCTCTGTCTGTTCCGCCCCGTCGAGGCGCTGGTGGTACGGCGAGTGCGGGTTGAGGAAGATGTCCAGGATCTTGGCGTCGATCAGCTTCAGCCGGTCACCCGCCCGCTGCTTCTGGACGTCCTCGGAGTCGTCCTCCATCCGCCGGACGTTCCACTGCGCCTCGAACTCGAACCCGACGGCCCGCTGCACGGCGGGCTCCCCGGCGTGCGAGGCGTGCCCGGCACCGCCTCCCCGGTGCTCGTGCCCCTCCTCGTGCCCTTCCTCGTGTCGTCCGTGCTCGTGTCCGTGCGCGTCCGGCAGCGGGGCGGCCATCGCGCGGGTCGCGTTCGCCTCCGCGGCCCGCTCGAAGCGGTCGGCCGGGTCGCTCACGCGCAGCCCGTCGCCGCTGTCGCTACCGGAGACGGGCCCCTGCCGCTGCTGGATGACGTGCGTCAGCTCGTGGGCGAGGGTGTGCTTGTCCGAGCCCCCGGAACCGATGACGACGTGCTCGCCGGAGGTGTACGCGCGGGCGCCCAGCTCCGTCGCCGAACGCTGGGCGGCGGGGCCCGTGTGCAGCCGTACGCTCGAGAAGTCCGCGCCGAGACGGGCCTCCATCTCGCTGCGCAGCGGCGACTCCAGCGCCCGCCCGGGCGAGCGGAGCACGCTGTGCGCGGCCGCGCGCTGCACAGGCGTCTCGTCCGCCCCGTGCGTCTCCCGCGCCTCGTGGGCGTGGTCGTGCTCCTGCCGCCCGGCGAGCATCGCGGTCACCGCGCGGTTGCCGACGGAGCGCTGGAGCGCGCGCAGGTGGAGCGGGGAGAAGGCCGCCGGGGCGGGGCCGGAGCCGGCGGGCGCGGACTGCCGCGCCGACCGCTCCGGTTCACCGCGCTCGCGGCCCGGCTCAGTTACGCGCATGGCATCTCCGGTGGTCCCGATGGCTCCGACGGCGACGTCCGCCCGCGCCCAGGATGACCACGCACAGCGATGCCCGGAAGTGCCGTACGGGCAACTTCCGGGCACACGACGCTGCCCCTCGCGGGAACCGGTCCCTCGACAGAACCCCGCTACTGGGCCTTCGCGACACCGATCGGGCAGGAGACGCCCGTGCCGCCGATGCCGCAGTAACCGGCCGGGTTCTTGTCCAGGTACTGCTGGTGGTACCCCTCGGCCGGGTAGAAGGTGCGGCCCTCCACGGCGAGCACCTCCGTGGAGATCGTGCCGTAGCCCGAGCCCGTCAGGACCTTCTGGTACGCGGCGCGCGAGGCCTCGGCGGTCTCGGCCTGGGCGGGGGAGTGGGTGTAGACCGCCGAGCGGTACTGGGTGCCGACGTCGTTGCCCTGGCGGAAGCCCTGGGTCGGGTCGTGCGACTCCCAGAACAGCTTGAGCAGCTGCTCGTACGAGACCTTCGTGGGGTCGAAGACGACCCGGACGACCTCGGTGTGGCCGGTGAGGCCCGAGCAGACCTCCTCGTACGCGGGGTTCTCCGTGAAGCCGCCCTGGTAGCCGACGAGCGTCGTCCAGACGCCCTCGGTCTGCCAGAACTTCCGCTCGGCGCCCCAGAAACAGCCCAGGGCGAAGTCGGCGACCTCCAGGCCCTCGGGGTAGGGGCCGAGCAGCGGGTTGCCCAGCACCGTGTGGCGCTCGGGCACCTGGAACTCGGGCTCCGGGCGGCCCTTCAGCGCCTGCTCGGGCGTGGGCAGGACGGGGGTGCGTGACAGGAACATGCGGCATCTCCTCGACGGTGGGCGTTACCCACAACGCCCGGGGGCCGGGAGGGATTCCCCCCGGCCCCCGGGCCGCACCCGCCGGACCCATGCTCACCTCGGCAGCAGGCCCGTGCTCACCTCGGCAGCAGCCCCCTGCCCACCTCGGCAGCGCCCGTGCTCACCTCGGCAGCGTCGCCGGGCTCCCGCCGTTCGCCTCGTACCCCGCCACCGCCAGGTTCCGGTAGACCGTGTACTCCGCCGCCGGGTCCTCGTTCAGCGTCCACGGCAGCGCGCCCACGTGACCGTCGACGTGCACCAGTTGGTGCATGGCCTCCGACCAGCGCTCCGCGCGGACCAGGAAGAGCACGAGCAGGTGCCGGACGTGCGCCAGCATCGGGTCGTCGGGGCGCGCCGAGTGGACCGCGTACAGCGCGCCCTCCATCGCCTTGCGCACCACCTCGGTACGGAAGAAGTCCTGGACGAGCACGATCTCGGGCAGGTGCTCGTAGACCGCGAACAGCGGCAGCGCGGCGAGCAGCGAGCCCTGCGGGGCACGCGCCGCCGAGGCCGTCGCGAAGCGGTCGGCGTCCTCGCGCGAGCCGTGCCACTTCTCGCACCAGTAGTGCAGCGCCGCCAGGTGCGCGCCCATGTGCTGCGGCGCCCGGTCGATGATCTTCGCCCAGACCTGGTCGAACTCCTCGTGGCTGTAGCCGAGTCCTCGGGCGACGGCGAGCTGCGTGATGTACGGGACGGGGTCGCCGGGGGCCAGCAGCGCCGCCTCCTCGCTGACCTTCTTCGCCTCCTCGAGGATGATCCGGAAGTCGTCGCTGCCGCTCGCGGACGAGCGCCAGGCCTGCTGCACCAGGAACTCCGCGTGCACGGCCGCGCCGCCCGCGTCCTTGGGGTTCTCCGCCCGCCAGGCGCGCAGCCACGCGCCGCCGACGCCGGGCTTCTGCTGGAGCTCCAGGGAGGCCGCGCCCGCGAACGCCTGCACGCGCTGCCAGCGGACCTCGCCCTCCTTCTCCGTCCCCGCGAGCAGCTGCGAGGCCGCCCGCCACTCCTGCGTCGCCTGGACCACGTCGAGCACGTCGAGCAGGTCCCGGTCAGGCCCCGGCATCCGCACGTCCTGCTCCTCCTGGCGCAGGAAGCCGTACACCTCGGGGTCGGCGGCGTCCGGCGAGCCGGGCGCGACCTGCCGGATGCCGACACCGGCCCGGCGGCGCCTGAGGTACGGGGCCAGGACCGCGAACAGCAGCCCCATCGCGAGCAGGAACCAGAGAATCTCCATGCGTCCATTGTCCAGGACACCCGGTGAGACGCGGGCGGCGGTCGACCGCCCCGCGGACTACGCTCCTGACCCATGAGCGACGAGCACATCCACCAGAGCTTCGAGACCCGCGCGATCCATGCGGGCAACACCGCCGACCCGCTGACCGGCGCGGTCGTCCCGCCCATCTACCAGGTCTCCACGTACAAGCAGGACGGCGTGGGCGGGCTGCGCGGCGGTTACGAGTACAGCCGGAGCGCCAACCCCACGCGCACCGCCCTCGAGGAGAACCTGGCGGCCCTGGAGGGCGGCCGGCGCGGTCTGGCCTTCGCCTCCGGTCTGGCGGCCGAGGACTGCCTGCTGCGAACGCTGCTCGCCCCCGGCGACCACGTGGTGATCCCGAACGACGCCTACGGCGGCACCTTCCGGCTCTTCGCCAAGGTCGTCCAGCGCTGGGGCGTGGACTTCTCCGTCGCGGACACCTCGGACCTCGACGCGGTGCGCGGCGCGGTCAACGACCGTACGAAGGTGATCTGGGTCGAGACCCCGTCGAACCCGCTGCTCGGCATCACCGACATCGCGGCGGTCGCGGCCGTGGCCCGCTCGGCCGGCGCGAAGCTGGTCGTCGACAACACCTTCGCCTCGCCCTACCTCCAGCAGCCGCTGGCGCTCGGCGCGGACGTGGTCGTCCACTCGCTCACCAAGTACATGGGCGGGCACTCGGACGTCGTGGGCGGCGCGCTGGTGACGGCCGACGCGGCGCTCGGCGAGGAACTGGCGTACCACCAGAACGCGATGGGCGCGGTGGCCGGGCCGTTCGACTCGTGGATCGTGCTGCGCGGCATCAAGACGCTGGCGGTCCGGATGGACCGGCACAGCGAGAACGCGGAGAAGATCGCGGAGATGCTGACCCAGCACCCGAAGGTCACCCACGTCCTCTACCCGGGTCTGCCGGAGCACCCGGGCCACGAGATCGCCGCCAAGCAGATGAAGTCCTTCGGCGGCATGATCTCGTTCCGGGTCACCGGCGGCGAGGAGGCGGCGGTCGAGGTCTGCGACCGCGCGAAGCTCTTCACCCTGGGCGAGTCCCTGGGCGGCGTCGAGTCGCTGATCGAGCACCCGGGCCGGATGACGCACGCGAGCGTGGCCGGCTCCGCCCTGGAGGTCCCGGCGGACCTCGTACGGCTCTCGGTGGGCATCGAGAACGTCGAGGACCTGCTGGCGGACCTGCGCCAGGCGCTGGGCTAGACCGCCTCCGGCCGGGCGCCCCGCCGAGGGGCGTCCGGCTCGCGGGGTCAGGCCGCGACCTTCTCGTCCTCCAGTGACTCGCGCACCATGGCCCGCAGCTCGGGGCTGTCCTCGTGGCCGTGGACGGAGACCGCGTGCTCCGCGGCCGCCCGGACGACCTCGTCCTCCTCACCGGTGATGGTGAGAGTGCAGCCCATGACGCTGGGCGTGTTCCGGCAGTCGGCGACCTTCCTGGTCATGACGACCTCCTCGTCTCGCCTGCTCCTTCCAGGCTAAGTCCGCCCTCACCAGCCTTCGAGCGGTGGCGTCGTCTCCGCCGGCGGTCCGTGCCAGGGCTCGGCCACCGCCGCCCACACCACGAACACCAGCACGCCCACCACGAGCAGCGCCCACAGGGCCCGGCGCACCGCACGGTCGCGATGCAGCAGCCGGGTGCCGCGCGCGACGGCCCGGGCGGCGAGATCCGCGGGGACCTGCGGGTGCGGGGACTCCAGGAGCCGCCGGACCTCGTCCTCCTTCTCCTCGTGCCGGCTCACGAGGCGCCCCGCCCGCTCACGAGGCGATCCCCCCGCTCACGAGGCGATCCCCCCGCGCCGGCGCTCCCGCAGCGCGTACACGGAGCGGGCGCAGACGGCCCGTACCCGGTCCTCGGGCAGGCCGAGCAGGGCCGCGGTCTGCTCCTCCGCCACCCCTTCGTACAGCCGCAGCACCACCACGAGCCGTTCCTGCGGGGTGAGCGCGGCGAGGATGCCGCCCCGCCCGCGGTGGTGCCGCCAGGCGGTGCGCGCGAAGCGGGCGGCGAGGTCGGCGCGGGTGCGGTCGTACGGGTCCTCGCCCCGCAGCCGGCCCCAGTGGGCGTAGGTGTGCGCGAGGGAGGCGGTCAGGAGGGCCTGGGCGTGCGGGTTGCGGGCCTGGGTCTCGGCGGTGAGCAGGGTCGCGGCATGCAGCAGCCGCCCCGCCGCTCCCGCCACGAACGCCTCGAACTGACGGGTGCGGTAGCGGGGTTCGCCCGCCCGCGCGTCCTGCCGATCTCGCACGTCCTCATATGAGGACAGGGCGCGCCCGGGGTCAAGAGGTCGCGGCGGACTCCGTGTCCGTGGCGGGCGGCAGACCCGACTGGCGGGCCGAGAGCGCGGAGTTGAAGCGGGTGAGCAGGGTGCAGAACGACTCGCGCTCCGCCGCCGTCCAGCCCTCCGTCACCTGCGCCATCAACTCGCGGCGCGAGGCGCGGACCTCCTCCAGGCGGGCCAGGCCGCGCGGGGAGAGCTGGAGCACGACCGCGCGCCCGTCCTCCGGGTGCGAGGTGCGCTTGACCAGGCCGGTGTCGACGAGCGGGGCGACCTGGCGGGTGACGGTGGACGAGTCGATGCCCATGCCGGCCGCGAGCGCCTTGACGCCCATCGGGCCTTCCTGGTCGAGCCGGTTCAGGAGCAGGTAGGCGGCGCGGTCCATCGAGTTGCGGAGCTGCCCGGTGCCGCCGAGGCGCGTCTGTTCGGCCCGGCGGGCGAAGACGGCCACCTGGTGCTGGAGGGCATCGAGGAGACCGGGGTCAAGCTCAGTCGTCATGTCCTGAGATGTGGGCATGGCTGTGGGGGCTCTCTCGTGCGGCGGTCGGTTGGTGGGGGACAGAGTACGCGGACCCGCCGGGGTGCGTACCTGTGCTGCGCAAACCGGTCGAGGCCGCCGCTCCCGGGCGGCCACGAGGCCCGTGAGCTGCGAGACTTGCTGTCATGAGCTTCCGTAGGCCAGACCCCTTGCACCCGTTGATCCTCGACGATGTCCGCGGGGCTCAGAAGATGCTGTCCGGGGTGGCCAGGGTGACCGCGATGGAAGGCAGCCGGTACCTGTCCTCGCTGGTGGGAGCGCCGGTCCACCTCAAGTGCGAGAACCTTCAACGAACCGGTTCGTTCAAGCTGCGCGGGGCGTACGTACGGATCGCCGGGCTGCGGCCGGAGCAGCGGGCGGCCGGAGTGGTCGCCGCGTCGGCGGGCAACCACGCGCAGGGCGTCGCGCTGGCCTCCGCGCTCCTCGGGGTGCACTCCACGGTCTTCATGCCCGTCGGCGCTCCGCTGCCGAAGGTCGCGGCGACCCGGGAGTACGGCGCCGAGGTGCGGATGCACGGCCATGTCGTGGACGAGACGCTGGCGGCGGCGGAGGAGTACGCGGCGGAGACCGGGGCGGTCTTCATCCACCCCTTCGACCACCCGGACATCATCGCGGGGCAGGGCACGGTGGGTCTCGAGATCCTGGAGCAGTGCCCGGAGGTCCGCACGATCCTCGTCGGGGTCGGCGGCGGCGGGCTCGCCGCCGGGATCGGGCTCGCGGTGAAGTCCGTGCGCCCCGACGTGAAGGTGATCGGGGTCCAGGCGGAGGGCGCGGCCGCCTATCCGCCGTCGCTGGCGGCCGGGCACCCGGTGGCGGTCGAGTCGCCGGCGACGATGGCCGACGGGATCAAGGTGGGGCGCCCCGGCGACGTGCCGTTCGCGCTGGTGCGGGAGTACGTGGACGGGATCCGTACGGTCTCCGAGGACGCGCTCTCCTCGGCGCTGCTGCTCTGCCTGGAACGGGCGAAGCTGGTGGTCGAGCCGGCCGGGGCGAGCCCGGTCGCGGCGCTGCTGAGCGACCCGACGGCGTTCCAGGGACCGGTGGTCGCGGTCCTTTCCGGCGGGAACGTGGACCCGCTCCTGATGCAGCGGATCCTGCGCCACGGCATGGCGGCGGGCGGCCGCTATCTGAGCCTGCGGCTGCGGGTGACGGACCGGCCGGGGGCGCTGGCGACGCTGCTCGCGGTGCTGACGGTGGTGGACGCGAACGTCCTCGACGTGAGCCATGTGCGCACCGACCCGCGGCTCGGTCTGACGGAGGCGGAGGTCGAACTGCACCTGGAGACCAAGGGTCCGGAGCACTGCCGCGAGGTGGAGGCGGCGCTGCAGGACGCCGGGTACGTGGTGCTGCCGTAGCGGAGGGGCGGGCGCGGGGGCGGGGGTGCTGCCGTGGCGGCGGGATGAGCGCGCGGGTTGTCCCCAGGTCTTGTGGTATCGCGATGTATCGCGTTAGCGTGTGCGCTCCGTCACGAATTCGCTGGGCGGCTCCCGCCCCGCATACCTAAGCTTGGGCGCAAACGCCCGAATCCCTGGGAGAACCCACATGCCAGGCGCGATCTACGCCGAAGGTCTGGTGAAGACCTTCGGCGACGTACGAGCACTGGACGGCGTGGACCTCGACGTCCCCGAGGGCACGGTCCTGGGCCTGCTCGGCCCGAACGGCGCGGGGAAGACGACCGCCGTGCGCGTCCTGACGACGCTGCTCCAGCCCGACAGCGGACGGGCCGAGGTCGCCGGAATCGACGTGCTCAAGCACCCCAACGAAGTCCGGCGCTCGATCGGCCTGTCCGGTCAGTTCGCGGCCGTCGACGAGTATCTGACCGGCCGTGAGAACCTCCAGATGGTCGGCCAGCTCTATCAGTTGAGCGCCAAGCAGGCGAAGGTCAGGGCGGGCGAACTGCTCGAACGCTTCAACCTCGCCGACGCCGCCGACCGCACGGCCAAGACGTACTCCGGCGGCATGCGCCGCCGCCTGGACCTCGCCGCCGCGCTCGTCGTCTCCCCGCCCGTGATGTTCATGGACGAGCCGACGACGGGCCTCGACCCGAGGAACCGGCAGCAGCTCTGGGAGGTCATCCAGGAACTGGTCGCGGGCGGCACGACCCTGCTCCTGACCACGCAGTACCTGGAGGAGGCCGACCACCTGGCCCACGACATCTGCGTCATCGACCGCGGCAAGGTCATCGCGCGTGGCACGTCGGACCAGCTCAAGGCCCAGACGGGCGGCGAGCGCGTCGAGGTCGTCGTGCACGAGCGGGGCATGATCCCGGCCGCCAGGGACGTCCTCGCGCGCTACGGCCTGGCGGGCGTCGGGCGCGGCGAGGTCGCCGTGGAGGACCACACCCGCAAGCTGACCGTCCCGGTCACCGGCGGCGCCAAGCTGCTCGCCGAGGTCATCCGCGACCTCGACGCGGTCGGCGTCGAGATCGACGACATCGGGCTGCGCCGGCCCACCCTCGACGACGTCTTCATCTCGCTGACCGGCCACGCGGCCGAACTCGACGAGGGCAACGGCGAGGACGGGGCCGACGGCCGGACCGCCGACGCCGCCCACGACCGCGAGCAGAGCCGGAAGGAAGGGGCGCGATGAGCACCATGAACGACTCGCTGGTCATCGCCCGGCGGAACCTGATCCGCATGACCAGGATCCCCGAGATGATCCTCTTCGGGCTGATCCAGCCGGTGATGTTCGTGGTCCTCTTCACGTACGTCTTCGGCGGCTCCATGCAGATCGGCAACAGCACCGACCCCGACGTCTACAAGAACTTCCTGATGGCGGGCATCTTCGCGCAGACCGTCACCTTCGCCACGGCCGGCGCGGGCGCGGGCATCGCGGACGACATGCACAAGGGCCTCATCGACCGCTTCCGCTCGCTGCCGATGGCACGGGGCGCGGTCCTGACCGGCCGCACCCTCGCCGACCTCGTGCAGACCGCGCTGACCCTGCTGGTCCTCGCGATCGTCGCCCTGCTCATCGGCTGGCGCCCCGGCTACGCGGAGCCGACCAACTTCGGCAAGGTCATGGCCGGCTTCGGCCTGCTGCTGCTCCTCGGCTATGCCTTCACCTGGATCGGCGCGCTCATCGGCCTCTCCGTCCGCACTCCCGAGGCGGCCACGTCCGGCGGCCTGATCTGGCTCTTCCCGGTCACGTTCATCTCGAACGCCTTCGTGGACTCCAGCAACCTCCCCGGCTGGCTCCAGCCCATCGCGGAGTGGAACCCCTTCAGCGCCACCGTCCAGGCATGCCGCACGCTCTTCGGCGACCCGGGCGTCTCACCGTCGGACGCCTGGCCGATGCAGTACCCGGTGTGGGCGTCGCTGATCTACTCGATCCTGATCGTCGCCATCTTCCGCACGCTCTCCGTCCGCAAGTACCGCCGCGCGGACGGCTGACGACACCGCTCGGCCGTCGAGGGCCCGGAGGGACTCTCCTCCGGGCCCTCGACGCGCTCAGGGCGCGTACCCGGAGACGACGACCCCGCCGGCGAGGGAGATGAAGACGGCGCCGCCCGCGACCACGGCACCGGAGGCGTACTCCCCGCCCTCGACGGCGCCCGACCCCTCGGGCACCTGGAAGATCCGCTCGTCCTCGCCGAGGGGAGTGTCCGGGGGATCGTTCACCGGCACCGAGACGACCTTGCTCTCCGAGACGGACAGCACCCGGTCGCCGCCGAACGCGATCCGCGAGGCCGGGACGTCCCGGCTCCACCGCTCGGCCCCCGTCCCGAGGTCGTACGTGGCGAGCCGTTCGCCGTCGGACAGCGCCACCACCCCCGCCGCGTTCACCGCCGGCGGGAGCGTCACCAGCATCCCCGTCCCGACGGTCCGCTCCCGCCGCAGGGTCCGGGCGTCGAGGACGTCGACGCCGTTCCGCCCCGACGGCGGACACAGGACCCTCCCGGCCGCGACGACGATCTGGAAGCAGCTGTCGAGCTCCCGCGCCCGGGCCGTCTCCTTGCCGGTACGCGCGTCCAGCGCCCGCACGGTGCCGTCCCCGGGCACGTACACCCGCCCGTCCGACACGACAGGGCCCTCGGGGAAGGCGTCGATCGGCGTCCGCCACTGTTCCTTCGGCTTCCCGCCCGCCAGATCGACCGCCGTCACCAGGCCGCCCGGCTTCTCCATGTCGGTGCTGTCCAGGTACGTCGTGTACAGCACGTCACCGCGCAGGTCCGTCCCCTTCACCTGGTACACGCCGCCGGGTGCGGGCAGCCGCGCCATCTCCTTGCCGTCGCGCAGCCGGTACCCGACCAGCCCGTCCTGCCCGGTCATCCAGGCGACGTCCCCGACGACCGCCGGGTACTGGGCGCCCGTCTGCAGCTCCGCGCCCCTCGACGGCTTCGTCCAGACCGTGCCGCCGTCGGCGGCGCGCAGGGCCACCGCCGAGCCGCCGTCGCCCGAGCAGACCAGGATCTCCGGGCCGAGCGCGCAGGGGCCGACGCCCGCCGGCACCTCGACCGCCCACGGCGACCAGCCGGCCGGGCGCGCGGTGGGGGCGAGCCCGTCCGTACCGAAGTCGCCCGCCCGCCCTTCGCCCCCGTAGGGCTGGACCACATGGTCGAGCGCGGCGGGCCGGGCGTTCGCCGTCGGCGTGCCACTGCCCCGCCCCGTGCCGTCGCTCGGCGTGGCCCCCGCCGAACCACCGGACCCGCCCTGACCGCCGTCCTGGTCGAACGCCACGACACCCACGGTCGCCACCACCGCCACGGCCACCGCCCCCGCCACGACGCGACCCCACGGGCGGCGACGCGGCTTCGACGACCCCTCGGACGACGCGGGGCCGTCGGGACGACGCCCCACCGCCGTGGGGGAGTACGGCACCACCGGGCCGATCGTCGGGAGGTCGGCCACCCCCGCGCCCGAGGCCGCCGCCTCACCGATCCGCCGCGCCGCATCCCCGTACTCCGCGAGCAGCGACAGCACCCCGCCCGGCCACGGGAACGCCGTGGGGACCTCCGCGCCGAGCAGCTCCACCAGCTCCGCCGCCGTCGGCCGCTCCGCCGGATCGAGCCGCAGACACCGCTCGAGGACCGGCCGCACCTCCTCCGGTACGCCGGACAGGTCGGCGTCCGCCCGGCTGATCCGGAAGATGACCGACGCCAACTCCTCGTCATGGAACGGCCCGCGCCCGCTCGCCGCGAACGCCAGCACCGCGCCCAGACAGAAGACGTCCGACGCCGGCACGACCGCCCGGCTCCCGACCAGATGCTCCGGCGCCATGAACCCCGGTGAACCCACCACGAGCCCCGTCGAGGTGAGCGCCGTCGCCTCGAAGGCCTGCGCGATGCCGAAGTCGATCAGCTTGGGCCCGGAGGCACCCAGCAGGACGTTCGCCGGCTTCAGGTCCCGGTGCATCACCTGCGCGGTGTGCACGGCGTCCAGCGCCCGCGCGAGCGCCGCGCCCAGCGCCCGTACCGCCGCGACGGGCAGCGCCCCGGACCGGACGACGGCCTCGGCGAGCGAGGGCCCGGGCACGTACTCGGTCGCCAGCCACGGCACGGCGGCGTCGGCGTCCGCCTCGACGAGCAGCGCCGCGTACGGACTGCTGACCGCCCGCGCGGCGGTGATCTCCCGCCGGAACCGGGTCCGGAAGTCCCCGTCGACCTCCAGGTCCTCCCGGACGGTCTTCACGGCGACCATCCGGTACGGATCAGCCGTCGGCTCGTCCGCCCGGCACGCCAGATGGACCTCGCCCATGCCGCCCGCGCCCAGCCGGGCGAGCAGCCGATACGGGCCGACGAGGCGCGGCGGCTGCCCGGAGGGCAGTGCTTCCAGCACCGAACACGTCCTTTCCGTAGGTCACTCGGGAAGCTCGACCGAGGAGACGACGCCCTGGTCGTGGACGATGTGGGCGATCCCACCGATGACCAGCACCTCGGGGGCCCTGATCATGTCGGCGTAGACGGACGCCTCGTCCCTCCCCGGGGTGCGCGGTCCCGGTGCCCCGGGGACCGGTCGCACGTCGAGCCCGGAGGGCTTGCCGTCCGTGCCGATCCGGACGGTGTAGAGCGAGGTGTAGTCGGCGTACACGACCTGGTCGCCGGCCAACAGAGGCGCGGACCGCGCCTGCTTCCGCCCCGCCGGGGCGGCCTTGGCCGCGTACTGCCCCAGCCGCTGCCCGGTCTTCGCGTCGTGCACGGACACACCCTTCTCGTCCGCGGTGACGACCGTCCGGGAGTCCATGGCCACGGCGTCCAGCGCCGCCACCGGAGCGGGCAGCGCGGCCCTCGGCGCGAGGGTGGCCGCGTCCATGACACGCAGCACTGTCCGCACGAACTCACCCCTGCTGTCGTACTCGGCATCGGTGCAGTACGCGACGGCGCCGAGGACCTTCACGGCCGCGCAGCCCGCGCCCTCCTTCGCCACCTGCCCCAGCAGCGAGCCGCTCTTCGCGTCGTACGCCACGATTCCGGCGTCGCTCAGCGCGTACACCCGGCCCTGCGCGAAGGCCACGGCGTCGAAGGAGCGGAACTGCGCGCGGGAGAGGGACGCGTTGGTCAGCGACCTGGTCCACAGCTGACGGCCGTCGGCCAGGGAGAACGCGCTCAGGAAGACCATGGTCCTGCCTGTGGCCTCCTCCGTGGTGGAACGGGTCGTGGCGAAGACCACGCCGTCGCCCACGAGCGGCCGGCTGTGCTGGTCCTGGGACCCCCAGGCCTTCTCCTCCCAGCGGACCTTCCCGCTCCGCGCCTCCCGCACCTGGACCTTGTCGCCGGAGGTGAGGACCACGGCGGAGCCGTGGACCATCGGGCGCGCGGTCGCCCCGGCGATGAAGATCCCGCCCGTGGGTCCTATGAAGCTGTCGTTGTCGCGCGGGTCGGGCACGAGGTCCGCGTTCCACAGCTGCTCGCCGCTCGCGGGGTCCAGCGCCTCGTACCGCCCGTCCACCGTCCGGCACACCACCACCGACTCCCCGGCCGAGCAGCCGAACGCCGGGGCCGTCAGCTTCGCCTGCCACGGCTTCCACCCCGCAGGCCGCTGCGCCGCGTTCTGCGGGACGACTCCGGAGGCGTCGGCCAGGCCCCGGTCGTCCACACCGGCGACCTTCGGGACGGCCGGGCCGGGCGCCGCCTTCGCCGGCGGGGCCGTCTTCTCGTTCTCCGGCCACAGCAGGTACGTGCCCACACCGGCACCGAGCACGGCGAGCGCCACGGCCCCCGCGATCAGCCGCCGCCGCCGCTCGCGGCGCGGGGCGTCGGGCGTCCCGGAGGGCGCCACCGGCGCCAATGGCGCCATCGTCGGCAGCTGGTCCGTCCCGGGTGCCACCGCCTGGGCCGGCCCCGCCGCCGGTACCTCCAGCAGCGGCCCGCCCGACGCCACCAGCTGGGCCAGCTCCCGCCCGTACTCGCCGATGTGCTCCCGTACGCTCTCCGGCCACGCCGGCCGGCGCTCCCCGCCGAGGAGCTCCGCCAGCTCGGCCGGGGAGGGCCGCTCCGCCGGGAGCGGGCTCAGGCACCGCTCCAGTACCGGCCGCAGCTCGTCCGGGACGCGGCTCAGGTCGGCCTCCGCCTGGGAGACGCGGTACAGGACGGCCGCCAGCGGGCCCTCGCCGAAGGGGTCCTCGCCGGTCGCCGCGTAGCAGAGCAGCGAGCCCAGGCAGAAGACGTCCGAGGCCCCCGTGACGTGCCGCGCGCCCGACACGTGCTCGGGCGACATGAAGGCGGGGGTGCCGACCATCACGCCGGTCGCGGTCATCGTCGTGGCGCCGGTGCTGCGCGCGATGCCGAAGTCGATCAGACGCGGGCCGTCCACGGCCAGCATGACGTTGCCCGGTTTGAGGTCGCGGTGCAGGACCCCGGCGGCGTGCAGGTCCGCGAGCGCCCGGGCGATCCCGGCGCCCATCTCCCGCACCGTCGCCACCGGCAGCGCCCCGCCCCGCCGCACGGCCTGCGACAGGCTCGGCCCGGGAACGTACGCGGTCGCCAGCCACGGCACCTCGGCGTCCGCGTCCCCGCCCTCCGGCGCGGCGGCGTACGTGCTCCGCACGAGCCCGGCGACCTTGATCTCGCGGCGGAAGCGGTCCCGGAAGGCGGGCTCGTTCGCCACGTCGCGCCGTACGGTCTTCACGGCGACGAAGGTGCCCTCGCGATCCGCCCGGCCCAGGAACACCTCGCCCATGCCGCCGGCCCCGAGCCGCGCCAGCAGCTCGTACGGTCCGATCCGGCGCGGCGTACCCGCGCGCAACGGTCCCAGCACGTCTCATCCCCCCTTGTGACGTGACGTCAGCCCGCATCATGACATGGACCGCACAGCGAAGGGCCGGACCCCGACGGGGTCCGGCCCTGATCGATTCTGCGGCTCAGCCGGTGTACGGCTTGGCGCTGAGGATCTTCACCGCGGCCTTCCTGCCGTTCGGCAGTTCGTACTCGGCGTCCTCGCCGACCTTCTTGCCGTTCACGCCCACGCCGAGCGGGGACTGCGGCGAGTACGTCTCGATGTCGCTGCTCGCGTACTCGCGCGAGGCGAGGAGGAAGGTCACCGTGTCGTCCTCGTCACCGTCGAAGGCGATCGTCACGACCATGCCGGGGGCGACGACGCCCTCGTCGGCCGGAGCCTCGCCGACCTTGGCGTGCTCCAGGAGCTGGGTCAGCTGGCGGACCCGGAGCTCCTGCTTGCCCTGCTCCTCCTTGGCCGCGTGGTACCCGCCGTTCTCGCGCAGGTCGCCCTCCTCGCGCGCCGCGGCGATCTTGCCGGCGATCTCGGTTCGCGCGGGACCAGACAGGTACTCCAGCTCGGCCTTCAGCTGGTTGTACGCCTCCTGGGTGAGCCAGGTGACGTTGTCGCTGGTCTGGGTCACAGGTGCTCCTCGTAGGTACTGGGAATACAAAGCATCGCCCTACCCAGAAGGATTGTCCTTCCTGGGTGGGCGAAACCACGAGCCTAACAATGAGTGGCGAAAAGGGGGAGGACATACACCGTAAAGATGGCGTCACTCCTGGTCAGCGCCGGAACCACGGCCCGGCCGGCCCGGCGCGCCATCGGGTCTCTACCCACCGCTACCCGGCGGTACACCCGATGAGCTCGGCGCTGGTCGCCCGCGCGGTCGTCCGGATGGAGACGACGGTGTCGATCCGGCCCTCGGCCTGGTCGAAGCGGACGTCCTTGCGGCCCACCTCGGCCCCGTCCTCGGAGCGCGAGCGCAGCGTGCAGACGCCCTGGGCGTCGACGTCCTTGCGCACCTCCAGGTGCAGCTGCACCTCGGTGTCGCTCACCACGTCGAACTTGATCGTCTCCGCGCTGATCCGGCTGTCGACGACGTAGTGCCAGCCGAACCAGCCCATCAGCCCGAGGAACAGCACACCGAGCACGGCGCCGGCGATCTTGAGCTTGCGGTCGGCGCGCTCGTCCGCGGAACGCCCGTAGCGCCCCTCGGGCAGCCGCTCTCGCACCGCGCTCATGATCGTTCCTCTCGCCGCGGGGGTGGGAATTTTCGGCCCCCCGGTTCCGTCACTATAGAGACCTCCCTCCACGCCCCATCACAGAGGATCGAGCCTTGACTGAGCAGCTGCGACTGATGGCCGTTCACGCCCACCCCGACGACGAGTCGAGCAAGGGCGCGGCGACCATGGCCAAGTACGTGTCCGAGGGGGTGGACGTGCTCGTGGTCACGTGCACGGGCGGCGAGCGCGGCTCCGTCCTCAACCCGAAGCTCCAGGGCGACGCCTACATCGAGGCCAACATCCACGAGGTGCGCCGCAAGGAGATGGACGAGGCCCGGGAGATCCTGGGCGTCAAGCAGGAGTGGCTGGGCTTCGTCGACTCCGGCCTGCCGGAGGGCGACCCGCTGCCCCCGCTGCCCGAGGGCTGTTTCGCCCTGGAGGACGTCGACACGGCCGCGGGCGAGCTGGTCCGCAAGATCCGCGCCTTCCGTCCGCAGGTCATCACGACCTACGACGAGAACGGCGGGTACCCGCACCCCGACCACATCATGACCCACAAGATCACGATGGTGGCCTTCGACGGCGCCGCGGACACCGAGAAGTACCCGGAGGCCGAGTTCGGCCCCGCGTTCCAGCCGCAGAAGGTCTACTACAACCAGGGCTTCAACCGCCCCCGCACCGAGGCCCTGCACCAGGCGCTCCTCGACCGGGGCCTGGAGTCGCCGTACGGCGAGTGGCTGGAGCGCTGGAAGGAGTTCGAGCGCAAGGAGCGCACGATCACCTCGTTCGTGCCGTGCGCGGAGTTCTTCGAGATCCGGGACAAGGCCCTGATCGCGCACCGTACGCAGATCGACCCGGACGGTGGCTGGTTCCGCGTCCCGATGGAGATCCAGAAGGAGGTCTGGCCGACGGAGGAGTACGAGCTCAGCAAGTCGCTGGTGCCCACCTCCCTCCCCGAGGACGACCTCTTCGCGGGCATCCGCGACAATGCCTGACATGAGCGCACACCTGGCACTGACCCAGCTTGTCCCCTTCGCCGCCGAAGAGCTGGACAAGAACAAGGTGACCCCCGGCGTCCTCGGCTTCGTCGTCTTCGCCGTGATGGCGGTCGCCGTCTGGATGCTGATGAAGTCCATGAACCGCCACATGGGCAAGGTCACCTTCGAGGAGGCCCCGGACCCGAAGGCGACGCCGGCGGCCTCGAAGGCCACCGCGCAGGAGTAGCCCCGACCGTCCGTCGCGGGCTCCCCCCGGGGAGCCCGCGCCTCGGCGACCCCGAGGGCAACCTGAGCCGTCCCCGGCCGCCCCCGCGGGCCGCCCCCGCCTCGACCCGAGCCGTCCCCGGCCGCCCCCGCGGGCCGCCCCACCTCACCCCACCTCCACCGGCACCCCCATCACCTCGCGTGCGTGCCGGGTCGGGACCATGTTCAGCTGCCAGGCCTGCCAGCCCGCCTCCAGCTGGACGCCCCGCTCCAGGACCAGCGCGTACGCCTCCGCGCAGTCCTCCACCTTGCCGTCCCGCGTCGGATGGCGGTCCCCGACCAGCTGCGCCAGCTCCTCCTGGGCCACCACCGTGCCCACCTCCACACCGCCCGGCGAGGCGTACGGCAGCAGCGTGCAGCGCAGGAACCGGGCCCAGTCGGCGCCCCGCCGGTCGTCGTACGACAGGAACATCCGCTCCGACTCCGCGCACAGCTCCAGGGCCTGCGCGGTCCTGCCGTTCCCGGCGTCCACGATCGCCAGCTCCAGGCACGTCCACGCCTCGCCGTGGGCCACGCCGATGCGGTGGAAGTCCGCCCGCGCGTCCACCAGGAGCTGCCGGGCGAAGCCGGAGTTGCGCAGGTTGCCGGTCTGGGCCGCCCGCTGGTCACGGGTGACGCGCCCCGAGTGGTGTCGGGCGCACGCCAGCCCGTACACGTCCCGCATCCGGGAGAACATCGTGCGCGCCCGCTCCAGCTCCCGTACCGCCTGGTCCAGGTCCCCGCGCTCCTCCAGGGCGTGTCCCAGGTAGTACAGCGTCCAGGCCTCGCCCCGGGCGTCCTCCTGCTCGCGGTGGCGGGCGAGCGCCTGGCGCAGGCCGTCGACCGCCGGTGCCACCTCGCCCTCGACGAGCCGGGCGCGGGCCAGCTGCGTCAGCGCCCACGCCTCACCGCGCCCGTCCCGGGTCCGGCCGTACAGGTCCAGGGCCGCCCGCAGCTCGGCGCCGGCCCGCTCCGCGTCGCCCCTGCGCAGACAGACCTGGCCCAGCTGGAAGTGCGCCCAGGCCTCGCCGTGCAGGGACTCGTTCTCCCGGTGCAGCTCCAGCGCCCCCCGCAGCAGCGACAGCGCCTCGGACAGGTTCGCCCGGTCCCGCTCGACCGCCGCGAGGGCGTGCATCGTCCAGCCCCGGTCGGCGGCGAGCGACTCCGGCTCCTGGAGCGCGAGCGCCTCCCGCAGCTTGGCCGAGGCCTCCACGAGGTTGCCCTGGTGGTGCAGGGTGATCCCGAGCGAGCAGAGCGCCAGCGCCGCCCCCGCGTCCTGGTGCGCCTCCTGGTAGAGCGAGACCACCGAGGTCAGCGTGGTGCGCGCCTTGTCGAGCTCGCCGAGCTGCCGGGCGGCGATACCGGTGCGCCACTGCACCGAACGGGACAGCAGCCCCTGTCCGACCGCGTCCGTCAGCTCGTTGATCTCGCCCAGCCGGTAGAGGTCGCCGCGCAGCAGGCAGTAGTCGCAGAGCGCGCCGAGCAGGTTCAGCACGGCCTGCTGGTCGACTCCCTCGGCGTGCCGCAGCGCCGAGGTGATGAAGCTCGACTCGTCGTCCAGCCAGCGCAGCGCCGCGTCCAGGGAGCCGAAGCCGTGCCCGTCGAACCGGTTCGCGCGCGTCGACATCTTGCCGTCGACCATCCGGATCACCGCGTCCGCGAGCTCCGCGTAGTTCCGGATCAGCCGCTCCTGCGCCGCCGCGATCGCCGCCGCGTCCTCCTCGTCCCTCAGCCGGGCCGCCGCGAACCCCCGCACCGCGTCGTGCAGCCGGTACCGCTCGCCCCGCACATGGTCCAGGAGCCCGGCCCGGGACAGCTCCGCGAGCAGCCGCGCCCCCTCCTGCCCGCTCGCGCCCAGCAGCGCCCCGGCCGCCGCCGCCCCCAGCGAGGCCCGCCCGGCGAGCGCGAGCCGCCGCAGCAGCCGCCGGCCGTCCTCGTCGAGATCGGTGAAGTACCGTACGGAAAGGGCGCGTTCCAGCGGTCCGTCACCCCAGCCGGGCCGGCCGAGCAGCCCCGCGAGCTCGCTCATCGAGCGACCGCCCAGCGAGGAACCCGCGACCCGCAGCGCCAGCGGCAGCCCGCCGCACAGCTCCCGGATCTCCGCGCACGCCTCGGAGTCGTACGGCCCGGGTTCCGGCGCCTGCGCCGCCTCCCGCAGCAGCTCCTCCGCGCCCGCCGCGTCCAGCGCCGCCACCGGCAGCGCGTGCACCGCGGCCGGCACCTCCGCGCCCAGGTCCAGCGGCTCCCGGCAGGTGACCAGGACCAGACTGTCCGAGCGCTCGGGCAGCAGCGTCCGGACCTGCTCCGCCTCCACCGCGTCGTCCAGGATCACCGTCACCGGCAGCCCGGTCAGATGCTGGTGGTACAACTCACCCAGCCTGCGCACCTGTTGCTCCGCCGACGACCGCTCGCGGAAGAGCAGCTGCTCGCGCGGCGCACCCAGCCGGTTCAGCAGGTGCAGCAGCGCCTCCCGGGTCGACAGCGGCTTCTCGCCGCGCGTCCCGCCCCGCAGGTCCACCACGCACGCCCCGCGGAACTGGTCCCGCAGCGCGTGCGCCGCCCGGACCGCGAGCGTCGTGCGGCCCGCGCCCTGCTCGCCGTGGAGCATCACCACCGTCGGCCGGGTCAGCGTCGACGCCCGGCCCGCCTGCACCCACTGGGTGATCTGCGCCAGCTCGGCCCGCCGCCCGGTGAACGGTCCGCCCGGGTCCGGCAGATGGCCGAAGGACTGCTCCAGGACCGTCCGCCGGCGGGCCGCCGCGCTGCGGTCGGCGCCCCGCAGCTGGGACACCACCTTCTTGGCCGGTTGCTGGGCCGTCGCGAGCAGCACCCGCTGCTGGTCGAGGAACGGCCGTACACCCCGTACGTCCAGCGCCGTCAGCCACTGGAGCCGCAGCTGCTCGGACCCGCCGGGCTGGCCGAGCGCGCCCGCCCTGCGGTGGGCGGCGGGCCAGTGCCCGGCGGTCACCTTCAGGACGGTCGCCGCCGCGCCCGCCACCGCGACCACGGCCCCGGCGCCCAGCGCCGTGCCGGCCGCCGTGCCGAGGGCCAGGTCCGCCCCGAAGGCGGCGGTCGCCGCGACAGCGGTGACCAGCGCGGGAGTTCCCACCGTCGCCCTGCTGAAGCGGTCCCCCAGGGACCGCTGCCCGGCCTCCGACTCCTCCAGGGCCCGCAGATAGGCCGCGTACTCCTCGCCCGCACTCGCCGCCATGGTGTCCAGCGCGGCCCGGCCGCGTGCCAGCAGGGCCGTCGCGTCGGTACGGCCCCCGGAGCGCCGCACCTCCTCCTCCACGGCGCGTGCCAACAGCCGTTCGGCTTCGGCCCGGTGGCTGTCCCGCATGTGCGTCCCCCTCCGAGAGCTTCCGCTTGCGGCCCCAAGTGTGCTGCGGGACGCGCGTCGGCGCGAGGGAGCGGGGCCCGCGACCTCCCGAACGCCTGCCCCTCGACACCGCGTCCGATGGCGTTCATCTGCCGAATAGCGCGTCCGAGTGACCTCCCGGAACCAATCCATTTTCGGGCAGTTGATCAGCGTGCTTCGGCTAACGGAGCGTTCCAGGGCCCTCGAGCTCAAGAAGGAAGACTCGTGATCAAGAAGGTTCTCGCTACGGCGGCAGTTGCGGCTTCGGTCGTCGGTGTGACGGCGACCGCCGCTTCCGCGGCCGGCAACGACGGCGGCAGCGCCAACATCATCGGCAACACGTCGAAGCAGTCGATCGGCAGCAACTCCACCGGTGGTTACATGAGCCCGAACTTCGGCCTCATCAACGGTGGTGTCCTGCACTGCTTCGACATCCAGAAGATCCAGGCGCAGGTCCCGGTCGGCGTCATCGCCGTCCCGGTCGCCGTCCAGGACGTCCTCGGCAACCCGATGGCGAACCAGACCTGCACCCAGAACTCCGTGCAGCAGAAGGGCGACGACGCCCTCTCGCACATCCTGGGCGAGGTCCTCTCCCAGAACGGGAACGTCGGCGGCTGACTCCGACCGCGCCGTTGAGGCGGCCCCGTTCCTCGCATTCGACCTGCGAGGAACGGGGCCGTCTCGCGTCTCCACCATGACTGCCCCGTTCGCGCGCCGCCACCCGTGGCGTACGACCGGGGCCTTGTCACGTGCGCGAGGATGGAGGCATGCCGAACAGACTGGCCCATGAGACGTCCCCCTATCTCCTCCAGCACGCGGACAACCCGGTCGACTGGTGGCCGTGGTCGGCCGAGGCCTTCGAGGAGGCGCGCCGCCGCGACGTTCCCGTGCTGCTCAGCGTCGGCTACAGCAGCTGCCACTGGTGCCATGTGATGGCGCACGAGTCCTTCGAGGACGAGACGACCGCGGCCCACGTCAACGAGCACTTCGTCGCCGTCAAGGTCGACCGCGAGGAGCGCCCCGACGTCGACGCCGTCTACATGGAGGCCGTCCAGGCGGCGACCGGTCAGGGCGGCTGGCCGATGACCGTCTTCCTCACCCCGGACGCGGAGCCCTTCTACTTCGGTACGTACTTCCCGCCCGAGTCCCGGCACGGCATGCCCTCCTTCGGCGACGTCCTCGACGGGGTGGCCCGGGCGTGGACCGAGCGGCGCGACGAGGTCGGCGAGGTCGCCGGGAAGATCGTCAAGGACCTCTCCGCCCGCTCCCTCGCCTTCGGCGGCGACGGCGTGCCCGGCGAGGAGGAGCTCGCGCAGGCGCTGCTCGGCCTGGTCCGCGAGTACGACAGCCGCAGCGGCGGCTTCGGCGGGGCGCCCAAGTTCCCGCCGTCGATGGCGCTGGAGTTCCTGCTCCGCCACCACGCCCGCACGGAGGCCGAGGGCGCGCTCCAGATGGCCGCCGACACCTGCGAGGCGATGGCCAGGGGCGGGATCTACGACCAGCTCGGCGGCGGCTTCGCCCGGTACGCGGTGGACCGTGCCTGGGTCGTCCCGCACTTCGAGAAGATGCTCTACGACAACGCCCTGCTGTGCCGGGTGTACGCGCACCTGTGGCGGACCACCGGCAGCGACCTGGCCCGCCGGGTCGCCCTGGAGACGGCCGACTTCATGGTCCGCGAACTGCGCACCCCCGAGGGCGGTTTCGCCTCCGCGCTCGACGCGGACTCGGACGACGGCACGGGGCGCCATGTCGAGGGCGCGTACTACGTCTGGACGCCGGAGCAGCTGACCGAGGTGCTCGGCGAGGAGGACGGGGAGTACGCGGCGCGGTACTTCGGGGTCACGCCCGAGGGCACCTTCGAGGAGGGCGCCTCGGTCCTCCAGCTCCCGCAGGACGCCGGTGTCGCCGACGCCGGTCGCATCGCCTCGATCAAGGAACGGCTGCTCGCCGCCCGCGACGGGCGTGCGCGGCCCGGCCGCGACGACAAGGTCGTCGCCGCCTGGAACGGCCTCGCGATCGCGGCGCTCGCCGAGACCGGCGCCTTCTTCGACCGGCCCGACCTCGTCGAGCGCGCCACGGAGGCCGCCGACCTGCTCGTACGGCTCCACATGGGCGAGGGCGCGCGGCTCTTCCGTACCTCCAAGGACGGCAGGGCCGGGGCGAACGCCGGGGTCCTGGAGGACTACGCCGACGTCTCCGAGGGCTTCCTCGCCCTCGCCGGGGTGACCGGCGAGGGCGTCTGGCTGGAGTTCGCGGGCTTCCTGCTCGACATCGTCCTCGACCAGTTCGTCGCCGAGGGCGGCGCGCTCTACGACACGGCCCACGACGCCGAGGCGCTGATCCGCCGCCCCCAGGACCCCACCGACAACGCCACCCCGTCCGGCTGGACCGCCGCCGCCGGCGCCCTCCTCTCGTACGCCGCCCACACCGGCTCCGAGGCGCACCGCACCGCCGCCGAGGGGGCGCTCGGCGTGGTCAAGGCACTCGGTCCGCGCGCGCCCCGGTTCATCGGCTGGGGCCTGGCCACGGCGGAGGCGCTGCTCGACGGGCCGCGCGAGATCGCGGTGGTCGGCCCCTCCGACGACGACGGTCCGGCCCGGGGGCTGCACCGCACCGCGCTGCTCGGCCAGGCGCCCGGCGCCGTGGTCGCCTACGGCGCCCCGGACAGCGAGGAGTTCCCGCTGCTCAAGGACCGGCCGCTGGTCGCCGGGGGCGCGGCCGCGTACGTCTGCCGTCACTTCACCTGCGACGCGCCGACGACGGACCCGGCCGACCTGGCCCGCTCGCTCTCCCGCTGACCGGCCTACGGACAGACCAGGGAGGCGCCTCCGACCGGCCGGTACTCGCCAAGTCCCAGCGGGATCGCACTCGTGGGCACCGGGCGGGCCGGCGGCAGTGGCCGGTCGGAGCGCAGCGCCTCGAACACCTCCGCCGCGTGCTCCTCGTCCCAGCCGACGGTGGAACCGACGCCCCCGACGGTCGGGTTGAAGTGGCTCACCGGCACGGTCGCGAACTCCGTCGCGGCCGGGTCGAGGTCCCTCAGCCGGGCGACGAGCAGGAGCATCTCGGTCACGGAGAGGGAGCGTTCGACCGGTGCCGTGCCACGGAGCGTGGACGCGAGCCGCCAGAGTCCGGTCGGGTCGGCGAAGAGGTCGCCCCGGATCGTCCGCCACATGTTGGCGACGAACCTCTGCTGCTTCCGCATCCGCCCGAAGTCCATCTTCCCGTCGCGCCGCGACCGTACGTACTGCAGCGCCTCGCCGCCCTCGACCCGCTTGGTGCCCGGCGCCAGGTCGATCCCCGTGACGGGGTCCTTGAGCGGCTCCGTCGTGCAGATCGGCACCCCGCCGTCGACGCGGTCGACCGTGTCGACGAAGCGCCGGAAGTCGAGCTCCAGATAGCGGTGGACGGGCGTGCCCGTCATCCGCTCGACGGCCTCGATGGTGAAGGCGGCTCCGCCTTCCGAGTGAGCCGCGTTGATCTTCGCGGCGTGCGGGGCGTGCGTCTTCCCGGTCCGCCGGTCGACGTGCTCGTCGGGGAAGGCCGTGAGCGAGTCGCGGGGCAGACTGACCACACTGACCCGGTCGTCGGCGGCGGAGACGTGCACCAGCATCATCACGTCGGTGCAGTCGCAGCCCTTCCCGCCGGCCTTGAACCGCTGCAACTCGTCGGCCGACAGCCCCGCCCGGCTGTCCACGCCGACCACCAGGACGGTGAGCCCGTCCTTGGGGGAGGGCAGCGCCGGAGCGGCTCCGGCCAGCGCACCGGAGCCGAGGGCGACGAGCGCCAACGAGGCGAGAAACGTTTTTCTGACACGCACGCGCACACCACCACCCAGGTCTCGCAGACAGGTAGAGCGCACCGTAAAGCGCGTTCCGTCGCACACAGGTTCGCGACGCGACATGGTCCCGTCGAATCACTCTCCTGCGGGGTCTGTGGAATGATGCGTGAAGCGCCGTGGATGGGAGGGAAGATGGCACCCGATCCCGGAAAATGGGAGCGGATGGCCTTCATTCCGAAGAGCCGTTATGTGGCGGACCCGCCACCCGTCGACAGGGGACCCTTCCCCGTCTATTCCTCGCTGGTGCAGCAGTGGGCCCTGGCCGGGCGCACCGTCCCCGGCCTGCCCGACCGCGAGTGGGAGCGGCTGGTCGCGATGCCGGTCTGGCCGCGCTGACCCCTCCGTCCGCGTCGACCCTTCCGGCCCGGTGGGCTCAATGGAGTGAATACCGTCCGGTCGGCGATAGGCCGGTTTCCTTTTCGGGGCATGGTCGTTGTGATGTGTGCGGCGGAGGTCGGGGGCTCCATTGCACCGGCGATTCACGAAATCCGTGAAATTCGGTCCGCCGCGGAAAGGACCGAAGAAAATGAAGTGCAAGAAGGCCGCGGTCGTCGTCGCCGGACTGTTCATGGCCCTGGGTGCGGCCGCCCCCGCGATGGCGGACGCCGGCGCCGAGGGTGTGGCCATCGGTTCGCCGGGCGTTCTGTCGGGCAACGTGGTCCAGGCTCCGATCCACATCCCGATCAACGCCTGCGGCAACTCCGTGAACGTGATCGGGCTGATCAACCCGGCGTTCGGCAACACCTGCTTCAACGTCTGACGTACGTTCAGGGCCGGTCCCGCGGCGCGTCCTTCGACGCCCGGGGGCCCGGCCCTTCGTCATGCCCGCGCCGCGGACGTCCGCTCGCCACCCTTACGAGGACGGCCCACCCCGCCCCGTGACCCCGCCCACAGCCGCTGCCGCACCCGCGCACCAGGCGGGCCCGGCGGTGTAGCCCGCGCGGCATGGCGTGCGGGGAGAGGCCGTAGGGTCCGGCTCCCGCAAGCGTCTCGGGTGCCCCAACCGGGCGATGAAATACACCAATGGACTACTGATCAGATCGGCAGGGAGTTCACGGTCGGGTTATTAGGAATACTTTCTGAGTATCGGACTGATGGACCATCAAATGGCGTAGCGCATGAAGGAGTGGCCATGGCGAACCGGAAACGAAAGACGCCGAGTGTGTGGCTGGGGGTGTTCACCGCAGGTCTCCTCGCCTCAGGTTCGGTCGTGCTGTCCTCCCCGGCTCATGCCGCCGAGTCCGTGACGACGAAGGACCCCGCCCCGGCCCTCTCCACCGCGCTGGGCGCGTTCCTCGAATCGGGACCGCCCGGAGTCGACCGCATCGGCCAGCTCCAGCGATGGCTCGGCGGACGGGAGCTCCGGGTCGGTCACACCTACCTCCCCGGCGACCTGTGGTCGAACATCGAGAGCCCCCCGGGCTTCCTGGACGCCTGGGCGAAGTGGCGCAACGAGCGCGCCGACCGGCTGTTCGTGCTGAACGTACCGATGCTGGAGCGGAACGAGGCCGGGGTCTCCGACCACGAGGTCCGCCGCCAGCTCCAGCTCGGCGCGGCGGGGTACTACGACCACCACTTCAAGACGCTCGCCGAGCGGCTCGTCGCCCTGAAGGCCACCGACACCGTCATCGTGCTCGGCTGGGAGATGAACGGGACGACGTACACCCACCGGTGCGCGCCGGACCCCACGGCGTGGAAGAAGTACTGGACGCGGATCGTCACCGCGATGCGGTCCGTTCCTGGTCAGGAGTTCCGCTTCGACTTCAATCCGAGCCGGGGTACGGACGCCATTCCGTGGACGGAGTGCTATCCGGGTGACGACGTCGTCGACATCATCGGGATGGATTCCTACGACCAGCCGCCGGGGTCGAGTTTCGACCGCCATGTGAGTGAGCCGTACGGGCTGCAGAAGCAGGTCGATTTCGCGGCCGAGCACGGCAAGGAGATCTCGTACCCGGAATGGGGGCTCTTCCGGAACGGTGACAACCCCGAGTACATGCGGCGGATGCTCGAATGGATGTCCGAGCACAAGCCGCTGTACCACACGATCACGGACTACTGCCCGCACGGCGTCTGGCAGTGCGACGACAACCCGCGCTCCTCCCAGGTGTTCCGCCAGATGCTGGCGGGCGCGGAGCCGGAGGTACCCGAGGTCCCGGAGGAGCCGGAGATCCCGACGGAGCCCGAGGCGCCCGAGGTGCCGGAGATCCCGGAGATCCCGGAGGCACCGGAGATCCCGGAGGCGCCGGAGATCCCGACGCAGCCGGAAGCCCCCGAGGCGCCCCCGATTCCCGAGATCCCGACGCGGCCCGAGGTCCCGCCGGCCCCCGTGCCGCAGCCCGAGACGCAGCCGGAGACCAAGCCGGAACAGCCGGAGCCGAAGCCCGAGCCGAAGCCGGAGCCCAAGCCGGAACCGAAGCCCGAGCCGAAGCCCGAGCCCAAGCCCGAGCCGAAGCCGGAACCGAAGCCCGAGCCGAAGCCGGAGCCCAAGCCCGAGCCGAAGCCGGAACCGAAGCCGGAACCGAAGCCCGAGCCCAAGCCCGAGCCGAAGCCCGAAACCCCGCCGGCGCCCCAGCCCCAGCCTCAGCCCGAGCCCAAGCCGGAGCAGAACTGCTGGGCCGTGAACCTCGGGCCGTTGGTCGACAGCTGGACCGGCGGCCAGGTCTGCGTCCCCAAGGTCGAGATGAACTGGGACGACGAGGTCGAGGCCGAGGTCAACGACGCCTGGGAAGCTGTCCTGGACAGCGACACCTGGCCCTTCTGACCCTTCCGAGGCACCCCCGCGCGGCGGTGGAGGAGATCATCCTCCGCCGCCGCGCGGCCGTCCGGGCAGCCGCCCGAGCGCACGCCCGACCGCCCGCCCCACCCACGCCCGCTCCCGCGCCTGCCGGGCCGCCCAGCGCCGGGCGCCCGCCGCGCCCGCGCGCAGCCACAGCAGCGGAGCCGTACCGCGCCCCGCCAGCATCAGCCGCTGATTGGGCACCGTCTCCGGCCGCCAGTGCCGCTTGTACGGTTCGGTGCCCCGCAGCAGGCTCAGCGTGGCCCGCCCGCTCGCACTGGTCTCCCGGGCCCCGTGCCGCAGCAGCATCGTCGCCACGTCGACCTTCCGCGCGCGCAGCACGGGATCCGCGCCGTACAGGTATCCGCCCGCCAGGCGGGGTGACATCAGGGTGAGGTCCGCCGCGACGACGTCCCCGCCGAGCCGGAACTCCGTCACCCGGGCGTCCCCGTGCTCGACCATCGGCCGCACGGCCCGGGCGAGATGCTGGGCGAACCGGTCGCTGGTGTGCTCGACGGTCACCGCCCGCCCCTGCCATTGCAGCTGGTGCAGTTTGAGGAGACGTTCCAGCGCGGCCGGCACCTCGTCCTCCGGCACGATCCGCTCGTCGATCCCGAGCGCGTCCAGCTTCCGCAGCTTCGCCCGCACCCGCTGCTGGGCCTTGCCCGACGGGATCCGGGCGAGCAGGGCGTCCATCGGCACGGCGGGCAGCTCCAGACAGAGCGAGTCCGTCAGCCGGCGGCGCGGCCCCCGCCAGTGCGCGAGGAGCTGCTCCGCCGCCGCTCCGGGCCGGACCTCGCGCAGATCGACCATCGCGCCCCGCGCCGCCCCCGCCACCGCCCGGGCCAGCGCGGGCGCCGCCTCCGGGCACGCGTCGTCGAGCAGGACGTCGGTGAAGTCGGTGATCGCGCCCCCGAGAGGGGTGAGGACCGGGAACGGGCCCCGGGCGCGCATCAGCGGCGCCGCGGCGACCAGCTCGCCGTCCTCCCGCCGTACGAGCACCACCCGCAGCGCGCCCGGCGTGCCGTACGACACCCACCAGGAGTGCAGCCAGGAGTGCGACTGGAACGGGGTGGCCGTGGAGCACCGGGCGCACAGCGAGGCCCACCGCTCGGCGAGCCGCCCGAACTCCGCGTCGTCCCGGCAGACCTCGGCTCTCACCCCGGTCCCCGTCACACCGCCTCCGGTTCCGGCTGGGGCTGGGCGGCCGTCGGGCCGGGGACGGCGGCCGTGCCGGCCGGCCGGGAATGCCGGGCCTCCGCGCGCACCGCACGCCCGGGCCGGCCCGGGCGTACCAGCAGCGCGAGGCCGCCGAGCAGACCGCCCGCGCAGCCGCCGACGAGCGCCGAGAGCGGGGCGGACGGCGAGACGGGCTTCACCGGCTTGGTCGCCCGGGAGAACTGCACCACCTTCACGCCGGTGCTCCCCGAGACCTGCCCGCTGTTGACGATCAGGGCGCGGGCGACGCCGTCCGCCATCGAGACGGCCTTGCCCGGGGTGGCGGAGCGCGCGGTGATGGAGATCATCGGCGCGTCGGGGGAGGTCTCCGCCCGCACGTTCTCCCGCAGGGTCGCCACGGGGACGCCCGCCCACACCTGCGCGTCGCCGGTCACCGCGATGTCGGTGGCGACCCGCCCGTACGCCTGGGCGAAACCGAGCGCGGCGGACGGGTCCGACTTCTCGCCGGGGACCACGATGACGTAGCTCGTGGCCGCGTACTCCGGGGTCTTCACGACCCCGTAGCCCGCGCCGAGCGCCGCGCCGACCAGCACGGACGCGGGCAGCACGAGGGACCGGCGGGGGGTGCGCAGGGCGGCGGCGAGCCGGGCGCGTCGGGGACTCGGGGGGCTCATCGGTGACATCGGTGACTCACTTCGCGAGGGGAGGGGTGCCGTGGACGGCCTGCTCGTAGAGGGACAGCAACTGCTGGGCGCTGTGCGCGATGTCGTAGCGGCGCGCGGCGGCGGGCTGCGGCAGCCGCGCGAGCCGGGCGTCGCGGATGCCGCGCAGCGCCGAGACGAGTTCGGGTACGGACCGGCCGACCCGCCGGGCCCCCGGAGCCTCGTCCGGCGCCAGGTCGTCGATCGCCGGGCAGGCCACGTACAGCGCCGGCAGCCCGGCGGCCAGCGCCTCGACGACCGCGAGGCCGAAGGCCTCGTCGGGGGAGGTGGAGACGAAGACGTCCATCGCCGCGAGCAGCGACGGCAGATCGGGGCCGGACGGGTCCGCGGCCGGCGGGTCCTCGCAGGCGCCCGCGAGCAGCACCCGGTCGGCGGCCCCGCACGCGCGGGCCTCGGCGAGCAGCCGCTCGCGCTCGGGGCCCTCCCCGACGAGCAGCAGCCGCGCCTGCGGCACCCGCGCCACCGCTTGTACGAGACGGTCGAAGCGCTTGCCCGGCGCGAGGCGGCCGACCCCGCCGACGACGAACGCGTCCTCCGGCAGGTCGAGCAGCTCGCGCGTCGTCCGGCGGGCGTCCTCGTCGTACGCGAAGCGCGCCCGGTCGATGCCGTTGGGCACCACCTCGATCCGCGGGGCCGGCACGCCCCAGGCCGCCAGGCGGCGGGCGACGCTGGGCGAGACGGCGACCGTCGCCGTGCCGAGCCGCTCGGTCGCCAGATAGAGCGCGCGGGTGCCGGCGGAGAGCGGCCGACCCTCGATCTGGGTGTCGCCGAGGGAGTGTTCGGTGGCGAGGACGGTACGGACCCCGCCGAGGCGGGCGGCGAGCCTGCCGTACACGCACGCCCGGTACAGATGCGTGTGGACGAGGTCGTACCCGCCGCGGCGGACGATCCCGGCCAGTCGGGGGAGCGCGCCGAGGTCCCGGTTGCCGGCCATCCCGAGATGGGTGACCGGGACACCGTCGGACTCGATGCCGCGGGCGACCGTGCCGGGGTTGGTGAGCGTGACGACCTCGCTGCGCACCGGAAGGTGACGCAGCATCAGCCGGAGTTGCTGCTCGGCGCCACCGATCCCGAGGCCGGTGATGATGTGCAGGACCTTCATGACGTCTCCTGGAGCTCGACGCGGCCGAGATCCTCCGGATGGCGGCGGCGCAGCGGGTGCAGGACGCGCTTGACGGTGAGCCGCCAGGAGGTGTCCTGCTCGCCGATGTGGACCCGGGGCAGCGCGTGCGCGCAGGTCAGCGGGCCGGGGTCGATGGCGCAGCCGTAGCGGTAGCCGGCCTCCCGTACGGCCCGGACCGCGCGGTCGTCGACGTCTCCGTACGGGTAGCAGAAGCCGTCCACCGGCGCGCCCGTGATCTCCTGGAGGAGTTCGCGGCTGCGGCGGGTCTCCCGGGCGAGCGCCGCCGCGTCCAGGGTGGGCAGTGAGACGTGCCGCAGGCCGTGCGAACCGATCTCCATGCCCGCGTCGGCGACCCGCAGGATGCCGTCCTCGGACAGCAGCGGCTTGCGCGGGCCGTTGCCGTCCCAGGCGTTCTCGCCGCCGATGCGGCCGGGCAGGACGTAGACGGTGGCCGTGAAGTCGTGCCGGCGCAGCAGCGGCAGCGCCGATTCGACGAAGTCGGCGTACCCGTCGTCGAAGGTGAGGCCCACGAGCCCCTTCGCGCGGCCCTCGGCGCGCGCGGCGAGCAGCTCGCGGACGGAGACGCCGCGCAGCCCGCGGTCGCGCAGCCAGTGCAGTTGTCGGGCGAACCGTACGGGGGAGACGGTCACCCGGTACGGATCATCCGTGGTGTCGGCGATCGAGTGGTACATCACCACCCACGGCGGTGGTGGGGGCAGCAGTCGACGGATCGCGGCGGCGGGGGGCGCCGTGGCAGCGGGCATGGGCGAGCCTTCGGGATGCGATGCGGGTGAGGGGTGGGATGTCCGGCGCACGGGGGGCGCAGGCGACCAGGAGCAGGAAGACGCCGGCGCAGACCACGCTCGCGACGGTGAGGGAGAGCAACGCGGGGGTGATCAGGAACGAGCAGAGCCAGCCGGCCGCGGTGGCCCAGACGGCGGCGGCCGCGAGCCGCAGCAGCCCCACGCCGAGGTAGCGGATACGGACGGGGATGGCCTGGCGGCGGGCGCCGAGCAGCATGAGCACGGCGGTCAGGGTGATCCCGAGGGCGTTGGCACCGGCGATGCCGACGGCCCCCCACAGCCCGGCGCCGACGACTCCGGCGACGGCGGTGACGGCGAGACCGGCGGCCATGGCGGCGGCCGGGTACCAGAGCGGGCGGGCGGCGGAGAAGTAGCAGCGGACGAGCGTGCCGACCATGGTCTGGCCGAGCAGTCCGAGGGCGTAGACCCGCATCACGGCGGCGGTCGCGGCGGTGTCGCCGGCGTCGAAGGCGCCGCGCTGGAAGAGGACTTCGACGATCTGGGGGGCGGCGGCGATGACGATCGAGGCGCCCACGAGGACGACGACCGCGGCGAGCAGGAGGTCGCGCTCGACGCGGCGCCGGGCGCCGTCCGTGTCGCCCGCCGCCATGGCCCGCGCGACGACGGGGAAGCTGACCGTGCACAGCATCAGCGAGAGCATCATCGGCATCTGCGCGACCTTCTGCGCGTAGTTCAGATGCGAGATCGCGCCGGAGGGCAGCGGAGCGGCGAGGAAGCGCTCGATCAGGATCTGCGACTGGCGGAAGACGGTGAAGGCGATGACGGGGGCGATCAGACCGAGGAGGACGAGCCGGCCGCCGTCGCCGCCGCCCTCGCCCTGCGCGCCGGCCGGCCTGCCGCGCAACTCCCTGATCAGGTACGGCGCCTGGACCGCCACCATCAGCGCGCCGCCGACGGCGACCCCGGCCGCCGCCGCCCGTACGCCGAAGGGTTCGCGGAGCACCACGATCGTGCCGATGATGCCGATGTTGTACGCGACGTAGATGGCGGCCGGGGGCAGGAAGGAGCCGTGGGCGCGCAGGGCGGCGGAGCAGTAGCCGGCCAGCGCGAAGGTCAGCACGCAGGTCGCGGTGAGCCGCGTGCAGTCGACGGCGAGCCGCGGGTCGGGCAGGCCGGGCGCGAGCGCGGCGACGAGGAGCGGCGCGGCGAGGATCAGGATCCCGGCGAGGGCGGACATGGCGAGCACGAGCCGGGGCAGCGTGGAGCGCACCAGGGCCCGGACGGCGCCGCCCCGGCGGGTCAGGGCGCGGCTGAACGCGGGCACGAGGATGAGCGCCATCGCGTCCTCGATGAGGAGCGTCGACGCGAACTCCGGCACGGTCCAGGCGACCAGGAACGCGTCGGTCTCGGCCCCGGCGCCGAAGTAGTGCGCGAGGCTCTGGTCCCGTACGAGCCCGAGCACCGCCCCGGCGGCCGTGAGCCCGGCCGTCACGGCGGCGGCCCGCGCGAGAAACCCCCCGCCCCCGGTGGACTTCGGCGCACCGGTCCGGCCGGGGGCGGGCGTCGCGGCGGGCGCGGTCGGCGTGCGGGCGGCGGGCCCGCGCCCCGGGCCGTCGCCCCGCCGGCCGCGCGGCCGCCAGTCGTCCGGGTACTCCACGGGGGGCGGCAGCCGACCGCCCGAGGGCGCGTCGGCCTCGGCCCCCCCGGGCCCGGCCGCCCCGCCGGACGCGGGCGGGCCGGAGGGCGCCGGCACCGGGGGGAGCCGTACCGGCCCGGAGTCACCGGGCGGGACGTGGGCCGTCGTGCCCACCCAGCGCGGCCCGCCCGCCGTCCACGGGTCCGCCCACACCGGCCTGCCGGGCTCCCCCGCGGGGGCCGCAGACGGCACCCGGTCCGTGGCCTCGGACTCCCCGCCCCACGGGTCACGCACGCTCCACCTCCGCCAGCGACCACCAGGCCGCGAGCCCGAGCACGACCGACAGCAGGACCGTCGAAGGGCCGCCGATGTCCGCGTAGAAGAAGTCGATGAGCTGCCAGGACAGCAGCCCGATCGCGACGAGGCCGAGCCGCCGCACCGCGCCCACCAGCAGCGCCAGCCAGCTCCCCACCAGCGCGAGCAGCCCCACAAGACCCTGCTCGCTCAGGACGAGCAGGTACATGTTGTGCGGCGAGAGCAGCGGCTGCCTGTGGAACGCGGCGCCCGCGCCCGCCGTGTCACTGCCCGACGACAGCGCGAGCGAGGCGTGCGAGTCCCGGTACGCGGGGAAACCCTTCAGGCCGACCCCGGTCAGCGGATCCGACCGCCACATCTCCCCGGCCGCCGCCCACATCGTGTACCGGTCCGTCACCGACTGGTCCGGCGCCCCCGCCACGCGCGTGATGCTGGCCACCCGCTCCTCCACCATCGCCGAGCCCACCCCGAGCCCGCCGACCAGGACCACCGCCAGGGCGCCCGCCACGAGCGTCACCCGCCCCGCCCGCCGCAGCCCCGACAGGACCAGCTGGATCGCGATCGCGAGCACCGTCGCGATCCACGCGCCCCGGCTGAAGGAGAGCACCAGAGGCAGCAGGAGCAGGCCCGCGCAGACGAGCGCGGCGGTCCGCGCCCGCCCCCGCCCGCTCCCCAGCGCGAACCCGGTGACGACGACCAGGCCGTACGAGACGACCGTTGCCATCCCCATCACGTCCGTCGGGCCGAACGTCCCCACCGCCCGGACGTCCTCGCCCTGGTACGACGCACCCGTCCCGGTCAGGTACTGCGTGACCCCGACCGCGCCCTGCACCAGGGCCAGCGCCACCAGGGCCCACGCGACCACGGCGAAGTCCCGCCGGTCACGGATCATCAGCAGCACGGCGGCCGGCACCAGCACGAAGACCTGCACGTACCGCGCCACGCCCGGCAGGCTCGCCGCCGGGTCACCGGAGGTGATCGCCGCCAGACAGATCCCCAGCACGGGCAGCCCGAGCACGACCGCCGCCGCACGGCTGAGCGGCCGGGCCCCGCTGCGCACGACCCGGACCAGGCAGACGAGCACGAGCAGCCCGGAGGCCGCGTCCGCGACCGTTCCCGTACCACCCGTGCCGCCGTCCGCGCCGCCCCCGCCGGGGACGAGCAGCAGCGCGATCACCGCCAGGACCGGCGACAGCGCCCCGGCCCGGCGTGCCCAGTCCCGAACGTCGAACCCGGGGGCCAGGGGCAGCGCCCCGGCCACCGCCGCGGTCGTCATCATCAGCTCCCCGCCGGCCGGACCAGGCCCGCCGCGGTGCGCAGCAGGATCCGCACGTCCTGCCAGAGCGACCAGTGCTCGATGTAGTGGTTGTCGAAACGGCAGCGGTCCTCGATCGAGGTGTCCCCGCGCAGCCCGTGCACCTGCGCCAGACCCGTCAGCCCGACCGGCATCCGGTGCCGGTCCGCGTACCCCTCGTGGATCCGGCTGAACTGGGCGACGAAGTACGGCCGTTCGGGCCGCGGCCCGACGAGGCTCATGTCCCCGCGCAGGACGTTCCACAGCTGCGGCAGCTCGTCGAGCGAGGACTTCCGCAGGAAGCCGCCGACCACGCTCATCCGCCGGTCGTTGGCGACGCTCCACCGCGTCGCCGACTCGGTCTCGTCGGCAGGGCGCAGCGTACGGAACTTCAGCAGCGTGAACAGCCGCCCGTTCTGCCCCACCCGCTCCTGCCGGAACAGCACCCCGGGCCCGTCGGTGAGCCGGACCGCCAGCGCGCACAGCAGCAGCACCGGCAGCGCCAGGGCCAGCGCCGGACCGGCCAGGACCACGTCGAGCGCCCGCTTCGCGGTCAGCCCGGGACGCTCGCCCAACGGGACCAGACGCCGACAGGCGTACCCCCACAGGTGGTCGCCCATCGCGCCGCCGCGCCCCTCGCCGCCCACCCGCCAGGTGGCGCAGCCGTAGTGCTGGAAGAGCGTCACCATGTCGTCGTCGTCGGTCAGGAACACCGCGTCGCGCACGGTGTTCTGGATGACCGCGCGGTGGATCTCCTCGGCCGAGGAGAGGACCGGTAGACCGGGCTCCGCGTCCGGCCGCGCACCGACGATCCCGACCGGCCGGATGCCGTACTCAGGGTGCTGCGCGAGCGCCGCCGCGAACCTGCGGGCGGCCGCCGGCGCACCGACGACCAGCGCCGAGCGCGGATGCGCCCGGGCCGTACGCCGCCGCCGGGCGTGCACCACGGCACGGGCCAGGCACACCGCGACGAGCTGCGTCGCGTACGCGGTGCAGAGCGCGCCCGGGCCGATGGCACGGGTCGGGGCGAACGCGGCGACGGCCGCCGCCGCCACGCACCAGGCGACCCCGGCCCGCGCGGCGAGCGCGGGCAGTTCGTCCAGTACGACGGCCCGCGCACCGGCCGGCCGGTGCAGCCCCGCCCGGGCGTCCAGGACCACGACGCAGACGGCGACCAGCAGGAACAGCTTCGGCCCGCGCTGTGGTTCGGGCAGCAGCCCGACGGCGAGCAGCACCGCCAGCGCGTCGGCCGCGATCAGCGGTACGGCGGCGAGCCGTTTCGGAGCACGGCGGCGCGGTGGCAGCGCCAGCCGGTCCGACCCACCGCGCCACGGTGCGAGGGGGGCGAGCCCGGGGAGCTTGCCCCGGGTCGCCGGGGGCCAGGGGCCCGGTGAAGGAGGAACGCTGGTGCTTTCCGTAGTCACGGCGAAATCGGCTCTCTGTGCTCGGTGCACTGCACTCCGGCCAGCTCGCGGTACACGTCCGCCACGGCCGCGCCGGTGCGCCGCACATCGAATCTGCTGAGTACGTGTTCGTGGGCCTCGTGGCCCAGGGCTCGCCGCTGCTCCGGCCGGCCGAGCAGATGGCCGACGGCGGCGGCGAGGGCGGCCGGGTCCTCGGAGGGGACCAGGCACAGCGGTTCGTGGCCGGGCGGGAGGCTCTCGCGAGCCCCGTCCACGTCACTGACCACGACGGGCCGGCCGCTCGCCATCGCCTCCAGGGGCGCGAGCGCCATGCCCTCCCAACGGGACGGCAGCACGACGAGATCGGCAGCCCGGTACCAGGGCGCGGTGTCGTCGACATTGCCGGTGAAGCGCACGGACGGGGGAGCGGCGGCCCGCAGCCGCTCCCCGTCGGGCCCCTCGCCGACCAGCACGAGCCGGGCGGTGGGCACCTGGTCCAGGACGGCGGGCCAGGCGGCGAGCAGGACGTCCTGCCCCTTCTGCCGGCAGAGCCGCCCGACACAGACGACGATCGGCCCGGCGGCGTCCCCGGTGTCGGCGTCGGGGTCGGTGTCGGGGTCGGGTTCGGGTTCGTCCGTGCCGGACGGGGCGAACCGCGCCACGTCGACACCGTTGTGGATGACCGACCACGGCGCCCGGACACCCGCCGCCTCGCCGGTACGGCGTTCCGCCGCGCTGACACAGACGATCCGGTGCGTCCAGCGCGACGCCCACACCTCCCAGCGGCGGGCGAGCGCGCCGACCGTGCCGCCGACCGCCTCGAAGGACCAGGCGTGCGGCTGATAGACCGTCGGAACCCGTCCCCGAAGGGCGAGTCGCGCGCACAGCCCGGCCTTGGCGCTGTGCGCGTGGACCAGTACGGGATCGACCGTACGGATCACCCGCGCCAGCTCGCGGGTCTCGCGGACCAGCCGGGGACCCGGGTCGCGCCCGGCCCGCCACGGGAAGAGCCCGGCGCCCTCCGCGCGTACGGCCTCGGCGAGCGGGGTGTCGGGCGGGCAGGCGACGGCGACCCGCAGTCCCGCGCCGAGCTGGGCGCGCACCAGGTCGACGACGACCCGCGCGACCCCGCCGTCACCGGGCTGGACCGCGTGCAGAACGGAGAAGGACAGCACGTCAGCGCCGGACGTCCGCCTGGAGGAAGAGCGCCCCGAGCCGGACGCCGCCCTGGCGGGCGCCGAGGCGGACGTGGAATCGGTCGGCTCCATGGCGCGGCGCACCCCCCAGATCGAAGACGTCGGAGTCGTACCCCAGGGTGTTCCGATGAGCCGGAAGTCGTTCGATCCGACCGGCTCCGAAATCGGTGATGCTGGAGTTCATCACGTCGTTCGTGGAATTGGCGGAATCCGAGAGCAGGGCATTCGACCGGCCCGTTTCCACCACGAGGTAATCCCGGGAAGTGCCCCTGTCGCCGTCATAGGCGACCACTCCCCGTTGTCCCGACAGCACCCGGCCGACCCGGGAGCCCCCGGGGACCCGGACCTCCGCGCTGCTGGAGTTGTAGGTGTGGGGCGCGGCGGCGGCCGGCAGGGCCGCACACGACAGGCCGCGGCGCACAGCACGAACCGCTGAATTCCGCATACAGGTTCTCCGCTTTGATGAGAGAAGCAAGGGAACACCCGTGAAGACCGGGGGAGTGGGAGATGTCGACCGTGCGAAATGAGTGAACGCGCGGCTGGACCGGAAGCAACGCTCGGGAACGTTATAACCCCGATGCCGGGCGATAGTAAGCATTAGATGCTCGCCAACGCTAACTCCCGTATCCGCTCGGCAGTTTCGTCGTTGTGCGTGTTGCGCCATTCCTTGGCCACCTGCTCGAATGGCCCTCTTATGGCCCAAAGATCGGTTGAACGTCACCCGTTCGGGAGAGCAACCGATGAATTGCCGCTGCGTTGTTGAGGGAGTCGGACGAAACCGTCCGTGCCGTCCCAGTGGTCTGCCAACTATCGAGGAGTGCTTCTCCATGTCCCGTATCGCGAAGGCTGTAGTCCTGTCCGTGGGTGTCGCCGCGTCCGTCGCGGGTGCCGCCGGCGTCGCCACCGCCGACTCCGGCGCCGAGGGCGCGGCCCTGCACTCCCCGGGCGTCCTCTCCGGCAACCTGGTCCAGGCCCCGATCCACGTGCCGGTCAACCTGTGCGGCAACACCGTCAACGTCATCGGCGCCCTGAACCCGAGCTTCGGCAACACCTGCGTCAACGCCTGATCTCGCACGCCGGATCGTGTTCCTTCCGAGGCCGGCGCGCCCCCCCGTTCGGGGTGGCGCGCCGGCCTTCTGCTCGTTCGGACGCACCCACGTGCGCCGCCCGGTGCAACGGCGTACGCCCCTCGGGGGACCAGGTCAGAGGTGTGGATTCACCCGAACGGAGGGGGTGGCGCTCCGTAGTCTTTCGGTTGCGTACCGCTATGGGTGCTGGGCACGGTGGGGGAGCTGTTGTCCGACGCATACGGAAAAGGAACAAATATGCGTCCCCTGGCTCTGAGCCGCATCACTGCCCTGGCGATATCCGCCGCCATCACCCTCGGCGCGGCGGGACCCGCCCTCGCCGACGACCACCACACGCCCCGTACCACCGCCCCGTCGGTGCAGGCGCCCCTGCCGGGCGCCGCGGCGCTGCTCGCCCGGACCGAGGCCCTGGGTCAGGTGAGCTCGGTGCCCGCACCGGTCACGGACCTCCTCGAAACGGTCCTTCGGGCGGACGGGGGCCAGATCCCCGTCGCCGACGCGGAGGCCCTCAGGGCCGAGGTCGAGACGGCCGTGGAGGCCGCCAAGGCCGCTGCCCCGGCGACGTCGCCCGCGTCCAGGGCGGCACCGGCGGACGTCGTCACCGACGCCCTCGCCGCCATCGAGAAGGCGGTCGCCGACCTGCTCGCCTCGGTCACCTCCGGCAACCCCCTCGGGGTCATCCCGACGGTCACCGGGACCCTGACCTCGCTGATCGACCTGGTCCTGGGCCTCCTCGGCGGCGGACTGCCCGCCACCCCGGCCCTCCCGGCGGCGCCCTCGCTGCCTGCCGCTGCCGAGGTGCCGGCGACGCCGACGGTCACGACCCCCGGGCTGCCGGCGACGCCGCTGCCTGCCGGGTAGTCGCCGTCCGCACCACCCACGCCGTGCCGCCCGGCCTCCCGCCGGACGGCACGGCGTTCGGCTGTCCGGTGCGCAAATAGGACCGCGTTCATCATTCGAGTGCAGTGGAGAGAAATCCTTCCTCCCGGAGTTTCCGGCGAGCGCACCTCTCGTTACAGAAGGCAGTACGACGTACAGGAATCGGCCAAGAGGCCTGTACGGCAAGCGACTTGCTTGCACAGTGACGCCACAGAGGAAGGACTTGTTTCATGAAGCCCACCAAGGTTGCCGCGGTCGTCGCCGGTTCTGTGATGGCCCTGGGTGCGGCCGCGCCCGCCATGGCCGCCGAGGCGCTGACCCCCACCAGCCTGAACGGTGGCCTCGCGACGCTCGCCAGTGAGGGCCTGAAGACGGACGCGCTGAGCAGCACCACGGACGGCTCCGTGGTCAAGACCGTCGGGGACACCGCGAACCAGCTGAACAAGACGACCGAGAAGGCCCCGCTGCTCGGCGGCCTCCCCCTCGGCGGCTGACGCACACGCGGCATCGCCCCACCGCGCACGTCCCTGGCGCGGCGGACCGCGCACGCGGTCCCGACCCTCCTGGATGGACCCCTCGCTCCGCCTGTCCCGAGCGGACGTTCTGACCGGGCGCACGCCGTCACCCACAGTGATCGGCTGATCGAATGATTCTCGCATCGGCCGCCGTGTGGTCCCGGCTCCCGAAGTGTGCCGCTCCCTAGGCTCTCGCCGACCCCCCACGGAAGGTCGGCCCTTGGCGAAGCGGCGCAGCTGCCCCGGTGTCCCTGAGCCTGACGTTCCGTAACCAGTCCGTCAGTCACTGACGCACTGCGTGCGCGGAACAGGCCGGTCGGAGCGAGGGGGGATCCCCTCCGGTCTCTCCCTTTCCTGGAAGGAAGAGCGGTATGCGATCCACCATCAGCCGCAAACTGTTCACCGTCGCGGCCACGGCGGGCATCCTGTCGCTGACCGGGGGCGCCGCGATGGCGGCGAACTCCCCGAGCGCCGTGGGCGCTTCCCCGGCACCCGGCACGGGCCGGCACCTTCAGGTCCCCCTTCCCGAGAGCCTGTGCGGCGACCCCGGCCGCCTCGCGGCGAGCGCCGCGGCGCCGGACGGCGACGTCTGCGCCGAGGCGGACGACGAGGAGCCCGGCGGCTACGGCGACGACGCCACCCCGGACGGCGAACCCCCCACCCCGCCCAACAACCCGGACCAGCCCAACAACCCGGACCAGCCGGGGAACCCGGGGAACCCGGATCAGCCTGGGAACCCCGGGAACCCGGACCAGCCGGAGAATCCCGGGAACCCGGGTCACCCGGAGAATCCGGAGAACCCCGAGCAGCCTGGTCACCCGGAGAGCCCCGGCAACCCGGAGAACCCCGAGCAGCCCGGTAACCCGGGTCACCCCGAGAACCCTGGCAACCCCGGTCACCCGGAGAACCCCGGCAACCCGGAGAACCCCGAGAACCCCGGCAACCCGGGCAACCCTGAGAACCCCGGCACCCCCGGTGAGCCCAGTACCCCCGAGACCCCCAGTACCCCCGAGACCCCCAGTACCCCAGAGACTCCCGGCACCCCCGGCAACCCCGAGACCCCCGGCAACCCCGAGACCCCCGGTACGCCTCCGTCCGAGGGGCCCGGTACGCCTCACGTGCCCGGTGGGCCGGAGGGGCCCCCTGCTTCTTCCACGCCGCCGTCCGCTCCCGGTGGGCCCGGTGCGCCGCAGTTGCCCGAGACCGGGAGTGAGGCCTCGACGACGGGCCTGGCCGCCGTCAGTGCCGCGCTGCTCGTCGGCGGCTCGGCGCTCCGGTTGCGTGCCGGGCGGATCAGGCGGGGCGAGCCGCAGGGCTGACCCGCCGTACCGACGTCACGTCAACGAAGGTCCCCGCCGTCACCGGTGGGGGCCTTCCGCGTTGCTGCACACAGGCGAATTTCGCGACGTTCCCTCCGCCGGGCTCGTTGTCAGGGCGCAGTACCTCAGTACCGTCGACACCTGCTCTGAAGGGCCTACGCAGTCATGAATCTGCGCTCTCACGCCGGCATGGGAATCCTCATGACCGCTCTCGCCTCCGCGGCCATGGCCTCTCCCGCCGTCGCCGCCGACGCGCCGGTCGTCGTCCCGCTCCAGGGGCTGGAGCCGTTGATCCCGATGGACGCCCCCACGGTGGCCAGTGGTGTCCCGCTGCCCGTGCCCGGAGGGCCGACCGGCTTCCAGAAGGGCCGGTCCGGGCTGCCGGACGTCAGCCTGCCGCGCGTGCCGTTCACCAGCACCCTCCCGCAGACCGTCCTCGCGGCTCCGCTGCCCGAGGTCGTCGAGGGCAGCGAGCCCGGCGAGGCCCTGTTCACCACCCCGCGTTCGGAGATGGCGGCCACCACCCCCGGCGCCGTGGTCGGCAACCCGGTCGTCACGCCGCGCGGTGACCGGCTCGGGCTGCCGGACCTCGCCGTGCCGGAGGTCGGAGTCGTCACTCCGGCACTGCGCGGAGCGCTGGGCTCGCAGTTGGGCCTGGCGCAGCCGACGGCCTGACGGCGTTCGTTTGTACGACCAATGACCCGGCGGGTGAAGACACGATTCTTCCCCGCCACCCGAGGGGTCGTTGCTCGTTACAACTGAAGGCTGGTCGCATGGCCGTGGCCCGCAGATCCGGGTCCGTTCCGTCGTATCCGACGGCGGGCGGCCCACCGGTTCTGCGGGCCTTCCCTCGCCATTTTCTCCCGTCCGGCCTAAAGGCCGTGACCCGTACGCCAATTCGGCGTTGAACGGGAACGTCGGCCGTGAATCTCGCGGTCGCCTTTCCACGTCCAAGGAGTTCTTGATGTCTCGCATCGCGAAGGCTGCCGCTGTCCTCGCCGGCACGGGTGCCGTTGCCCTCAGCGGAGCCGGCCTGGCCGTCGCCGACTCCGGCGCCGGCGCCGTCGCCGCCCACTCGCCCGGTGTCGCCTCGGGCAACCTCGTCCAGGTCCCGGTCCACGTGCCGGTCAACCTGTGCGGCAACACCGTCACCGTCATCGGGCTGATCAACCCGGCGTTCGGCAACCAGTGCGCGAACATCGACGGTCAGGGCGACCACCACCGCGACGGTGGCTACGGCGCCTGACGTTCCGCTCGTGTCCTGACGTCCCCCCGGCCGACCGGCCGGGGGGACGTTCGCGTCATGCGTACCGGTAGATCGCGCTGTGGTCGAGCATCGAGGCCGGCGTGACGCCCCAGGGGCCCATCTTCTCGTCGCGGGCCGCGATCCGTCGGTACTGCGACTCGCCCAGTCGCGGCGGCTCCGTCGGGAGGTAGCCGGCCCGGGGGTTGCGGGCCTGCCAGAGCGACCAGAGCCGGTCGACGAAGGAGTGGTGGAGCCAGAAGACCGGATCGTTGACGGAGGCGCCGCCGAGCATCATGCCGCCGACCCAGCGGTGCACCCGGTTGTGGATCCGGAAGCGGTCGTTGCCCCGGCCCGGGGACCAGCCCTCCAGCGCGTTGCGGAACCCCGCCCGGCTGGTGGAGTTCCACGGCTCCTCGTCGTACACGGTCTCCCGCATCACGGTGTCGAGCTGCGCCTTCGTCGGCAGCGTGATCGGGTCCTGCGGGCGGCCGAAGTCCCTGGTCAGGAACTGTCCTTCGGTCATGTTGTGCTTGACCGTCCAGCGTCCGGCCGCGAACGCGAAGGGCCCGGTCGTCACCTGGAGGTCGGCCCGGCGGCCGTTGCCGCCCATGAAGTCCTCGTTCCACAGGGAGGCGGCGGGGGTGTTGTCCTGGGTCCAGTCCCAGTACGGGACGGTGACGCTCGGGTCGACGGAGCGCAGCGCCCGCTCGAACTCCAGCAGGAACTTGCGGTGCCAGGGCAGGAAGCTGGGCGTCATGTGGGCCACGCGCAGACGGTCGTCCCCGTCGGCGACGTAGTAGTCGATGTGCGTCCTGACGAACTCGTCGTACGTCCCCCGGCGCTTGAGCTCCAGGACGGCGGAGACGAACGTCCGCCGCTCGGCTCTGGTCAGATCGTGCTGGTTCTTACGTGTGTACGCCACGCGGGCTCCCTCCCGGACGGACGCCGTGGGCGGCGGCGTACCGGGTCAGCGGGGCGGACCCCAGCTCGTCCACGGCCGCGCGGGTGGCCGCCAGCGGTGTCGTATGGGACTCGTAGTGGTCGATGGGGGTCAGAAAGCCGCCGTCGGCGCGGCGCATCACATGGAGCGGCCGGCCGTCGACGAGGACGAGCTGCTCGCCCGAGGGGCCGGCCAGGCCCCGGATGTGCCGGCCGCGGTACATCTCGTCGAAGGAGGTGTCCGAGGCGGCGCGGGCGGAGCGCTCGCGCGGGGTGGTGACGATGCGGGCCAGGGCGCCGCCGGTGAAGGCGGCGACGGCCACGGTGAAGAGGGACCGCAAGGCGACACGGCGCGGGACGATCATGAATGATCTCCAAGTGGTCGGAGAATGCCCTCAGGGCACAACGATGGAATCCCGACTTCGTTCCGAGTGAAATGTCAGACGGTGGAATGTCGGCCGATCGAGTGAATTCGGCGCCGGTCGCCGGTCGTTCGACCACTAGCATCCCGATGCATGACCACTCCAAACGTCGTCTCCGCGGCGCGCAGCGACAATCCGCTGGGAACGCTCACCGTCGTTCCGTGGACCATCGGCCCCACCGCCGACACCCCCGTCACCCCCTTTCTGATGGTGTATTCGCTCGGCGACGGCCGTGACGGCCCCGAGGCCGGCGAGGAGGCGATGCGGGCCGCCCTGGAGGGGATGGGCCTGCCGATCGGCGACCGTGTCGTCGACGCCTCCCAGGAGCGCGGGACCGGCGCGCACCTGCTCGTCGAGGCACAGCGCGCGGTGCTCACGCTGCCGTTCATGAAGGCGCAGTGCCCGGTTCCCGCGGAGTGGGAGGCGGCCGTCAAGGAGAACGGGCACGCCTACCTGATCTGCTCGGTACGCCCCTGGCCGGACGCGGTGCCCGGCGAGGCGGTCACCGAGGAGAAGCTGAAGTCCTTCGTCACCGACGACGAGGTCGTGGCGGCCGCCGCACACGTCCTGCTGCCGGTCCGGCGCCTGCAGGGCTGAGCGGAGAACGAGGGAGAGGGGGTGGCGGCATGGCGACGGTGAACGTACGGGGACCGGGATCGGGACCGGGACCGGGATCGGTGCCGGGGCAGCGCCGGGACGCGCTGCCGGAGGCGGCCGGGACGGTCGGCGCGAGCCGGGCGCTCGGCCTGCTCCTCGTGATCACCGGGGCGGCCGGCGTGCTGGCCGGCTGGGTGATCACGATCGACAAGTTCAAGCTCCTCGAGGACCCGAACTTCCAGCCGGGCTGCAGCCTCAACCCGGTGGTGTCCTGCGGCAACATCATGAAGAGCGAGCAGGCGGCGGTGTTCGGCTTCCCGAACCCGATGCTCGGTCTGGTGACGTACGCGATGGTCGTCGCGATCGGCGCCGGCGTGCTCGCCGGGGCCCGCTACCAGGGCTGGTTCTGGCTCGGCCTGAACGCCGGGATGCTCTTCGGCGTCGGGTTCTGCACCTGGCTGATGTACCAGTCGCTGTACGAGATCAACGCGCTCTGCCTCTGGTGCTGTCTCGCCTGGACGGCCACGCTCGTCATGTTCTGGTACGTGACCTCGCACAACGTCCGGACCGGCGTGCTGCCGGCGCCGGCGGCCGTGAAGGGGTTCTTCGAGGAGTTCACCTTCGCCCTGCCGGTGCTGCACATCGGGATCATCGGCATGCTGATCCTGACGCGCTGGTGGGACTTCTGGACCAGCTGACGTGACCCTCCTCTCCTGGCCGCGGGCCGCACTGACCGTGCTGCTCGCGGCCGTTCTCGCGCTGGTCGTCCTGCCAGGTGGGCGGCTCGCGCCGGACGGCTCCGAGCCGGGGCCCGGGACCGCCGAGCCCGGCGTCGGGTCCGTTCCCGAGCGCTGGAACGTTCCGTCCGGGTTCTTCACCGGCTCCGACGCGACCGGGGTGGCCCGGATCGCGGACGTGCAGCGCTGGCTCGGCGGCGGTTCGCTGACCGTCGGGCACACCTACCTCCCCGGCGACCGGTGGTCGAACATCGAGGGCCACCCCGAGCTCTTCGAGCCGTGGGCGCGGTGGAAGGAGGAGCGGCCCGGGCGGCTCTTCGTCCTGAACGTGCCGCTGCTCGACCGCAGCGAGGCGGGGCTGCCGGACGAGGAGGTCAGGGCCGGTCTGCGGCGCGGGGCGACGGGGGCGTACGACGGGCACTTCCGCACGCTGGGGGAGCGGCTCGTCGCGCACCGGCTCTCCGACGCGGTCCTGGTCCTGGGCTGGGAGATGAACGGCACCACCTACAGCCACCGCTGCGGGCCCGACCCCGAGGCCTGGAAGGCGTACTGGCAGCGGGTCGTGGGGGTGCTGCGGGGGGTGCCGGGGCAGCGGTTCCGCTTCGACTTCACCGCGAGCCGGGGGCGGGACGCCGTGGAGTGGCCGCGCTGCTACCCGGGCGACGCGTACGTCGACATCATCGGGCTCGACGCCTACGACCAGCCCGAGGGGCTCGGCTTCGAGGAGCAGGTGACGGAGGAGTTCGGGCTCGCGCACCATGTCGCGTTCGCGGCGGCGCACGGCAAGCCCGTCTCGTATCCGGAGTGGGGGCTCTTCCGCAACGGGGACAACCCGGCGTACGTGCGGGGGATGCTCGACTGGTTCGCCCGGCACCGGCCCGTCTACCAGACGTTCACGGACTACTGCCCTCACGGAGTGTGGGGGTGCGCGGACAATCCGGAGTCCGGCGAGGTCGTCAGGGGCGCGCTCGGAGTGCCGGGCGGCCCGTGAGCACAGCGGCCGGTGCGCCGGGTCAGGCCTTGTAGGCGACCAGCGAGATGCCCACGTAGTGGACGATGAAGGCCGCGAGGGTCAGGGAGTGGAAGACCTCGTGGAAGCCGAACCAGCGGGGGGACGGGTTCGGGCGCTTGATGCCGTAGATGACCCCGCCCGCGCTGTAGAGCAGTCCGCCGACGACCACCAGGACCAGGACGGCTATGCCGCCGGCCCGCATGAAGTCGGGCAGGAAGAAGACGGCGGCCCAGCCCATCGCGATGTAGCAGGGCGTGTACAGCCAGCGAGGGGCGCCGACCCAGAAGACCCGGAAGGCGATGCCCGCCGCCGCGGCGACCCAGACCGCCCACATGAGCGGGCGCCCGGTCGAGTCCGGCAGGAGCAGCAGGGTCAGCGGGGTGTAGGTGCCCGCGATGATCAGGAAGATGTTGGCGTGATCCAGACGCCGCAGGATCGCCTCGCCACGCGGTCCCCACTCGCCCCGGTGGTAGAGCGCGCTGATGCCGAAGAGCAGGCAGGCGGTGAGGACGTACACGCCACAGGCGATCCGGGCACGCGGCGAGTCCGCGAGGGCGACCAGGACCAGCCCCGCGATGATCACGGCGGGGAACATCCCGGCATGCAGCCAGCCCCTGAGCCGGGGCTTCACGAACTGCTCGATCTCGTTCACCGAGGGCATCGCAGAAGTCATGAACCGAATGCTACCTACGCCCCCGTAGGTCCCGGATACGAGTGGCGATGCTCACGTGTGCGGCCCTCTGGACATATGGGCGCATGCGTCGGATGATCAAATGAGTGTGGTCGGCACCGGATGAGCAGCTACGACGCATCCGGGTCGCAGCCCCCACGGGGCAGACATCAAAAAACCCCTCATCAAGGAGCAATCGTGGCGCGCGACAACGCGGCTCCCACCACCGCCGTCCCCACCCAGCACCAGGAACTGGTCGCCTGGGTGAACGAGATCGCCGAGATCACGCAGCCGGACCGGGTGGTCTGGTGCGACGGATCCGAGGCCGAGTACGAGCGCCTGTGCGAGGAGCTCGTCGCCAAGGGAACGTTCACGAAGCTCGACCCGACGCTGCGCCCGAACTCCTACTACGCCGCCTCTGACCCGTCCGACGTCGCGCGTGTCGAGGACCGGACCTTCATCTGCTCCGAGAAGGAGGAGGACGCGGGCCCGACCAACCACTGGAAGGCCCCGGCCGAGATGAAGGCCCTCTTCGCCGGTGAGGACGGGATCTTCCGCGGCGCGATGCGCGGACGCACCCTGTACGTCGTGCCCTTCTGCATGGGGCCCGTCGGCTCCCCGCTCTCCGCGATCGGTGTCGAGATCACCGACTCCGCGTACGTCGCCGCCTCCATGCGCACCATGACCCGCATGGGACAGGCCGTCCTGGACGAGCTCGGCACCGACGGCTTCTTCGTCAAGGCCGTCCACACCCTCGGCGCGCCGCTCGCGGAGGGCGAGGAGGACGTGCCGTGGCCGTGCAACTCCACGAAGTACATCTCGCACTTCCCCGAGAGCCGCGAGATCTGGTCCTACGGCTCCGGTTACGGCGGCAACGCCCTGCTCGGCAAGAAGTGCTACGCGCTGCGCATCGCCTCCGTCATGGCGCGTGACGAGGGCTGGCTCGCCGAGCACATGCTCGTCCTGAAGCTCACCCCGCCGCAGGGCGAGGCGAAGTACGTCGCCGCCGCCTTCCCGTCCGCCTGTGGCAAGACCAACCTCGCCATGCTGGAGCCCACGATCTCCGGCTGGACGGTCGAGACCATCGGCGACGACATCGCCTGGATGCGCTTCGGCGAGGACGGCCGCCTCTACGCGATCAACCCCGAGGCCGGCTTCTTCGGCGTCGCGCCCGGCACCGGCGAGCACACCAACGCCAACGCCATGAAGACCCTGTGGGGCAACTCCGTCTTCACCAACGTCGCGCTCACCGACGACGGCGACGTGTGGTGGGAGGGCATGACCGAGGAACTGCCCAAGCACCTCACCGACTGGAAGGGCAACGACTGGACGCCGGAGTCCGAGACCCCGGCCGCCCACCCCAACGCCCGCTTCACCGTCCCGGCCGGCCAGTGCCCGACCATCGCGCCGGAGTGGGAGGACCCGAAGGGCGTGCCGATCTCGGCGATCCTCTTCGGCGGCCGCCGCGCCTCCGCCGTGCCGCTGGTCACCGAGTCCTTCACCTGGCAGCACGGTGTCTTCCTCGGCGCGAACGTCGCCTCAGAGAAGACCGCCGCCGCCGAGGGCAAGGTCGGCGAGCTGCGCCGCGACCCGTTCGCCATGCTGCCGTTCTGCGGCTACAACATGGGCGACTACATGGCCCACTGGATCAAGGTCGGCGCCGAGGCGGACCAGGCCAAGCTGCCGAAGATCTACTACGTCAACTGGTTCCGCAAGAACGAGGCCGGCACGTTCGTCTGGCCCGGCTTCGGCGAGAACAGCCGGGTCCTGAAGTGGATCGTGGAGCGCCTGGAGGGCAAGGCCGAGGGCGTCGAGACGCCGATCGGCATCCTGCCGACCGCCGACGCGCTCGACACCGAGGGCCTGGACCTGCCGGCGGAGGACCTGGAGTTCCTGCTCAAGGTCGACCGTGACGTCTGGCGCGAGGAGGCCGCCCTGGTTCCCGAGCACCTGAACACCTTCGGTGACCACACGCCGAAGGAGCTGTGGGACGAGTACCGCGCGCTGGTCGAGCGCCTGGGCTGAGCCCCGTACCCCCGAAGACTCGTGGCGGGGCGCCCCGAACACCGCCCTGACCAGTGGGGTCACGAACGGCCCGCCACGATGCATACCGGCCCCCGGAGCCCCCTCACGGCTCCGGGGGCCGGTGCGTTCGCCACCTCAGAGCAGCGGCTGGCCCGCCTCGACGGTGGCGATCGCCCGGCGGCACGCGTCGCGGAACTTCACGAACTCGCCGTTGCTGTCCCAGGTCTCCGCCCGGCCGCCCCGGCTGCTCGGGTCCCCGAACAGGCTCTCGCGCAGCTCGGTGGTGAGCTCCAGCTGCGCGCCCGCGCCGAGCATCGTCCTGTTGCACGGGTTCGTGGCGTGGTCGCCGTTGAACTCCGAGAGCAGCGTGGCCCACGCCGGGGCGAGGGAGTCGATCGCCGGGAAGCCCGCCGCGTTCAGCTCCTGCACCAGCGCCGTGCGGAAGGCCTTGTTGAGGCCGCCGACCACGGCCACCCGGCGGTCGCCGGTCGGCGGGTAGGTGGCAGTGGGCAGTCTCAGCTGGTCGAACTTGCAGCCGTGCAGACTGAGGACGTTGAGGTGGCTCGCCGCCGTCGACAGGGCGACATGGTCGTCGCAGTTCTTCGAGGTGACGTGCAGTTCCTTGTTGCCGCTGGAGAGCAGGCCCTCGAACATCCAGTAGTCGTGCACGGTCGGCAGGATCGGGGCGCCCGCCGCGTCGCCGGGGCTGTATCCGGCGATGCCCAGACAGAGTTCGCTGGTACCGATCTCGATGCCGCCACCGTGCAGCGCGAGGATCGCGGTGCGCCGGACCGGGGCGGCGGTGGTCATCGAGGTGTCGAACTGCTCGTGCCGGCGGAAGCGGCGGCTGAAGGTGGTGCCCTCCTGTCCGGCCAGTTCCCGGTACAGGGCGGTGTTCGAGGTGTACTCGACCCCGGGGGTGGCCAGCGTCGCGTGGGCGGGCGTGGCGGCGGCCAGTTGGGCGAGGAGCGGCGAGCCCACCGCGGCCGCCGCGGCGAACGCGGTGAGCACCGTACGGCGGGAGGCGGAACGCGAGGCGTCAGAGTGATCCGTGGTCATGGCCGGAACATAACCGATGGTGATCGTGGCCGGTGGATCTTTTCGGGCAGAAGCGGTGCGGCCCGGTGACGTCCGGACATCGCGCCCCACGGCCCGTCAGGTCAGGACCTGCCGCGCTCCTCCAGATACCGGGTGTGCGCCTCCTGCCGGATCGCCTCCGCGTCCTGGAGGGCGGCGGCGATCCGCCCCGCCTCCTCGCGCAGCGCCGCCAGCTGACGTCCGAGATGACGCTCGGGCGGCTCCGCCCCCGGCGTGACGCGGCTCCACCACCGGGTCCGTACGAAGGTGTCCACGGCCTCCGGAACGTCCTGGCGCACCGCGCGGGCCAGCACGCGCAGGTGCTCCGGGTCGGTGACCCAGCCCGGTTCGAGGAGCGCCTCGACGAGCGTGTCCCACTCGGTGAGGCGCTCGGCCGCGGCCGGGGGCAGCTCGACCTCGGCGAGGTACGCGCGCAGCGTCGCGAAGTCCGCGCGCAGCGCGTCCAGTTGCTCCTCGGCGTTCGGGAACGCGGGGGCGGGCGGCCGCTCCGGCGGGGCGATCAGCGCCCCCGCCGCGTACAGCGCCACCACGACCACGGACCAGAGCGAGCCCGCCGCGCCGGTGAAGGAGAGGGCGATGCCGGCGATGCCGCAGGCGCTGCCGGTGAGGTTCTTGCGGGACTCCAGGTACCGCACGACCGGATTACTGGTAGCCACGGATCTCCTCGAATGCTCCGTCGAGCGAGCCCTGGGTGGCGTCGAAGAGCCGGCCGCCGGTGAGGCTCGCGATGTGGCCGAGGGCGGCGCGGTCGGAGTCCCCGAAGACGATCGGGAAGACCGGCGTCCGCTGCTGGGCGGGCGGCAGCTCCCGGTAGAAGGCGTCGAAGGCGCCGGCCGGCTCGCCGTCGGTGTTCTCGCCGTCCGTCATCAGCACGATCGACGTGAAGGTGCCGCCGTCGCCGCGCCCCTGGGCGCCGGTGGCGGCGCCGAGATGGCCGTACGCCTCTTCGAGACTGGAGTAGATCGCCGTACCGCCCGAGGCGGAGAGCCCGCCCGCCTGGGCGCGCATCGCGTCGATGGCCTTCGTCGGGGCGGCCGGATCGACCGTGTACGTCCGGACCTCGCGCTGCTTCACCGCCGAACCGAAGGGCATCAGGGTGACCGTCTCACGGTCCCGGAAGTCCCCGGTCAGCTCGGCGAGGGCCGACCTGAGCCGGGCGAGCCGCTCGCCCTCCATGGAGCCCGAGGTGTCGAGGACGTAGACGGTGCGCGAGGGCCGCCGGAGCTTGTTCTCGTACGCGTCGAGGAGGCCGTCGGCGACGGCGCGGCTGCCCGGGAAGGGCAGTTCGCGGCGCTGGTCGGTGGTGAGCGGCTTCGCCGGCTCCACCCCGGGGACGACCGGGCGGCGCAGCGTCCGGTTGGTGATCATCCGCTGGGCGACCGGGGTACGGAGATGGGCGGTGAGGCGCGCGGCCGCCTGCTTGGCGTCCGGGCCCGCCGCGGTGAGCAGCGTGAAGGGGTAGTCGGCGGTGACGACACCGTCGACCGGGCGGACGACGGTGAGTTCCTTGCCCGTACTGAGCAGCACCGACTCGTAGTTGATCAGCGCGTCGACGTCCGTACGGCGGGCCCACGCGGTGGCCAGCCAGCCGGAGGAGCCGGAGGTCAGGTGCTGCCCGCCGAAGAACTCCTTGAGCTTCGGGGTGGCCGCGGCGACGTCCTTCTCGGTGAGCGCCGACTGCGCGCCGGAGAGGCCGGAGGCGATCGAGACGAGCGCGGTGAAACCGGAGTTGGAGCGGGCCGGGTCGGTCATGCCGTAGCCGAGCTTCTTCTCCACGACGGCCCGGTGGATCTGCGACCAGGTCACCTCGGCCGGATCCCAGCCGAGCGCCTTCACCGTCTGCGGGCGCAGGCCGAGCGCGACCGGCGAGGTCATGATCGGGGTCTCGGCTGTGATCTTCCTCGCGGTGTCGGGGCGCAGCCGCAGATAGTCGTTGGAGGAGAGCCAGACCGCGTCGTACGACTTCTCCGCCGCGCCGGACGCGATCTGCTCGACGGCGTCGAGCGTGCCGACGTAGGTCGGCTCGACCGTGACCCCGGTGGCCTTTCGGGCCTCTTCGAGGACGGGCTCCATGTCGGAGAGCTCGGAGGAGGCGAGGACGCGCAGGGTGTGGGGGGAGCCGGCTCCGTCGTCACCCGTACCCCCGCTGCTGCCGCTGCCGTTGCCGCCGCTGTCGGTGCAGGCGGCGAGGGTCAGGGCGGCCAGGAGGGCGAGGGCGAGGGCGGAGGCGGTCGCGCGACGGGGGAGGGAGCCGGTGCCCCGGGTTCGCGTCTGTCGGGGTCTCATGTGAGGCCGCCTTCCAGCGCGCTCGTACGGCGGGTGCGGGCCAGGTAGGCGCTCGCCGTGTGGAGTTCGTCGGTCAGGGACGCCACCGTCGCCGCCATGGACTCGGTCGCCTGCACCTTGTACGTGTCGATCGCGTCGAGCGTCCGGTAGATCTGCTGGAACGCCGACCGCAGGGTCTCCGCGCCCACCGCGGGGTCGGCGGCGATCCGCTGGATCTCGCCGCTCTGGGTCGCCAGCATCTCCGCGTTGCCGCGAATCAGGTCCTCGGTCGTCGAGCGCAACACGTCGACCTGCTCGGCCACCTTGCGCTGGTTCTCCAGGGCCGAGGAGAGCATGACCGCGATGCGCAGCGCCGAGACCGTGGTCGTCGCCGCCCGGTCGACGCCCTTGATCAGCTCGTCGTTGTTGCGGCGAACCACGTCCATCGCCAGGTATCCCTGCGCGCAGACCGCGAGTTGGGTCAACAGGTCCTGGTGTTTCTGGCGGACGGGGAACAGCACGTCCGAGCGCAGGGCGTCCGCCGCGGCCGGGTCGACGGTCAGCGCGACGCGCTCCTCGACGGCCGCGTCGAGGGCCTCGGTGAGCACCGCGTACTCCTGGAGCTTGCCCATGGTCTCCCACAGCCGCGCTCGCTCGGTCTGCAACGCCGCGTTGTCACGGCGCAGTTCGTCCTGTCCGCCGCGGAGCGTGCTGACGATCTTCGTCAACGTGCCCTGCGAGGAGGCGTACCTGGCGACATGGTCACGCAGCCTGTTGCCGCCGGGCAGCTTGGACAGGAACCGCCGGGCACCCTTGCCGGGGGTGTCACGCGGGTCGAGGTCCTCGACGGTGCGACGCAGCTCGACGAGCGAGGAGCCGACCCGGGACTGCGCGTCGCCGCCGCCCTCGCTCAGCGAGCGGACCGTGCGGTCCAGCATCCGGTTCGACTGGGCGGCCGCGCTGCGCATCTCGCCGGCCCCGAGGGCCGCGATCTCCCCGATGCGGCCCGCGAACTCCGGCGAGCGGGTGTCGAGCCCGGCCAGCGAGTCGACGTACTCGACCGCGCGCCGGCCCATCTCCGTACGGACCGTCTCGTCCAGCGGCACCAGACCCGAGGCCTGCTCGGCGCGGACCGGGGGCACCGGCTCCGGCGGGGTCAGGACCAGCTGGGCGGTGGCAGGGTCGGGCGTGGTCATGCGGTGTCCCCCTGGTTGCGGGCCCGCCGTGCCATCTCGTGCAGCACCTCACTGGTGGGCACGGGTGCCTGGCGGACCCCGGTCAGATTCTGGTTGATGCGGTCGGCGAGGTCCGCGGTCGCGGCCGTGAACTCGGCGGCGGCGCCCTGCGGACGGAAGCCGTGGCGCACCGCGAGCTCACGCAACTCCTTGTCTGAGGTGAGGAGTTCACCCAGCTCGCGGCCGGCGTCGGTGAGCGGGACGACGGTGTGGTCGCTGATCACCGTGGTGTCCGGGTAGAGCACCACGAGGTCACCCAGTTGCCGCTTGGCGAGGAGCTGGGAGGTGACCTGGGACTCGTAGACGAGCACCAGCTGGTTGCCGACGCCGCTGATGAAGTCGCGGAACGGGGCGTCGGAGCTGGACTGCTGGGCCCCCTGGACCTCGATCAGCTTGCGCATCAGCGGCGCCGTGCGGTCGACGCCCGCCGTGTCGCCCGCCACCTTGCCGCCGTCGGCGACGAAGCTCGCGGCGGCGAGGTACAGCGCGCCGGAGTTCGAGGCGATGGGGTCGGTCGAGGTGATGAACACCGTCCCGCTCAGCTCAGGCCGTCCCGCCGAGCCCTTCAGCTGCTGCCAGGTCCGGTCGGCCTTCGCGGCCTTCAGGAACGGCTCCATGCGCAGGGTGCCGGTCTGGCCCCCCGGCCGGAACGCGACCAGGCCGTTGTCGGCGAGGACCTCGGCGGCGCCCCGGTGGGCGACGACGACCAGGGGCGAGTAGAAGGGCCGCGGCGCGGCGGCTTTCACGCCGTTCTTGGCGCGCAGCTCGTCGGCGGGGGCCTTGGAGGACGGGAACGCGAAGTCGTAGCCCTTGAGGGGCAGTTCCTCCATGTCCCAGGACCCGGAGGTCTCCGTCCGCACGGTGAAGCCCTCGTCGGCCAGGGCCTGCACCACCTTGGGGTCGGCGAAGAACTCCGCCTTCTCCGACCCGATCACTCCTCGCACGGTCTTCGTTGCCGTGCCCTTGTCCTTGTCGCCGCCCGCCACGAGGACGGCGGCCACGCCGCCCAGGAGCAGGACGGCCAGGACGATTCCCAGGATGCGTCTCACGCGGGCAGATTGCTCGCGGAAGCCCACATTCCTGGGGGAGTTGGGTGGACGAGGGGTGAAGGGGTGATCCCGGTACGGAACCGGAGTACGGGGGGTGTGGGGAGGATGTGCGGGGCCCGGAAGGGGGTGGCACCCGGCCCGCGCGGCGGTCACGCGCGCGGGCCGAGGCCGTCAGGGGGTGCTGACCAGCCGGTCGGGCGAGGTCAGCGCCTCGGTGTGCGCGTCCATGCGCTCGGCGGCGAGGATCGCGGCGGCCGTGTCGGCCCGGGAGGCGGCGACGACCAGGGCGCGGCCCGCGAGGGCGTGGGCGCGCTCATGGAGTGCGGGGGTGTTCGAACCGCTCAGCCCCGCGTGCCGGGCGGGCGGCGCTCCACGCAGCCGCGCGACCTGCCGGGCGATGAGATCGCCCGCCTCCGTGTCGCCCAGCTCGTCCGTGACGGCGAGGAGCGCGGCGAGGTGTCCGGCGAGCTGGATGTCCAGCTCCTCCTCGCGGGAGCGGTGCGGGTACGCGTGCTGGTCGTCGTCGGCCATCCGGTGGACCGACTTCGTGCGGATCGGCTCGTACATGGGGATGGCCTCCTGAGTATCTCTGGATCCATCCTAGCTTAGATTCAATCTAAAGTTGAGTGCGGTCTGAAGGTCGCCGCGGTCAGGGGCCCGGCCTGATCGGCGGGACACCCCTTCAGGGCTGGCTGTAGCCGTCCAGGAACGTGCCGATCCGGGTGACCGCGTCCGCCAGGTCCGCCGCGTTCGGCAGCGTCACGATCCGGAAGTGGTCCGGCTCGTGCCAATTGAACCCGGTGCCGTGCACCACCATGATCTTCTCGGCCCGCAGCAGGTCCAGGACCATCTGACGGTCGTCCTTGACCTTGTAGACGCTCGGGTCGAGCCGGGGGAAGAGGTACAGCGCGCCCTTCGGCTTCACACAGGTCACGCCCGGGATCTGCGTCAGCAGGTCGTACGCCACGTCCCGCTGCTCCAGGAGCCGCCCGCCCGGCAGCACCAGGTCCTCGATCGACTGCCGGCCCTGGAGGGCGGCTGCCACCGCGTGCTGCGCCGGCATGTTGGCGCACAGCCGCATGTTGGCGAGGATCGTGAGGCCCTCGATGTACGAGGAGGCGTGCGCCTTCGGTCCGCAGACCGCGAGCCAGCCGGAGCGGAAGCCGGCCACCCGGTAGTTCTTGCTCATCCCGTTGAAGGTGAGGACGAGGAGGTCGGGCGCGAGGGCGGCGGTGGGGGTGTGCGTGGCCCCGTCGTAGAGGATCCTGTCGTAGATCTCGTCCGAGCAGACGACCAGGTTGTGGCGGCGGGCGATCTCGGTGAGCGAACGGAGCATCTCGTCGTCGTAGACGGCGCCCGTCGGGTTGTTCGGGTTGATGATCACGATCGCCTTGGTGCGGTCGGTGATCTTCCGCTCGATGTCGGCGAGGTCCGGCATCCAGTCGGCCTGCTCGTCGCAGCGGTAGTGCACGGCCGTGCCGCCGGCCAGGGAGACCGAGGCGGTCCACAGGGGATAGTCCGGAGCGGGGACCAGCACCTCGTCACCGTCGTCGAGCAGCGCCTGCATCGACATCTGGATCAGCTCGGAGACGCCGTTGCCGAGGTAGATGTCCTCGACGGAGAGCGGGATGCCCTTGGTCTCGTAGTGGCTCATCACCGCGCGCCGGGCCGCGAGCAGCCCCTTCGCGTCGCCGTAGCCGTGCGCGTCGGCGAGGTTGCGCAGGACGTCCTCGAGGATCGCCGGCGGGCACTCGAAGCCGAAGGCGGCCGGGTTGCCGGTGTTGAGCTTGAGGATGCGGTGGCCCGCAGCCTCCAGCCGCATCGCCTCTTCGAGCACCGGGCCCCGGATTTCGTAACAGACGTTGGCGAGCTTCGTGGACTGGATCACCTGCATGTCGAGAGCTTACGGCCGGGTCGCGCGGGGCGCCTCGTGTTTTGGGACACGTCGGGCGGAATCGGGGTGGGGAGGGCGGGCGGGTAGGTTGGCGCGTCATGTGGATTCTCAGTGCCGCCGGCTGCCGGTGGGCGGGTGCCGTCGGGGCGCTCGCGATCGCCGTGGGCGGGTACGCGGCCGGGTCGCTGCCGGAGCGCGAGCCGTGGGGGCTGTGGGCGCCCCGGGGCTCGGCCCTGACGACGGCCGGCGCCGCCCTGGCGTACCTGGGGCTGACCGTGCTCGTGGCGGCGTGGTGGCGGTACGGGGTGCTGCTGAGGCGTGCGGGGCGGTCGGACGGGGAGGACCGGGAGGCGGCGCGCCGGGTGGGCGGGGCGACCGGCGTGCGGGACGCGCGGGCGCGGGCCGTGGTGGTGACCCTCGGGTGGTGGACCGCGCCGCTGGTGCTCGCGCCTCCGCTGTACAGCGCGGACGTCTACAGCTACATCGCCCAGGGCGCCATGGTCCTGGAGGGGTACGACGTGTACGGCGCGGGACCGTCGGTCCTGGGCCCCGGGGACCTCGGCGTGGACGCGGCGGCGAGCGTCGGCGGGCATTGGACGGACACCCCGGCGCCGTACGGTCCGGTCTTCCTGGTCCTCGCGCAGGCCGTGGTGAAGGTGACGGGCGGGGAGATCGTTCCGGCGGTGTTCGGGATGCGGCTGATCGCGCTCGCCGCGCTTGCGCTGATCGTGTGGGCGGTGCGGGGGCTCGCGGGCGGGCGTGGGGGTTTCGGGGGCGGGGACGCGGCCGGGGGTGCGGGCTCGGATGCGGGGGTGGCGGGGGCCCTGTGGCTCGCGGCGCTCAATCCGTTGCTCCTGATCCACGTCGTGGGCGGGATGCACAACGACGGGCTGATGATCGGGCTCATGCTGGGCGGGGTGCTGCTGGCCACGCGGGGGCGGTGGGTGCTCGGGTGCGTGCTGGTCGGGCTGGCGATGATGATCAAGTCGCCCGCGGCGGTGGCGCTGCTGTTCATCGGAGTGATGGTCGCGCGGGCGCAGGGCGGCGTACGGGGTGTGGTGAAGGGGCTGGTGCTGCCGGGGCTCGTGGCGGGCGCGGTGGCCGTCGGCGCGACGGTGGCCGCCGGGACCGGGTTCGGGTGGCTGCGGACGCAGAGCGTCGCCGGGGCGATCCACACCGCGCTGTCGGTGACGAGCGACGTGGGCCAGGGGCTCGGGCTGCTGCTCGCGGACGACCCGGACCCGGTGAAGGGCCTCGTGCAGAAGCTGGGCCTCGCGGTGGCGGTGGCGCTCGTCCTGGCGCTCGCGTGGCGGTCGTGGCAGGGGCGGATCGATCCGGTGCGGGGGCTGGGGCTGGCGCTCGTGGCGCTGGTGGCGCTCTCACCGATGGTCCAGCCGTGGTACCTGCTGTGGGGCGTGTGCGTGGTGGCGGTGGTGGGGTGGGACGGCCGGTGGGGGCAGGTGCTGGCGGTGCTCTCGGGGGCGCTGGTCTACGAGACGGCGCTGTCGGGCGCGACGCCGTGGTACGGGTTCGTGATGGCGGGGGCCGTGGCGGGGGTCGGGCTCGTGGGGGCGGGGCTTGTGGGGGTGCGGCGGGCCCCTCGGGAAGGGCACGTCCTCGGGGGAGCCGTACCCCTGGTGGGCGGGCGCAGGGAGCGGACCCGCCCGTAAGGGCGCCGTCCCGTGTGCCCACCCGTCCCGCCCCCCCGGGACGATCGCCCACCACGGGGGCAACCCCTGGGCGGATCTCCGTGCACACACGGAGGCGGGGCGGGCGGGCGCTCCTGGACGGAGTGCCCGCCGCCGTCGGCTGGACCGGTCAGGGGGTTCGGCGGATCGATCTGCCGGCCAGGGTCGAGGTACGTCTGCCGTCCTCGATGACGAAGCGGCCGTCGATCAGGACGTGCGGGATGCCCACCGGGAGGGTGCGTGGGGAGTCGTACGTGGAGCCCGCCGCCACCGTCTTCGGGTCGAAGAGGACCAGGTCCGCCGCGTAGCCCTCGCGGACCAGGCCCCGGTCCGGGAGGCGGAGGCGGGCCGCCGGGCGGGATGTCAGGTGGGCCACGCACTCCTCCAGGGAGAGGACGCCCTCCTCCCGTACGTACTTCCCCAGGTACTGCGGGAACGTCCCGTACGCCCTCGGGTGCGGTTTGAAGCCCTGGAGGATGCCGTCCGAGCCGCCCGTGTGCACCCGGTGGCGCATGATCGCGCGGACGTTCTCCTCGTGGCCGACGTGCTGGAGGATCGTCGAGCCCAGCCGGTCGTCGATCAGCAGACGGCGGGCCGTCACCCACGGCGCCTCGCCGCGCATCCGCGCGGACTGGGCGATCGTCCTGCCCACGCAGGACGCCAGGCCCGGGTCGCTCACGCCCGAGATCTCGATCGTGTCCCACTCCATCGGCACCCCGTGGCAGCCGTCCGAGCCGATCTCCTCCAGATGGTGGCGGATCCGCTCGGCCGTCGCGTCGTCCCGGAGGCGCGCGAGCAGCGCCTCCGGGCCGCCCTCCGCCGCCCAGCTCGGGAGCACCGCGGCCAGCGTCGTACAGCCCGGTGTGTAGGGGTACGTGTCCAGGGTGATGTCCGCGCCCGCCGCCAGCGCTCCGTCGAGGAGCGCCAGCAGGTCCGGGGCCCTGCCCTTGTTCACGCCGAAGTTCATCGTCGCGTGCGCCAGGTGCAGCGCGCAGCCCGCGTCGCGGGTCAGGGCGACCATCTCCTCGTACGCCTCCAGCGCACCGGCGCCGTACGAGCGGTGGTGCGGGCAGTAGTAGCCGTCGTACCGGGCCACGACCTTGCAGAGCTCGGCGAGTTCGGCGTCCTTCGCGTACATACCGGGCGTGTACGTGAGGCCCGACGACATGCCGACCGCGCCCTGCTCCAGGCCCTCGGCGACCAGCTGCCGCATCCGGTCCGTCTCGGCCTCCGTCGCCGGGCGGTCGTCCCAGCCGACCGCGTGCATCCGGACCGTGCCCTGGGGGACGAGGTAGGCCGCGTTGACCGCGATGCCCCGGTCCAGCCGGTCCAGGTACTCGCCGACCGTGCGCCAGTCGAAGTCGATGTCGGAGCCGTCGCCGTTCCAGCCGGTGATCGCCCGGCGTACCTCGGCGAGCGTGCGGTCGTCCACCGGGGCGTACGAGAGACCGTCCTGGCCGAGCACTTCGAGGGTCACGCCCTGCGCGGCCTTCGCGGTGTGCTCCGGGTCGCGCAGCAGCGCGAGGTCGGAGTGGGCGTGCATGTCGATGAAGCCGGGGGACAGGGCGAGGCCCTCGGCGTCCAGGACGCGGCGGGCGGTGGGGCGCCGGCAGCCCGCCGCCGCCCCCTCCTTGACGATGGCGGCGATACGGCCGCCGTCGACGGCGACGTCGGCGCGGTACGCGTCGCCGCCGGAGCCGTCGACGACGTCCACGTCGCGGATGACGAGGTCCATGGTGACCGGCTCCTCTAGAAGAAGGTACGGATGTAGTCGACGACCGTGCCGTCCGCCTCGACCAGCGGGATCAGCTGCCACTTGTCGAAGGACGTGCAGGGGTGGGAGAGGCCCATGCCGAGCCAGTCGCCGACCTCGATCGCCGCGCCCGGTTCGGTGCGGACCCAGCCGTGCTGGTCGGAGAGGCCGGTGACGGTGATGCCGGTCGCGGGGCGTTCGGCGCCGGTGCGGGCGTCCCGGACGACCTGCGCCTCCGGCAGGTCGAGGTCGTACGCCGCGTCCCGCTTGCCGGCGTTGGTGAACGCCTGCTCGGGGCTCGGGCGGGAGACGACCTGCGCCCAGAGCCGGAACGCGGGCTGCAGCCCGCCCTCTTCGGGGACCCGGTTGAAGGGGGTGAGGTGGCGGTAGTGGCCGTCGTCGTGCGAGACGTACGCGCCGGAGCGGAGCAGCTTCAGTACGGGGCGGGAGAGCGCGGGGATCTCCGCGAAGACGTCGGCGACCGCGTCGAACCAGGCGCTGCCGCCCGCGCTGACGACGATCTCGTCGAGCTCGGGGGCGAAGCGGCCCGCCTTGTCGAAGTCGGCCGCCAGGGCCGTCAGCCGGCGCAGCCAGGCGTGGACGCGGTCGGTGTCCGCCTGCGGGACCTCGCCCTCGTAGCCCGCCACGCCGACCAAACGCAGGGTGTCCGTCGCGGCGACCGCGTCGGCGACGGCGACGCAGTCGGCCTCGGTACGGGCTCCGGTACGGGCACCCTCGCCGGCGCCGAGCTCGACGACGACGTCGACCGGGCGGGCGGGCAGTGCCCGGGCGGGCTCGGGGCGGGCCGCCCGGGCCTCGGTGAGGGCGGCGTCCATCAGCTCGACGCCGCGCACGGAGTCGACGTAGCAGATGAAGCGGAAGTCGCGGTCGGTGTCGAGCTCGGCGGCCAGCCAGCGCAGGGCGGGGGCGTCGACGAGCTCGTTGGCGAGGAAGATCCGGGCGATGCCGTGGGCGCGGTAGACGCGGGCCTGGTGCGGGACGGCGGCGGTGATGCCCCAGGCGCCGTGCTCCAGCTGGCGGTCGAAGAGCTGTGGGGCCATGGAGGTCTTGCCGTGCGGGGCGAAGGCGAGGCCGTGGCGCTCGGCGTACGTCTCCAGGAGGCGCAGGTTGTGCTCGACGGACTCGGCGGAGAGGGCGAGGACGGGGGTGGTGAAGCCGCCGGTGAAGAGGTTGCGGCGCTGGGCGGCCAGCTCGCCGACGGTCAGCCCGTTAGCGTCGGGCGGGAGGGCCTTGAAGCGGTGGTCGACGCGTTCGTCCGCGAGCCAGCCGGCGGGGGTGGGGGTGGCCTGAGGGGTGGGGTGAGGGGTGGGCGTCGTCGGGCTCTTGGGGCTCACGGGGCTCCTCCGGGGGCGTCGCGTCATTGCGTTGCACTATGCGCAACGGTCATTGCGCATATCGCTTAATGGTGTCTAACATCCGGGCCAACGCCGGGTCAATGGACCCGCATGATCGACGAGGAGCCCGCAGGTGACCCTGACCGGAGACCACCCGACCGTGGACGCGCCACCCGTGGACGTCGTCTGCCTCGGTGAGTCCATGGTCACCTTTCTGCCCTCCCGGCCGGGCCGCCTCGCCGACGTACCGGCGTTCGCCCGGACCATCGGCGGCGCCGAGTCCAACGTGGCCTGCGCGCTCGCCTCGGCGGGACACCGCGCGAAGTGGGTGAGCCGGGTGGGCGCGGACGGTTTCGGCGACCACCTGGTGGAGGCGATCGGGGCGTACGGGGTCGACGTGTCGGCGGTCGGGCGGGACGCCGAACGTCCGACCGGGATCTACTTCCGCACCGCCACGGACCGGGCGACGGCGGCGCACGAGGTCGCGTACTACCGGGCGGGCTCGGCGGCGTCGGCGATGTCGCCGGTGACGGTGGCGTGGGAGGTGGTCGGGGACGGCCGCGTCCTGCACGTCTCCGGGATCACGGCCGCCCTCTCGGAGGACTGCCTCGCGCTGATGCGTGCGCTGACCGCACCACGGGCGGGGCGACCGATGGTGTCGTTCGACGTCAACTTCCGGGCGGGGCTGTGGCAGGACGCGCGGGCCGGAGGGCGCACGCTGCTGGAGCTGGCGCGGGGGGCGGACGTCGTCTTCGTGGGGGAGGACGAGGCGGAGGAGGCGTGGGGGGTTGCCGGGGGGCCGGGCGCGGTGCGTGCCGTGCTGCCTGAGCCGGGCGTGCTGGTGGTGAAGCGGGGTGCGGCGGGGGCGGTCGTCTTCGAGCGCTGCGGCCCCATCCCGTGCGGCTGCGGCCCCAACCCGTGCAGCAGCTCGCACGCGCCCGCAGTCGCCCACGCGCCCGCAGTCGCCCACGCGCCCGCAGTCGCCCACGCGCCCGCAGTCGCCCACGCGCCCGCAGTCGCCCACGCGTCCACAGCCGCCCACCCGCCTGCAGCCGCCCACACCCCGGCGCACGACACCGTCACCGCCGTCCCCGCCCCCCGCGTCGACGTCGTCGCGGCCGTCGGGGCCGGGGACGCGTTCGCCGCCGGGTTCCTCTCCGGGACCCTGCGGGGTCTGGCCGTACGGGAGCGGATCCGCCACGGACATCTGGCCGCCGCCGCCGCGCTCACCGTCGCCGGCGACCTCGCCGCGCCGCCCCGGCGGGACCTCGCCGACCGGCTCGTCGGTCTCGACGACTCCGCCTGGGAGACACTGCACCTCGGCCCCGGCTGGACGGGCCAGGACCAGGAGGTACGTACGCCATGAGCCAGACCGTCGACCGCGCGCTGAGCATCCTGCCGCTGCTCGCCCAGGGACCCGCCGACCTCGGCCAGGTCGCCGACCGGCTCGGGGTGCACAAGTCCACCGCCCTGCGGCTGCTCCGCACCCTGCACGAGCACGGCCTCGTCTACCGCCAGCAGGACCAGCGCTACCGCCTCGGCGCCCGCCTCTTCGCCCTCGCGCAGGAGGCCGTCGAGAACCTCGACATCCGCGAGATCGCCCACCCCCACCTCGCGGCGCTCAACGAGCAGATCGGGCACACCGTCCACCTCGCCGTGTACGAGGAGAGCGAGGTCCTGTACATCGACAAGGTCGAGAGCCGCTACCCGGTCCGGATGTACTCCCGCATCGGCAAGCCCGTCGCGATCACCGTCGCCGCCGTCGCCAAGCTGCTGCTCGGCGACCTCCCCGAGCCCGAACGGCGCGCCCTCGCCGCCAAGCTCGACTACCCCATGTACACGCCCCGTTCGACCCCCCACGCCGCCGCGTTCCTCAAGGAGCTGGCGACCGTGCGCGAACAGGGCTGGGCCACCGACCTCGGTGGCCACGAGGAGTCCATCAACTGCGTCGGGGCGCCCATCCGCGGCGCCGACGGCCGCGTCGTCGCCGCCATGTCGGTCTCGGCGCCCAATGTGGTCGTGACCGCCGAGGAACTCCTCACCCTGCTCCCGCTGGTACGCCGCACCGCCGACGCCATCAGCCGGGACTACTCAGGCAACACCCCTACCAAGGACCGGACATGACCGAGAAGATCGCGCTCACCCCCGCCACCCACACCGCCCCGCCCGCGAAGTTCTCGCACGGCGTCAAGAAGGGCAACATCCTCCAGGTCGCCGGCCAGGTCGGATTCCTGCCCGCCGAGGAGGGCAAGGCCCCCACGCCCGCCGGTCCGACCCTGCGCGAGCAGACCCTGCAGACCTTCGCCAACGTCAAGGCGATCCTGGAGGAGGGCGGCGCGAGCTGGGACGACGTGATGATGATGCGCGTCTACCTCACCGACGTCGACCACTTCGCCGAGATGAACGAGATCTACAACGCGTACTTCGAGGAGCAGGGCCTCAAGGCCCCCGCCTCCGCCCGTACGACGGTCTACGTCGGCCTGCCCCGCGGTCTCCTCATCGAGATCGACGCCCTCGCCGTCCTCGGCTGAACCTGAGCTGATTCTGCTGAAACCGCCGCTCCACGGCACGGCGTCCGCCCCCGGGACGCCGTGCCGCGCTCCCCCCTACCCAAAAACGAGGCCCCCGCATGCTGCTCGCCGCCGCACCCCCCGCCGCCGAGGCACCACCCCACACCGGAGGACTGCTCCTCCTCATACCGGGCACCGCCGGGCTGCTCACCGTCGCCGCCCTCGGCATCGCCCTGCTGCTCGTCCTGATCATCAAGGTCCGGCTCCAGCCCTTCGTCGCGCTGCTCGCCGTCTCCATCAGCGTCGGCCTCGCCGCCGGGCTCTCCGTCACCGAACTCTTCGGCACGGTCCAGAAGTCCGCCGCCACCTCGGTCATCGAGACCGGTATGGGCGGCATCCTCGGCCACGTCGCGATCATCATCGGCCTGGGCACCATGCTCGGCGCCATCCTGGAGGTCTCCGGCGGAGCGGAAGTGCTCTCCTCCCGCCTCCTCGGCCTGTTCGGCGAGAAGCGCGCGCCGCTCGCGATGGGCCTCACCGGCCTGATCTTCGGCATCCCGGTCTTCTTCGACGTCGGCATCTTCGTCCTCGCGCCGATCGTCTACGCCGCCGCCAAGCGCTCCGGCAAGTCGATCCTGCTGTACTGCATGCCCCTGCTCGCGGGCCTGTCGATGACCCACGCCTTCCTGCCGCCGCACCCGGGCCCGGTCGCCGCCGCCGGACTGTTCCACGTGTCGCTCGGCTGGGTCATCCTCATGGGCATCGTCGTCGGCATCCCCGCCGTCCTCGCCGCCTGGGCCTACGCCGCCTGGATCGGCAAGCGCATCTTCGTCGAGGTCCCGCAGGACATGGTGGAGGCCGCCGAGGAAGCCCGCGCGAAGGTGGCCGCCGAGCGCGAGGACTCCGCCTCCGAGGCCCCCGTCTCCCTCGCCACCGTCCTCGTCATCATCGGTACGCCGCTGATCCTCATCCTCGCCGCGACGTTCTCCTCCATCGCGCTGGACGAGTCGACCCCGCGCTCCGTGATCGAGTTCTTCGGCAACCCGTTCGTCGCCCTGACGATCGCGCTCTTCCTCGGGTACTACCTGCTCGGGATCCGGCGCGGCTGGTCCCGCAAGTCCCTGGAGCAGGTCTCCACCTCGTCCCTGAAGCCGGTCGGCAACATCCTGCTCGTGGTCGGCGCCGGCGGCGTCTTCGGCGCGATCCTGAAGGCCAGCGGGGTCGCCCAGGCGCTCTCCGACACCTTCAACGACGTCGGCCTGCCGGTCATCGTCCTCGCCTACCTGATCTCGCTCGTGCTGCGCGTCGCCCAGGGCTCGGCGACCGTCGCGATCGTCACCACCGCCGGCATCGTCCTGCCCCTGGTCGAGGGCGGCGGCCACTCGCAGGCCTTCCTCGCCCTCGTCATCATGGCGATCTCGGCCGGCTCGATCTTCGCCTCGCACGTCAACGACGGCGGGTTCTGGATCGTCTCCAAGTACTTCGGCATCTCCGAGCGGGACACCCTGAAGTCCTGGACCGTCCTGGAGTCCGTCCTCTCCCTGGCCGGCTTCGCGGTCGCGGCCGCGCTCAGTCTGGTGGTGTAGCGCGCCTGGTGGAGCGACGAGGCCGGCGCCCCCGGAACCTTCCCGGGGGCGCCCTCCTCGTCCGTACGCGTGAGGAACCCGCGTAACCCGCGTACCGTCAGCTCGTGCAGTACTGCGCCTGCTTGCCGATCGAGCGGTACATGCAGTCCGCGTTCTCCAACAGCTGCAGGACCGCGTCCCTGTTGCGGCTCGTCTCCCGCTCGATCACCTCGTCGGGCGGGTAGAAGCCGCCGTTCCAGGACGAGGCCGGGTACATCTCGAAGGTGTACGCGAAGATCTTCTGCGCGCCCCAGAGGTAGTCGTCGATCGACCCGTCCGTGATGTACAGGTCGCTGGACTGCTCGGCGGTGTAGCCGTTGCTCGCGCCCATCTTCCCGCCGACCGCCGCGAAGGCGTCCCGGTCGTCCCTGGTCATGCCGGTCGCGGTGTCGGCCGTGGTCCAGCCGAAGGGCCAGAGCACCAGTTCGCTGTACGTGTGGAAGTCGATCGACGCCCTGATCTGCTGCTTGCCGCCCACCACGCGCGAGCGGACGAAGTCGGCGACGACCTTCACCTCGGGCGCCGACTCGGGGGCCGTGCCCCGGTAGGTCTCGGAGCTCTTGGTGCCCGAGGAGCCGCCGCAGCAGCCCCACTTGTAGTCCCAGTTCCGGTTCATGTCCGTACCGACGTACGAGGAGCCGGCGTTGGGCTGCCGGTTCTTGCGCCAGCTGCGGTAGGAGCCGGAGGCGATGTCGTACTCGCCGCCGTCGGGGTTGAGGTCCGGCACGATCCAGATCTCGCGGCTGTTCACCATGGCCGTGACGCGGCTGTCGGAGCCGTACCCCGCGCCGAGTTCGCGCAGCAGGTACAGCGCCATCTCGACGGTGAGGTGCTCGCGCGCGTGCTGGTGGTGGGTGAAGAGGACCTCGGGCTCGGCCTCGTCCGTCCCGACGTTGTCGCTGATCTTGACGGCGACGATGTCCCGGCCCTGGTACGTCCTGCCGATGACCCGCTTGGTCATGAGGTTCGGGTACTGGGCGATGCGCTGGTCGATCTCCGCGTTCATCTCGGCGAAGTTGTGGTACTTCGAGTCGGCCGAGGGGAAGTCGAACGGCTTGACGGCCACGTCCTTGGCCGACCGGTCCGGCGGCCCCGGCAGCGCCTCGGGGCGGTGACCGAGCGCGCGGAGCTTGCGCAGCTGGGCGGCGTTGGCGCTGACGACGACGCTGTGGTCGTCGGCCTCGTCGATCGAGACGCCGGTGGCGGCGAGCTCGGTGCGCTCGGCGACGGTGGACGGGCCGTGGATCTCGTACTGGCGGATCACTTCCTCGGCGGAGCCGGGTGAGGAGGCGGAGCGGGACGCGGTGGCGGCGGTCGGCTCGGAGTCGGCTCCGGCCTGCTGGCCGCCGAGGGAGAGCGGCGCCGCGAGGGCGAGCGCCAGAAGGGCCGCGAGGGTGGCGGGCCTTCTTCCGCGGGTTCCGCGGGTTCGAAGTCGCATGCTGTCTCCTGGGTGGGGAGTGTGGGGGGTGCGACAGGCTGTGCGGGGTGTCCGGCCACATCGTCCGGCTATGACATGGACGGGTCAAGGGCGCGGTTCGGCCACGCCCTCTTGCGCCGACGCGCCGTAGCCGCTTGGGTGACCGGGTTCCACAGGAGATCACACACGAACGGCGAAAGGCGGGCGGACATGGCGGAGATCGCTCAAGAGGAGGGCGCGGGAGAGCGCGGAGCGACCACCGCTCCCCGTAAGTCCTCCTGGCGCTACATCGGCCCCGGCATCGTCGTCGCCGCCACCGGCGTCGGCGCCGGAGACCTCGTCGCGACCCTGATCGCAGGCTCCAAGTTCGGCTACACCCTGCTCTGGGCCGCCGTCATCGGCTGCGTCGTCAAGATCTCCCTCGCCGAAGCCGCCGGCCGCTGGCACCTGGCCACCGGCCGCACCCTCTTCGACGGCTGGCGCAGCCTCGGCGCCTGGACCACCGTCTACTTCGTCGGCTACGTCGTCGTCTGGGGCTTCGTCTACGGCGCGGCCGCCATGTCCTCCAGCGCACTGCCGCTCGGCGCCCTCTTCCCCGGCGTCATGGACCTCAAGGTCTGGGCGGTGCTGTGCGGCCTGGTGGGCCTGGTCTTCGTCTGGTTCAACCGGTACGCCGTCTTCGAGAAGGTCATGACCGCCCTCGTCGGCGTCATGTTCGTCGTCACCGTCTACCTCGCGATCCGGGTCGGGCCCCACCTGGGCGACGCACTCGCCGGCCTCGTCCCGGTGCTCCCCGACGGCTCCCTCGTCTACACCCTCGGCCTGATCGGCGGCGTCGGCGGCACCATCACCCTGGCCGCGTACGGCTACTGGGTCAACGCCAAGGGCTGGCGCGACACCGGCTGGATGAAGGTCATGCGGCTCGACAACCGCGTCGCCTACCTCACCACCGGCATCTTCGTCGTCGCCATGCTCTTCGTCGGCGCCGAGCTGCTGCACTCCTCCGGCGTCGCGCTCGCCAAGGGCGACAAGGGACTGCTCGACCTCGGCGGCGTCCTCTCCGAGCGGTACGGGGACGCCACCGCCAAGCTCTTCCTGATCGGCTTCTTCGCCACCTCCTTCACCTCCCTCATCGGCGTCTGGCACGGCGTCAGCCTGATGTTCGCCGACTTCGTCGCCCACTACCGGCCCGCCCTCGTCCCCGACGGCACCCCCCGCGACAGGTCGTTGCCGTTCCGCGCGTACCTGCTGTGGCTGACGTTCCCACCGATCGCGCTGCTCTTCCTGGACCAGCCGTTCGGCCTGGTCATCGTCTACGGCGTGATCGGCGCGTTCTTCATGCCGTTCCTGGCGCTGACCCTGATCCGGCTCCTCAACTCCAGCCGTACGCCCGCCGAATGGCGCAACGGACCGCTCAGCAACGTCATGCTGGCCGGCGCCGGGCTGCTCTTCGTGGTGCTCTGCTTCGAGCAGGTGCGCGACCTGCCCTGGTAGGGGGCGGGTCCCGCGCCGGTACCGACCCGCCCGAGGCACGGGCGCAGCGCCGTCGCGGTGTGCGACGGCGCTGCGCGGGTGCGGTGTGCGACGGCGTTGCGTGGGTGCGGTGTGCGACGGCGTTGCTTGGGTGCGGTGTGCCGCGGTTGGGTGGAGCGGGTTGCGGCGGGTTGTGGACGTGCGGGTTACGGCAGGTTGTGGACGTGCGGGCCGACCGCGTTGGACCAGGCGTTGCCCGCCGTCGCGTCCCAGTTGGTGGACCAGGTCATCGCGCCGCGCAGGTTCGGCCAGGTCTGCGAGGGCTTGAAGGTGCCGCAGCCCGTGCCGCGGGTCAGGCAGTCGAGCGCGTTCTTCACGATCGACGGGTCGACGTAGCCGCTGCCCGCGCCCCGCGTCGAGGCCGGAACACCGAGGCCGACCTGGGAGGCGTCGAGGCCGCCCTGGAGCTGGATGCAGGCGAGCGCGGTCAGGAAGTCCACCGAGCCCTGGCTGTACACCTTGCCGTCACAGCCCAGCATCGAACCGCTGTTGTAGTACTGCATGTTGACGACGGTGAGGATGTCCTTCACGGCCAGCGCCGTCTTGAAGTACTCGGTGCCGGTGTTCTGCATGTCGATGGTCTGCGGCGCCATCGTCAGGACCATCGACGAGCCCGCCTTGGCGGAGAGCTGGCGCAGCGCCTTCGTCAGGTACGTGGAGTTGATGCCGTGCTCCAGGTCGATGTCGACCCCGTTGAAGCCGTACTCCTGCATCAGGGCGTACGCGCTGTTGGCGAAGGCGGTCGCGGAGGCGTCACTGTTGATCGTGACGTTCCCCTTCTCGCCGCCGACCGAGATGATGACCGACTTGCCCGCGGCCTTCTTCGCGGCGACGTCGGCCTTGAAGTCGGCGAGGGAGGCGTAGCCGACGGCCGGGTCGAGGTTGAAGACGATCTGGCCGGGCGTGGTCGTCGAGTCGGCGAAGGAGACGGCGATGATGTCGTACTGCGCCTGGACGTCCCGCAGCTTCTGGACGGTCGCCCCGTTGTTGAAGTTCTGCCAGTAGCCGGTCAGGGCGTGCTTGGGGACGGACGGGCCGGGGCCCGGGTTGGTGGTGCCGGTCCGCGCGGAGACGGCCGTCGACTTGGCGGACTCGCCCGCCGTGTTGGTCGCGGCGACCTGGAACTGGTACGTGGTGTCGGCCGCCAGGCCCGTCACGGTCGCCGAGGTGCCGGAGACGGTCTGCGCGAGGGATCCGTCGCGGTAGACCTTGTAGCCGGTGGCGCCGGAGACGGCGTTCCAGCTCAGGGCCACCGAGGACGAGGTGACGGAGCCCGCGGTGAGGCCCGCCGGTGTCGCCGGGACGACCGGGTCGGGGTCGGGGGTGCCGCCCCCGTCGGGACCGAACACGGAGACGTCGTCGACGTGGTAGGCGGCCTGGCCGTACCAGCCGTGGGTGTACACGGTCACCTGGGTGGTGCTCGCGCCGGTGGTGAAGCTGGTGGTCAGCTGCTTCCAGGACGAGCTGTCGGGCGTCCAGGTGGAGACGTCGGTGGTCCCGGTGCCGGTCGCGCCGAGGTAGGCGTACCCGCCCTGCACCCAGGCGCTCAGCGTGTAGCGCGAGTTGGGCTTGACCGTGACGACCTGGCTGCAGCGGGCGTTGTCCTGGCCCGCCGGGCTCGCCTTGAGGGCGCCCGCCCCGGTCCGTACCGGCGAGGAGACGGCGGCGCCGCTGCCCGCCGAACAGCTCCAGTTGGCCAGGCCGGACTCGAAGCCCGCGTTCTTGGCCACGTTGACGTCCGCGGCCTGGGCGGTGCCGGCGCCGCCGACGAGGGCGAGCCCGGAGCCGACGGCGAGCGCGAGGGCGCCGCCTATCCATCTGCGCGAGCGTGTGGTGGTGCGGTCCACTTGCTGCCTCCGGAGGGGAGTGGGGGAGGGAAAGGAAGGGAGGGGAGGGAGGGGAGGGAGGGGAGGAGAGGGAGGTGAGGGGGAGGTGGGGTGAGCGTGAGGAGGGAGGTCGGGAACGGTGGCCACCGCTGGGGGAACAAGTTGGTCCAGACCAATCGAGTTGTCAAGACCTCTGGCTGGAGAGGGGAGTTGGCGGCGTAGGCCCCAGGACCCATCCGGGCCCACGCCCAGACCCACACCCGGGCCCAGAGCAAGACCCACCCGGACCCAGAGCAAGACCCACCCGGGCCCAGATTTCTCGTTGTGCTTGCCGGATTGTGTGTTCACCACCCCGCAGGTGGTGGATAAAGTGCACAGCATCGCGCTGTGCAGTAACGCAGTGAACGCAGTGAGTCATGGGGACATGGGGACGGGGAGCCCGACGTGCCGACAGCGATCGCGGTCACCAGTGCCGACCTGGTACTGCCACCGACCGACCAGCAGACACCCACCGCCGCCGTCCTGCCCGCGCTCGAGACCCAGTCCCTCGGCGCCACCGTGGCCGATCTCCAGCTCCTCCTCGACCGCTACGGCCATGTGGTCGTCGTCGTCCCGACCTCCCTGCCGAAACCGGCCGAACAGCGGCTGCACGCCGTCCGCTCCCTCCTGGAGAGCGACCGGATCGCCCTGGTCAAGACCGATCTGCCGCCGCTGGGCAGCGCCGTACTGGCCCGGCAACTGCGGCAGCTCTCCGTCTGCGACTTCAGCCCCGGAGTCGTCGCCTCCGCCGCCCGGCTGCTCGCCCACTACATCTACGCCGGGGCCGTCCTCGGCACGGTCGCCAAACTGGACCGCGTACCCGTCGGCCTGAAGTCCCACGTCAAGGGGTGGCTCCCCGGCGCCCAGTTCGCCGTGCTCGCCGGGCCCGCCCCGCACCTCACCCGGATCGGCTCGGGCGTCGCGCCGCCCGCAGGGCCCGAGTTCGCCACCCAGCTCGTCCTGGCCAGAGGCCAGTTGCAGACCGACTGGCCCACCACCACCCTCGCCCCGACCTGGCAGGTCCAGGCCGTCCACGAGGCCCCGCTGCCCGCCGGGTCGCCCCGCTGGTGGGGGACCGGACGACTGGTGGAGTTCACCGCGTACCTCTCCGACATCGCCGTCCTGCACCGGCTGGTCGCCTCCGTACGGCGCGAGACCTGCCACTGGTGCCGGATGGAACTCATCGGGGACCGCTGCGGCTTCTGCGCCGCCCCATGGGTCGCCCCGGCGACGCCGACACCGACACCGACGTTGGCGTCGGCTTCGACGTCGAAGCCGACACCGCCGTCGTCGCCGGCCGTCGAGCCCCCGCCGGCCGCCGCGCGCCCCGCCGCGCAGCCGGCCCTCCAGCCCGCCACGCAGCCGGCGCCGCAGCCGTGGGCCGCCAGGCAGTCGGCCCCGGGGAGTTGGCCCGTGGAGCAGCCGGCCCCGCAGTCGTGGCCTGCTGAGCAGTCGGCCCCGGGGCCCCGGCCCGACGCGCAGCCCGCCCCGCAGGCGCAGCCCGCCCCGCCGGGCGGCCCCGCGACCGCCCGCCCGCCGCGACCCCCGCACGCGCTCACCCCACCGACGACACCGACGACACCGACCCCACCGACGACACCGACGACGCCCACGCCCGGCCCACCCCCCGGCCCCTCCGCGCCCGCCGCCTCCGCCACGTTCCCCGTCCGCTGAGCCACACGTACCCCCGATCGAGGTTGTCCGGCAATGAACTCCCGCCAGCGTCGTGGCGTCATCCTCTTGCTGCTGTCCGTCCTGTGCGCCCTCGGCGCGTTCGCCGGCGTCCTCTCCGTGATCGACGACGTGAACTCCAAGGTCGGACCCGAGGTGACGGCGTACCGCGTCAAGGACAAGGTGGCCCCCTACACCCCGCTGAACGACCGGCAGTTCGAGAAGATCTCGATGCCGAAGCGGTGGCTCTCGAACACCGCCGTCACCGACCTCGGCCAGATCAGGGGGAAGATCGCCGTCACCACGCTCGAAGCGGGCTCCCTCCTCCAGTCGGACATGATCGTCCAGCGGCCGGCGCTCAAGCCCGGCCAGCAGGAGATCGCCATCATGATCGACGCCGCCACGGGCGTCGCGGGCAAGATCACCGCCGGTGCCACGGTCAACATCTACGCCACGTTCGCCGGCGAGAAGGGCGGCGAGGCCGCCCAGTCCAAGGTCATCGTCAGCAACGCCCGCGTCCTCGACGTCGGCAAGCTCACCCCCATCGCCGACACCACCGACCGCAGCGACGGCCCCACCGAAGCCGTCCCGATCACGTTCGCGCTCTCCACGCTCGACACCCAGCGCGTCGCGTACGCCGAGTCCTTCGCCGAGCACGTACGGCTCGCCCTCGTCGCTCCCGGCGGCGAGCCGACCCTCAGCCCCGACGACCGCACCTACACGCTCGACAAGGACAAGTGAGGCCGGTATGACCACCAGGATCCTGCCGGCCGTCGCCGACCCCGACGCGGTCCGCGCCGTCATCAGCCTCCTCAGCCAGCTCCCCGGCGCCGAGCCCGCGCCGCCCGTCGCCGACTCCACCCAACTCCTCGACACGCTCGCCCGGCTCGCCGCCGACTCCTTCGACGAACTCCCCGAAGTCGTCCTGGTCCACGAGCGGATCGGCCCGGTCCCGGCCCTCGAACTCGTCCGCGAGGTCGCCCTCCGCTTCCCCGCCGTCGGCGTCGTCCTCATCACCGCCGACGCCAGCCCCGTGCTCTTCTCCGCCGCCATGGACTCCGGCGCCCGCGGCCTGGTCACCCTCCCGCTCGGGTACGAGGAGCTGGCCAGCCGCGTCCAGGCGGCCGCCCAGTGGTCGGTCGGCGTCCGCCGCCACCTCGGCGGCGGAGCGGACGTCCTGGCCGGGCCCGGCGGCACCGTCGTCACCGTCAGCGGCGCCAAGGGCGGCGTCGGGACCACCGTCACCGCCGTCCAGCTCGCGCTCGCCTCCCAGGCCTCGGGTCGTCACGTCGCCCTTGTCGACATGGACCTCCAGAGCGGCGACATCGCCTCCTACCTCGACGTCCAGTTCCGCCGCTCCGTCGCCGACCTCGCCGCCGTCGACGACATCTCGCCGCGCGTCCTCCAGGACGCCGTGTACGTCCACGAGACCGGCGTCACCCTCCTCCTCGCCCCCGCCGAGGGCGAACGCGGCGAGGACGTCGCCGACCGCTCCGCCCGCCAGATCATCGGTGCCCTGCGCTCCCGCCACGACGTCGTGGTCGTCGACTGCGGCACGTACCTCGACGGCGCCAAGGCCGCCGCCGTCGAAATGGCCGACATCGCACTCCTGGTCACCACCCCCGACGTGGTCGCGGTACGGGCCGCCAAGCGGACCGTACGGATGTGGGACCGCCTCCAGATCCGCAAGGCCGAGGAGACGACCACCGTCGTGAACCGCCACACGCGCGGCACCGAGATCCAGCCCGCCCTCATCCAGAAGATCACCGGGACGCGCCTGGCGGGCGTCGTGGTCCCCGCCCACTTCAAGGAGCTCCAGGGCGTCGTCGACGCGGGCCGCCTGCACGAACTCGACGCCCGGTCGACCGTCAAGCAGGCCCTGTGGTCCCTCGCCGGCGAACTCGGCCTCGTCGGCGCCCCGCCCACCACCGCCCAGCGCCCCGCACTCGGCTCCGGCCGCCAGCTCGCCCGGCTGACCCGCGGCAAGAGCGGACGCTGACCCATGCCCACCCACCGGGACGCGGCGCCGGGCACCCCACCAGGCGGGGACGGCGGGCAGGTCGCCGTCGAGTTCCTCGGCATGGTGCCGCTCATCCTGATCACGCTCGTCCTGCTGTGGCAGTGCGTCCTGGTCGGGTACACGTTCACGCTCGCCGCCAACGCGGCGGACGAGGCGGCCCGGGTCTGCGCGGTGGACGGCGACTACGACGCGGCGGCGAGGCGCAACCTGGGCGCTTCGTGGTCGGAGACGGCGGAAGTGAACTGCCCCGGCGCCGGCGAGATGGCGAAGGCGACGGTGCGGCTCAGGGTCCCGGTCCTCTTCCCGGGCGCCATCGCCTTCCCCTTTCCCGTGACGGGCGAGGCCGGAGCCGTACGGGAAGACGAGGGGGCGGGCGGATGACAGCGGGCGGAGGCGGGGGGACGGCCGCCGGCGCGGGCGCGGGGACGGCCCCCGACGCGGGCGCGGGGATGACACCGGCCGGAGGGGCGGGGACGGCCACCGACGCGGGCGCGGGGATCACCCTCGGCGCGGGCGCGGGGACGGCCCCCGACGCGGGCGCGGGGACGGCCCCCGACGCGGGCGCGGGGACGGCCCCCGACGCAGGTGCGGGGATCACACCCGACGCAGGCGCGGGAATCACACCCGGCGCAGACGGGGACCGACGTACGACCATGCCGGAACGCCGCTCCACGAGAGCGCGCGACCGGGGCCAGGTCGCCGTCGAGTACCTCGGCTTCCTCCCCATCCTCCTGCTCGTCGCCCTCGCGGGCATCCAGCTCGGCATCGCCGCGTACGCCGCCCAACAGGCGGGCACCGGGGCACGAGCAGCGGCGCGGGCGGCCACGCACGACGAGACGACCCTCGGCTACGACCAGGCCGGACGCGCGGCGATGAGCGACTGGATCGCCGACCGCGCAACGATCAGCCCCCAGTCCGGAACCGGCGAGTTCACGGCCACCGTCACCGTGCAGATCCCGTCCGTCGTCCCCTTCTGGGACGGCTTCGGATCCGTCACGAAGAGCGCCACCCTGCCCCTGCCCGAGGAGGGCGAGTAAGCCATGAGTCTGCGCGCGCGCATCACCGCCCCCGACGAGAACGGGGCAGCGGGCACCCGGGAGGACGGCCACCTCGTCGCCACCTTCCGCGCCAAGCTCCTGGAGGAGATCGACCTCACCGAGATGTCCGCGCTCGTCGCCACCGAGCGGCGCGCCCGGCTCGAACGCGTCCTCGGGCACATCATCAGCCGCGAGGGCCCCGTCCTCTCCACCGCCGAACGCGCGCAGCTGATCCGGCGCGTCGTCGACGAGGCACTCGGCCTCGGCGTCCTCGAACCGCTCCTCGAAGACGCCTCGATCACCGAGATCATGGTCAACGGACCCGACCAGATCTACATCGAGCGAGCCGGCCGCGTCGAGCTCCTACCGCTCCGCTTCGCCTCCCACGAACAGCTCATGCAGACCATCGAGCGGATCGTCTCCACCGTCAACCGCCGCGTGGACGAGTCGAACCCCATGGTCGACGCCCGCCTCCCGTCCGGCGAACGCGTCAACGTGATCATCCCGCCGCTCTCCCTGACCGGGGCGACCCTGACGATCCGCCGCTTCCCCCGGGCCTACACCCTCCGCGAGATGGTCGGCCTCGGCTCGCTCGACGAACAGATGGTCCTGCTGCTCGCCGGACTCGTCCAGGCCAAGTTCAACGTGATCGTCTCCGGCGCCACCGGCACCGGGAAGACCACCCTCCTCAACGCGCTCTCCGAACTGATCCCCGACGGCGAACGCGTCATCACCATCGAGGACTCCGCCGAACTCCAACTCCAACAGGCCCACGTCATCCGCCTGGAGAGCCGGCCGCCGAACATCGAGGGCCGCGGCCAGGTCACCATCCGCGACCTCGTCCGCAACTCCCTCCGTATGCGCCCCGACCGCATCATCGTCGGCGAGGTCCGCGGCGGCGAGACCCTCGACATGCTCCAGGCCATGTCCACCGGCCACGACGGGTCGCTCGCCACCGTCCACGCCAACTCAGCCGAGGACGCGCTGATGCGCCTCCAGACCCTGGCGTCGATGTCCGAGGTCAAGGTCCCCTTCGAGGCCCTCAGGGACCAGATCAACAGCGCCGTCGACGTCCTCGTCCAACTCACCCGGCACCCCGACGGCACCCGCCGGGTCACCGAGATCGCCGTCCTCGCGTCGACCGCCCGCGAACGCTTCACCCTCGCCACCGTCTGCGCCTTCCGCGCCCAGCCGCTCTCCGCCGACGGCCGGGTGTACGGCGTGTACGAGTACCACCCGCTTCCGCGCCGGGTCGCCGACCGGCTCTACCTGGCCGGCCAGCCGATCCCCCAGGCCTTCGGCGTCGCCGCGACGGACGAGCAGCTCACGACCCGAACAGCGACATAGGGGCGGCCGGAGATGACGGGAGTAATCGGAATGAAGAGGAGCGGCCGGACATGAAGAGGAGGGGCCGGAGATGAACGCGTCGACGTGGCCGGTGACCGGCGTCGTGCTGCTCGCCTGCGTCCTCGGGGTTCTCGGCGTCCACACGTACGCCCGCGGAGCAGCCGACCGCGCGGCCCTGGTCGCCCGGCTCACCCAGAGCGGCGAGCCCGCCCCCACCGGCCGCCGCAGGCGCCGCTTCCGGGGCATCGACCGCCGGGTGCGGCGCACCGCCTTCGGCCGCCGCCTGGAACTCCGGATCTCCGCCACCGGCCTCGACCTGACACCCGGCGAGTTCGTCGTCGCCATGGCCGCGGCCGTGACCGTGCTGTGGATCGCCGGTCAGGCCGTCCTCTCCCCGTTCTTCGGCCCGATCTGCGGCTTCCTCGGCCTGTGGGTGGCCCTCGGATTCCTGAACTGGCAGCGCCAGAAACGCATCGAACGCTTCATCAACCAGCTGCCCGAACTCTCCCGGATCCTCGCCAACGCCACCCAGGCCGGACTCGCCCTGCGCATGGCCCTCAGCATGGCCGCCGACGAGCTCGACGCACCCGCGGGCGACGAACTGGAGAAGGTCGCCCAGCAACTGGCCGTCGGCACCTCCATCGACGACGCACTCGGCGAACTCGCCGAACGCCTCCCGTCCCGCGAACTCGTCGTCCTCGTCACCACCCTCGTCCTCGCCAACAAGGCGGGCGGCACCGTCGTCTCCTCGCTCCGCAACCTCACCGAGACGCTGGAGGAGCGGAAGGAGACCCGCAGGGAGGTCCGTACGCAACTGTCCCAGGTGAGCCTGACGGCGTACGCGGTCCCGGTCATCGGCATCGGATCCCTCCTCCTCATCGACAACATGCAGCCCGGATCACTGGACCGGATGACCGGCTCCGGCCTCGGCCAGTTCGCCGTCGTCGCCGCGTTCGCGCTCTACGTCGTCGGCTTCGTGATCATCCGCCGCTTCTCGAAGATCGACGTGTGAGGGCCCGGACATGAACGTTCTGCTCGCGCTGGCCGCCGCACTGTCGGTCACCGGCATTTTCTACGGCATCCGCCTCTACCGGGCCGACGCCAAACTCCCCGACGACCTCCAACTCGCCCTGGAAGTCGGCTCCACACGCACCGGCGCCGTCGACTCCGTCGTCGACCGCCTCGGCATGCGCTACTCGGCCGCCGTCCTGCGCGCGATGGGCCCCAAACGGGTCAGCGCCGTCCGCCGCCGGATCGACCTCGCCGGCAACCCCGGCGGCCTGACCATCGACCGCTACGGAGCCCGGCGCGCCGTCTACGGCTTCCTGGGCGGCCTCGGCGGCCTCGTCATGCTCTCCAACGGCGACGTCCTCGTCGCGCTGCTGCTCCTCGCGTTCGGCGCGTTCTGGACGGAGGTCGGCATCTGGTCGGCGATCCGGATCCGCAAGGACCAGATCGAGCGCACCCTGCCCGACTTCCTCGACGTCCTCGCCGTCGTCGTCTCCGCCGGCCTCGGCTTCAGGCAGGCGCTCGACCGGGTGGCGGAGCGGTACGAAGGTCCCTGGGCCGACGAACTCCGCATCACTCTGCGGCAGATGGACATGGGCGTCAGCAGACGCCAGGCCTTCGACGAACTCCGCCGACGCAACGACAGCGAACAGGTCGCCCAGTTCGTCACCGCACTCCAGCAGGGCGAGGAGCTGGGCGCGCCGATCGTGGAGACACTGATACAGATCGCCAACGACATGCGCCGGACGGACGCCCAGAACGCCCGCAGGAAGGCGGCGAAGGCGGTCCCCAAGGCGACGATGGTGATCACGACCCTGATGGTCCCGGCGACGATGATCCTGCTGGGCGCCGGCCTGTTCCTGGGCACGGGGACGAACCTCGGCTCGATCACGGGGGAGTGAACGATGCGTGGGGACAGGCGGATGGCAGCGGACCGGGCGGACCTGGCGGGCCAGGCGGCCCTCGCGGACCAAGTGGCCCTGGCGGGCCAGGCGGCCCTGGCGGGCCAACCGGCCCAGCCGCCCCAGCCGAACGCGTCGCAGCGGGTACGGCGGCACCGGGCCCTCCCGGCGGCGGAGGGGGTGGCGGCGCGATGACGCTCACGGTGCTCGTCGCCGACGACAACCCGGTGGTCCGGGCGGGCCTGCGGGCGCTGCTGGACGCGGCGACCCCGGAGATCCGGGTCGTCGCGGAGGCCCCCGACGGCCGGACGGCGATGGACGAAGCGCGCCGCCACCGCCCGGACGTGGTCCTCCTCGACGTCCGCATGCCGATCGTCGACGGCCTGACGGCCCTGCCGCACCTGGCCAAGGTGGCTCCGGTCCTGATGCTGACGTACAGCGCGGAGACGGAGGTCGTCCAGGAGGCGCTGCGGCTGGGAGCGGGGGGCTACCTGGTCCACGGCGAGTTCACGGCGGAGGAACTGGTGACGGCGGTCCGCGACGTACGAGCGGGCCGGGCCCGCTTCACACCGACGGCGGCGAACGCGTTGGTGGGAGCGGTACGGGGTCGAGGACTGGGTGCGACTGCACACGCCATGGTGAGGCCAATCGTCTCGACTTCATTGCGATTTGATGGATGGGCTTCGCAGGTGCAACCAAATGTGGCACGGTTTGGACTGAGCGTGAGGGAGGGGGAGGTCATGGACCTGATCGCGTCGGGCCTGAACAACCGCCAGATCGCCGACACGTGCTTCATCAGCGAGAAGACGGTCAAGAACCACATCAACCGCATCTTCGCCAAACTCCACGCGACGTCCCGCAGCGAAGCGATAGCAGCCTGGCTGGGCACAAGGGCGGCGTCATGACCGAACATGCGCCATGGGCCCGTGTTTGGGCCTACGGGCCCTGTGGGGAGAAGGCGGTCGGGGCGTACCCTGCGCGTGCCGAACTCGGCATCGGCACGGGGATGTACGAATCCGGAGGGGACCACCATGAGCGACCTCATGCTGAAGACTGCGACGAAGGCAAAGCTGCGCTTCGACACCTGGACCCGCACAAGGACGAACGACCGGGGCCAGACGGCGGTCGAGTACCTGGGGATCATCGTGGTGGTGGTGGCGATCGTGGTCGCGATCACGGGCACGGACATCGGCAAGAGCATCAAGGACGCGATCACACAGAAGATCGCCGAAGTGACCAAGTAACGCTTAACCTCAAGTTCCGGGATGCGGGCCAAGCGTTTCCGGTCTACATCACGGTTGTGGCCGGCCTACTGTTTCTCGCGTTTGCGTATTTCGCTGTCGGCCAGGCCGCAGCAACCCGGAACGGCGCTCAGACAGCGGCCGACGCCGCAGCCCTGGCTGCCGCTCAGGACGCCCGTGATCAGCTGCGGGACGGCTGGCTGGAGGTGATCCTCGATCCTGCGCAGTGGGATGGCTTTCTCTCTGGCAGGGCCTATGACGAGGACGCCGCGTGCGGGCGCGCTGCTTCCTTCGCGGCCAAGAATGGTGCGCAACTCTGGGATCGGGGATGTGCCTCCCTGCCCTTCGGGGCGCAAGGCTTTCGGGTCGAGATCCGCACGTTGGACTCTGTTGGCGGGTCAGTGATTCCGGGTACTGAGGGTCGGCACGCAAACGCTCGAGCAACGGCGCTGATTGAGCCTCGGTGCACCTTCGAAGCTCCGGAGCAGCCACCTCCTACGTCGACGGAGTCGCCGCCCCCTATGCCGCCGGAGACTGCCACGCCGGAGCCAGCCGAGGGGGAGGAAGCGGCGCCGCTCCTCGGTCTCACATGTGACGGCGTGCCTTGGGAGATCGACCCCTTGTCCCCGAACCTCCCAAGTCCAACCAAGCTCTACACAGTTCGACTGGCCGACTGACAAGCGAAGGAAGCTCGTTCATGACTGTTCGGTACGCAACGGCGACCCCCAAGTTGTGGGTCGTGGCCGTACTCGCGACTGGCCTGGTCCTCGGTGTTACCGGCTGTGGCAGTGACGACGCACCAGAAGGGCCGACGCCTTCGGCAAGTTCGGTTTCCTCGCGAAGCGCCTCTGACAGTAAAGAGCCTCAGTCGGAAGCCCCATCCGAGACGTTGGCCGTCCTCAAGGGGGCGAAGGGCCTTGAGCTGACCATCAGCTCGGCGGAGCGCGATGGAGGCGGATTTGTGACCGTCAAGGGCAACCTGAAGAACACCTCCGACTCCTCGGTTGTCGTCTCATCCCAGACGAGCGGAAATGAAACCGAGGTGATGAAGCACGGTGCTTCCCTCGGGGGCGCAACGCTCGTGGACTCGGCAGGAAAGAAGCGGTACTACGTGCTTCGGGACACCGACGGCCGTCCGCTCACCACGACTGGCATCAGCATTCTGGCGGCCGAAAGTTCGGCCGAAGTCTTCATGCAATTCCCCGCGCCCGCCGCCGGCACCGCCGAAGTCAGCTTCCAGCTCCCCACCTTCGAGCCCGGCACCATCAAACTCTCCTGACGGACGCCGCCATGACTCCCCACCGCCTCGCCCTTCTCGCCGCCACCGCCCTCCTCCTCACCCTCCTCCCCGCCACCCCCGTCCTCGCCGACGATCCCCCCAACTCCACCTCCAGCGCCTCCCCGCCCCCCGAGATCGACGCCAACTCGCCCGAGTTGATGCTTCCCGACGGCGCCACCCTCGCCGCGCCCAAGGTGCTCGACATCAAGCAGGTCGTCGAGGAGGAAGGCGGGGAGCAGCGGCGCGAGGACACCAACGTCGACGTGACGTTCGCGCTGCAGGCCGAAGTGCTGTTCGGGAAGGACAGCGCCAAGCTCAGCCCCGCCGCCACCGCCCGTATCGCCGCCATCGCCGTGGAGATCAACAACCAGGACTCCAGCCGCGTCCGCGTCTTCGGCTTCACCGACAACCTCGGGACGTACGAGCACGGCCTCAAGCTCTCCAAGCAGCGCGCCGACGCCGTGCAACTGGAGTTGGCGAAGACGCTCGAACCGGGGAAGACCTTCGACATCCGCGGATACAGCGAGGACTACCCGATCGCCGACAACGCGACCGAAGAAGGCCGGACCAAGAACCGCCGCGTAGAGATCTCCTTCCCCCGCACCACCAGCACGGCCCCCTAGCCCCCGACCCCCTTGCCCCACCCAGCTCCCTAGTTCCAGCCCCGCCAGCCCGCGCCCCTCGGCCCCGCCCCCTAACCCCCCGCCGCCAAGTTCCCCACCGCCGCCCGGATCGTCGCGACCACGGCGTCCGGGCGGCGGAACACTTCCCGTGCCGTGAAACGCAGGACCCGGCGGACCTCCGGGCAGTCCGCGAGGTCGTTGAAGCGGCGGATGTCCCGGTCGTGGGCGTGGCGGCTGCCGTGAAAGGCGTAACCCTCGATCTCGACAGCCAGGCCCACCGCCCGGAAGAGGAAGTCCGGGCGCAGGGTGCGTCCGGAGCGGGATCGCAGGAGGGGCTGGGACTCCGGGCGGAGGCCGGCGTCGCGCATGTGGAGGCGGGCGACCGTCTCCGCCGGGGAGCCGCACGCCGAGTCCGCGAGCCGGAGCGCGCGGCGGGCACGGGCCGCGCCCGGGCGCGCGGCGGCCAGTTCGGCGGCCAGTTGTCCGTGGTGGACGAGCGGCTCGCGGCGGACGCCCCTGACCGTGCGCCGCGACAACGCCGAGTCCGCCACCACGACCGCGCCTTCGCGCGTGCCGCAACTCCGTATAAGGTCGCCGACCGTCCGCGCGGGGCCCGTCGCCCGAAGCCCCCCGCGCATCACGCAGTCCCCGACGTCCAGGTACTCCGTGGAGCGGACCCGCACGCCCTCGCCGGTACGGGACGACAGCGGACGGCGCACGGTGAAGTCCAGCACCTCCGGCACACCCCGCCCCTCCGGGGGCCCCGCCCCCGCCCCCACCCCCTCCCCCCGCGCCCCCGTCCCCAGTACCTCGATGCGGTGGAGTGCCGCCGCCGTGCCGTGGCTGCACACCCACGTCGGGTGCATCAGCTGGTGCGCCCTGGCGCGGACGCGCCAGTCCACGTCCTTGCCGGGGGCCGCCCACGCGCCCCGGCAGATTGGTGTCCAGCCCTCCGTGCGCAGCCGTCTCCCGACGCGGCCCGGTGGCCATCCCGCTTCGTACGCCCACCCCGTGAGGAGCACCCCGCCCCGGGCGACCCTCGCCAACTCCTCCGTCTCCTCCGCCATGGCTCAACGATCCACGAACGGGCGAAGGTTCGCACCCCCTGTGGATAACTCATGCCTTCATGCCCCATCCTGGTGCGAACGGGCGCGGGGCCTGTTCCGGAATGGACTACGGATGACGACGACATCTCCCAGCGTGCGGCTGGTCAGCGACCTCGTGTCGCACATCCCCGAGTTCCGGGGCGCCTACGAGAACCACGTCTTCTGTCAGGGTGGCGTCCTGCCGCACGTCTTCTTCTGGGACGTCGTCCAGAACACCGTGCGGTCCTTCCTCGGCGAGGACCCGACGGCCGCCGACTGGCGCCGGACGCTCGCCTTCCTGGAGGAGCAGAGCGCGCGTGGCGACCTCGGCGTCGACGAGGTGATCGTCACCTCGTTCCTCAACGACCTGCCGTACCCGCACGAGCCCGGGCACGCCATCGTCCAGGAGCTCGGCCCGGTCATGACCGCGAGGTTCGTCCGCATCCGCCCCGGCGGCTGAGGCGCCCTTCCCGACCCATCCCCCCCGACCCATCCTCTCCCCGACCCATCCTCTCCCCGGGCCCTCGCTCCCCCCGGGCCCTCGCTCCCCCCGGGCCCTCGCTCCCCCCGGGCCCTCGCTCCCCCCGGGCCCTCGCTCCCCCCGGGCCCTCGCTCCCCCCGGGCCCACG
>NZ_JBIVDE010000001.1:631925-861164 GCF_044746945.1 Streptomyces sp. NPDC090127 | reverse complement strand
TCGCTCCCCCCGACCCATCCCTCCCCCCGACCCATCCCTCCCCCCCGGCCCCTCGCTCCCCCGGGCCCTCGCTACCCCCGCCCGGCCCCTCCCTCCCCCCGGCCCCCGCGCCCGCCCCTCGCCTTCCTCCCCGCCCCGGCCCCCGTCCGCCCGCCGGACATAATCGAGCGCATGTCCCCAGACCGGCCCCGCTCGCACGACTCGCCAGGCCCCGCCCCCGCCCCAGCCCCCGCCCTTGGGCAGAACCCCGCCCCCGCCCCCGCCTCCACCGTTGCGCAGAACCCCGCGCCCGCCCCCGCCCCCGCCCTCGCCCTCGGTGGCTACGCCGCCACTCGCGTCATCGGCCTCGCGGTCCTCGCGGTCGCCGCCGTCGCGACCGGCAAGGACGGGCTGCACCGGCTGAGCGGCCGCTGGGACTCCGTCTGGTATGTCCGGATCGCCGAGCACGGTTACGGGTACCAGGTCACCCTCCCCGACGGCAGCATCCACTCCGACCTGGCCTTCTTCCCCCTCTTCCCGGCGCTCGAACGGGCCCTCTCCACCGTCCTCCCCGTCGACGCCGCCACCGCCGGGCTGCTCGTCTCCTGGGCCGCCTCGCTCGCCGCCGCCTGGGGCATCTACGCCGTCGGCGCGCACGTCACCGGACGGCGGCCCGTCGGGGTCGTGCTCGCCGTCCTCTGGGGCGTGTACCCGACCGCGTTCGTGCAGTCGATGGCGTACACCGAGACGCTCTTCACCGCCCTCGCCGCATGGTCGCTCCTTGCCGTGCTGCGCGGGCGCTGGATCCTGGCCGGGGCGCTCTGCGCACTCGCCGGGCTCACCCGGCCGACGGCCGCCGCGCTGATCGCCGCCATCGGGGTCACGGCCCTCGTCACCGTCGTACGCGAACGGAAGCTGCCCGCCCGCATGGCGGTCGGTGTCCTCCTCGCGCCGCTGGGCTGGCTCGCGTACGTCGTCTACGTCGGCGTGCGCGAGTCCAGCCCCACCGCCTACTTCGACGTCCAGGCCGCCTGGGGCAACTCCATCGACGGCGGTGTCGCCCTCGCCCGTTTCATCTGGGGCCTCCCGCCGCTCGCCGCGCTCGGCCTGGTCGCCGCGCTCGCGCTGCTCGGCTGGCTCGTCGCCCTGTGCGTCCGCGGGCGGCAGCCGCTGCCGCTCCTCGTCTACACGATCGCCGTCGTCGTGATCTCGCTCATCGGCGCCGCGTACTTCGGGTCCCGGCCGCGCCTGATGATGCCCGCGTTCGGCCTGCTGCTGCCGGCCGCCGTCGCGCTCGTACGGCTCCGCCCGCGCAACCAGGTCCTCGTGCTCGCCGGACTCGCGGTCGCCTCCGGCGCGTACGGCGCCTTCACGCTCCTCGGGTCGGGACCACCGTGATCCGCGCGCCCTTCCGCAGCCCCCACCCCGCCATCGCCCCGCCCTCCGCCTCCAGGACGTGCCGACCGCGCGGGCGCGGCATGCCGAGCCGCCCGGGCCGCATGGTCACGATGTCCAGGACCGTGAGGTTCCGGTCCAGGTAGGCCACGTCGACGGCGAAGCGCATCCCGAAGGTGTGGATGCTGTTCGTCGGGGTGATGAGCAGCGCGCCCTCGATGCCGTCACGGCCGAGCAGCCCGCGCCGCCGCGCCCGGTAGGACGCCGCGATCTCCAACGGGACCCGCTCCGCGCCGACGAGCAGGGTCGTCGTGCCGTCGCGCCACCTGTCCGCCTTGCCCATGTGCCCTCCCTCGTCTGCCCGTTGCCCGTTGTCCGTCGCCCGTCTCCCCGTAGGGGAGAAGGTAGCGGTGCGGTGCGGGTGGGTAGGGTCGCCGCGTGTTCGTCACGCTGATCGTCGTCGCCGCGCTGTGGGGCGCCGCCACGGGGTTGCTCGTGCCGCGCGCCGCGTACCGGCTGTCGGTCGAGCCGGACCAGCCGTGGCGCGACAGCTGCGGCGCGGGCCACCCCCTGACCGGCGGCCCGGCACGCGGCTGGCTCGCGGGCCCCACCTGCCGGCCCTGCCGACACGGTCGGTCCTCCCGGTCCCGCTCCTGCAGCCAGTCCCGCCAGTCCTCCCGACCCCGCCCACGCAGCCAGCCCCGCCGGTCCCGCCAGTCCCGCCAGACCCGCCAGACCCGTCAGCCCCGCTGGTCTGGGCCCGCCGACGGCACCACGACGGAGATCCGGCCGCCCGAGTCGGCCCCCCTCGTCACGGCCGTGCAACCCAGCCCCCTCGCGAGGGAATCCGAACCCCACCCGCGCCCGACGAGCCGCCCCCGCCCCTTCGGCCCTCTCCTCGCCCCCCCTCTCCTTGCCCCCCTTCTCCTCACCGCCCTCTCCTGCGCCGCGCTCGCCGCCGCCACCGGGCCGCGGCCCGAGCTCGCCGTCTGGCTGCTCTGCGCGCCCTTCGCCGTCCTCCTCGCCACCGTCGACGTCCGCGTCCACCGGCTGCCCGACCCGCTCACGCTCCCGCTCGCCGCCGGCGTACCGCTGCTGCTGCTCGGCGCCGAACTCCTTCCGTACGACGCCGGTTCCTGGCCCCACGCGCTGCTCGGCGGACTCGCTCTCGGCGGCGGCTACTTCGTGCTCTTCCTGATCCGGCCGAGCGGTATGGGGTTCGGGGACGTCAAGCTCGCACTGTCCGTCGGCGCGGCCCTCGGCTGGTACGGCTGGGGCGTCCTCTTCGTCGGTACGTTCCTGGGCTTCGTCCTCGGTGCGCTGTACGGGCTCGGTCTCGTCCTCGCCCGGCGCGGGAGCCGGAAGTCCGCGATCCCCTTCGGGCCGTTCATGATCGGGGGCGCCCTGCTCGGGCTGCTCCTCGGCGCGCTCTCCGCCTCCGCCTGAGGTTCGCGACCTAGCATTCGGGCACATGCGGACAATCAATGACAATCTGCCCGTAGAGCCTGTACCGACAGAGAGCGCGACAGACAGCGCGACGGAGAAGGAGCCGGCGGAGGCGGCGGCCGCCCCCGCCCCCTGGTACCGCCGGCCCGCCGTCCTTCCCTGGGCCTGGGCCACGGGTCTGTGTCTGCTCTACGCGACCGTCGCCGTGCGCCGCCACCAGCTCCTCCGGACCACCGGCTACGACCTGGGCATCTTCGAGCAGGCCGTGCGCGCCTACGCCGAGTTCCGGGCCCCCGTCGTCCCCTTGCGCGGCCCCGGCTTCCACCTCCTCGGCGACCACTTCCACCCCCTCCTCGCCGCCCTCGCCCCGCTCTACCGCCTCTGGCCCTCTCCCCTCAGTCTGCTCCTCGCCCAGTCCGCGCTCCTCGCCCTCGCCGTCGTCCCCCTCGCCCGCTGGGCCCGGCGCGCGCTCGGTGCCCGTGCCGCACACGCCGTCGCCGCCGGGTACGGGCTCAGCTGGGGCATCGCCTCCGCCGCCGCCTTCGACTTCCACGAGGTGGCCCTCGCCGTACCGCTGCTCGCCTTCTCCCTCGAAGCGCTCGCCCACCGTCGCTGGCGCGCCGCCGTCGCCTGGGCCGCGCCGCTCCTGCTCGTCAAGGAGGACCTGGGGCTGACCCTCGCCGCCGTCGGCGTCTACGTCGCGGTCAAGGGGCCCCGGCGGCTCGGGATCGCCGCCGCCGCCGTCGGTCTGCTCGGCTCCCTCGTCGAGATCAAGCTGCTGCTGCCCGCCTTCAACCCCGGCGGCGACTACGCCCACGGCGGCAACCTCGCCGACGGCCACGGCTCGCTGCTCTCCACCCTCGCCCATGCCCCGCTCGACGCCCTGCGCCCCGACGTCAAGGCGCTGACCCTGATCCTCGTCTTCGCGCCGTCCGCGCTGCTCGCCCTGCGCTCACCGCTCGCGATGATCGCCGTCCCCACGCTCGCCTGGCGGATGCTCTCCGAGAACCCCTTCCACTGGGGCACCGCGTACCACTACAGCGCGATCCTCATGCCCGTCGTGTTCGCCGGTCTCATCGACGTGCTGAGCCGCGAGAAGGTGGTCCGGAACGTGCGCGCCTCGCTCGCCACCGTCCTTGCCGTGACCGCCGTGATGATCCCCGCGTTCCCGCTGGCCCAGCTCGTCCAACGGCCCACCTGGCGGACCACGCCCCACATCGAGGCCGCCCGCGCGCTGCTCGCGCGCATCCCGGACGGTGCGACGGTCGCCGCCTCCAACCGGCTGGCCCCGCAGCTCACCTCGCGCTGCGAGGTCGTGATCTTCCCGACGTTCCCGGTCGACACCCGCCTCGACCGTCGGGAGACCGGCCCGCTGCCCGCGCCCACGGCCGAGTGGATCGTCTACGACTCCGTCCCCCCGGAGGCGTGGCCGCAGAAGAGCGGCCCGTGGCCCTACCCCGTCGAGCAGCAGGAGGCCGAGCTGCGGGCGGCGCGCGAGAAACACGGGTACGAGGTCGTGGCCGCGAGGGACGGCGTGACGCTCCTCCGCCACGCCCTCCGCTAGGCGCCACGCCCGCCGGTCCCCGCCCTAAGCGTGCGGCCCCACCGTCACCGTGCCGACCGTCAGCTCCGCCCTGCCCTCCAGGATCGTGGCGACCCGTTCCGCCTGGGTCTCCAGCTCCCGCAGCCGGGGCGGGCTCAGGGGCCTCAGCGGTTCGACGGTCACGACGATCCGCTTCCCCGCACGGCGCTGGTGCCAGACGCCCGCCACCGTGCCGTCGATCAGGAGCACCGGGTAGTTCCCGGCCTGGCCGCCCGCCAGCGCCCGGTGGTACGCCGCACCCGGGAACAGGGCCTCGCGCGGCTGCGAGGCGATGGTGAAGCCGTCGAAGTACGGCAGCAGCCGCACCCCGCGCGCCGGCCGCTCCTCGGGGAACGCGGTGTCCCCGGCGACGACGAAGGCCGGCGCCCCCTCGAACTCCACCTCCTCGATCCGCCCGGACCCGGCCAGCGAGGAGAAGAGGCCGGTCGCCCAGCCCGCCGGGGCCGCCAGCCACTTCGCGAAGTGCCGGGGGCCCGCCGGGCCGTACGCGTACAGATACCGCTCCACCAGGTCGCCGAGCGCCGCCGTCCCCTCCGCCGGACGCACCCCCGGGTTGGTGTACGTGACCTTCCGGCCGCGGTCCCGGCCGAAGCACAGCACCCCGCGATGGCCGGCCAGGTGGGTGATCTGCCGCCAGCGCGCCCACTTGTCCTGGAACGCGTCCATGACCCGGTCGCCCGCCCAGGGACCGGTGCGGGCCACGATCGCGTCCGTCAGCTCGTCCACGGTCAGCTCCGTGTCCGTGAGGGCGTCCGCGACGGCGGCCAGGACCTCGTCGGTCTGCTCCGCCGTCATCCGTACGTCCGGCGGCAGCGGATTCGCCCCGGTGGGGATCGCGGAGAGCGCGCCGGTCCACATCGGCAGGTCGGCGGCGGGCAGCAGATGGACGGTGCCGCGCGGCCCGTACGTCTTGACCAGCGTGCCCTCCTCCCAGAGCGCCGCCCGTACGTCCGCCCGGGTGCCCTCCGCCGTGCGCAGCGCGACGGACAGCTCGGCGGCCGAGAGGACCTGGGCGTGGGCGCCGAGCATCGCGGCGGTCACCGCCGCCGGCGGGGCGTCGGCCGGCTCGTCCAGGAACTGCCGGTGGATCCTGCGGGCGTCGGCACGCGCCCAGGTGACCTGTGGTGGGGTAGAGGTCGTCATGCTTCGACGGTAGGCGCGGAATAGGTCAAGGCCTGTCCGCCTTCCCCGAAGGGGCAGGAGTCGAAAAGTCGGGACCGGACGAGGAGTTGGCGATGGCCAAGGGGAAGACCGTGTACGGCTGCGGGCTCGACGCGGCGGTCGATGTCGTCGGCGGGAAGTGGAAGCCGCTCATCCTGTGGGCGCTGCACGCGCACGGCGCGACCCGCTTCGGCGAGCTCAGGAGGCGGATCGGCGGGGTCAGCGAGAAGGTGCTGATCCAGCAGTTGCGTGAACTGGAGGCGGACGGCATCGTCCACCGGGAGATCTACCCGGAGGTCCCACCCCGGGTGGAGTACACCCTGACGGTGCTCGGAGAGTCCCTGAACACGGCGCTGCTCCCGCTGGGGGACTGGGGTGAGCACTTCATGGCGGAGATCCTCGCCCACAAGGCGGCCCAGCGCGCGTCCGAGAGCGAGGACGTGAGCGAGGGTGTGAGCGTGAGCGAGACCGGGCCGGCCGTCGGGCGGGACGCCCCGGCCGACGCCCCGCGCGCGGTGCAGGCGGCCGACGCCCGGCGTGCGGTGCAGACCACCGACGCCCCGCGCGCGGTGCAGGCCGCCTGACCCGCGCGCGGTGCAGGCCGCCTGACCTGCGTCCGGCGGCGGGCGTCCGTCAACCCCGGGCCCTTCCGAGGGGGTCCCTCTTGGGAGGTACGGAACCCGCCGCCACGCCGGGGCGCAAACCCGCCAGAGAGGGCCACGGCCCTTGTCCTGACTGGGCTCCGAGCAATCCGGGAGGGACCGGCCGCGCCGCGTGGCACGCAGCACCGCTTATGAAGGGTTATGGTGGAAACCCCCCCTCGGGCCGGTCCGTATCCCCCCCACGGACCGGCCCGTTTTTTCTTCCCCGGCCCCCGCCGCCGCCCGTTCCCGGGCCCCGCGCCGCAGCCCGGGCCTCGTCCCAGCCCCGCGCCGCCGCCCGCCTGCGGGCCCCACGCCGCAGCCCGGGCCCACGCCGCAGCCCGGGCCCACGCCGCAGCTCGGGCCCCGCCGCAGCCCGGGCCCCGCCTCAGCCCTCCGTCGGCCAGGCCCCGCCGCCCAGCGCCGGTCTCAGCCCCGCCCGGCCCAGATGTTCGTCCCCTCGGTGTCCACGGCGAAGGTGTCGATCTCCTTCAGCTCCTCGTCCGTCAGCGGAGGCGCGGTCAGCGCGGCCACGTTCTCCTCCAGCTGGGCGACGCTGGACGCGCCGATCAGCGCCGACGTCATCCGCTCGTCGCGCAGCACCCACGACAGCGCCAGCTGCGCCAGGGACTGACCCCGCCGCTCGGCGATCTCGGCCAGGCCGCGCAGCCGCCGCAGGACCTCGTCGGAGAGCAGGTTCGGGTCGAGGGACTTGCCCTGCGTCGCCCGCGAACCCTCCGGGATGCCCTTCAGGTACTTGTTGGTGAGCAGGCCCTGGGCGAGCGGCACGAAGGAGATGCAGCCCATGCCGGCCGCCTCCAGCGTGTCGAGGAGGCCGTCCTCCTCGGTCCAGCGGTTGATCATCGAGTACGACGGCTGGTGGATGAGCGCCGGGACGCCCATCTCCCTGAGGATCCCCGCCGCCTCGGCCGTCTGCTCGCTGGTGTACGACGAGACACCGACGTACAGCGCCTTGCCCTGCTGGACGGCGGAGGCGAGCGCCCCCATCGTCTCCTCCAGCGGGGTGTGCGGGTCGAAGCGGTGCGAGTAGAAGATGTCGACGTGGTCGAGGCCCATCCGCTTCAGCGAGGCGTCGAGCGAGGACATCAGATACTTGCGGGAGCCCCACTCGCCGTACGGGCCGGGGTGCATCTCGTAGCCCGCCTTGGTGGAGACGATCAGCTCGTCCCGGTACGGCGCGAAGTCCTGGGCGAAGATCTTGCCGAAGTTCAGCTCGGCCGAGCCGGGAGGCGGCCCGTAGTTGTTCGCCAGGTCGAAGTGGGTGACGCCGAGGTCGAAGGCGCGGCGCAGGATCGCGCGCTGCGTACCGAGCGCCTTGTCGTCGCCGAAGTTGTGCCAGAGGCCGAGCGAGACGGCCGGGAGCTTGAGTCCGCTGCGGCCGGTGCGGCGGTACTCCATGTGCGCGTAGCGGTCCGCGGAGGCGGTGTAGATCGGGGAGTCAGTCACGCCTTCCTGCTTATCACGGACTTGTGACAGTCCCGGGCTGGGTGGCGGTTACCCGTCCGCAGTAATGTGGTCGGCTGCGGGGACCGCCGCGGCATGGAGGGGTTAAGAACAGTGAACCTGCGCGACCTGGTGTACGGGCTCTACGCGCGCCGGGTGGAAGGCCGCCTCGACCACGACCAGGTGCCCAAGCACATCGGTGTCATCCTCGACGGCAACCGGCGCTGGGCCAAGGCCTCCGGCGGAACCCCCGAGCAGGGCCACAAGGCCGGCGCGGACAAGATCCAGGAGCTGCTCGGCTGGTGTGCCGAGACGGACGTCGAGGTCGTCACGCTCTGGATGCTCTCCACGGACAATCTGAACCGGCCCGAGGACCAGCTCCGCCCGCTGCTCGCGATCATCGAGGGCGCGGTGCGCGCGCTGGCCGCCGACGGCCGCTGGCGGGTGCACCACGTGGGCACGCTCGACCTGCTGCCCGCCCGTACGCAGTCCGTGCTCAAGGAGGCCGAGCAGACCACGCACGCCAACACGGGAATACTCGTGAACGTCGCGGTGGGCTACGGCGGCCGGCAGGAGATCGCCGACGCGGTCCGCTCGCTGCTCCTGGAGCACGCGGAGAAGGGCACGAGCTTCGAGGAGCTCGCCGAGATCGTCGACGTCGAACACATTTCCGAGCATCTCTACACGCGCGGTCAGCCCGACCCGGATCTGGTGATCCGCACCAGCGGCGAGCAGCGGCTCTCCGGCTTCATGCTGTGGCAGAGCGCCCACTCGGAGTACTACTTCTGCGAGGTCCACTGGCCGGCCTTCCGCAAGGTCGACTTCCTGCGGGCGCTGCGTGACTACGCCGCGCGCCACCGCCGTTACGGCACCTGAGCCCGGATCCGGCCCCCGTCCGCGGGAGCGATCACCGGACGTTCGACTCTGTTCACGAACACGTCGTCATATGCCATGGCATGGCGGCGCGTGATCGAGGGAATACCCCTTGCAGAGTGAGCGGCACGGAGACCGCCACCCGGGAGGCCCGTTGCACCAGGACGACCGTGCAGGACATGTACGGACGGAGCGGAGGGCCGGAGCTCGGCCCGCGCATCGTGGCCAGAGCCCGGTCCCATCCCGCAGCGACACCGCTTCCGTCGCGCCCCGACCTCTCAGGGGTCGTCAAAGGGGGTCTGTCCTTCCGTGGTGACCAGCACTAAGCGCCGCTTGTCCGACAGGCGCACCTACGTACTCGACACCAGCGTCCTGCTGGCCGACCCCAACGCCGTGTCACGGTTCGACGAGCACGAGGTCGTGCTCCCGATCGTCGTGGTCACCGAGTTGGAGGCCAAGCGGCACCACCCCGAGCTCGGCTACTTCGCCCGGGCGGCCCTGCGCCTCCTGGACGACTTCCGGGTCCGGTACGGGCGCCTGGACTCGCCGCTCCCCATCGGGGATCTGGGCGGCACCCTGCGTGTCGAGCTGAACCATTCGGACCCCGGTGTCCTCCCGGCGGGCTACCGCCTCGGGGACAACGACTCCCGGATCCTGGCCGTCGCGCGCAATCTGCAGGCCGAGGGATACGACGTCACGGTCGTCTCCAAGGACCTGCCGCTGCGCATCAAGGCGTCCTCGGTCGGACTCCTCGCCGAGGAGTACCGCGCGGAGCTCGCCATCACGGACTCCGGTTGGACCGGAATGTCCGAACTGGCGCTCTCCGCCGATCAGGTGGACATCCTCTTCGACCAGGAGACGCTGTACGTGCCGGAGGCCGCCGAGCTTCCGGTGCACACGGGTCTGGTCCTGCAGTCCGAGCGGGGCAAGGCACTCGGCCGGATCACGGCGGAGGGCAACGTCCGGCTGGTCCGCGGCGACCGGGAGGTGTTCGGCATCCGGGGCCGTAGCGCCGAGCAGCGGATCGCGCTCGACCTGCTCCTCGACCCGGACGTCGGGATCATCTCGATGGGCGGCCGGGCCGGCACCGGCAAGTCGGCGCTGGCCCTCTGCGCGGGCCTGGAGGCGGTCCTGGAGCGCCGGCAGCACCAGAAGGTGATGGTGTTCCGCCCGCTGTACGCGGTCGGCGGCCAGGAGCTCGGCTATCTGCCGGGCAGCGAGGCCGAGAAGATGAGCCCCTGGGCGCAGGCGGTCTTCGACACCCTCTCGGCCGTGGCGGGCCGTGAGGTCATCGAGGAGGTGCTGGGGCGCGGGATGCTGGAGGTCCTGCCGCTCACGCACATCCGCGGCCGTTCCCTCCACGACGCGTTCGTCATCGTCGACGAGGCCCAGTCCCTGGAGCGGAACGTCCTGCTGACCGTGTTGTCCCGGATCGGGGCGAACTCCCGTGTCGTGCTGACCCACGACGTCGCCCAGCGCGACAACCTGCGGGTCGGCCGGTACGACGGAGTCGTCGCCGTCGTCGAGAAGCTGAAGGGGCATCCGCTCTTCGCGCACGTCACGCTGACGCGTTCGGAGCGCTCGCAGATCGCCGCACTGGTGACCGAAATGCTGGAGGACGGTCAGATCTGAGTAGACAGGGCTGATTGATCCGATTGATCTGGTTGGCCCGGTAAGCACGATCCCGTACGGGTACGGGAGTTGGCGCCGCCCGGCAGAGCGCAGGAGCTTAGCCGGGCGGCGTCGTGCTGTCCGGTGAACCAGGGAAAACTTCCGCGACTTACGAGGTGTGAGCTTTCACACGCAACGCAGAATTGCCTTGCGGTGTCGCGGTCCGGCAGAGTCTTGCTTCCGTCAGGCCCCGCATACGGCCCACGCGTACCCCTAGGGGTACGGCACCACACAACTCAACAGCCGTTCGCCGTATGCCGCCCACAGCACCACGGGCCCGTGTCTTCTGTGACCCAGTACGTCGGAGACCAGCGCAAGGGGCACGATTTCGCCCGCTTGGTCACCTGTGTGGGCGATGCTGGAAGGAAACCGTGTGAGCCGGATCTCGGTCCGGGGATTCGCGGTGGCTTCGGCCACTGCGGTCACCACCGTCGGCGCCGTCGTGGGTGTTGCCTCGGGCGACACCCAGCCCTCGGGCGACAACTTCGAGGCCACCGCGGCCGACACCACGCTGCTCGCGGACATTCCCGTGGGCGAGCAGGCCCAGGTACAGGTCTCCTCGCTCTCCGAGCAGGCCGACGTCCAGGCCGCCGCGGCCGACTCGGCCGCGAAGAAGTCCGCGGAGGAATCCGCCCGCATCCAGGCCGCCAAGGACGCCGAGGCGAAGAAGAAGGCTGCCGACAAGGCGGAGAAGGAGCGCAAGGAGGCCGCGGAGCGCGCCGAGCGTTCCTCGGTCCGTGACGCGACGAGCTTCTCGGCGCAGGGCTCCTACTCCATCGCCGAGGTCAAGGCGATCGCCCGCCAGATGATCCCCGCCTCGCAGTTCCAGTGCTTCAGCAACATCGTGGACCACGAGTCCGGCTGGAACTACCGCGCGACCAACCCGTCTTCCGGCGCGTACGGTCTCGTCCAGGCCCTTCCGGGTTCGAAGATGTCGTCGGCCGGCGCCGACTGGCAGACGAACCCGGCCACCCAGATCAAGTGGGGCCTGAACTACATGAACAACCGCTACGACAGCCCCTGTGGCGCGTGGAACTTCTGGCAGGCCAACCGCTGGTACTGAGTACCGGTGCTCTCAACCTCGCTGAGCCCCTCACCGTCCTACGGTGGGGGGCTTCATGCGTGTAGGTTCGGGCAGACGTGCTCCCGGGGGAGTGGACGGGGGAGAGGGAAACAAGATGTCGAGACTGCCAGGATGGCTGAGCCGGCTGGGCGATGGACTCAGCCGCATGGGCGAGCGCCTGGACGAGCGTCGCGCCCGCGCGGAGCGCGAGCACGAGATGGGCGACGAGCCCTCGGGCAGCGGTGGCGGAGAAGTGCCGTCCCGGGACGAGCGTACGGAAGCGGGCGTCGGTGACGGTGCCGGCGTGGGCGGCGGTGACGGCGGTACGGGAGCGGCCGCGGGCGGCGCCCCGGGCACCGCGCCCGACGCCGGCAAGGACGCGTCGCGGGAGTCGGCCGTCGAGCGGTGGCCGGGACGGCGGGCGCCGAAGACGGAGGTCGCCGCGTCCGTGCCCGCGCCGCCCGACTACGCGCCGGCCGTCGCCGCGCGTCCCGACCCGGTCGCCGCGATCCCGTGGGGCATGCGGGTCGCCGCCGAAGCCGGCTGGCGGCTGCTCGTGCTCGCGGGCACGCTCTGGGTGCTGATGAAGGTGATCAGCTCGGTGCAGCTGGTCGTCCTCGCCTTCGTCGCCGCGCTGCTCATCACCGCCCTGCTCCAGCCGACCGTCGCCCGGCTGCGCGGGATGGGGCTGCCGCGCGGGGTGGCCACGGCCGTCACCGCCGTCTCCGGGTTCGTGATCATGGGCCTGGTCGGCTGGTTCGTGGTCTGGCAGGTCATGGACAACATCGACAACCTCTCGGACCGCGTCCGGGACGGCATCGAGGAGCTGAAGCGCTGGCTCCTCGACAGCCCGTTCCATGTGACCGAGAACCAGATCAACGACATCGCCAAGAACCTCAGCGACACCATCGGCGCGAACACCGAGCAGATCACCTCCGCCGGTCTGCAGGGCGTGACCGTCATCATCGAGGCGATCACCGGGATACTGCTCGCGATGTTCTCGACCCTCTTCCTCCTCTACGACGGGAAGAAGGTCTGGCAGTGGACGCTCAAGCTGGTGCCCGCGCAGGCGCGGCCCGGTGTCGCGGGCGCCGGGCCGAGGGCCTGGCGGACACTGACCGCCTATGTGCGGGGCACGGTGCTCGTGGCGCTGATCGACGCGGTGTTCATCGGGCTCGGCCTGTACTTCCTGGACGTCCCGATGGCCGTGCCGCTCGCCGTCTTCATCTTCCTGTTCGCCTTCATCCCGCTCGTCGGCGCGGTGATCTCCGGCGCGCTCGCGGTCGTCGTCGCCCTGGTCACCAACGGCGTGTTCACCGCCCTGATGGTCCTGGTCGTGGTCCTTGCCGTGCAGCAGATCGAGGGCCATGTGCTGCAGCCGTTCATCCTCGGCCGAGCGGTACGCGTCCATCCGCTGGCGGTCGTCCTCGCGGTCGCGGCCGGCGGCCTGACGGCGGGCATCGGCGGCGCGGTGGTCGCCGTACCGCTGGTCGCCGTCGTCAACACCGCGGTCGGCTACCTGCGCGCGTACAGCCACGAACAGGCGCTGCTCTCCACGCCGGAGCCCCGCGGCGCGACGGCCTGGGCGGTGGCGCCCACACCCGCGCCCGGCTCCAGGGACCGGGACGACGACGCGTGATATCCGAACCGGAACTGGACGGCGGCGACGGCTTCCCGGCCCCGCAGCTGCTCGCCCCGCAGCTGCTCGCGCCGGAGCCGCGAGAGCCGAAGCCGCCCCGCCCGCGCGGCCCCTGGCTGTGGGCGGTCGGCGGCGCGGCCGTGGCGTCGGCGGTGTGGGCCGGCGGGCTCGTCGCGTACGAGCGGAGCCAGTCGCACGGCCCCGATCTCGGGGGATACCGCACGGTCGAGCACCTCTGTGAGAAGGCCGAACTGAAGGCGCTCTCGGGCATGCTCGGGAAGCAGTCGGTGGACCGCGGCAGCCCGACGGACCGGCACCCGGCCCTGGACCGGGCGCGGTGCTCGGTCACCCTGGGGTCGGCCGACACGGGCTACGGCGCCACCGTCCTGTACGACCTGCACAAGGTGACCGACCCGGAGCCGGAGTTCGAGGCGCGACTCGGCGATCTGGAATCGGAGGCCAAGCCGTACCCGGGACTCGGCGAGCGGGCCTTCTTCCAGCGGGAGGACGGCGACGCCGGGGCCTGGATGCGCGTCCTCGACGGCCAGGCCGAGCTGGAGATCTGGATCAGCGTCCAGCAGAGCTGGGACGTGGAGAAGGCCGAGGCCACCCCGATCACCGAGAAGGTCGACCTCTCCGGCATCGAGGCCGCGCTCGCCCAGGACCTCGCCGACCTGATGGCCGCACTGAAGACATGACGAAGGCCCCGGGGCGCGATGCCCCGGGGCCCTCCTCATGCCACGCGTACGCCTCACTCGGCGATGAGCGCCTCCGCGTCCAGCGTGACGCCGACCGCCTGGATCACCGAGGCGATCTTGACGGCCTCCTGGATCGTCTCGCGGTCGACGCCGGCCTTACGCAGGACCTGCTCGTGCGAGTCCAGGCACTGGCCGCAGCCGTTGATCGCCGAGACGGCCAGCGACCACAGCTCGAAGTCGACCTTCTCGACCCCCGGGTTGCCGATGACGTTCATCCGCAGGCCGGCGCGCATCGTCCCGTACTCCGGGTCCGACAGCAGGTGCCGGGTGCGGTAGAAGACGTTGTTCATCGCCATGATCGCGGCGGCGGACTTGGCCGCCGTGTACGCCTCCGGCTTGAGGTTGGCCTTGGCCTCCGGCTCCAGCTCCGCGAGGACCTTCGGCGAGCGCGAGGCGATCGCGCAGGCCAGGACCGTGCCCCAGAGCTGCTGCTGCGGGAGCTCGCTGTTGCCGATGACCGAGCCGAGGTTCAGCTTCAGGTCCTTGGCGAAGTCCGGGACGGCGGACTTGAGTGCGTCGAGAGCCATGTCAGATCACTCGCCCGACAGGAGCGCGACCGGGTCGAGGGTCGTCTCGCCCTTGGTCCAGTTGCACGGGCACAGCTCGTCGGTCTGCAGGGCGTCGAGGACCCGCAGGACCTCCTTGGGGTTACGGCCCACGGAGCCGGCGGTCACCATGGTGAACTGGATCTCGTTGTTCGGGTCCACGATGAAGACGGCGCGCTGGGCGAAGCCGTCCTCGCCCTCGACACCGCAGTCGCGCATGAGCTCGTGCTTGGAGTCGGCGAGCATCGGGAAGGGCAGGTCACGCAGGTCGGCGTGGTCCTTGCGCCAGGCGTGGTGGACGAACTCGGAGTCGCCGGAGGCGCCGAGGATCTGGGCGTCGCGGTCCGCGAACTCGTCGTTCAGCTTGCCGAAGGCGGCGATCTCGGTCGGGCAGACGAAAGTGAAGTCCTTCGGCCAGAAGAACACCACACGCCACTTGCCCTCGTAGGACTTGTGGTCGATCTGCTCGAACTCCTTGCCGCTCTCCAGCGACACGCAGGCGGTCAGGTCGTAGGTGGGGAACTGGTCACCGACAGTGAGCACGCGCTCTCCTTGCAGGTTGGAAGATCCCTTTTGGGGTCTTCCGTGAGGGGTTGGACGGTTCTCATCCTGGCACGGAGTGCATTGATCAGTGAAATAGCTAGACTGGGTCGCGTTGATCGAAGGTGGTTATCAGTGGTTTCGGTGCGGCGCGTGAAGCAGCCCAGCTTGTCCCAGCTCAGAGCCTTCGCGGCGGTCGCGGAGCATCTGCACTTCCGCGATGCGGCGGCGGCGATCGGAATGAGCCAGCCGGCGCTCTCGGGCGCGGTCTCGGCGCTCGAAGAGGCACTCGGTGTCCAGCTCCTCGAGCGTACGACGCGGAAGGTACTGCTCTCGCCCGCCGGGGAACGGCTCGCGGCCCGGGCCCGGGCCGTGCTGGACGCCGTGGCCGAGCTGACGGAGGAGGCCGAGGCGGCGCAGGCCCCGTTCACCGGGGTGCTGCGGCTCGGGGTGATCCCGACCGTCGCCCCGTACCTGCTGCCCACCGTCCTGAGCCTGGTGCACGAGCGCTACCCGGAGCTGGACCTCCAGGTCCACGAGGAGCAGACCTCCTCGCTCCTGGAGGGGCTCGCGGCCGGGCGGCTCGACCTGCTGCTGCTCGCCGTGCCGCTCGGCGTGCCCGGGGTCACCGAACTCCCGCTCTTCGACGAGGACTTCGTCCTCGTCACCCCGCAGGGACATCCGCTGGCCGGCCGGGACGACATCCCGCGTGAGGCCCTCAAGGAGCTCAACCTGCTGCTCCTCGACGAGGGGCACTGCCTGCGCGACCAGGCCCTCGACATCTGCCGGGAGGCCGGGCGCACGGACGGGGCGCCGGTCACCACGACCGCGGCCGGGCTGTCCACGCTCGTGCAGCTGGTGGCGGGCGGGCTCGGGGTGACCCTGCTGCCGCGCACGGCCGTCCAGGTCGAGACCGCGTACAACGCGGCCCTGTTCACCGGCCGCTTCACCGATCCCGCGCCCACCCGTCAGGTGGCCCTCGCGATGCGCACGGGCGCGGCCCGCCAGGCCGAGTTCGAGGAGCTGGCCGAGGCGCTGCGCGGCGCGATGGGACGCCTGCCGGTACGGGTGGTGGGGGCCGGCTGATCTCGAGACCGGCTGACCTCGGGGCCGGCGCCCCCTCCCGTGGCGAGCCGTCGCCGTCGCCTACTCCGTCCTGAGGCCGTCCGCCCTGGTCAGGCGCCACAGCGGGGGCAGGGACAGCAGGGTCACGGCCGCCACCATCGCCGCGCCGACGCCGGTCACCGGCAGGAACACCCACCAGTCCACGACCTGCTTGCCGATCATCTTCAGGAGCACCACGCCGAGCCCCAGTCCGCCCGCGACGGCGAGCGCCAGACCGAGGCCGATCGGGACCGCCGTCTGCCACAGGACCGACAGGCACAGAGTGGTGCGCCGGGTACCGAAGGCGACCAGCGAGGACAGCAGCCGCTTGCGGTCCCGCAGTTGCTCCACGGTGGTGACCAGGAGCGAGGCCGCGACCAGCAGCATCGTCGCGGTGGCGCCGGCCAGGATGCCGGTGCGCACGCTGGTGTACTGCGCGTCCCGTTCGGTGTCCTGCAGGGTGCGGACCCAGGCCAGGGCGTCGATCGACGCCGCCGTGTTCCGTACGTGCTCGGCGGCGTCCGGCACCGACGCGTCGACGCGCACCATCGCGGTCGCCCGCGCGTCGTCGAGACGGTCGACGTCGATCGCCGAGGGGGTGGCGAAGATCCCGAACTGGTAGGAGCCGACGGGGTCGAGCCGCGCGTCGACCGTGCGGGCCGACTCCGGGATCCGCCAGGTCGGCAGGGCGCCGCCCCGGTGCTCCTGCGGGTCCCGGAGCGCGACCACGGCCCCCGGCGAGGCGGTCTGCCGGACCCAGTCGTCGGGTGCGCCGCCCTGCCGGCCGTGGGCGAGGGCGACGAAGACGTCGCCGTCCGTGCACGACGGCAGCCGCGCCAGCTCCTTGAGCGAGGGGCAGTCGGCGACCACGAGCGAGGTGATCGGGCCGAAGTCCTCGCCCTTCCTCAGCGGTCCCGGCCGCCACGCGTGCGACTCGATCGTGCCGACCACGCCGGTGACGCCCTCGGTCCCGGAGAACTTCTCGATCATCTCGCGGGCCTCCCCGCCGTCCCTCGCGTCGATCGACGACTGCATCTGCGCCCGCGCGGTGTCCATGCCCGTCGGGTTCATGAAGTCGCTCTGCATCGCGTGGAACATCATCTGCAGCGCGATCGCCCCGGCCGCCGCGACGACGATGCCGCTGACCGCCCTGGCCGCCGTACCGCTGCTCACCTGCAGGCGGCGGGTCGCCAGTTGCCAGGCGACCGGCCCGCCGCGGAGCCGTGCGACGCAGGCCTCCACGAGCCAGGGCAGGAGCGTGGTGAGACCGATGAGGGCGAGGGTCGAGCCGGTGGCGACTCCGGCGGTGTCGATCGCGGTGTCCCGCAGGTTGACGTCGTCCGCCATCGGCAGCAGCAGCGCCGCCCCGGCCGCGACGAGCAGCAGCCGCCACCAGAGCCTGCGGGGGCGGGGCGTGGCGGCTCGTACGACACCCAGCGGTTCGATCGCGACGCGGCGCAGCGCGAAGAGGGTGACCACGACCGCCGAGACCGGCACCACGGTGAGGACCAGCGCGGCGAGCGGGGCCAGCGGCACCACGTCGGAGGGGAAGGCGTTGACGTCCCACACCGTGACCAGGCCGACGAGCTGCCGTCCTGCCGTGAAGAAGGCGGCGCCGAGACCGAGTCCGAGCAGGGCGCTCGCCAGGGACTCGCCGGCCGCGATCCGCCGCACCATGGCCGTGTCCGCGCCGACGAGCCGCAGCGCGGCGAGCCGCCGGTCGCGCTGCTCGCCGCCGAAGCGGACGGCGGTCGCGACGAAGACGAGGACCGGCAGGAGCAGGACGACGCAGGCGATGACGACGAGCAGCAGCAGGAAGGCGTTCAGCGGTTCCTCGGGCACCGACCAGCCGTAGGCGCGGCCCCGGCCGTCGTAGGTGTCGGTGGTGAGGGTGGCGCTGCCGGCGACGTACCGCAGCTCGGCGGGGCCGATGAGGCCCGCCTCCCCGATGGTGCCGGTGATCCGGTACGGCAGCCGTTCCCCGAGCAGGGCGCCCGCGGGGGAGCCGAGCAGGTCGGCGAGTGCGGGGGAGACCCACATCTCGCCCGGCCCGGGGATCTTCGCGAGGCCCGGCGGGACGGGCGCGTCCGGGCCCTCGGGGCGGACGACGTGGCCGCTGACGGGGTCGCCGCGGTAGACGGTGGTGGGGGAGGCGTAGAGGAAGGAGTCCCTGGTGGGGTTCGGGTGGTCGCCGCTCGCGTCGACGTTGCGCTGCGACTCGCGGACCTCGCGGGCGAACGACATGTGCGGGACGGAGGAGGCCAGGAGCAGCAGGGCCACGCCGAGGCCGATGCCGACGGCCGTCAGGGTCGTCCGGATCCAGCCGCGCCGGCCGCCGGTGACCGCGAACCGGGCGCCGAGCGCGAGATCGCGGGTCCAGGTACGCAGCCTCATGCCGCCCACTCCGCGTCGCGCACGGCGCCGTCGCGGACGACGATCTCGCGGTCCGAGTAGGCGGCCACCCGGGCCTCGTGGGTGACCAGGACGACGGCGGCGCCGGTGTCCCGGGCCGCGTCGGTGAGCAGCTGCATCACGCGCTCGCCGTTGAGGGAGTCCAGTGCGCCGGTCGGTTCGTCGGCGAAGAGCACGCGCGGGGCGGTGACCAGGGACCGGGCGACGGCGACCCGCTGGCCCTGGCCGCCGGATATCTCGCCGGGCCGCTTGCCGGCGACGTCGCCGACCTCCAGCCGGTCCAGCCAGTCCCGGGCGCGGGCCTCGGCCGCCTTGCGCCGCTCGCCGCCCAGGCGGAGCGGCAGGGCGACGTTCTCGGCGCAGGTCAGTTCGGGCACCAGCTGGCCGAACTGGAAGACGAAGCCGAAGTCGGTGCGGCGCAGCGCGCTGCGGGCGCTGTCGGACAGGGTGGTGAGCTCCCGCCCGTCGTAGGTGAGGGTGCCGGCGTCGGGTCGGACGATCCCGGCGAGGCAGTGCAGCAGCGTGGACTTGCCCGAGCCCGAGGGGCCCATCACGGCGACGACCTCGCCGGCGCGGATGGCGAAGTCGGCGCCGGAGAGCGCGGGGGTGGGACCGTACGACTTGGTCAGGCCGCTCGCCCGCAGGAGGGGAGTGGTGGTCATCGCAGGAGCTCCTGGGCGAGCCGGTCGAGGCGGGCGGCGGTCAGTTCGAGCCAGCGCAGATCGGCTTCGAGGTGGAAGAGCGCGTGGTCGCAGATCAGCTGGTCGGCGAGGTCGCCGTCCTTCTTGCGCCGGGTCAGGTCGCGCATCATCCGCAGGTGCTCGGCCCGCTGCACGTCGAGCACCTCGGCGGCCTCGCGTCCGGTGAGGAGGGCGAGGACGACCTTGGTGTAGAGCGTGGACTGGAGGTACGGCTCGGGCTTCTCGGGCCGGGCGATCCACTGCGCGACATCGGTGACACCGGCCTCGGTGATGGCGTACCGCTTCCGCTCGGGGCCGCCGCCGGCCTCGATGCCGTCGACCTCGACCAGGCCGTTCCTCAGCAGCCGGGACATGGTCGAGTAGACCTGTCCGTAGTGCAGCGGGCGGTCGTGTCCGAACTTCTCGTCGAAGGCGCGCTTGAGGTCGTAGCCGTGGCGCGGACCGGACTCCAGGAGTCCGAGGAGGGTGTGTCCGATTGACATGCCGCTCACTGTACACGGGGTGTATACGCGTGATGTATAGCCGGCGGAACGGGCCCGAAGGGGTGAGTGTGACCGGCGCCGCACAACCATCCGGGCGTTCCACGCGTCGGTTCCACCGGGACAGGTGCTGATTGTCACGTCCGGAAAGAACGGATCGATCGCCCTTTGTCTGCATCAGCGGTGTTAGCTTGCTGAGCTGATCCGGAGCGGGCACCCGCCCGACACCACGACGAGCGGAGCGACGGAGAACATGGGCCGAGCGGACAAGAGCCAGGGGAAGAAGGGCGGGCGGATACGCCGCCTCTTCACCTGGAAGAAGATCCTGGGCACGTTCTTCGTCGGCTGCCTGCTCGTGATGGGCGCCTTCTACGCGGTCTACGTGATGGTCCCGGTGCCGCAGGCCAACGCCCAGGCGACCATGCAGAGCAACGTGTACAAGTACGCCGACGGCAAGATCCTCGCCCGCACGGGCGAGATCAACCGCGAGATCGTCGGCCTGGACAAGATCCCGCTCGGAGTACAGCACTCCTTCGTCGCCGCCGAGAACAAGACCTTCTACAAGGACAACGGCATCGACATCAAGGGCACCCTGCGCGGCGCCCTGAACACGGTCACGGGCAAGGGCAAGCAGGGTGGTTCGACCATCACCCAGCAGTACGTGAAGAACTACTACCTGGACCAGGACCAGACGGTCACCCGCAAGCTCAAGGAAATGGTGATCGCGCTCAAGGTCGACCAGCAGATGAAGAAGCCGGACATCCTCGCCGGCTACATCAACACCAGCTACTACGGCCGCAGCGCGTACGGCATCCAGGCCGCCGCCCAGTCGTACTACGGCGTCGACGCCCGCAAGCTGACCGTCGCCCAGGGCGCCTACCTCGCCTCCCTGCTCCAGGCCCCCAACCAGTACGACTGGACCGCCGCCACCCCGACCGGCCGCAAGCTGGTCGAGGCCCGCTGGAACTACACCCTCGACAACATGGTCGAGGAGGGCTGGCTCGACGCGACCGAGCGCGCCGGCATGAAGTTCCCCGCCCCGCAGAAGGCCAAGCCGGCCCCCGGCATGGAGGGTCAGCGCGGCTACCTCGTGGAGGCCGCCAACCAGGAGCTGGTGCGGCAGGGCATCCCCGAGGAGGACATCAAGGCCGGCGGCTGGACGATCACCCTCAACATCGACGAGCAGAAGCAGAAGGACCTGGTCAAGGCGGTCGAACGGCAGCTGGAGGCGAAGCTCGACCGCAAGGGCGACACGAAGGACGCCACCGTCCAGGCCGGCGCCACCTCCGTCGACCCGAAGACCGGCAAGGTACTCGCCCTGTACGGCGGCATCGGCGCCACCGAGCACTGGACGTCGAACGCCACCCGCCGCGACTACCAGCCCGCCTCGACCTTCAAGCCGCTCGTCCTCGCCTCCGCCCTCGACCACGACGCCGACACCCAGGACGGCCGGAAGATCGGCCTCGGCACGATCTACGACGGCACCAGCCAGCGCAAGGTCGTCGGCAGCACCGTCCCCTTCAGCCCGGAGAACGAGGACGACCGCAGCTACGGCCCGGTCACCGTCCAGAAGGCCACCAACAGCTCCATCAACTCCGTGTACGCGCAGATGATCGTCGACGTCGGCGTCGGCAACACCAAGAAGACCGCGCTCGACCTCGGCATGAAGGACGGCCCCGACTTCGGCGAGACCCCGGCGATGTCGCTCGGCACCATGGGCGCCTCCACCTGGGACATGGCCGGCGTCTACGCCTCGCTCGCCAACCACGGCGTGAAGGTCACCCCGACCATCGTGAAGTCCGCCGAGCACAAGGACCGCACGGCCGACCCGGTGAAGTCGGTCGGCAGCCAGGTCATCAGCCGCGAGGCCGCCGACACCGTCACCAAGGCCATGACCGGCGTCGTCCGCGACGGCTCCGGCTCCCGGGCCGCCGGCGACTACGCCGCCGCGGGCAAGACCGGCACCTCGGAGAACAACCGCTCCGCCTGGTTCGTCGGCTACACCCCCGAACTGGTCACCGCCGTCGGCCTCTTCGGCGAGGACCCCAAGGGCAACCAGGTCACGCTCACCGACACGATCAACCAGGGCCGCGCCAACGGCGGCCGTACCCCGGCCCAGATCTGGGGCGACTACACCACGGCGGCCCTCGACGGCGGCTCCGACGCCCGCTTCGACCTGGAGACCGACGGCAGCTCCGGTGACGAGGTCGTGGAGCCCGAGCCGACCTCGACGCCGACCGGCGAGGCCCCGACGACCACCCCGCCGCCCACCACCGACTCCCCGGACCCGACGCCCCCGCCGACCTCGACGGCCACCACGCCGCCGCTGCCGACGGGCACGATCACGGTGCCGCCGCCGCCCACGAAGACCACGGACCCGGTGCCGCCGACGATCGACCCGCCGGACCCCGGCGCCGAGGACGGCGCCGGCGAGAACAGCGACGGGCGCCCGCCGCGGTGACGTGACGCGTCACAGGAAGAAGGCCGGACCCGCGAAGGGGCCGGCCTTCGTCGTACGCCCCTCAGGTGGCCCTGGTGGCCAGTTCGAACCAGACGACCTTGCCGCCCGAGAGCCGCGTCGCCCCCCACCGCCGCGCCAGCCGGTTCACCAGGAACAGCCCGCGACCGCCCTCGTCCGTGTCCCGCGCCCGCCGCTGCCGCGGCAGCTGCGGCGAGTCGTCGCCGACCTCGCAGCGCAGCACGTCGGTCTTCAGCAGCCGCAGGGTCACCGGCCGTTCCGCGTACCGCACGGCGTTCGTCACGACCTCGCTGATCAGCAGCTCCACCGAGTCCGTGAGCTCCTCCAGGTCCCAGCGGGCCAGCGCCCGCCGGGCGAGCCGCCGAGCCCGCCCCGGTGCCGCGTCCTCCGGTTCCAGGAACCAGTACGCCACGTCACTGGGCGCGATCCCGTCGAACCGGGCCGCGAGCAGCGCGATGTCGTCGTCCCGGTCGCCCGGGCCCAGCATGTCGAGGATGTCGTCGCAGAGCGCTTCCAGCGGCGGCGAGTGGTCCGGTCCGGTCAGCTGCGCGGTCGCGGCCAGGCGCTCCCGCAGCTGCTCTATCCCGGTCCACACGTCCCGCAGCCGGGACTCCACCAGACCGTCCGTGTACAGGAGCAGCGTGGCGCCCGCCGGGGCGTCCAGCTCGACCGCCTCGAAGTCCACCCCGCCCACGCCGATCGGCGCCCCGGGCGGGACCCGCAGGACCTCGGCCCGGCCGCCGAGGTGGAGCAGTATCGGCGGCGGGTGACCCGCGTTGGCGATGGTGATGCGGTGCGAGACCGGGTCGTACACCGCGTACATGCAGGTCGCCATCCGGTCCTGGCCGAGGCGCTGGGCCTGCTCGTCCAGGTGGTGCAGGACCTCCTGCGGCGGCAGGTCGAGACCGGCCAGGGTCTGCGCCGTGGTCCGCAGCTGGCCCATGATCGCGGCGGAGGTCATGGAGTGGCCCATGACGTCACCGACGACGAGCGCCACCCGGCTGCCGGGCAGCGGGATCGCGTCGTACCAGTCGCCGCCGACCCGGGCCGTCTCGGCGGCCGGGAGGTAGCGGGAGGCGAGCCGGACCCCGGTGGGCTGCGGCAACGAGTCCGGCAGCATCGTGCGCTGAAGCTCGTCGGCGATGTACGCCTCACGGCCGTACAGGACGGCCTTGTCGATGCCGAGCGCCGTGTGCGTGGCGAGCTGCGCCGCGACGAGCAGGTCGTTGGGCTCGAAGGCGGGCCGCTCGGGGCGGCGCAGGAAGACCGCGGCGCCGATGACCCGGCGCCGCCCCCGCAGCGGGGCCAGGATCGCCCGGTGGCCACGGGGCAGCGTGTGCTCGGACCCCAGCAGCTCGGGCAGGGCGGCGCGGGCGGCGGCGGAGTCGCCGAAGACCGGCCGGACACCGCGCAGCACCTCGGCGAGGGCCCCGCCGGAACGCACCTCGCAGAGTTCGGCCGCGGGGGTCGGGTCCGGGTCGGGGACGAGCGTCAGCTCCTCGCCCTCCACGTCCGTTAACCGCAGCCGGTCGGTGCGGCGCAGCCGCAGCACGAACGGCGCGACCGGCCGCTCGTCGCCCACCGGGAGCGGGTCGCGGAGATAGACCAGGATCGCGTCGGAGAAGGTCGGCACGGTCGCCCGGCACAGGCCGAGCACGATCTCGTCCAGGTCGATCCCGCGCGCGATCCGCCGGGTCGCGGCGCCGACGAACCGCAGCCGGTCGCCCTCGCGGCGTGCGGCGGCGACGTCCGGCGCGACCGGAGCGGCCGGTCCGCCGGGGGCCGCGGTCACGGCCACGGCGGCCGCGGGCGCGCCCGGCTGGGCGGCCGCACCGCCTCCGGCGGGCGGTGCCGGGCGCGGGACGCCCTGCCCGGGCACGGGACGGCCGCCGCCGTCGGGCGCGCCCGACGGGGCCGGCACCGGTGCCTCGGCCGCCTGCTGCCGGGGGCGGGTGCGCTCATGCGGCCGGGCAGCCAGCGGCTGCCGGCCTTCGTGGGAGGTGGGATGCTCCGTCACGCGTGGGATTCCGTCCGTCCGGGCCGGTGGTGCGATGCACTCGCTCTTCTCGCCGATGCCGCGCCTTCACGAGGGCTAAACCCCTGGCGCACGGTGGATGTGAATGCCCCGCGAGCAGCGGCTACGACAGGGGTCGGCACACCCGGGCAGACGTCGGGCACTGCTCTCCCCCTCAAGGATGACTTACGGTCAGGTCCTGCGCTGTGCTCTCTGTGTGACGCCTCGTCCGGTGGATCACCGCGGTGCGGAGGACGATCCTACGTTTGCACCCCGGGGGCGCATCAAGGGTCTCACGGAGCCGTGTGCGCCGGGGTGCGATCCCAGTCCGCAGGCAGCTCCGGCACGGTCCAGCCGGGATCGGGCCGCCAGTCCTCCCAGCCGTCACGGAACGGCGCGCCCCAGGCCCGGACGGTCTCCACGGCCGCGTCCCCCGCCGCCAGGACCCGCGCGGCCTGTGCCGCGTCCATCAGACCGGACCGCTGGGCCTGTGCGAACTCGTCCTCGTCCCGCCACAGCCAGCTGCGGTCGGGGTAGACGGAGATGTCGAGGAAGTGGTCCTCGGAGTCGACGCCGCCGGACCACCGGCTGCGCGGCTCCTCCAGGTTCACGTACCAGCTGCGGAACTCCCAGCCGCGCTCCCAGAAGAGCCAGACCGACCAGGGCTCGCCGGGCCGGGCCAGCTTCAGCACGCCCTCGCCGGCCCAGCGGGCGCGGGCGGTGGTGCGCGGGGCGGTGTAGCGGGTGGCGAGCGGCTCCTCGTGGACGGGCGTCCCGTCGGCGAGCACCGGTTTGACGCATTCGGTGCCCGGCGCCATCCAGACCGCGAGCAGCTCGGGGGTGTCGCGCACCACCGTCACCGGCCGGCAGATGTGCACGTCGCCGGAGCCGTTGCCGCGGTAGCGCCAGAGGATGTGGTCCCCCGGCGCCCAGAGCTGAGAACCGTCCGATCCTGTCATGCGCAGATCTTAGGGGCGCGGCTCCGGTACCGCTGCGGCGCAGGTCACGGATGAGTCATACGCAGCACGTCCAGTGCCTCGTCCAGCTGTTCGATCGTGAGGTCGCCGCGCTCGACGTACCCGCCGTCCAGGACGACCTCGCGGATCGTCCTGCGCTCGGCGAGGGATCGCTTGGCGACCTTCGCCGCCTCCTCGTAGCCGATGTACCTGTTCAGCGGGGTGACGACGGAGGGCGAGGACTCGGCGTACTCACGGGCCCGTTCGACGTTGGCGGTGATGCCGTCGACCGTACGGTCGGCCAGCAGGCGCGCGGCATTGGCCAGGAGTCGTACGGACTCCAGCAGGTTCTTGGCCATCACCGGGAGCATCACGTTGAGCTCGAAGTTCCCCGCCGCGCCGGCCACCGCCACCGTGGTGTCGTTTCCGGTCACCTGCGCGGCGACCATCAGAACGGCCTCGGGAATGACCGGATTCACCTTGCCGGGCATGATCGAGGAGCCGGGCTGGAGGTCGGGGAGGTTGATCTCGGCCAGGCCGGTGCGCGGGCCGCTGGCCATCCAGCGCAGGTCGTTGGAGATCTTGGTGAGGCCGACGGCGATGGTCCTGAGCTGGCCGGACGTCTCCACGAGCCCGTCCCGGGCGCCCTGCGCCTCGAAGTGGTCGCGGGCCTCGGTGAGCGGCAGGCCGGTGGCCGCGACGAGCTCGGCGATGACCGCGGCCGAGAAGCCGGGTGGCGTGTTGATGCCGGTGCCCACCGCCGTACCGCCGAGAGGGAGTTCGGCGAGCCGGGGGAGCGAGGCGTGCAGCCGCTCGATCCCGTACCGGACCTGGGCGGCGTAGCCCCCGAACTCCTGGCCGAGCGTCACCGGCGTGGCGTCCATGAGGTGCGTACGGCCGGACTTCACGACCTCCGCGAATTCGGCCGATTTCCGCTCCAGGGCGGCGGCCAGCCGGTCCAGCGCGGGGACGAGGTCCTCGGTCACGGCGGCCGTGGCGGCGATGTGGATGGAGGACGGGAAGACGTCGTTGGACGACTGCGAGGCGTTCACATGGTCGTTGGGGTGGACCTCGCGGCCCTCGGGGAGCCGCTCGCCGGCGAGCGTGGCGACGACCTCGTTGGTGTTCATGTTGGAGGAGGTGCCCGAGCCGGTCTGGAAGACGTCGACCGGGAAGTGGTCGTCCCAGCGGCCGTCGGCGACCTCAGCGGCGGCGGCCACGATGGCGTCGGCGCGGTCCTGGTCGATCACCCCCAGCGAGGCGTTGACCTTGGCGGCGGCCGCCTTGATCCGGGCCAGGGCCGCGATGTGCGCGCGCTCCAGGCGCTGGCCCGAGACGGGGAAGTTCTCCACCGCCCGCTGGGTCTGGGCCCGCCACTTGGCGTGCGCGGGAACCCGCACCTCGCCCATCGAGTCGTGCTCGATCCGGAACCCGTTCGTGTCGTCGCTCATGACGTCAACCTCCATGCAAAGGTGAGCACTTGTCTTGTTCTGCCTATTCCCATTGCGTCTACCGGCCAGTAAAAACCGTGGGTAACCCCACTTCCAGGAGGCGCAATGAGGCGCACCAGGTACAGACTCCGTTGGGCGATCGCGGTCACGGCCGCAGCCGCCGCGGCCTTCGGATCCATGACGGCCGTCGCCCCCGCGGGCGCGGCCGAGGCCACCGCCCGTACGGTCTCCTCCGTACCGCTCCCGCCCGAGCTCGAGGCCGTCCGCGCCGCCGAGGCCACCGCGATCTACGGCAGCCCCGAGGAGCGCCCGCTCGCGCAGCGCAGGACCGGGCTGATCTCGCTCGGCGACAGCGAGATCTCCGGCGAGGGCGTCGGCACGTACGAGCCCCCCACCAACGGGCCGACCAACTGGTGCCACCGCTCGCCCGACGCCGCCATCCACCGCACCCAGGTCGCCGCGGACCTCACGTTCAACGTGTCCTGTTCCGGCGGCTACACCGGCAACATCCGGATCGGTGGCTCGAAGCAGTACGCCGACGAGCTCGTCCAGAGCGACAACCTGGCCGTCAAGGCCCGCAACACCCGCATCAAGATGGTCGTGCTGGTCGCCGGCGCCAACGACGACCTCCAGTTCGGGCCCGTGATGACGGACTGCGTCACGCGGTACCTGACCCTCCAGGGCCCGTGCGAGCCGAAGTACGCCGGCGGCTGGCAGGCCCGGGTCGACGCCCTCGTCCCCAAGGTCGAGCAGACCGTGCGCGACCTGAAGACCGTGATGCGCGACGCCGGGTACGCCGACGGCGCCTACAAGCTCGTCGTCATGGGCTACCCGAGCCCCATCGGCCCCGACTTCAAGGACAACCCGAACTTCCCCGGCAAGCTCGTCTGCGGCGGCCTCGGCTACGACTCCGACACCGTGTGGGGCCGCAACACCGCCGTCCCCGCCTTCGAGCGCGGGATGCGCAGGGCCGCCGCGAACACCGGGGCGACCTATCTGGACAACTCCCGGCTCTTCCACGGCCACGAGGTCTGCATGGAGGACTCCTGGGCCCGCGGCCTGTACATCGACCTCTCCAAGCCCGGCACCCCGGACGAGAACTCCGTCCGCCAGTCCTTCCACCCGAACGCGGCCGGCCACCGCGCCTTCGCCTCCTGCCTCACCCAGATCTACAACTCGGGCCTGCGTGAGGCGAGTTGCGCGGACGTCAACTCCAGCGGGACGCTGACCCTCTTCCCGTACGCCTGGGACGACGTCTACAAGCCGCTGAAGAACCAGGCCACCGGCAACTGCGTGGACGTGAACGCCTCCGCAAGCGCCAACGGCACCGCCGTCCTCGGCTGGGACTGCCACGGCGGCCGCAACCAGGGCTGGTGGTACGACTCCACCCGCCGGACCCTCCACACGGAGCTGACCCAGGACCGTTGCCTGGACGTGCCGGGCGCGCGCTACCGGACGGGCGAGGCACTGGTCCTCTGGAACTGCTCGGGCGCCGCGAACCAGACGTTCGTACGGGACGGGGCGACGATCCGGCCGGCGGCCGCGACCGGGCTCTGCCTCACCCAGGCGGCGGCGAAGCAGCCGCTGCGGCTGCAGACCTGCGACGGCTCGGCGAACCAGCGGTTCGCCTGACACGGACGCCGTGGCCCCCGTCCGGTGCGGGACGGGGGCCACGGTCATGTCCGTGCACGCCACGAGGCCTCGGAGGCTCGGCGGCAAGAGGTCTCGGCGGCAAGAGGTCTCGGAGGTCTCAGCGGCCCTGGACCGAGGTCCGGGCCAGTTCGTACGCCGGGAGCATCGCGCGGTGCTCCTGGGTGTCGAGCCCACCGAGGTGGACGATCACCGTCCCCTTCGGGGCGGTCACCGCGAAGGCGCGCTCCTCCTTCGACTCCTCCATCAGCTCGTTGGCGACGGTGTAGGTCACCTCCACGGCCGGCAGCGCGCCGGCCTTCGTCTCCCGGTAGGAGACCTTGGAGGTGTTCTGCTCCGCCTTCACGAACCCTTCGAGCGCGGTACGGGCCGGGCCCGTACCGGCCGACCACACCCGCAGGTAGCCGATGGCGCCGGCCGGCTTCGCGTCGATCTCGCAGACCATCGTCGCGGGCCCCTGCTTGCCCAGGACGGCGAACGCCTCGTCGTCGGTCGCCCGTACGGCCTGCGGCTTCCAGTCCGCCGCCAGGCCGAAGGAGACCGGCAGTTCACAGGCGCTCCCGGCCGCCCCGACCGACCCGGCGGCCACCTCGGTGGCGACGGCGGTGCCGGCGGTGCTGGTGGCGGTGGGGGACTGCGCGGGCCGTGCCCCGAGGTCGGGCTCCGCCTCGGTGCCCAGGCAGCCGGTCAGTGTGCCGAGCGCCGCGAGCGAGGCGAGGGCGGGGAGCAGGACCCGTATCGGATGTCTCATGCGCGCGAGATTATCCCGAGGGGTGACCGGCACCGCCGGGCGGTGGCCCCGGGCGGTGCCGTCGAGGGCCTGGTCAGGAGAGCTTGCCGTAGTCCGGGAGCTTGAAGGTGCGCTCGGCGTGGCCGCCGACGAGGTCGCTGGTGTTGTTGCCGATGTTGGCGATGATCGTGTAGCCCTTGGCCTCGATCTCCGCGCGCTTCTCCGTCTTGTACGCGCTGACCTCCGCGAACAGGTCGGGCAGGGAGCGTACGTAGAGCCCGTCGACGGGATAGCCGGCCCGGCGCAGGTTCCAGTCGGTGAGCGAGTGGATGATGCCGGGCCGGGCGGTGACGAAGAAGACCGCGACACCCGCGTCGTGGGCGTCGTCGACCAGGTCGCGGACGTCGGCGATGGCCGGGGTCGGCAGCTCCCAGAAGGGGTGGAAGTCCGTCTCCAGCGAGGAGTTGTCGATGTCGAGGACGATCGCCTGCTTCTCGCGGCCGGCGTCCTTCGCGCGCTCCTCGATGTACGGCCGGGCCTGGGCCACGACCGCGGACACGTCACGGCGCCAGGTCGTGTAGTCGATGTCGTGCAGGGCGCTCGCGGACGTCGAGTGGCTGTCCGGGTCGGCCGCGGAGGCGGCGGGCGCGGGCGCGACGACGAGCAGGGTGGTGAGGGCGAAGGTGGCCGTGGTGCCGGCGGCGGCGCGCCTGAGGGCAGGGGCGGAGGGCATGGGGGGCTCCCGAGTGGTCGACCGATCTCAGTGGTTGACATGCTCGCGGCCAATACTGACCAGTAGGAGGCCAGAAGGCTACCGGTTGGTAGCGACTTTCCGAGCGGCGGACGCCGACGCCCCCCGGCTTCAAGGGCCGGGGGGCGTCGGGAAGTTCGGGTCCGGGCGGGTCGGGCGAGACCGCGACCTGGCGGGTCGGGCGGTGCCGGGTCCGGAAGGGTCGGCCGAGGCCGGGTCCGGAAGGGTCGGCCGAGGCCGAGGCCGGGGCCGGAAGCGTCGGCCGAGGCCGGTCCGGAAGGGTCAGCCGGGGCCGGGGCCGGGGCCGGAAGGGTCGGCCAAGGCCGGTCCGGGCGGGTCAGCCGAGACCGGGGCCTCGGACCGGGATGTGGGTGAACGTCGGCTCGGGGGCCGGGTTCTGGAAGAAGTCGTTGCCCTTGTCGTCCACGACGACGAACGCCGGGAAGTCCTCGACCTCGATCTTCCAGACCGCCTCCATGCCGAGCTCCTCGTACTCGACGACCTCGACCTTCTTGATGCAGTCCTGCGCGAGGCGGGCCGCCGGGCCGCCGATCGAGCCCAGGTAGAAGCCGCCGTGGCTGCCGCACGCGTCCGTGACCTGCTTGCTGCGGTTGCCCTTGGCCAGCATGACCTTGGAGCCGCCCGCCGCCTGGAACTGCTCGACGTAGGAGTCCATCCGGCCGGCCGTCGTCGGGCCGAAGGAGCCGGAGGCGTACCCCTCGGGCGTCTTCGCCGGGCCGGCGTAGTAGACCGGGTGGTCCTTCAGGTACTGCGGCATCTCCTCGCCCGCGTCGAGCCGCTCCTTGATCTTGGCGTGCGCGATGTCGCGCGCCACGACCAGCGGACCGGTCAGCGACAGCCGGGTCTTGACCGGGTACTTGGTCAGCTCGGCGAGGATGTCGTCCATCGGCTGGTTCAGGTCGATCTTCACCACGTCACCGTCGGCGGCGAGGTGCTCCTCCGTGGTCTCCGGCAGGAAGCGCGCGGGGTCGGTCTCCAGCTGCTCCAGGAAGACGCCCTCGGCGGTGATCTTCGCGACGGCCTGGCGGTCGGCCGAGCAGGAGACGGCGATCGCGACGGGCAGCGAGGCGCCGTGGCGGGGCAGCCGGACGACACGGACGTCGTGGCAGAAGTACTTGCCGCCGAACTGCGCGCCGATTCCGATCCTCTGCGTCAGCTCGAAGACCTTCTCCTCCAGCTCCTTGTCCCGGAAGCCGTGGCCGGTCTCGGCCGAGCCCTCGGTGGGCAGCTCGTCCAGGTAGTGCGCGGAGGCGTACTTCGCGGTCTTCAGCGCGAACTCGGCGGAGGTGCCGCCGACGACGATCGCCAGGTGGTACGGCGGGCAGGCGGCCGTACCGAGCGAGCGGATCTTCTCCTCCAGGAACTTCATCATGCTCGCCTCGTTGAGCACGGCCTTCGTCTCCTGGTAGAGGAAGGACTTGTTGGCCGAGCCGCCGCCCTTGGCCATGAAGAGGAACTTGTACGCGCCGCCGTCCGTCGCGTACAGCTCGATCTGCGCGGGCAGGTTCGAGCCGGTGTTCTTCTCCTCCCACATGGTGACCGGGGCCATCTGCGAGTACCGCAGGTTGAGCTTGGTGTACGCGTCGTAGATGCCCTTGGACAGGGCCTCCTCGTCGCGGCCGGAGGTCAGCACGTTCTGGCCGCGCTTGCCCATGACGATCGCGGTGCCGGTGTCCTGGCACATCGGGAGGACGCCGGCGGCGGCGATGTTCGCGTTCTTGAGGAGGTCGAGCGCGACGAACTTGTCGTTGTTCGACGCCTCCGGGTCGTCGATGATCCGCCGCAGCTGGGCCAGGTGGGCCGGGCGGAGGAAGTGCTGGATGTCGTGGATGGCCTCGGCGGCGAGGGTGCGCAGCGCCTCCGGCTCGACCTTGAGGAACGTACGGCCGTCGGCCTCGAAGGTGGAGACACCTTCGGCGGTCACCAGGCGGTAGGGCGTGGTGTCCTCTCCCAGGGGGAGCAGATCGGAGTACGAAAACTCTGGCATGACGGCAGCCATTCCTCACTCGGCAGACAGCGGCGCCACCTCCATTGGCGGCGCCTCCTCCAGCGTAGAGCGCGCGCACGGCCCCGATCCTGTGAGGTAAGGCTCACTAGGGGGCGGGATCGCGCCGAAGTGGAGTGGGTCGTACAGCCGGTTCGCGAGGAGCCCCGCGGAGACCGCCGCCGTCGTGGGCGCGACGGGGGCCGGTTCGGGTGCGGGGTGCGGGTGCTGGGCGCGGGGTGGCGGTGGCGGGTGCGGGTGCTGGGTGCGGGGTGGCGGTGGCGGGTGCTGGGTGCGGGGTGGCGGTGGCGGGTGCTGGGCGCGGGGTGGCGGTGGCGGGTGCGGGTGCTGGGCGCGGGGTGGCGGTGGCGGGTGCCGGGTGCCGGGTGCTGGGTGGCGCGGGCCGGGTGGCGGGTGGCGCGGGCCGGGTGCCGGGTGCCGGGTGCCGGGTGCTGGGTGCTGTGCGCCGGATGCCGGGGCGGGCGGCGGAGTGGCGCGTCTCGGTCGTGCCCCCTAGTCGCGATCTATCGCGTTTCGCTAGGCTGGCGTCGTGGACCTCGAAAAGCAGCCTCAGAAGCCGGTCGCCCCCGCCGAGCCCGCCCCCGCTCCGGCCGTTCCCGCCGCCGCTCCGGGGGACGCCCTGCGGGCCTCGGACGCCGATCGTGACCGGATCGCGGACATCCTCAGGGACGCGCTGGCCGAGGGGCGGATCGACGCCGAGGAGCACTCCGAGCGCATCGACGCGGTCTACCGGGCCAAGACCGTGGGCGAGCTGGAGCCGATCGTCCGTGACCTGCCCGCCGGGAACCAGTCCCGTCCGGAGCCCGAGCCGGCGTACGCGTACGGCCCCGACGACACCTCCGGCCCCGCCGACAACATGGTCGCCGTCTTCTCCAGCTCCACCCGCAAGGGCCGCTGGCGCGTGGGCCGCAGGACCAACGCCTTCGCGCTCTTCGGCAACATCGAGATCGACCTGACCGAGGCCCTCTTCGCCCAGCGGCTGACCACGATCAACGCCACCTCGATCTTCGGCAACGTGGAGGTGCGCGTCCCGGAGAACATCAGCCTGCGGGGGAACGGCACCGGGATCTTCGGCAACTTCGAGGTCGTGACGATGGAGGGCGCCGACCCGCAGGCGCCGGTGGTCGTGATCAACGGCTACTCCGTCTTCGGCAACGTCGAGGCCAAGCCCAAGCGCGGCAAGTGGATCACGGACCTCCAGAACCAGGTCCAGGACAAGCTGCGCAAGCACCTCGGCCACTGAACCGGTTCGGCGCTCCGACCTGGGGTGATGGAGTGACCGGATTCCGCCCCCGCGACTCCGCAGTCCGGAACTCGACGGCACGCAGTGCATAGGCGCGCGCACAGCGGGTAGGGCTCGTGCATCGTCTCTCGCTCGCGAAGCCGTCGTCAGGAGTAGACCGTGCTGCAACTGCCGCATCAGCCCCTCCAGGTCGCCGCCGTTCCTTCCCAGCGTGCCCCCGCTCGGGAGGACGAGGCCGGTCCCTGGCACACGGAGGCGGTGTGCCGTCGGGACGAAGCCGGACTGTTCTTCGCCCCCTCCAAGGAGCCCACCGCCTCACGGCTCGCGCGTGAGGAGGCCGCCAAGCGGGTCTGTGCCCGCTGCCCCGTGATGGTCGAGTGCCGGGAGCACGCGCTGCTCCAGCCGGAGCCGTACGGCGTGTGGGGCGGGCTCACCGCCGCCGAGCGCCGGGTCGTGCTCGCGCGGCGCCGCCGCCGTGAGGTGGAGCTCCAGAAGGCCGCCGCGGCGGACCGGATCGCCGCGGCCGGCTGACCGCCGCCGGAGCGGCGGCTCTCGACGTCGGCCGTACGGGAAGCGGCGTACGGAAAAGGGGCGCTCCCCCCGCACAGGGGAGCGCCCCTTCCGTACACCTGCCGACGCCGCGATCGCGGCTGCGAACCGCGACTGCGAACTGCGACTGCGGTTGCGACCGCGGTCGCGGTCGCGGGCTCCGCGTGGCCGCTGTGACGTTACTTCGCCCGGTCGAAGTCGATCTTGCTGTAGGCGCGCAGCTTCGACAGCCGGTGCGTGGAGTCGATCTGGCGGATCGTGCCGGACTTCGAGCGCATCACCAGCGACGAGGTGGTGGCGGTCTCCGAGCGGTAGCGGACGCCGCGCAGCAGCTCGCCGTCCGTGATGCCGGTGGCGACGAAGAACACGTTGTCGCCGCTGACCAGGTCGTTCGTGGAGAGCACGCGGTCCAGGTCGTGGCCCGCGTCGACCGCCTTCTGGCGCTCCGCGTCGTCCTTCGGCCACAGCTTGCCCTGGATGACACCGCCGAGGCACTTTATGGCGCAGGCCGAGATGATGCCCTCGGGCGTACCGCCGATGCCGAGGAGCAGGTCCACGCCGGTGCCCTCGCGGACGGCCATGATCGAACCGGCCACGTCGCCGTCGGTGATGAACTTGATCCGGGCGCCGGTCTCGCGGATCTCCTTGACGATGCCCTCGTGACGCGGGCGGTCCAGGATGACGACCGTGACGTCCTCGGGGGACATGCTCTTGGCCCTGGCGACCCGGCGGATGTTGACCGAGACGGGCGCGTTGATGTCGACGAAGTCGGCGGCCTCGGGGCCGGTGACCAGCTTGTCCATGTAGAAGACCGCGGACGGGTCGAACATGGTGCCGCGGTCGGCGGCGGCGAGGACGGCGATCGCGTTGGGCATGCCCTTGGCGTTCAGCGTGGTGCCGTCGATCGGGTCGACCGCGATGTCCACCTCGGCACCGGTCCCGTCACCGACCCGCTCGCCGTTGAAGAGCATGGGCGCTTCGTCCTTCTCGCCCTCGCCGATGACGACGACGCCGTTCATCGAGACGGTCGAGATCAGCGTCCGCATCGCGTTGACCGCGGCGCCGTCCGCGCCGATCTTGTCGCCGCGCCCGACCCAGCGACCGGCGGCCATGGCGGCGGCCTCGGTGACGCGGACGAGCTCGAGGGCGAGGTTGCGGTCGGGGGCCTCGGGGGAGACCTCGAGCTCGGACGGCAGGGAATGCTCGGTCATCGGAGCGCACCTTTCTGTACGGCGACGGCCGGAATAAAGAGGGTGCTGCGACTCTATCGGTACGTCGACAAATTGAGCAGAGGGGCCCACGTATGAGCACGACACCATGATGCGACGATGGGGGGCGTGGCAGGTATGCGAGGCAGGCAGACGGTACGCGGGATGTTCCAGTCCCTCGGGGTGATCTTGGTCGCCGCGGGCGTGATGTATCTCTTCATCCCGCACGACGATCAGGCGGACCCGGTCAAGGCCAAGGACTACCGGGTCGAGCTGGTGACGGCGCAGCGGGCGGCGCCCTACCCGGTGCTCGCCCCCGAGGGGCTCGGGGAGGAGTGGAGGGCGACCGTCGTCTCGTACAAGCGCGAGCAGAACGACGCCTGGCAGCTGGGCTTCCTCGACCCGGACACCCAGTACGTGGCGATCCACCAGTCGACGGCCGAACCCGGCAAGTTCGTCCCGAGGGTCACGCGGCAGGCCAAGGACTCCGGGAAGACCCAGACGGTCGCCGGTCAGGTCTGGCAGCGCTGGGAGGGCCCGAAGTACGACGCCCTCGTCCGCACGGACGGCGGCGCGACCACGGTCGTGACCGGGACGGCCTCGTTCGAGCGGCTGGCGGAGATGGCGGGCGCGCTGCAGTCGAAGAAGGCGTAGGCGCGGGAACCGTACGCGCGGCAGAGCCCCCGGACTCCAGGAGTCCGGGGGCTCTGCCGTCGGTATGCGCGCCGGGTGCGGTGCGTGCGCGTGCCGTTCGTGCGCGTGCCGTTCGTGCGTGGGCCGCTCGTGCGGGCGCCGGGCGTCGGGCGCCGGGCGCGTGCGAGGGGGTCAGACGGTGGTGACGACCTCGTCGTAGGACAGGCGCGGGGAGCGCGGGAACCAGGCGTCCTCGCCCGGCTTTCCGATGTTGACGACCATCAGCGGCGTGTGGTCGTCGTCCAGGAACTCCTTCTGGAGGCCGGCGAAGTCGAGACCGGTCATCGGGCCGGCGGCCAGGCCGGCGGCGCGGACGCCGACGATGAAGTACGCGGCCTGGAGGGCGGTGTTCAGGAGCGCGGCGCTCTCACGGGCCGGACGCTCGGCGAAGAACATGTCCTTGGCCTGCGGGAAGTGCGGCAGCAGGGCGGGGAGCTCCTCGTGGAACTCGTTGTCCGCGGAGAGGATGGCGACCAGCGGGGCGGCGGCGGTCTTCGCCTGGTTGCCCTCGGCCATGTGCTTCACCAGGCGCTCACGGGCCTCGGGGGAGCGGACCAGGGTGATGCGCAGCGGGGTCTGGTTGAAGGCGGTCGGCCCGTACTTGACGAGGTCGTAGATCGCCTGGACCTGCTCGTCGGTCACCGGCTCGTCGGTGAAGGTGTTGGCGGTGCGGGCCTCACGGAAAAGGAGGTCCTGGGCGGCGGGGTCAAGGGCGAGGGACATGCTGCGTACCTTCCGACTGCGGGGGTTCAAGCGATGCCCTCACCGTACGTCGGTGTTTGGTGAACTTTCAACTAAACCAAGCGGATAGTGATCCGGTTCACATCGTCATCGTACGGGATGCGGTGCCGCGCCCTCGTGGGGCGGGTATCCGACCGCGGCGACGGGATCCGACCGTCCGTCCCGGGCTGCTCGGCTGCCGTGGAGGGCCCGATCCCCGCCTCCGGCTACCCGGCCGCGGCTACCCGGCCGCGGGATCCGACCGTCCGTCCCGGGCTACTACTCGGCGTCCGTCTCGTCCCGGTCGTCGTCCCCCGGTGCGGCCAGCGCGGCGTCGAGTCGGGCCCGCGCGCCTTCGAGCCAACGCCGGCACACCTTCGCCAATTCCTCGCCCCGCTCCCAGAGCGCGAGGGACTCCTCCAGGGTCGTTCCGCCCGTCTCCAGACGGCGGACGACCTCGATCAGCTCGTCGCGTGCCTGCTCGTATCCGAGCGCCTCTTCCGTGGTGGCTGCCATGCCGACCACCCTATGCGTCGGGTGCGACAACGCGCCGCACCGTGAACTCGCCCGCCACGACCCGGGCCCGCAGCTCCTCGTCCACCGCGACCTCCTCCGGGGACCGCACGACCGACCCGTCCGCCCGCTGGAGCACGGCGTACCCCCGCTCCATCGTCGCGGCCGGCGACAGCGCCCTGACCCGGGCCCGGGTGTGCGACAGCTCCGACTCGGCCCGGTCGAGCAGGTGCCCGAGGGTCCGGCGGCTGCGGGCGAGGAGCGCGTCGAGCTCGTCCTCGCGCTGCTCGACCATCCGCTGCGGATGCTCCATGACCGGCCGCGCGAGCGCGTGCGCGAGGCCGCGCTCCTCGCGGTCGAGCAGCCCCGTCATGGTCCGCAGGGCCCGGTCGCGCAGCGCCTGCACCCGGTCGAGCTCCTCGCCGACGTCCGGTACGACCTTCTTGGCGGCGTCGGTCGGCGTGGAGGCGCGCAGGTCGGCGACGAGGTCGAGGAGCGGTGCGTCCGGCTCGTGGCCGATCGCGGAGACCACGGGCGTACGGCAGTCGGCGACGGTCCGGATCAGCTGCTCGTCCGAGAACGGCAGCAGATCCTCGACGCTCCCGCCACCCCGGGCCACGATGATCACGTCCACCTCGTCGTGCGCGTCCAGCTCCTTCACGGCCTGGACGACCTGGGGCACGGCCTTCACCCCCTGCACGGCCACGTTCCGCACCTCGAAGCGGACGGCGGGCCAGCGGCGCCGGGCGTTCTCCAGGACGTCCCGCTCGGCGGCGGAGGCGCGACCGACGACGAGGCCGACGAGTTGGGGGAGGAAGGGCAGCGGCTTCTTGCGGTCGAGGGCGAAGAGCCCCTCGGCGCCGAGGCTCCGCTTGAGCTGCTCCAGGCGGGCGAGCAGCTCGCCGATGCCGACCGGCTTGATCTCCACCGCCCGCAGCGACAGCTGCCCACGCGGCGCGTACCACTCGGGCTTGGCCCGCACGACGACGCGGGCGCCCTCGGAGACGATGTCGGCGACGGCGTCGAAGACCTGGCGGTAGCAGGTGACGCCGATGGAGATGTCGTACGAGGGATCCCGCAGGGTCAGGAACACCACCCCGGCGCCTGGCCGCCGCGACAACTGCGTGATCTGCCCCTCGACCCAGATGGCACCGAGCCGGTCGATCCACCCCCCGATGAGCCGGGAGACCTCTCCGACGGGCAGCGGGGCTTCGGCGGACGTAGTGAGAGCCATGAGCCGAGCGTAGTGGTGGCCACCGACAGGGGGTGCGCGGGAGGAGGGCGTACGCCCGAGGAGGGTTGTGCGCGGGAGGAGGGCGCGCGAGGAGGGTTGTTGCGCGGGAGGAGGGCGCGCGAGGAGGGGGCGGGGCCGAGTCGTACGTGAGGTTGGCGTGGGGCTCAAGCCAGGCCTTCCGGGGCCTGGGCCTGGAGCCAGCCCCGCTCCGGGCTCAAGCGCTCCGCGGCGTCGTCCCCTGGACGGCCAGCACGATCAGGCCCACTCCCAGCCAGATCACGCCCACCACCTGCGCCGCCACCGACGCCTCGACGATCACCGCGATCAGGATGGCCGCGCCGACCACCGGCATCACCACGTGGCGCAGCCAGTGCGGCGGCCCTTCCATGCGGCGTACCGCGAACCATCCCACCACGCTCGCGTGCAGCAGCACGAAGGCCGTCAGCGCGCCGACGTCGACCACGGAGACCAGGTGGTCGAGGCCGTCGTCCCGTTGCGCCGCCCACACCGCCGCGACCATCGTCACCGTCGCCGCCAGCAGCAGCGCCACCCGGGGCACGCCCGAGTCGGTACGGGCCAGCGGCCTCGGCAGCCGCCCCTCGCGCGCCATGGCGAACAGCAGCCGGCCGGCCGCCGCCTGCCCGGCGAGCGCGGCGAAGGCCGCGCCGATCGCCTTCGACACCGCCACCAGGTCGTGCAGCCAGGTCCCGACCGACACGTCCACGGCGTCGTAGAACGCGGACCCCTGCTTCCCCGGGTCCGCCGCCAGCTCGGCGGACGACAGCGGTTCGAGGAGCGCGACCAGATACGTCTGGGCCACGAACAGCAGACCGGCCAGGACCAGGCAGAACAGCACCGCCCGTGCCACCTTCTCCGAGCCCCCGGTGACCTCCTCCGCGAAGGAGGCGATCGCGTCGAAGCCGAGGTACGAGAGCACGGCCACCGAGACCGCCCCGATCACGGCCGCCACCGAGAACGTGCCGTCGCCGGCCAGCGGTGACCACCAGTCGCGCCGGGGGCCGTCCTGGGCGAGGACGACGATCGCCGAGACGACGAAGACCAGCAGCACCACGATCTCCATGGCGAGCACCGCGAAACCGACGCGCGCCGCCGCCCGCACGCCCCACAGGTTGAGCGTCGTCGTCACGACCACGGCGATCGCCGTCCACACCCATTGGTCCACCTCGGGGACCAGGGCCTCCATCGCGATGCCGGCGAAGAGGTACGCGACGGCCGGGATGAGGAGGTAGTCGAGCATCGCCATCCACCCGGCGACGAACCCGGGCCCTTCGCCGAGCCCCTTGCGGGCGTACGTGAAGACGGAGCCGGCGAACGGGGCGACCCGCACCATCTGCGCGTAGCTGAAGGCCGTGAACGCCATCGCGACGGTGGCCACCACGTACACCAGTGCCACCGCGCCGTGCGACTTCGCGTCGAGGGTGCCGTAGATACCGACGGGCGCCATGGGCGCGATGAAGAGCAGCCCGTAGACGACAAGGTCGCGGAACCCCAGGGTCCGCCGCAGTCCGGTGTGCCGTGCCACCTGTGCTTCCTCGGCCATGGGCCCAGTCTCGGCCACGGTATGGATCACGGACCGTACCGACGCGGCCGAAGCACGCCCGGCGCGTCCCGGGCGCTCCCCGGGGCTCCCCGGCGCGCCCCGGCGTCCGGACCGGAGCCGACCGCAGGCCGCCCGGCCGATCGACCCGCGACGCCCGGCCGATCGACCCGCGGTGCCCGGCCGTAACCGGCCGTCGTCTCCCACGGCCTTACGATGGGACGCATGACTGCGACGCCCGCGACCAACCGCCCGAAGCGTGTCCTCCTCGCCGCTCCCCGCGGCTACTGCGCGGGTGTGGACCGTGCCGTGATCGCCGTGGAGAAGGCCCTGGAGCAGTACGGCGCGCCGATCTACGTCCGCCACGAGATCGTGCACAACAAGTACGTCGTCCAGACCCTGGAGCGGAAGGGCGCGATCTTCGTCGACCAGGCGACCGAGGTGCCCGCCGGCAACATCGTGATGTTCTCCGCCCACGGCGTGGCCCCGACCGTGCACGAGGAGGCCCGGGAAGGCCGTCTGAAGACCATCGACGCGACCTGCCCGCTGGTCACGAAGGTGCACAAGGAGGCGGTCCGGTTCGCCAACGAGGACTTCGACATCCTCCTGATCGGTCACGAGGGCCACGAGGAGGTCATCGGCACCTCCGGCGAGGCCCCCGACCACATCCAGCTCGTCGACGGCCCCGAGGACGTCGCCAAGGTCGAGGTCCGCGACCCGTCCCGGGTCGTCTGGCTCTCGCAGACCACGCTCTCCGTGGACGAGACGATGGAGACGGTGGACGCGCTGAAGGAGAAGTTCCCGCAGCTGATCTCCCCGCCGTCCGACGACATCTGCTACGCCACGCAGAACCGGCAGCTGGCCATCAAGGAGCTCGCCGGCCAGGCCGAGCTGGTGATCGTCGTCGGCTCGAAGAACTCCTCGAACTCGATCCGTATGGTCGAGGTCGCCAAGCAGGCGGGCGTCCCGGCGGCGTACCTGGTCGACTTCGCGAGCGAGATCGACGAGGCCTGGCTGGAGGGCGTCACCTCGGTGGGCCTGTCGTCGGGCGCGTCGGTCCCGGACGTCCTCGTGCAGGAGGTCCTGGAGTGGCTCTCCGAGCGGGGCTACGTGGACGTGGAGATCGTCAAGACGGCCGACGAGTCGCTGACCTTCTCGCTGCCGAAGGAGCTCCGGAACAAGGACCTGCGCGCGCAGGCGGCGGAGCTGGTCCAGGAGTGACGCGTACCTCCTGCCTACGGAGTCCCGCCGCCCGCTCCTCGGGCGCGGGGTAACTCCCTGGTCAAGGAGTGTCGCTCCGAGGAGTCACGGCGGGCGCGAGCCCTTACCGTGGGTTCCATGAACGTCTTCGGAGTGGACATCGGCGGTTCGGGCATCAAGGGCGCTCCCGTGGACCTGGAGCGCGGAGAGCTGACGGAGCCCCGCCACAAGGTACTGACCCCGCATCCCGCCACACCCGACGGTGTGGCGGGATGTGTCGTGGAGGTCGTGGAGAACTTCGGGTGGAAGGGCCCGGTCGGGGTGACCTTCCCGGGTGTCGTCACGGGCTCGACGATCCGTACGGCCGCGAACGTCGACAAGGGCTGGGTCGGCGTCGACGCGGGCAAGCTGATCAGCGACCGGCTCGGCGGACCGCCGGTGACGGTCCTGAACGACGCGGACGCGGCGGGGGTCGCCGAGATGACCTTCGGCGCGGGCCGGGGCCGTCAGGGCACGGTGATCCTGCTGACCTTCGGTACGGGCATCGGCTCGGCGCTCTTCGTGGACGGCAAGCTCGTGCCGAACACGGAGTTGGGCCACCTGGAGCTGAAGGGTCACGACGCGGAGAAGCGGGCGTCGACGAAGGCCAAGGAGGACGAGGACCTCAGCTGGGAGCACTGGGCGCGGCGGGTGACGAAGTACCTGGCGCACGTGGAGATGCTGTTCTCGCCGGAGCTGTTCATCATCGGCGGGGGAGTGAGCCGGAAGGCGGACAAGTTCCTGCCGCTGATCGAGGACATCAAGGCGGAGATCGTCCCGGCGGAGCTGGAGAACAACGCGGGAATCGTGGGCGCGGCGATGGCGGCGGCGGCGCGACGGTAGGGGCGGAAGGGGCGGGGACCCGCCGGAAGGGGCGGGGACCCGGGGGCCTGGGGCGACGGGGGCGCTGGGGCCTGGGCGACGAGGGCTCGGGGCCGCTCGTGGGCCTGGGGGCCTGGGGCGAGGAGGGTCCGGGGGCGCTCGTGGGCCTGGGGCGAGGACGGTCCGGGGGCGCTCGTGGGCCCTCGCCTACGGGGCGGGTCGCCGAACGGCCTGAGGAGCCGCGCCTGCGGCCCCGCCCATGCCTCCCGGGGCTCCCGTACCCCCGGAACCTCCCGTACCCCCGGAACCTCCCGTACCCCCGGGGCCTCCCGTACCTCCCTGGCCCGGGTGGCCGTTCCTGGTACGGGCGGCGGCGGCGCGCTGCCGGCGGCCCATGTCGCGTACCTTCCGGACGCTGGTGATCAGGCCGGCGACGAGCGTGCCGCCGTACAGCCATCCGGCGTGCACGGCGAGGGCGGTGACGACGGCCATGGCCTGGCCGCCGAAGCCGCCGGAGCCGCCCGAGATGGGGACGACGCCGACGGCGAAGGCGATGGGCACGCTGATCGGGGCCGTGACGAGGTCGGCGGTGCGGACCCAGAGCGCGGTGAGGGCGCTGACCGGCAGGAAGAGCAGGCCGTAGACGAGGGGCGAGCCGTCGAACAGCAGCCAGTCGAGGAAGCCGAGGACCAGCATGGTGGCGGAGGCGAAGAGGCCCGCGCCGAGGCCGGTCAGCCGGGGGTTGGGCAACCGCCGGAGGGCGAGGACGAAGGGGGCGACGGGGGGCGCGGGCCGTCGCACGGGCACGGTGACGGGCACAGGCCCGCCGGGCGTGGCCCGCTCGACGCGGCCGCGGCCCGGGCGGGCGGCGACGCGGTAGACGGCGGCGCCCTCGACGAGCGCGCCGGGCGGCGTCAGAGGGGTCTGCGGCCGCCGGCGGCCTTGAGGCTGACTTGTCCTGTGCTGCTCCACCCCACCAACGTAGGTCGGGAAGGGCCGGCGTACCGGCCCAGGACACGCCCTTTGGGTGACCTTGCCCGTGAGTTCGACCGAAGGTCGCCGTCACAGGCCGGTTCGCGACCCCCGTAAACTGGGGGATCGGCCCATCCACCGCACCCCCATCCGTACTCTAGGAAGTCGCCACCGTGTCGCTCACGATCGGAATCGTCGGTCTGCCGAATGTCGGCAAGTCGACCCTGTTCAACGCCCTGACCAAGAACGACGTCCTGGCGGCCAACTACCCGTTCGCCACGATCGAGCCGAACGTCGGTGTCGTAGGTGTCCCGGACGCCCGCCTGACGAAGCTGGCGGAGATCTTCAGCTCGCAGCGGGTGCTCCCGGCGACGGTCGACTTCGTGGACATCGCGGGCATCGTGCGCGGCGCGAGCGAGGGCGAGGGCCTGGGCAACAAGTTCCTGGCGAACATCCGCGAGTCGGACGCGATCTGCCAGGTCATCCGTGCCTTCAAGGACGAGAACGTCGTGCACGTCGACGGCAAGGTCTCGCCGAAGGACGACATCGAGACGATCAACACCGAGCTGATCCTCGCGGACCTCCAGACGATCGAGAAGGTCCTCCCGCGCCTGGCGAAGGAGGCCCGGATCAAGAAGGACGTGGCCCCGAAGGTCGCGGCGGTCGAGGCGGCGAAGGAGATCCTGGAGCGCGGCGACACGCTCTTCTCGCAGGGCATCGTGCAGGGCTCGGACAAGACGGAGCTCCTCCACGACCTGCACCTGCTGACCACGAAGCCGTTCCTCTACGTCTTCAACGTGGACGAGGACGAGCTGACGGACGACGCGTTCAAGGACGAGCAGCGCGCGCTGGTGGCCCCGGCGGAGGCGATCTTCCTCAACGCCAAGCTGGAGCAGGACCTCGCGGAGCTGGACGAGGAGGACGCCATGGAGCTCCTCCAGTCCGTCGGCGCCGAGGAGCCGGGTCTGGCGATCCTGGCCCGCGTGGGCTTCGACACCCTGGGCCTCCAGACCTACCTGACGGCAGGCCCGAAGGAGTCCCGCGCCTGGACGATCAAGAAGGGCGCGACGGCCCCGGAGGCGGCCGGCGTGATCCACACGGACTTCCAGAAGGGCTTCATCAAGGCCGAGGTCATCTCCTTCGCCGACCTGGTCGAGACGGGCTCGGTAGCCGAGGCCCGCGCGGCGGGCAAGGCCCGCATGGAGGGCAAGGAGTACGTCATGCAGGACGGCGACGTGGTGGAGTTCCGCTTCAACGTCTAAAGCGTCTGGCGTAAGGCCGTCTGACCTGCGGCGGAGCAGGTTGGGCGGCCTTCGTGGTCCGCACAGAGTCCGCAGCGGGCTGACTTTTGTCAGCGCGTGGGGGAGCGGCTACGCCGCTTCGTCGACCTGTGGCCGGGCATCGGCGGACTGGTCCGCGTACGCCTTGTCGACGGCGGCCCGGGTCCGCTCCTCGGAGTCGGGCCACAGGTGGGTGTAGATGTTCAGCGTCATGGCCGCGTTGGTGTGGCCGAGACGCTCAGAGACCGTCTTCACGGACTCGCCGTGCTTGATCAGCAGGCTGGCATAGTGATGCCGGAGGGCATGGGGTCCGGTGCCCTTCGGTATGCCGGCCTTCGCGCAGGCGGGCCGCCAGGACCCGTCCATGAAGTGCGTGTAGACCACGGGTCCGCCCTGCGGCGCCGTGAAGATCCAGCCCTCGGGCCCATCGGCGGGGAAGTCCCGCAGGTGGGCCTTCATCGCATCCACCGCCATGCGGGGGAGCGGGACCGTGCGGTGCGAGCGAGCGGTCTTGGGCGGGCAGACGTACACGCCGTGCTTGGCGGTCTGCTGGATCTGCTGCTCGACCGAGACGGTCGCGTGCAGCAGGTCCACGTGCCGGAGCTGGAGGCCGAACAACTCGCCGGGACGGAGCCCGGTGGCCGCGCCGAGCAGCACGAGGCCCTTGTACCGGGCGGGCATCTCCTCGGACAGCGTCCGCACCTGCTCGACGGCCAGCGGCACGATCTTCTTCCGGGGCACCGAGGGCAGCTTCGCCTCGGCGCACGGGTTGTGAGGGATCATCCGGTCACGGACGGCCGCCCGGAAGACGGCGTTGACCGTGTTGAAGACCGTCCGTGAGGTGCTGGCGGCCAGCCCGTGCGTGGTGCTCAGGCTGGTGACCCAGCTCTGTACGTCGCCGGGCTTGATCGCGCCGAGTGCCCGCTTCTCCCAAGCCGGGTAGACGTAGCAGCGCAGGTGCTGGGCCACCGCCTTGGCCGTGGAAGGGCGGTGCGGCTGGATGGCCCGCCATTCCTCCGCGTAGTCCTTGAAGGGTTTCTTCGCCGACCGCGGGTCGACGTACTGACCGGTGACCAGGCTGGCCGTGACCTCGTCGATCCACCGTTGGGCGTCGATCTTGCGGTCGAAGTGGCGGGCGTGCTCCTTGCCGTCGAGGTCGCGGTAGCGAGCACGCCATTTGCCGTTGGGGCGCTTCTGGATGTTGGCCAAGTGGCCTCTCCTTCTTGTCGGTTGTCAGTAGTGGCCGCCGTCCTCGATGTCGCTGCTGAGCGTGCGAGCGTCGCGCTCGTCGCCCATGAGGCGGAGGCACTGCTCGTGGATCGCCCGCGAGCTGTCGGGATGGGCCTTGATGTGGTCGGCGATGGCGACCACGGCGTGATGGAGGCGGTCGCGCGCGTCTCGGGCCTCGTAGAACGCCTCGACGGCCTCTTGGACGAGCCGTCGACTGTCGATGTCGAGCCCCTCCAGGGGCGGTGACATCAGCTCTTCGAGAGGAAGCTCGAAGACGCGGGAGAAGGCGAGGGCCTCGTCGAGGTTGATGCGCCGGCGGGGGGTGCCGTTCTCGATGCGCCAGACCGCTGTCTGGTTCATCTTGATGCCGGCTCTGGTCACCCGCTCCGCCAGCTCGGTCGTGCTCCACCCTCTGACCTCGCGCTCTAGGGCGACGCGTGCGGCCACGTTCCCCTCGCTGTACAGCAGTGGCACTTCGCCACCCTCGGGCTTGTCGCCTGCCATCGAACCTCCATCATCACCATCGCTATCCCAATTGAAACATGAGCTTCCCGATTTGGGTAACCGCCGATCCTGGGGTACAACTCTATGCAGATCGAATCGTCGCCTAGCCGAATGGGAATGCATGCGATATCTGACCACCACCGAGGTCGCCGAGCGCTACCGCACGGCCGAGAGCACCGTCCGCTACTGGCGCCACATCCAGAAGGGGCCGCGCGGCATCAAGATCGGCAAGCGGGTGCTGTACCCCGAGGCGGAGCTGCTGCGCTACGAGCGCACGCTGATCGACGGCCAGGAGGAATGGGGCCTGGCCTCGTGAGCCGCCAGCAGTCCCGGACACAGCAACGGCCCCCGGCGCGCCAACGCCGAGGGCCGGAGATTCCCCTGCACGTCGCCCATCCCTAAACGAACGAACGAACCGGTGAGGGGCGGGACCTTGCCCGTCCCGTCCCTCACCTGAGAGGAACGTCTATGGAGGACCCTACGTCCCCCGCCGCCTCGAACGCATCCGAGGTTGTCTGGCCCACCCCCGCGGTCCCCGGCCAGGGCATCCCCTGGCGCAACGGGGACCGAACGGAGTCACGGTCCCCTGCTTCGACGGGTGTTCCGGTCGGGGACCGAAACTCCGTCAGCGTGGAACATGCGCAGGTCAGCGCCTTGGGGACCGGTCCCGTCGAACCGGAAGCCGGGGACCGGACAGTGACTTCCGGTCCGCCGGTCCTCGAACCCGGTCCCCGAATAGCGGGCGAGCACGGCGCTCTCCGAGCCAATCTTGAGAGCCACGGTCCCCGCGCATCTGCGGGGACCGTGGTCCCCGACGGCGGATCGGGGACCGGGGACCGCGCTGGTACGGGCGGCGAGACGGCCGAAGAAGGAGCCGCGCTGCTGGATGACCTACGTGCGGCGATCGGCCGGTACGTGGTGCTGCCGAGCGAGGAGGTATTGACCGCAGTCACCCTCTGGGTGGCGGCCTCCCATATCCAGCCGGCTCTCCAGCACGCACCGCGCCTGGCGGTGGTGGGACCGACCAAGGGGTGCGGCAAGTCCCGGGTCCTGGACGTGCTCCACGAGACCGTGTCCCGGCCGATGATGACGGTGAACACCTCGCCGGCGGTGGTCTTCCGGATCATCGGCGAGGATCCGCCGACGCTGCTGGTGGACGAGGCCGACACCATCTTCGGCCCCAAGGCCGGCGACAAGGAGGACCTCCGGGGCCTGCTGAACGCCGGCCACCAGCGCAACCGCCCCGCCTGGCGGATCTCCGGCCCGGAGCACAAGCCCACCGCGTTCCCCACCTTCGCCATGGCCGCGCTGGCAGGCATCGGCGACCTGCCGGACACGATCATGGATCGCGCCGTCGTGCTCCGCATGCAGAAGCGCAAGCCCGGCGAGAAGGTCGCCCCCTTCCGCTCCCGGCACTCCGTCCCGGAACTGAACACGCTGCGCGACCGACTGGCCGCGTGGCTGACCCCGCTGCGCGGGACAGCGCACCGGCTGGTGCCACCGATGCCGGTCGAAGACCGGGCCGCGGACACCTGGGAGCCCCTGGTGATCGTCGCCGACCTGGCCGGCAGCCACTGGCCCGCCCAGGCCCGTGCCGCCTGCCTGGCGATGACCCGGAACGAGGTGGTCCAGGACGAGCAGACGACCCTGAAGACCCGGTTGCTCCGGGACATCCGCCGCGTCTTCGAGCAGCAGGGCGACCGGGAGGCTCTGCGCAGCCACGATCTGCTCGCCGCCCTCATCCAGGACGCCGAGGCGCCCTGGGCCGAGTACGGGACGAAGGGCCTGAACGCCTACCACCTGGCCAACCTGCTGCGCGACTTCGGCATCAGCCCGGCCAACCACCGCTTCGAGAACGGCAGGCAGGCCAAGGCGTACGCCCGTAACCAGTTCCTCGACGCCTGGGCCCGCTACTGCCCCGACCCCGCCCAGCCGATCCCCGCAGCCGGCGAGACCGTGGTCGCACGTCGAGCCCAGGGCAAGCCACCGGCGCCTCCGTCGGGGACGTTGCCCATCGGGCCGCCCGGTGGGCCTGCCGGCCCCAGGCCCACTCGCTGACACCAGCTCCGTATCAATCCGTCGCATCCGTCCCCGCGCAGGTCAGCGCGGGGACGGAGTTCCTTGCCGATACGGATCACTCCGTACCTGCGACCGCTTCCGTACCTGTCCTGACCAGCTACGGGACGGATGCAACGGACGTGACGAAGCCCCACCGCACACGACTACCGGAGCACCACCGTGTCCGAAACGAGCACCGACAACTCCCCCGTCCGCCGCCGCGAGGGATTCTTCGGCCTGACCCGCCGATCAGCAGCAAGCTGGAGCGAACGAGCCTCTAACGAGGCTTCGTCCGCGCTTGCCCCCGCCCCAGGGGAGGCGGAGGAGAAGGCCGGGCGCCAGGGGGCGCCCGAGCCGGGGGAGGGCATAGCCGAGACCAGTTGCCCGCCCGCACCCAACTCCGTCGCCCCAAGCACCCAGCCGCCGGCCGATGTCCAACCGCCCGCCGAGCAGCCCTCCTGGCGGGACCTCGACGCCCCCGTCCTGCCCGCCCTGATGAACCGCAAGCGCACCGTGGAGAAGCGCGACCAGGAGAAGACCATCCGCTTCACCCGGACCGCTGTAAGCGTGATCAGCGCCGCAGCTCACCAGCGCGGCCAGAAATTTGCCGGATTCGTCGGCGACGCCGCTCTGGCCGTCGCCCTCGGCAAGGCGGGCCTGGTCGGCAGCCCGGAGGACGACCCAGTCCGCCCGCTGATCGAGGCCCTCGAGGCACACACGGTCGCGCTGAACCGCATCGGCAGCAACCTCAACCAGATCACCGCAGCCATCCACCGAGGAACAGTGCCCGAGCGCGCCGAAGCGGTGCTGGACCGCGTAGAGCAAGCAGCCGAGAGCAGCTACCAGCTGATCGACCAGCTCCTGACGGAGGGCACCGCGCATGGTTCCTGACGTCTCCACCGGCTCCGACACCCGCGGACTGATCGTCTACCTCTTCGGCCCAGGCCGCCGCGACGAACACACCGACCCTCACATAGTCGCCGCCTGGGACATGGCCGGCGCCCCCGACCCCGGCCGCGACCCGGCAGCCACCTACACCCAACTCGCCAAGCGCCTCGACCACCACGTCGACCTGCGCACCCGCGAACTGGGTGGCAAGAAGCCACCTCAGCACGTCTGGCACTGCCCGGTCCGCACCGCGCCCGGCGACCGCTACTTCACCGACGCCGAGTGGGCCGAGGTCGCGCGCCGCATCGTTCGCGCCGCCGGCATCGCCCCCGAAGGTGACGAGAAGGCATGCCGGTGGATCGCGGTGCGCCACGCCGACGACCACATCCACATCATGGCCACCACCGTCCGCGCCGACGGACGCCGCCCCCGCACCCACCACGACGGCCAGCGCGCCCAAGCCGAATGCCGCAAGATCGAAGCCGAGTTCGGCCTGCGCCGCCTGAAGTCCGGCGACCTCACCGCGCCCCGCACCCCCACCGGCGCCGAACGCGCCAAGGCCGAGCGCCAGGGCCAGACGGTCACAGCACGGCACTGGCTGCGCGAGCAGGCGTACGCGGTCGCCGCCGCCGTACGAACCGAAGCCGACTACTTCACCGTGCTGCAGTCCCTCGGCATCAAGGTCAAGACACGCCTCGGCCCCGAGACCGGCGACGTCATCGGCTACAGCCTCGCCGCCCCCGGCGACACCAACGCGGCCGGCGAACCCGTCTGGTACGGCGGCTCCAAACTCGCCCCTGACCTCTCCATCAACCGCCTACGCGAACGCCTCCCCGACCAGAAGGTGGCCGACCGCCCCCGGCATGTCGCGGACCCCGCCGCCCTATGGCGGCACACCACCACCGCCATAGACACGGCACGCACCGTGCTCGACTCCGGTGACGATGCGGCCGCCCAGGGCCACCTGGCCGCCTTCGGCGATGCCCTGTACAACATCGCCAGCGCCACGACCGGCCCTCACCGGGCGGAACTGCGTTCAGCGGCGATGGCGTTCAACCGCGCTCGCCGCTCCGCCATGCGTGCCGACCACGAGGCTGCCACCGCCCTGCGCAAGGCCGCCAAGGAACTCGCCTACGCCTCCGGCGAGCCGGGCGGACTCGCCATCGCCCTGCTCTTCGCCACCGTGCATCTGGCCCGCGCCGCCGCCAAGTGGCACGAGCAGCGTGGCCACGAGCAGCAGGCCGCTGCGGCCGAGGAAGCCTTCCGCCACCTCCAGGCGGGCTACCAGCAGGCCGCCGCACCCGTCCTGGCTGACCTGGCCCGCCGCGCACCGCGAGCCGCGACCGCCCGCCGCTTCGAGCAGGACGTTCGTGCGGCCCTCCCCGACCACGCCGACCGAATCCTCGCTGACCCCGCTTGGATCGCCCTGACCACAACCCTCGCCCACGCCGAGACCGCCGGCCACAACCCCCGACGCCTCCTGGCCGAAGTGGGCACCCAGCGAGAACTCGACAGCGCCGAGCACCCCGCCGAGGTCCTCAACTGGCACATCACCGCTCAGCCGAACCGGCGAGCACAAACGGCTCGCAAGCGAAGTGCGGTTAACGACAGGTCGTTCCTCTCTGTCAAGGCAAACCCGCCAGCCACGCCGGTGGCCGATCGCTCCCAGCCGCAATCCCTGCGAAGGGGACGGTGACGCGGAGGCCGACAAGCCCGCTTAAGGAGCCGTACCTCCGCTCATATCGAGCGGAGGTACGGACAGCGCGTCAGCCATCGGGGGTTTTGTGTCCGGATCTGCCCGGATTGAGCACCATGGTCTCGGCGTTGACCGCACCTCTGGGTACCGTCATCTGCCTGCGACCTTTCCATCAGATCAGCTACCCTACGTGCTGCGGGTGGGACTGGGGGTGATGAGGCCAGTGGGGGTGTTGGCCTTTTCTCTTACGAGAACCCGCCTGTCAAGCATGAGACAGGGCTCTGCCCCACCCCTGCAATATCCGCAGCTGGAACCCCAACCCTAGAGCCAGGACACAACCAGGAACGGTTCAGTGGTGGATGAGCAGTTTGGGCTGGAGGCAGTGGCGGCCGAGCAGGCCGTTGTTTCTGTCTTCAAGCAGATAGTTGCCGTCCTTGCGCGCCAGGCGAACGCGGCGATCGATGACGCGGCTCTGTTCCGACTAGCGGACACGCTGTTCGCTGCGTTTGCCCGCGCGGGTGAGGACGGGCTGACAACTGAGCAGATCCGGGCGGCATGCTCCGCCTTCCCGGAAGAGGTGATCGACAACCGGCTGGGTGTCCTGCGGAAGCTTGGAGCGATCCAGCCCGCATTCGATAAGCCCTACCAGCGTGAGTACCGGGCCTCGTTCACTAGCTACGTGTCGATGCTGTTCGTTCAGCGGATGCTGGCCCGCGGAGGCCAGTCGGAATTGCACCAACTTCTGACGATGGAAAAGATCAGGCTGGAGGGCGGGGAGAGTACAGCCGAGGAAGCCCTTGAGGTTGCCGTCGGAATCACCACCGCGCTTCGGCTCCTTGTCGCCGAGCTCGTAGCGTTGACTGTCAACGGCACGGTAGAAACTCTGCGGGAGCGTGCGCCGCTGCTGTGGAACGCAAAGTCACTGATTGACCAGGCGTCCGCGGTGCACGAGATCATTCTGGAGTTCTGGCCAGAGCTCAGCCGCATGTGCGGGGAGCTGCGATCTGCGATCGCAGCCTACGAAGATGCCTCGACAAACGCATCGGCACGCCTGATGGCAGCAGCGGGGACGTCTCGGGCACTGAACCTGCTACCGCCCGAGATGTGGAAGCGCTTCGCGAAGCAGGCAACCGTAGATGAGCTCGCGGCGGTCCTGGCTGATCAGGTCTTCGATGCGCCGTCCCCATGGCACGATGCCGCCGACCTGGCGGAGGCCGTTGCGTGCAGGCCGCAGTCAACCGGCAACCGTTCGACGCCACCGCGTTCCCGGGTTCCCGACGACAAGGAGCCGCCCTACCAGGAATGGAAGGACGCGGAGGCCGAGCGGCTAGCGGCAATTGCCGAAGAGGTCCTCAGCGGCGAGGACTCTGTTGCAGTCGAACACCTTCTGTCGGACATGGATTGGTCAACAGCACGCCGCCTGCTGGCTGACCTGATTGCCGCGAGCAACAACGACCGGCTCGGCTACCGGCTGGCATGGTCCGGCCCGGTCCAGGTACGGGCAGGTAGCGTGCCGTCCTGGCTCACCTCTGGCGTGTTCGAGCGAGTACGGAGGCCCGTGTGAGTGATGCGGACGCGGCGCTGTGGTGGGCGAGGGCGCGAGCGGAGGGCCCGTTGCGCATGTCGGCAGCTACAAGAACACCGGCTGGCATGCTGCGCATGGTGGAGCAGGGTGGTGAGCGCTGCTGGCTGCTGCCCCGTCCACCCGACGACGTGACGCCGGCCGTGCTGCGCGAACTGCGGATGTCTGCGCTCCCCGTGGAGTTTCCGAATGAGACCAACCGGGTCCTCGCTGCGGCGCTGCGGTGCTGCTGGGCCGACGTCCAGGCAAGCCCGTGGCCGGGCCAGTCGGCAACGATGCACGAGGTGATGGACGTAGTGGACCAGCTCATCCCCGGACGCGAAAGAGAAGTGCTGCATCGCTTCGGAATGGGAGCGTTCCGCCGTCTGCAATCCAGCCGATGGTTGGTCATCGATGATGAGGCACAGACAGTCCGCCTCGGCCCCCGGGTGGCTACGTGGTCGGACCAGGACTTCCCCGTGCTGCGGGATCTGTGGCGGGAGCTGCCGCCCCCTCGACCTGACGGGAAGTCGGACCGATGAGCGGCCTGTTCGATGACCTGCTTCAGCCGCTCGGCGACAAGCAGCGCGACGCGTTGGTCTCGGCCTGGGCCGCACTTGAGTACGGCAGCGAGCCCGCCAGCGAGGCGGCGCTGCCCGCCCTTCGGGACGCGGCGCTGCGTCACCTGCTTGACCAAATGCTGCACAGGACCGGCCGCACGCTTGTCCCCGCGGGCGCCTACCTCTGGACATCGGGGTACCGGGACGACATCGCTGCGGAACTTGTGGCGAGTGGCTGGGGGATACTGCCGCCACTGGAAAGGGCTGCGCTGATTTTGGTGCTGATCCACTCAGTTGCGATCCCGCGGGCAGAAGGACGCCTGCCCGGGGACGACTGGCAGTCGAACCACCCGACGACACCGACCCGACTGCGGAAGCTTTCGCAGATTCACGGACAGCGGCGTCTTTCCGATGCCCTGCAATGGCTGCGCGCGGCCGGGCTGGTCCGCGTGGCGCGCGCCGCTGACCACGAGACAGCAGGGGCCTCCTACGTCCCTGGGCCCGCGCTACGCCGGCTCACTCCGGCCGCGCGCCAGCGACTGCAGGAGAACCTGATCCTGGCCGTGGGCCCAGACACCGCGCTCGCTACGGCGATCACGGTCCGCCGGAACCTCGGCCACCCCCAGAAGTGACGATTTCTCTGAGGAGCGGTGCATGAGCGACAAAAAGCCGCCAGAAGACATTGTCGGTGAACGTGTCCTGGTCGGCCTTCAGAGCGTGCGAATTTCCAGGCTTTCCACGCACCCCATCCCGGTTGCAGCTGGCACTCTCATCGCCGTGGCCGGGCAAGGGCCGAAGGACTCCAACGGGGCAGGGAAGTCGTCACTGCTGGCCCAAATTAGCTTGCTGCATGCCGATGAGCAGTGGCGATTCGGCTCCGGCGCCCCCGCCGCAGTCGACCTGCTGTTCAATTCCGAGGACGCCGGCGGTGAAGACCGCTGGGGCAACGCCGACCACGGGTACCTCGTCGGCGTTTTCGCACCCGCCGTCGGAACCCTCGATCAGCTACAGGCCGGCGCCCTGACCGTGTGGATCCGGATCGACCGCAGTAGGCAGAAAGGGCCTCGGCTGAAACTGCGCTGGCAGGACGGTCTGCTTCTACCCGCTGGAGACAGTGAAGCCGAACGGGAACAGGCCGCCGACTCGCTGTGGCAGGCCCTGCCCGCGCGGGCCGGACGGCATGACGTGGCGGCCCGTGACCTTCCGCGCACCCTCTACGGGGAGCACGTGCGGTGCGTGTCGTTCCTATCGACATCAGTACGGGCCAGCGCCGCCCCCAACCTCCTCGCCCAACCGCTCAACGAGATTTCCGAGCGACGGATCTTCGAGGCAATCGCTGCGCTCACCGGCATCGACCACGAACTGCAGCAGGAACGCCAGGCACGCCGCAACGAGTACGACCGCCTCCAGGAAGCCAGCAATGCCGAGTCCGACCTAGCCACCTGGGAAGAGCGCACCCAGGTTATTGAGGACGGTATAGACGCTCGCGACCAGGCGCGCCAGTGCGTCGTCGAAGCCGCTGACCGCTGGCGGTCACATATAGCACGGCGGCTGTACGACACCCTCCAGCGCGACGCCGACATCCAAGCCGAGATCGCTGGGATCGACACCGAGATCGAGCAGGGCAGCCGTAGGGTGCATGAGCTGGTCAGACGAGTGAAGGAGCTGGCCGACGACGAGGCGTTCACACAACGGCAGCAAGTCGCGATGAGCACATTCGACAGGCTCGACAGCGTCGACCGTGACCTGGACAAACAGGTTGCAAAGCTGCAACAGAAGATCGAAGAAGCCGACGGCCTGCTGCGCGAGGCCGAGCGAAAGGCCCGTGACGCCGACGGGCGCGACGAGCCAACCGCCAACCAAGAACGCGCTGACGCGGACGCTCACTTAGAAAAGATGGTCAAGGCAGTCGGAGTGGCGGAGAAGGCGCTATCCGACGCCAAAGCGATCCTGGAGGACGCGGAGAGCGGCAGAGACCTGGCCCGGCAGCAGATCGACGTCCTTGCGACCGAGAGAATCAGCGCCATCTGTCTGCTCGACGCCATTGTCCTTACCGACCAGCAGAGGCCAAAGTGGGAGCCGGCCCTTTGGCCGTACCGTGAAGCCGCCGTCGTGGACTCCGACGATCTCGACAGGGCCAGTGCGCTCCTCGCGGACCTACCCGGCTCGACCCTGATCGCGGCCAACCTGACCGCAAGAGCGGGGCACGTTGACCTCCCAGGCAATGCCCACCCTCAATACGACCTGAGTGGCTTCCTCGCGGCCCTGGACACGCGAGTCGTCGCCCGCACCAACCCTGACCGCGTCCACGACGAAGCGGGCATCGTGACTATCGGCGGCTTTCCCAGACCCGTCACCGACCGCGCCGCCCGCATTGCCGCCGCACGAGAGCGCGTCCATCAGCAATCTGACATTCACCAAGAGGCCGAGAGGAAGCGGAAGACTGCCGTACAGCAGGTCACCGTGGCTGAGCGTCGGCAGAAGGGTGTAAGAGCCGCAGCCGAGGCCGTTAAGCTGGACAGGAAGATCAGCAATCTGAAGGTGAAAGATCAGGCCGCTCAGGATGAGCGCGCGAAACTGATCCCTGAGCTCACCGCTGCAGCCGCCGAACGGGACGAGGTGCTCCGCCTGGCGGCAGTCCGCGAAAACCAAATCACGTTTCTGCGCGAGCAGAAGACCGCCCTCGACAAATCAAACAAGGGTCGGCGAGAGGAGATTGGAAACCTCAGGAAGGAGCAAGCACAGCTAGACCTTGACGGACTGAAATCCCACTGGGACGGCACCCTCGAATCCGCCAGCGAGTACCTGCTTGCCTTGCCAGATAACCAGCAGTCCTGGACGGCGGAAGACTGGTGGGAAGAAGCTAAGAATCTGATCAGCACCGCAATATCCAAGTGCTTCCCTCCCACCGCCTCTGAAACTATGCCGAGGGAAATCACTGGCCTGCTGGCAGAGTTCAGTCAGCGTGGACCCGGCAGCAGCACAAGGGCCCAGGCCGTCTTCACCCCGCTGCGCCACGCACTCCATGTCTACCTGCGCCAGCACGAAGACACCGACCAGTACGAGCGCCAGCAGATCGCCATTCAGCGTAACGAGCGCCGCGAGAGCCTGGACGCCGCACGGATCGGCCACGAGGAGGCTGTTCAGGCCAGCCGGGCCCACCGCGGGGCGCTCACCTCTGCCATCAAGCAGAAGCTGGTCGACGTCGCAGCGGCGTTCGACCGGCTCGATATGGCCCATGGCGGATACGGGGCTTGGCTCGACTGCGCCGAACCTCCACCGCCGGCCGACCCCACCGAGGACTGGGACTGGAAGGTCACGCCGATGTGGCGGCGCGCCCGCGGACGCCGGCACATCCCCTACAACCGACGGGCCAACACCGCACAGATCGATGATCGGGCGATCAAGCTCGTGTGCGCCGCAGCAGCCGCCAGCGGCACGGGCCGTCCACTCGTCCTTGTTCTCGACGAACTCGGCCGCAACCTCGGCAAGCAGCACCGCCGCGAGGCGGTCGCGCTGCTTGGCCAGATCGGCAGGGAGAGCGGCATTACCGTCGTCGGCGCACTGCAAGACGACATGGAGTCCTACGCCATCGACGCCTGCGGCGAGTACGTCAAGCTGCGCCGCAGCTCAGACTCCAGCCCTTACAACGAGCAGCCCGTCGTCGTTGGCTACGACGAGCACGGCCCACGTGTCGAACTGCTCAGGGCCTGGCTGACCGGCAACGAGTACCAGGAGCCGGTATGACCGCCAGGTCCCGCCCGCGCGGCTTCGCCATGCGGCACCTCAGCGTCTACCCCGGCCTCACCACGTATGCAGTCCCTCTCCCCGATGGTAACTACAGCACCGACCGCCATGGCAATCCCAAGATCACGCGCGTCACTCTGGAGCCCGAAGGCTTTCCTACACCCCGCCGCCCGCACGGCCTAACCGACAGCCAGTGGGCCTTCGCCATCAACAGCCCCCGCCGATGGCAATCCGCCGTGACCATGTTCGGCGTCCGCGCCGAGGCCATAGCCGCAGAGCTCGCGCGCAACGGGTGCATCGTCCTCGAATGCGATTTCCGCGGCGCTCGTGTGGTCCTGCCACCCCGCGGCTGGGTTCCTCATCCTGACCTGCACGCGGCTCGTCAAGAGCACACCCGTCAGCGCGCCGCCCGAAGGTCCGCTCAGGGCGACGAGGCACGCCGTCTTGCCATCGAGCTTGCTCCCTTCCCGGCTGCCGGTCCACTGGTGGCTATCCTCCTAGCGCAACGGGACGGGGCCTATCGTGACCACGTCATCGAGGCCGCCCGTGCCCTTCTCACCGACGAGACAATGACCGACACGGACGAGGCCGCGCCGTGGGCAGCTGTGAGGTGGCTTAAGCGCGGAACGAAGGCGGACTACGACAGGGACCAGGAGCCGCTCGCTGAGGGCGGTCAGGGAGCGGTCTACGGCGGCGTGCACAGGCACACCCGTATCCCCGTCGCTATGAAACAGCTCCGCTACGGTGATGAGGACTCTATACACCGCATGGGCCGCGAAATCTCCATCGGGCACCTCTACGGAGAACACCCGAACGTTATGCCAGTGATTGACTCTGACCCAGACGGGCGGTGGTTCGTCATGCCTCTTGCGAACGGCAGTGCCGCCAGCCACGCAGAACGTTTACAGCGGGAGACAGGAGCCCTCCGGAACCTCGTCACGGCGATCTGCGAAGGACTGCGCCGTCCACACGCCGACGACCGGATCCACCGGGACATCAAGCCAGCAAACGTTCTGCTCCTCAACGGCAATTGGGTCGCGGCAGATTGGGGGCTTGGTCGTCAGCCCCGAGGGGAGACTAGCGTTCCGCGCCGAACTCGGACCGGCACCGGTTTCGGGTCCGAGGGATTCGCCGCGCCGGAGCTGTCGTCCGGGAATCCCCATTATGTGACGGCTGCTGCCGATATCTACAGCATTGGGCGGCTCATCGCGGCCATCCTGACCAGGGAGCGTCCGGAACAGAACCTTCCACTGCTGCCCGCACGCGGACCCTGGCGAGCAGTAGTAGCAGAGGCGACTCGCCACAATCCCACCGACCGACCGCAGGACGTGGACGAGTTCCTTGGCCTGCTCAAGAACATCCCGTGACCGTTCCCACGTCGTCCCAGCTTTGCCAGGCGCTGAGCCTGGTCCGCCCAGCCAAAAGGATCACGTTTCCGATGACGCGCATCGCGCTAGAGCCGTACTTCCTGCACCAGGATCAGGTTCAGTCTCTCCTTGGCGAGCAGCGGACAGAGTCCGCGCGGGCACGGGCTGCCCGCAGGAGCGAGCCAGAGGCAGCGTTGCCCTACGTGCTTGCCGCAGAACTAGCCGAGGCGCTTTCCTCGCTGGGGGTCAGCGAGTTGGCGAGGTGCGTCCTGGAGCAGGACCTGCGCACGGGGCAGGTCGTCGGAGCTGAGTTGGATTTTGCGTTCCAGCGGGACCGGGAACAGGACATCCCAGGCTTCAAGCCGATCAGCTTTGCAGCGATGCTCGACGCGGGTGAGCAGGTGCGCGTCACTGGCACGTTCAACTCGGCAAGAACCGCCAGCTCGTCTGCGGCCGGCAGCCTCGCAGGGGCCAGGCGGGCCTACCTGATCGGAACGATCACCAATCTCAGTGCAGCGCAAATTGAGCTCAGGCCGGTCTTCATCGGAATCAGGTCGTTCATCGATGGCGATCTCGTCGTCGGGGGGCTGACGCCGGGAGCGCGGGTGTACCCCAGCGATATCAGCCAATTCAGCGGTATCGACTTCACATCTCCCTTCACTGAGGCTGAGAGTGAAGCGGTCCTGCACGTGCCGGAGGATGTGGTGAAACACGCCTTCGCCGAACTGATCGGCGAGTCGTATGTCCCAAAGGACTGGGGTGGAGAACGCTCGGACCTCTACACATCACGAGTGTTTGCCCGCGGACACCAGGTTTCGGCTGCATGGCTGTTCAAGGGACCCGGCTATCCTCGCGCCATGGACGTCAGAGCCCTGGGCAAGAACGGCGACCAAATCGATCGGTTGTTCACCGAGCCCGCGGAGCTACTCGTTCTGCAGCACTGCCATCAGATCAAACCGAGCGTGGTTGGCATGATGGACGCCTACGCCCACGATGCTCGACGCCCGCGCTCCTACATGATCATCGACGGGACTGACACCGGACGCATCCTGAGGTCGCTAGGCATGCTCCCAGCATTCCCAGCAAGTCTGCCTCAGCAGCACCAGCGAGCGGGATTCCCAAGGCAAGGTGAGCTCTTTCAACGCGACCACTGATTGAGTGACGAGCTCGATACCCGCAACGCACAAGGCTCCTGTGCTGTTGGCGGAGAGCTCGAAGTCTCAACCAACAAGCTCAGGCGTCATGTCGGTCGGTACGCAGCCGATCTTCCGCACATCTTGGTCGAGTGGGGCACCATGCTCATCAGGCTGATGCCCTCGCTGCTCATGGCAGCGAGGGCATCAGTCGTCAGGCGGCGTGGGCTGCGGTCAACTGCGAGGCCCACGTCGTGACCTCGGTCAGGTGCTCGGGCTGCAGCCCGAGGTGCGGGTCGGGCTGCACGAGGAGGGTCGCCGTCCCGCGGGCGGCGCGCTCCGCCGCCCAGGCGTGGTCGAGGCTGGTGAAGTCGTCGTCGATCCACACAGCGGGGGCGTCGGCCAGCCATGCGTCGACGTGGTCGCGCTTCCAGAGGTAGCCGTTGGGGTGGCTGGTGGTGATCTGGGGACGCGGCAGGTCGACGTGCGGCAGAGGCGGGAGGCCAAGGAGCGGTCCGATCAGGGTGGCGGCGTCCTGCCGCCAACTGGTGCACCAGACCGGCGTGACCAGACCCGCACGGATCACGTTCATGAGCAGGCGACCGTGGGCGGGGTCGAGCCAGACGGTGACCGGGTTATCGGCGCTCCGGCCAGCGGGCACGACGTCGTGGCGGGCGTGAGTGGTCGGGGTCGAGCCGTGCTCGTCGGGGAAGGGTATGAGGACGCCGTCGACGTCGAGGAGCAGGTAGGGCGGGCGCATCGGTCCTCCAGGGGCCGGGGCGAGGGGCGGCGGTCAGAGCTTGCGGGCGCGGATCAGCAGGGTGGTGGGCCAGTGGCCCATGCGGGGGTCGTGGAACTCCTGGGCCGAGGTGAGCCAGAAGCCCGCCCGGCTGAGGTGCCTCTCCCACCGGTCCGTGGAGAACTCCCAGCGGGCGATGGGGAGCCGGGTGCGGTCAGGGAGGGTGACGTGGTCGCGACGGGGCAGGTCGTCGCCGGAGGGGCTTCGGCCACCACGCTGCGGGTGGGGGACGGAGAAGGCGAGCACTCGTCCAGGCGTGAGGCGTTGGGCAATGGCCGGCAGGAGGAGCTCGGGAGCGACGAGGCCGACGGCTCCGAAGACGGAGTAGATCGCGTCGAACTGCTCGTCGGAGGCGTGCAGGTAGTGCAGCGCGTGGCCAGCCACGAAGGTGAGGTTGTTCAGCCGTCCGTAGTGGGAGCGGGCGCGGCGGACCTGGAGGCCGACCAGGTCGACGCCGGTGACGTGGGCGCCGTGGCGGGTGGCGAGGTGGGCGGCGTTGTGTCCGGGGCCGCAGCCGAGTTCCAGGAGTCGCTTGCCGCGCACGTCGGGGCCGAGGATCTCGGCCCCGGCCCCTTGGCCGGGCCTCGTGGTCCACTCCATCCGCGCAGGCACGGACAGGGGTTCGGCGAGTCCGGTGGCGGTGCGTTGGAGGGCGTGGGCGTGCCACGGGGAAGCCTGGGCGAGCACGTCAGATCTCCAGGAGGTGGAGGACGTCGGTGAGGTGGCGGCGGACGGCCTTGATGTAGGCGGGGTCGGTGGCCGGGTCGTTGATCCAGCGGATGGACTGCGCCATGAACCATTCGACGGCCCACATGCGGTGCCAGCCCAGGGCCCAGTTCTCGGCGGCGAGCCCGCCGCGTGGCGCGAGGGCGTCGGGGGTGCCGCCGGCGGTGACGTACTGCTCCAGGAAGACGCGCAGGCGTACGGGGTGCGGGGGCTCGATGGTGCCGTGCCAGCTGGCGAGGTCGAGCAGGCCGGGGCCGGTGAAGGCGCGGGCGAAGTCGAGCAGCCGCCAGCCGCGCTCGCCGATGTGGAGGCTGGTGGGGTGGAACTCGGAGTGGACCCAGCCGAACGGTTCCAGCGTCGCTCCGGCCGAGCGGGCCTCGGCGGCCTGGGCGATCCGGTCGAGCGCGTCCTCGACGTCGTCGGCGTCCTGCCACCGGTCGGCCTTGCGGAGCCGTTCGAGGTGCTCCAGTGCCCGGGTCGGGAGCGCGCGCAGCCGGTCCTGGTCGAGGACGGGCAAGGGCGGAGCCGTACGGGTTCCGTGCAGGACCACGGCCGCGGCGACGCCGTCGAGGTCGTCGGCCTCGCGGACGGATGGTCCGAGGTCGTCCATGAGCATGCCGAGCCAGCCGTCCAGGACGGCGGAGGCGTGGACCTGGGGGACGGGAACGCCGAGGGTGTGCGCCAGGCGGAGGGCCTGGTCCTCGCTGTCGAAGGGCTTCTTGGCGTACTTGAAGATGGCCGTGGTGCCGTCGGGGAAGGTCACGCGCTCGACGCCGGACATGGACCACACGCGAACCTCCTCCCGTACGGCGGTGGTCTGGCCGGTCGCGGTGAGCAGGTTGTCGAGGAGTTCGGCGCTGGGGTTTGTGGTCACGGGAGGGCTCCGGGGGGTGGTGGCGTCCGGGGCGGGCGAGGGATGCCGGCCCGCCCCGGAGCCTGATCGGGTGGTTACGCGGCGGGGGTCACGCGGTGGGCGTAGACCTGCTCGATCCAGCCCGCCTTGAACGCGGCGAGGTCATCGCGGAAGTTCGCCATCGAGGCACCGTAGGGCGCGACCACGCCGCCGGACTGGTCCGGCACGGACTGGCAGCCGTGCACGAGCCGGCCGCCGAGGGCGGCGTGGGCCTTGATGGACTCGATGCGGCGGTGCTCGTTGAACCAGCCGCCGTGGTAGACCTCGTCGAGCATGCCGCCCATGTCGTCGTCCAGGTCGAAGACGACGGAGGTGGCGGCGGGGAAGAACCAGCACGGGCCGACGTTGGAGATGTGCCCGTCCAGCTCGACCTTGTTGAGCGCCATGAGCGTGGCGGCCTCGCGGAGCATCCGCAGGTGGTCGGCGGTGATCTGCGGCAGGCCGAGGCCGGCCAGGTGCTCGTCGCGGAAGAGGTACGCGTACACCTCGTACGCGGTGGCGAGGACGCGGGCCGCGTCGGAGGTCGACTCGCCGTGCTGCTTGATGAAATCGAGCGCGAGCTGCTCGACCGCGCTCTCGGTCGTCTCGTCCGCACCGAGGAGCTGGGACTTGACCAGCTCCCAGTCGGCGACGAGCCAGGTGTTCGACTCGAAGCGGAAGAAGTACTCGGTTGGGTCGATGGTGATGCGCTGGCCGTCGACCTGGATGCCGGGCAGGCGGCTCCAGCGCGGGTCGAACGCCTCGGGCAGCTCGACCGTGATGGCCGTGGTGTCGATGGTGGTCACCGTGTCTCCGTCTCTGATCGGCCGGGTTCGGGCACAGGAATGCCCGAGCCCGGTGTGGGCGTACGGAACTTCGGGGTGCCGCCCGGACCAAGGGGGAGCCTGGATCACGGTCGTGCCGTTCCGGGCGGCTGCTGATAAGTGAACCTGTGGTCACGCTCAGTGGGTACGGTGGAGGGCAGTTGAAGCGGTATACGCGGTTTACAGCTCCGGAGTGGAGGCGATCGTGGCGGCGCAGAGAGACCTCAATTGCCGTCTGCGCGACGTCATCGCGGCGGTCGACTGCACCTACGAGGGCCTCGCCAGAGACGTGCGGCGCATCGCCGCCGAGAACGGCGAGATCCTCCAGACCAACAAGTCGGCCATCTCGCACTGGGTGAACGGCACCCGCGCACCGTCGGGCCGGGTGGGCCAGTACCTGGCCGAGGCGCTGTCCCGCCGAGCGGGACGTACGGTCACCCGTACCGAGATCGGCCTCCAGGCCGGTGATGACGAAGAGTCGGCGGAATCCGACCCCGTCCTCGCCGTCACCGATCTGGGCCGCGCCGACGTCGAGCGCCGCCGCTTCCTCACCATCGCGGCCTTCACCACCGCTGGCGTCGCCATGCCGCTCGGTTACGACCACGAAGCCACCGCCCGCATGCTCCGCGCCCGCACGGGCACGTCCCTGGTCGGCGCGGAGGATGTGGACGTCGTACGCCAGATCACCGCGGCCTTCAGCGCCGCCGACGAGCGCCTCGGCGGCGGGCACGGCCTGACCACCGTCACCGCGTACCTCGCCGACACAGCCGCCCCTATGCTGCGCGGACGCTTCCCCAACGAAGCCTTACGCCGGACAGCCTTCGGCGCCGTCGCCGAACTCGCCTACCTCGCAGGCTGGAAACACCACGACCTCGGCCAGGAAGGCGCCGCCCAGCGCTACTACCAGGTCGGCTACAAGCTCGCCTGCGAAGCCGACCCCCACGGCCACGCAGCCTGGATGATGCGCGCCCTCGCCCACCAGGCCCTGAGCCTCAAACAGCCCCACCACTGCGTCGACCTCGTCGAAGGCGCCCTTCGCACAGGTCTCGGCCACGTCGACGGCCAGACCGAGGCCCTCCTCCACATCACCCACGCCCGCGCCTACGCAGCCACCGACGAGCATTCGTCGGCCGCACGCGCCCTGCTCGCCGCCGAGGACGCCCTCCTACGGGACGACGGTCCTCAGCCCAGCTACTCCCGCGTCAGTGGCCCCGCCGCCGGTACCGTGGCCAGTCATACCGCCCGCACTCTGACCGACCTCTCCGACCACATCGGCACCGAACAGCAGCATCGAGACGCCCTCACCCGCTGGGACCCCGAGAAGTACAAGCGCGTCCACGCCCTCACCCACGCCGACCTCGGCGACAGCCTCGCCGCCCAGGCCCGCGCCGACGAAGCCGTCGCCGCCTGGACCCAGGCCCTGGTCCTCATGGAGGGCATGACCTCCGACCGCACCCGCAAAGCGATCACGTCGATCCGCTCCACCCTCGCGGTCTACCAGCGCCGCAAAGTGCCCGGCGCCGCCGATCTCGCTCGCCGCGCCCGCGAGGCCCTCGCCTAACATGCCCAACAACCCGCCCGACGAAGGGAACACCGTGGCCCAGCAGACCAACGACCAGCCGAAGGCCCTCACGCCGGCGCTCGAATCGATGACTCTGCTGGTCGCCGCCGTCATCGTCCACGACAAGGCCACCAACCGCGTCGTCCTCCTCCAGCGCAGCGAGAACGCCAAGTTCGCCCAGGGCATGTGGGACCTGCCTGTCGGCAAGAGCGAGGCGGGCGAGCCCATCACGGAGACGGCAGTCCGCGAGCTGTACGAGGAAACCGGCCTCACGGTGAAGCCCGAGTCCCTCAGGGTCGCCCACATCATCCACGGCGCCTGGGGCGTCGAGGCCCCCAACGGCTTCCTCACGGTCGTCTTCGCCGCCCACGAATGGACCGGCGAACCCGAGAACCGCGAACCCCGCAAGCACTCCCAGGTCCGCTGGGTCGATGCTGATGCCATCCCCGACGAATTCGTCAACACCACCGCCAGCGCCCTTCATAACTACCTCAAGGGCGGAGTGTCTGTCTCCCTGAACGGATGGCCGACGGCGTAGCAGCAGGGGGACCAGCACGCCGGCATGTTCCGGTTGCTGGATCTATGCTTCTCCGATCCCTGCGCCGAATTCCATTCCTTTGAACTGAACCACATGGTTGAACCACTCGTTCATCTCACTATCAAAGCCTTCCCCTCGATGCTCATTAAAGATCTCCTCCATCACCATTCCGACGTCTGAGGCCAGCATCTGTACATGCTGGATTGATTCGTGCCAGATCAGCCCAGAAACGATACCCATGGCGTGTCCTCGGGCTGTGTAGATGGCCGTCTCTGGGGTCGCATCGACCTGGATTTCCGTAAGGAGCTTGCGAGCGCCATCCCACTTGGAATTTCTCTTGGCGTGCGCGAACTCGCCAAGGGCTCGATTAAAGGGAAGAAGGCGCTTTAGTCCAGCGGTGTTTAGCCAATCCCTAGGGGTGGCATCTCCCTTTTCATCCAGCTTCTCCGCCTTTTCGGGCTTCGTCCTCCAAGCCCTAAGTCGCGCGTACTGTTCGAGGCATACTCGCAGAAGGGTCATGGCTCGGTCGTCGTCTTCAAGCCAAAGCCAGAAAGCTGATCTCAGTGCACTTGATGATAGGGCGAGAGCGGTTGCCGTGCACTTGTTGGGGGACCAGTTGGAGGCTAGTCCTGCCGTCTCGGCCGCCATGATTAGATAGAATTCTTTAGAAGAGACGCCGTTCAGGTTGAATTCGTCTCCGAGGTGCTCGCGTTCCGCGTCGAATGCCTTCAAGGCGCCCCTTGCTGCGCGGGCACGGCGTTCGAGAAAACTCAGGAACACCCACTCGTCGTCGCGGTACAGTCTGCCCGCTGGGCGACGGCCTAGGAGGACCTGTCCATGAAGATAGGCTCCCCTTTCTAGAGTCTTGATCACGTCTGGGGCAAGTCCCGTCGAGGGCATTAGCGGCATCAGCGAGGTTGGCGGCGGGGCCGCGGTTCCGGCCGGTAGAATCTCCGGCATTGAGAACAGGCTGCGAGCGAGCCCAGGATTTCCGGCGTCGGTGGCGAGGGTTGCTGCACACACCCTGATCTGGCATAGGTTGAGCAGTATCGCGTCGCCGAGCAGCTTTGCGGCAGGTTGCGCGCGCGGGTCTTCGCCTTCAAGGAGCCTGCCGCCCTCCCACAAGGCCAGCTCTGCCCATGGGCCACGTCCATGCAGGATCTCCGACAGGCCGTCCGCGAGCTCGGAAGGTCTGACGAGTCTGTCCTCGCTGACGGCGATGGCTTCACCTTGTTTGGCGGACTGTCGTTCGTCCTCCCAGGTATCTCGAACGCTCTCTTCTCGTGCGTTAATTAGTGCAGTGTCGGCCTTATAGGGGTAGGTCATGTTGGCTGTTGACCAAACGCGCGCGGCGAAGTCTCCGAAACTTTCGCCTTGCTGATGGATTAGTTCGGCATTGAATGCCACATTTTCAGTCCACCGCTCAAGCTGCGTACGCAATATGGCGCAGGCTCCGGCGAGTTGCCCAGAGAATACAAGCCTCGCTGCCTGAAACGCGCTGTCCGCTCCCCAGCTCACATGGTCGATCCATGGACCGGCATAACTGGAGGGCATGCGATGCTTGTTTGCTCCGAGGCGTCGAAGAGAAAGGTCGATCGACCCGGCTGAAACCAGGACCCCCATTACCTCGCCGTTGAGGTCACCTTGTAGTGAGCCGATCCTGGACATTCTCTTGTTGTGCCGTGAGATCAATGCCTCGGTGACACGCTTTGAGCCGATGCCGGCTAGGTGCCTGTACTCATCGAGACTGGAACCTATCGAGGCTGCCCGTCTCTCCGCCCTCGAAGCTGCCCGACGCGCGCGCTTCTCTTCCTCTCCAGCAGTCTGCGGCGACGCTCGAAGCTCTCGGCGACGTCGACTTGCCCTCCCCATCTGGCCTCCTCACGTTGCCCCTAGCGTCCAAGACTCCGCATGGTGCAGGCCACCAGATTGGTGCAGCGTGGCTAGCGAGAAGTCTGCCGGGGCGTTGAAGTTGGGTTCCTGGAGGACTCGCGAGGGGCGAGCAGGCTGGTGTCGACTATCCGTGGACCCAACTGTTGGCGAACTCGCACTGGAGGTCCGTCGAGCGGCGCCACTCGACGGGGGTGTAAGCGGGGTGGTCGCGGAGGTGGGCCAGGGCATTGACCCACTGGTCCCAGAGACCGTCGGGCTGGGTGAAGCGGGCCGCGCGCTGGGTGCCGAGGTGGGCGTCGATGCGGAGGAGGGCGCCGAGGGCTGCGGGCTGGTCGTAGCGGAGGTCGGTGCGGGGGAGGTAATGGTCGAGGTAGGCGGTGAGGATCTCGGCGTCCGCGTGGGTGCCGAAGCGGGCCAGGGCGAAGCAGTAGGCGCTACCGGAGAAGCAGACCTCACTGGCCAACAGCAGGTCGCCGATGCGTTCGCGGAACCGTTCGCGGCGGTCGACGCCGATCAGCCATGCGGCGGTGAGGCGCGAGCGCCACTCGTAGCCGAGGAGCGCTTCCAACTCGGCATCGGTGATCGTGGCCGCGTCGTCGATGAGGTGATGGGCGAAACGTTCGCCGTGAGGCCACTCGGGCCGCAGGAATCGACCACTTTTCAGGACGAGGTAGCGCGCATGGCCCGAGTCCTTCCTTGCCGCGTAGCGCTCGATCACGTAGCCGTAGCCGACCTCCTCGGGGTGCTGGAACGGCATCGGTCACCTCTCCGGGTACAGGTCGGTACGGTCGATCCAGGTGGGGGCGACGTAGATGTCGTCGCCGGCAGGGGCTTCGGAGGCTTCCAGCAGGGACCAGGTGCGGGACTCCTCCACCACATGCTCCCAGGGCGCGGTCCAGTCGAGCTCCCAGTCCAGGCCGGGGCCGGAAATGCCGTAGATGCTGCCGGTGTCCACTCGCCAGAACTGGGAGTAGAGGATTACCTGGGCGTGGTCGGCCAGGTCGTTGATGATCTCTGTGAAGTGGGTTGAGGGCCAGCCAGGGGCGTCGTCCGCAGTGGAGGCTCGTAGGCGCGTGGTGAGCGGCGGGACGACAGGGGCGCGGGCGCCGAGTTCGGTCAGGGCCCAGCGGATGCCTTCCGGCTCGCTCCAGTCCGGTGGCGTCGCCCGTTCCAGGCAGGCGCGGTAGGCGCGGCGCAGGGGCTCGATGGCGCCGTCGATCTCCAGGCTCGCCAGGGCCATGGCCGCCCATTCGCGGACGGTGGGGTTGTCGCTGTCCAGCAGGTCGATGAGAGCGGGGCCGCAGCGGGGATCGCCCACCTCCTCGAAGACCTCGATGGCGGTCAGCTGGCCGAAGCCGCCGAGGGAAGGCAGGCCGCTGATGATGGCGGGTATGGCGTCGGCGCCGATCCAGATCAGCTCCGCGCGGGCGTCGTAGGACTCGTCGGCCTTGCCGTCGAGCTGCTGGACGAGTGTCTCGATGGGGGAGGTCATGACACGGAGTGGTCCCGGCGCCAGAAGGTGGGCAGCCACCAGCAGAGCACCGAGCGGTCGTCGGGCCACGGGGCGCGGTCCTCGGCCGCCCAGTCCTCGAAGGAGTCGCGCGTCAGGTCGATGGGGCGCCAGGCGGGGTCGAGCGGTTCGTTCTCGGCCGGCGGGCGGACATACCGCAGGCCGTGCTGGTCGCATGCGCCGAAGTCCTGGTAGTTGCGCTGGGCCTCGATGAGGGAGACCTTGTTCGCGCCGCCGGCCATGGTGGGCCAGCGGAACTGGACCCCGTCGTCCTCCCAGAAGCAGACGGGGCAGATCTCGTACGAGGCGGGCATCGCGTCCAGCACGCGGTGCCCGCAGCAGGGACAGGGGTAGCGGTCGCTCACCTGCGCAGTCTCGTTGCAGGCCCAGCCGGTGTGCCAGGGAATTCGCCGCCTCGGAGCCCCCGGCCAGTCCGCACCCAGTCCGCAGGACACCCGTAAACGGCCGTCGGGAGCCAACGCATGCCAACCAGGAAATCCCAGGTCAGAGCCCTGGAGTGGGCTCCGCCGCAGGTCAGGATCAGACCGCAGACATTCCGCTTCAACGTGTAGCCGTCGACGTATCACCACGTCGCTGACCTCGTAAACATGCAGGTCAGATGGGGTCCGACTCTTCGGGGTCGGGCCCTTTGCGTTTTCCCGTGCTGGGATGGTGCTGGGATGGCTGACCCCTCGTCACCTGTCATCACCCCTGCTCATCCGTACCGTGCTGGGATGGGGTGACGACGCCCGTGCTGGGTCGCGCCCTGTCCAGCGCCTGGCGGAGGGGGAGTCGCTCGTGAATTTCCGGTGCGTGTAAACGGCGAGGAAAGCCTCCGCCGTTGCGCTCTGCCGACGAGGTCGTCGCCGACCTGATCTCCTGGTTCAACACGGTCACCGGCTGACCTGGCCGCATCCAGCGCGCGGCGCCGAGTGGCGGGCATGTGCCCTTACGCCTCCTCGTTCACGTGCGCGAGGTGGGTGTCCATGGCGGCGCACATCTCCCCCAGCAACTCCCTGAACCGGTCGATGAGTTCGGGCGGGTAGCGGCCGACGACGGTGTCCATGGGCGCCGCCAGCGGGCGGAAGAATTCATCGGCGCGCTCTTGGATCTGCGGGCTGCTGCGCAGAGTCACCATGCGTCGGTCGCTGTGCTCGCGGCTGCGGACGATGTGCCCGGCGCCTTCGAGGCGGTTGAGCAGTGAGGTCGTGGCACCCGACGAGAGCAGGATGCGCTTGCTGAGGCGGGCCGGGGAGATCGGGGTGCCGCGCTCCTCGGCCGCGATGATCTCGAGCAGCGCGGTCGCGTCCGTGGCGTACAGGCCGAGATGGGCGGCGAAGCTGCGGCTGAGCTCGGCATAGTGCCCGCCGTAGATCCTCAGGGCCTCCACCAGCAGCTCGCGCCGCGCCGTCGCGCCGTCGAGCGCCGATTCCTCCGTCACCAGCGGCCGTCCTTTCCCTGCGTGAACATCGCCGGACCTGCACCCGCAGGTCGCCTTTGACAATCTACCCACCTCAATTTACCTTCATGATGGAATTACTTCACCATGGAGGTATCTGGAATGCGTGACCCGTCCCCCACCCCCGAGGAGACGACCGAGCCCTACCGGTGGCGATGGCTGATCCTGGCGGTGATGATCGTCGCGGAGATCATGGATCTCCTGGACGCCTCGATCGTCAACGTCGCCGGACCGGACCTGGAGAGATCCCTCGGTGCCGGTTCCGTCGGACTGCAATGGGTGATCGGCGGCTACGCCCTCACCCTGGGCGCCGGGCTCGTGCTCGGCGGCCGGCTCGGTGACCGCTACGGGCGGCGCCGGATGTTCCTGATCGGACTCGCGGCCTTCACCGCGACCTCGCTGCTGTGCGCGATCGCGCCGAGCATCGAGCTCCTGATCGCCTTCCGCCTGCTGCAGGGCACCGCCGGAGCGATGCTGCTGCCCCAGGGCCTGGGCCTGCTGCGGGAGAACTTCTCCGGCCCCGAGCTCACCAAGGTCTTCGCGATCTTCGGGCCCGTCCTGGGCCTGGGCGGCATCATCGGCCCGGTCCTGGGCGGCTTCCTCATCGAGGGCGACTTCTTCGGCCTGGGCTGGCGGTCGGTGTTCCTGATCAACCTGCCCATCGGCATCGCGGCACTGATCGTCGCCTGGAAGTTCGTGCCCAAGAAGGCGGGCGACCGCACGGTACGGGTCGACATGACCGGCGCCGCCCTGATCGTGGCGTCCTGTGCCCTGCTGGTGCTGCCGCTCAACCAGGGACAGGAGGAGGGCTGGCCGCTGTGGACGTGGCTGTCCATGGCCGCCTCGGTGATCGGGTTCGCCCTCTTCGCCCTCCAGCAGCGCCGCACGGCCGCCGCGGGCCGCGAACCGCTGGTGACCCCGGGCCTGTTGCGCAAGCCGGCCTTCACCGTCGGCCTCGGCGGCATCGCCCTGTTCTTCGGCGGACTGATCGGCACCCAGCTCGTACTGACCCTGTTCCTCCAGATCGGCCGGCACTTCACCGCCGGTGACGCGGGCCTCGGCAACCTGCCCCTCGCGGTGGGAACCGCGATCGGCGGCGCCATCAGCGGCGCGTTCCTCGCCGACAAGATCGGCCGAAAGGTGCTCCAGATCGGACCGCTGGTCCAGCTGGCCGGCGCCGCCCTGCTGTGGTTCGAGCTCGACGGCCTCGACGCCGCCTCGTTCTCGATCTGGGACATCGCCCCCGGCGTGGCGGTGGCGGGCGTCGGCGCCGGCATGGTGATCGCCGCCCTGTTCAGCTTCATCCTGGCCGCGGTCGACGACGACGAGATCGGATCCGCCTCCGGTGTCCTGTCGGCGGTCCAGGCGATCGGCGGCTCCATCGGCGTCGCGATCTTCGGCTCGGTGTTCTTCGCCCAGGCCAAGACCGGCGACTTCACCGGCGGCTTCCATCGCGCGCTGATCGTCCAGGCCTGCCTGCTGGTGGTCTTCTTCGCGATCACCTTCCTGCTGCCCAAGAAGGGCCGCCCCGAAGAAGAACAGCACGGCATCACCCCCGAGGCGACTGCCGACGGCTCCGACACCAAGCAACACCTCACCGTCTGAGCCCCGGCCGGGGGCCGTGCGCGGCCAGTGGTTCCCGGCCGGCCCGGACGAGTCCCGCGCCGGTCCGTCGCCCAGTGCGAGATGAAGAAGAGGAAGCCGAAAGGGGCGTCATGACACACCGGAACGTGCTGATCGCGGGAGCCGGCTTCGCCGGCCCGGCCCTGGCCCACTTCCTCGGACGGCACGGAATGCAGGCCACGGTCGTCGAGCGGGCTCCCTCCCCGCGGGAAGACGGGCCGATCGTGGACCTACGCGGTGCCGGACTGGACGTCGCCCGCAAGATGGGCCTGGAACGCACCCTCCGGGCCCACGCCACCCGCGAAGAAGGCATCCGCTTCGTCGACGCGGCGAACCGCACCAAAGCCGCCTTCGCCAGCGGCGCCTACGTCCTGGCCGGCGAACTCGCCCACCACGCGCATCACGGGAACGCGTTCGCCCGCTACGAGCACGTCCTCCGCCCCTACGTCACCCGCGCCCAGCAACTGCCGCCCGGCGTGCCCCACATCGCCTCACCCCGCACCCGGGCCGGCATCCACGCCCTCAATACCGTCCTGCGCGCCGCCTCCCGGCCCCGCATCGCCAAAGCCCTCAACCGCTTCCTCGTACCGCCTGCCGACACCTTCACGCTGCCCCCGAACGGCCTCTAGCGATCACCCGGAGCAGCTCAGACATCCTTGATCTGTACGCGGTCGCCGCACAGTTTCGACCAGTCGTCGCGGTCCGAGGTCAGCACAAGGACGGGTGCCGGGGAGCGGAGCGCCATCGCGGCGACGAGGGCGTCGATGGCGTACGTGTGGCCGTGCGGGCCGCCGGCGTCGCTCAGTAGCTGCACCGCGGTGAGACTGTCCGCCTGAGTGACGTCTTGGACCTGAAGGCGGGAGAGGAGCCAGTGCAGCGGGGCGGTATCCGTCTTCCCGTAGACGGCCTCCACCACTGTCAGGGCCGACACGAGGACGGGCACGCCTACGCGCCGAGCGGCCTCTATCCGGGTGATCATCTGACGGTCGTTGCGCAGGAGCAGCGACAGCGCCTGGGAGTGCAGAACCAGGGACCTGGCCGCGGGCTCCTTCATGCGGCGCTGTCGTTCGACGCGTAGGGCGCTGGCGCGTCGCCGAACAATTCGTGCTTTGTCGCGGATCCCGTGCTGGGACGGTGCTGGGATGCGCCTGCATTTCCGCAGGTCAGAGGCTTGTGGTGGAGTTTCGCTTCCACGTCTGATTGGACGTGCCTGACCTGCGAGGAAGCAGGTCAGGCCGTTGTGCTGTCCGCAGCAGTCCGCAGTACCTGGAGCAGCTACGTGTCGTAGACCGTGGAGCGGTGTTCGACGTGTACGACCCACACCACCAGCTCCCCGTTGTCGATCGTGTAGACGACGCGGTAGTCGCCGACCCGTAGGCGGCGGCGCTCAGGCTGGGACACGAGTGCGATGGTGTTGAAGCCGAAGGGGTCGCTCTCCAGCTCTGTCAGTTTGGCCAGGACGCGAAGCGCCATGTCACGCGGGATCTTGCGCAGCTCGGCCTGGGCCTCGGGCCGGAACACCGTGCGGTAGTCACTCACTGCGCGCCAGGGTCTCCCTCATCACGTCCTCGATCGGGACGCCGGCGGTCGGGCTCGCCATGCGCTCGTCGATGATGCGGTTGATCTCGCGCTCCTCCCACTCCTGGTACTTGCGCAGCACCTCGATCGAGACCACGGCGGCGACCTGCTTGCCGCGGCGGGTGATGACGGTGGGTACGTCGTCGCGGTCGGCCCGTTCCACGACTTCGGCCAAGTGAGCGCGTACGTCGCGGATGGACTCTATGGGCAGCGGCTGAGTCATGCTTCAAGAGTACCGAGTGTGCCATGTGTACACAATGTTCGAGTACCGGTCGGTGCCGGGGGCAGCGGTGGCAGTATGCGGGGACAGACGAGAGGGGCCGGGGCGGGACGGGGCGCAGTGAGCGGGAGGCGGTTGCCGCGGGAGGGCGGCTGTATGAGGCGGCGCAGGCGGTGGCCATCGGCGGGCTGTCGAGGCGGTTCGGGCGGCGCTGAAACCGATCTGCGACACGGCGGCGGAACAGGCGCTGGACGCCATCCCAGTGGCCCGATCGAAGGAGGTCACCGAGGTCGGCTGAGGCTCGGGGAAGTCGAGAGGAGCGGGCTACGGTCGGTCCGGCAGGTACTCGATGCCGGTTCCTATCGGTTGTGACCGATTCCTGGCGTGGGGCGGCGGACCGCCGATCAGGTCGGTGGATCTGCTGCGCGGCATCTCGACCGAGGTTGCGGCCTGGGTCGACTTCGAGCTGCGTTCCGTCGAGTACTACAGCCTGCTCGCGGAGATCTCCGGCCGCAGACCCGACACTGCCGCAGCCGAGGGGCCTGCCTGACGAAGTGCCGAGCGGGTCCGCGACCCAGATGCTTGATGACACTCACCGGCGGGTGTCGCTGCGCGGCTATCAAGCCTTCGGGGCGCGCTTCGCCCTGGCGCAACGCAAGGTGATTCTTGGTGACGAGAGGGGGCTCGGCAAGGCCATCCAGGCCATCGCCGCTCTGGCTCATCTCGCTGCCGAGGGGCAGAGCCACTTCATGGTCGTCCGCCCGGCCGGCGTCCTGATCAACTGGACACGCGAGATCGAGGCCCGCAGCGAGCTGCGCGTGATGCCTCTTCACGGCCCCCGACAGGCAGGAAGCGTTCGCCGACTGGAAGGGCCGGGGCGGCGTAGGGGTGACTACCGACCGTCGAACACCAGGCGGTGGCTCGGGCCCACCGCATGGGGCAGGTGCGTTCGGTCCGGGTGCACCGACTGCTCGCCACGCGCGCCTGGTCAGGACGTTGCGTGCGGCTCCGGCGCAGGTCCGGATCGGGCCGCAGACACCTCGCTTCCACGTGTGGCGGTCGGCCGGTCGCCGGGGCGGGTGGTTCGGGGGCGTTCAGGGTGTGGAGGGCTCGGGTCGGGGAGTCGGGTTCTCTGTCGTGCCCGTGCGGGGTCGGGAAGATCGCCGAAGGTACGATCGTCGTATGACACGGAACGTGGTGATCAGCGGTGGCGGAACGGGGCTCGGACTCGCGGCCGCGCGGACCTTCGCGGCGGGTGGGGACCGGGTGTTGCTGCTCGGGCGGCGGCGCGAGGTGCTGGAGCAGGCCGGCGTGCCGGGCGCGAGCGTGTACGCGGCCGATCTGACCCAGCCCGAAGAGGTGCGGGGCGTCAGGAAGTTCGTGGACGCGGAGCTCGACGGCCGGGTCGACGTGCTGATCCACAGCGCGGGCGGCAACGGCGGACTCGAGCCCCCGGTCGCCTCCGACGATGCGCTGGACGCCGTCGCCCACGACTGGACCGTCAACTTCCGGATCAACACGCTCACGGCCGCCCTGCTGACGGAGGGGCTGCGCGAGCAACTCGCCTCGCCCGGTGGCCGGGTGCTCTTCCTCAGCTCCATCGCCGCCTACCGCGGGTCGAACGCGAGCCCGTACGCCGCGTCCAAGGCCGCGCTGCACCCGTACGCCCATGAGCTGGCCCGCGTACTGGGCCCGCGGGGGATCACGGTGAATCTGGTGGCGCCCGGGTTCATCGAGGACACCGGGTTCTTCGGCGGGCCCCCGCCCGAGGACCGGCGGGCGATGTGGATCGCCGAGACCTCCACCGGACGCGCGGGCACGCTCGAGGACATCGCCCAGACCCTGCACTGGCTGGCCTCTCCCGCCGCCGGGCACGTCACCTCGCAGGTGATCCAGGTCAACGGCGGGGCCGAGCGCGGGCATTGAGACCCGGAAGCGGGTCCGCCCCCAGGGAAACGACAGGGCTCCCGCGTCGACGCGGCCGGCGATCGAGATCGCCGGCCCGGCGACGCGGGAGCCCTGTCCCACGTCACGAGCCACGCCGTGGGGCCGTCGGGGTCTCTCAGACGCCGGAGGGCACCCTCTCCCGCGTCGCCGGAACGGTGTCCTCCGTGGAATTCACCGGGTCGGCCTCCCATTGCCGCCGCAGATATCCGGCGATCAGTGCCAGAGCGTCCCTGGACGTCTGGAGTTTCGCCGCGACAGCCAGAAAACCGTGCGGCAGACCCGGGTAGTCGTGGTGTTCCACCGGTACGCCCGCCGCCGAGAGCGCGTTCGCGTACGCTTCGCCCTCGTCCCGTACGGGACACAGCTCCGCCGTCAGGATCAGCGCCGCGGGAAGTCCGCCGTGCTCGGACGCCTTGAGCGGTGACGCATACGGGGAGTCGCCGTCGGCGGGATTCGCGAGATAGTGATTCCAGAACCACGCGCTCGAATGCGCGTTGAAGAACATCAGGTCCTTGTTCTCGCGCATGGACGTCGAATCCATGTTGTTGTGCAGCGGCGGGTAGACAAGCACCTGGGCGGTAATCTCAGGACCTTTCTCGTCCCGCGCCATCAGGGCCATGGTCGCGGCCAGATTGCCACCCGCGCTGTCTCCCGCGACGGCGATGCGCCGACGGTCCGCACCGAATTCGGCAGCGTGGTCGGCCGCCCATGTCACGGCGGCGAAGCAGTCGTCGACGGCTGCCGGGAACGGGTCCTCGGGGGCCAGCCGGTAACCCACGGACACCACGACGCAGCGCGCCATGGTGGACAGCGCCCGGCAGATCGAGTCCGAGGTGTTCAGGGACCCGACGACGAAGCCGCCGCCGTTGAAGTACAGGAGCATCGGCAGCGGTTCGTCGCTCCGCGGGCGGTACACCCTGACCGTCTGCCGGCCGGCCGGCCCGGCGAAGTCCACGTCGAAGACGTCTTCCGGGTGCTCGTGCCAGTCCCAGTCCGCGGCTTCGGTGGACGCGTCCGCCTGGCGGGCCTCCGCCACCGACATCTCGTAGAGCGGGGTGAATCCGGTCACCTCGCGATAACGCCTGATCATCGCATAGGTTGGATCAAGCGGCATGGAAACTCCTCAAACTCTCCGCCATCGTTTCCGTACTGAGGACGCGGTGAGTGGTGACCGGACGACATACGCCCGATACGCCGCGCCATAAAGGACGGTAGGATCGCCCTCCGACGAGGCGCGTCCGCACCGCGCTGGTCCGAGCGAAACATTTCGCTGATCATTCTTCTGTGCGAGTAAGTCTCGTGATTACAGCGGGTCGACCTCCCCCCTGCCAGACTCGATTCACGTTCGAAGCGTGTTCGGCAATCGCTAGGAGGGGAAATGTCTGACATTCTCGATGAGCAGCTCGTGAAGGCGCTCAAGGGAGTCGCTGAACTGCCGGAGGATTTCGAGGTCACCGGTGAGCAGAACCTCAGGTCGGAGCTGGGAATCGACTCCCTGGGGATGATCGACCTGGTGATGCACGTGGAGGAGTCGCTGGGCATCAAGATCGGCGAGGAGTCCATCGGCAGTTTCGCCACCGTGGCCGACCTCCAGAACCACGTCCGCGAGCTGTCCGCGACGGCGGCCGCGTAAGTCCCCCCGCCCCTGTTCCTGATGCAACGGAGTGCCGTGTGTTCGAGTTCAGTCTCCGTCAGGTCGCGCTCTGCGGACAGCAACCCGGGGAGGAGCCAGGAGAACTGGCCGAGCCCCCGTCGGATCTGACCGCGGTCATCGGAGCCGTCGGTGACCAGTACCGCGACCCCTTCACCCGTCTGTGCCTGTACCTGGCCCGTACCCACGACGAGGCGCCGCAGACGCGCACCGACGACACCGTGGTGATCGGTACCGAGTACGGCAACACCGCGGCGCTGGCCAGGCTGCAGCGTCGCGCGGAAACCGACGGCAGGATGCTGTCCGCCAAGCACTTCCCGAACGCCACGTCGAGCTCCGCCTCGGCGTTCGTGAACATCGGGATCGGCGCCACCGGCAGGAACCTGACGCTCAACGCGGGTCTGCTCACGCCCGTGCTGGCGATCTGGCAGGCCCTGCTCGCGCTCGCCGTCGACAGGTCGTCGATCAGCAAGGTGCTGCTCGGCGACGTCTACTCGCCGGAGGCGCTGCTGGACGCCGGCCGTGAATCCCACGGCCTGCGGTGCCGGTCGGGGCTGACCCACGCCACGTTCGTCAAGGGCGGTGAGTTCCGCGCGGAGTTCGACTTCGAGTCCGACGACGACGAGAGCGCGGCGCTCGGCGGACAGATCGGGTCGAGCCGGTCGGACGACCGCAACGGCGCCTTCGTCACCGCCGAGTTCCTCGCATTGATCCAGACGCTGGAGGTGGGCGAACGGGCCGTGCTCACCTGCCGGGGTCCGCTCGCACGCCGCGGCGCGCTGACCGTCACCAGGCAGAGCGTCGACACGGCACCCAACGGAGGTCGCGGTGAATAGGTCAGCACGAATCTTCGTCACCGGCCTGGGGGTCATCTCCCCGGCCGGCGCCGGCACCGCCCCGTTCTGGGACGACCTGTGCGCGGCACGCAACCGGTTCACCGATCTCACCCCGCTGTACCCGGGGATGAAGGACGGCATGCTCGGCGGCCGGGTGCCCAAGGACGCCTGGGACATCGCGCTCGAACAGGTCAGTGAGCGGACGCGCGCGCGGCCGCGGGCGGCGTCGGTGTTCGCCGAGTACGCGGCGCTCGAAGCGCTCCGCGACGCGGGCCTGGAACGCGGCGACGACCTGGTGCGCGGCGCCGTGGTGTGCGTCGGCACCAGTGACGGTCAGGCCGACGCGCTGGAGGACCTCGTCGCCGGACGCAGGGACATCGTCGAGACGGGCGGCTTCTCCAGCTACTCGATCACGGCGGACGTCGCGGCGGCCGTCGGCGCCCGGGGGCCGGCGTTCACCACGCAGAGCACCTGCGCCTCGGCGAACGTGGCGGTGTCCAGCGCGATGGAGATGCTGCGCGGCGGGGTCGCCGACACCGCGGTCGTCGGCGGCTGTGATCCGTACTCCGAGAAGAACATCATCGGCTTCAGCTCGCTGCAGACCATCGGCGCCCAGCGGTGCAGGCCGTTCTCCGCCGACCGACGCTACGTGACCCCGTCCGAGGGCGCCGGCATCCTGGTGCTGCAGACGGAGGACGCGCTGCGCCCCGGGCAGCGTCCGTACGCCGAACTCCTCGCGACGGCGATCACCAACGACGCGAGCCACCCGACGGCGCCCGACCGCGGCGGCGTCGAGGCGTGCCATCGCCGGGCGCTCGACGAGGCGGGGATCACCGCCGCCGACGTCGACGTGATCTTCGCCCACGGCACCGGCAGCCGGGCCAACGACACGGTCGAGGGCGGCATCTTCACCGAGATCTACCCGCGAGCGGCGGTGACCGCGATCAAGGGAACGATCGGCCACCTGATGGGCGCGGCGGGCGCGGCGGGCGCGGTGGCGTCCTGTCTGACCCTGCGGCACCGGCTGGTGCCACCGACGGCCGTGGACCCCACGGAGGTCGAGGGCGGTCTGAACCTGGTCACCGGTGCACCGCTGGCGCTGCCGCAGCTGCGGTACGTGCAGAGCAACGCGTTCGGCTTCGGCGGCAACAACGCGATCAGCATCTTCCGGAACGTCGCGTGAACGCGCCGCTCCGGCTGACCCACGACGGGCCGCTCGCGATCCTCACCCTGGACAGCCCCCCGCTGAACCTGTTCGACCTCGCGATGTGGGACGCGTGGGAGGCGGCGGTCGCGCGGCTCACGGACGCTCCGCCCCGGGCGCTGCTGATCAGGGCGGAAGGGCGGGTGGTCAGCGCGGGCGTCGACGTCCAGGTGTTCGCCGACACCGATCCGGCCGACGCGGAGGCGTTCTGGGCGAGGCAGCTGCGGATCACCCAGGCGGTGGAGGCGCTGCCGTGCCCGACGGTGTTCGCCGCGCACTCGCTGACGCTGACCGCCGCGTTCGAGCTCGCGCTCGCCTGCGACCTGATCGTCTCGACGGGGTCCGCGAGGTTCGGGCTCGTCGAGCGCAAGGTCGCCTTCACCCCGTCGATGGGCGGTACCCAGCGACTGGCCGAGCGCGCCGGGCCGGCGCGCGCACGCGAGCTCGTGATGACCGGCGACCTGTACCGCGCGTCGGAGCTCGCCGAATGGGGCGTCGTCAACGCGCTGTTCGAGCCGGCCGCTTTCCACGAGGCCGCGCACGCCTACGCGATGCGGCTGGCCACCGGGCCGACCGTGGCGCACGCGGCGACCAAGCGGATCGTCCGCGCGTGCCTCGACGGCGGCGTTCCGGCCGCCGACGCGGTGCTCGCCCGGACCGCGGCCGACGTCGTGCGCACCGAGGACCACCGCGCCGCCGTCGCGGCCTTCCTGACGGAGGGTCCGGAGCACACCACGACCTACGTCGGCCGGTAGGCCGTCTCTTTCGGATCGCACCGGATCACCAGCGGAGGGAGAACCGTGGAGGAGCGGAGCGACGACCGGGCCGACGCCTGGTACGTCGGTGTCGATCAGGTGCCCGAGTCGCTCGCCGTCCTCCTGGACGAGCGCGACCGGGCCCGCCGGCGACGGATCGCGCGCCCGGCGGACCGGAGCCGCTTCCTGGCCGCCTGGGTGCTGACGCGTCTCGTCCTCGGCGAGCGACTGGGCCGCGATCCGGCGGCCCTGAGCTTCGACCGGTCCTGCGCCCACTGCGACGACCCGGCGCACGGGAAGCCGGTCGTGGCGACGGCCGGACCGCGGCCGGACTTCTCGCTCGCGCACAGCGGCACGCTCGCGGTGGTCGTCGTCTCGGACCGGGCCGTCGGCGTCGACGTCGAGGACGCCACGGCCAGGGAGCAGCCGCTGGCCCCGGCGCTGACGGCGCGGGAACGCGCGGACTGCCGGGACTACCCGGACTTCGCCCGCCTGTGGACCCGCAAGGAGGCCCTGCTCAAGGCCGTGGGGAAGGGGCTGGCGGTGCATCCGAGGAACATCGAGGTGCACGGCACGACGCTGCTCGCGCTCCCTCCGGCACTCGGCCGCCCGGAGGACTACAGCCTTCGGGACCTTCCGCTGCCCGCCCCGTACGTGGGGTCCGTCGCCGCGCTCGGATCCCGCTTGTCCTTGTCCGTCCGCAGCGGCGAGGACCTGGTCGGCCGTGCCGCGCGGGGTCGCGCGGAGCGGGCGGACCCGGCGCGGACCGCCGGTCCGGAGCAATCAACCGTCACCTGACCGCGAGCGGCCTCAGCACAGGGGACGCCCGCGAGAATTGTGAGCCATCATGTCGCCCACCCCGTCCGTAGACTCCCCGAGCACCAGCGACAGCGCGGAACCGCCGGAGGCCCGGGAGGACCGTGCCCCGGAGCCCGGGACCGCGAAGAACCCCTTCGTGGCGATCGTGCACGACAAGGTCATGCGCGCCCCGCTGTTCTGGAGCGCCGTCGGCCGGCTCCCGCTCTATCTGATCTCCGTCTCCATGGTGGTCTTCACCGCGTCGCGGGGGCTCAGCTACTTCTCGGCCGGTCTGCTCCTGTCCGGGTACAGCCTGGGCGGCGCGGCCCTCGCGCCGTTCGTCGCCCGGATCGTCGACAGGTACGGGCAGCGGCCGGTGCTGCTGATCACCGGCGCGGTCTATCCGGTCGCCCTGATCGGCTTCGTGCTCGCCGACCCGAAGGCGGTGGCCCTGCAGCTGGTGTGCGTGGTGGTCGCCGGCGCGGCGATGCCGCCGATCAGCGGCTGCATCCGCTCCCTGTGGAGCGCGCCGGGCAACACCGAGCGGGTCGGTCTCTCGCTGGAGGCGGTGCTGGGCGAGGTCTTCGTGATCGGCGGGCCGCTGATGTTCAGCCTGGTGCTGATCTGGGGCGGCGCGGGGTCGGCCCTCGTCGTCGGCGCCGTGCTCACCAGCGTGGGCGCCATCGGATTCGCGATGACCCGGGCCTCGCGGGACCGGAAGGTCGAACCCGTCACCGGCAAGCGCGATCCGCTGGGCGCGCTCCGTTCCCCGGCTCTGGTCCGGCTGCTGGTCCTGCTGCTCGTCGCCGGATGCGCCACCGGCGCGTACAACGTGGCGGTGCCTGCCTTCGTCGAGAACCACGGCTCCGCCGGTGACATCGGTCTGGTCTTCGGAGTGTGGGGCGTCGGCGGCATCCTGGGCGGACTCTGGTACGGCACCCGCACCTTCCGTCAGCCGTCCGAGACCGTCTTCGCCTGGGGCCTGCTCGCCCTCGGCGGGGCCTCCGCGCTGGTGCTGGCCGCCTGGGACAACTGGTCGATGGGCGTCGCCCTCGTCGTCCTCGGCCTGCTCCAGGCGCCGGTGACCGCGCTCTCGTACGAGCTCATCTCCCGTACCGCGCGGGCGGGTTACGTCACCGAGGCGTACACCTGGGCCATCACGGTCAGCGTGGGCGGCTCGGCGGTCGGCTCCCAGCTGGGGGGCCTCGGGCTCGGTGCGTACGGCACCTCGGCGCCCTTCCTCGGAGCGGTCGTCGGCATGCTCGTGGTCGCCGCGCTGGCCTTCGGCGCCCGCCGGCTGTTCGCGGCGCCGGCCGAACCGCGCGGGTCGGCCGAGCCGGCCGGAGCGGCCGAGCCGTCCGAAGCGGTGACGTCACCCGCCTAGCCCGTCGCCCTGGATGGTGAACGTCTTTCGGTCAAAGGGGCGTTCGGCGTGACGCAAAGGCAATCGTGGGGAACGGAAAGGGAATTGCGGGGGAAGTGGCCCCTGCATACTGAGAATTATGCGTGCACACTCCGAGAGAAGCTCGCAATTCAGGCTGCTACTGGTGATGCCGAGTCATCAACTGGTACGCAAGGGAATGGAGTTGGGGTTCCGCATCTGGTCGCTATGGGATCCTGCACAGCTCGACGCGGATCTGCGGCCGCGCCTTGAAGAAGTATCCGAAGAACTGTTGCTCACCGACTTCGCCGACGAGAGCGGTCTGCGCGAGCTCATCGCGCGGACCGCGCGCACCCACGACCTCGACGTCGTGCTCCACTGCGGGCACGACGGCTCGGTCCTGCCGGTGGCCCGGGAGGCGTGGCGGCTCGGCCTGACCCCGAACGCGCCGGAGGTCCACGAACGGCTCCGGGAGGGCGAGGCGGACGACGGGATCCCCGCCGAGGCACCCCGGGTCGGCGTCGAGACGCTGACCGTGGACGGCATCCACCACGTCATCGGCATGACGGCCCAACGCACCACGGGGCCACCGGACTTCCACGTGACCGGCCACCTCCACCCGGCGCCCCTGGACGAAGCGGCGCAGAAGGTGGTCGCGGGGCTGGTCACGGACCTGCTGTCGGCGAGCGGATACCGCTCCGGGCCCGCCCACGCCCAGGTGGCGCTGCTGCCGCACGGGCCGCGGATCGTGTCCTGCCGGGCGCACCTCGGCGACGACCGCATCCCGCTGCTGATCGACATCGCGCGGGGCTTCGACCCGGAGGCGGCGGTCTTCGCCGGCCTGCTCGGCACCCCGCCGGTGGTGGGGCCCGCCTCGCGGTACGCGGAGATCGGCTTCTTCCTGCTGCCCGAAGGGCGCCTGGAGACGTACACCGGCACGGAGGAGATCGCGGTCACGCCCTGGGTCCGCGGCGCGCGCTTCCCCTACCGGTCCGGTGACCGGGTCGCCCCGGTCGGCGAGCGGGGCAGCCGCCGCGCCTACGTGGTCGTCGAGGGGGACACGCCGGAGCTCACCCGTACGCGGGTGGCCGGCGCGCGCCGGGACCTGGTCACGGACATCCGGCCGTCCGAGCGCTGACCGGCACGGGGTCGCCCGCCGACTATTGCGGCGGCGGCCCCCGGTAAGCGAGATGTGCAGGCGGGCCGGCCGGACGTCATCGCCACGTGTCGTACCGGTTGCACCGCACGCGGACGCGCCATGCACCCCAACTTCCATAGCGTTCCAGGTACTTGCCGGCGCACGGTCGCCGACACGAATCGTCCCGAGCCCCGGTTGACGAAGCGCCGATCGCTCACCAGTACCTGGCGGTGAAATGTCCGAGAACCAGTCGAGCAGTACTGCTGTCCTCGAGAACTGGGTAGTCACACCTGTCCGTCTCCCACTGATTCGCCGCCGTTGCCACGGGTGCGCGTCCGACACGTTCCGGACGACCGGCAAATTCCGCGCCAACGCGAACCACAAACTCATCGACATCTGGCTCCTCGCCCTCTGCACGGGGTGCGGGGACACCACGAAGATCGTGGTCATGGAGCGCGTCCACGTGAGATCCGTACGCCCCGAACTGCTGGACCGGGTGCACGACAACGACCCCAGCCTCGCGGCCGAGCTGCTCCACGACGCGGCCCTGCTGCGGCGCAACCACATCGACCTCGACTGGTCGGACGCCTGGCGCCTCGACACCGGCGGATCGGACCACCCGGACCGCGAGGTCGTCGACGTCTCGGTGCGCTTCGCGGCGCGCATACCCGTCCGGCCGGCGCGGCTGATCGCCGAGGGCTGTGGCCTCTCGCGGGCCGGGGTCGAGAAGCTGATCAACGACGGCAAGCTCGTCTCCTCCGTCCGGCTGAGCGGCAAGCTCTCCGGCGACTTCACCTTCACCCTCAAGCGCTGAGCCCCCGCGCCCCCGATCCCTCCTTCGTACGCCCGTGACCTCGCTCCCCGCGCGGTCACGGGCGTCTTTCGTGCGGGTGCGGGCGGCCCCGGTGAACCGCGGGGATCGGGCGGGTGCTCAGAGGGGAACGGACGGGGAAGAGAGATCGGGACCATCGGCGGTGTCGAAACAACCGGCTTCCACGAAAGAGTCACCTCTCATGCGCCGAATCGCCCTGTCCGCCGCATCGGTCCTCATCGGTGCGCTGGCGGTCTGCCTCACCGCCTCCCACGCCTCCCAGGCGCCGACGGCACAGCCGCACGTCCAGGCCTCCGAGCCGGCGGCCGTGGTCGTCGCCTCGCCGCTCGACAACCACGGCAACGACTGAACCTCGCACGTTCCCAGGCCTCGGAGGGCAAGGCAATGACCATCAGGGTGCTCATCTGTGACCAACTGCCCGTCATCGCGGATGGTCTCAAGACCCTTCTCGACGCGATGCCGGAGATCGAAGTGATCGGCACCACCCACAACGGCATGGAAGCCATGGTGCTGGTGCGCACCAACCGTCCCGACGTCGTCGTCACGGATCTGGAACTCCAGACCATCTCCGGCCTCGAGCTGATCCGCCGGCTCGGCAAGGAGGAGGACTCGCCCAACGTCGTCGTCTTCACCGCGACCCCGTCCGACAGGACGGTGAGCGACGTGCTGCACGCCGGGGCGAGCTGTCTGCTCGGCAAGGCCGCCAGCCCCCAGGAGCTGATCGCCGCGATCCAGGCGGCGGCCGCGGGGCAGACCCTGCTCGCCCCCAGCATCGCGGAGCGGCTCGTCAGCTGGTTCCGCGCCCAGCCGGAGCCGCAGGAGCCGGTGGCCTGCCCGGAGGTGACCGAACTGACCCCGCGGGAGCGGGAGGTGACCCGGATGGTCGCGCTCGGCATGTCCACCGAGGAGGTGGCCAGCGAGCTGATCATCGGCGAGGCCACCGTCCGTACGCATCTCTACCGGGTGCGGACCAAGCTCGGCGTCCGCGACCGCGCCGAGCTCGTCTCCCTGGCGTACCGGACCGGACTGATCCGCTCGGGGGAGCGGACGTTCGGCGGCGAGCCGGCGCTGTCGCCCGGCGGCCTCAGAGCAAGCTGATCACCCGGGGAGCACCGCCCGCTCGCCCGCGGACACCGCCCGGCTCACCCGGGGAGCACCGCCGCGGCCCGGGTCCGGCGGGTCGCGCGGACGCGGTCCGCGCCGACCGCCCGCCACAGGGCGGCGGGATCGCCGTACCGGGCGGACTCGGCCGCGGCCAGCCGGTAGTACCGGTGCAGGCCCAGTTCCGACGTCATCGCGCGTACGCCGCAGGTCTGCATGCTCAGCCGCACCACGTCGCGCGCGGTCTCGGCGGCCATCGCCAGCGCCACGGCCGGCGCGGTGCCGACCGCGTCGGGCTCGGAGTCGACCAGCCAGGCACCCTGGTACACCGCCGCCCGGGTGGCGCGCACCGCGACCAGGGCTCGCGCCAGCGGGAAGCCGACGGCCGGCAGGTCGCGCAGCCGGGTGCCGAACTGGCGCCGGAATCCGGCGTACTCGACGGCGGTCCGGTGCGCGCCGGCGGCGATGCCCAGCAGGTAGCCGGCCTGCCGCAGCCGGGCCCGGGAGAGCGGGCCCGCCGGCGCGTCGTCCAGCGGCCCGACCACCTCCCCGACGGACACCGGCGTGCGCGCGAAGCGGACGGCCGGCGGCCAGCAGGCGTCCTCGACGGAGAGACCGGGGGCCCCGCGCTCCACCGCGAGGAGCACCGACCCGTCGCCGGTCCGGGCGGCCACCAGGATGTGGCCGGCCGTGACGTCGTCGACGGTGGCCGTGCCGGTGAGTTCCCAGCCGCCCGCCACCGGGACCGCGGTGACCCGGCCACCGGCCGGCAGGGTCTCGAACCCGGCCAGGGCCGCGCCCGCCGGGTGACCCAGGTCGGCCGCCAGCGCGTCGGCGCGGTAGGAGTCGCCGCGGGCCGCGCGGCCGAGTTCCTCGCTGACCAGCACTCCGGCGGTGAGGCCGAGACCGAGGCCGCCGGCGGAGACCGGACGCTCGAAGTCTGCCGCGTGCAGCGCGTCGAGGACCGGCCGGGTCGGGCCGGAGGACCCGTCGGTGACCGGCGCACCGTGCAGGTCCTTCCGGGCCTCGACGCCGGCCAGGCCCTTGCGCAGTGCCTTGCGCAGTTCGGTGAGGAGCGGATCGGGGTTCAGGTTCATGTCAGTGCTCTTCCTGTCCGAGGGAGTCGAACGCGGCGGTCACGATCTGGAGCATCACCTCGGAGGTCCCCGCCGAGAGCGTGAGCCCCGGGGCCTCCCGGTAGGCGGAGTCCAGGACCAGCGCCTCCCCGGTGCGGTCGGCCCGCTGCCGGGGGGTCGGGATGCCGACGGCCCAGGCCGCCACGGACTGCGCGAGTTCGCTGCTGTGGTACTTGGCGACGGCCGCCGCGAGCTGGTCGACCCGGCCGGCGGCGAGGCCGGTGAGAACCTCCCAGGACAGCAGGTGGTCGGCCGTCAGCGCACCGTGCCACCGGCCGATCTGCTCCAGACGGTCCTCGTGCCCCGCGTCGGGGTCGTCGTCGAGCAGCGCGTCGAGCGCCGCGCCGAACCAGCGCTCGGCCTTGAGGTAGTAGTCGAGGCCGGTGCGCTCGACGGCCAGGGCCTCGTTGAGCAGCGGCCAGCCGCCGTCGCGCGGCCCGATCAGGTCGCCGCCCGGTACCGGCACCGCGTCGAGGTCCACCCGGTGGAAGTGCTCGTCACCGATGCCGGGGATCACCGACACCGTGACGCCGGGGTCCGTCATGTCGACCAGGAACAGACTGATCCCCTGGTACTTCCCGGCGCCCGGCGTGGTCCGGGCCGCGCACAGCCCGAGGTCGACGAAGCGGGTCTTGAGGCTGAACACCTTCGTCCCCGTGATCCGGTAGTCGTCGCCCTCGGGCCGGGCCACGGCGCGCAGTGCCCCGAGATCCGACGCGGCGTCCGGCTCGGTGTAGAGCACCGAGGCGAAGCTCTCGCCGCGGGCCATCGCCGGCAGGTACCGCCGCTTCTGCTCCTCGCTGCCCGCCATCAGCAGGAACTGGCCCACGATCTGGATGGTGTTGACGTGGAAGGTGTCCGGCACACCGGCCCGCACCAGCTCCTCGGCCACGATCGCCGCGTCCGTCGGGGGACGGTCCGAACCGCCGTACTCGGCCGGCCAGTGCACGGCGAGCAGGCCCAGCCGCCCGAGCAGCCGGTACAGCGGGCGCGCGTCCGGCTCGACGCCGTCCGCGCCGGTGGCCTCCGCGGCGGCGGCGCGCACCTCGGGTGAGCGCAGCGCCTCGCGCACCTGCGCCCGGAACTGTCGCTGGTCCTCGGTGAATCCGAACCGCATGGTGGTCTCCTCAACTGGGGAGCGTCGCTTCGAGCGCCGCGACGACCCGGCTCAACGCCGGCTCCGTGAACAGGGTGTAGTGGTCGCCGGGCACGTTCTCGGCCCGGAACGGGCCGGTGCACACCGCCCGCCACTGCTCTTCCATGGCGATCCGCGGCGAGGCGGTGAGCAGGGTCACCGGTCCGCCGTACGGGCTCGGCGGGCGGTACTCCTGCATCGCCAGGGCGCAGAACCGGAAGGTCCGGTAGCTGTCGGCCACCTCCCCGTCGTCCAGCTCCGGCTCGATGTCCTTCGGGTCGCGTCCGGTCAGCCTGGCGAGGTCGTGCACGAAGCGTTCCCGCACCGTCGCCTCGTCGAGCGGGACGGGATCCTCGTCGTAGGCGGAGTCCAGCAGGACGACCGGAGGCCGCTGCCCGGTCTTCTCCTCGATCTGCCGGGCGACCTCGAAGGCGAGCACCCCGCCGTACGACCAGCCGGCCAGGCAGTACGCGTCCGGCAGCCCGGTCTCGAGGAGACGGTGCGCGATCCGGGCGGCGGACGCCGTCAGGCCCTCCCGCGGAGGCAGGGCGCAGTCCTGCGGATCGGCGGCGAACCCGGTCACCGAGACGGACTCCGGCAGCGCCCTCAGCAGGGGTACGTAGCAGAACAGCGCACCCCCCGAGGGGTGCATGAGGATCACCTGCGCCGGGCCCGACGCGCGCATCGCCACCGGTGCCCGGCCGCCGTCCGGCCGGACGGCGCGGCGGGAGTCGACGGTGGCGGCCAGGCGGGCGACGGTGGGCGAGGCGAAGAAGTCGCCGAGCGCGATCTCCACCCCGAACCGGCGCTTGATCGCCGACATCAGCTGGACCGCCTGGAGGCTGTTGCCGCCGGCCAGGAAGAAGTCGTCGTGCACGCCGACCCGGTCCTCGCCCAGCAGCGGGGCGAGGACCTCGCGCAACAGCCGACGTTCGGTCGCGGTCGGCGGACGGCGCTCGCCCCGCTCCTCGCCCGCGCGGCTCGGGTCCGGGGCGGGCAGCCTGCGCCGGTCGACCTTGCCGCTGGAGGTGACCGGCAGCTCGTCGAGGACCACGAAGTAGGACGGGATCATGTACGAGGGCAGGAGCGCGCCCAGGTGCTCGCGCACCGCCGGCACCTGCTGCTCGGTCACTCCGGTCAGGTAGCCCACCAGGTGCTTCGCCCCGTGGTCGTCGGTCCAGGCCACCACACAGACCGGACCGATGGAGTCGAAGCCGGTCAGCGCCGACTCCACCTCGCCCAGTTCGATCCGCAGGCCGCGGATCTTGACCTGCTGGTCGATCCGGCCGAGGAAGACGAGGCGTCCGTCCGGCAGCCGCTTCACCAGGTCGCCGGTCCGGTACAGCCGGCCGCCGGGCGCGGTGCCGAACGGGTCGGCGACGAACTTCTGCGCGGTCAGCTCGTCCCGGTTGAGGTAGCCGCGGGCCAGTCCGGCGCCGCCGATCACCAGTTCGCCCGGCACGCCGACCGGCACCGGGCGCAGCTCGCGGTCGAGCACGTGCGCCACGTGGTTGGTCATCGGCAGGCCGATCGGCGGCGAGGTCTCCCAGCTGCCCGGGCACTCCTCGACGATCATCGTCACCGTGCACTCGGTCGGCCCGTAGCCGTTGAACAGCCGGCGCCCGGGGTTCCACCGGTTCACCAGCTCGCCGCTGAAGCTCTCACCGCCCACGAAGGCGATCCGCAGCGCGGCGAACCGCTCCGGGGCCAGCAGCGGCATGACGGTCGGGGGCAGGTCGACGACGGTGATGCCGTGCCGCTCCATCAGCGACTGGAGCCGGTCGACGGAGAGCCGTTCCTCGTCGGTCGCCACGTACAGCCGTGCCCCGGTCAGCAGGGCGGAGAAGGTCTCGAACACGGAGACGTCGAAGGTCGCCGAGGCGAAGCCGAGCACCCGGTCGGCCGGCGTCAGCTCGAACAGCTCCCGGGTGGAGTCGATGAAGTTCACCACGCCGCGGTGCTCCAGCAGCACGCCCTTCGGCTTGCCGGTGCTGCCGGAGGTGTAGATGACGTACGCGACGTCGTCGGGCCGCGCCGCGAGCGGCGCGTTGTGGCCGGGCAGCGCCGCCAGTTCGGCGCGGACCTCGTCCAGCACCACGACGGGCGCGCCGACCTCGCGTACGGCCTGGCCGGCCACGGCGTGGGCGAGCACCACCCGCACCTCCGCGTCGGCGGCGATCTCCGCGACCCGCCCGGCGGGGCTCGCCGGGTCGAGCGGCACGTAGGCCGCGCCGGTCTTGAGCACCGCGAGGATCGCGGTCGGCAGGTCCACGTTCCTGCGCAGGCACAGACCGACCCGCGTGCCGGGGCCGACACCGTGTCCGCGCAGCAGGGCGGCGAGCCGGTTCGCCCGGAGGTTGAGCTCTGCGTAGCGGGTCTCGGCGCCGGCGACGACGACCGCCACGCTCTCCGGGGCCTCCTCGACGCGCGCCTCGAACTCCCGCACGATGGTGGATTCGCGGATCGGCCGCGCCGGTCCGCTGCCCACCTCGGCCAGGAACGCCAGGTCGGCCGGGCCGAGCAGCTCGGCGGCCGACAACGGGGCGTCCGGGTCGGCGGTCAGGGTGTGCAGCAGGCCGTCGTAGTGCCGGGCGAACCTGGCGATGCTCTCGGCGTCGAACAGACCGCTGTCGAAGCCGATGTCCAGGGAGCCGTCGGTGCCGGCCACGGGCGGGCAGGTCAGGGTCCAGCTCATGTCGGTCCGCGGGACGCCGGCCCGGACCGTCTCCACGGAGGTGGTGACACCGGGCAGGGCGGCGGCGGCCTCCTCGTACCGCACACCGAACTCGATCGGGAAGACCGGCGGGCGCGACGGGTCGACGACCGGCTCGACCGCCTCGACGAGCCGGTCGAACGGCAGGTGGGCGTGGGCCGACGCCTCGGCCGACTCGCGGGCCACCCGCCGGACCAGGGTGCGGAAGTCCGGGTCGCCGGAGAGGTCCGCGCGCAGCACCCGCGGTGCGGTGAAGAGCCCGACGGTCGAGGACAGGGCGGAGTGGGGCCGGTCGGTGTACGGCGAGCCGATCACCAGGTCGTCCACGCCGCAGTACCGGTGCAGCAGCATGAGGAACGCGGCGGTGAGCACATCGGCCGGGGCGGCGCCCTCCTGCCGGGCCAGTTCCGCCGCCCGCTCCAGGGCCTGCCGTCCGATCGCGAAGCGGCGGGCGTCGCCCTCGACGCCCCGGGTCTCACCGCGGGGCCGGTCGGCCGGGAACTCCAGCGCCTCGGCGCCGGTCAGCCGCTCGCGCCAGTACGCGGTGAGCCGGTCCAGGTCGTCGGCGTCGCGCCGCTCGTGCTGCCACAGTGCGAAGTCCGGGTACTGCACCGCGAGTTCGGGCAGTCGGACGGCGTCGCCCCGGCGCGCCGACCGGTAGTGCTCGGCGAGGTCGCGGAGCAGGAGGCCGTGCGACTCGGGGCCGCAGAGGAGCGGGGGGACGTCGAGGAGGAACAGGTGATCCTCGGCCGCCACCCGGACCAACAGGGCGCGCCAGGCCGGTGTGCCGGCCGGGTCGAACGGCTCGCGGGTGCGGCGCGCGATCAGTTCCCGCGCGGCGCGGAGCCGCTGTTCGGGGTCCTCGCCGTCGGCCTCGATCAGCGGAAGCCTCACCGGGACCCCGGGCGCGACCACCTGCACCGGGCCGTCCTCGTGCTCCACGACCGTGGTCCGCAGCGCCTCGTGCCGGGCCACCAGCGAGGCCAGCGCCGAGTGCAGCGCGTCGTGGTCGAGCTCGCCCCGCAGGCGCAGCAGCAGGGGAGTGCCGCCGGCGGGGCCGCCGCCCGGCGCGACGGCGCGGTCGAGGAAGCGGAGCGACTCCTGCGCGGGCGAGAGCGGGGCCGGGCCCGTGTGCCCGCGCGGGACCAGGCCGGGCTCCGCCGCCGCCTGCCGCCGTACCCGGGCCAGGAAACGCGCGCGGCGCTCCTCGGGCAGCGCGGCGAGGCGCTGGGTCATGTCCGTCACTTGACGCTCCTCAGCGGTGGCGGCGCGGCGCTCACCCGGTCGCCCGGGCGCCCGGGCAGGTGGGCCAGCTCCGCGATGGCGATGGTCAGGACGTCGATGCCGCGCAGGTAGTCGGCGAGGACGATGTGCTCGTCGTCGGCGTGGTCGAGGCTGCTGTCGCCCGGACCGTAGGTGGCCATGGGGATGTCCCACACCTCGGCGAGGGTGTTCATGTCCGAGGTGGCCGTCTTCAGCACGAGTCGCGGCTGGGCGTGCAGGTGGCGGATGCCGGTGACCAGGGCGCGTACCGCGGGATCGGCCCGGCCCACGCGGCAGGCCGACACCGCGTTCAGCACCTTGAGCTCACCGTCGGCCAGCCGCTCGCGCAGCTCGCGCACCAGCTTCTCGTCGTCGAATCCCGGCGGGGTGCGGATGCTGAGGTCCATCGACGCCGAGGTCAGGTCGGCGTTGAGGCGGCACAGTGTCGGGCCCGGCCGGTCGAAGACGGCGTGGCTCGCGTCCGGCCCGAGCAGGTCGAGCAGCGCGTTCCAGCAGGCGACGGCCAGTTCGGACGCCTTCGGCACCGGGTTGCTCGGGTGTGTGGCGGGGCACTTGACGGTGTAGCGCAGGTCGAGCTTCCCCTTGTAGCCGAGCACCACGCTCGACCAGCCGCTCGGCTCGCCGATGATCAGCGCGTCCGGCCGCTCGTGGCGGGCCCGGATCGCCATCGCGCCCCGCGAGGCGGGGGTCTCCTCCTCGACGACGCCGATCACCACGATCCTGCCGGGGAAGTCCACCGCGCCGGCCGCGGCGCAGATCATCGCCGCCAGCGGCCCCTTCGCGTCGACCGCACCCCGGCCGTACAGCCGGCCGTCCTCGGACCGGACCGGGACGTGGCCCGAGACGGTGTCCATGTGTCCGAGCAGCATCAGGGTCGGGCCGTCACCGCGCTCGATCACGCCGATCACGTTGCCGACGTCGTCGATGTGCGTGGCGAAGCCCAGGCCCGTCATCGCCTCGACGAGGAAGTCGGCCAGCTCGCGCTCCTGGTACGAGGGGGAGGAGGTCTCCAGCAGCTTGCGCAGCAGCCCGGCGGCGTACGTCTCGGTGACTTTGCCCGAGGGCGTGAAGGGCCAGTTCATCGCTGACTCCGTTCCAGCAGGTGGTCGAGGATGCGGTCCGCGACACTGACGTGGTCGCCGAGGACGGACTGGAAACCGGAGAACTCCACCCGGTGGTTGACCTCGAGGACCAGCAGCCGGCCGTCGCGGTCCTCGATCAGGTCGACACCGGCGATGTCCGCGCCGACGGCGACGGCCGCTTCGAGGGAGAGCTTCTCGATCTCCGGCGTCACCTCGCACGGCAGCGTCCGGCCGCCGAGCGCCACATTGGTGCGCAGGGCCTCACCGGTCCGGTAGATCGCGCCGATCACCTGTCCGCCGATCACGATCACGCGGATGTCCCGGTCCGGCTTGTCGACCAGTTCCTGCACGTACGCGAGGTGCGACTGCGGTCCGGGCAGCGCGCCGGCGTACTCCAGTACGCCCTCCGCCGCGACGCGGTCGGGGAGTTGGACCACCAGCCGCCCCCACGAGCCGACCAGCGGCTTGAGCACCGCCGGGTAGCCGAGGGAGTCCAGGGCTTCCAGGGCGGCCTGCGGGGTGAGGGCGAGCGCGGTGCGCGGCGTCGGTACGCGGGCCTCCGCCAGGGCCTGGGTGGTGAGCCACTTGTCGCCGCACACCTCGGTCGCGGACACGCTGTTGACGACGTCGACCCCCGCCGCGGCGAGGCAGCGGGCCGCGTACCCCGCGCGCGTCTGGCCGATCTCCCGGTTCAGCGCGAGGCCCCAGGGCAGCTCGCGCCGCCCGGCGGGGAACCACTGCCGCCGCGGGTCGAGGTGCTCGTAGGGGACACCGCGCCGCTCGAAGGCGTCGAACAGCCGCTTCTCGTCAGCGCCGATCCTGCTGGCGAGCACGGCGATCCTGCGGGCGTCTGGGCGCTCGGGCGTTGCTGACACGTGACCTCCGTTTGAAGCACCACTGCTGGGCCGGACGGCAGGGCGAGCCCGCCGCGTGAAGAGAAAAATAGGAGGGCGGGGCCGGTCCGCGCGTCCGCGCCGAAAGGAATCGGGAGGACGTATCACAGGGAGTCGGGCCGCTGCGATTGCGAATTCTGATTACCCGGCCCAGGCCGGTGCCGTGCCATTGTTGACCGCATTCGGAAACCCGGCGGAAAGCGTTGACCGCCGCAAGGCACAGAGGGGGAAGTCGTGGAAAGAACGTCGGAACGGATTCCGGTGCTCGCCCTGTGGAGCGCGCCGCGCTGTCGTTCGACCGCGTTCGCGCGGATGATGACGGAGCGGGGCGACCACGCCGTCGTGCACGAGCCCTTCTCCCGGGTGGTCGACTTCGGCGAGGTGGAGGTCGGCGACCGCGTCGCGCACGACGAGCGGGCCGTGCTCGCCCAACTGCGCGCCATGGGGAGCCGCCGGCCGGTGTTCTTCAAGGACACCACGGACTTCCCCTACCCGGAGCTCCTCGCCGACGAGGCCTTCCTCGCCGCCGCGACGCACACCTTCATCATCCGCGACCCGGCCGAGGCGATCGCCTCGCACCACGCGCTCAACCCGGAGCTGGGCCAGGACGAGATCGGCTTCGCCCGGCTGTACGAGATCTTCGGCGCGGTGCAGGCCGTCACCGGTGCCACGCCGGTCGTGATCGACTCCGACGACCTGCTCGACCGCCCCGCCGAGACCGTGCGGGCCTACTGCGAGGCGGTCGGCATCCCCTTCCGCCCCGAGGCGCTGACCTGGCGGCCGGGCATGCGCTCGGAGTGGCGGTCGACCAGCAAGTGGCACCGGGCGACCAGCGAGACCTCCGGCTTCGCCCGCGGCAGGACCGACGGAGCGGAGAAAGTGGCGGCGGACCCGGTGCTGCGCGCCTTCCGCGACCACCACCAGCCGTACTACGAGAAGCTGCGCGCCGTCGCACTCCGCCCGTGAGGTCCGGCGGAATCTTCCGCATGATGACCCGGCGCGTACGCCGTATCCGTATGCGGATGTGCAGGGTAATCGCCACGCGGATGATGAGCGCGAATCAGCAGACTACGTTCGAGTCGTACATTCCGTTCCAGCGAGGTGGGGCACTTGACGGGGATCTCGACGTCCTCAGCCACAAGGTTTCTGTTCGATCGGATCGACATTTCCGAGCACCGCAACAATGCGGCAATCTCTTCGGCGGCGGAGACCGGGGCAGGGGCATTCAATGTGTGGCGGAACTCGTTCGCGGCGGAATACCTGCCGGCGGGCGGGAGTCTCGTCCACGTGGACGGGGTTCCCTTTGAGTTCCCTCCGGTCTGCGAAGGGTCCGACAACATCCGCTGCGCCGGCCAGTTCATCAAGGTCCCCCGGGACCGGTACGACTGGATCCACGTCCTGGCCGCGTCCGAACGGCGCTCCGAGGACACCGTCGAGCTGACCTTCGCGGACGGCTCGGTCGACGCGGAACCGCTGCGGGTCTCCGACTTCTGGGCGGCCCCGGCGTGGTTCGGCGAGGTCAGGGCCTTCGAGAGCCTGGCCATGCACTACCCGCACCACGTGCAGCGCGGCGTCCCCGCGGTGATGTGGGCGCAGCGGGTGGCCGTGACCCGGCGGGCCGACCTCACCGGCATCCTGCTGCCGCGCAACGTCGCGGTGCACATCTTCGCCGTCACCCTCCAGCGGACGGAGCGCTGACATGACCGTGGAAACGCCCGCACGCACGTACACGATCAACGGTCCGGAACCCGAGCTGTGGTACCGCGACCTCATCAGCTGCCTGCAGGCCACCATCGGTTCGGTGCTGGCCCGCCAGGGCGCCGACCCGCTCGCCGTGCTGGGCGCGGGGTGGCGGTTCCTGCACCTGCCGGGCGACGTCCGGCACGAGGAGTTCTACTACCCGTGCCTGCCCGACGAGTCCGGGACGATCGACCTGGGCACCGCGCTGGCACCGCACCACGCGTTGAGCGTGCGCTGGTGGCGGCCGGCCGACGAGCAGGACGTCTGGAGCGAGGTGCGCGCATCGCTCGCCGAGGACCGGCCCGTCATCGCCGCCGTCGACAACTTCCACCTGCCGTTCCGGCCCGCGTACGGAGACGTGCACGCCGCGCACCAGGTGGTGATCTACGGTCTGGACGAGACCCGTGGCGTCGTCTACGTCTCGGACGCGATGCCGCCGTCCTTCCGCGGCGCGGTCCCGATCGAGCAGTTCCTGCGCAGCTGGAACTCGGAGAACCCGACCGACGTCCAGGACGCCTTCTTCAGCGACTCCCGGATAGGCCGGCGCTGCCTCGACGTCCGGCTGGACGCCGCGCCCGCCCCGCTGACGCCCGACCTGCTCGGCGGCTTCCTCCGCACCAACACCGAGGACTTCACCACCGCGGGCCCGGTCCGCACCGGTCTCGCGGGCTTCGACCAGTTCGCCGCGGAACTCCTCGAACGGTGCCGGGCGGACGACGCCGGTGCGCTGCGCGAGCTCTACCCGTTCGGCTGGGCCATGCAGGCGCAGGCCTCGCTCCACGGGGAACTGCTGCGCCGCTGCGGCGGTGAGTGGCGCGACCCGGCGCTGGCCGGAGCGGGCCGCGCGGTCGAGACCGTGGCGCACACCTGGACCGGGCTGCGCTTCACCGGCGCGCACGGGCTCGAGGACCCGCGCGCGGCCGCCCTCGACATCGCGCACCACACCACGCTGCTGCGCGGCGCCTACGCCCGCGCGGTCGACGCCGTCGGCGCGGTGGCGGCCCGGCTCTGATCGTGTACGCATCGACCCTCGTGACCTCCCGGAGTGAAGAGTGAGCAGCAAGCTGGCAGCGCTCGGCGGTACGCCGGCCGTGCCGAAAGACCGACGTCATGTGCCGTGGCCCCTGGTCGAGGACGAGGACCGCAAGGCCGTTCTCGACGCCCTCGACGGCGCCCGGCTGGTGTCCGACACCGACGGCGTGAACCCGGTCTCCGAGCTGGAGAACGACTGGTCCCGCCGCTTCGGCTTCGCGCAGTGCGTCGCGGTGTCCAACGGCACCGCCGCGCTGTCCCTGGCGCTGTCCGCGCTCGGCGTCGGACCGGGGGACGAGGTGATCGTGCCCGCGCTCAGCTTCATCGCCACCGGGCTCGCGCCGGTGCACCAGATGGCCGTCCCGGTCTTCGCCGACATCGACCCGGTCACCTTCAACATCGACCCGGACGACATCGAGCGGCGGATCACGCCCAGGACCCGGGCGATCATCCCCGTACACCTGCACGGCGCGCCCGCCGACATGGACCGCATCATGGCGATCGCCCGCAAGCACGACCTCGCGGTGGTCGAGGACGCCGCACAGGCCCCCGGGGCGACCCACCGCGGCCGGCCGGTCGGCGGGATCGGCGACGCGGGCTCCTTCAGCCTCCAGGTCAGCAAGAACATCCCGACCTGCGGCGAGGGCGGACTGCTCGTGACCGGCAGCGACGAGCTGGCCGAGGCGATGCGCCGGGGCCGGCAGTTCGGCGAGGTGATCACCGCGGGCCGCGACCGCGACTACGTCTCGTACGGCCTCGGCTGGAACCACAAGATGAACGCCCTCCAGGCCGCGTTCACCTCCGCGCAGCTCGCCCGCTTCGACGGGTACGAGGAGCACCGGCAGCGGAACGTCACCGAGTTCCTCGCCCGGCTCGCGGGGCTGCCCGGCCTCCAGGTGCCCACCGCGCTCCCGGACACCACCCACGTCTGGCACATCCTGCGCTTCCGCTTCGACCCGGCCGCGTTCGGCCTGGACGGCGTGAGCCCGCAGGCGCTGCGCTCGGCTCTGCGCCGGCTGCTGCGTGCCGAGGGCGTCCCGATGTCGCAGTACCAGCTGATGCCGCTGCCCGACCAGAAGGTCTTCGTCGACCGCCTCGGCTTCGGCTCGGGCCACCCGTGGGCCATGACCGGCGCGCCCGGCACGGTCCAGGGCGAGGGCTACCCGGTGACCCGCGAGGTCATCGCCGACTCGCTGACCATCCAGAAGCGCCACCTCAACCCCGGTGCGGGCGAACTGCTCTCGCTGTACGCCGACGCCTTCGAGAAGGTGTGGGCCAACAAGGACATGGTGGCCACACTCGCGAAGGCGGCGTCATGACCGGAACCCAACTGCTGGAGCGGGACGCACTCGGGACGCTCGACGCGATCGCCGCCCGCATCCGCCGGCACGTGGTCGACATGTGCGCCGGGCCCGAGGGCGGCCACCTCGGTGGCGGGCTCTCCTGCACCGACGTGCTCACCGCGCTGTACTTCTCCGTCCTCGACGTGGACCCGAGCCGACCGGACGATCCGCACCGCGACCGCTTCCTGCTCAGCAAGGGCCACGCCGCCGTCGCGCTGTACGCGACCCTGGCCGAGCGCGGCTACTTCCCGGTCGAGGAGCTCGCCGAGTTCGGCCGCCCCGGCAGCCGGCTGATGGGCCACCCGGTCCGCGCGGTGCCCGGCGTGGAACTGCCGACCGGCTCGCTCGGCCACGGGCTCGCCCTGGGCTGCGGCTTCGCGCTGGCGGCCCGCTACGCGCAGAGCCCGGCGCGCAGCTTCGTCCTGCTCGGCGACGGCGAGCTCCAGGAGGGTTCGGTGTGGGAGGCCGCGATCGCGGCCGCCAGCCTGCGCCTGGACCGGCTGGTCGCCGTCGTGGACCGCAACGGCCTGCAGCTGACCGGACCGACCCAGGGCATCGCACCGATGGAGCCGCTGGCCGAACGCTGGCGCAGCTTCGGATGGTCGGTGCGCGAGGTGGACGGCCATGACCCGGCGCTGCTCGCCGAGCACCTCGACGGCGCGCCGTGGGAGCCGGGCAAGCCGAGCGTGCTGATCGCCCACACGGTCAAGGGCCACGGCCTGCCCTTCCTGGCCGGCCGTCCGGCGAGCCACTACGTCACCCTCTCGCCCCGCAACCACGCGCGGGCGCTGAACGCGCTACGAGCCACGGAGGCCCTGGGATGAGCCGCGCGACCCGCGAGGCGTACCGGGACACCCTGCTTCCGCTGCTGGCGCGCCGTCCCGAGCTGATGTGCCTGGACTCCGACACCGGGCTGTTCTCCGCGGACCACGCGGCGGCCGCCGGCGAGCAGTACCTCAACCTCGGTATCGCCGAGCAGAACCTGATGGGCGTGGCCGCCGGCATGGCGGCCTGCGGACGGGTCCCGTTCGTCAACACGATGGCCGCCTTCGCCACCTCCCGCGCGCTGGAGGCCATCAAGATCGACATCGCCTACAACCGGCTGCCGGTCCGCATCATGGCCACCCACGGCGGCCTGGCCGCGGGCCACCTCGGCCCCACCCACCAGGCCCTGGAAGACCTCGCCGTGATGCGGGTGCTGCCCGGCATGACCGTCGTCGTGCCGGCCGACGCCGCCGCCACGGAGGCGTTCGTCGAACAGAGCCTGAACCTGCCCGGACCGCTCTACGTCCGCCTCGGCCGCAAGGCGACCCCGCCGCTGCCCGTCGGCCCGCCCCCCGTCATCGGGCAGGCGCAGACGCTGCGGGAGGGCGGCGACGTCGTCCTCGCGAGCTGCGGCCCGTACCCGGTGCTCGCGTGCCTCGCCGCGGCGGACGCGCTCGCCGGCCACGGCATCGAGGCCACCGTGCTCAACATGCACACGCTGCGACCGCTCGACACCGAGACGCTGACCGCCGCGGCCCGCCCGGCCGACCTCGTCGTGACCCTGGAGGAGCACTGGCGGGGCGGCGGACTCGGCGGAGCGGTGGCCGAGACGCTGGCCGAGCGCGCGCCGGTACGGGTGGTGCGGCTGGGTGTGCCCGACACCTTCGTCACCGAGGTCGGCCACCAGGAGCACCTCGTCGCGCACTACGACCTCACCGCGGAGCGGGTCGTGAGGACGGTCCGTACCGCCCTCGACACCGCGGCCCGCACGGGAAGAACCGGCCGAAAGGAACACGTCTCGTGACCACCACGACTGCCCTGTCCTGCCCGGAGTGCGAGGAGCCGGTGACCGTCGGCGACTCGGTCCGGCTCAACGAGATCCTGGAATGCGCAGGTTGCCGGAGCGAGCTGGAGGTCGTCGCGCTCGACCCCATGGTGCTCGCCCTCGCCCCCGAGGTCGAGGAGGACTGGGGCGAGTAGCAGCCCCCGGCAGTGGCCGCCCCCGGCGGTGGCCGCCCCGGCGCGCCGTGTACGCCGGGGCGCGCCGCGTTCCGGACCTTCCGCACAGCCCAGAAGCGCACGACTTCCCCGAAGGAGCCCCACCTCATGCAGTCCGAACCCCACGGTCCCGGCGTCGGGACGGCAACCTTGACGCGCTCGCCGTTCTCGGTCCTCGACGACGCGGGTTCGTACGCCGCCGCCGTCGACGCGTTCCTCGCCGCGGACACGCCCGCGTCCGTCCCGGTGTGGACCGGCGGACGGGCCGACCTGGCCGCCTCCGCCGAGCGCGCGGCCACCCTCTACGGCGAGGTGACCCGCCCGGCCGCCCGCACCTACGGCGTCGTGCTCAGGCCCGAGTCCCTGCCGGCGGGACTGCACGCGCTGATCGCGCCCTGCGCCCTCACCTGGCTCGACCAGGAGGAGCTCGTCCCCGCCCTGCTCGACCGGCTCGCCCCGCGGGACGGCCGCCCCGAGACGTACACCCTCCTGGTCGCCGGTCTCTACGAGCACTTCACGGTGGACCTCATCTGGCCGCTGGTCCGCGCCGCCTCGCGCCGGCCGGACGTGCGGCTGTCGTTCCTCACCGGCCGCGACGCCGCCTCCCTCGCCTGGTTCACCGCCAAGCAGTACGTCACGCCGGCCCCGGACGTGCACGAGCTCGGTCTCTTCACCGCCGTCGACCGCGGTCTCACCCGCGACGGCATCCACCTGCGCAACGAGGGCGAGGTGGGGAACACGGACGTCAGGTCCGAGATCCTCGGGACCCGTTGGCGGCGGTTGATGCTCCAGGGGCACGGCAAGGACGACTCGATCAACCTCGCCGAATTCACCATCTGCGGTCTGAACGAGACCGTCGGACGGAACCCGTCCCTGGTCGCCCCGATCTGCGCCACCTCCACCTGCTACAAGCCCGTGGACAAGCTGATCCAGCTCAGGGACGTTCGCGCCGCGGAGGTGGTGCTGAGCTCCTGCAACAACGCCCCCTTCGCCGACGCCGCCGTGTTCGACCCGAAGTACCAGCTGATGCTCAACGCGATCGACGGGACCGCCAAGAACGTCGTCGGCGCGATCACCGTCCACGCCTCCGCCCGCCCGGAGAACCTCGTCTGGACGGAGGCCGCCCTGGCGGGGTCCTCCTCGACGGAGGCGCTCAACGCGAGCATCGGCACCTCGGAGCCGTACCCCGCCTACGTCCAGTTCGGCACCGGCGAGGACGCCGGCCGTACGCCGGAGCTGCCCGCCGTCGAGCCGGAGCCGCTGCTCCTCACCACCTCGGCCCGCCTCACCGCGTACCTGGCCGGCGGGGTGCTGGCCCCCAACCACGCGCTCCGCCCCCGCCTGGGCAAGCTCGCCGTCAAGGTCGAGAGCCAGGTCTCCCGGCGCGACCTGGCGGTCCACCAGGACCGCACCCCGGTGCTCCGCGGCCTGATGGACGACCTGCAGTCGCTGGACATGGCGATCGCCACCCAGTTCACCAAGGACCCGGAGAACGAACTCAGCAACTGCTTCGCCTACTTCGGCGAGCGCAGCCGGATCGACATGTCCGACGTCAGCCACGTGCGCTGCCAGTGCGGCCGGCCCGCCGAGCGCTACAGCCGGCGTGCCCTCGTCCCCACCTCGCTCGACTACGAGGGCGTCGTCTGCACCCGCTGCGGTGACGTCGCCTTCCGGCTCTTCGGCTCCCCGTCGCTGCTGATCCACGCCGAGGACGGCGCCGAGCAGGGGGCCACGAACGAGGTGCGGGTGGCCGTGCGCGACGCCCGGCCCGGCATCCTGCGCCTCGGTCTCTTCTTCGCCAGCTACGGTCGCGCCGGCTGCACGATCGAACCGAACCTGCGCAAGGTCAGGATCGCCCCGGACGGGACCGGCGAGACGACGTTCACCCTGACCCTCGACCCCGGCATCCCGCCGCACGGCTACTACATGACGGCCTTCGCCGTACAGGACCTCGCCGTGTCGATCGCCCGCCGCAACTTCGGCGTCCTGGCCGCCGGGAACGCCGGCTGACGGGCTCGTGGGCCGGACCGGCCGCGTACGTGAATTCCCTTTCAGGTCACAACCGTTCGAATTGGAGGACGTGGTGGAGGCGCTTCGTGGCGTGCAGGTGAGGAGGGCGTGGCCGTGCTGCGAGTGACAGTGGTCGGTGCGGCCGGCTACATCGGCGGGGAACTGCTGCGGCTGTTGCTGGGCCACCCCGAGGTGGAGGTGGTGGGCGCCGTGTCGTCCCGCTTCCCCGGCAAGCGGATCGACGGTGTGCATCCCAATCTGCGCTCCGTCACCGATCTGCCGTTCTGCTCGGCCGAGGACGCACCGGAGAGCGACGCGGTGTTCCTGGCCCTGCCGCACCGGGTGGCGATGACCCAGATCGAGCACTGGCGCTCGCGCGCCGGCGTCGTCCTCGATCTGACCGGCGACTTCCGGCTCTACGACACCGAGGTCTTCCGGCGCTACTACGGCGAGGAGCACCTGGCACCGAAACTGCTGGACGACTTCGTCCCCGGCCTGCCGGAGCTCTACCGCGAGCGCCTGCGCACCGCCGACCTGATCAGCGTGCCCGGCTGCATGGCCACGGCCGCCGTGCTCGCTCTCCACCCCCTGGTGGCGCACGACCTGATCGACCTCGAACGCGGGGCGCAGGTCGACGCGAAGACCGGCTCCAGCGGCTCGGGCGCCACCGCGGGACCGGCCAACCTGCACGCCGAACGCAGCGGCGCGATGCGCGTCTTCGCCCCCACCCACCACCGGCACGAGGCCGAGATCGCCCAGCACCTCGGCCTGCCGACCGCCATGACCGCCACCGGCGTCGAGGCGGTCCGCGGAGCCCAGACCCTCTGCCACGCCACCCTGCGCCCCGGCGTCGACACCAAGGCCGTCCGCCGCGCCTTCCGCGAGTGCTACGCGGCCGAGCCCTTCGTCCGCGTCGTCGCCCACCAGCGCGGCGTCTACCGCTACCCCGACCCGAAGATCCTGCTCGGATCGAACTTCTGCGACGTCGGCTTCGCCCTCGACGAGGACACCCGCCGGCTGAGCGCCATCGGAGCCCTGGACAACCTGGTCAAGGGCGGTGCCGGCAACGCCGTGCAGTCCCTCAACGTCCGCATGGGTCTCCCCGAGACCCTCGGCCTCACCTTCCCCGGCCTGCACCCGCTGTAGCCCCCGCCGAACCGGAGAGAGCGTGATCACCCAACCCCTGACCGTCGTCAAGTGCGGCGGCAATCCCGCCGTCGACGCCGCAGGCATCTGCGCCGACATCGCCCGCCTGGTCCACGAGGGCCACTCCATCCTGCTCGTCCACGGCGGCTCCGGCGAGATCGCCCGGCTGTCCGGCCGGCTCGACGTCCCGCAGCGCACCCTGGTCGCACCGGACGGCGTGTCCACCCGCTACACCGACCCGGACACCCTCGACGTGGTCGTCCTCGCCCTGGCCGGCTCGGTCAAGCCCCGGCTGGTGGCGGAACTCTCCCGCCACGGCGTGCCCGCCGTCGGCCTCACCGGCATGGACGGCGGGATGCTGCGGGCCCGCCGGAAGGCCGCCGTCCGCGCCGTCGTCGACGGCCGCACCGTCCTGGTCCGCGACAACCACAGCGGCCGGATCGCCACCGTGCGCCCCGAACTCCCCCGGAACCTGCTGCGGGCCGGCTACGTACCGGTGGTCTCGCCTCCGGCCATCGACGAGCACGACCAGCCCGTCAACGTCGACGCCGACCGGGCCGCCGCCGCCCTGGCCGCCGCCCTCGGCGCCGACCAACTGCTGCTGCTCACCGGCGCACCCGGGGTGCTCGCCGATCCCGGCGACCCCACCAGCGTGCGCGACAGCATCGGGATCACCCCCAGCGGGGCGCCCGACCCGTCGGCCACCGGCGGCATGGCGCTCAAGCTCATCGCCGCCCGCGAGGCGCTGGCCGGCGGGGTCACCACCGTGCGCATCGCGGACGGACGCACTCCGGACCCGGTCAGCCGGGCGCTCGCGGGGGCGGGCACCACCGTGCACGTCGCCGACGCCCCTGCCGCGGAGGGCGGTTCACACAAGGAGGAGATCCGGGTATGAGCGAAGCCGATGGCACACCGGCCGGGTGGCAGGGCGGTACGGTCTGGCTGACCGGGCTGCCGAGCGCGGGCAAGTCGACCATCGCGACCGGACTCGCCGAACGCCTCTCGGCCGAAGGACACCGGGTGCGCGTCCTCGACGGTGACGAGGTCCGCGCCGCGCTCTCCCCCGACCTCGGGTACTCGAAGGCCGACCGGGACACCAGTGTGCGGCGCATCGGGTTCGTGGCCCGGCTCCTCGCCGAGCACGGCGTCACCGTGCTGGCACCGGTCATCGCCCCCTACGCGGAGTCCCGCGCCGCGGTGCGGGACCAGCACGCGGCGCGCGGCGTCGGCTACCTGGAGGTGCACGTGGCGACCCCGGTGGAGAAGTGCGCCGCCCGGGACGTCAAGGGCCTCTACGCCAGACAGGCAGCGGGCGAGATCAGCGGTCTCACCGGCGCGGACGACCCCTACGAAGCGCCGGTCGACCCCGACCTGCGCCTCCACACGCAACACAACACGATCGACGAGTCGGTCCGGCAGGTGCGTGCGCTGCTCGCTGCACGGGGACTGTGACGAAGGAGACTGACATGACTGTTGTCGACACCGCCGGCGCGCTGCGCCCGCCGCGCCCCGCGCCGCCGGACCACCTCGACGCCCTCGAGGCCGAGGCGGTGCACATCTTCCGCGAGGCCGCGGCCCAGTTCGAGCTACCGGTCCTGCTCTTCTCCGGGGGCAAGGACTCGATCGTCATGCTGCACATCGCGGCCAAGGCCTTCTGGCCCGCGAAGGTGCCCTTCGGCCTGCTGCACGTGGACACCGGGCACAACTTCCCCGAGGTGCTGGAGTTCCGCGACCGCGCCGCCGCCCGGGCCGGCGCCCGGCTGGACGTGGCACGGGTCCAGGACTACATCGACGACGGGCGGCTGCGCGAACGCCCGGACGGCACCCGCAACCCGCTGCAGACCGTGCCGCTGCTCGACGCCGTGACCACGCACCGCTTCGACGCCCTCTTCGGCGGCGGACGGCGCGACGAGGAGAAGGCCAGGGCCAAGGAACGCGTCTTCTCGCTGCGCGACGAGTTCGGGCAGTGGGACCCGCGGCGCCAGCGCCCGGAGCTGTGGTCGCTGTACAACGGGCGGCACAGCCCCGGCGAGCACGTGCGGGTCTTCCCGCTGAGCAACTTCACCGAACTGGACGTGTGGCAGTACATCGAGCGCGAGCGGATCGAACTGCCCTCGATCTACTTCGCCCACGAGCGCGAGGTCTTCCGGCGCGGCGGCATGTGGCTCACCGCCGGCGCCTGGGGCGGCCCGGCGCGGGGCGAGACGGTCCGGACCAGCCGGGTGCGCTACCGCACCGTCGGCGACATGTCCTGCACCGGCGCCGTCGAGTCCGACGCCGTGACGGTGCGGGAGATCATCGCGGAGATCGCCGCCTCGACGCTGACCGAGCGCGGCGCGACCCGAGCCGACGACAGAATGTCCGAGGCGGCCATGGAAGACCGCAAGCGCGAGGGGTATTTCTAGATGAGCATGCCTACGGTGCCGCTCGCGGCCGGGAACACGGATGCCACACGGCCGGGCTCACTGCTCCGGCTCGCCACGGCAGGCTCGGTCGACGACGGCAAGTCGACGCTCGTCGGCCGACTGCTGCACGACACCAAACAGGTCTTCGCCGACCAGCTCGACGCCGTCGAGCGGGTCTCCCGCGAGCGCGGACTGGAGACCACGGACCTCGCACTGCTGACCGACGGACTGCGCGCCGAACGGGAGCAGGGCATCACGATCGACGTCGCCTACCGCTACTTCGCGACGCCCAGGCGCCGCTTCATCCTGGCCGACACGCCGGGGCACGTGCAGTACACCCGGAACATGGTCACCGGCGCGTCGACCGCGCAGGTCGCCGTCGTGCTGGTGGACGCGCGCCACGGCGTGGTCGAGCAGACCCGCCGGCACGCCGCCGTCGCCGCCCTGCTGAAGGTGCCGCACGTCGTCCTGGCCGTCAACAAGATGGATCTCGTCGGCTACGCCGAGGACCGCTTCGCCCGGATCGCGGACGAGTTCACGGAGTACGCCCGGGCGCTCGGCATCGCCGCCGTCACGACGATCCCGATCAGCGCCCTGCGCGGCGACAACGTCGTGCAGCCGTCCGGGCGGATGGACTGGCACACCGGCCCGACCCTGCTCGAACACCTGGAGACGGTCGACGCCGAACGCGACGCCTCCGCCTCCCCGGCGCGACTGCCGGTGCAGTACGTGCTGCGCCCGCAGAGCGCCGAGTTCCGCGACTACCGCGGCTACGCGGGCCAGATCACCTCGGGGGTCTTCCGCCCGGGCGACGACGTGGTCGTGCTGCCCTTGGGCAGGCGGACGTCGATCGCCGGGATCGACCGGCTCGGCGAGCGCGACGTCGAGGTCGCCCGCGCCGAGGAGTCGGTGACGATCCGGCTGGCCGACGACGTGGACGTCGCGCGCGGCGACCTCATCGCCGCCGTCGACCAGGCTCCCCGCGTGACCCAGGAGGTGACCGCGACCGTCTGCCACATCGCCGACCGGCCGCTGCGCGCCGGCGACCGCGTCCTGCTGCGCCACGGCACCGCCGTCGTCAAGGCCGTGGTCCGCTCGCTCGACTCGGTCCTCGACCTGGAGACGCTGCGCCGGCTGCCGGGCCCGGGGGCCCTGCGGGCCAACGACATCGGCCGCGTCACGCTGCGCACGGCCTCGCCGCTGCCGCTCGACGACTACGCCGACCACCGGCGCACCGGCTCGTTCCTGCTGGTCGACGAGGCCGACGGAGCCACGCTGACGGCGGGCATGGTCGCGACGGAGAGCTGAGCGGGAAGTACGAAGCCCGGTCCACCGCACCCCGCGGGTGGTGGACCGGGCTTCAGGCTTTCCCGGGGGAGCCGGTCACGGCCTGACGCGGTACTCGACGGTGCCGAGGACCCGCGCCGCGTGCTCGCGCAGCTGGTCCACGGAGTCGCCGGTCATCGAGAAGGTGAGGAAGAAGTTCTCCATGTCCAGGCGAGTGACCCGGAACCCGTCGGCCAGCCGCACGTGCAGGACGCCGGGCAGGGCGAGCAGCTCGGCCTCGGTCGTGACGACCTCCACCGTGCCGATCTCCTCGGCCTCCACGTCCATCCAGCCGATGAACGGCCGCTCGCGGAGCGCCGGCAGCTCCTGCGGCGCGTACTCGCCCAGCGCCATGGAGACGATCACCGAGAACACGTCGATGCCGTACAGCTCCTGGATCGACCGGGGGATCTCGCCGCCGCCGGCCCGGACGTTGATCTCGATGAGCTCGGTCCTGCCGTCCGGCGAGCTCCGGCCCTCGAAGTGCAGCCAGAGCTGGTCGAGGCCGCGGTCGGCGCACAGCCTGTCGATCGCCTCGCACAGGACCCGCACCCCTTCGCGCACGTGGTCCTGCTGCGGCGGGTGGAACTCGAGGCCCGCGTCATGGTGCCGGACGTCGTCGTGGTCGGGCTTCTCGACCGCGAGGAGCGGGTGGAAGCGGCCGTTCAGCACGGGCCCGTCGACGGAGAACTCGACGCCCGGCAGGAACTCCTCGGCGATCAGCTCCACCCCGCCCGCCCCGGACTCCGCCAGGTGCTTCAGGTGGGCGAGCAGCTCCGCCCGGTCGTCCACCCGCTTGACCAGGTACGAGGCCGAGGACTCCCGCGCGGGCTTGACGATGGCGGGGAAGAAGTCCAGGGTCGCCGGGTCGTCGGTGAACCTGATCCCGGACAGGCCCAGGGCCCGCATGTGCTCCCGAACCAGGTTCTTGCTCGCCAGCACGGCGCGGCCGGTGCCACCGCCCGGAAGGCCGTAGTGCGTGGTGAGCGCGATGTTCCACTCGATCAGCTTCTCGATCATGCTGACGACGGCGATCGGCACGATGCCGCGCTCGTCGATCCGGGCCGTGAGGGCCGCGAGCTCCTCGCCGTCCCAGTCGAACACCAGGTGGTCGTCGCAGAGGCCGGCATGGGGGTCGTCCGGCAGGTTCGAGACCAGCACCGGCCGCAGACCGCGGGACCGGAGCTCCCCGACCGCAGCGGGCACGTTGCCGATGGCTATCCAGGAAAGGACGAGCACGGATTTCATGTCGCGGACCTCCGGAGGCTTTCAGGAAGGGGTGTCTGATGACACGCGGGCGCCAATGCTGGCACACCTGGAGGCCGTACCGAATAAGCGAGATGACTAGTCGCCGGCGGTCCGGTAAATGCCTTGATCCCCCGTGGATAAACCTGCGGCAGACGTGCCCGGAGACATCACGCGTATAGCGTCCGTCCGAGGCGCCGTTCGGCGTCTCCCTCCATCCGAAAGAACGCATTGCACAGTGCGTACAGACCGAAGGACGGGCATGTCCGCAATAGAGCAACTGAACTTCGACCGACTGGCTCCCGGAGTCAGAAAGGAACTCCGGGAGCTCTGCCGGCTCGACAACCACCACGGCCCGCTGGCAATTCTCTTCGAGTACGCACTGATCGCCGGATCCGTAGCTCTCTGCGTCGCGGGCTCGTACTGGTTCTATCCGGTGGCCCTGGTCGTCATCGGCTCCACCCAGCGCTTCCTCGCCCACTTCCTGCACGAGTCGTCCCACAAGGTGCTCGCCCGGAACCGGACGCTGAACCTCATCGGCGGCACGGTGCTCTCCGGATACCTGGTGTGGCACCTGCTCGGCCCCTACCGCAGCTCGCACGTCGGCAACCACCACCGCAACCTGGGTGACGCCGAGAACGACCCCGACTACAGCTTCCACATCGAGTGCGGTCTCTACGACACCGAGCGCTCCGACCGGTACTTCTTCTACAAGCACCTCGTGCTCTCGGCCCTCGGACTGCGCGCCTTCAGCTACATCCGGTACGTGGCCCGTGAACGGCTCTTCTTCGACGCCTCCCAGGTCACGGTCTCCGTACCGGTGTCGCTCCGGGTGGAGCGCGTCGTCGTCCTCGCCCAGTGGGCGGCCATCGTCGGGATCTGCGCCTGGTTCGGGTGGCTGCCGGAGCTGGCCCTGTTCTGGTTCGTCCCGCTGTTCACCACCAACGCGGCCATCGGCTGGCTCGCCGAACTGGCCGAGCACTACCCGATGCCGGAGAGCGAGCAGCAGCCGGTGCTGCTCACCCGCAACCGCCACGGCCGCTTCCTGGAGCGGTTCCTGATCAGCCGCCACAACGACCGGTACCACCTGGTCCACCACCTGAACACCGGCATCCCCCACTGGAACCTGGGCCGGGCCCACCGGGTCATGCTCCAGGACCCCGGGTACGCCGCCTGGGACGGCCTGTGGGCCGGCGCGTTCACCACGCCCCGCTCGCGCAAGGGCAAGGAGACCGTGATCAGTTACGCCGCCAAGTACCGCCGGTGGCGCCAGGCCGGCGGCGACCCCGCCGGGTCGAACCCGACCTTCGCCCAGCTCATGATGCTCGCGGCCGACCCCGACTCCGCGACCGCCTCCTACCGTGTGGGCGCGGGTAAGCGAAACGTGCACACGCGCAAAGAGGAGTCAGTGCGGTACGTCCTCGCGGATGAACTCGACGCGGATGTGCAGAGGCCGAACGCGCCTCTAGTCTCGCGTTTCGACACCTCCCGACGGTGAGGAGCCGGCCGGCTCGTCGCCCCCTTCGCGACCAGACGCGTTCGCGCCGGCACGGTGACGCGTCAGCCCGACGCATGCGACACGACCCCACCCCGAGCGAGGCGTAGGAGCGGAACATGAGCAGGACGCTGACCGTGGCAATCATCGGTGCCGGCCCACGGGGCACCTCACTTCTCGAACGTCTCGTCGCCAACGCCGCCGAGTGTGCGCCGGACCGGCCGATCGCCGTCCACGTCATCGATCCCTATCCGCCCGGGGGCGGTCGCATCTGGCGCTCCCAGCAGTCACCGCTGCTGTGGATGAACACCGCGACCGACGAATGCACCATGTTCACGGACGAGACCGTCGCGTGCGAAGGCCCGGTCGTCTCCGGTCCCACGCTCGGCGAATGGGCCCGACAGCTGACCGAGGGCAGTCTGCCGTCGCCCCCGGGCTTCACGCTCGCCCCCGCCACGTCGGTCGAGGCGACGAGGATGCGGGACAGCTGGTTCACCACTCGTCCGACGCAGAGCGACTATCTGTCGTGGGTGTTCTGGCAGACGGTCAAGAGCGGCAAGCCCCAGGTGCGGGTCCACTCGCACGTAGGCCGGGCCGTCGATGTGCGGGACCTTCCTCTCGGCCGGCAACGCGTCGTCATGGCGGACGGCCTTCCCCCGGTGGACGCCGACGTCGTCCTGTTCGCACAAGGAAACGTCGATATCGCGCCGACCGCGGAAGAGGTGCGGCTGACGGAGTACGCGGCCGCCCATGACCTGTGTTATCTGCCGGCGGGATCGACCGTCGACGACTCCTTCGACCGGATACCCGCCGGCGAACCGGTGATCGTCCGCGGGCTCGGACTGTGTTTCGTCGACACCGCCGTGCTGCTGACCGCCGGACGCGGCGGCACCTTCCACCGTGACGACTCCGGCGAGCTGCGGTACAGGCCCTCCGGTCAGGAACCCGTCCTCTTCGCGGGCTCGCGGCGCGGCGTACCGTACTGGTCGAAGATGCACTACGGCCTGGCCGGATCACCCCCGGAACCGTTCGGCCACCTCGACGCCGCGGCCGTGGACGGCCTCGGCGACCGTCCCCTCGACTTCGCCCTGGACATCTGGCCGTTGATCGCCCGCGAAATCACCCACGCCGGCTATCGCGAGCTCGCCGCATCGCACCCGGAACGCCTGGACATCGACGCCCGTCAGTTCCTTCACCGCCTCGACACCCTCGACTGGGACGGGCCGGAACTCAAGGAACTGGTCGGTCAGGCAGTGCGGTTCGACGAGGACCGGATCGACCTGGAGGGAACGGCCCACCCTCTGGCCGGCCGCCACTTCGCCGACCTGGACGCCCTTCAGAGCTGGATGATCAGCCATATCGCCACGGGAGTTCGACGCGGACGCGATCCTCGTCACAGCGCGAGCCTGGCGATGCTGCACGGCCTCAGCTCTGCCTTCTACCGGCTGGTCGCACTCGTCGACGAACAGAGGATCTCTCCCGCCGCATGGGACCACGAGCTGCCCGCGTTCCTCGATCTCTGCCGATTCCTCACCAGCGGACCGCCTGGACCACGGCTGGAGGAGCTGCTCGCCCTCACTCGTGCCGGAGTCGTCAGATTCCTCGGTTCGGAGATGACGGTGACCGCCCACGAGGGGCTCTTCCACGCACGGTCGTCCAACGTCAACGTATCGATCACAGCCCGCTCCCTCATCGAGGCCCGGCTCCCGGAGCGGACGGTACTCCGCGTCGACGACCCCTTGCTGCGCAAGCTCGTCGAGCGCGGGGAGATCAGGGCGGAGATCTCCTCGGTCCCCGACGGCGGCGACCGGTATCCCACGGGCCTTGTCGATACGGCGAGTCTCATCGACACCGATTCTTCGCATCGCCTGAACCGCGCTGACGGAACCCCCCACGAGAGTCGCTTCGGGGCAGGAATCCTGTTTTCGGGAAGTGTGCTGGCATCCGGCCGGTTCCCGTCCCCGAAGAGCAATGACGAATTCTTCCGACAGAACGACGTGATCGCTCGCGCCGCGCTCCACGAACTGTGTCGACACGACGTAGCCACCCACGACTCTCGTGACCTTGATGATGTCTCGAAATGCAAAGGGGAGAATGAGTGAGTGACTTCACGGGACTGGTCGCGATCGTCACCGGCGGTGCGTCGGGAATCGGACTGGCCACGGCGAAACTGCTGAGCAGCAGGGGAGCCTCGGTAGCCGTACTCGATTTCAAGCCGGACGGGCTCCCGGACGACATCACGGGCATCGAGGCCGACGTCACCGACGACGCCCAGGTCAGGTCCGCCGTGGACGCCGTGGTCGAGCGATTCGGCAGGCTGGACGTCGTGGTGAACAACGCCGGCATCGGCGCGGTCGGGGACGTGACGGAGAACAGCGACGAGGAGTGGGCGCGCGTCCTGGACGTCAACGTGGTCGGCATGGTCAGGGTCGCCCGGCACGCCGTGCCGCACCTGCGGCGCTCGCCCGCCGCCGCGATCGTCAACACCTGCTCCATCGTGGCCTGGGCCGGAGTGCAGCAGCGGGCGCTCTACTCGGCGAGCAAGGGCGCGGTCCAGGCACTGACCCTGGCCATGGCGGCGGACCACGTCCGCGAGGGCATCCGGGTCAACTGCGTCGCCCCCGGCTCCGCCGACACCCCGTGGATCGGCCGCTCGCTCCAGGACACACCCGACCCCGTCGCCGCCCGGGCGGCCCTCGACGCCTTCCAGCCGACCGGACGCCTGGTGACGGCCGACGAGATCGCGGGCGCGATCGCCTACCTGGCCAGCCCCCTGTCGACCGCTACGGTGGGCACCGTGCTCGCCGTGGACAACGGCATGCACGGCCTGCGCCTGCGCCCCCAGGTCCAGACCTAGCCGACAAGTCCGCGCCCCGAGACCTGGTGATGCGCTGCACGAGATGATCTACTCTCGCGAGGTAGGTATGCCATCCGGGGGGAGGCTAAAGGGTGCAGGCTGCGACGTCGAGGCGGAATCAGGACGAGACCGGTCGCAGACCGGAGTTCGCCGTGCTCGGATCTCTGGAGGTCCGCAGCGGCGGTGAGCCCGTGCCGGTCAGCGGAGCGCTGCAGCGGCGCGTCCTGGTGACCCTGCTGCTGGAGGCCGGCCGCGTCGTGCCCGTCTCCCGCCTCGTGGCGGCCGGCTGGAACGAGGAGCCACCCGACAGCGCCGAGCACCAGGTGCGCAAGGTGGTCGCCAAGCTGCGCAGCCGCATCCCGTACGGCCCGCACGTCATCGTCACCGACGGGCCCGGATACCGCGCGGACGTCGACACCGACCAGCTCGACCTGCTCCGCCACCAGCAGCTGCTGGGCCAGGCCAGGGCAGCGCTGGAAGCCGGGGAGCCGGAGCGGGCCGCCGCCCGGTTCCGCGAGGCGCTGGCCCTGTGGCGGGGGCCGGTGCTCTCCGGTGACGGCGGCCGGGTGATCGACGCCGCCTCGGCGGCCCTGGAGGAGCAGCGCCTCACCGCGGCCGAACAGCTCTACGACCTGTGCGTCGCCGCGGGCGCGGCCGCCGAGGTCACGGGCGAGCTGCGGGCCCTCGTCGAGGAGCACCCGCTGCGCGAGACGCTCCGCAGCCGGCTGATGCTCGCCCTCTACCGCTCGGGCCACCAGGCCGCCGCACTCGCCGAGTTCGCCCGCGCCCGCAGACACCTCGCCGACGAGCTCGGCATCGACCCGGGGGTCGAGCTCACCGAGCTGCACGAACGCATCCTGCGCCAGGACCGGTCGCTCATCCACCAGTCGGCACGCCCGCCTTCCCCCGCCCCGGCCGAACCGCCCGACGTGCCGTACGCCCTCCCCTTCGACGTACGGGACTTCTCGGGCCGCGACGCCGAGCTGCAGTGGGTCTGCGACGCGGCCGGACGCGCCCTGCCCCGGGTGCCGACGGTCCTCGCCCTCGACGGCATGGGAGGCAGCGGCAAGACGGCGCTGGCCGTGCGCGCCGCCCACCGGCTGGCCGAGCGGTATCCGGACGGCAGCCTCTTCATCGACCTGCACGGCTTCACCCCGGGCAAGACACCGCTCAGCGCCTTCGACGCCCAGGGGGACCTGCTCGCCGCCGCCGGCGTTCCCAGCGACGAGATCTCCACGGTGCCGGCGGGGCGCGCCGCACGATGGCAGTCGTACATCCGGGGACGCCGCATGCTGCTGCTCCTGGACAACGCCGCCGGGTCCGAGCAGGTACGCGGGCTGATCCCCGCCTCGTCCGACAGCCTGGTCCTGATCACCAGCCGACCGCGGCTGACCGGGCTCGACGGAGCCGAGTGGCTCTCCGTGGGCGCCCTGTCGGAGTCCGACAGCCACCAGATCCTGCTGAGGACGCTGGGCGGCGAACGGGTCCGGAACGAGCCGGACGCGGCCCGCGAGCTGCTGGACCTGTGCGGCGGACTGCCGCTGGCGGTCAGGATCGCCGCGGCCCGGCTGGCGAACCGCCCGCACTGGACCATACGGCGGCTCGCCGAGAGGCTGCGGGACCACAACCGGCGTCTGGACGAACTCACCAGCGAGGGCAGGGGAGTCGCCGGCGCGCTGCTGCTGTCGTACCAGTCCATGCCCGACGACCAACGCACCGCCTTCCTGCTGCTGGGACACCACCCCGGACGCTACCTGGACACCGAGGAGGCCGCGGCACTCCTGGACACGGACGCGATGACGGCCGAGGGCGTGCTGGAGGAACTCGTCGACATCAGGCTGCTGGAGGCCAGGGAGTCGGGGGTGTACGCCCTGCACGACCTGGTGCGCAGCTTCGTCCACCGGGTCGCTCGGGACGAGCGGACGTGGGAGACCGGACGGGCGGTGCGCCGGCTGCTCGACCACTACGTGCACATGGCGGAGCGCGCGGGCGACACGCTGTTCCCCGGCCGGCGCAGCGTCGGGGAGGGCGACGAAGCGGGCGGCGCGCACCCGGAGTTCGACCACAAGGACAAGGCGCTCCACTGGCTCGACCAGCACCGCGACGGCATGCTCGCGGCGGTGGACGCCGCGTACGACGAGGGCCTGCTGTGGCACGCGGCGCGGTTGCCGCGCGAACTGGGCTTCCACTCCAGCGTCCGCGCCTACGACGCCAGCGCGAACGCCGCCCTGGAGAAGGGGGTGAGCGCGGCGAGACGACTCGGGGACCTGTCCCTGACCCGGCTGAACCTGACGAACCTCGCCATGGGCAAGTGGCGCCTCGGGCAGCTGAGCGACGCGATCGCCCGGCTGGAGGAGGCCGTGGAGCTGTCCCGGCAGATGGCCGACGAGCACAGCGAGGCCGCCTGCCAGGCGCGGCTGGGACAGGCGTACAACAGCATGGGGGAGCTGGAACGCGCGCTGGAGCTGAATCAGGAGGTCAACCGGCGCGCCAAGGAGCTCGGGCTCACCCGGCTCGGCGGCTCGTCGCTCAGCATGCTGAGCCTGATACAGGTGCGCCTGGGGCGTTTCGACGAGGCGGTGGAGTCGGCGGAGCAGGCGCTGTCGGTCTTCGCGTCGATCCAGGAGGTCCAGCTGTCCGTGGACGCGCTGAGCAACCTCTCCCAGGCGATGGAGGGGCTGGGCCGCCTGGAGGAGGCGCTCGCCCGGGCCGACGCGGCGCTGGAACGGTGCGAGCGGATCAGCATGCCGTCGGTGCTGCCCCTCGTCCTCGCCCGCCGGGCCGACGTGCTGACCCGCATGGGGCAGCTGAAGGAGGCGGCGCACAGCGCCGACCAGGCCCTCACGGCCGCCCGGGGCACCGGCGACATCTACCGGGCCGGCGTCCACCTCACGGTGGGGCGGGTCCGGTACGCGCAGGGGGAGCTGGAACTCGCACGCGCCCAGCAGCTGCTGGCCCACGAGATCGCCTGCCGCATGGAGTTGCGCTACGACGAGGCGTGCGCCCTGTGGGGTCTCGCCCGCACCGCGGAGACCCGGGGACAGCTGGAGCTGGCCCGGGAGCACCGCTCAGCCGCCGATGACCTGTTCTCTCTCATGAACGTGCCGGAGACCGCACGGTGAGTCCTGATCGGCTTCCACGAAGGAGTCAGCTCGTGCGCAGTTTCGCCCCCGCCGCCGCCTCGGTACTCGTCCTCAGTGCGCTGACGGGCTGCTTCACCGCCTCGTACGCCACCCCGGCGTCGGCGACGGTCCAGCAGCTCGCCCCGTCCGCCGAGGCGCCGACCGGGATCGTCACCGAGCCGCGCGACAACCACGGCAACGACTGAACCACCGCGCGCGCCGCGCGCTCCGGGCACGACCGCGCCCACCGGAATAGTCGGCGTGCTTACCCGACCCGTGAGCCGGTCAGCGAACCGCACGCGCGGCGTAGTCGCGACGCGGACGAAAGCCTTCCAGGGCCGGACTAGGTTCGGACCCAGCCGCCTCTGCCGCAGCGGAGACCAAGGCTGACCGATCGGAAGGAGCACATCTCATGACCACGGCCCTTGTGCACGCCTGCCCGGAGTGCGAGGAGTCGGTACAGATCGGCGATTCGGTGCGACTCAACGAGATTCTGGAGTGCGCGGGCTGTCGCGTCGAGCTGGAGATCGTCGCACTGAGCCCCGTGGTGCTCGCGCTCGCGCCCGAGGTCGAAGAGGACTGGGGGGAGTAACGATGATCACCGTAGAGACGGCCGGCGACATCGCACTCGCCGCGACGCGGGACCTGTCCGCATCCGGTGCCCACCTCGTCCGGCACGACGACTTCTCGTCGCTGACGGGAATCTCGCGTGACGACTGGGCACGGTTCTCCGAGAACTGGGAGGTTCTCCAGCGCGACCCCTACATGGCCGACGGCGGTACCTACCGCTACCGCAGATACGGGCAGTTCGAGCTCGACGGGGAGTCCGGCGACCTCACGTGGCTTCCGCACGGCCCGTACCGCCAGGAGGCGGACGTCAACAAGCTGCACGGCGGCGTGGACCGGTACTACGAGCCGCTCACCGAGACGTTCGTGAGCGGACCCGTCCTGCGCAGCGTGCTGATGAGCCTGGCCGAGATCTTCAGCGGGGTCGACGGCACCAAGAAGTGGAACATCAAGGTGACCCCCATCCGCACCGTCGCCACGAAGGACCAGGCCGGCGAGCCGACTCCGGAGGGCCGGCACAAGGACGGCGTCACCTTCATCACGTCGCTGATGATCGGTCGCGGCAACGTGACCGGTGGGGAGAGCACCGTCTCCACGGAGGACGGCGAACTCCTCGTCACCACGACGCTCTCCGAGCCCGGCGACATCCTGCTCGGCGACGACCGCCGCACCCTGCACGCGGTCACGGCGGTGCGCCCCGAGGATGACGGACAGCCGGGGCACCGCGACGTCCTGATCATGGCCTTCACCGCACGGTGACCCCCGCCTGCCCGCGGGGCAGTGGGGTCGAGAGGAACGACGGCAAAGCCCCTGGTGGCTGGGTGTCAACGAGAACACCCGGCGCGCCAGGGGCTTTCGCCGTGGCCCGGGCGGCCCTCTCCGCGGGCCTTCCGGGGTGCCTGCGTCAGGTGGTTCTCAGGGCCGCGAGGAAGTCCAGTCTGGTTTCGAGTCGGGACAGGTCGCGGCCCGTGAGGTGCTCGATGCGGGTGATGCGGTGGCGTAGTGAGTTCACGTGGAGGTGGAGGCGGGACGCGCAGGTGGTCCAGGACGCGTCGCAGGCGAGGAACGTGTCCAGGGTGGTCAGCAGGTCGGTGCGGTGGCGGGCGTCGTGGTCGCGGAGGGGGCCGAGGAGGCGGGCGGCGAAGGCGCGGCGGGTTTCGGCCGGGATGAGGGGGAGCAGCGACAGGATGTGCCGGGTGAGGTCGTCGGGGCCGCGTACGGTCACCCGCTCCGGGGCGTCGTGGGCGACCTTGAGTGCCGTACGGGCCTCGTCGAGCCCCCGTTGGGCGTTCCCGGGCTCCGCGACCGGTGTGCTGACACCGACGGACACGCTCTCCGTGGGGCCGAGCCAGCGTGCGAGCACCGCACCGAGCCTCCGCTCCAGGGCGGCGCCGTCGAGGGCCCCCTCGGGGGCGAGCACGAGCAGGACGGCCTGGTCGCCGTCGGTGGTGGAGGCGATGTCCTGAGAGGTGACCCGCACCTCGCCGTCCGGCTGGAGCAGGGCCTCCTCCAGGAGAGCGCGCAGGGCCGCGGCGGGCAGCGGGCGGGCCCCGGGACCCACGCCCGCGGCGACCACGAACTGGCAGCGCGGCCAGAAGTCGACCTGGCTGACCACGCCTTGCGCGGTGCCGCGCAGCCGGACGGGGATCTCCTCGGGCGGGATGCGACGGCGCATCAGGTCGAGGAGCCGGTCGGCCAGATCGTGCAGCGCCGCCTTCGTCTTTTCGTGCGCGGACCGCGCGTCGGTGGCCAGTTCCACGATCCGGTCGAGGAGTTCCCCGTCCATGGCCGGCCAGAGTGACGTGTCCCCTTCCACGACGATCAGCCAGTCGCTCCAGCCGCCGGCCGGCGCGGCCTCGGCCGATGGAGGGGCCGACGGAGGGGCCGACGTCAGGGCCGACTGAGAGGCCGACGGGACCGGCGGAGGGGCCGACGGAAGCAGTGGTACGGGGACGAGGGAGTAGGCGCGGGCCCCGATCGCGCACCGGTGGGGAGCCGTCTGCCCGGACCGGCGCGCCGCGAGATACCTCGCGGCCAGCGCCACCGCCGTCCTGGCGCGCAGCGGAGGGTGGGCCCCGGCGATCTGACGCCCGGTCGCGGACAGGACGCGCAGGTCGAGGCCGAGACTGTGCCGCAGAAGCTCCAGTACGGAGTCGGGCGCGGCCTCGTCGGTGAGGAGCTGCCGATGGCGTTCGACCACGGCGGCGAGGGCGTCGACGTCCTGGTGGCGCGGGCGGTGAAGTCCGCGCAGGACGTGTTCGGTGATCGTGGAGAACGACGTCTCCGGCCGTACGGCGAAGAGGGGGAGGCCGTGGCGCCGGCAGGCGCCCACGAGGTCGTCCGGGACGCGTCCGTGCTCGACCTCCCCGGCGGCGAGCGCGGCGACGCCCGCTCGGTCCAGGACGCGTACGAACGGCTCGGCGTCACCGTCCTCGTGCCACCAGGCGAGCCCGGTGAGGACGAGTTCGCCGCCGGTGAGGAAGCGTCCGGGGTCGGCCAGGTCGACGGTCGGCACGGCGGACACGGCGCGGTCGAGGACGCCGTCGTCGGCCTCCGGGACCACGAGCGGACGGAGCCCGAGCGCGTCGACGTCCAGGAGTTCGCGCAGCCGCATGATCGTCAGTTTCTCACGCCGTACCGCATCGGGGGAGGGGTGTTCACGCAGTTCAGCGCCGGGCTGCGGTGGGAACGCACCCTTGTCCACAGCCGGCGGGGAAGCCTGCTCTGAGTGATCGGTGACTGCCTGGGGCCGTCGACCGCGCTGTCTACTTCTGCGCGTGCGGTCCCCGACGGCGCCCGACGGAGGCGCCCGGTCCGACGGCCGCCCACGCCCGCTGCCTCGGAGCCGCGTACAGGGGTCGCGGCACCGGCACGGCGCGGGTGGCACCGGCCGCCGCGCGGATCACGAGAACACCAGGAAGAGGCGGTCTGATCATGGCTGGCATCCCCAGCGGTACCCATACGGGCACGGGCGCCCCCACCGGCATCCCGACCGGCATCCCGACCGGCGTCCCGACCGGTATCCCCACCGGCGCTCCCACCGGCGCCTCCACCGGCATCCCGACCGGCATCCCCACCGACGTCACCCAGGGCTCCCGGAGCACAGGCGGCATCGGCGCGTCCACGCTCCGTCCGGACGGCACCCTCAAGGTCACCGGTGAGTTCGCGTACTCCTCGGACATGTGGCACGAGGACATGCTCTGGGGTCAGACGCTCCGCTCGACCGTCGCGCACGCCGAGATCGTCTCCGTCGACGTCTCCGAGGCGCTCACGCTGTCCGGTGTGTACGCCGTCCTCACCTACGACGACCTGCCGGCTCCGATGAAGTACTACGGCATGGAGTTCAAGGACACCCCGGTCCTGGCGCACGGCAAGGTCCGTCACCATGGTGAGCCGGTCGCCCTCGTGGCCGCCGACCACCCCGAGACCGCGCGCCGGGCCGCCGCGAAGATCAGGATCGAGTACCGGGAGCTGCCGGTCGTCACCGACGAGGCCTCGGCCCTCGCCACCGACGCACCGCTGATCCACGAGAACCGCGCCGACCACCACGCCGGTCACGTCCCGCACCCCAACATCGTGCACCGCCAGCCGATCATCCGCGGCGACGCCGACGGGGCCGCCGGGCGTGCGGACGTCGTCGTCACCGGCGAGTACACCTTCGGCATGCAGGACCAGGCGTTCCTCGGCCCGGAGTCCGGCCTCGCCGTGCCGTCCGAGGACGGCGGTGTCGACCTCTACGTCGCCACCCAGTGGCTGCACTCCGACCTCCAGCAGATCGCCCCGGTCCTCGGCCTGCCCGAGGAGAAGGTCCGTATGACGATGGCCGGTGTCGGCGGGGCCTTCGGCGGGCGCGAGGACATCTCGATGCAGATCCACGCCGCCGTCCTCGCGCTGCGCACCGGCAAGCCGGTGAAGATGGTCTACAACCGCTACGAGTCCTTCTTCGGGCACGTCCACCGCCACCCGGCGAAGCTCCGGTACGAGCACGGCGCCACCAGGGACGGCAAGCTCACGCACGTGCGGTGCAGGATCGTGCTCGACGGCGGCGCCTACGCGTCGTCCACGGCCTCGGTCGTCGGCAACGCCGCGTCCCTCTCGGTCGGCCCCTACGTCGTCGACGACGTCGAGATCGAGGCGGTCGGCCTCTACACCAACAACCCGCCGTGCGGCGCGATGCGCGGCTTCGGCGCGGTCCAGGCGTGCTTCGCGTACGAGGCGCAGATGGACAAGCTGGCGGCGAAGCTGGGCATGGACCCGGTGGAGCTGCGCCGGACCAACGCCATGGAGCAGGGCACGGTCATGCCGACCGGCCAGGTCGTGGACTCGCCCGCCCCGGTCGCCGAGCTGCTGCGCATGGTCAAGGAGCGCCCGCTCCCGCCCGAGCAGCAATGGGAGGTCGCCGACGGCGAGGCCGACGTACGCGGCCTGCCGGGAGGTCTGTCGAACACCACCCACGGCGAGGGCGTCGTCCGGGGCGTCGGGTACGCCGTCGGCATCAAGAACGTCGGCTTCTCCGAGGGCTTCGACGACTACTCGACCGCGAAGGTGCGCCTGGAGGTCATCAACGGCGAGCCCGTCGCGATGGTCCACACGGCCATGGCGGAGGTCGGCCAGGGCGGGGTCACCGTCCACGCCCAGATCGCCCGCACCGAGCTCGGCGTGCGGCAGGTCACCATCCACCCCGCCGACACCCAGGTGGGGTCGGCCGGTTCGACGTCGGCGGCCCGGCAGACGTACATGACCGGCGGTTCGGTCAAGAACTCCTGCGAGCTCGTCCGCGAGCGGGTCCTGGAGGTCGGCCGGCGCAAGTTCGGTGCGTACGTGCCGGAGTGGACGACAGCCGAGCTCCGCCTGGAGGGCGGGAAGGTCGTCACCGCGGGCGGGGACGTCCTCGCCGCACTCGCCGACGTCCTGGAGGACGAGGTCGTGGAGGTCGAGGCGGAGTGGCGGCACCGGCCCACCGAGCCCTTCGACCTGAGGACGGGGCAGGGCGACGGGCACGTCCAGTACTCGTTCGCCGCGCACCGCGCGGTGGTGGAGGTGGACACCGAGCTCGGCCTGGTCAAGGTCGTCGAACTGGCCTGTGCCCAGGACGTGGGAAAGGCGCTCAACCCGCTCTCCGTCGTCGGCCAGATCCAGGGCGGGACCGTCCAGGGCCTGGGCGTCGCGGTGATGGAGGAGATCATCGTGGACCCGAAGACGGCGAAGGTGAAGAACCCGTCCTTCACCGACTACCTGCTGCCGACGATCCTGGACACGCCCACGATCCCCGTCGACTACCTCGAACTGGCCGACCCGAACGCCCCGTACGGAGTCCGCGGCATCGGCGAGGCCCCGACCCTGTCGTCCACCCCGGCGGTCCTCGCGGCGATCCGGAACGCGACGGGCCTGGAACTCACCAGAACGCCGGTACGCCCGGAACACCTGCTCGGCCTCTGAGCCCCGACAGCCCGCGGGGCGGCGAGGCCCCCGGCCTCGCCGCCCCCCTTACTGCTCACACGGCGCGTCGCGTCAGCGCTTCGCGCCCGGGTCGTACGTGGCCAGGGAGGCCTGGACCGCCTGGGCGTACTGGCCCTCCCACCACGGGATCGTCTCCACCAGGACCGGCTTCGTGCCCGAGGCCAGGACCAGGGCCCGGCCGGGGGGCATCGAGCCGAGGTCCGAGACGTGCAGGACGCGTTCGCGGCGGACCGACTCGTTGACCGTGCGGTTGCCCGACCAGTGGCCCGACTCCGACTCTCGGGTCGTGGAGTACTCGCGGTGCTCGTACTCGCCCGCCAGGTCCGAGAGGTCGCCCAGGAAGCGGGTGTCCGAGACACCGCCGCCGTACACGCGGATGTTCGCCGCCGACCAGAGCTTCTCCATGCCCCGGTCGCCCCAGACCTCGACGCCCTGCGCCCAGGACTGCAGGATCGTCATGAGGATGATGCCGCGCGAGCCGTAGTGCGAGTACAGGTCCGGCAGCGCCCGCCAGCGGCAGACGTTCGCCGCCTCGTCCAGGACGCCGACGAGAGGCTGCGAGAGGCGGCCGCCGCGCTGTGTGGTCGCGTACTCCTCGGCCGCCTCGACCGTCGCCACCGTCAGGGCCGTGACCAGCGGGCCCGCCGAGTCCGTGCCCTCGCGGGAGAGGGAGTAGAGGGTGCCGGGGCTGCGGACGAACTCGTGCGGGTTGAACTGCGGGCGCGTGTCCTGCGGGCCGTTCGGCGTGACCCACTTGTTGATCTCGGGGTTGATCAGGCACGACGCCATCTGCTGCGCCACACCGTAGATGCCGCTGCGCTGCTTGTCGGGCGCGGTGATGACGCCGTTCAGCGCGTCGGCCGGCATCGTGTGGCCCGCGCCGCGCAGGATGCGCTCCGGGGTGTCGTCCTTGGGGTTGGCGAGCCAGGTGTAGACCTGGGTGATCGGGGCGTTGCCGGTGGCCGCGGCGAGGAGCAGGTTGGCCAGCAGGTCCTGGCCGGCCGGGTCGAAGTACGCGTCGGTCGAGGCGTTCGGGTCGCGCGAGCCGGACGCGAAGTGGTCGGCGAGCTTCCGGGCCTTGGCGACATCGGTGACGTACGAGAGCGGGTTCCACCACCACGCGGGCGGCTCCGTCGCCACCTGCTGCGGGTCGAAGACCCACACCTGGCCCACCGCCTGGCGCGGACCGCGCGTCGCGTCGACGATGTCCCGCTTGTTCGACGTCACCAGCACCGCACCCGGGCCGTCGAGGATCGCCGGGATCGCGCGCCGCGTCGTCTTACCCGTACGCGGACCCCAGATGTCGACGTGCATGTCCTCGAACGAACCGAAGAGGGGCTGCTTCCCCCGTACCGAACGGCCGATGAAGACGCCCGGGACGCGGCTCGTCACGCCCAGCCGCTCCGCGGTCGCCGCCGCGCCCTTCATCGTCAGCTTGCCGAGCTGCTCGCCCTTCGCCAGGTGGCGGGCGGCCGCGTCGACGCCCGGCTTCCGCTTGGCGCGCTGACGCAGGCGGTAGATCCAGAGGATCAGGACGAGGAGCAGGACCGCCTCTCCCGCCGCCACCGCGCTCGCCGCGCTGCCCGGCCAGGTGTAGTCGCCCTGCGCGAGGGCCACCGCGAACGAGAAGGGGTTGCTCGGCGGCGTCGGGGCGTCGTCGAAGGACGCGCCGAGGTACGCGGCGCCCCACGCGCCGCACAGCACGACCAGGACGACGGCGACGAGTCCGACTATCTCGTACGTCCAGTCGTCCTCGGCGCGCGGCTTCTTCTGCTGTTCAGCGGACATCTCTCTGACCTTCCTCGACCTTCCTTGCGTCCCGCGGGTCATGCATCTTCGTGGTCCCCGCCGCCGGACTCCGCCGGGTTGGTGCCGGCCGGGATCGGCACCCGGTACACGCCGGTGATCTTGTCCTGGACGTCCCAGGTGCTGAACTCGACGTTCTTGCCGGGACGCGGGGCGTGGAGGATCTTCTTGCCCTTCGGGTCCCAGACGAGCCCGACGTGCTCCGAACCCCTGGGGCCCGGCCGGAAGAAGATGATGTCGCCGGGCTGCGACTTGCTGAGGTCGACCTTGTACGCGGCGAGCTTCTTCTCCTGCTCGTACGTCACGGCTCCGATGTTGATCTTGCCGCCGCTCGCCTGGTAGTACGCCCACTGCGTGAGGCTGGAGCAGTCGAACGAGACGGGGTTGTCGCCCTGCAGGCGCGGCGCCCCCCACACGTAGGGCAGACCGACGCCGCGCTGCGCCCAGCCGAGGACGGCGCGGATCACCGGGTCGTCGGAGTCGGGCAGGACGCCCGTCACGCCGGCGCCGTCGGGCGCGACCGGCGTGCCGCCGCTGCCCTCGGCGCAGTTGGCGTACTCCGCGTCCCGTCCGTCGCCGCCGCCGGGCGCGTTGCCGTAGTCGGGGTTGGCGGTGATCTTCCCGTTCAGCCAGTCCTCGGGGTCGATCATGCCGGGGCCGTTGTCCTGGCCGCCGATGAAGGGGTTGTCCACACCGGGGATGCGGACCTCCCAGTGCAGGTGCGGCCCGCTGGTGTTGCCGGTGACGCCGACGGCCCCGATCTGCTGGCCGCGCTTGACCTGGTCGCCGACCTTGACGTCCATCCGGGACTGGTGGGCGTAGAGCGTGATGACGCCGTTCGCGTGCTCGATCTGGGTCTCGTTGCCGTACGAGCCGCCCATCCCGGCCTTCACGACCTTGCCGTCCGCCGGGGCGTAGAGGGGGGTGCCGATGGGGGCGGTCAGGTCCAGCCCGGTGTGGTAGCCGAGGCTCCACATGCCGCCGCGCGCGCGGTACTTGGTGCCCTTCTGGTACGCGCCCTCCTTCATCGGCCACTGCCAGTCCTTGCCGGTCGCGGGCGCGTCCGGGTCGGGGGCGGGTGCCTGCGGCGGTCCCTGGGGCGCCTGCGGCGCGGCCGCCAGGGAGAGGGGGGCGAGTTCGTCGAAACCGCCCTGCGCCGCCATCGCCGTCGTGGTCGTCGCGCCGTCGCCCTCCAGGGGCGGCGTGGACCAGGAGCGGGCCGGGGACGTCGCGATGCTCAGCGCCGCGTTCGGCTGCGCGTTGTTGCCGACCGGCTCCGGGATGTCCGACTGCTGACCGAGCGTCGGGAAGGTCGGGTTCTTGTCGATCGTCTTCGCGAGGTGGCTGTACCAGTCCTTGATCCGGTCCTTGTCGCCCGTCAGGTTCCCGCGGTAGCGGGCGGCCTGGGTGAGGACGACGCGCATGTAGATGGTGTTGCTCGGGCGGGAACCCGAGTACCTCATCAGCGCGTTCCAGGCGTTGGTCTCCGCCTTCATCGCGTGCAGGAAGTTGGCGGCGGCGAAAGCCGCGTCGTCGATGTTGTAGAGGTCCTTCTTGCCGTCGCCGTTGCCGTCGGCGCCGTAGTCCTGCCAGGCGGGCGTGCCGAACTGGAGGATGCCCATGTACCCGGCGCTGTTCTTGCCGCCGGGCGCCGCGGACGGGTCCTGCCCGTACTTGGTCTCCTGGTACATCTGCCCGGCGATGAGCGTCCAGTCGAGCCCGTCGTAACGGGCGGCGGCGCGCATGGCGGCGAGGATCATCTTCGGGGGTATCTCGTGCCGCGCGGTCTCGCTCGGCAGGTACACCTTGCCCGCCGGCATGATCGGCGACGTGGCGGCCGCGTCGCCGGTGTTGCCGGCCTGCGCGTTGTCGCCGTAGTCACCGCAGGCGGCCTGCGCCCCACCGCCGCCGAGGCCGCCGACCAGGCCACCGATCATCACCAGGACGACGAAACCCACGCCGCCGATCGGCAGCAGCCCGCCGCCGCCGAGGATCAGCCACCACTTGAGGTTGCTCTTCTTCTGACCGCCGCCACCCTGTCCGCCGCCTCCGCGCGCGGACTGGGCGACGTCCTTGGCGGCCTTCGCCGCCTTGGCGACCTTGGCTGCCTTGGCGGCGGCCGCGAGAACGGCAGGTGCCACCATCGGTGCCTACTCTCCCGCCTGGTCGGACGCGCCCACGTTGCCGAGGCCGAAGAGCGAGACCGAGGACACCCGCCAGGTGCCGCCGCGCTCCTTCTGTGCCGTCACGAGCCAGTAGTTGGTCTCCGTACCGGTGGTGCGGCCGCCCTCGCTCCGGGTCGCGGTCACCCGGACCTGGCTGGAGAGTGTCTTGCCGCTGTCGCGTACGAGGTCGTCGGCGACCATCGCGTCGCGGAGCACGGTCGCCGCGCCGCGCGACGTGCACTCGGCGGCCACACAGGTGTCCCACGCCTTGCCGGTCGGCAGCGCGGTCTCCTCCTTCAGGCCGGGATCGCCGGTGGTGAGGGCGAGCAGCGGCTCGGACCAGGAGGCGTTGTCGTCGGTGTGCGCGTACGTGTTGATGCCGGCCATGTAGTCGGTCATCAGCTTGTGCGCCTCGGCTGCCTCGGTCTGCGAAAGGATCGGCTCGACCGCGGAGCCGCCGGAGGCGTTGCCGTCCGCCCCGCCCTTGCCGTCGCCGGAGCCGTTCGTGGCGCCGGAACTCCCGTCCGGGGCGGCACCGGTGGCGGACGGGTTCCCGGACGCGTCGTCCGCGGCGCCGTCTTCCCCGTCGAAGAGGGTCAGCACCACCAGGGCGCCGACGAGCAGGAGCCCCAGTACCGCCAGGGCGAGTGCCGCAGTTCGCTTGTTCTCGGCGGGTGACTCCACCGTCCCGGGCCTCCCTCAGTCAGGTTGCCGAGCCACGGTAGGGGGAGAGGTGGGTGAGGGACCGCATGTTTTCCCCGGCGGGGAAAGCGCGGGGAACGAGCGAGGAAAGCCGGGGAATCGGGGCGACGGGAGGGCGGAGGCGGTATGTGGGGAAGTGGTGTGGGCGGCCCGACGGGATCCTCACCGTGCCCGCCCCGACCGGTCTCTCGTACCCACGCACCGCCGCTCAGCGCAGCGGATCCGCGCTCTCCTCGTACGGCTCCACGGGCAGCGGGTCGAAGGGGTACGCCGTGTGTCCGTCCTTCGGCGAACAGGCGGCGAACGGGCCCGCGTCCGGGTCCATCAGCATCCGCAGATGCGGGTCCGCGTGGTGCAGCCACCAGGTGGACATGCCCGTGCCCGGCTCCTGCCGCAGATGCTCCCAGGCGAGCCAGAGCGCGGTCAGCCGCGCGCCGGCCTCGGGATGCGCCCACCAGCGGGGGCACCAGGTGGAGGAGGAGCCGTTGACCCGGCGGCGCAGCATCGGGGCGAGGTAATCGGTGACGAAGACGAAGACGTCCGCGAAGTAGAACTGGGGCTCGTCCTCGGCCGGCCCCTGCGCTTGCGGCTCGACGCCTTGCTGTTGCTGCGGTTCCGGCTGGGGCTGAAGCTGCTGCTGTGACTGCTGGGACTGCTGGAGCTGGGGAGGTTGCGCGGGCTGTGCCGGGGCCGCGGCGGGCGCCGTGAGCATAGGGAACGCGGCGAGCAGCTGCGCCATGGCATCGCTTCGCTGCCCGAGTTCGGCGAGGACCATCGCGCTCAGCTCGGCCCCCGCGTTCGCGTCGGCGCTCGCGTCCCCCTTCGCGCGGGCGGCGAGCAGGCGGAGCTTCCAGAGGTCCAGCTGGTGGCTGTGGTACCCCTCCTCGTGTGAGGACCGGGCGCCGGCCAGGAAGAGCGACAGACTCCTGTGCGTGGACTCCCAGGCCTGCGAGTCCACGACGAGGACCGCGTGCCGCGCCAGCGCCGGGGCTATGCGGGTGTGATCGGCGTCGCTGCTCATGACGTACCCCTCACGTTCGCAGCGTTCAGGGACTCGGGCGGCGCCCACAGGTCGAGTGTCACGAGGAAGCTGCCGGGGCGGGTCGTGGTTCGGGTGGGGCGGGAGACCGACTGCTCCAGAAGGACCCACGGTCGCCCCTCCGCGCCGCCGGCCGGCTCCCAGTACGCCAACGCCTCCGGACTGCGGTTCTCGAGTCGATACGCCCCGTCCGGCCAGTACGACGGGTGCGGTGGCTCGGGAAAGTCCGCCGCGTCCCACGGTCCGGTCCAGGTCGGCGGGCCGAGTACGGACTCCACGGCCTTCAGATGGTCGGGCCAGTCCTGGGCCGCGCGCGCGAGGACCGCGGCGTTCTCGGCCGGGTCGTCCGCCATCACCTGGCACGCGTAGTGGCGCGCGACCTCGACGCGGTGGCGGCCGTCCATGAAGACGGTCAGGTGCGCGTCCGTAGGAGTCCGCACGCTGACGGCCCCGCGTTCATGGACCGGGACCTCGTACTCCCAGCCGCAGCTCTCGAACAGCGTGCGGAACTCCGGTCCGCCGAGCTGGGGCAGCCCCCGCCACAGCCGCGGCCAGTCCACCGCCAACTCGGCCGTCAGCTCGGCTGCGAGGTCGTGCGGGGTTCGCCCCGTGGTCTCTGTCGGCATGGGTCGTCTCCAGGTCAGGTGAGGAAGATGCCGAGGAGCAGGAGGACGACCACCACGCCGCCCATGATCAGGCGGGCCTTCGGGTCCTCGCGTTCCCACAGGTCGTGGACCACGGCCCAGCCCGTCAGGCGGGCCGCGCGACCGTCGTGGATGCTCGGGGAGGAGGACTGTGGAGCCTCGAGGTGGTCCGCGTCCGCGAGGACGTCCGGGTCGTCCGGGTCCAGGTCGCCCGTGATGCCCTGCTGCTCCTGCGCCACCATCACCAGGCCCTCCAGGAGTTCCGGCATCGTGTGCGGGGTGAGCGGGTACGCGACCGTGCCGAACTCCGTCTCGAGAACGAGGCGCGCCTGCCACGGGTTGCCCGGCTCGTAGCCGTCGATCCAGGCGTGCTGGGCCGCGTAGGCGGGCGCGGTCGGCACCGCCCCCGGCGAGGGCGCCACGGGTGCGGCCGGTTGCGCGGCGGCAGCTGCGGGGTGTTCCGGTCCTGCGGTCTGGTCGCTCAACTGTCGTCCTTGGAAGGTCGGGGACGCTTCGGCGCGCCCGGCGGCGCGTGGGGGCACCCGCATTGTGCCGAGCCCGCCCGGCCGCGTGGCCTTCTCGAGTCCCGGGGGCGGCCCGGTCGGCCCGTCCGGATTCCTCGGCTTTCCTCGATCGCACTCCTCGTTTTCCTCGCCGAGGAAATCGAGGCGTTGTCGTCCCCGCCGTTTGCCACACTGCCCACCGCACCTGGCCTCACCAGGGCCCGCCGCGCCCGATCGGCGGCCGGGATCACACGCGGGGGGAGATCGAGCCGATGACGGACCACACCAGCCCTGCCGGCGGTACCGGCGGTACCAGCGGCGGAAGCCAGCCGCCCGCGCAGCATGGCCAGTTCGGACCGCCGAACATGGACGCCGGGCAGCAGCAGCCGCAGCCGCAGCCGCAGCAAGCGCAGCCGCAGCAGCACGCGCAGCAGCCTCAGCCGCCGCAGCAGGCCCACCAGCCCCAGGGCCCCTCGCCCTACGGCTACCCCGCCCCCACGTCCGCCCAACAGCCGCCGATGGCGTCCGAGGCCGCGCGGGCCCAGGTGGCCGCCGCCTGGACGCGCCGCGCCCCGCAGGCCGCCGTGCCGCCCGGCGAAGCCGCCGTACCGGCCCTTCCGCCGCGCCAGAGCCCGGCCCCCGGCGCCGCCGCGCAGAACAAGAAGGACCGGCGCGAGAAGGCGAAGGCCGAGCGGAAGGCCGCGTACGAGGCGAAGAAGGCCGAGCGGGAGAGCCGTAAGCGCGGAGGAGCCCCTGCGGCGACCCCCGCGGCAGGGTCCACGGCCACGCACCCGACCACCTCCACGGCCACGCACCCGACCACCTCCACGGCCACGGCCGGCGGCCCCTCCGCGGGCTTCGACATCCCCCGCCCCGGCGGCCGCCTGCCCGCGCAGGGGCGCCGTACCCACGTCGCCCTGCGCGCCACCCTGCTCTTCACCACCTGCGCGTTCGCGCTCGGTTCGTGCGGCGTCGTCGGTCTGGCGATCGGGAAGTCCTCCGGTGCGCCGACGGCCGCGCTCGACAAGAAGGACGTCCAGAAGTACCGGCTCACCGAGTTCCCGACCCGGTCCGCCGCCACCTTCGCCGAGAAGTACGCGGCGCTCTGTCTGACGTACGACCCGAAGGCCGCCGACCAGCGGCGCGAGGAGCTCGCCCGCTACACGACCTCCGGCGTCGACCGCGAGTGCGGGTGGAACGGCCAGGGCACCCAGAGCGTCACGGGCGCCGCCTGGGACGGCAGCGTCGAGGACCTGCCCGAGTACGGCAAGAACGGCCGCTACCTCGGGGTCCAGGTCACCCTGTCGACCGGCCGCGTCACCACCGTCTCCGTCCCCGTGTACGTGGCCAACCCCGCCGCCGGTTCGGGGCTGCGGGTCGTCGGCGACATCGGCGAGATGCCGCTGCCCGGCCGGGGCACCGCCCCCGAGGTGGACCGGGACGCCGAGATCGTCGACGACGTGCTCTCGGACCAGCTCAAGGAGCGGGTCCTGCAGGGGTACTTCATCGCCTGGGGCGCCTCCGACGCCACCTCGATGTCCCGCTTCACCACCCCCGACGCCACCGCCGCCGCGACCTCCGGCCTGGCCGGCGCGCTGTCCGCGCCCCAGGTCCAGACGGTCGAGGCGCTCGCCCCGGCCGGTACGGACGACAGCGACACGATCACGTACCAGTACGGCCAGTCCGTGCCGGTGCGGGTGACCGTCGTCTGGGGCGGGGCCCGCCCCGAGGGAGCCGTCGGCGAGACCACGACCACGCAGGTCAAGCGCTCGTACCGGCTGACCGTCGTGAACACCGCCCAGGGCTGGTTCATCAAGGACGTCCGCGGCGCGGTCCTCGACCCGGCGGGCGGAGGCGGTGACGGCGACGAGCCGAGCGCCAGCCCGTCCCCGGGGCAGGAGACCCCGCCGGCCGGCGGGACCGCCACGCCGCCCGCCACCGGCGGCGCCAAGCCGCCGGCGACGAAGCCCGCGACGAAGCCCGCGACGAAGCCCGCCACCAAGCCGGCGAAGCCCAAGCCCTGACACGTCATGTCCTGACGGGAAACCGGCGGTTCCCCGTCGGTCTCCGACTTCCTCACCGCACTTCCCTCATCACCACCCCCATCAGCGGACAGCAGCACACCGCAGAACGAAAGGACACCCCATGTACCTGGCAGCGACCACGCTGGAGGGCATGTTCGGCGAGATCCAGGACATCCTCCGCAGCGCCGGAACGATGGTCGCGGTGATCGCCCTGCTCATCCTCGGCATCCGGATGCTGATGTCGATGAAGCGCGGCGACGGTATGCGCGAGGCCTTCCAGGGCTTCGGAATGATCGCGCTGGCCGCCCTGATCATCGGTGGCGCGACCGGCCTCGCCGGTGTCCTGATCGGTCTCGGCGACCAGATCGGTGGCGGTGGCGGCAACTGAGCCACCCGGCCGGGACCGTGACGTCCCGGCCGGCCCGAGGGCCACAGGAAAGGCGACGCTGTCGAGAGAGGGGGAGTGACCGATGGCGCAGAACATCCAGGGCGAGCCGGAGCCGATGGTCGCCTACGACCACACGGACCTGCTCAACCGGCCCAAGCGCATCTGGAACTGGGGCAACATCCCGCTTCCCGGCCTGCTGCTGCCCGCGCTCGGCGCGGCGTTCGGCTTCGGTGTCGTGTGGATGGTGACGCTGCTCTCCCTCTCCGCCTTCATGCCGTTCCTGGGCATGTCGATGCTGACGTCGGTGCTCTACCTCGGGCCGCCCGTCGGCGTCTACTTCGTCTGGGGCCGGCCGCTTCCCTCCGCCCTCACCCTCAGCCAGCAGCTGGTGGTCTGGGCCGACTACTGGTGGCAGCCCAAGCGCCTGCAGGGCCTGGCGGCCGACCGTGAGCCGGAGCACCTGCACTGGCAGGTGATCCTCTGGCAGCCGGGTACGCCGCGCTGGCAGCAGAGTTACGAGCAGGCGCTCGCCGAGGCCGCGCGGCACGGTTCGTCGTACGGCGGTACGACGCCCCCGCTTCCGGCACCCGCCGCGTACGGCGGTACGACGCCCCCGATTCCCGCACCCGCCGCGCATGCCGACCCCGCGGGATCTTCCGCGTCGGCGGCACCCCCGGCCCACACCGCCGCACCCTCCTCCTCCGAGACCGCAGGATGACTCCTCCATGTTCATGATGATCCTTCTGGGCGGGGCGGTCGCCTTCTTCGTGATCGCCATGATCATGGCCGCCACCTCCTCCAAGGCCAAGGGCGCCAACGGCAACCAGGGCGCCGACGGACAGTCCGGGAAGCAGGGCTCCGGCAACCGGTCCCGGAACCAGGACCGTACGCAGGCCCGCCGTGAGGAGATGCGGCTGCCGTACCGCTACGCCGACGACATGATCTTCGTGCACGGCGACTCGGTGTGGACCGGCATCGTCCTGCCCACCTCCATCGACGAGTACCTCAACCCCACCGAGCTCCAGGCCATGGCCGAGGCACCGGCCCGCGCGCTGCTCAACCTCGCGCGCGGTGACCGGAACGTCGAGTGCCACTACCGCAAGGTGTACCGGCCGATCACCGCCGTCGGCTGGGCCGAGGAGCTCAACGCCGTCGCCTGGGACCCGACCGAGAACTACAAGGCGTACAACTTCCGCAAGGCCGAGTACCAGGAGCGCATCGGGGCGATGCGCGAGCGGAACATCCTGCTGGTGAAACTGGGTTCGCTCAAGCGCGGCTCCGGTGACGGCAGTGGCGTGCTGCCCGGCGGCGACGACCCGGTCGAGGACCTGGCGCTGTCCCGGGCCCTGACCGGCGCGGCCGACAAGGCGGTGGCCGGCGCGACCGGTGTCCACGGCGAGTACCTGTCGCCGGGCCTCCTCGCCCAGTGGACGCAGGTCGCGCGCGAGGTGCACGAGAGCCTGGAGAGCCTCGGCGGTACGCCGCTGGCCCGTGAGGAGCTGGTCTGGCTGATCCGCAAGCCGCTCCACGGCGACCTGCCCGTGCCGCCGGAGCCGGTGCTCGGCTCGCGGTCGTGGGGGCCGGACCAGTTCGACCTGGTCGTCGACTTCTCGGGCGAGAACCGTAAGACGCACATCGTGCTGCACCAGTACGACGAGGTCACCGGCGAGCAGCACACCAGCTACACGACGACGCTGGTCGCCGCCAACTGGCCCACGGAGACCCGCTTCCGGCAGTCCACGGCGTGGGCGCGGTACGCGGCGCAGAACGTGGAGTTCCCGGTCGAGATCGACATGCGCTTCACCCTCATCCCGTACATGAGGTTCAAGGACCGCGCCGGGAAGATCAGCGGCAACCTCCTCGACGAGATGAACGACATGGCCAACTCGGGCCGTTCGCCGGACACCAAGCTCGCCAACCAGGTCACGCGCGCCCAGCACCTCGTCGACGACATCGAGGAGCACAAGATGCCGGGGATGGAGGCGCAGATCCGTTTCACCGTCTCCGCGTCCGACCCGGCGGAGCTGGAGCGACGGCGCCGCATCCTGGAGATGCAGTTCAAGCAGGACCTGAAGGTGACCCTGCTGCGTCCGACGCGCCAGCAGTGGCGGCTGCTCCAGTCGCAGCTGCCGGGCAACGCGCCGAAGCTGCCGATCGCGCCGTACCTGCGGCTGCAGGAGGTCGAGCAGCTCGGCGCCGGGCTGCCGACGGCCGGTACCGAGCTGGGCGACAACCCGGAGCAGCGGTCCGGCAAGAAGCTCGGCTGGGTGGGGAACCTGGTCGGCTGGGCGGGCAAGATGCCGGTGCACTACTCGCTGCACGTCGGCCCGGCCCGTAACGACGGCGGTGGCCTGGCCATCGTCGGCGCGTCCGGTGGTGGAAAGTCCTCGCTGGCGCTGCAGAAGTTCTACGAGGAGTCGGAGTCGGGCGTCCGCTGCCTGGTCATCGATCCGAAGACGGACTTCGCGCAGCTCTGCTACTACCTGGGCTACGGCGCCCAGGTGAACGACCCGGACTTCGCGGGGGACGCGGAGCGGGGCGTGCTGGGGACGCCGGAGAGCCGGTTCCAGCCGGTGAACCCGGAGTTCTGGGCGGAGACGGAGGTCGTCGACCTCCTCAAGGGCCAGGCGGGTGTGCTCGACCCGTGGGTGATCGCGCGCGACGTGCCGTCGGGCCGGCTGCTGGCGGAGTCGATGCTGCGTGGCTTCCTGGGCGACGAGGACTACCAGCGTGTCCGCCTGCCCGTCATCGAGGCGATGGCGACGGTCGTCGGCTGGTACAACTCGGCGATGCGGCAGGCGACGGAGCAGGGCCTGAGCGCCCGGGACGCCGAGCAGCGGGTGCCGCGACCGACGCTGTGGAACGTCGTCGACGAGGTCGTACGGGCCTACGAGCACGCCCTCGCGACGAACGACCGCGAGGCGGCGAAGGACCTGAAGCTCGCGCAGATGCTGCTGACCGAGCTGCGGACGCTGCCGTACGCGCGACTGGCGTTCGCGGAGAAGCCGCAGACGCTGTCCGCGATGCGCAAGCGCCGTACGGTCATCACACTCCGCGGCTTCCAGTCGCCGGCGGCCTCCGACCCGCGCAACTGGAACCCGGCGGAGCGGCTGGCGGCGACGGCGCTGATGGCGGTCGTGGAGCTCGGCAGCCAGATGCTGGACGTCGGGTACGAGAAGAACCCGGTGACGGGCGAGATCGGCCTGCGCCCGAAGGCGCTGTTCGTGGACGAGGCGTACGTCGTCACGGCGACGGAGAGCGGCCGGGACCTGATGCGGCGCGCGCTGAAGCAGGGACGTTCGTACCTGGCGGTGACGGTACTGATCACCCAACAGGCGATCGACCTGGTCCAGATCGAGGACTCCGAGGCGCGCAGCGGTGGCGCGAACCAGATCCACACGGTCTTCGCGTTCAAGCAGAAGTCCGCGCAGGAGGCGTCCCTGGTGGCGCCGCTGCTCGGCCGCCCTGAGTCGGACGCGAAGGTGGTGGCCGCGCTGCAGGAGCTCCGCACCGGTGTCTGCCTCCAGCGCGACGCGGACAAGCGGGTGGGGACGGTGGCGGTGGACCTGGTCTTCAAGGAGATCCTCGCGGCCACGGACACCAACGGCACGACCCGCCCGTCGCGGCAGGGCGTGAACCCGCCGTTGAGCGTCTGGGACTGGACCTTCCTCCAGGAGACGAACGACCTGGACCCGACACCGGCCCCGTCGCGCGAAGCCCCGGCCACGGTCTGACCGACCCGGCCCACCCCGAACTCGACCCAAGGAGAAACCCATGCGCCTGTCCAAGACCTTCGCGGCCGGAGCGGTCGCCCTGACCGCGCTCGTGACGCTGACGGGGTGCGGGGGCGACGACCCGATGGAGGACTCGGGCCTTCCGAAGGTGGACAACATGGCCGCGCTGCAGCAGCTCATCAACGAGCGGGGTGCCCAGTGCGACAAGCTCGAGCCGAGGGGTGACGAGGCCTCCTACATGGAGGAAGAGGCCAAGGACCCGGCCTGGGGCATCAAGGAGCGCGCGGTCTGCCATGACGCCCAGGGCGACGACATGGTCCTGCTGCTCGTCGACGACATGACCAAGCTCCAGGAGACCAACGTCAAGGCGCAGGCCAAGGACGAAGGCAAGGACTTCATCATCGGGCAGAACTTCGCGGTGGTGCCGGTGGGCGATGGCACGGTTCGGGCCCTGATGCAGAGCGGCCTGCTCGCGATGACCTGCGACCCGTCGAAGCGCGAGGACATCCCCAGCGGCTTCACCGTCACGGAGAGCCAGGTCAAGGGCTGCTTCACCACGAACTACATCCCCTCGTAACGGGCACCCCCGCACGCCTCCCTGTAGCGGAACTCTGGAAGGAAACCGATGTTCGTGCGCCGTAAGGCCATGTCACGCGGAACCGCCGCCGAATCCCGGTCGCTGGGCCACCGGGTGCGCGGCGCGGGGCGCCTCGCGAGGACCGGCCTGTTCCTGGTCCTGGCGATGTTCGCGCTGACCATGGCCGTCCCCGGCACGGCGCACGCGGACTTCACGTGCCAGTTCACCGGTTCCGACAACTATCAGATGGACCACCCGGGGGCGAACGGCGAGAGCATCTTCCCCGCGGTAGCCCAGTGGGAGGGTGACTCCAAGCAGGCGAAGAACCTGAACGACACCACGGGCATGGTGACCGGGGCGGTCCCCATGGACGCGGATCACCCGGAGCGGTACACGCTCTACGAGCTCAACGCGCTGCGTGGCCTCGACTGGTCGATGACCTTCAAGGGGAAGGGCGACGCCTCCGAGGACAACGGCGACTGGGGCAGCGGCGCCGACAACTGCTCGATCATGGACTATGTCAACAACAACATCGCCGACATGGTGTTCAACGGCACCAAGCTCCTGACCCGCGTCGCGATTTCCATCAAGGAGTACGCCTCCAACCCGAGCCCGCTCAGCGGCCTCTACGAGGGGCGCGACAACGTCGTGGAGACGTTGAAGCGGAACATCTTCATCCCCGCCGTCCCCGTCATGATCATGCTCACCGGCATCTGGGTGTTCACCAAGTGGCGGCAGCAGCAGATGCGTGAAGTCTGGTCGGGCGTCGGGTGGGCCACCCTGACGACCATCGCCGTCGTCACTCTGCTCACGGGTGGCAACTTCGGCAAGCTGATCGAGGAAGCGGACTCGGGGATCGCCCAGGCCAACGCCCTGGTGTCCGAAGCAGCCCTTGCCGGCGTGTCGGGGAAGATGCAGTCTCCCTGCGACCTCGCGGACAACGCGGAGAACCGCGGTCTGCGTGTGTCGAGCTGCGCGATGTACGACACGCTGGCGTTCAGGCCCTGGGCTCTGGGCCAGTTCGGCGATGCCGGAACCAGCTGCATCTTCAAGAACAACAAGGGCAGCGTCAAGGACGGCACCTGCACCCCGGCCGACAACTCGGCCAAGTGCCCCTCGGGCGTAGGGGTCCGCTGCGAAGACCTCCGCGTCAAGCAGGTCGAGTCCCAGTCCCTCAACAACAACGAGGCGCTCAGCAAGAAGGAGTTCAACAAGCTCGACAACGAGTGGGAGCAGATCCGCAAGGACATCGCGGTGGGCGAGGACGAGGCCGACAAGAGCATCTATCCGGTCGGCTTCGACGAATGGTCCGGGAAGAACGCCGGCACGCGCGTCGGCATCGCCTTCTACTCGCTGATCGCCGTCCTCATCGTCGGCATCATGGTCATCGTGCTCAGCGCCCTCACCCTGCTGTGGCACGCCGTGACCCTGATCCTGATCATCATGCTGCCGCTGATCGCCACGATCGGCATCCACCCGACCCAGCAGAAGCTGCTCAAGGGCTGGTTGCAGACGTTCATCCACAGCTTCGTGCTGCGGGCCGGGTTCGGGATCATCCTGACCGTGCTGCTGGTGCTCTACCAGATGATCCTGCCCGCCAGGATCTCCCTGGGCATGCAGCTCCTCATGCTGCTGCTCGTCACCGTCGCCGTCGTGATGATGCTCAAGAAGCTCATCGCCGGGAACTTCAGCCCGCAGATCGCCGGCGCCGCCGACCTCGGCATCGGGGACATGCCGGGAGCCGTCGCCGGGAAGGCCGTGCCGATGCTCGCCGGCGCCGGCCGCATGGGTGTCGGAGCGGCCAAGACCTCCGGGCGGGTCGCGGCGGGAGCTGCCGCGAAGGGAGCCGGGTACGCCGCTCGGGGCGCGGACAAGAAGTGGAACGGCGAGCGCCTCCAGAAGGGCGGGTGGCTCGCACAGAACAACTCCAAGCGCCAGCAGCGCAAGAGCGCCTACCAGTCGCGGGCGATCCAGGAGGAGTCGTTCGAGAAGGTGGGGAACAACGCGGGTCCGGCCGCGGCCCCGACGGAAGAGGCCGCGCAGCAGCCGCCCCGCCGCACCGGCCGCGTCAGTCAGGGCGGCACCACTCCGCCCCCGGCCGCCACCGGCTCCCCGGCCCCGGCTCCCGCGCCGCAGCAGCAGCAGCCCGCGCCCGCTCCCGTGCCGCAGCAGCAGCCCGCGCCGCCCCGGCCGCAGCGGGTTCAGCCGCCGCAGCAGCCGGTGCAGACGCAGCCCACGCAGCCGCAGCCGCCTCAGCTGCCCCCGCAGACGCCCCGTGACGACAACCGCATGCCCCGATAGGAGGTTCGTCCATGTCACGATCGGATGCGGTCGTCGGGGCCGTGCGGCGGCTCTTCCGGCAGGAGAAGAGCGATGCCTGGGCGGTGAAGCTGCTGCCCCGGCTCGTCCTCGGGATCGCGGGAGCGTACACGCTCTTCATCCTCGCCTCCGCCGGGATGAGTTCCTTCCTCACGCTCTGCGCGCTGGCGGCGCTCGGACTGCTGGTGTTCCTGCTGCGCCGGCGGGGCCAGTTGCTGCTGGCGCTCGGGTCGACGGTCGTGACCGCCGCGTTCGCCGGGTATCTGGCGGCCGTGGGGGACATCGCACGGGGGGTCTCCTCCGGCCTGCTCAGCGGGCAGGCCGTGTTCGGGCACTGGGCGCTCGCCGGGATGGCGCTGCTCGGGGCCTGGATGGCCAAGGACCATCCGGGCCGGCGCGGGATCACCGTCGTGCTCGCCGACGTCGTGTTGCTGGTGGCGGCCGGGGTGGGGACGGTCGTGCCCGCGGTCGCCGTGCCGCTCGGTTTCCTCGGCATCGCCGCCGTCCTCACGGCCCGGGGCGGTGGGGGCGCCGCCCTCCGCGGATTCGCCCGCCGTTTCGTGCGGCGGCCCTCCGAGGACACCGACGCGAACGCCACCAGAGCCGACCGCAAGCAGGCCTGATGGCGGCTCAGGAGGCGTTCGCGCGACTCGGTTACAGTTTGGAACAGCTTTGCGGTCGCCATTTGCACTGCTCTAGAGTCCCCAGGTATCAAAAATTGCCACGGGGGGCACTTTCATGGTCACAACCGCTCGCAGGACCCGTCCCGCACCATCCATATCCACCGGCGCGGCCACCGCTTCCCTGCCCTGCCACCGCCGACCGGACATCTTCCGCCATCCCCTTCTGGAGAACCCGCCCCTCGCTGCCGCCGAGCTGCCCCTGCAAGGTCGGCGCGCGCAGGCGCTCGCGCACGCGGCACGTCAGCTGTGCGCCTCCTGCCCGCTTCGGCAGGAGTGCCTGCGGGACGCCGTCCTCCGCCCGGATCCGGGCGGATACCTCGCCGGGACCACCGAGCAGGACCGGCGGCTCATCCGCCGCCGGCTCGGCATCGGTACGCCGCAGGGTGACCTGACCGCGCCCGCCGACCTCCGCCACCGGTCCGCCGAACTCACCGCCGTACTCGATGCTTTCGCGCCACGGCACGCGGCCCGGCCCGCGCACTGGGACGCCGGGCACGAGGCCGGACACGGAGAGCGGCCGACTCCCCGGACAGGTCCCAGGCCTGTGATCCCACCCCAGAAGACACACCACTCAGCAGAGGTATCCATGGCGGTTCCGGCAGGAGAACGGATCACCTTCCCGCTCGACGATCCCGTCGTCGCGGTGCGGAAGGCCGTCCTCGCACCACTGCTGCATGCCGCGCTGCCCGCCGTCGAAGCGACCGAGCAGCTCGCCGGGATGCTCGCGCACGCGCCGTCCGCCGGGCTGACGCCGGAGCTCGCCGAGGCGTGCCGCCGAGTGCGCCGCTGCCTGGAGACCTGGCGCGCCGAGTGCAGCGAGGACGCGCCCCGGCCGCGGGCGGACACCGGACTCGTCGGCTCCGTCAGCGTCGAACTGGCCACCAGCGACCCGATCACCGCCCTGCGGCAGGACCTCTTCGAGCCTCTCCTGAGGCGGGTCTCGGAGTCGATCGTCCGTATCGAGGCGGTCATGTCGGTCCTCGACATGGGGGAGGGAGTCGGTGGTGCCGCCCGCACCTCGGCCACTCTCGCGGACCTCCGGGTCGCCCTGCGCGAACTCGCCGCGCGCATCGAGGCGTACGAGAGCGTCGCGGCGGGTACCGCCGCCGCCCCCACCACCGTCCCGCGCCTGCGCGCCGTGGCCACCGGTGACGCCGTGGTCCGCGCCTTTCCGGCCACGACGAGCCTGCGCCAGGCCGTCGACCGGGCCGTCGTCTCCTTCCCCGGACCCTTCACCGCCCGGGACGTCCTGCTCGCGCTGCCTCCTGAGGTCTTCCAGGAGTCGGCGAAGTCGATCAGCAACGTCCTGTCCGCCATGGTCAAGTCCGGGCGGCTGCGGCGCGTGTCCCGCGGCACGTACACCATGGACCCCGTGGTCGCTACGCGTCCCCTGGACGAAGCCCCGTCCGCCGGCGACCTCGCCGCGCACTCCTGAAAGGACCCCGAGTCGTGCAGCCCATGCCCCCGGCGGCCGAAGTCCGCATCTTCTCCCCCAACGCGGGGCTGATCGACGGAGTTCCGGTCACGGCCCCGCCGTACGGAGACATCCAGGAGGTCGTGATCTCGATCCTCCAGCAGCGCGCCCAGCAGTTCGGCGCCCCGGCCCCGGCGTCCATCACCGACGACCGGTACGGCGGCGCGATCCGCCTCCTCATCCACGCGGACGGCACCACGGAGGCGCTGGACTAGGACCAGGTCGTGTCCGTACGGGCGGGGCCAGGTCTCCTCGTACGGGCGGGGCCAGGTTTTCTCGTGCGGGCGGGGCCAGGTTTTCTCGTACGGGCGGGGCCAGGTCTCCTCCGTCCGCACGGGGCCCCACCGCTCTCGCCCCTGCCCCGCTCTCACCCCTGCCCCGCTCTCACCCCCGCCCCGGGCTCATCCCCGTCTTCGCGCCCGCCCCGCACAGCGGCAGCACCGTCAGACCCGGACGTGGAGGCGTCGCGCGGATCGCCGCCCAGCAGGCCACGCCCGTCGACTCGACGAAGAGGCCGCGGCGTGCCAGGTCCACCTGGGCGGCGTGGAGCTGGTCCTCCGTCACGGTCAGGAAGGTGCCGCCCGTCGCGCGTACCGCCCGCAGGATCTGGGCCGCGCGGGGCGGGTTCGGGATCGCGATGCCCTCCGCCAGCGTCGGGCGGGCGGGTGCCGGGGCCAGGAGTTCGTCGGCGTCCGCGTGGAACGCCTCGGCCAGCGGCGCCACCGCCGCCGCCTGGACGGCGACCAGGGCGGGGCGGGTGTCGATCAGGCCGTGGCCGTCCAGCTCCTCGACGGCCAGGGCGGCGCCCAGCAGGAGCGTTCCGTTGCCGACCGGGACGACGAGCGTGTCCGGGAGGCGGCCGCCGAGGTCCTCCCAGAGTTCGTACACGTACGTCTTCGTACCGTGCAGGAAGTGCGGGTTGTACACGTGCGAGGCGTAGAAGGTGCCCGGCTCGTCGGCGGCCGCGCGGGCCGCCCGCGCCGTCGCCTCGCGGTCCCCGGGCACGACCGTCAGCCGCGCTCCGTGCGCCCTGATCTGCTCCAGCTTCTTGGCGGACGTGCCGGCCGGTACGTAGACCACGCAGTCGAGGCCCGCCCGCGCGCAGTACGCGGCGATCGCCGTGCCCGCGTTGCCGCTGCTGTCGGCGAGGACGCGGCGCGGGGAGAGCCGTCGGGCGAGCTCGGCGAGCATGACCGCGCCCCGGTCCTTGAAGGACAACGTCGGCATGAGGAAGTCGAGTTTGGCCGAGATGTCGTCGGCCAGCGGGACGAGCGGGGTGCGGCCCTCCCCGAGCGTCACGCGCGGCGCCCCGGTCGCCAGCGGCAGCGCCTCTTCGTAACGCCACAATGAATTCACGCGTGACGCAAGGGACTTGAGTGAAACCGCGGCGCTGGTGAATTCGAGGTCCCAGGGGCCGCCGCAGCGCGGACAGCACCAGGTGAGGGCGTCGGCGGGGGAGCGGACGTGGCAGCGGGGACACACGTAGGCCGTCATGGGCGTCAGCATGGCAGCTGTGTGACGCACGTGTTTCGGGGCGCTCGGGGCTCTTGTGAGATTCCTATGGATCAGCCAATCTTTCGCTCGGCAGCCGGATGTACGAAACGGTGTGGACACTCCATGCCGCTTTGACATGCGCCTGCCATACCCCCACAGCAGCGCACCACCTATGAGGAGGATCCCTCACATGTCAGTGATGCGTGACTCGCGGCGCAGACTCGCCGCGGCCAGTGCCATAGCCGTCGCCGCCCTGGCTCTCGGCACTGCCGCCGGCTTCCCGGCCACCGCGGCCGAGGCAGCGCCCGAAGGCGTGATCCAGAACGCCGGGGCCCCCGGCACGATCGCGGGCAGCTACATCGTCACCCTGAAGGAGTCCGCCCCGGCGGAGACCTCCAAGGGCCGGGCGGTCGCGGCCAAGCACGGCGCGACGATCAAGAAGACGTACACCTCGGCGCTGAACGGCTACAACGTCGAGCTCTCCGAGGCGCAGGCGAAGAAGCTCGCCGGCGACCCGTCGGTCGCCTCCGTCGTGCAGAACCGCGTCTTCACCGTCGACGGCACGCAGCCCTCCCCGCCGTCCTGGGGCCTGGACCGGATCGACCAGCGGGCCCTCCCGCTGAACCAGAGCTACACCTACCCGGACAGCGCGGGTCAGGGCGTCACGGCGTACATCATCGACACCGGCGTCCGGATCTCGCACAGCGACTTCGGCGGCCGGGCGTTCAACGGCTACGACGCCATCGACAACGACAACGTCGCCCAGGACGGGCACGGCCACGGTACGCACGTGGCCGGCACGGTCGGGGGATCCTCCTACGGTGTCGCCAAGAAGGCCAAGATCGTCGGCGTCCGCGTCCTCAACAACCAGGGCTCCGGCACGACCGCGCAGGTCGTCGCCGGTATCGACTGGGTGACCCGGAACGCCGTCAAGCCGGCCGTCGCCAACATGAGCCTCGGCGGTGGCGTCGACACCGCGCTCGACACGGCCGTGCGCAACTCGATCGCCTCCGGCGTCACGTACGCCGTGGCCGCGGGCAACGACAGCTCCAACGCCTCCAACTACTCGCCGGCGCGGGTCACCGAGGCCATCACGGTCGGCTCCACGACCAACACCGACGCCCGCTCCAGCTTCTCCAACTTCGGCACGGTGCTGGACATCTTCGCGCCGGGCTCCTCCATCACGTCGTCCTGGAACACGAGCGACAGCGCCACCAACACCATCTCCGGTACGTCGATGGCCACCCCGCACGTCGCGGGCGCCGCCGCCGTCTACCTCGCGGACAACCCGTCGGCCTCCCCGGCCCAGGTGTCGACGGCGCTGACCAACGCCGCCACACCGAACGTCGTCGGCAACCCCGGCACCGGCTCGCCGAACCGGCTGCTCTTCGTCGGTGGCGGCGGCACCACCCCGCCGCCCGGCAAGAAGTTCGAGAACACCGCGGACTTCGCCATCGCCGACAACACGACGGTCGAGTCCCCGGTCACCGTCAGCGGCGTCACGGGCAACGCCCCCGCCGCCCTCCAGGTCCCCGTGAACATCGTTCACACCTACATCGGTGACCTTCAGGTCCAGCTGATCGCCCCCGACGGCACGGCGTACACGCTGAAGGGGTACGGCACGGGCGGCAGTGCCGACAACATCAACACCACCTACACCGTGAACGCCTCCTCGGAGGTCGCGAACGGCACGTGGAAGCTGCGCGTCAGCGACAACGCGAACGCCGACACCGGCAAGATCGACTCCTGGGCGCTGCAGTTCTGAGCCACCTCCGACCCATGAGCCCCGAATGAGAAGGGGCGGCCGCCGATCCTCGGCGACCGCCCCTTCACCCATGTCAGGGGAGGCGGAGCAACGCGTCCACGCCTCCGTGTACCGCCCTCGCCCCGTGAGCACGTACGATTCGGCCGCCCGATCGCACGTTCGTACCACCCCGCCTCTACAGGAGCACCGTACTCGTGGAGCCCTCCCAGCCGCCCCAGGATTCTCCGCCGCCCCGTCAGGGCCGGCCCGCTCCCGAGCCGTCGGATCCGACCGGCCCGCCGGCAGCGCAGCCGGCCCCCGGGGCCCCTGGTGTCCCTGCGGCTCCCGGGGTGTCTGGTGCCCCTGCGACTGCGGCTCCCGGGATGCCCGGGGTATCTGCGGCTCCCGGAGTCCCCGCGGCGCCCGGGGCGGTGCCGGCTCCTCCCCCTGCGCCCGGGGGACCCGCGGTTCCCGGGCCGTACGGCTCCGGCCCCTACGGGCCCTACGGGCCGTACGGGCCCGGTGTCGCCGGCCCTGGCTTCGGGCCCGGCCCCTACGGGATGCCGCAGCGGCCCACCACCAACGGGATGGCCATCGCGTCCCTGGTCTCCGGCATCGTGTGCTGCCTTCCGCCCCTCGGCCTGGTCTTCGGCCTGATCGCCCTGCCGCAGATCAGGAAGAAGAACCAGACGGGCAAGGGTCTCGCCGTCACCGGCATCGTCCTGTCCTCCCTCGCCTGCCTCCTCATAGTCGCCGGTCTCGTCTCCGGCGCCGTCGGCGAGGCGTGGCGGGGCTTCCAGAAGGGCGTGGACGAGGCCGCGCGGTCCAGCTCCGCGTTCTCGCTGCGCACGGGCCAGTGCTACAACGTCGACGGCGACCTGGAGGCGCTGACCTCGGAGGTCGAGGTCGTCGACTGCGCGCGGCCGCACGAGGGCGAGGTCACCGGCGGATTCAAGATCACCGAATTCACCAAGTGGCCCGGCGAGACGGCCCTCGACGACATCGCCACCGAGCGCTGCGCCGACATCGGCAACGCGTACGCGCTCGACAGCTGGGCCTTCCCCGAGGAGGTCTACGACTTCTACTACATGCCGAGCCCCGACAGTTGGCGCGTCGGCGACCGCACCGTGACCTGCGCGTTCATCGTCGACGGCGGCGAGACGATGAAGGAGTCGCTGCGCGCGGACAAGGCCACCCTCGACGCCGACCAGCTCCACTTCCTCACCACCATGAACCGGATCGACGACGTCCTCGCCGAGGAGCCGGAGGACGACGCCGACGAGGACCTGGACGCCAACACGGCCTGGGCGCGGAAGGTCCACGACGTCGTCGCCGCCGCGAGCCGCGGGCTGGGGACCCACTCCTGGCCGGCGGCGTCCACGACCGAGGTGCAGGCACTCGCCAAGGAGCTGGACGCGTCCGCCAAGGAGTGGGACGAGCTGGCGAGGTCGGCCGACGCGGACGTCTTCTGGGACCGCTACGACGTGGCCTACGACGGGACCTTCTGGGACGCGGAGGCCAAGGCCCGCGCCACGCTGAAGCTGGCGGCGACCTCGCCGTCGACCGAGTCGCCGGACGCCGGTCCCTCGGCCTGACGGACGGCGTACGTGACGGGGCCGGGACTCCATTCAGGAGTCCCGGCCCCGTCCTCGTACCGTCAGCGGACCGGTGCGCCGCCGCCCGTCAGCAGGCCTGTGGGCTGTCGCCCGTCAACGGCGGCCGAGGGCCGGCCTACGCCCGTCAGCGGTGGCCGAGGGCCCGTTCCACGCCCGTCACGGTGGCCGAGGCCGGTCGACGCCCGTCAGCGGTGGCCGAGGCCGGTCGACGCCCGTCAGCGGTGGCCGAGGACCCGGTCGACGGCCGTGATCAGCTCGCCGTCGGGGGTGTCCCCGTCCAGCGACCAGAACATCGCGCCGCCGAGCCCCTTCGCCCGCACGTACGCCGACTTGGTGCCCAGCACCCACGGGTCGTCGTACGTCCACAGGTTCGTGCCGTCGAAGAGCCAGGCGTGGCCGTTGCGCCAGTCGCGGTGCACCTTGTACGCCCCGGAGTCCGCGAGCTTCTTCAGGGCCTTGTAGTCCTCGTAGCCGTTCGCCCAGGTGGCGGGGGCCGGGCCGGTGCCGGGCTGTCCGAGCCCGTCGCCGCCGCCCGAGACGCCCGTCCAGCCCTGGCCGTAGAACGGCATGCCGACCACGAGCTTGCGCGCGGGCGCCCCGCGCCGCAGCCAGTCGTTCACGGTCTGGTCGACGCTGAAGTCGCCGGACTTGGCGAAGAGCGCGGACTGCTGGGCGGTCGTGGTCTCCCAGGGGCCGTGGAAGTCGTAGCCCTGGAGGTTCACGAAGTCGAGGTCCCGCATGATCTTGGGGACTTCGAAGCCCGCGTCGATCTTGGCGGGAGCGGTGGGCACGAAGGCGGTCAGCTCGTAGTGCGTGCGCTTGCCGTCGGCGCTGCCGCCGCCCCGCTGGTGCTGCTGCGCCTTCGCGTACGCGTCGAGCTGCGTGCGGAACTCCCGTACGAGCGCGGTGAAGTTCTGCTTGTCCTCCGGGCGGAAGACGGTGTCGACGTCGCCGGCCGAGCCCGGCCACTCCCAGTCGAGGTCGATGCCGTCGAAGAGACCCGCGGCGGCTCCCGCGCCGCCACGGGCGCCGTCGGTGGGCAGGTTGCCCTTGATGTAGAGGTCGATGCAGGAGGCGACGAGGGCCTTGCGCGAGGCGGGGGTGCGGGCCGCGTCGGAGAAGTGGGTGGACCAGCTCCACCCGCCCAGCGAGATCAGGACCTTGAGGCCCCGGTGCTTCGCCTTCAGCTCGCGCAGTTGGTTGAAGTTGCCGGCGAGCGGCTGGTCGGCGGTGTCCGCGACGCCGTCCACCGAGCCCGCCGCGTCCAGCGGCCGCACGTAGTCGGCCCAGGCGTCGGCCTCTCCGGGCGTGTTGCCGGTGAAGCACTTTCCGTCCGGACTCACGTTGCCGAAGGCGTAGTTGATGTGGGTGAGCTTGGCCGCCGTACCACTGATCTCCAGGTCCTTGACCTGGAAGTTCCGTCCGTAGACGCCCCATTGGGTGAAGTAGCCGACGCGCTTGTACGACGCGCCGGACCCCGGGCGGTGCGAGGAGCCGTACGAGGAGTCGGGCGAGGAGGCGGACGCCGACGCGGACGACGGCGCGGGGTCGGCGCCCGCGGCGGGCGCGAGACCGGCCACGAGGCCGAGGGAGAGGGCGGCGATCGTCAGCCGGGCAAGGGTTGTTCGACGCATGAGGCTCGTTTCCTGTGCGTGTGCCGGAAGGGAGCGGTGCTCAGCGGTGCGCACAGGAAGCTATTGGTCTGGACCATTAACGTCAAGGTGTTGGGTGGCCATACCTGCGGTAAGTGCAGGCGTAAAGGTAAGTCATCACTTCGAGTGAAACTTTGGCCCATGCTTGCGGGTGGCCACCGAGGGTTGTCAGTCTGTAGCTGTCCGTCAACCTGAGGGGAGTGTCCTGTGACGTTCGGTGAGCAGCCCGCCTACCTGCGCGTGGCGAGCGATCTCCGGAAGAAGATCGCCAACGGCTCGCTTCCGCCGCATACCCGTCTCCCGTCGCAGGCACGCATCCGCGAGGAGTACGGCGTCTCGGACACCGTGGCCCTGGAGGCCCGCAAGGTGCTGATGGCCGAGGGGCTCGTCGAGGGCCGCTCGGGTTCGGGGACGTACGTCCGGGAGCGGCCGGTGCCGCGCCGGATCGCCCGCTCCGGATATCGGCCGCCGTCCGGCGCCAACCCCTTCCGCCAGGAGCAGGCGGCCGACGGCGCGCGCGGCACCTGGGAGTCCAGCAGCGAGCAGGAGCACGCGAGCGCCTCGGTGGCCGCCCGGCTCGGCATCGAGCCGGGGGAGCGCGTGATGCGTACGCGGTACGTGTACCGGGACGCGGGCGAGCCGATGATGCTCTCCACCTCGTGGGAGCCGCTCGCGGTCACGGGGCGGACGCCGGTGATGCTGCCGGAGGAGGGTCCCCTCGGCGGCTGCGGGGTCGTGGAGCGGATGGCGGCGATCGACGTGGTCGTGGACAACGTGGTGGAGGAGGTCGGCGCCCGCCCGGGGCTCGCGGAGGAGCTGCTCGCGCTGGGGGGCGTCCCGGGACACGTGGTGATGGTCGTGGAGCGGACGTACTACGCCTCGGGACGCGCCGTCGAGACGGCCGACGTCGTCGTCCCGGCCGACCGCTACCGCATCGCCTACCACCTGCCGGTGCGCTGAGGGGCGGCGCGGGGCGGGGCGGGGGACGGAGGAGGCGGAGGGGGCGGCCTCGCCGTCGGAGCGGGGCCCCGGGGGTCGGTGACGGCTGGGTGGTCCGTCGTCCGGCGGTGGCGCCCGGTGGCCCTCGGCGGGCTTCGGCCGCCGGGGTGGTGACCCGTGACCGCTGGGCGGGGTGCGTCGTCCGAAGGGTTTTCCGGGAGTTAACGGCGCGTCGGCTCCCGTAACCGCGAGGCAACCGCGCGCCGACCCGCGTCGTCACGCCCCGCTCCTACCTTCCTGGTCCGTACCCGCAATCCGGTCGGACGACAGGAACCCTCATGACGGATACGGTCACCCCAGCCGAGTCCCCGGCGGTCGCCACGCCACCCCGCCGCAGCTACGCGAAGCTGGCCGCCGACGAGAGCCGCGAGGACTACTCCCTCCGCTACGCGCCGCACTCCTTCCGGCGCTGGTCCCCCTCGATGGTGGCCGGCACGGCGCTCGGCGGCATCGCCTATCTCGCCGACTTCGCCATCGGCGCCTCGATCGTCTTCACCTACGGCTTCACGAGCGGCCTCGCCTCGATCCTCACCGCCGCGGCGATCATCTTCCTCACCGGCATCCCCATCGCCCGGGCCTGCGCCACCTACGGCCTGGACATGGACCTGGTGACCCGTGGCGCCGGCTTCGGCTACTTCGGCTCCACCCTCACCTCCCTCATCTACGCCTCCTTCACCTTCATCTTCTTCGCGCTCGAAGGCTCGATCATGGCCCAGGCCATGCACCAGGCCGTCGGGCTGCCGGTCGAGATCGGCTATCTGGTCACGACCCTCATCGTGATCCCGATCGTCTTCCGGGGCATGGGCGCGCTCGCCAAGGTGCAGGCCTGGACCCAGCCGATCTGGATCGTCGGCATGGTGCTGCCCTTCCTCGTCCTCGCCTTCGAGGCCCCGGACGCCTGGGGTGCCTTCGGCTCCTTCGGCGGTACGGAGGGCGCGGGCTCGGGCTTCTCCTGGATCGGCTTCGGCCTCGGCACGGGCGTCGCGCTCTCGCTCATCGCCCAGATCGGCGAACAGGCCGACTATCTGCGCTTCATGCCGGCGAAGACCGAGGCCAACAAGCGGCGCTGGAACCTCGCCGTGCTCGCCGCGGGCCCCGGCTGGGTGATCATCGGCGCGGCCAAGCAGCTCGGCGGGGCCTTCCTCGCCTTCGTCGCCCTGGCCGTCGTCGGCAAGACCCACGCCCTGGAGCCGATCGCCCCGCAGATCGAGGCGCTCAAGCCCTGGCTCGGCACCTTCGCCCTGCCCGCCGCCGCCGTCTTCGTGATCGTCTCGCAGATCAAGATCAACGTGACCAACGCCTACAGCGGCTCGCTGTCCTGGTCGAACTTCTTCTCCCGCGTCACCCACCGCCATCCCGGCCGGGTCTGGTACATCTTCCTCAACCTCGCCATCGCGCTGACGCTGATGGAGATGAACATGTTCGCGGCCCTGGGCAAGCTCCTCGGCTTCTACTCCAACGTCGGCATCGCCTGGATCGCCGCCGTCGCCGCCGACCTCGTCATCAACAAGCGGGCCGGCTGGAGCCCGCCGTACATCGAGTTCAAGCGCGCCTATCTGTACGCCGTGAACCCGGCCGGGTTCGGGGCGATGGTGGTCGCCTCGACCGTCTCGATCCTCGCCTTCTTCGGACTCTTCGGCGTCTACGCGCAGGCCTTCTCCACCTTCATCGCCGCCGGCCTCGCGCTGGTCCTCTGCCCGCTGATCGCCTGGGCCACCCGGGGCCGCTACTACCTGGCCCGCCCGAACACGGTGTCCGGCCCCGGGGTCGCGGTGGCGGATGTGACGGCGACTCACCTCTGCGCGGTCTGCGAGACGGCGTACGAGCTGCCGGACATCGCCGACTGCCCCGTGCGGTCCGGGCCGATCTGCTCCCTGTGCTGCTCGCTCGACGCCGAGTGCGGCGACGTCTGCCGCAAGGACCCCGCGTCCACCGGTCCGGTCCTGATGCCGGTGCCGACCGTCCCCCGGGCCGCCCTCAGGGCCTGATCTTCGGCCTCCCTCCGTCGGTTCCCGGCCGGATCCGTACCTCTTTGTGAAAACCCGTATCCGCTGTGTAAAGGTCAGGCGTAGGGTCGGGCATATGCGGATTGCCATTTCAGGGAGATCCATAGAGACGTCCGGACCGGCGGAGGGAGAAGCCCGATGACCGACAGCGGCCCTGTCCTGCCCTGGCTGGTCATACGGCAGGACGACAACGGCAACCGCTATCGGGTCGGGCGGTACGCGACGAGGGACGAGGCCCAGAAGGTGGCCGACGGCCTCGACGACCGGGGACACCGGCAGCTCTACTGCGTCGAGCGCATCGGTCAGCCCGCGCTCTGACTCCCGTATCGCTCCGCGTGGCCCCGTACCGCCCCGCATGACCCCGCACCACCCCGCACCGCCCCGTGCTCCGACCCGCGCGGGTTACGCTCCGGGCCATGACAGAGAGCACGTCCGACCACGTGGCCGACCACGTGGTCGTGGTCGCCGGAGCCCTGTACGACCGGGGGCGCCTGCTGGCCGCGCGCCGCAGCGCCCCCGCCGAGCTCGCCGGCCGCTGGGAACTGCCCGGCGGCAAGCTGGAGCCGGGGGAGCGCCCCGAGGAAGCCCTGGTCCGCGAGTTGCGCGAGGAGCTCGGGGTCGAGACCCGGCCCGGTGAGCGCATCCCCGGCGAATGGCCGCTGAAGCCCGGGTACGTCCTCCAGGTGTGGACCGCGCGACTGCTCTCCGGTGAACCCCGCCCGCTGGAGGACCACGACGAGCTGCGCTGGCTGGCCCGCCACGAACTGGACTCCGTCGACTGGCTCGACCAGGACCGCCCGGCCGTCGCCGAGGCCGGCCTGCGTCTGCCGCCCGGCTGAGGCTCTACGCCGTTCGTGCCACCGTGCCCCCACGGAGCCCCTCACCGCGATAGCCCGCCCCCAATATCGGGTATGTGCCCATTAACCCCCCGAAAAAGGACGTGGGCCTCCCTTCTGGTGATGGGCTGGGGAAGTGATCGGGCGTGATCGACACCGAAGGCGACTGCGTCGAGTGGAGTTTCCCGGCGGAGGCCAATGCCGTGCGCACGGCCCGTCACGCGGTGCGCGACACGCTGCGGAGCTGGCGCATCGACGCGGCGGTGGGTGATGTCACGGTCCTGCTGGTGAGCGAGCTGGTGACCAACTCCCTGCGGTACGCCTCCGGCCCGATCGGCGTCCGGCTCGTCCACCTCCAGCCCGGTGCGCCCGGCATCATGCATCGCCCCGCCCTGCTCGTCGAAGTCTCCGATCCGCTTCCGGACGCGCCCACCGAACGCGCCGCCGGCCCCGACGACGAGGGAGGTCGCGGACTCCAGCTCGTGGCCTGTTCAGCACAGCGCTGGGGGATCCGTAAGGGGAGATCCGGCAAGACAGTGTGGTTCGAGCTGGCCCTGCCGGGTTAAGAGAGGGGAGGGACGACGATCACCATGGTCTCGGCCGGAAATGAACGAGACCACCCTGTGATCGTGAACGTCGTGCCGTCGGGGGCCGTAGTGCTGAATACTGCGGGCATGGCCGGTCCGGTGCGGTGAGCTGGAGGGGACGGTCGCGTGAGCGAGATACCTGAGTCGGCGAGCGGCGTCGTGTGGCAGAGCAGCACGCCCGGCTCGATCTATGACTACATCCGGGTCGCCTCCTTCTCGATAGGGTCCGACGGGCTCGTCGACCAGTGGAGCAGGCGGGCCGTGGACCTCTTCGGCGTGCCCGCCGACGAGGCCGTGGGCAAGGACCCGGTCGAGGCCTTCATGCCCGCCGACCTGCGGGAGCGTGGCCGTCGCCGGGTCGCGGAGATCCTCGACGGCAAGGAGTGGACGGGCCTCGTCCCGTTCCGGATACCCGGCCAGAACCGGCGTGACGGGCTCGCCGAGATGTACGTCATGCCGAGCCAGACCGAGGCCGGCGAGCGGGCCGCGCTCTGCATCGTCGTGGACGTGCGGGCGCTTCGGCACATCGAGACCGACCTCGCCGCGTCGCAGGCGATTTTCGGCCAATCCCCGTTCGGGTTTCTTCTCTTCGGCACCGACCTCACGGTGCAGCGCGCCAACCAGCGCTTCGCCACGGTCTTCGGCGGCTCGGCCGACGAACACCGGGGCCGTACGGTCCACGACTACCTCTCGCGGCCCGAGGCCGACCGGATGACCGCCGCGCTCCAGCGGGTCCTGGAGACCGGCGAGTCCGTCACGGAGTTGCAGATCGTCGGCGCCCCTCCCGGCTCCACCGACCGGCGCCACTGGTCGATCAACCTCTACCGCGTGCACAGCGGCTCCGGCCGGCCCGTCGGCGTCGCCGGCCTCGGCATCGACGTGACCCGCCGCCACACCGCGGCCCGCGAGGCGGCCAACGCCCGCCGCAACCTCGCCCTCCTCAACGAGGCCGGCGCCCGCATCGGCAACTCCCTCGACCTGGAGGCCACCGCCCGCGAGCTGCTCGACGTGGCCGTCCCCGGCTTCTGCGACCTCGCCTCCGTCGACCTCTACCAGGGTCTGCTGACCGGGGACGAGGCTCCGCCCGGACGGTGGGGGAACTCCCACGACGTCGGCTACGGCGCGGGCAGCGCCGAACTGCGCCGGGTCGCCTTCGCCAGCGCCGTGTCCGACGCCCCGCTCCGCGGCCCCGAGGGCACCACCGGCGGCTCCGACCCGAGCGGCGGCTGTTGCGGCACCGGGCCCGTCGAGGTCGGCTCCGTCCACCGCTACCCGTTCAACTCGCCCTGCGCCGGAGCGCTCCGCACCGGCCGGGTCAGGTCGGTACCGGGCGGCGAGGGCAGCCTCGTCCAGTCCACCCTGGTCGTGCCGATGGTCGCCCACGACACCGTCGTCGGCCTCGTCCAGTTCTCCCGTACGAAGGGCAGCGAGCCCTTCGGCGAGCGGGACCGGGCCCTAGCCGTCGAGCTGGCCGCCCGCGCCGCGGTCTGCATCGACAACGCCCGCCTCTACCGCCGCGAGCACGAGCGGGCCCTCATCCTCCAGCGCAGCCTGCTGCCGCCCGGCGACCCCGAGGCCGCCGGCCTCGACATCGCCTGCCGCTACCTCCCCGGCACCACGGCCACCGAGGTCGGCGGCGACTGGTTCGACGTCATCGAACTCCCCGGCCACCGCACGGCCCTGGTCATCGGCGACGTGATGGGCCGCGGTCTGCGCGCGGCCGTCGCCATGGGCGAACTGCGCACCGCCGTCCGCACCCTGGCCCAGCTGGACCTCGAACCCGCCGAGGTCCTCTCCCACCTCGACGAGATCGCCCGCGGCCTCGGCGCTCCGGCGGGCGCCCAGCAGAGCGGCCGCGCCCACAAGGCCCGGGGCCCGGAACTCTCCGAGGTCTACCTCGCGACCTGCGTCTACGCCGTCTACGACCCGGTCACCCGGCGCTGCACCTTCGCCAACGCCGGCCACCTTCCGCCGGTCCTCGTCGAACCGGGCGAGAAGGCCCTGCTGCTCGACGTGCCGCCGGGGATGCCGCTCGGCGTGGGTGGCGAGCCCTTCGAGGAGGTCGAGGTCGAGCTCCCGGAGGGCTCCCTCCTCGCCCTCTACACCGACGGGCTCGTCGAGTCCCGCGACCATCCCCTCGACGAGGGGCTGTCCGCCTTCCGCAGCACGCTCACGGGCACGGGCATGCCCCTCGAAGACGTCTGCGACCGCGTCCTGACCACCCTGCACACCGGGCACGGCGAGGACGACATCGCCCTCCTGATGGCCCGTATCCAGGGACTGCCCACCGAGGCGGTGGGGGACTGGCGGCTGCCGAGGGAACCCCGCTCGGTCGGCCGGGCCCGCGAGCTCGCCCGCGCGCAGCTCAGCGCCTGGAACCTCGACGCGCTCGTCGACACCGTCGAACTGCTCGTCAGCGAACTGGTCACCAACGCGCTGCGCTACGGCGAGGGCGAGATCAGGCTCCGGCTGCTGCGCGACCGCACGCTGGTGTGCGAGGTCTGGGACGCCGGGCTCGTCCAGCCGAGGCGCCGCCGCGCCCGGGACACCGACGAGGGCGGACGCGGGCTGCAACTGGTCGGCCTCCTCAGCGCCGCCTGGGGCTCGCGCCGCACCCCGCGCGGCAAGACCGTCTGGTTCGAACTGCCCCTGCCGGACGGCGACGGGGCGGCGGAGCCCACGGTGGAGCAGCTCCTGAGCATGTTCTGAGCGGAGCCGCCGCGCTGCTTGTCGAGCGCGGCGGGGTGCTGCTTCTTGAGCGTGGCCGGCGGGGCACTGCTCCTGGGCGCGGCGGACGGGGAGCCGCTTGTCGAGCGCGGCGGTCCGGGAGCTGCTTCTTGAGGGTGGCGGTCCGGGCGCTGCTCCTTGAGGGTGGCGGTCCGGGCCGCTACTTCTTGAGCGCGGCGAGCCGGGCCTCGATCTCCGCGTGGTCGCCGAGCGTGTCCAACTGCTCGAACTGGGCGTCCAGCGAGGAGGCCGCCAGCTCCTGCTTGCCCATGGCCCTCGCCTCCTCGCGGCGGACCTTGTCCTCGAAACGGTTCAGCTCGCTCGTCGGGTCCAGCACGTCGATGTTCTTCACGGCGTCCATCATCGTGTTCTGCGCCTGCGCGGACTTGGCACGGGCGACCAGCTCGTCGCGCTTGGACTGGAGCTCCGTCAGCTTGGCCCTCATCTGATCGAGCCCGCTCTTGAGCTTCTCCACGATCTCGGTCTGCGCCGCGATGGTCGGCTCGGCCGTGCCGGCCTCCTTCTCCGACTGGAGCTGGCGGCCCAGCGCGACCTTGGCCAGCTGGTCGAAGCGGTCCGCCTCCGTCGTCTGTCCGGTGGCGCGCAGCTCGTCCGCCTTCCTGCTCGACGCCAGCGCCTTCTCGCCCCACCCCTTCGCCGCTCCGACGTCCTCCTGGTGGTCCTGCTCCATCAGCCGCAGATTGCCGATCGTCGTCGCGACGGCCTCCTCCGCCTCCGTGATGTTGTTGCTGTAGTCGCGGATCAGCTGGTCCAGCATCTTCTGCGGGTCCTCGGCCTGGTCCAGCAGGGCGTTGATGTTGGCCTTCGCCAGCTGGGTGACGCGGCCAAGGACGGTCTGCTTGCTCATGGTCCTTCTCCTTGCACACGAGGGGTGGGAGGGGGGAGGGGCGACGAAGTGAGTGACTCAGGGAATGGGCGCCGGGAGTGCCGGGAGGGTCAGAACCGGCCTCCACCGCCCAGCCGGCCTCGGGTTCCCCCGCCGCCGAAACTGCCGGGCCCCCCGCCGAACCCGCCCCCGCCGAACCCGCCGCCTCCGCCGAAACCTCCGCCGAAGCCCCCGCCGTGGCCGCCGCCTCCCCGTCCGCCGCCGAAGAGGCCGCCGAGGATGATGCCGCCGAGCACCGCTCCCCCGAGCCCTCCGCCGCCCCCGCCGACTCCGGTCGTACCGCCGAGACCGTCCGGGTTCCCGTACGTACGGACGTCCTGCTCGGCGAGGTCCTGCGCGCGCCGGGCCAGCGCGTCCGCCTGCTGGGCCTCGGCGAGCGCGGCCTGCGGGTCGTCGGCCGACGCGAGGGCCTTGGCCTTCTCCAGCCGTCGCTGCGCCTCGGCCAGGCGGGTCCGGGCCTCGCTGCCCACGGCGCCGCGATGGGTCGTGACGTAGTCGGCGGCCGCTCCGATCGCCGACCGGGCGGTCAGCATCACCTGGTCGAGGAGCGCGCGGGCGCGCCGCGTGCCCGACTCGCGCTCCCGCGCGCCGGCCAACGCCTCGTCGAGCGCCGCGTCGGCCTCCTCCACCCGGCGCAGCGCGTCGAGCGGGTCGTAGTGTCCCGCGTCGACGGTCCGCCGTACGTCGGCGACGACGGACTCCGCCCGGGCGATCCGGCCCTGCAGGTCGGCGGTGGAGACGCCCTCGGCCGTGCCCTGGAGCAGGCCGCGCGCGTCGGCGAGGTCCGCCTCGGTCTCGGCGAGCGAGGTCGGCAGCCTGCCCACGGCCTCGGCCAGCTCCTTCGCGCGCCGGTCCACGGCCTCGCTCAGCCGGGCGGCCTGATCGAGAGCCCCCTCGGCCGCCCGGATGTGGACCGCCGCGATGCCGTTGTCACCGGAGTCGACGGCCTGCTGGGCCTGGTTCAGATGCGTGGTCGCGAACACCAGCCGGTCCTTGGCCTGTTCGACGTCGCCCGCCACGGGGGAGGCGGCCGACTCGGCGTACCGGTCCCGCATCGCGGTGAGCGCCGCCTCCGCCGTACCGACCCGCCCGGTCTCCTCCCGGAAGGCGCCCTCGGCATGGGCGAGCGCCCCCGGGGCGTTGTGCTCCAGGGCCCGGAGCCGGTCGAAGTCCTCCGACTCGGCGTCGAGGCGGGCGTTGGCCTCGCCGCAGCGCCGGACGATCTCGTCCAGCATCGAGCGGCGGGTGGCGTCGTCCTCGGGGAAGGCGTCGTCGAGCTTCTGGCGCAGCCGGAACGCGGCCGTCAGCTGCTCCTTCGCGAACGCCACCGCGACGGTGAACGGCTGGGCCGCCTCCTCGCCGAACTGGGCCGTCGCGAAGCCGAGTTCCTCCTGGCTCGTACGGACGGCGTCGTCGGTGCCGACCAGGGTCCGGCGCGCCTGCGCGTCCAGCTCGTCCAACGGGAGCCGCGCGGGTTCCTTCGGGGCGCCCCAGCCCTGCCCGGCCTGCGGCTTCGTGCCGCCGCCCGGGCCGCCCGGGCCTCCTGCCCCGCCGGCGCCTCCCGCCCCGGTGCCGCGCCGGCGCCGGGTCCAGGCGTACGCGGCGACGGCGCCCGCTCCGCCGACGAGGACGACGGGCAGGACCAGGTCGGTCCCCGAGGTTCCGTCCTCGGCCGCGCCACCGGGATCGGCGGGGCCGGGGGTGATCGCGGGCGTGGGCACGGGCCGGCCGGCGAGGACGGCGTCGTAACCGTTCGCCGCGCCGATCGCGGCGCCCGCCCAGTCGTTCTGCCGCAGGGCCGGTTCGATCGCGGTGCGGGCGACGTCGTCGAGCTGGGTCGTGGTGAAGCGGGAGTCGGGGTCGGCCGAGTAGCCGTACTGCCGGTCGTGCGTGGCCACCGCGAGCAGGACGTCGTCCACGCCGAGCCCGTTGCGGGTGGCGGTGGCGTCGGCCCAGCCCTGGCCGGAGCGGCCGGAGAAGTCCCGTACGTAGACGACGAAGAGCTGCACCCGCCGGTCGTCGTAGAGCTGGTCGAGGGCCTGGGTGACCGCGCTGCGGCGGTCACCCAGCGCACCGACCGTGTCGGTGATCTGTCCGTCTCGGGAGAGCACGACGGGGTCGTCGGCCCGGGCGCCGTGAACGGCCGGGACGACCAGCCACCACGCCGCCACCAGCATCGCGAGAAGGGCTCGGGTGGCTGTTCGCGTCACAGGGGGAGGTTATGTCCCGATCTGTCCGCTCGCGACCGGGCGGAAACCATTCTCCACAGGCCCGCGTCACTGTCGGTAGCCGCCGCTACGGTGGTGATCACATCGGTACGGATCTGGGGGGTCGTATGAACGGGCGCGTACGTCTGTGGTGGCGGCGGGGCCGATGGATCGCGCTCGTGCTCGCCCTGCTGTTGATCGTCCCCGCGGCCGGCTCCGCGCTGGCGCTCCGGCTGAACTACACGGGTGACCTCCGCTCCGGCACGCTCACGCGCGGCAAGGACGCGATCTGGCTGGGCCACGCCTGGGTGGACGGCCGGAGGAAGGACGCGGACCTCGCCGCCTTCGCCGCCCGGATCAAGGGCACGGGGATACGGGACCTGTACGTCCACGCCGGCCCGCTGGAGCACGACGGCACGCTCCCCACCGCCCGGTATCCCCGCGCCGCGTGGCTGATCGACGCCGTCCGCCGCACGATGCCCGGCATACGGGTGCACGCCTGGCTCGGCGACGTCCTCGCCACCGAGGGCCCTGACGGGCTGCGCCTGGAGGACGCGGCCGCACGCGCCGCCGTCGTGGGCTCGGCCCGGCAGATCCTCGACGCCGGCTTCGACGGGGTCCACTTCGACCTGGAGCCCCTGCTCTCGGACGACGCGCACTACCTCTCCCTCCTGGACGACCTCGGCGAGCTGACCCGGGCCCGCAAGGCCCCGCTCTCCGTCGCCGCCCACCAGATCGACCCCCTGCCCGCCCTGCACGCGGTGAACGGCGCGGTCAGCGGCAGCGAGAAGTGGTGGTCGCAGCAGTTCTTCGGCCAGGTCGCCCGCCGCGTCGACCAGATAGCCGTCATGTCGTACGACACCTGGATGCCGCTGGAGGGGATGTACGGCGGGTACGTCGCCCAGCAGACGAGTCTCGCCCTGGAGGTCACGCCCGAGACGACCGACCTGCTCATGGGCCTGCCGTTCTTCCACGAGGACGACCTCGGGCACCACGAGTCCGCGGAGACCGTCGCGGCCGCGATCCGCGGCACCCGGCTGGGCCTGGGCCGCACGGACCACGACCGCGAGCGGTTCGGGGTCGCGCTCTACGTCGACTTCGCCGCGAAGGAGGAGGACTGGACCGCCTACCGCCGCGACTGGCACTGACGGCGCGCGGACCCGGAGGGCGCGCCGCTAGGGGCGAGCCGCCAGGGACCCGCCGCCTGCGCCCCCGCCGCCCACGTCTCCCGCTGCCGGGCCCCCTCGCCTACTCCCCCCGTCGCCGGATCTTGTTCCCCAGCCAGACCAGCGGGTCGTACGAACGGTCCACGACCCGTTCCTTCAAGGGGATCAGCGCGTTGTCGGTGATCTTGATGCCCTCGGGGCACACCTCCGTGCAGCACTTCGTGATGTTGCAGTAGCCGAGCCCGTGCTCCTCCTGTGCGGTCCGCTTCCGGTCGAGGCCGCTCTCGGCCGCCGCGTCCAGAGGGTGCATGTCCAGCTCCGCGACGCGCATCAGGAAGCGCGGTCCGGCGAACGCGGTCTTGTTCTCCTCGTGGTCGCGCACCACATGGCAGGTGTCCTGGCAGAGGAAGCACTCGATGCACTTGCGGAACTCCTGCGAGCGCTCCACATCCATCTGCCGCATCCGGTACTCGCCCGGAGCGACCCCCTCCGGCGGCACGAAGGCCGGGATCTCCCGCGCCTTCGTGTAGTTGAAGGACACGTCCGTCACCAGGTCGCGCACGACCGGGAAGGCCCGCAGCGGGGTGATCGTGAGCGTCTCCGCCCGGTCGAAGGTCGACATCCGGGTCATGCACAGCAGCCGCGGCCGTCCGTTGATCTCGGCCGAGCACGAACCGCACTTGCCCGCCTTGCAGTTCCAGCGCACGGCGAGATCGGGGGCCTGGGTGGCCTGCAGGCGGTGGATGATGTCCAGGACCACCTCGCCGTCGTTCACCTCGACCGTGAAGTCCGTCAGCTCCCCGCCGTCGGTGTCGCCCCGCCACACCCTGAAGTGCGCGTCATAGGTACTCACTCGTACAGCTCCTCCTCGGCGAGGTACTTGACCAGCTCCTCCTTCTCGAACAGCGCGAGGAGGTCCGGACGGATGGGTTCCGTGCGCGTCCGTTCGAGGGCGATGCCGTCGTCCGCCGGGTGGCAGAGCAGGTTCACCGGCCGCCACTCCCGGTCCATCGACGGGTGGTCCTCCCGGGTGTGCCCGCCCCGGCTCTCGGTCCGCTCCAGCGCCGCGCGGGCCACGCACTCACTCACCAGCAGCATGTTCCGCAGGTCGAGGGCCAGGTGCCAGCCCGGGTTGAACTGTCGGTGCCCCTCGACCCCGGCCCGCCGGGCCCGGACACGCAGCTCGGCGATCCGCTCCAGCGCCTCGGCCATCTCGCCCTCCCGCCGGATGATCCCGACGAGGTCGTTCATGGTCTGCTGAAGTTCCTGGTGGAGGGTGTACGGGTTCTCGGCGGACGGCTCCTCCGCCGCGCCGAACGGTGCCAGCGCCTCGGCCGCCGCCGCCTCGACACCCGCCTGCGTGACCGCCGTGCGCGGGGACGACGTCGCGTACAGCGCCGCGTGCCATCCCGCCCGGCGCCCGAAGACCAGCAGGTCGGAGAGCGAGTTGCCGCCCAGCCGGTTGGAGCCGTGCATGCCCCCCGCGACCTCACCGGCCGCGAAGAGACCCGGGACGCCGACCGTGGCCGCCGTCTCCGAGTCGACCGCGACACCGCCCATCACGTAGTGGCAGGTCGGCCCGACCTCCATCGCCTCCGCCGTGATGTCGACGTCCGCCAGCTCCTTGAACTGGTGGTACATCGACGGCAGTCGGCGCTTGATCACCTCGGCCGGCATCCGCGTGGACACGTCCAGGAACACCCCGCCGTGCGGCGAGCCGCGCCCCGCCTTCACCTCGGAGTTGATGGCCCGCGCCACCTCGTCGCGCGGCAGCAGCTCGGGCGGGCGCCGGTTGTTGTCCGGGTCCTCGTACCAGCGGTCGCCCTCCTCCTCCGTCCGCGCGTACTTCTCCTTGAAGACGTCGGGGACGTAGTCGAACATGAACCGCTTGCCCTCGGAGTTGCGCAGCACACCGCCGTCGCCTCGCACCGACTCGGTGACCAGGATCCCCTTCACCGACGGCGGCCAGACCATCCCGGTCGGATGGAACTGCACGAACTCCATGTTCACCAGCGGCGCGCCCGCGAGCAGCGCGAGCGCGTGGCCGTCGCCGGTGTACTCCCACGAGTTGGACGTCACCTTGAAGGACTTGCCGATCCCGCCGGTCGCCAGGACCACGGCCGGCGCCTCCAGGACGAAGAAGCGGCCGGTCTCCCGCTCGTAGCAGAACACCCCCGCGACCCGCCCCGCGTCGTCGCGCAGGACCCGGGTGACCGTGCACTCCTGGAAGACCTTCAGCCGGGACTCGTAGGACCCCGTCTCCCGGAAGTCCTCCTGCTGGAGGGCGACCGTCTTCTGCTGGAGCGTACGGATCAGCTCCAGGCCGGTCCGGTCGCCGACGTGGGCGAGGCGCGGATACTCGTGGCCGCCGAAGTTGCGCTGGGAGATCCGGCCGTCCGGCGTCCGGTCGAAGAGGGCGCCCCAGGTCTCCAGCTCCCACACCCGGTCCGGCGCCTCCTGCGCGTGCAGCTCGGCCATCCGCCACTGGTTGAGGAACTTCCCACCGCGCATGGTGTCGCGGAAGTGGACCTGCCAGTTGTCGTGCGGGTTGGCGTTGGCCATGGAGGCGGCGATGCCGCCCTCGGCCATCACCGTGTGCGCCTTGCCGAACAGCGACTTGCAGATGACGGCGGTCCGCGCGCCCCGCTCGCGCGCCTCGATCGCGGCCCGCAGCCCCGCGCCGCCCGCGCCGACCACGACCACGTCCCACTGCTGCCGCTCGACTTGCGCCATGTCAGAAGATCCTCGGGTCGTCGAAGGTACCGGTGGCGAGCAGGTACACGTACAGGTCGCAGACGGCGACCGAGATCAAGGAGGCCCAGGCGAGCACCATGTGGCGCGCGTTGAGACGCCCGACCAGGCTCCACATGCGGTAGCGCACCGGGTGCCGGGAGAAGTGCTTGAGCCGCCCGCCGACGATGTGCCGGCAGGAGTGGCACGAGAGGGTGTACGCCCAGATCAGCACGATGTTGACCAGGAAGATCAGAGTCCCCAGGCCCGCGTGGCCCCACGCGTAGGAGGAGTCCCGGAAGGTCAGCACGGTGTCGTACGTGAGGATCGCGGCGACCGGCACGGCGGCGTAGAAGAAGTACCGGTGGATGTTCTGCAGGATCAGCGGGAAGCGGGTCTCGCCGGTGTACGTCCGGTGCGGCTCGGCGACCGCGCAGGCCGGCGGGGAGGCCCAGAAGCCGCGGTAGTAGGCCTTGCGGTAGTAGTAGCAGGTCAGCCGGAAGCCGAGCGGGAAGATCAGGATCAGCAGGGCGGGGGAGAGGCCCCACCAGCTGCCGAAGATCTCCCAGTTGGGGCCGCCCTTCATCGGGACGCAGTTCTCGGCGAGGCAGGGTGAGTAGAACGGCGAGACGTAGGGGGCCGCGTAGTAGTCGCTGTTGGCGAAGGCGCGCCAGGTGGAGTACGCGACGAAGGCGAGCAGCCCGGCGGCGGTGACGGCGGGCGCCAGCCACCAGCGGTCGGTCCTGAGGTGGCGCGGTGCGATGGCCGCACGGGAAGGGGAGTGCACGCCGGTGGCGGGCACCCCCCTGCCGGTGGACGGCGGTTCGGTTCCTGTGGCCAAGATCGTTCTCCTGGGACGCGTGGCGACGGTCGGTCTCCGGGGGGCGCGGGTCCTGGGGCACGTGCCGCACGGGCGCGGCTCTCAGGGGCGATCTCCTAGGGGGCGCGCCGGTCGCGTCCTCCCAGGCCCTCGTCGTCCGAGTCCGTCCACAGCCCGCTGTCGTACGGGGTGTCGGGGATCGTCACGAGGTCCTCGGGGCGGCGGGGAGGGGGCGCCGGGACACCGCCCCGCTCCGCCGCGATGCCGCGTTCCAGTTGTCCGACCGTGCGGACCAGGTCTTCCAGGCAGCCCTTGACGGCCGCCAGATCGTCCTGAAGGGACATGGATTGCCCTCACTTCCGCGAGTGCGGGTGGCGAACACGCGATGGGGGGAGAGTGTTGCGCGTCACATCCCGCTTGTGAAGCCATGTGTACGGGATTCCACTCGTCCGGAGAGCGGCGCCGCCCGGGCGGTTGGGCCGCACGGGTGGGTTTGCCCCGTCCTGCCGCCGTGTCGCCGTGGCCGGATCCGGTCCGTCCTTTTCAGTGGATGAGCAATAGGTGTGATCATCGCCATATGCCATAAAACTGGACGAAGGGGTACAAGTCATGTCCCAGGTCGGCGCCCCTCGCGGGAGGACATGCTCCAGGAGCCCCCGCTCCCGCACGCTCCGCTCCGTCGCCACGCTCACCAGCGCCGTGCTCGCCCTCTCCGTCCTGGCCGGATGCAGCTCCGCCGACGGAGGCGAGGAGGCCGCGGCCGCCGCCCCGGACCACGCGCCCGCGGCCCGCGACCGGGTGAAGGACGGCGGCACGCTGAACTGGGCCGTGGACGCGATGCCCACCACGCTCAACGCCTTCCAGGCCGACGCGGACGGCGCCACCTCCCGGATCGTCGGAGCCGTCCTGCCCGCGCTCTACACCCTCGACGGGAGCGGCCGACCGCAGCGCAACCCGGACTTCCTGGAGTCCGCGCAGGTCGTCGAGACGGAGCCCAAGCAGGTCGTCCTCTACAAGCTCAACCAGCAGGCGGTGTGGAGCGACGGCCGCGAGCTCGGCGCCCCCGACTTCGTCGCGCAGTGGCGGGCCCTGAGCGGACGGGACACCGCGTACTGGACCGCCCGCAACTCCGGCTACGAGCGGATCGAGAAGATCGAGCGCGGCAAGAACGACCTGGAGGTACGGGTCACCTTCGGCAAGCCGTACGCCGACTGGCAGTCCCTCTTCACCCCCCTCTACCCGAAGGAGGTGATGGGCTCCCCGGCCTCCTTCAACGACGGCGCGCGGACCACCCTGAAGTCCACCGCGGGACCGTTCCTGCTCAAGGCCTCCGACCGCAAGGCCGGCACGGTCACCCTCGCCCGGAACCCCCGCTGGTGGGGCCAGCCGGCCAAGCTCGACCAGCTCGTCCTCAAGGCCGTGGAGCGCAAGGACCGCGTGGCCGCGCTCGCCGAAGGAGACCTGGATCTGGCCGAGATCGACCGGGCGGGCGCCGACCGGATCGCGCTCGCGGTACGGGACTCCCGCGCCGGCCAGAGCGGCCCGCAGGCCCTCTCGCACGGCCCGGGCGCGGCGATCACCCCGTCGGCCGCTCTGAAGTCCTGGGCGCTGGCCAACGGCTCCGACGAGGAGAAGGCGGAGGTCGTCCAGGCCGCCCGCGAGAAGAACCAGCTGGCCGTCGACCGGTACGCGGAGGAGCAGCGGGCGCTCGGGGCGTTCGTGGTCCGCAAGTCGCTGGAGCCCGCGTACACCCAGCTCTCCCTGAACGGTGAGTCCGGTCCGCTCGCGGACGAGCGGGTACGGCGGGCGGTGGCCCGCGCGCTCGACCGTCAGGAACTGGCCGAATCCGTGCTCAAGCCGCTGGGGCTGCCGGCCCGGCCGCCCGGCAGCCACCTGGCCCTGGCGGGGCAGGCGGCGTACGCGGACAGCAGTGACGCGCTCGGGGACCAGGACATGAAGGAGGCGCGGGCCCTCCTCGCGGACGCGGGCTGGGTGCCGGGCGGCGCGACGAAGAAGCCCGCAGGGACGAAGGCGGGCAGCGAGGCCGACACCGAGAAGACGGACTCCGAGAAGAAGGCGGACGGCGCGGAGAAGAAGACGGACGGGGAGAAGAAGGGGACGGGCGCCGACGAGAAGGCCGACACCGAGAAGAAGGCGTCCGACAAGCCCGCCGAGAAGCCCGCCGAGAAGAAGCCCGCCTCCGACGCCGCCTCCGACGAGGGCCTCTACATCGTCGGCGACGACAAGCCGGGCTCCACCGCGGCCCGCGTCGACGGCAAGGCCGGCGAGCCGGTGATCGGCGCCGCCGGCCCGGAGAACGGCACCAACGTCCTCGCGCCCGCCCCGGGCGCGGCCCTGCAGAACATCGCCGTGCTGCGGCAGGCCAGCCTGCTCGACGCACGGGACAATGCCGCGGTCGGCGACGCGGGGGCCGAGGCCAAGGCCCAGAACCCGGCGCGCCCCGAGAAGGGCGTCGCCGGTGCCTACGCCCCGCGCGGCACCGCCGCCCCCGCCGTCCCGGCGGCCGCCGGTCAGGCGCTCGGCAAGGACGGCGAGGCGCTCAACCTGCGCTTCGTCCTTCCCTCCGGCCCCGGCTCGGAGTCGCTCCGCACGGTCGGCGACAAGATCGTCCACATGCTCGACGAGGTCGGCATCCGTACGGAGATCATCAAGGTCGCCGACGAGAGTTTCTTCAAGGACCACATCGCCGCGGGCGACTACGACCTCGCCCTCTACTCCTGGCCCGCCACCGCCTTCCCGGCGACCGACGCCCGGCCGATCTTCGCCAAGCCGGAGCCGGCCTCGGACGGCTCGCTCCTGGTCGAGCAGAACTACTCCCGCGTCGGGACGGACCGTATCGATCAACTGTTCGACCAGGCGGTGGCCACCCTCGACGAGAAGGAGGCCCGCGACCTGGTCCGCCAGGCCGACGCCCGGATCTGGGCCGCCGCAGGATCGATTCCCCTCTATCAGCGTCCCCAGCTGGTGGCGGTCAAGCCCGGCATCGTGAACGCCGGCGCCTGGGGCTTCGCCGCCCCGCGCTATCAGGACATCGGCTACAAGAAGCCGGCGGGCGTGAAGGGCGCGGAGAGCAACACGAAGAAGTAGGCGCCCGCCGCACGTGGTGGTCGAGTCCCGGCACGTGGTGGTCGCACCCCCGCACGTAGCGGTCGCACCCCCGCACGTAGCGGTCGCACCCCCCGCAAGTAGGAGAAACCGCAGGTCGCAACCTCAGAAGCCGCTCAATTTCCTTGCCCGCCGGTGCCCCCGGCGGGCAGGATCACGTCCGGCCCCTTGACCCGGCCCGTTCCGCACGCTCAGTGCCCCCACTCCTCCCCACCACACCCTCTCGATTCCGGGCGGGGAAGCCCCTTGCGCGGCGGCCCCGTACCATGGGACATAGCCGTGGCGCGTCCGCCCGGCGGGCGTAAGAGGAACTGACGCCGCATCCCACGATCCGAGAGAAGCGCAAGCACCCATGCCCACGCGCCACGACATCCGTAACGTCGCCATCGTCGCCCACGTCGACCATGGCAAGACGACCATCGTCGACGCCATGCTCAAGCAGGCCGGTGCCTTCGCCGCCCACCAGCACCTCGACGACCGCATGATGGACTCGAACGACCTGGAGCGTGAGAAGGGCATCACGATCCTCGCCAAGAACACGGCGGTGAAGTATCACCCCAAGGACGGCGGGGCCCCGATCACGATCAACATCATCGACACCCCGGGCCACGCCGACTTCGGTGGCGAGGTCGAGCGCGGTCTGTCGATGGTCGACGCGGTCGTCCTTCTCGTGGACGCCTCCGAGGGTCCGCTGCCGCAGACCCGCTTCGTGCTGCGCAAGGCCCTCCAGCAGCGCCTGCCCGTCATCCTCTGCATCAACAAGACGGACCGCCCGGACTCCCGGATCGACGAGGTCGTCAACGAGACCTACGACCTCTTCCTCGACCTGGACGCGGACGAGGACCAGATCGAGTTCCCGATCGTCTACGCCTGCGGCCGTGACGGCATCGCCTCGCTGACCAAGCCGGAGAACGGCACGGTCCCCGCCGACAGCGACAGCCTGGAGCCCTTCTTCTCCACGATCCTGGAGCACGTGCCGGCCCCGTCGTACGACGAGGACGCGCCGCTGCAGGCGCACGTCACCAACCTCGACGCCGACAACTTCCTCGGCCGTATCGCGCTCCTCCGCGTCGAGCAGGGCGAGCTGCGCAAGGGCCAGACGGTCGCGTGGATCAAGCGGGACGGCACGATCTCCAACGTCCGCATCACCGAGCTGATGATGACCGAGGCGCTCACCCGCAAGCCGGCCGAGGTCGCCGGCCCCGGTGACATCTGCGCCGTCGCCGGTATCCCGGACATCATGATCGGCGAGACCCTGGCCGACCCGGAGAACCCGATCGCGCTGCCGCTGATCACGGTCGACCAGCCGGCCATCTCCATGACCATCGGCACCAACACCTCGCCGCTCGTCGGCCGTGGTGGCACGGGCAAGGGCGCGGACGCCAAGTCCGCGGTCAAGCAGCGCAAGGTCACCGCCCGCCAGGTCAAGGACCGTCTGGACCGCGAGCTGATCGGTAACGTCTCGCTCCGCGTCCTCGACACCGAGCGTCCCGACGCCTGGGAGGTCCAGGGCCGTGGTGAGCTCGCGCTCGCCATCCTGGTCGAGCAGATGCGCCGCGAGGGCTTCGAGCTGACCATCGGCAAGCCGCAGGTCGTCACCAAGGAGGTCGACGGCAAGACCCACGAGCCCGTCGAGCGCCTCACGGTCGACGTGCCCGAGGAGCACATGGGTGCGGTCACGCAGCTCATGGGTGTCCGCAAGGGCCGCATGGACAACATGTCGAACCACGGCTCCGGCTGGGTCCGCATGGAGTTCGTCGTTCCGTCCCGTGGCCTCATCGGCTTCCGTACGGAGTTCCTGACCAACACCCGCGGTACGGGCATCGCCCACTCGATCCACGAGGGCCACGAGCCGTGGTTCGGCACGCTGACGACCCGTAACAACGGTTCTCTGGTCGCCGACCGCGCGGGTGCGGTCACCGCCTTCGCGATGACCAACCTCCAGGAGCGCGGTGTCCTGTTCACCGACCCCGGCACCGAGGTGTACGAGGGCATGATCGTCGGCGAGAACTCGCGCTCCGACGACATGGACGTGAACATCACCAAGGAGAAGAAGCTCACCAACATGCGCTCCGCCTCCGCCGACTCCTTCGAGGCGATCGTCCCGCCGCGCAAGCTCTCCCTGGAGCAGTCCCTGGAGTTCTGCCGCGACGACGAGTGCGTCGAGGTCACCCCGGAGGCCGTGCGTATCCGCAAGGTCGTCCTGGACCAGAACCAGCGCGGTCGCACCGCGTCGCGCGCCAAGAACGGCTGACGCATCGACGGACGCGTCGGCCTACGCACAGGCTGACGCCGCCTCAGACCCAAGGCCCGGATCCCCGCAGTCACTGTGGGGATCCGGGCCTTTCGTCAAATCCATTTCATGGGCGGGGTGTCCGGATATCGGCCGTCGCTCTCCGGAACGTGTGTTAACGGTCCGTTTCGCGGGTGTCTGTCTGTGATCGCTTTGTCCGGATTTCGGTCTCATGGCCCCTGGTGATGTTGCCAAAACGAGACCACTTAAGTGTGGTTTACAGCCCGGGCGTACTTAATAGTTGGCTGCATTGAGCTCGGGTCAATGGGTCACGCACTGTGGGGAGTGCCGACTCACGAGCACACTCGGGGCACATGAGTGCAGCGCCGTCAGGGGTGTCGGCGCACTCGGAAGTGCCCTTCTTGTAGTGACAAGTGGACTCATGAGGAGGAACCCATGCGCGGTGCCAAGAGCGCCAAGTGGGTAGTGGGCGCGATCGTCGTCGCCCTGGCAGCGACCGCCTGTGGCGGGGGTAGTGGCGATGACAACGCCTCGAAGGAGAAGGGCAAGCCCGAGGGCTATGTCTCGATCGACGTCGGTGAGCCCCAGAAGCCGCTGATCCCGGCCGACACCAATGAGTCGCTCGGTAGCTACGTCATCCAGTCTGTCTTCACGCAGCTGCTGGACTTCGACGCGCAGGGCAAGATCGTCTACACGAACGCCGAGTCGATCAAGACGACCGACTCGAAGACGTGGACCGTCAAGCTCAAGCCGGGCTGGAAGTTCCACGACGGCACGCCCGTCACGTCGGCGTCCTACGTCAAGGCGTGGAACTGGTACGCCAACATCGAGAACAAGCAGCAGAACGCCTTCTGGTTCGAGGACATCGCCGGCTACGCCGACGTCCACCCGGAGAAGGGCGCCCCGACGAAGAAGGAGATGTCGGGCCTGAAGGTCGTCGACGACACGACCTTCACGATCGAGCTCACCAACCCGGTCCCGTACTTCGAGTACAAGCTCGGGTACACGACCTGGGCCCCGCTGCCCGAGGTCTTCTACAAGGACACCAAGGCGTTCGGTCAGAAGCCGGTCGGCAACGGTCCCTACATCTTCGAGAAGTGGGACCACAAGAAGGTCATCCAGGTCAAGGCCAACCCTGACTACCTGGGCCCGAACAAGGCCAAGAACAAGGGTGTCCTCTTCAAGAACTACGCGACCGTCGAGGCCGCGTACCAGGACCTCCTCTCCGGCAACCTGGACATGATCCGCCAGGTCGGCCCGAAGGACCTGCCGAAGTACAAGCAGGACCTCGGCGACCGCGCGGTCGAGCAGCCGTACGCGGCCATCCAGAGCCTCGTCCCGACCTTCTACTCCAAGACCTTCAAGGGCATCAACCCGAAGGTCCTGCAGGGTCTGTCGATGGCGATCGACCGGGACACGATCACGAAGACGGTGCTCAACGGCACCCGCCAGCCGGCCACCAGCTTCATCCCGCAGGGTGTCGCCGGTAAGCAGGACCTCGGCAGCGACATCTTCAAGTTCAACCCGGCGAAGGCCAAGCAGCTCGTCACCGAGGGCGGCGGCGTTCCGGAGAACAAGATCTGGATCCAGTACAACGCCGACGGCGGCCACAAGGAGTGGATCACCGCGGTCTGCGAGTCGATCCGCAACTCCACCGGTGTGGACTGCATCCCGGACGCCAAGCCGGACTTCCAGACCGACCTGGAAGCGCGTGACAACAACCAGGTCAAGGCGATGTACCGCGGTGGCTGGGTGGCCGACTACCCCGTGAACGTCAACTTCATGCGTGAGCTGTACGGCACGACGGCCGAGGCGAACAACGGTCGCTTCTCGGACCCGCAGGTCGACGCCGCGTTCAAGAAGGGCGACAACGCCAAGACCCTGGAAGAGTCGATCAAGCTCTACCAGGAGGCCGAGAAGCTCGTCCTCACGAAGATGCCGGCGATCCCGCTGTGGGAGTACAAGATCAACGGTGGTCACTCCGAGGCTGTCGACAACGTGACCGTCGACTTCCACGGTGACTTCAACATCACCGAGGTCACCACCAAGTAACGAGCCCCACGGGCCCACCCCACATCGGCCGTCACCCCGCCACCGCAGTTGGCGGTAGGCCCCCGGGGCCGGATCCCACAACCAGGGACCGGCCCCGGGGGCTGTAGGTATTCATATCGGAGGCAAACATGGGGCGTTATGTCGCGCGGCGACTGCTCCAGATGATCCCGGTCTTCATCGGATCAACCTTGCTGGTCTTCTCCATGATGTACGCGCTGCCCGGCGATCCCGTGCGCGCGCTCGCGGGAGAGCAGACCGTCGACCCGGCGCAGATCGCCGCGATGAAGAAGGACCTCGGACTCGACCAGCCGCTTCTGGTCCAGTACGGGAACTACCTCGTCAACCTGTTCCAGGGCGACTTCGGCACGCAGATCGCCAGCGGGCAACCCGTCGCGGACATCATCGCGGACGCGTTCCCCATCACGATCAGACTCACCCTGTTCGCCTTCACCTTCACCGCGCTCGTCGGTATCTCCCTCGGTGTCTTCGCCGGGCTGAAGGCCGACACGCTCCGGGACCGCGGTCTGCTGGTCCTGACCCTGCTCCTGATCTCCGTCCCCTCGTTCGTCCTCGGCTTCCTGGCGCAGTACTTCTTCGCCCACCAGCTCGGCTGGGTCGACCCGAACGTGAGCGCCCTGGCGGAGTGGAACGAACTGCTCCTGCCGGCCATCGTGCTCGGTTCGCTGTCACTGGCGTACGTCGCCCGGCTCACGCGTACCTCGATCGCCGAGAACCTGCGCTCCGACTACATGCGCACCGCGGTGGCCAAGGGCCTGCCGCGCCGCCGCATCATCGGCGTGCACCTGATGCGCAACTCGATGATCCCCGTCGTCACCTTCCTCGGCACCGACATCGGCGCCCTGATGGGCGGCGCGGTCGTCACCGAGGGCATCTTCAACGTCCAGGGTGTCGGCTACAACGTCTTCTCCGCGCTGCGCCACCGTGAGGGCGCCACCGTCGTGGGCATCGTGACCCTGATCGTGGTCGTCTATCTCGTCGCCAGCCTGCTCGTCGACCTGCTCTACGCGGTCCTGGACCCGAGGATCCGTTATGCCTGAGGCACTCAAGGAAGCTGTCGCCGAACAGCCCTCGGCGGACGCGACCGCCGCCCAGCCGGTCGAGAAGGCCGAGAAGCCGCGCAGCCTCTGGTCGGACGCCTGGCACGATCTGCGCCGTAACCCGATCTTCCTGGTCTCCGCGGTCCTGATCGTCGTCCTGCTGACGATGGCCGTCTTCCCCGGCCTGTTCACCGGCGCCGACCCGCGCCACGCGGACCTGGCCAAGCACTACCTCCAGAAGCCGAACTGGGGCAGCCTCTTCAACGAGGACTGGTTCGGCTACGACATCCAGGGCCGCTCGATCTACGCGCGTGTCATCTACGGCGCCCGCGCCTCGATCGCCGTCGCCGTCGTCGTCACCGTGCTCGTCACCGTCCTCGGTACGGTCGTCGGCATGCTCGCCGGCTACTTCGGCGGCTGGGCGGACACGATCCTCTCCCGGATCACCGACATCTTCTTCGGCGTCCCCTTCATCCTCGGCGCGATGGTCGTCCTGACCTCCTTCGAGGAGCGCAAGCTCTGGGTCGTCATCCTGGCCCTGGCCTTCCTCGGCTGGACCCAGATCGCCCGAGTCGCCCGCGGCTCGGTGATCACCATCAAGCAGGCGGACTACGTGATGGCGGCCAAGGCGCTCGGCGCCTCGACCACCCGGATCCTGCTCCGGCACATCCTGCCGAACGCCATCGCCCCGGTGATCGTCGTCGCCACCATCGCGCTCGGCGGCTACATCTCCGCGGAGGCCACGCTCTCCTTCCTGGGCATCGGTCTCGCCGAGCCGACCGTCTCGTGGGGCGTCGACATCTCGTCCGGTCAGGAGCAGCTGCGCAACGCGGCGTTCGTCCTGATCATCCCGTCGGTCATGGTGTCGATGACCGTCCTGGCGTTCATCATGCTCGGCGATGCGGTCCGCAGCGCCCTCGACCCCAAGCTGCGCTGAGGAGGGCGTACAACGTGAGTCTCATCGACAACACTGACAAGACCGCGAGCGTCCCCGCCCCGCGCGGCGGCGACGAGCACACCGGCCCGCTCCTCGAAGTGCGGGACCTGCACGTGGAGTTCCACACCCGTGACGGTGTGGCCAAGGCGGTCAACGGCGTCAACTACAGCGTGAACGCGGGCGAGACGCTCGCCGTGCTCGGCGAGTCCGGGTCCGGCAAGTCCGTCACCGCGCAGGCCGTCATGGGCATTCTCGACATGCCGCCCGGCAAGATCCCCAAGGGTGAGATCTTCTTCCGCGGCGAGGACATGCTGAAGATGTCCGGCGAGGAGCGCCGGAAGATCCGCGGCCGGAAGATCGCGATGATCTTCCAGGACGCGCTGTCCTCCCTCAACCCGGTCCTCTCCGTCGGCTACCAGCTCGGCGAGATGTTCCGGGTGCACCACGGCCTCTCCAAGAAGGAGGCCAAGGCCAAGGCCATCGAGCTGATGGACAAGGTCAAGATCCCGGCCGCCGCGGCCCGGGTCAACGACTACCCCCACCAGTTCTCCGGCGGTATGCGCCAGCGCATCATGATCGCGATGGCGCTCGCCCTGGAGCCGGACCTGATCATCGCCGACGAGCCCACCACGGCGCTCGACGTGACCGTGCAGGCCCAGGTGATGGACCTGCTCGCGGAGCTCCAGCGCGAGTACAACATGGGTCTGATCCTGATCACCCACGACCTCGGCGTCGTCGCCGACGTCGCGGACAAGATCGCGGTGATGTACGCGGGCCGGATCGTCGAGACCGCCCCGGTCCACGAGCTGTACAAGCGCCCGGCCCACCCGTACACCCGGGGTCTGCTCGACTCGATCCCGCGCCTGGACCAGAAGGGCCAGGAGCTGTACGCGATCAAGGGCCTGCCGCCCAACCTGCTCCGGGTCCCCACCGGCTGCGCGTTCAACCCGCGCTGCCCCAAGGCCGACGACATCTGCCGCACGGAGATCCCGGCGCTCACGCCGGTCACCGAGCAGGACGGCACCGAGCTGCTCGGTCGCGGCAGCGCCTGCCACTTCTGGAAGGAGACGATCCATGGCTGAGCTCAGCAAGGCTGCTACATCGCCGGAGGGCTCCGCCGCGGACGCGACTCCGAACGTCACCGAGGTGCACACGGCCGAGGTCGCCGGCGAGGCGGAGGCCGTGGCCGCCCTCGACGCGCCGGTCGAGCGCGGTGAGCCGATCCTGCAGGTGCGCAACCTGGTCAAGCACTTCCCGCTGACCCAGGGCATCCTCTTCAAGAAGCAGGTCGGCGCGGTCAAGGCCGTGGACGGGGTCTCCTTCGACCTCTACCAGGGCGAGACCCTCGGCATCGTCGGCGAGTCCGGCTGTGGCAAGTCCACGGTCGCCAAGCTGCTGATGACCCTGGAGCGGGCCACCGCCGGCGAGGTCTTCTACAAGGGCCAGGACATCACCAAGCTGTCCGGCCGCGCGCTGAAGGCCGTCCGCCGGAACATCCAGATGGTGTTCCAGGACCCGTACACCTCGCTGAACCCGCGGATGACGGTCGGCGACATCATCGGTGAGCCCTTCGACATCCACCCCGAGGTGGCCCCGAAGGGCGACCGGCGGCGCCGGGTGCAGGAGCTGCTCGATGTGGTCGGTCTGAACCCCGAGTACATCAACCGCTACCCGCACCAGTTCTCCGGCGGTCAGCGCCAGCGCATCGGCATCGCCCGCGGCCTCGCGCTCAACCCCGAGATCATCATCTGCGACGAGCCGGTCTCCGCCCTGGACGTCTCCGTCCAGGCGCAGGTCATCAACCTGATGGAGAAGCTGCAGGACGAGTTCAACCTCTCCTACCTCTTCATCGCGCACGACCTGTCGATCGTCCGGCACATCTCGGACCGGGTCGGCGTGATGTACCTCGGCAAGATGGCCGAGATCGGTACGGACACGCAGATCTACGACCACCCGACGCACCCCTACACCCAGGCGCTGCTGTCGGCGGTCCCGGTCCCGGACCCGGACGCCCGAGAGGGCCGCGAGCGGATCATCCTCACCGGTGACGTCCCCTCGCCGGCCAACCCGCCGTCGGGCTGCCGCTTCCGCACCCGGTGCTGGAAGGCGCAGGACAAGTGCTCCACCGAGGTCCCGCTGCTGGCGATCCCGGAGCGGTTCCAGGGCGCGGACACCCCGGCCGCGCACGAGTCGGCGTGCCACTTCGCCGAGGAGAAGGACGTCGTCCACGCGGCGTAGCCCCTTCTCGACGGCGCTGTACGTGACGAGGGCGCCCCGGCCATCACGGCCGGGGCGCCCTCGCGCGTTTCCCGTCCGGGCCTCGCCGACCGGGTGTCGCTAAGGTGCATACCGCCCGCACTCGGGTGATATTGGGGCTCTCGGTACATACCAGGACCCTCGGGAGGCACCTCATGCGCGGAGCCACGCACGCCAAGTGGGCCGCACTGGCCGCTGCCGTCGCCCTCACGGCCACGGCCTGCGGCGGCGGAGACGACGGCGGAGGTGGTGGCGCGGACGGCGTCGTGAGCTCTTCCTGGGGTGACCCGCAGAACCCGCTGGAGCCCGCCAACACCAACGAGGTGCAGGGCGGCAAGGTCCTTTCCATGATCTTCCGTGGGCTCAAGCAGTACGACCCGAAGACCGGCGCGGCCACGAACATGCTCGCCGAGAAGATCGACACCACGGACTCCACGAACTTCACCATCACCGTCAAGGACGGCTGGACCTTCTCCAACGGTGAGGCGGTCACCGCGAACTCCTTCGTGGACGCGTGGAACTACGGCGCCCATCTGAAGAACAACCAGAAGAACGCCTCCTTCTTCGGCCAGATCGAGGGCTACGACCAGGTCCACCCCGAGAAGGGCGAGCCGACCGCAGAGACCATGTCCGGCCTCAAGGTCGTCGACCCCAAGACCTTCACGGTCAAGCTCACCCAGAAGTTCTCCACCTGGCCCGACACCCTCGGCTACGCCGCGTTCTCCCCGCTCCCCAAGGCCTTCTACGACGACCACGCCGGCTGGCTGGACAAGCCCGTCGGCAACGGCCCGTACACGGTCGACTCGTACGCCAAGGGCTCCCAGATGGAGCTGAGGCGCTGGGACGGCTACCCCGGCGGGGACAAGGCGCAGAACGGCGGCGTGACCCTCAAGGTCTACACCGACAACAACACCGCCTACACCGACCTGACGGCCGGCAACCTCGACCTCGTCGACGACGTGCCGGCCTCGCAGCTCAAGAACGTCCAGGCCGACCTCGGCGACCGGTACATCAACGAACCGGCCGGCATCATCCAGACCCTCGGCTTCCCCTTCTACGACCCGGCGTGGAACAAGCCCGGTCAGGAGAAGCTGCGGCAGGGCCTCTCCCGGGCGATCAACCGCGAGCAGATCACCGACACGATCTTCCAGAAGACCCGGACCCCCGCCGTCGACTGGACCTCCCCGGTCCTCGGCGAGGACGGCGGCTTCAAGAACATCTGCGGCGACTTCTGCACGTACGACGCGGCGGAGGCGAAGAAGCTCGTCGCCGAGGGCGGCGGCATCCCCGGCGGCACGATGAGGATCTCGTACAACGCCGACACCGGCTCCCACAAGGAGTGGGTGGACGCCGTCTGCAACTCCATCAACAACGCGCTCGGCAACAACCGGGCCTGCGTCGGCAACCCGATCGGCACCTTCGCCGACTACCGCAGCCAGGTCTCCACGCAGAAGATGCCCGGCCCCTTCCGGGCCGGCTGGCAGATGGACTACCCCCTCATCCAGAACTTCCTGCAGCCGCTGTACTACACCAACGCCTCGTCCAACGACGGCAAGTACACCGACCCGGAGTTCGACAAGCTCGTCGACCAGGCCAACGCCGAGTCCGACATCGGCAAGGCCGTCGAGACCTTCCAGCAGGCCGAGGAAGTCCTCCGCGACGACATGGGCGCGATCCCGCTCTGGTACCAGAACGGCAGCGCCGGCTACTCCGACCGCGTGTCCAACGTGTTGCTCAACCCGTTCAGCGTCCCGGTCTACGACCAGATCAAGGTCAACTGACGCAGCGCGTCGGCGTACGGTCCGGCCCGGCGATCTCCCACGCGCCGGGCCGTACGCCTACCCCACACCCCCGGAGCCCCTCATGGGTCGTTATGTGATCCGGCGTCTGCTGCAGATGATCCCGGTCTTCATCGGCGCCACCCTGCTGATCTTCCTGATGGTGAACGTGATGGGCGACCCCATCGCGGGCCTCTGCGGCGACCGCGCCTGCGATCCGGCCACCGCCGCCCAGCTGGAGAAGGAGTTCGGCCTCGACAAGCCCGTCTGGCAGCAATACCTGACCTACATGGGCAACCTCTTCACCGGCGACTTCGGTACGGCCTTCAACGGTCAGCCCGTCACCGAGCTGATGGCCAGCGCCTTCCCGGTCACCATCCGGCTCACGATCGTCGCGATCCTCTTCGAGATCGTCATCGGCATCAGCCTCGGCGTCCTCACGGGCCTGAAGCGCGGACGGCCCGTCGACACCAGCGTCCTGCTGCTGACCCTGGTCGTCATCTCGATCCCGACCTTCGTCACCGGCCTGCTGCTCCAGCTCCTCCTCGGCGTGAAGTGGGGCTGGATCAAGCCCGCCGTCTCCTCCGAGGCCGCCTTCGGCGAGCTGATCGTCCCCGGCCTCGTCCTCGCCTCGGTCTCCCTCGCCTACGTCACCCGGCTCACCCGGACCTCGATCGCGGAGAACAAGCGCGCCGACTACGTCCGTACCGCCGTCGCCAAGGGCCTGCCGCGGCACCGGGTCATCACCCGCCACCTGCTGCGCAACAGCCTCATCCCGGTGGTGACCTTCATCGGCGCCGACATCGGCGCGCTGATGGGCGGCGCCATCGTCACGGAGCGGATCTTCAACATCCACGGCGTCGGCTACCAGCTCTACCAGGGCATCGTCCGGCAGAACACCCAGACCGTCGTCGGCTTCGTGACCGTCCTCGTCATCGTCTTCCTGGTGGCCAACCTCCTCGTCGACCTCCTGTACGCCGTCCTTGACCCGAGGATCCGCTATGCCTGAGCCCCATGAGCCGTTCGACGACGGGCGCGCCATCGACCACACGGGGGCGGGCGGCGCCACGGACCTCGCCATGGAGGAGGGCGCGTCCCTGGAGAAGACACCGGGCGGGCCCCAGGGCACCGGACCGGCCGGCAAACCCCGCTCCCTCTGGTCCGACGCCTGGCACGACCTGCGCCGCAACCCGGTCTTCATCGTCTCGGGCCTGATCATCCTCTTCCTCGTGATCATCTCCATCTGGCCGTCCCTGATCGCCAGTGGAGACCCCCTCCAGTGCGACCTGTCCAAGGCCCAGGAGGGCTCCCAGCCCGGCCACCCCTTCGGCTTCAACGGCCAGGGCTGCGACGTGTACACCCGTACGGTCTACGGCGCCCGGACCTCCGTGGCCGTCGGCGTCCTCGCCACCCTCGGTGTCGGGATCCTCGGCTCGCTCCTCGGCGGCCTGGCCGGCTTCTTCGGCGGCGGCTGGGACGCGATCCTCTCCCGGATCACCGACGTCTTCTTCGCCATCCCGGTCGTCCTCGGCGGCCTCGTCCTGCTGTCCGTCGTCACCAGCGCCACGATCTGGCCCGTCATCGGCTTCATGGTGCTGCTCGGCTGGCCGCAGATCTCCCGCATCGCCCGCGGCTCCGTCATCACCGCCAAGCAGAACGACTACGTGCAGGCGGCCCGGGCGCTCGGCGCCTCCAACTCCCGCATGCTGCTCCGCCACATCGCGCCCAACGCCGTCGCCCCGGTCATCGTCGTGGCGACCATCGCCCTCGGTACGTACATCTCGCTCGAAGCGACCCTGTCGTACCTCGGCGTCGGGCTGAAGCCGCCCACCGTCTCCTGGGGCATCGACATCTCCTCGGCCTCGCAGTACATCCGCAACGCCCCGCACATGCTGCTCTGGCCGGCCGGCGCGCTCGCCATCACCGTGCTCGCGTTCATCATGCTCGGCGACGCGGTGCGCGACGCCCTCGACCCGAAGCTGAGGTAGCCGCCCATGCTGCTCGAAGTGCGCGATCTGCACGTGGAGTTCCACACCCGGGACGGGGTGGCCAAGGCGGTCAACGGGGTCAGCTACTCGGTCGACGCGGGCGAGACCCTGGCCGTCCTCGGCGAGTCCGGCTCCGGCAAGTCCGTCACCGCCCAGGCCGTCATGGGCATCCTCGACATCCCGCCGGGAAAGATCACCGACGGCGAGATCCTCTTCCAGGGCCGCGACCTGCTGAAGCTCAAGGAGGAGGAGCGGCGCAAGGTCCGGGGCGCCAAGATGGCGATGATCTTCCAGGACGCGTTGTCCTCCCTCAACCCCGTGATCAGCGTCGGCGACCAGCTCGGCGAGATGTTCCAGGTCCACCAGGGCCTCTCCCGCAAGGACTCCCGGGCCAAGGCCGTCGAACTGATGGACCGGGTCCGCATCCCGGCCGCCAAGGAGCGCGTGGGGCAGTACCCGCACCAGTTCTCCGGCGGCATGCGCCAGCGCATCATGATCGCGATGGCGCTCTCCCTCGAACCCGACCTGATCATCGCCGACGAGCCGACGACCGCCCTCGACGTGACCGTGCAGGCCCAGGTGATGGACCTGCTCGCCGAACTCCAGCGCGAGCTCAACATGGGCCTCATCCTGATCACCCACGACCTCGGCGTCGTCGCCGACGTCGCCGACAAGATCGCCGTGATGTACGCGGGCCGGATCGTCGAGACCGCCCCCGTCCACGAGATCTACAAGGCCCCCGCCCATCCGTACACCCGCGGCCTGCTCGACTCGATCCCGCGCCTGGACCAGAAGGGCCAGGAGCTGTACGCGATCAAGGGCCTGCCCCCGAACCTGCTGGCCATCCCGCCCGGCTGCGCCTTCAACCCGCGCTGCCCGCTCGCCCGGGACGTCTGCCGCACCGACGAGCCGCCGCTGTACGACGTGTCGCAGGAGCGCCGCAGCGCGTGCCACTTCTGGCAGGAGGCCCTCCGTGGCTGAGCCGATTCTCCAGGTCCGGGACCTGTACAAGCACTACCCGCTGGCGCGCGGCGTCGTCGTCAAGAAGCAGGTCGGCGCGGTCAAGGCCGTCGACGGCGTCGACTTCGACCTGGTGGCCGGGGAGACCCTCGGCATCGTCGGCGAGTCCGGCTGCGGCAAGTCGACCGTGGCGAAGATGCTGGTCAACCTGGAGCGTCCGACCTCCGGTGCCATCCGCTACAAGGGCGAGGACATCACCACGATGTCCCCGCGCGCCCTGCGGGCCGTCCGCCGCAACATCCAGATGGTCTTCCAGGACCCGTACACCTCCCTCAACCCGCGGATGACGGTCGGCGACATCATCGGGGAGCCGTACGAGATCCATCCCGAGGTCGCCCCCAAGGGGGACCGGCGGCGCAAGGTCCAGGACCTGCTCGACGTCGTCGGCCTCAACCCGGAGTACATCAACCGCTATCCGCACCAGTTCTCCGGCGGCCAGCGGCAGCGCATCGGCATCGCCCGCGGCCTGGCGCTCCAGCCGGAGATCATCGTCGCCGACGAACCGGTCTCGGCCCTCGACGTCTCCGTCCAGGCCCAGGTCGTCAACCTCCTGGAGAAGCTCCAGAACGAGTTCTCGCTCAGTTACGTCTTCATCGCCCACGACCTGTCCATCGTCCGGCACATCTCCGACCGCGTCGGCGTCATGTACCTCGGCCGGATCGTCGAGATCGGCACCGACGCCCAGATCTACGACCACCCCACGCACCCCTACACCCAGGCCCTGCTGTCGGCGGTCCCGGTGCCGGACCCGGACGCGCGGGAACACCGCGAGCGGATCATCCTCAGTGGTGACGTGCCCTCACCGGCCAACGTGCCCTCGGGGTGCCGCTTCCGCACCCGCTGCTGGAAGGCGCAGGAGCGCTGCGCGCTCGAAGTGCCCCTGCTGGCGGTGCCGGCCGTCTTCCGGCACACGGACACCCCGGCGAAGCACGACTCGGCGTGCCACTTCGCGGAGGAGAAGCACGTGGTGCCGTCGGACGAGGGGGAGGGGGAGGGGGAGGCTCCGGGGGCGGCGCCCGGCCAGACCCCGGAGTAATACGGACCATGTCCGCATAAAGCACCGTCAGATTCGTTAACGCGCAGGCAACTCCGCCGACCCGGATCCGATATACGAACCCGTCAGTCTCGACAGCGTACGGCCGTGCGGGTGCCGTAGGCCGGCCGGTACGCGCCATGTCGTCCCGGCCGGCCGCCACCCGTCCTCGACTTGCCGGTCGAATATGCGGAACCGCTTGTTTCGGCGCGTGGTAGCGGTGAGTATCGGCTCCGTGACAGTGACACGACCGGCACGTCTCACCGGCGCCGCGCTGTGCGGCGCGCTCACGCTCGTCATCGTCGTCTGGCTCCTGCGGGACCTCGCGGCCTTCGGCTCGCCCGCCGCACTGGGCTGGTACTGGGCCGGGGACCACGCCTTCCTGCTCCGGAGCAGGTCCGCCACCTCGCTGCTCGATCCCCTCCTGCTCGTCGCCTACACGGCCACCGCGCTCGCCGCGCTCCGCTCCTCGCTCGCCGCGCCCGCGCTCGCCGCCGCCGGGGCGGTCACGCTCGCGCTGCGGCTGCCCGGCCTGTGGGCCACCGGGGTCGACGCACTCGTCACGACCCTCCTGACGCTCGCCCTCGCCGCCGGCCTCGTCGTCACCGCGGCCGCGGGCCGCGGCACCCGCCCCGCGCGGCCGGCCCGCCTCCGTACGGGCCCCGCCGTCACCGCCGGCATCCTGTGCGCCGTCGCCGGGGCCGCCCGGGTGGCGTGGGAGGTGCACCGGGCGAGGGAGCTGCCGGTCGAGGCCACCGTCGACCGGTTCACCGGCGGCCGCTCGCTCCACCTGCCCGCCCTCGCGGTCCCGCCGGCCTGGCTGAACGTCATGCTCGCCCTTCTTCTCCTGGTGGCCGCCGGCAGCGCCTTCGCCCGCGCCCCGCACGCCCGCCCCCTCGGCCTGTTCGCGGGGCTGTTCCTGACGGGCTGGGGGTTCGCGGGGGTCGCCACGGCGTTACGGACCGGGTGGGCCGACCACGTCGCCGCGCTGGGCGACGACGGCCGGCTCGCCCTCGCCACCTCGGCGTACGGACTGTTCGCCGGGGCCGCCGTGCTCGTCCTGCTCTCCGTGCGCGGCGTGCCCCGCCCCGTACCCCGTCAGCCGGTGGCCGCCCTGCCGCCCGCCCCGCCGCACCCGCGCCCGCCCGGCTGGTGAGTCACCGGCCCATGCCCAGCGACCGCTTGAGGAAGTCGACCTGAAGCAGCAGCAGGTTCTCCGCCACCTGCTCCTGCGGGGTCATGTGGGTCACGCCTGTCAGCGGCAGCACCTCATGGGGTCGCCCGGCCGCGAGCAGCGCGGAGGAGAGCCGCAGCGAATGGGCCACCACCACATTGTCGTCGGCCAGACCATGGATGATCATCAGCGGCCGCGCGGGCTCCTCCGGCGCCACCAGCCCGTCGTCGGTGACCAGGGAGTTCGCCGCGTAGACCGCCGGGTCGTCCTGCGGCGTCCCGAGGTACCGCTCGGTGTAGTGGGTGTCGTACAGCCGGAAGTCCGCCACCGGCGCCCCCGCCACCGCCGCGTGGAAGACGTCGGGGCGCCGCAGCACCCCGAGCGCGGCGAGATAGCCGCCGTACGACCAGCCCCGGATCGCCACCCGGCCCAGATCGAGCGGGAAGTCCTTCGCCAGCGCGTGCAGCGCCTCGATCTGGTCGTCGAGGGTCGGCATCAGGTCGTTCTTGATCGCCTTCTCCCAGCCGGGCGACCGGCCCGGCGCACCCCGCCCGTCCGCCACGATCACGGCGAAGCCCTGGTCGGCGAACCACTGCGACGTCAGATGCGCGTTGTGCGCGGCGACCACCCGCTGGCCGTGCGGACCGCCGTACGGATCCATCAGCACAGGAAGCGGCCCGTCCCCTTCCACGTAGCCCGAGGGGAGCAGGACGGCGCATGGAATCCGCCGTGCGCCCCCCTCGACGAGCCGCACACCCGCCGACAGCACCGGCGGCTCCGCGTACGAGGCGATCACCGCCACCTGGGCACCGTCCCGCAGCACCCGCGCCACGCTTCCGGGCGCGTCCGGCCGCGCGGAGACCAGCACCGTCACCCCGCCGCCGCGCACCGCCGAGTGGACCCCCACGCCCTCCGAGACCCGCTCCACACCCCGCTCGTCCACCCGGTACACATGGATCTCACCGGTCTCCGGCTCCGTTCGCCCCTCGCCCGCCGAGGCCGACACCAGGACGTCGTCCTCCCCGATGTCCAGCACCGCGCGCAGTTGCAGCCCCGCCCCGGTCAGCGCCCGCTCCCCGACCATCAGCACGCGCGCCCCGCCGGGGGCGGCACCGCCGCCGCCGGCCCCTGTTCCGCCCCCGTCGGCGCGCCCGGCCCCGACCATGGGGGCCGCCCCGCCCGCCTCCGCCGCCCCGTCCATGTCCGCGATCCGCACGAGCCGCCCCTCCGGCGACCAGGCCGGCACCCCCGGCAGCAGCTCCAGCCACACCGGGTCCTCGTCCGCCCGCACCGTCCGCGTCGCGCCGGTCGCCGGGTCCACCGCCAGATGCAGCTGCGTCCGCTGGTCACGCGCCTGGACGAGCAGCAGCGGAGCCCCGTCCGGCGACCAGTGCACCCGCGCCAGGTACGGATACCGCTCCCGGTCCCACGCGACCTCCGTACGCGCCCCGGTCAGATCCATCACGTACAGCCGCACCTCCGCGTTCGGCGTCCCCGCCGCCGGATACGGCACCACCTGCGGCTCCCGCTCCGGATGCGCGGGATCGGCGATCCACCACCGGCGCACCGGCCGGTCATCGGCCCGCGCCACCAGCAGCCGGTCCGACTCCGGCGCCCACCAGAACCCGCGCGACCTGCCCATCTCCTCCGCCGCCACGAACTCCGCGAGCCCGTACGTCGTGTGCGCGTCCTCCGGCTCCGCGAGCGCCCGGTCGCCCTCGCCGTCCGCGCCCGTCACTCGCAGCGCGCCGCCCACCACATAGGCGACGTGCCGCCCGTCCGGCGACGGCCGGGGGTCGATCACCGGCCCGGGGGCCGGGAGTTCCCGCGCGGTGCCCGCCCGCAGCTCCGCCGTGAACAGCCGCCCCGAGAGAGCGAAAGCGGCCAACTCCACGGCCGCGTCCACCGCGTACGCCACGATCCCGCCCGAGCCCTCACGGCTCCGCTCCCGCCGCGCCCGCTCCTGCGCCGACAACTCCTCGGCCGCGCCCGCGAGCAGCGTCCCGGGGTCCGCCGCGAGCCGCTCGTACGGCTCCTGGGCCAGGTCGAGGACCCACAGTCCGTGGGAGCGGTCGGTGCCGGACGACGAGCGGACGAACACCACGCGTTCACCGTCCGGGGAGACCGTGAACGTGCGGGGAACCCCCAGCGAGAAGCGCTGGGTCCGGGCGTACTGGCGGGGGAACGAGAGCGGGTACGACGGCAGTTGCGTGGAGGTCATGCGACCGAAACTAGCGCTGTGCGCCCCCCTGTGCCCCCGTACACCATCAATGCGTTGCCACACATAGTTATGATCCGTAGCGCTAGGTGGGTAGAGGTCACCCTGACACCTGGCACATGCTCGCCGAACTGACCGTCCGAATATCCGACCGAAGAAGTTGTGGAGGTGAACCGCCGTGGCACTCTCGATTTCGGCGGTGGTGCTGCTGGCGATCGTCGTCTTCCTGCTGATCCGGAAATCCGGACTGAAGGCTGGACATGCGGCGGTCTGCGCGCTCCTGGGGTTCTACCTGGCGAGCTCGTCCATCGCCCCGTCCATCAGCCAGCTCACCACGAACGTGGCGGGCATGATCGGCGGCCTCAAGTTCTGACCCCGTGCCCGGGGGTGCTCGGGGGTGTCCGGCCCCGCCTCGTAGGGTGGGGCCATGACGGTTCTCCCAGCCCGTCGTCTGCTCCTGGTGCACGCGCACCCCGACGACGAGTCGATCAACAACGGCGCCACCATGGCCAGGTACGCGGCCGAGGGCGCCCAGGTCACGCTCGTGACCTGCACGCTCGGCGAGGAGGGCGAGGTCATCCCGCCCGGGCTCGCCCATCTCGCGCCCGACCGGGAGGACCGGCTCGGGCCCCATCGCGTCGGCGAGCTGGCCGACGCGATGAAGGAGCTGGGCGTCACCGACCACCGCTTCCTCGGCGGCCCCGGCCGCTTCCGCGACTCCGGGATGATGGGCGTCGAGCAGAACCGGCGCGCGAACGCCTTCTGGAACACGGACGTCGACACCGCCGCCCCGTACCTGGTCGAGATCGTCCGGGAGACCCGCCCGCAGGTCCTGGTCACCTACGACCCCGACGGCGGCTACGGCCACCCCGACCACATCCAGGCCCACCGCGTCGCCATGCGCGCCGCCGAGCTGGCCGAGAACCCCGCCTACCGCCCCGACCTCGGCCCGGCCCACACGATCGCGAAGATCTACTGGAACCGCGTCCCGCGCCCGCTCGCCGAGGCCGCCTTCGCCCGGCTGCGCGCCGCCGGGGGCGCCGGATTCCCCGGCGTCGCGGACATCGACGACGTGCCGGGGGTCGTGGACGACTCGATGATCACCGCCGAGATCGACGGCGAGCAGACCTGGGCGGTGCGCAAGGCCGCCGCGATGCGTGCCCACGCCACCCAAATCGCCGTCGAGGGCCCCTTCTTCGCGCTCTCGAACGACCTGGGTCAGCCGATCCTCACCACGGAGCACTACCAGTTGGTCAGGGGCACGCCGGGCGCGCCGGAGGGCGCGCGCGAGACGGACCTCTTCGCGGGTGTCGACACGGGCATCGAGAGCGACGGGAACACGTGAACATGCGGATCGTCTGGTACGCCCTCCTCCTCGTCCTCGGCGCCCTCGTCGGCATCGCGGGCTCCTTCGCCCAAAACGCCTGGTTCCCCGGCGGGTTGATCCTCGGCCTGCTCGCGGCCGCCGGGGTCTTCTACGGCGGCCTGCGGGCCACCGGCACCCAGCTCGGCCTGGTCGCCCCCGGGGCGGGCTGGCTCGTCGCCATCGTGCTGCTCAGCCTCGGACGCCCGGAAGGCGACGGGGCCTTCGGTGGAGGCGCCGCTGAGATGATCTTCCTTCTCGGGGGCATGGCGATCGCTGTGATGTGCGCCACGATGTCGCGGCTCGTCCGTCCGGCCGCGTGAACAGGGTGACTTGAGGGGAGCTTCGGTGAAGAGCTGCCCAAACTTCGGCCGGATTGCCCCTTACTCGACACCCGTCCACCAGGTGTCTGTCGGCGACGGCCAGTATGGTGGTGCGCGCCGCCGAGCCGCCCGGGTACACGAGCACCAGCAAGAGCGGGCGGTGGAGCCAACCGGGAGAACCTGCTTTGAGTCGTGAAACTGGTCGAGAGACTGACAGTTCGTCCTCCGGCGCCCAGGGGCGCGGTGGAGCCGCGTACCCGTCGGGCACGCCGCCGTACGGATCCCGCCAGTATCCGTCGCTCCACCCCACGCAGGACGGATCCGACGAGACCGCCGGTGCCGCCGCCGCGCCGCCCGCTCCTGCGCAGCCGGAAGAGCCGAAGACCGAGACCACGCTGACCACCCGGATCCGGATCAACATCCCGGGTTCGCGGCCGATCCCGCCCGTGGTCGTCCGCAAGCCGGTCGGTGACGCCGGCTCGGACTCCGCGCCCGCCCAGGCCGCCCCCGCACCGGCCCCGGCCCCCGCGCCCGAGGCCCCGGCCCCGCCGGAGCCCGCCCGGACGGAACCGCCGCAGGCCGAGGACAAGCCGACCAGCGACTGGTTCGCGCCGCGCAGGTCGGCCGCGCCCGACGCGCCCTCGGGCGGCCCGTCCGGCCCCTCCGGCCCCGGCGCCCCTGGCGGGCCCGGTGCTCCCGGTGCCGGCGGCGGTCCGGCCGCGAAGTCGGGCCTGTCCCAGATCTCGGAACCGGGCTCGGGCCCGGGTACCGCCGGCCCGGGTCCCGGTGGCGCCGGTGCCCGTGCGCCGCGTCCGGGCGCGCCTGGTCAGGGCGGCCCGGGTCCCGGCGGAGCCGGTCCGGGCCGGACGCCCCCGGCGGGGGTACGGCCCCCGGCCACGGGCGGCCAGTCGCGCGGTTCCGGTTTCGCCGGGCCCGCGACGGGCGGCATCCCGAAGGTCGGCGGCGCCTCCATCTCGGCCACGCCCGCCTCCGGTACGCCGATGTTCCTCTCGACCCCGCCGCAGGACGAGGCCGCGTACGGCCCCGGCGGCGCCCCGTACGCCCAGGGAGCCCCGCAGCCCCCGGCAGCCGGCCCGAAGCCCCCGACCGGCCCGACCACGGGCCCGGCGACCGGCACCAGCGCGCTGCGCGCGGGCCCTGTGGGCGGCGGCACCATGGGTGGTGCACCCACGGGTGGCACCACCATGGGCGGCGACCCGCTGGCCGGCGGTCCCACGGCGGGCAACCCGCTGGCCGGCGTCGGCCCCGCGGCGGGCAACCCGCTGGCGGTCGGCGACCCCCTGACGGGCGGCCCCCGGCCCGGTGGCGACCCCCTGGCCGGTGGCAACCCGCCGCCCGGCGGCAACCCGCTCATCACCGGTGACCCCTTCGGGGGAGCGCCGCGGATGAGCGACGACACCGCCGTCCTGACGCCCCAGAACCCCGGCCCCGGCGGCCCGACCCCGCCCGGCGGCCACGTCTCCGGGGACACGCTCACCAGCGGCATCCCGGTCGTCCCCGCGGGCCCGGACCTGACGCCCCGTACGCCGGAGCGAGGCTTCTCGACCCCCGAGTACCTCGGCGGCGCCCCGGCCGAGCCGCGCCCCGCGCCCTCGTCGCCCGCGCCCGCCGCCTCCCCGTCCCGCTCCTCCGCCCCGCCGAAGAAGGGCCGCTCCAAGCTGGTCCTCGTCGGCGTCGGCGTCTTCGGCCTCGCCGGTGTCGCCTACGGCGCCGGGCTGCTCCTCAACCACTCCGACGTCCCCAAGGGCACGACCGTCCTCGGCGTCGACATCGGCGGCGGGACGAAGGAGGAGGGGGTCAACAAGCTGGAGGCCGCCCTCGGCAAGCGGGCCCACGCCCCGCTCCAGCTCAGCGTCGACGGCAAGACGGTCACGCTCGCCCCGGACAAGGCCGGCCTCTCCCTGGACAGCCAGGAGACCGTCCGCGCGGCCGCGGGCAGCGACTACAACCCCGTCTCGGTGATCGGCTCCCTCTTCGGCGGCGAGCGCGTCGCCGAGCCGAAGCTCCCGGTCGACGAGGAGAAGCTGGCCGTCGCCCTGACCGACGTGGCAGGCACCTCCGGCTCGGCGACCGAGGGCGCGATCAGGTTCGCCCCCGGCAAGGTCACCGCCGTGGAGGGCAAGCCGGGCAAGGGCCTGGACGTCGCCCGTTCGATGCTCTTCGTCAAGGACGCGTACCGCGCCCAGGTCGAGACGGGCAAGGCGAAGGCCGTCGAACTGCCCGTCGTCACCCGCGAGCCCACGATCAGCAAGGCCGAGCTGGACCGGGCGATGAAGGAGTTCGCCGAGCCCGCGATGTCCGACGTGATCCTGATCAAGGCGGGGCCGAAGGAGATCAAGTTCGGCCCGGCGCGCTCGCTCCCGCAGATCCTCTCCATGAAGGCCGTCAACGGCCGCCTGGTGGAGGTCTACGACAAGAAGGCGATCGAGCGGCTCCTCGACGGCGTCTTCGACGGCGTCATGATCACCAAGGCCGACGGCAAGAAGCACCAGGTCTCCGCCGACGACGTCGCGTTCGTCATGCGCGACGCCCTGAAGGGCAAGACCCTGGCCGAGCGGACGAAGACGATAGACCTCAGCGGCCAGGGCTGAGGACGGACGTACGGGAGCGCCCGTCCCGCCGGAGTCGACCGGCGGGACGGGCGCTCTTCGCTTCCGTGCCGTCAGTCGCGGCGGTACTGCGCCGGCGAGTTCCTGGTCGCCGGGTCCTCGTACGAGCCCGCCTTCCCGCGGTCCACGTGGAAGGTGGTCAGCGTGGTGACGGGGGAGGCCGGGTCGCGGCGGTCGCCGATCACCCGCATGTGGGCGCTGAAGCGCTGCGGGGTGACCTCGTAGACGTCGTAGCCGTAGCGGTTGCCCTCGAAGTACTTCAGGTGCGGGTTGGCCGCGCCCATGACCGGCCCGTTGGTGGCGTTCCAGCTCGCGGAGTACGCGCCTGAGGTCACCGAGTGCGCGGTGAACTCCGTACCGATGACGGGCGACGAGACGTCGTCGAAGTCCGGCCGGATGTCGTCGACGAACGCCGAGTGCCAGTCGCCGGTGATGACGACCAGGTCCTCCATGCCCGAGTCGTGCACATGGCCGAGGACCTCCTTGCGCTCGGCGAGGAAGCCGTCCCACTGGTCGGTGAACATGTACGAACCGCCCGGCCGGCCCCGCAGCTGGCTGAGCATGATCGAGTTGGCCCACACGTGCCAGGTGTCGGGAGCGCCGTCGACGGTCTTCTTCAGCCAGCTCTTCTGCCCGGAGCCGAGGATCGTGCCGTCCGCGAGGTTCTGCGCGGAGCGGTACGAGCGCAGGTCGAGGACGCTCAGCTCCAGCAGGTCGCCCCAGCGGCGCACGCGGTGGATCTCGGGGTCCGGCAGCGCCGTCCTGGTCCCGGCGCCGCCGTCGCGGTGCGGCATGTTCTCGTACCAGGCCTGGTACGCGGCCGCCCGCCGCTGCATGAACGACGCGCCGCCACCCGTACCGGAGTAGTCGTTGACGACCTCGTGGTCGTCCCAGGTCAGGAACCACGGGTGGGCCGCGTGCGCCTCGCGCAGGGAGGCGTCGCCCTTGTAGAGCGCGTGCCGGCGGCGGTAGTCGGCGACCGTGAAGACCCCGGGGCCCTCGTGGTCGCGGACGTGGTCGGCCGGGACACCGCCGACCTGGCCGTGCTCGTAGATGTAGTCGCCGAGGTGGACGACGAAGTCGACGTTCTCGCGCGCGATGCCCCGGTGGGCCGCGTAGAAGCCGTCGTGGAACGCCTGGCAGTTGGCGGCGGCGAAGCGGACCGAGGCGACGTGGCCGACGGGCGCGGTCTTCGTCCGGCCGATCCGGCTCCGCCTGCCCAGGGCCTGGAAGGCGTACCAGTAGTGGATGCCCGGGCGCAGCCCGGAGACGGGGACGTGCACGCTGTGCCCGAGCGTCGCGGACGCGGGCACACAGCCGCTGGCGACGATGTTCCTCAGCTGCGGGTCGGTGGAGACGAACCACTCGACCTCGACGATCTCGCTCAGCTTCTGCTCGGCCGCCAGCGGCTCGGGGGCGAGCCGCGTCCACAGCACGACGCTGCCGGGCCGCGGGTCGCCGGACGCGACGCCGAGGGTGAACGGCGCCGGGTCGTAGTCGGCGCCGAGTGCCTGGGCGGCCTCCAGGGCCTGCGCGGGGGAAAGCCCGGCGGACAGCGGCCAGACCACGTTCAGCGCCCCGGCGGCTCCGGCCGCCTTCAGCAGATCGCGTCGGTTGAGCCTGGTCACTTGCGTCCTCCCGTGGTGTGCAGCGTGAGCGATATGGCGTCGGCGTAGCCGTCGTTGGACGTCCCGCCGCCGGTGCGGGTGAAGACGAGCAGCACGCGCGCGGTGCGCGCGGTGCGCGGCACGCGCGCGGTGGCGGTGCGCTCCAACAGCGCGGTACGGGACAGCCGCTCGGTGGCCGTGACCGGGCCGAGGACGGACAGGGCGACCGGAGTGCCCTGCGCGTTCCGGAACTCCACCGACAGCCGTGCGCCGTCCTCCTGCGTCGCGTACCCGCCCAGCCAGCCGGAGAGCGTGTAGCTCACCCTCCCGGCGTCGATGTGCCGCCACCCCGTGGTGCCGTCGCGGGGCAGGTCGATGTCCTGGACGAGCGCGGTACGGGGGCTGTCGCCCCCGGAGAAGAACCGGCTGCCCCGGCTCGCGGGCCCGGGGTCGCCGGGGCCGGGGTAACCGTTGCCCAGGGTGTACGAGATGAGCGCGGGCGCCCCCTCGGGCACCGTCCACCCGGTCACCGCGGCGACCGGGTCGGCGGACCCGCCGGGCCCGCTCTCCGCGTCGCCGTTGACTACGAGATTCACTCGAGCCTCCTCGATCAAGCGCTGTTCGTTGTTCACATGGCGCGTGTATCGCAGCAGTCGGGGGTGAACCCTCGAAGGCCAGTCGGGGAACGGCGACCGGGAGTTGTACAGACAACTCCCGGGTAGCGCTGCCGAGATGGCGCCTCCGCCCGCCGGACGCGAGGGCCGGCGCGGCGCGGAAGAGGCTGTTCGGCGGGCTCAGGACTGTTCGGCGGGCGCAGCGCTGTTCGGCGGGCACGTGGGCGCCGCTTATCGCGTTGTCGGCCCTGAGGCGCCCCCGTAGGGTCGCGGCATGTCTCTCCGTCTCCGTATGCGTCACGCACTGCCCGAAGCCATGCGCGCCCGCGACAAGGCCGCCGTGAGCGCCCTGCGCGCGACCCTCGCCGCGCTCGACAACGCCGAGGCCGTGCCCGTGGACGAGGCCGCGCTCCGAGGGGTGGCCCTGGAGCACGCGCCGGTCGGTGTCGGCACCACCGAGGCGGCGCGGCGGGAGCTCAGCGAGCGTGAGGTGGAGGACGTCGTCCGCGCCGAGGCCGCCGAGCGGCTCGACGTCGCCGAGGGCCTCACCGCGCCCGCCCACGCCGACCGGGCCGCCCGGCTCCGCGCCGAAGCCGCCGTGCTGCTCCGTCTCCTCGACGCCCCAGGCTCGGCCTAGCCGGCTCCCGACTGGTCCAGCGGCCGCCCTGGATGCCGGCCGTTCTAGTTCAGCAGCGCCCGCGCCGCCTGGGCCCTGTTGCGGATCGACGCCGCCGCGCTCGGTTCGACGGCGTCCACGACCGAGGCGTACGCCTCCATCTCCGCCGCCCCCGCCTGGAACTCGCCCCGCTGCACCAGCAGCTCCGCGTGCTCGTAGCGCAGCCGCGCCGGGTGGGAGGGGAGCAGCAGCGACAGTTCCACCGCCCACAGCGCCACGCCCGACCGCTCCGGGCGAGGGGCCGCCCAGGCGCGGATGTTGTTCAGGATCCTCAGGACGATGTCCAGCGGATCCGTCGGGCGGAGCATCGAGGGTTCGAGGGGCTCGCCCGTCGCGCCCGCGACCAGCAGCTCCGCGTCCACACCGGTCATCCGCCGGCCGCCCGCGAAGGGATCCGCGAAGACCTGGGCCGCCGGTTCGCCGAAGCCGATCACGAAGTGCCCCGGCAGCCCGAGGCCGTACACCGGTGCGCCGGCCCGTCGCGCGACCTCCATCCAGACCACGGAGAGCAGGATCGGCAGCCCCCGGCGGCGCCGCAGCACCTCGTGCAGCAGCGAGGACTCCAGGCGCTGGTAGTCGGCGGGGACGCCCTGGAACCCGTACCGTCCGCCGAGCAGCCGGGCCAGTGCGGCCACCCAGTCCGCGGGGTCCCGCACGCCGTACGGCAGCTCTCCCGCGAGCCGGTCGAGTTCGATCTCGGCCGCGTCCAGGTCGGCCTCGGTCAGGCCGTCGTCCGCCACCGCGCCGATCAGCAGACAGAGGCGTGCGAGGTCCGGGCGCCGCGCACGCGCCTGAGCGGCGAACTCCCGTCGCCAGTCGGTCACGCCGGTCACCTCCCCGCGGCCTCGGCCGGTCGGTAGTGGTGGTAGTGGTGATGGACCGCGAAGCCCATGCGCTCGTACATCGCCCGCGCCCCGGCGTTGTCGCTCTCCACCTGGAGCCAGGCCGCCGACGCGCCCTCGTCGAGGGCCCGCCGTGCGAGCGCCGCCATCACGGCCGTGGCCAGACCCTGGCGCCGCTGCTCGGGGTCGACCTCCACCGCCGTGAACCCGGCCCAGCGGCCGTCGACCACACACCGTCCGATCGCCGCCGGTATGCCTCCGGTGCCCGGTACGGACGCGAACCACACACTCGGGCCGCTGGACAGGAGGCTCAGCACATGGGGCCCGGCCACACCGAACCGGTTGTAGCGGCGGAGCCACGCCTCGTCCACGTCCCGCGCGAGCCGCACCCGCGAGACGTCCGCGTCCAGGTCACCGACCGGGGCGAGCCCGCCGACCTGTACCTCCGCCGTGACCTCCGCCCGCCAGCCACGCCGCTCGAGCTCCGCGCACAGGAGTTCCTGCGTGCCCTCGGCGCCCGTCGACGTCTGTACGTAGGGAGTGAGGCCCCGCTGCCCGTACCAGTCACGCACCCGCGCGAGCGCGGCGTCCGTCGGCAGCCCGGGGTCACCGAGCGGAAGCACCGAGTTGGCGCGCCGCGTGAACCCGTGCGAGGCCCGCAGCGTCCACTCCCCGAGCGCCTCGCTCTCCACCGGCTGCCAGCCGCGCGCCGTCGCCCGCGCCAGCTCCTCGAAGGAGGCGGCGGGGCCGCGTCGGCGGGCCGGGGCGGCGGGCACCACCTTGCCCGCGACCAGGGCGGATTCCGCGATCCGGACGGTCTCACCCGTCCGTCGTGTGATCAAGACCACAGCATGATCCCACGATGTGAGAACTCCGACCGCGTCGGTGAATTTCCCACCCGGGTCACCCGCGTTCGTCACGTACCGAACTGAGACACGTTTTCCCACGTCAGCGTGGGTTATACGCACCTCAAGGCGCCCTCCTGCGGTGAATTCCACAGCTTCTCCGCCCCTCCTGTTCGGATCGACCCCAAGAACGGAGATACTAGGGGCGGGCATCGACGACGCCGCGCTCCCGCGCAGACCAGCCCTACCGAGGAGGAACGACAGCGTGACCTACGTCATCGCGCAGCCTTGTGTCGACGTCAAGGACAAGGCATGCATCGAGGAGTGCCCCGTCGACTGCATCTACGAGGGCTCCCGGTCCTTGTACATCCACCCGGACGAATGCGTCGACTGTGGTGCTTGTGAGCCGGTGTGCCCGGTCGAGGCCATCTTCTACGAGGACGACACCCCGGAGGAGTGGAAGGACTACTACAAGGCGAACGTCGAGTTCTTCGACGAGCTCGGTTCGCCCGGTGGTGCCTCCAAGCTCGGCCTGATCGAGCGCGACCACCCCTTCATCGCCGCCCTGCCGCCGCAGAACGGCTGATCGAACCGTCCTCGGTCCCGTACAGCCTCGCCCGCCGGCGCGCTGTACGGGACCGACGCGTTTCCCGACGCGTCCCTTTCGTACGTACGAGGAAGTGAGCCACTCGTGAGCGCAGTCTCGGGCGCAGTCTCCGCGCGCCTCCCCGCCTTCCCCTGGGACAAGCTGGAGCCGTACAAGAAGACGGCGATCGCCCACCCGGACGGCATCGTGGACCTGTCCGTGGGCACCCCGGTCGACCCCGTCCCGGAGCTGATCCGGCGGGCGCTGGTCGAGGCGGCGGACTCGCCCGGCTATCCCACGGTCTGGGGCACCACCGAGCTGCGGGACGCCCTCACCGGCTGGGGCGAGCGGCGCCTGGGCGCCGTCGCGCTCACCCACCGCAACGTGCTGCCCGTCGTCGGCTCCAAGGAGCTGGTCGCCTGGCTGCCCACCCAGCTCGGCCTCGGCGCCGGCGACCAGGTCGCCTACCCGCGGCTTGCCTACCCGACGTACGAGGTCGGCGCCCGGCTCTGCGGCGCGGAGCCCGTCGTCTACGACGACCCGGTCACCGACCTCGACCCCGCCGCGGTCAAGCTGCTCTGGCTGAACTCGCCGTCCAACCCCACCGGCAAGGTCCTCGGCAAGGACGAGCTGATCCGGATCGTGGCCTGGGCGCGCGAGCACGGCGTCCTCGTCTTCTCCGACGAGTGCTACCTGGAGCTGGGCTGGGAGGCCGACCCGGTCTCGGTCCTGCACCCGGACGTCTGCGGCGGTACGTACGACGGCATCGTCGCCGTCCACTCGCTCTCCAAGCGCTCCAACCTGGCCGGCTACCGCGCCGCGTTCATCGCGGGCGACGCGGCCGTCCTCGGCGAGCTGCTGCAGATCCGCAAGCACGGCGGGATGATGACGGCCGCCCCGGTGCAGGCCGCCACCGTCGCCGCCCTGGGCGACGACGCGCACGTCGCCGAGCAGCGCGAGCGGTACACCGCCCGGCGCGCGGCGCTGCGGACGGCCCTGGAGGCGCACGGCTTCCGCATCGAGCACAGCGAGGCGAGCCTCTACCTGTGGGCGACCCGCGACGAGCCGTGCTGGGAGACGGTGGCGTACCTCGCCGACAAGGGCGTCCTGGTCGCGCCCGGCGACTTCTACGGAGTGGCGGGGGAGCGGTTCGTCCGGGTGGCCTTCACGGCGACCGACGAGCGGGTCGAGGCCGCGGTCAAGCGGCTGGCCGTCTGACCGGCGTACGGACGCGAGAGGGCCCGGGGAGCGTGCGCTCCCCGGGCCCTTTTCCCGTACCGGTGCTGGAGTTACCGGTCCGGGGGTCAGCCGCCGATCGGCAGGCCGCCCAGCGACGGGACGCCGCCGGTCGGCAGGCCCTTCCCGAGGGCGCCGGTCGACGGGGCGCTCTCCGAGGCCGCGCCCGCGGTCTCGCCGAGGACCTCGCCCGCACTGCCGGCGGTCTCGCCCGCGACCTTCTGCGCGGCCGGCGTGGCGGTCTTGCCCGCCGCGCCCACGGTCTTGCCGGCCGCCGGAACGGCCTTGCCGACGGCCTTGCTGCCGGTCTCGCCGACGACACCGGTGGCGGTCTGCGAGGCGCCGTCGACCGTGTTGCCGACCCCGGCGCCGTCCAGCGAGCTGATGCCGGACAGGGCGCCCGTGGGCGCGATGTTGTGCTCCATGGCGCTCGCGGAGCCGGCCGCACCGACCACGGGGGCTGCTCCGGCCGCGACGAGGAGGGCGGCGCGGGCGATCCGACGGGTCAGGGGGAGGGACATGGTGCTCCTTCGACGGAGAGGACGTTCTGACGCCGTGCTCAACCGAGGCGGGGGAGGGTGAGGTTTCGGCGTTCGAAGGTAAAGACCCCGCGATGCATCGCATTATCGGGTGGGGAGAAAAGCGGACGAACGCGTCGAAGATCCAAGCCCCGCTGAACCGTCACTCCCCTTGTGCCCCAAGGGGAGTCGGGGGCTGATGGGGTTCGCCCCGGGAGAGGCCGCAGCGAATACCCGGTCGGGTGACCGTCCGCACGCGCGCCCGAGTGCCGGTCGGGGGCTCCGACGGCTGCCTCGCCCCGGCTATCGCTCCAGCCGGATACGGACCGACCCGTCGTCCGCCGCGTCCGCCGTCCTCGACCGGGTCCAGGTGCCCGAGGTGTCGCTCGCCCGCCAGACCATGTCCGCGTAGGCGACCTCCGCGATCCGCAGGTCGTCCGCGCGCGCGACCGCCCAGTGGGCCAGCTCCCAGCCGCGCTGGGCGTCCGTGCCCGAGGTCGCGAGGACGGGTACGGAGATCACGGCGGGCGCGGGCGCGGCCCCGGCCTTCGCGTCCGCGCCGCCACCGCCCGCGTTCCCGCCCGCGCCGCCGCCGGGGGAGCTGCCCGCACCCGCGTCCGCCGAGCCGCCCGTGCCCGCGTCGGCGGACCCCTCACTACCCTCGCCACGCTCGCCGCCGCCGGCCGTCGTCCTCGGGGCGGCCTTCTCGCCGAAGGCCCGTACCAGCTCCGCGCGGACCTTCGCCGGGTCGCCCGGCTCGCCGGTCTCCAGCGAGCTCGTCGTGCAGCTCAGGGAGGCCGCCGAGCGGCCCGTCAGGGCAGCGGCGAGGAGGGCGGCGTCCGGCTCGTGCTTGGCGTACGCCTGCGGGAAACCGCTGCGCTGGACCTTCTGCGCCGCCACCGTCAGCGGAAGCCGCGAGTACCCCGGAACCTTCGCGAGACCCTCGTAGAACTTCCGCGAGGAGTAGACCGGGTCCATGATCTCCGCGGGCGTCCCCCAGCCCATCGACGGGCGTTGCTGGAACAGTCCGAGGGAGTCCCGGTCGCCGTGCTCGATGTTCCGCAGCGCGGACTCCTGGAGCGCCGTCGCCAGCGCGATCGTGACGGCCCGCTCCGGCATCCGGCGCGTGGTGCCCACGGCCGAGATGGTGGCCGCGTTCGCCGCCTGCTCGGGTGTGAACTCGTAGGTGTTCTCGCCACTGCCCACCGTGCACGTGGGCGCGCCCTTGGAGCCCGTGATGTGGTGTACGGCCACATAGGCGATCAGGCCGCAGAGCACGGCGAAGGCCGCCGTGTACCTGGCGAGACGGCCTCTGCCGCCGGTGCGGGGGGTGCGGGGGATACGGCTGGGCTCGGACACGGGGCCCACCGTACTGGAGGCCGGGTTAGGGTCGGCACATGGCTGACAACGCTCCCCTGGACCTCACGCTGGACGGCCCCGCGCTCACCGCCGCGCTCGTCGACTTCCCCTCGGTCAGCGGGACCGAGAAGCCGCTCGCCGACGCGATCGAGCAGGCCCTGCGGACCCTGCCGCACCTCACCGTCGACCGGTACGGCAACAACGTCGTCGCCCGGACGACCCTGGGCCGGGGGGAGCGGGTGATCCTCGCCGGCCACATCGACACCGTGCCGATCGCCGACAACGTGCCCTCGCGGCTCGACGAGAACGGCATCCTGTGGGGCTGCGGCACCACCGACATGAAGTCGGGCGTCGCCGTCCAGCTCCGGATCGCGGCCACCGTCCCCGAGCCCAACCGCGACCTCACCTTCGTCTTCTACGACCAGGAAGAGGTCGCCGCCCACCTCAACGGCCTCGGGAAGGTCGCCGAGGCCCACCCCGACTGGCTGGAGGGCGACTTCGCCGTCCTCCTCGAAGGCTCGAACGGCGAGGTCGAGGGCGGCTGCCAGGGCACCCTGCGCGTCCTCCTGCGCACGGAGGGCGAGCGCGCCCACTCCGCACGCTCCTGGATGGGCTCCAACGCCATCCACTCCGCCGCCCCGATCCTCGCCCGGCTCGCCGCGTACGAGCCGCGCAAGCCGGTCATCGACGGCCTGGAGTACCACGAGGGCCTCAACGCCGTACGGATCGAGGGCGGCGTCGCCAACAACGTCATCCCCGACGCCTGCACGGTCGTCGTCAACTACCGCTACGCGCCCGACCTCGGCCCCGCCGAGGCCGAGGCGCACGTGCGCGAGGTCTTCGCCGACTGCGGTGTCGCCGAGTTCGTCGTCGACGACCACAGCGGGGGCGCCCTGCCCGGCCTCTCGCACCCGGCGGCGGAGGCGTTCATGAAGGCGGTCGGCGGCACGGCGTACCCCAAGTTCGGCTGGACGGACGTGGCCCGCTTCAGCGCCCTCGGCGTCCCCGCGGTCAACTACGGCCCCGGCGACCCGATCTACGCGCACAAGGTGGACGAGCACGTCGTCGTGGAACGGATCGTGCACTGCGAGGCGCGCCTCCGCGACTGGCTCACTGCCTGACAGCCGAAATTCTGCTTTTTGTCACGTCTGTGGACCTACCCTGACCGAACCAGAAGATCAGTGGATCGGTGGAGGGAGCAGGCCATGGGTATCCCCGAGGGAGCGTCGAAGCCGGAGGAGCAGCGGCTGGGACCGGTGCTGAGGCGCCGCGACCAGGTCCAGCCGGGCACCACGGATCAGCGTCTGCTGGACACCGAGGGCGACTCGGAGTGGGTGCACACCGACCCGTGGCGGGTCATGCGCATCCAGTCCGAGTTCGTGGAGGGCTTCGGCGCCCTCGCCGAACTGCCGAGCGCGATCAGCGTCTTCGGCTCGGCGCGCACCAAGCCGGACTCGCCGGAGTACGAAGCGGGCGTGCGGCTCGGCCGCGCGCTGGTCGCGGCCGGCTTCGCGGTCATCACGGGCGGCGGCCCGGGCGCCATGGAGGCGGCCAACAAGGGCGCGCGGGAGGCCGACGGCATCTCGGTCGGCCTGGGCATCGAGCTCCCCTTCGAGCAGGGGCTCAACCCGCACGTCGACATCGGGGTGAACTTCCGCTACTTCTTCGTCCGCAAGACGATGTTCGTGAAGTACGCCCAGGGCTTCGTGGTCCTCCCCGGCGGCCTGGGCACCCTGGACGAGCTCTTCGAGGCGCTCACCCTGGTCCAGACCCGCAAGGTGACCCGCTTCCCGATCGTGCTCTTCGGCACGGAGTACTGGAAGGGCCTGGTCGACTGGCTCCGCGACTCGGTCGTCGCGGGCGGCAAGGCCTCGGAGCGGGACCTGCTCCTCTTCCACGTGACGGACGACGTGGACGAGGCGGTCGCCCTGGTGTCGAAGGAGACGGGCCGCTAGACCGCGCCCGGAGACCTTCCGAGAGGGCCGGGCCCTCGGACGAGGGGCCGCACCTGAAGGGCCGGGCGCGGGGTGCCCGGCCCTTCCGGGCCCAGGTCGTGTCCGGAACGTCTGGCCTGGCCCGCGACGCCCGGCACGCACGCACCGGACGCCGCGAGCCCCGCCCTGCGGGCGGGCGGCCATACTTTCCGGACTCCCTACGCCAGCCCCCGCCTCGCCACGGCCGGCGGGCGGTGGCCCGCGATGGACGCCACCATGTCGAGGACCTGCCGTGTCTCGGCCACCTCGTGCACCCGGTACACCCGCGCGCCCAGCCACGCCGACACCGCCGTCGTCGCGAGCGTCCCCAGGACCCGCTCCTTCACCGGCCGGTCGAGCGTCTCGCCCACGAAGTCCTTGTTGGACAGGGAGACGAGCACGGGCCAGCCCGTCTCCGTCATCTCCCCGAGCCGCCGGGTGGCCTCCAGGCTGTGGCGGGTGTTCTTCCCGAAGTCGTGGCCCGGGTCGATCATGATCCCGTCCCGCCGCACGCCCAGCTCGGCCGCGCGCTCGGCCAGGCCGACGGTCACCCGCAGGATGTCGGCCATCACGTCCTCGTACGCGATCCGGTGCGGCCGGGTCCTCGGCTCCGCGCCGCCCGCGTGGGTGCAGACGAGGCCGGCGCCGTACCGAGCCGCGACCTCCGCGAGCCGGGGATCCACCCCGCCCCAGGCGTCGTTGAGGACGTCCGCGCCGGCTTCGCAGACCGCCTCGCCGACGTCCGCGCGCCAGGTGTCGACGCTGATGACCACCTCCGGGAAACGGCGTCGTACCTCCGCGACGAAGCCCACCGTGCGGCGCGCCTCCTCCTCGGCCGTGACCTCCTCGCCGGGGCCCGCCTTCACCCCGCCGATGTCGATGATCGCGGCGCCCTCGGCGACCGCCTGCTCGACGCGCGCGAGGGCGGGTTCGTCGCGGAAGGTGGCGCCCTGGTCGTAGAAGGAATCCGGGGTCCGGTTCACGATCGCCATGATCACCGGCTCGTGCGGCCCGAATTCACGCCGTCCCAAGCGCAGCATCCCTTTTGTCCTCCCTCGCGTCCGTTCGCCTGCGACCCTAACTGTCCGTGGCGCATGGCACGATCGGCACGGGACGAATTCCACTTCGGGGAGAGGCGCGCTGGTGTTCTGGTTTTTGCTGATCGCGATGGTCGTGGTCGTCGCGGCGGTCACCCTCGCGGTGATCGGCGGGGGAGACAGCGAGGTGCTGCCCGAGGTGGCGCCCGAGCGGCTCGTGGACCCGCTGCCGGCGACGCGCCCGGTGGACCGCGCCGACGTCGAGGCGCTCCGGCTGCCGGTGACGGCGCGCGGGTACCGCATGGCGGACGTGGACGACGTCCTCGGGCGCCTGGGCGCCGAGATCGAGGAGCGGGACGCCCGGATCGCGGACCTGGAGGCGGCGCTGGCGGGCCGTCAGGGCGGGCACGAGGGTCCCGGCGGACATGGCGGTCACGGTGGGCACGGAGGCCGTGGTGGGGACGGCGGTCAGGGTCCGTCCTCCGGTCCCTCCCTCCGTAAGGACGAAGGGCTGGGGTCGTGACCGGCGAGGCCGTCTCCGGTCCGGACGGCGGACTCCGCTGCCCCTGGGGCCTGTCGACCGCGGACTACGTGGCGTACCACGACGAGGAGTGGGGCCGTCCGGTCCACGGGGACGACGCGCTCTTCGAGCGGCTGTGCCTGGAGGCGTTCCAGTCCGGTCTGTCGTGGATCACGATCCTGCGCCGGCGCGAGGGCTTCCGCCGCGCCTTCGCCGGCTTCGAGATCGCCGCGGTCGCCCGGTTCGGGGACGCGGACCGGGAGCGGCTCCTCGCGGACGAGGGCATCATCCGTAACCGCGCGAAGATCGACGCGACCATGGCGAACGCGAAGGTGCTGGCGGAGTGGGCCCCCGGTGAGCTGGACACCTTGATCTGGTCCTACGCCCCGGACTCCGCGAGCCGCCCGGCACCGCTGACGACCGTGGACGTCCCGGCGGTGACGGACGAGTCGACGGCCCTCTCCAAGGCCCTGAAGAAGCGCGGCCTCCGCTTCATCGGCCCCACGACGGCCTACGCCCTGATGCAGGCCTGCGGCCTGGTCGACGACCACCTCAAGGACTGCGTGTCCCGGCGCGCCCACTAGAGACGCCCCGGGACACCCGAACCGAACCGAACCGGGCCTGGTTCGGTTCGGACGGCCGTCAGAAGACCCGGACGCCGTCGGTGTAGTCGAAGGACGTCAGGAACGACGGCGCGCCGATGCCGCCCCGCCCGTTGCCCGCGTCGACGTACAGCTCGCGGTAGTTGATCGTCCGCATGAGGTCGGGCAGGCCGTCGCCGGTCACGTCCCCGACGGTGAGCAGCTCCTCGGTGCCGGGCCAGGCGTACGGCAGCTTCGTGCGGGCGCCGAAGGTGCCCCGCCCGGTGCCCGGGTAGAGCCACAGCGCGCGCGAGCCGTCACGGGCGACGAGGTCGGACCTGCCGTCCCCGTTCATGTCGCCGGGCGCCGCCAGCCGGTTCATGGCGTTCCAGCCGGCCCCGACCTTCTGCCGGGTGCCGAACCAGCCCCTGCCGTTGCCGGGGTAGGTCCAGAGCACGCCGGCCGTGTCCCGGGCGACCAGGTCGCGGCGGCCGTCGCCGGTGATGTCACCGACCGCGGCGATCTCCCGCATGGTGTTCCAGCCCGCGCCGATCTTCGCGCGCGTCTTGAACCAGCCCTGGCCGTTGCCGGGGTAGAGCCAGAGCACACCTGCCGTGTCGCGGGCGAAGACGTCCTCGTTGCCGTCACCGTTGTAGTCGCCGTGCCGGACGAGCTGGGTCATGGCGTTCCAGCCGGCGCCGATCAGCCGCCCCTTCGGGGAGTAGCTGGTGTCGCCCCGGGGGACGTAGCCGGGCAGGAACCACAGCCGGCCGTCCTCCGCGCGGTGCAGGAGGTCGGGGACCCAGTTGTTGTCCAGGTCGCCGTGCGTGGTCACGGGGGTGGGCTCGGGCCGAGCGCTGGGCGCCAGCCAGTCCATCCAGGGGACGCCGTAGGAGATCTCCCAGTCGGTCCTGGCGACCTGGATCGAGCTGATGTCGTTGTCGAGCCTGCCGTCGAACGCGTCGCCCAGGTCGATCCGGCCGTTGTACGGGGAGATGGTCAGGACGTCGTTGCTGTTGGCGTACTGAGGGCCCGGGAAGGTCCTCGCGTACAGACCGGAGTTGTTGACGATCGACGAGGTCTTGTCGTTCCAGGTGCCCAGGGTGGGCTGACTGGACGAGATGATCCTCATCTCGCCCTCGTACCCCGGGTACTGGAAGAGGCAGAGCTTGCCCGCCGGGCAGCGGGACGAGCCGGCGGCGGCGTTCGGCGCCGCGACGACGAGGGTCGTCAGCGAGGCCACGGCGGCGACGGCCGCGACGAGGGCGCGCCGGGCCCGAGAGGTTCCGACCACGGATCGGACTCCCTTCACGTGAGGAGTGGGGTCGGCGTCAGAAGACGACGTGGGACGAGCGGAGCGTGGCGAAGGTCTTCGGGGCCTGGAGGCCGCCGTCCGCCTTGCCCGGGTAGACCCGGAGGTACATGGGGGTGGTCCGGTCCCAGGGGTCGGTGCCGGGGCTGTGCGCGACCAGGTCGGGCCTGCCGTCGCCCGTGAGGTCGCCGAGGCCTGCCAGTTCCTTCAGCCCGTTCCAGCCGCCGGTGCCGATGAGTTTGCGGGCACCGAAGGCGCCGCGGCCGTTGCCGGGGTAGAGCCAGAGCTTGCCCGCCGTGTCCCGGGCCACGAGGTCCGCCCGGCGGTCGGCGTTCATGTCACCGGCGCCGACGAGCTCGTTCATGACGTTCCAGCCGGCGCCGACCTTCTGCCGGGTTCCGAACCAGCCCTTGCCGTTGCCGGGGTACGTCCACAGGACCCCGGCGGTGTCGGCGGCGAGCAGGTCGGTCTTGCCGTCTCCGGTCAGATCGCCGGCCGCGGCGATGTCCCGCATGGTGTTCCAGCCCGCGCCGATCTTGAGACGGGGCTTGAACAGGCCCTTGCCGGTGCCCGGGTAGAGCCACAGGACGCCGGACGTGTCGCGCGCGAGGACGTCCTCGACGGCGTCGCCGTCGAGGTCCCCGTGGCGGGTCAGCTTGGTCATGGTCTGCCAGCCTCCGCCGATGCGCTGCGAGGCGCCGGTGCTCTCCCAGGTGTGGGTGGTCCACAGCCCGCCGACCGCGTCACGGGTGAGCAGGTCGGCGTAGCGGTCGCCGTTGACGTCGCCGAACGCGCCGAGCGCCGACGACGAGGCGGGCCGGAGCGCCGGAAGGGCATCGACGCCGTACCAGCCCGGGGTCCGGCTCTCGGACCCGCAGAAGTCGTCCGCCTCCGGCCCGACATCGATCGAGCTGGCCGCGCGGTCGAGCTCGGGGTAGGCGCTCTCGTCGAAGGACTCCGAAGTGTAGAAGTGCGTGGACCCTTCGGGCGCGAAGCCGGGCTGCGGGTAGAAGCAGACCGCGTCCGCGCTGTGGTTCACGAAGGAGCGGACGCGGTTGTCCCAGGCGCCCAGGGAGTACATGGGCTTGCCGACGACGAGCATGTCGCCCTGGTAGAGCGGCTTGCTGAAGACGCAGACCTTGCCGGAGGGGCACCTGTCCCAGCCGTCGAGCGCCTGCGCCGGAACCGTGAGCGCCGTCGCCGACAGGCCGAGGGTCAGGGTGGTGAGGAGAGCGCCGCGAACGGATCGCGACGCGGAGAGTTGACGCACGGAACCCCCCAGGTGTGTGCGTGAAGAAGATGTGGAGCACTCGGGATGAACGAGTGGTGTGCGGATCATATAGAGCCGCGCACCACTCGCCCCGGGGGGTCCCGGTGTGGCCTCAGCGGCCGACGTACTTCGGCTTCTCCTTCGCCAGGAAGGCCCGCACCGCGATCGTGTGGTCCTCCGAGGCGCCCGCCGCCGTCTGGAGCTCGTCCTCCTTCTCCAGGGCCTCCGACAGGGAGTGGTCGGCCCCGTACGCCAGGGACCCCTTCAGCGCCGCGTAGGCCACCGTCGGGCCCTCGGCGAGGGTGCGGGCGACCTTCAGGGCCTCGTCGGCGAGGTCGGCGGCCGGCACCAGCTTGTTCGCGATGCCCAGCTCGTACGCCTCCTGCGCGGTGATCGAGCGCGGGAAGAGCAGCAGGTCGGAGGCGCGGCTCTGGCCGATCAGCCGGGGCAGCGTCCACGACATGCCGGAGTCGGCGGTGAGCGCCACGCCCGCGAACGAGGTGTTGAACGCGGCGGTCTCCGCGACCACCCGGTAGTCCGCCGCCAGCGCGAAGCCGAAGCCCGCCCCCGCCGCGACCCCGTTCACGCCCGCCACCACCGGCTTCTTCATGCCGGTCAGGGCCCTGACGATCGGGTTGTAGTGGTCCCGGACGGTGTTCATCGTCGCCCGCGACCCGGACTCCTTGTCCGTCATCAGCAGGCCCACGTGCTCCTTCAGGTCCTGCCCCACGCAGAACGCCCGGTCCCCTGCCGCCGTCAGCAGCACCGCCCGTACGGCCGTGTCCGCGCCCGCCGCCTCGACGGCGTCCCGCAGGGCGAGCTTCGCCTCGATGTTCATCGCGTTCATGGCCTCGGGCCGGTTGAGCGTGATCGTGGCGAGTCCGTCGGTCACTTCGTACAGCACGGTGTCGGCCATCGCGGCTTCCCTTCGCGTCTTCGCGTCCCTGACCCGCCCAGCATGGCGGAGATCACCCACCCCGCACATGTGACCTGCGTCAAAGTGCTGCGGGGCGTTGGTGGCGCGGCGGCGGCGAAGTATCGCAGGCGGATCGCCGAAATGGGCGGTTTTGCGGAAGCGCGTTGCGTAAGCGATGCACTCCGATGTTGGTCATCGGGTCCTGTGATGCGGGATAATGACCTGGAAGCAATGTGTTCGATGCCGGTGACGTGTGCTCCCGATCACGACCCCGGTCGGCTGACGAAGAGCTGGTTTCAGGAAGGGGAACAAGCATGGCGGCCATGAAGCCGCGGACGGGCGACGGCCCGCTCGAGGTGACCAAGGAGGGGCGGGGCATCGTCATGCGCGTTCCGCTCGAAGGCGGCGGTCGGCTTGTCGTCGAGCTGACGCCGGACGAGGCCGAAGCGCTCGGCGACGCCCTGAAGCAGGTAGTCGGCTGACGAGACAAGCCAGGTTTGTCCACTCCTGCCCCGGCACGGTACCGACCGCGCCGGGGCAGGGGTGTGTCGGGGGTGGGGCACGTCTCCGGGGGTACGCCTCCGGGTCCGGCCCGCCCTCAGGGCGCTGGGGGCACAAGGGCTCCAGGCCTCCGGGCCTTCCGCTCTCAGGGCCCGGTGCGGGCGGGCGTCAGCCCCGGCGTACCGCGCAGAGCAGGCCGTCGCCGACCGGCAGGAGCGAGGGCAGCAGCTCCTGGCTCTCCCGGACCGCCCGCAGCAGCTCCCGTATCCGGAGCACCTCCGGCGGCTGTGCCGCCGAGTCGACCGTGCGGCCGTCCGCGAAGACGCCCTCGAAGCAGACGAGACCGCCCGGTCGCAGCAGGCGCAACGATTCAGCGAGGTAGTCCAGGCACTCCAGCCGGTCGCCGTCGCAGAACACGAGGTCGTACCCGCCGTCCGCGAGCCGGGGCAGGACGTCCAGGGCGCGACCCGGGATGAAACGCGCCCGGTTCCCCGCGAAGCCCGCCGCCCGGAACGCCGTCTTCGCGAACTGCTGGCGCTCGGGCTCCAGGTCCACCGTCGTCAGGACCCCGTCCGGCCGCATGCCCTGCAGGAGATAGATGCCGGACACGCCCGTGCCGGTACCGATTTCGGCCACCGCTTTCGCGTCCGCCGTCGCGGCCAGCAGGCGCAGGGCCGCGCCGGTGCCCGGTGACACCGAGGGCAGCGCTGCCTCCCGGGCCCGGTCACGGGCCCAGCGCAGCGCTTCGTCCTCGGCGACAAAGGCGTCGGCGAACGCCCAGCTCGTCGGCCGGTTGGCGGTAATGGCCCTCTCCTGTCCCCGTAGTTGGCGCAACGGTGACTGTATCCGCTGCGCTCGGGAACCCGCAGATGGGACCGCGCGTTCACAGAGGTAAGAACGCCGAGGACGGGCGACGGGGGGAATCGATGACCCCGTCCCCAAATTCGCGTAAAGATTCTTATCCGGAGCTAACGGGCGAGGTGGCTATGGTAGGGGCTCCACTGGACACCACCAGAGCCGATAGGGGAGGTGCGGCTGCGCCTGTGGATCGGGGAGGAGTGCTTCGGCGTCTTCTCAGGTCGGCGGGTGAGCCGAAATCCGTGACACACACCGCTGACCGAATCCACACCGCCGACTCCGCTCCCACCACCGCGACCTTCGCATCGGATGCGGAATCGCAGGCGTGGACTCCGCCCACCTGGGAGGAGATCGTCAGCACGCACAGTGGCCGGGTCTACCGCCTCGCGTACCGGCTGACCGGCAACCAGCACGACGCCGAGGACCTCACGCAGGAGGTCTTCGTCCGCGTCTTCCGCTCGCTGTCGACGTACACGCCGGGCACCTTCGAGGGCTGGCTGCACCGCATCACCACCAACCTCTTCCTCGACATGGTCCGCCGCAAGCAGCGGATCCGGTTCGACGCGCTCGGCGACGACGCGGCCGAGCGGCTGCCCAGCCGCGAGCCCTCCCCGCAGCAGGTGTTCAACGACACGCACTTCGACGCGGACGTGCAGCAGGCCCTCGACACCCTCGCGCCCGAGTTCCGGGCCGCGGTCGTCCTCTGCGACATCGAAGGACTGTCGTACGAGGAGATCGCCGCCACGCTCGGTGTGAAGCTCGGCACGGTCCGCAGCCGTATCCACCGCGGCCGTTCGCATCTGCGCAAGGCGCTCAAGCACCGTTCCCCCGAAGCCCGGGCGGAGCGCGCGCTGGCCGCCGTCGGCTGGGAGGGCGGAACGGCGTGAGCACCAGTCCTGCCGGCCCCACCCCCGCGGAGCAGCACCTCGGGGACCGACTCGCCGCCCTGGTCGACGGGGAGCTCGGCCACGACGCACGCGAGCGGGTCCTCGCGCACCTCGCGACCTGTGCCAAATGCAAGGCGGAGGCCGACGCCCAGCGCCGGCTGAAGAGCGTCTTCGCCTCCACCGCACCACCACCGCCCTCCGAAGGGCTCCTCGCACGCCTTCAGGGGTTGCCCGGGGGCCCTGGCGAACCGGGGGGTGACGATCGCCGGGGGCCGTTCGACGACCTCTTCGGCCTCGGCGGAGGCGGAAGCGTCGGAGGCGGCCTCGGCACCGTGAGGTCGGACGGCTTCGCCACGGCCGCGCCGGTCTCCCCGCACCACTCCGGTTTCCGTATCCACGCGGTCGGCGGCCGGCCCGACAGCGACCGCTCGTCGTGGCGAGGTCGGCGCTTCGGTATCGCGGCCGCCAGCGCGGTCTCCTTCGCCGCGATAGCGCTCGGCGGAGCCCTGCCGCTGGAGGCCCCGGTGAACATCGGCGCGCGCGGCGACGGCACGGGCAACAACGTCACCCCGCTCCGGGCCTCCGCCACGGGAGCGGCCAACGGCACCGGCACGGGATCCGGTACGGGCACGGGGACGGGCGCCGGCACGACCGCCGGACGCGGCGGGCGCACGGAGGAGCGGGCGTCCATCGGCACCTCGGCGAGCCCGATCGGGGTCGGCTCGACCACGGCCACGGTGGCCGCCGGACCTCTCCTCCCCGGTGAGTCGGCACCCCCCGTCTCCCTCCGGCTCCAGGGGACGTCGGCCCAGTCCGTCTTCGAGCTCTCCCCGTTCGTACGGCCCACGGGACCGGCCCTGCGGCTGGCGTTCACGACCGCGTACAACCCGCTGAACGGCCCGGCCACCACCCCGGCTCCCGCCCCGCTCGCGGACGCGAACCCGACGACCACGCCGCTCACCTCCCACCGCTGAGCCCGGACCTGGTTGAATCCTCGGCACGGGCGCCCGCCGTGAGGGGGGGGCGCGGACAGGTCAGCTGTTGCGGGGAGAGCATGAACGACGGGAAGTCGACCGGCCAGAAGCCGAAGTGGTGGAGTCGGCCGACGAGTACGCCGCACGAGGCCGCGGGCGCCCCCGGACAGCGCGCGGGGGAGATACCGCAGCGGCAGGTCGTGGACGAGGGTGACTTCACCCTCGCCGCCCCCGCGACCCCGGATCCGCCGGCCGCCCCGGCGCCCGCTCCCGTACCGCAGCAGGCCCGGGCCGAGGCGCCGGACCGGCAGCAGACGCCGGACCAGCAGCAGATGTCGACCGAGCCGCAGGTGCCGGTCGAGGCGCAGGCACCGGCCGACCAGCAGGCACCGGCCGAGCCGTCGGCCGGGTCGTCCGAGGTGGCGGCCGCTGCTCCGGCCGAGCCGCACGACCAGGTCCCTGCCCAGCCGCAGCCGCTGCACGAGCCCGACGAGTACCGGACCCCGCCCTACGGGGAGCCGGGCCCCTGGGCGCCCGCGCCGCCCGTCCAGAGACCGGTGGCGACCCCGGCCCACGGCGTGCCCGTACCGCCGCCCCAGGCCCCTCAGCCGACCGCCTCGCCGCAGCCCGTCCCCCAGCCGACGATCCCGCAGCCGACCCTCCCGCAGGCGGTCGCGCCGCAGCCCGCGCAGTGGGTGCAGTACGACCCCTGGGGCGCCCCCGGCGGGACCGGTGGGCCCGCCGGGCCGCTGAGTGTCGGGGCCGAGCCGCTCGGCAGGCCCCGTCGCTCCCGCCGAGGGCTCGCGCTCGCCGGGGCGCTGACCTTCGCCCTGATCACCGGCGTCCTCGGCGGCGCGGTCGGCGCCTACGTCGAGCGCAACGGCGGCATCACCACCGTCGAGCTGCCCCAGGCGGGCGTCGAGGGCGGTGACCGGGCGCCCGAGTCCGTCGCCGGGATCGCCGCCAGCGCCCTGCCGAGCGTGGTCACCCTGCACGTCAGCGGCGCCGGTTCGTCCGGTACCGGCACCGGGTTCGTCCTGGACACGCAGGGCCACATCCTGACCAACAACCACGTGGTCGACGCGGCCGCCGCCTCAGGCGACATCAGCGTCACCTTCAGCAGCGGCGAGACCGCGAGCGCCAAGCTCGTCGGCAAGGACAGCGGCTACGACCTCGCCGTCGTCAAGGTCACCGGGGTCTCGGGCCTCAAGCCCCTCGCGCTCGGGAACTCCGACAACGTCCGCGTCGGCGACCCGGTCGTCGCGATCGGCGCGCCCTTCGACCTCCAGAACACCGTCACCTCCGGCATCATCAGCGCCAAGGAGCGCCCCATCACGGCCGGCGGCGAGAAGGGCGACGGCAGCGACGTCAGCTATGTCGACGCCCTCCAGACCGACGCCCCGATAAACCCGGGCAACTCGGGTGGGCCTCTGGTCGACTCCAAGGCCCGGGTCATCGGCATCAACAGCGCGATCCGCGCCGCCGGTGACGGTTCGAGCGGCGAGAGCGGCGGTCAGTCCGGCTCCATCGGCCTCGGCTTCGCCATCCCGATCAACCAGGGCAAGCGGGTCGCCGAGGAACTGATCAACACCGGCAAGGCCACCCACCCCGTCATCGGTGTGAGCCTCGACATGCAGTTCAACGGAGACGGCGCCCGCGTCGGCGAGAAGGGCAAGGACGGCACCGCGTCCGTCACCCCGGGCGGCCCTGCGGCGAAGGCCGGCATCCGGCCCGGAGACGTGATCACCAAGGTCGACGGCCAGCGGGTGCACAGCGGCGAGGAGTTGATCGTGAAGATCCGCGCCCACCGCCCGGGCGACGAGCTGGAGCTGACGTTGAAGCGCGGTGGCAAGGAACAGACCAAGACGTTGACCCTCGGTTCCTCACAGGGCGACTGAGCGCCATGTGGGGGACACCGCAAGGTACCCGCCCGGCTGTTTCGGCGGGTACCGTGGAGCGGGCCCCGGACCCCGTGTAAGGAGCAGCAAGGTGTTCAACGACCTAGGCATACTCGAGCTCGTCGCGCTCGTGGTCCTCGCCGTGCTCATCTTCGGCCCGGACAAGCTGCCGAAGGTCATCCAGGACGTCTCCCGGTTCGTGCGCAAGATCCGCGAGTTCTCCGAGAGCGCCAAGCAGGACATCCGCACGGAGCTGGGGCCGGAGTTCAAGGACTTCGAGTTCGAGGACCTCAACCCCAAGACCTTCCTGCGCAAGCAGCTGGACGGGAACGAGGACCTCAAGGAGCTGAAGGAGCTGCGCAGCAGCTTCGACCTCAAGAAGGAGATGAACGAGGTCGCCGACGCGGTGCACGGCCGCGAGTCGGAGCCGTCGGGCGCGTCGGCCGCTGCCGCCGCCACCGTCCCCGCGGCGGTCAACGGGTCGCCGGACCTGCTGAAGAAGCAGGACAAGCCGGACGCCGGGGAGCGCCCCCCGTACGACTCCGACGCGACCTGACCACCTGGGCTGACGCACCCTGACGCGAGCCGGTGGCTATCCTCCATCTGTTGTCCGCCGTCGCGGACACGACGGATCGAGGAGGCGGCCGAGATGGAGACCACGAGTCGGGTGGAGGGAGTGCCCGCAGCCCGGCGGACGGCCGAGGGCTATCTGCGCGCACCCTTCACCTGGTACGGACTTGACGACGCGTTCACCGGAGCGCGCTGGCTGATGCAGGTCGGCACGGCCGCGGACGGGACCGTCCAGCACGGGTCGATGGGCCACGGGGACGAGCCGTCGATAAAGTCCGACGCGAGCGGGGTCGAGAAGGAGCGCTTCGCCGTCGTCGTGACGGTGGCGGCGAGCCCGGTGCGCAGGACCGGCGACGGTACGGGGGTGCTCGACGCCACCACGGTCGCCTCCGCGGCCTGGCTGGCCGGCTCCGGGCTTCTGGCGTACACCTGGCCCGCGCAGCTGGACCACGCGCTGCGGGACGACTGGCTGGACCAGCAGACCGAGACCGCCTTCGAGCTGGCGGACGACCTGACGGGCCCGGAGTGGACGACGCTGTCGCTCCCGGTGGACGGGGTCCCGGTGCCGTTCCACTACCGGGAGTCCGAGTTCGGCTGGGTGCTGGCCGGCTCGGCGGGCGAGGTGCACATCGGGGCGTACGGGCGGGGGATGAGCGCGTACGGGCTGGGGTTCGCCGGTGTCGACGACCTGGAGGCGTACGCCTCGTAGCGACGCGAGAGGGCGCCCCCGCCAGGGGGCGCCCTCTTTGTTTCGGCGCGTCCGTCCGTAGGCCCGCAGGTCTCTCCGTGTGTGCGGACGTCAGAACTTGTTGCGCGGGGTGATGCCGAGGCTCATGCCCGAGAGGCCGCGCTGGCGGCCGCCGAGCTTGGCGGCGATCCCGCGGAGGGCCGAGCCCGCCGGGGAGTCCGGGTCGGTGATGACGACCGGCTTGCCCTCGTCGCCGCCCTCGCGCAGTCGGACGTCGATCGGGATGGAGCCGAGGACCGGGACGGTCGCGCCCGTGGTCTTCGTCAGGCCCTCCGCGACCCGCTGCCCGCCGCCCGTACCGAAGACGTCGACCATCTCGTCGCAGTGCGGGCACGGCAGCCCCGCCATGTTCTCGACGACGCCGACGATCTTCTGGTGCGTCTGGACGGCGATCGAGCCGGCCCGCTCGGCGACCTCGGCCGCCGCCTGCTGCGGGGTCGTGACGACGAGGATCTCGGCGTTCGGCACGAGCTGCGCCACCGAGATCGCGATGTCGCCGGTGCCCGGGGGCAGGTCGAGCAGGAGAACGTCCAGGTCGCCCCAGTACACGTCCGCGAGGAACTGCTGCAGCGCGCGGTGGAGCATCGGGCCGCGCCACACCACCGGGGCGTTGCCCGGGGTGAACATGCCGATGGAGATGACCTTCACGCCGTTCGCCGACGGCGGCATGATCATGTTCTCGACCTGCGTCGGACGGCCGTCCGCGCCCAGCATGCGGGGCACCGAGTGACCGTAGATGTCGGCGTCGACGACACCGACCTTCAGCCCGTCGGCGGCCATCGCGGCCGCCAGGTTCACGGTCACCGAGGACTTGCCGACGCCGCCCTTGCCGGAAGCCACCGCGTACACGCGGGTCAGCGAGCCGGGCTTGGCGAACGGGACCTCGCGCTCGGCCGTCGTGCCCCGCAGGGCCGACGCCAGTTCCTTGCGCTGTTCGTCGCTCATCACGTCCAGCGTGACGTCGACGCCGGTGACGCCCTCCACCCGTGCCACCGCGTCCGTGACGCGCTGCGTGATCGTGTCGCGCATCGGGCAACCGGAGACGGTGAGGTACACCGTGACGGCGACCCTGCCGTCGGATCCGATCTCCACCGACTTCACCATGCCCAGTTCGGTGATCGGTTTGTTGATCTCGGGGTCGTTCACCGTCGCCAGTGCTTCGCGCACCGCGTCTTCCGTAGCCATATGGAGATGGTACGGCGCCGACCACCGGCGCCGGAAAGACCTGTCGGCGGTCGGGTACGTCACGTGTCCGACGGGCGCCCTAGGGGAATAGATCCCGGCGCTCCCGTTGACCGTCGTGCCGGCCGTCCCCGCGCTCGTCCAGCTCCTTGATCAGATCCTGCAGCTCCGAGCGGATCCAGTCGCGGGTGGCGACCTCGCCCAGGTTCATCCGCAGCGCCGCGATCTCCCGGGTCAGGTACTCGGTGTCCGCGATGGACCGCTCGTTCTGCTTGCGGTCCTGTTCGAGATTGACCCGGTCCCGGTCGTCCTGCCGGTTCTGCGCCAGGAGGATCAGCGGTGCCGCGTAGGACGCCTGGAGCGACAGGGCGAGCGTCAGGAAGATGAAGGGGTACTCGTCGAACTTCAGCGACGGCGGCGCGAAGATGTTCCACAGCACCCAGACGATGATGGTGATCGTCATCCAGACGATGAACCGCCCCGTCCCCAGGAAGCGCGCGATCCGCTCCGAGAACCGGCCGAAGGCCTCCGGGTCGTACTCCGGCAGCAGCCTGGCCCGCCGCTCGCGCGGCAGGTCGAGCCGGATGCGGGGCAGGGTCCGCTCCCGTTCCCGCTCTCTCTCCCGCTCCCGTTCCCGCTCCCGCTGGTCCTGCAGGCGCTCAGCCGCCATGCGTCACCCCCTCCTCGTGGAACTCGGTCTCGCGCCAGTCCTCCGGCAGCAGATGGTCGAGTACGTCGTCCACGGTGACCGCGCCCAGCAGCGACCCGCTCTCGTCCACGACCGGCGCCGCGACCATGTTGTACGCGGCCAGGTAGCTGGTGACGGCGGGCAGCGGGGTGTCCGGGCCGAGCGGCGGCAGATCGCTGTCGACGAGCGAGCTGACCAGCGTGAACGGCGGATCCCGCAGCAGTCGCTGGAAGTGCACCGTGCCCAGGTACTTGCCCGTCGGCGTCTCGTCCGGCGGGCGGCACACGTACACCTGCGCCGCGAGCGCCGGCGAGAGGTCCTGCTGCCGTACGCGGGCCAGGGCGTCCGCGACCGTGGCGTCCGGCCGCAGCACGATCGGCTCCGTCGTCATCAGACCGCCGGCCGTCCGCTCCTCGTACGCCATCAGCCGGCGGACGTCGGCGGCGTCGTCCGGCCGCATCAGCGTGAGCAGCCGCTCCTTGTCCTCCTCCGGCAGTTCGGAGAGCAGGTCGGCCGCGTCGTCCGGGTCCATCGCCTCCAGGACGTCCGCCGCGCGCTCCTCCTTCAGCTTGCCGAGGATCTCGATCTGGTCGTCGTCGGGAAGCTCCTCCAGGACGTCGGCGAGCCGGTCGTCGTCGAGGGCGGCGGCGACCTCGGCGCGCCGCTTGGGGGAGAGGTGGTGCAGCACGTTGGCCAGGTCGGCGGGGCGCAGCCGCTCGAAGGTGGCGACCAGGTTCTCCGCGCCCTGGCCGTCCTCCTCCAGCGAGAAGCCGGTGACGGCCGACCACTCCACGGTCAGCGTCTCGCCCTTGCGGCGCAGCGCGCCGGGCTTGCCGCGCCGGACGAAGACCTTGTCGATCTCCCACTCGCGGCGGGCGGGGAGCTGCTGGATGGCGATGTCGAGGACGGTGACCTCCTCCTCGGTCTCGACCAACCGGACGCGGCGGTCGAGGAGCTCGCCGAGGATGAGCCGCTCGGTCGGACGCTGCTCGAAGCGACGCATGTTGACCACGCCCGTGGTGATGACCTGGCCGGACTCGACGCCGGTGATCCGGGTCATCGGCACGAAGATCCGGCGGCGGCTGAGCACCTCCACCACCATGCCGAGCAGCCGGGGCGGGCGGCGGCCCACCCGGAGCATGGCGACGAGGTCGCTGACACGGCCGACCTGGTCGCCGTTGGGGTCGAAGACGGGCACACCGGCGAGGTGCGAGACGAAGATCCGGGGGGCGCCTGCCGCCATGCCACGCGCCTCCTCGGTGCCGCACGATTCGGGTCCGTGCTGAGATATGCCGGATTCAGGCTAGCCCGTGCCCATCCGTGGCGCCCCGGGGAGAGCACCCGTACGGCTGCCTGCGGCGACGGTACACGGCCCGGGTACGCTGCGAGCTGCCGTCCCCCCACCATCGACGTGCGCCGACGTACGGAACCGTCGGCGAACGCCGACGACAGACGAGAGGCCGCGCCGGTGACCGCACTCCTCACTGCATCGCGCATCCGCAGGGTCGTCCTGCCGCTGGCGTTGTGCGCCGGTCTCGCGGCGGGACTCGGTGCCTGCGCGGAGGACCCGGACGAGGGGACGAACGGGGTCGGGAAGCTGGCCCCGGACGCCATCGAGCAGAAGGCGCAGGAGGCGGCGGACGGCGCGAAGGCGGTCCGGCTGGCCGGGACGCTCGTCAGCAAGGGCGGCACGTTCAAGCTCAACATGCGGCTCAAGGACGACGGCGCGGCCGGCTCCGTCACGACGAAGAACAGCACCTTCGAGCTGCTGCGGGTCGGCGACGCGCTCTTCATGAAGGCCGACGCGGAGTTCTGGACGCACGGCGAGGACGGCAAGGCGTCCGCGGCGCCCACGGAGAGCTCGGACGGCTCGGACGGCTCGGACGCCGACGACGAGGCCGCCGACAAGCTCGACGACAAGTACGTGAAGGTGCCGCAGGACGACCCCTCGTACAAGCAGCTGCGCGGCTTCACCGACATGGACCTCCTCCTGGACGGGCTGATCGGTCTGCACGGGGACCCGGTGAAGGGCGACCGCGACAAGATCGGCGGCATCCGTACGGTCAAGGTCAAGGGCGGCGAGGACGGCGAGGGCGGCACCCTGGACGTCGCGCTGGAAGGCACCCCGTTCCCGCTCCAGTTCGCGCGGGGCGGCGGGGCGGGCGTGGTCGTGCTGTCCGAGTGGGACAAGGACTTCCCGCTGGAGGAGCCCGCCCCGGGCGAGACGCTCGACTACGGCAAGCAGCTGCCGCGCACCTGACCGCGGACCACGGCCGGCAGCCGCGGGCGTCCCCCTGCCCAGGAGCCCCGCCGTCCGCAGTCCCCGCCGTCCACCGTCCCCGCCGTCCCCGGTCCCCGCCGTCACCGCGTGGCGCGGGTCAGCCCCTGGGACCCGGCGCCCCGCGACATCACGGCCTCGGTGACCCGGGCGTCGACCGTCCCGTACCGCGCCCGCTTGTCGGCCGGCGCCTCGCACGACGCGCACACGACGCGGAACGGCGGGCCCATGTCGGAGTACTGCGTGAGGTACTCGGCCTTCGTCACCGTCCACCGGCCGGGGTGCTCCGCCGAGGGGCCGAAGGTGAAGCGCGGGATCGAGGACATGTTGCCGCGCAGCTTGTCGGCGGAGTAGAAGCTGGCGACCTGGTCGCCCATGCCGTAGACCACCCAGGTGCCGTTGACCTTCTCGTACGGCTGGGGCACGTGGTTGTGCGTGCCGATGACGAGGTCGATGTCGGGCAGGCCGTCCGTGCGGGAGGTGGTGAGCGCCTGCGCGAGATCGCGCTGTGCCTGGTCGGGGGCCTCCTGCCACTCGGTGCCCCAGTGGATGCTGAGCAGGACGACCTGGGCGCCGGCGCGCCGCGCGGCGCGCGCGTCGTCGACGATCCGCTGCCGGTCGGTCAGGTTGACCGCCCAGGGCTTGCCTTCGGGCAGCGGGATGCCGTTCGTCCCGTAGGTGTACGACAGCTGCGCGACCTTCGCTCCGCCGGCCGTGTACCAGGCGGGGGCCTTGGCCTCCTCGGCGTCGCGCGCCGAGCCGACGTGCTTCAGGCCGACCCGGTCGAGCCCGTCGAGGGTCCGCTTCAGGCCCTCGAACCCGGCGTCGAGGGTGTGGTTCGAGGCGGTGGAGCAGCCCTCGTAACCGGTCTCCTCGAGCGCGTCGGCGAGCTGGTGGGGCGCCTTGAAGGCGGGGTAGCCGGTGTAGGGGCCGCCGGGCTGCCCGTAGGGGATCTCGTGGTGGCAGAGGGCCAGGTCGGCGCCGGAGACGATGGGCGCGACGCCCGCGAGGATCTTCCGGAAGTCGTGCCCGGCGCCACCCTCCGCGTCCGCCGCGGCCCGCTGGATGATCGACGGGTACGGGATGATGTCGCCGGTCGCGACCAGGGTGAAGGGGCGGGCGTCCTGGCCGGGGGCGGGCGTCGGCGGTATGCCGGAAGGGGCGGCGGGGCCGGTCGGGGCGGCGGGGGCGGCCTGCTCGCCGGAGCCGCGCGAGGGAGCCTCTGGTTCGGCGCCGCCCGCGAACCAGACGCCGGTCGCACCGACGGCGGCCAGGCAGACGGCCATGGCCACGACGGCGTATCCGCCGCGCCGCCGTCCGGGCTCCTCGTGGTCGCTCGTCATGGCCTGCCCCGGTCCCGAAAGGATTCAACCGACTGTCATACGAGCAGATGAATCTGCTCCCCGTCAGGTTCCCTGAGGATCCGCGAACGCGCACGACGAGGAGGCACCGGACCCCACGAGGGGGCCTGGGCGGCGCCGGGTGCGCGAAGAGGGCGTTGCGGGAGGTGCGTTCCGGGGAGTTCGGTCCGGGAGGTGCCGCCCTGGGAGGTGCGGTCCGGGAGATGCGGCCGCCCGGGAGGTGCGTTCCGGGAGGTGCGTCCCGGGAGGCGCGTCCCGAGAGGTGCGTTCCGGGAGGTGCGTCCCGGGAGGCGCGTCCCGAGAGGTGCGGCCGCCCGGGAGGTGCGGCCCCGGGAGGTCCGGCCCGGGAGGTGCGGTCAGCGCTTGCGGCGCTTGAGCAGCAGGCGCGGGAGGGCGGCCGGGACGGGGCGGCGGGTGATCGCGTCGGAGGGCTGCGGGGCCGCCGCGAGGGAGCCGGTGGGCAGGTCGGTCGTGGAGTCGAGCGGCGCCAGCCGAAGGACCCGGCATTCGCGCGCCCAGCGCTCCGGCATGGCCTCGCCGTCCGTGGCGTTGAGGCGCTTGCCCTTCAGCTCGGCGACCGCCGCGTCCCACTCCTCCGTACCCGGAGCCAGTTCGGAGACCGCCGCCGTCCAGGCGACGATCCGGCCGCCCTTGTCCTTGCTGCGGACCGTGACCTCGGCCGTCGCGCCCGCGACGAGCCCCGGCAGGGGCTGCTCGCCCGGGCCGTCGCCGACGACGTGCGCCGCGCCCTCGTGCCAGACGTGCCACAGCGCCCGCGCCGCGGGGGCGTCGCCCCGTACCCAGATGAGGCCGGACTTCTTCGTGGCCTCCTCGACGAGGGCGGCCCCGGGCAGCATGTCTGTCATGCCGAGCAGCCTATCCAGAGCCGGTCGGCTTGCTAGAGCCAGCCGTTGCGCTTGAGGGTGCGGTGGATGGCGAAACAGATCGCCGTGATGCCGACGAGCACCATCGGGTACCCGTACTTCCACTCCAGCTCGGGCATGTGGTCGAAGTTCATGCCGTACACGCCGCAGACCGCCGTCGGCACGGCGATGATGGCCGCCCACGAGGTGATCTTGCGCATGTCCTCGTTCTGCGTGACGGTCGCCTGCGCCAGGTTGGCCTGGAGGATCGAGTTGAGCAGCTCGTCGAAGCCGACGACCTGCTCCTGCACGCGCGCGAGGTGGTCGGCGACATCGCGGAAGTACTTCTGGATGTCCGGGTCCACCAGCCGCATCGGCCGCTCGCTCAGCAGCTGCATCGGCCGCATCAGCGGGGAGACGGCCCGCTTGAACTCCAGTACCTCGCGCTTGAGCTGGTAGATCCGCCCGGTGTCGGTGCCGCGCGTGGAGCCCTTCGCCGGCGGCGAGAAGACGTCGATCTCGATCTGGTCGATGTCGAGCTCGACGGCGTCGGCGACCGCGATGTAGCCGTCGACGACATGGTCGGCGATGGCGTGCAGGACGGCCGAGGGGCCCTTGCTCAGCAGCTCGGGCTCGCCCTGGAGGCGGTGGCGGAGGTTGCGCAGCGAACCCTGCCCGCCGTGCCGGACGGTGATGACGAAGTCGGGGCCGGTGAAGCACATCACCTCGCCGGTCTCGACGACCTCGCTGGTGGCGGTGAGTTGGGCGTGCTCGACGTAGTGGATCGTCTTGAAGACGGTGAAGAGGGTGTCGTCGTACCGCTCCAGCTTGGGTCGCTGGTGGGCGTGGACGGCGTCCTCGACGGCGAGCGGGTGGAGCCCGAACTCGGCGGCGATACCGGCGAATTCGGCCTCGGTCGGCTCGTGCAGACCGATCCAGGCGAAGCCGCCGCTCTCGCGCACCTGAGCCATCGCGCCGCGTGGCGTGAGGCAGGCGTGGTCGTCCACACGGCTGCCGTCGCGGTAGACGGCGCAGTCGACGACGGCGCTGGAGGCGGACGGGTCACGGGTGGCGTCGTAGGTGGCGTACGGCGAGACGGCACCGGCGGTGGTGGGCTTGCGCAGGGAGGTGCGCAGGGAGGGACGGACCGCGGCGCGCAGGTCACGAATCATCGACATTTGGCATGCTCCTTCACGGAGAAGCCGTCGGCGAGGCGTGGCACAGCCCGGAATGAGGACGTGGAGCTACGTCGTCCACAAAGCGGGCGGCACCGCGGGATCGCGGTGACGGCGTTCGCTACAGACAGGCAAAGGCGAAGTGCTCTTCCGTCGTGCGAGATGCCGGGTGACGGTGGGCGGACCGGGTGCGGAAGGCCTCAGATCACCGGGAGAGGTCGCACCGGGCTCAGGTGCGGGGCGGAAGAGCGGTTGGTACTGCCCGATCGACTTCGATCCACGCAGCCCCACCTCCTCCAGCCGGTCCCCCGTGGGGGATGACGAGTGGTCGGGAGTACCGACCAGCGGCCAAGACTATCAGCCGACAGAGGGCCAATCCCTTTCTTTGCCCGTTCCCTACGCGCTTTATGCTCGCGGCATGGGAGAAGTTCTTGCTCTGGTCGAGGCCCGGCTGCGGTCGGCGCTCGGTGAACCGGACGCGCGCGCCGCGGTGACCTTTCTGGGCACGGACCGGATCGAGGTGCTCCGTTTCCTCGACGGCGATGTCGTCCGGTACGCGACCCTCGGCATGTCGGCGCACCCGATGACCGACCCGACGGCCGCGCTCGCCGACCCGGTGAAGGGCCCGCGCGCGGAGCTGGTCCTCTCCGTACGGGCCGGGCTCGCCGACACCGACAAGGTGCTGCGCCCGCTCGCCGTCCTCGCCTCGACCCCGCAGGTCGAGGGCGTGGTCGTGGCGTCCGGTGCCTCACTCGACGTCGGTGAACCGCTGTGGCCCGGGGCCCCGTTCAGCTCGGTCCTGGTCGCGGAGCCGGGCGGCCTGGTGGAGGACCTGGAGCTCGACGAGCCCAGGGAGCCGGTCCGGTTCCTGCCGCTGCTGCCGATGACGTCCAACGAGGCGGCGTGGAAGCGGGTGCACGGGGCGCAGGCGCTGGAGGAGCGCTGGCTGGCCAACGGCACGGACCTGCGCGACCCGCTGCGCCGCTCGGTGACCCTGGACTGACGGACTTCCCCGCCTGACCCCGGGTTACCCGCCCGCCCGCCTCGCGCTCCCCGCTCCCCGAGCGCCCGCGACCGCGCACGCGCCCCCTCCGCGCGCCTGCCACTCGGGGTGAACCGGTCGGTCCGGACGGGTGATCGTCCTTGACGCGGGCGCGGAGGGGTAGGACCGTTGGGCTCTATGAGGGGCGAACCCAGTTGCCCGAGGTGCGGTGGCCGGGTCAGGGCGCCCGGACTTTTTGCCGACTCCTGGCAGTGCGCCGGGCACGGCCCGGTGCACCCGCTGCAGCCCGTGATCCCGCCCAGCGTCGAGGCCCTCGGTGTCGTCGTGCACCGGGCACAGGTGCCGGTCTGGATGCCGTGGCCGCTGCCCGTCGGCTGGCTCTTCACCGGGGTCGCGTACGCCGGTGACGATCGCAGCGGGGGACGGGCGACCGCCGTCGCCTGCTCCGGGCCGGGTCCGCTCGGCGGGATCGGTGAGCTGCTGCTCGTGGCCGAGGAGCTGGGCGTCGGACTCGGCGCGCGGTACGCGGGGCTCGACGGCCCGGATCCCGGACCCGGGTTCTCCGTCGACAAGCCCGCGCAGACCAAGGTGCTCGCCGCCGGCCGCCCGACGCCCCTGTGGCACGTGACGGGAACCCCGGGGGACCGGGCGGTCTTCGCGGGCGAGGCGCGCGGGCTGTGGCTCTGGGCGATCGTGTGGCCGGAGCAGTCGGGCCTGCTGATGTACGACGAACTGGTCCTGACGGACCTGCGCGACGCGGGCGCGGAGGTCGAACTCCTCCCGTGCGGCGCGCTGACCCCGCGTCTGCTGACGTAGGCGCGGGCGCGGGCGCGGGCGCGGGCGCGGGGCGCGGGGCGCGGAGGCGCGGAGGCGCGGAGGCGGGGGAGCGGGAGGAACGGGGGAGCGGCGCTTCGCGGGCCTTGGGATGTGTGGGTCGCCGGGGTGTCGGGGCTTGGGTCGGCGGGGCAGGTCGCGGCCGGAGCCTTCGTTGTGCGGGGCTCGTAGGCCTGGTTCGCCCGTTATGCTGGAGCGTCCCCTTGTTCGCCCGCCCTGAGCTCTGGAGTAACGCGTCGTGCGCATCGACCTGCACACCCACTCCACGGCGTCGGACGGTACGGACAGCCCGGCCGAGCTGGTCCGCAACGCGGCAGCCGCCGGCCTCGACGTCGTCGCCCTCACCGATCACGACACCACGCGCGGCCACGCCGCCGCGATCGCCGCGCTGCCCGCGGGGCTGACCCTCGTGACCGGTGCCGAGCTGTCCTGCCGCCTCGACGGCGTCGGGCTGCACATGCTCGCGTACCTCTTCGACGCCGCCGAGCCGGAGCTGGCCGCCGAGCGCGAGCTGGTCAGGGACGACCGGGTGCCGCGCGCCCGGGCGATGGTCGGCAAGCTCCAGGAGCTCGGTGTCCCGGTCACCTGGGACCAGGTCGCCCGGATCGCCGGGGACGGCTCGGTCGGCCGCCCGCACGTGGCGGAGGCGCTGGTCGAGCTCGGCGTCGTACCCGACGTGTCCGGCGCGTTCACGCCCGAGTGGCTGGCGAACGGCGGACGGGCGTACGTGGACAAGCACGAACTCGACCCGTTCGAGGCGATCCGGCTGGTCAAGGCGGCCGGCGGCGTGACGGTCCTCGCGCACCCGCTCGCGGTCAAGCGCGGCGAGGTCGTCCCGGAGGACGCGCTCGCGCGCCTCGCGGAGGCGGGCCTCGACGGCATCGAGGTCGACCACATGGACCACGACGAGCCGACGCGGGCGCGACTGCGCGGGCTGTCGAAGGAGCTCGGACTGCTCGCCACGGGGTCCAGCGACTACCACGGCAGCCGCAAGACGTGCGCCCTCGGCGAGTACACGACGGACCCCGAGATCTACGGCGAGATCACTCGCCGCGCCACCGGCGCCTTCCCGGTCCCCGGCGCCGGCGGACCCGCCTAGCCCCTGGCCCCCGAGGCCCCGCCCCTCTTTCCCGACACCCTTCAGGGGGATCCGGTGTGGGGGGTCTTCCCTGCCCCGCACGGCCCGTCGGCGGCCTGGAGGCGTCCGTCGTCGGTCCGTCAGTGGCCCATCAGCGGTCCGCCGGCCTTCCGCCGGTGAGAGGCCGCCGATGGCGCGCCCCTGGTCCGCCGGAGGTGCGCCCCTGGTCCGCCGGAGGTGCGCCCCTGGTCCGCCGGAGGTGCGCCCCTCGGCGGTCGGCCGCCCTCGGTCCCCCTGCGACCTCGTTCCCGGGCCCAGCCGCCCATGCCCCGGTCGTCGGGGCTCCCCCCACCCTCGTACACCTCACAGCGCAAGGCACACCGTGTTCGACGTCGCCGTATTCGGCTCGCTCTTCCTGACCCTGTTCGTGATCATGGATCCTCCCGGGATCACCCCGATCTTCCTCGCCCTCACCTCCGGTCGGCCGGCCAAGGTGCAGCGGCGGATGGCCTGGCAGGCCGTCGCCGTCGCCTTCGGCGTCATCACCGTCTTCGGGATCCTCGGGCAGCAGATCCTCGCCTATCTGCACGTCTCCGTTCCCGCCCTGATGATCGCCGGCGGTCTGCTCCTGCTGCTCATCGCGCTCGACCTGCTCACCGGCAAGACCGACGAGCCCAAGCAGACCAAGGACGTCAACGTCGCCCTCGTGCCCCTGGGCATGCCGCTGCTCGCCGGGCCCGGCGCGATCGTCTCCGTGATCCTCGCCGTGCAGCACGCCGACGGCGTCGGCGCGCAGGTCTCGGTCTGGGCCGCGATCGGCGCCATGCACGTCGTGCTCTGGCTGACCATGCGCTACTCGCTGCTGATCATCCGTGTCATCAAGGACGGCGGTGTCGTGCTCGTGACCCGGCTCGCCGGCATGATGCTGTCGGCCATCGCCGTGCAGCAGATCATCAACGGCGTCACCCAGGTCATCCAGGGGGCGTGAGCCCCCACACAGCACAGCGCGGCACAGCGCCCCACCGCACTGGGCCCGCACAGCACTGCGCCCCCGTACGGATTCCGGTCGTCGGAGTCCATGCGGGGGCGCGGTGCGTCGGTGCGGCTGCCGTGTTACGAAGCCGTGCTGTCGGCCGGGCGGATCCAGATGCGCTGGCCGATCGAAGCGGCCTGCTGCACGATCCGGTTGACGGAGGCGGCGTCCACGACGGTCCGGTCGACGGGCGTGCCGTCGATGTCGTCGAGTCGCAGGATTTCGAAGCGCAAGGGCTTCTCCCTTCGTCTGGAGTTGATCCTCCTGATGGAGAACTGCTGTGCCTGTTACGTAGTGTCCAACGACATGCATCCTGCAAACATTCCCTACGCTAAGGAAATTTTTTGGATGCCTAACTACTAGGGGTGGGGGATGGTGGCGGGCGTCACGCGCCAGGCGGAGAATGAGCCCTGTATGAACGACGCAGAGACACCCCCATCGCCGCCCGCCGACCCGGTCCCCGACCCGGTCCACGCCCTGCGCGACCGCCTGGAGCGCACCAATGAGCTCCTCCAGCGGATGCTCGCCGAAGTGGCCAAGACCCCTTCGACCCATGCCATCTTCGTCGACGCGGGTTACGTCTATGCTGCGGCCGGGTTGCTTGTGGCGGGCACCGAGGACCGACGCTCCTTCGACCTCGACGCCGAAGGGCTCATCGAGGCCTTCATCGACAAGGCCCGCACGATCTTCGCCGACAGTCGGCTGCTGCGCGTCTACTGGTACGACGGAGCCCGCCGCCGCATCCACACGCCCGAGCAGCAGTCCATCGCCGAGCTGCCCGACGTCAAGGTCCGGCTCGGCAACCTCAACGCCAACAACCAGCAGAAGGGCGTCGACTCCCTGATCCGCTCGGACCTGGAGTCCCTCGCCCGTCACCGCGCCATCAGCGACGCCGCGCTCGTCGGGGGCGACGAGGACCTCGTCTCGGCCGTCGAGGCCGCCCAGGGCTACGGCGCCCGCGTCCACCTCTGGGGCATCGAGGCCGCCGAGGGGCGCAACCAGGCCGAGCCGCTGCTCTGGGAGGTCGACAGCCAGCGCACCTTCGACCTCGACTTCTGGCGCCCCTACGTCAGCCGACGGCCCGTCACGACCTACGAGAACGAGGGCGAGCCGCCGCCCTCACGCGAGGAGGTCCGCTTCATCGGCGCCCGGATCGCCGCGATGTGGCTCGCGGAGCGGGGCAGCGACGCGCTGGCCGAGCTGCTGCCCGGCCACCCGTACCTGCCGGGACCGGTCGACCAGGACCTGCTCATCGAGGCCGAGAAGCTCCTCAGCCGGTCCCTGCGCGGCCACGCCGCCCTGCGCAGGGCGCTGCGCGACGGCTTCTGGCAGCACCTCCAGGCGCAGTTCTAGCCCGTACGGACGCGGTCGCCGATCTCCCAGAACGCCGCCAGCCGGGCCGCCAGCTCCTCCGGGTGCGAGACGTTGGGGGAGTGGCCGGCGCCCGCGACCACGGTGTGGTGCGCGTGCGTGTGCGCCGCCGCGGCGGCCAGGCCGTGCACGGGCCAGACCATCTCCTCGGCGCCGTACGCGATGTGCACCGGGAGCGGCAGCGCGGCGAGGCGTGCGGTGCCGTCCGGGTCGCGCAGCAACAGCCTTCCTGCACCTGACAGTTGGGCGATCCTGGTGCGCATCCAGCGCTGCCGGAGGAACCGTACGATCTCCGGCGGGTCGGCGGCTTCCGGCTGCTCGCCCCGGCTGTCCAGCCAGCGCGTGGCCAGCCAGACCCGCTCCTTGGGCAGCAGCGCGAGCGCGCCGCGCAGCGCACGGACCCTGATCCGCTGCGGGCGGGCGACCCGGCCGGGGCCCGAGGAGAGCAGGGTCAGCGTGCGGAACGCGGGGGGCGCGAGCTCGGCGGCGGCGCGGGCGACCAGGCCGCCGAAGGAGTGGCCGAGCAGGTGCACCGGGCCGTCGCCGAGGACGGCCGCCTGCGCCACCACGTCCAGGGCGAGCGCCCGGCGGCTGTAGGCGTGGCGCCCTCGCGGGCCGGGGGTCTCGTGCTGGCCGCGTCCGTCGACGGCCACGGCGCGGTAGCCGTGCTCGGCGAGGGGGGTGAGCAGGGCGAGGAAGTCCTCCTTGCTGCCGGTGTAGCCGGGCAGCAGCAGCACCGTGCCGCGCGTCGCGCCCTCGGGCGCGATGTCGAGGACGGCGAAGTCGCCGCGCGTGGTGCCCAGCCGGTAGGCACGGGTGCGCGGGGGCAGCGCCAGGGACCGGGGCTTGCTCATGAAAGGGACTGTAACCGCTGTTCAGCGACGACCGGATCCGGACCGGGCGGAGTCGCGACGGGCGCGCGCGCCGGAGCGAGTGAGGGAGCACGCTGGGTCGAGCCCGGGCGGGCCCCGGGCGGGCCCCGGCGGGCCCGGGCCGGGCTCGCGCCGGGTTGAGCTCGGGTGGGCGCCGGCGGCGGACGCGGGCCGGGCTCGCGCTTGGCCGACCCGCGTCCGAGCCCCGGGCGGCCCGGGCAGCGCAGTGGCCCGGCCCCTGGGGAGGGGCCGGGCCACGGGGAAGGTACGGTGCGCGTCAGCTCTCGGGCTGGGCGGCAGCGGCCTTCTTCGTCGTGCGGCGGCGCGGGGCCTTGGGGGCCTCGGCGGCCTCGACGGTTCCGGTGGCCTCCGCCGGAGCGGCGGCCGCCTTCTTCGTCGTACGGCGGCGGGGCGCCGTCTTCGGCTCCGAGGCGTCGGGGGCCTCGGCGGCGACGGCGGTCTTCTTGGTCGTGCGGCGGCGGGGGGCCTTGGGGGCCTCCTCGACGGCCTGCTCGGCAGCGGCCTCGACGGCCGGCGCCTCGCTGGTCTCGACCGCGACGGCCTTCTTGGTCGTACGGCGACGGGGAGCCTTCTTCGGCTCCTCGGCGACCGTCTCGGAGACCTCGGCGACCTCGGCCACAGGAGCCGTCTCGACGACCTCGGCGACGGCCTTCTTGGTCGTACGGCGGCGGGCGGGGGCCTTCTTGGGCTCCTCGACCACCGTCTCGACGACCGGCGCCGCGACGGGCTCGGCGACCGGCGCCGCCGCCGCGAGGGCGGCCGCAGCGGTCTCCACGGTCTGGAAGCCCACCGTGTCGGCGTCGGCGTTCAGGACGCGCGCCCGGCGACGACGCGGCGCCTTGGGCGCATCGGGGGCCTGGGTGCGGGCCTGCGGGGCCCGGTCGACCGGCTTGGCCTGCCGGACCACCGGAGCGGTGGCGACGGCGACCGCGGCGGCCGGGGCCTCCGCGACCGGGGCGACGGCGGCCGGAGCGGCGGGAGCCGTCTCGGCGACCTGCGCGACCTGCGCGGTCGACGCCCCGCCGGGGCGGGTACGGCGACGGCGGCGCGGCGTGCGCGGCTCCGCGGGCGCGTCCTCCGCGACGGGAGCGGCGGCCGCGGCCGGAGCGACGGCCGGGGCCGTCTCGTCCGCCGTGGAGCCGCCGCGCGTACGGCGACGCTGGCGCGGGGTGCGCGTACGGGCCGGGGCCTCCTCGGCCGCCGGAGCGGCCTGCTTGCGACCGCGGCCACCGCGACCGCCGGGCTCGCCCAGGTCCTCCAGCTCCTCCGCGCCCAGACCCGCGCGGGTCCGCTCGGCGCGGGGCAGGACGCCCTTGGTGCCCGCCGGGATGTCCAGCTCCTCGTACAGGTGCGGGGAGCTGGAGTACGTCTCGACCGGCTCGTGGAAGTCGAGGCCGAGCGCCTTGTTGATCAGCTGCCAGCGCGGGATGTCGTCCCAGTCGACCAGCGTGACGGCCGTGCCCTTGTTGCCCGCGCGGCCGGTGCGGCCCACGCGGTGGAGGAACGTCTTCTCGTCCTCCGGCGACTGGTAGTTGATGACGTGCGTGACGCCCTCGACGTCGATGCCGCGCGCGGCGACGTCGGTGCAGACGAGCACGTCGACCTTGCCGTTGCGGAAGGCGCGCAGCGCCTGCTCGCGGGCGCCCTGGCCGAGGTCGCCGTGGACCGCGCCGGAGGCGAAACCACGCCGCTGCAGCTGCTCGGCGATGTCGGCCGCCGTGCGCTTGGTGCGGCAGAAGATCATCGCGAGCCCGCGGCCGTTGGCCTGCAGGATGCGGGAGACCATCTCCGGCTTGTCCATCGAGTGCGCGCGGAAGACGTGCTGCTTGATGTTGGCGACGGTCACGCCCTCGCCGTCGGGCGAGGTGGCGCGGATGTGCGTCGGCTGCGACATGTAGCGGCGGGCGAGGCCGATGACCGCGCCCGGCATGGTGGCCGAGAACAGCATGGTCTGACGCTTCGCCGGAAGCATGTTCATGATCTTCTCGACGTCGGGCAGGAAGCCCAGGTCGAGCATCTCGTCGGCCTCGTCGAGGACGAGGACCCTGACGTGGGACAGGTCCAGCTTGCGCTGTCCGGCCAGGTCGAGCAGGCGGCCCGGGGTGCCGACGATGACGTCGACGCCCTTCTTGAGCGCCTCGACCTGGGGCTCGTACGCCCGGCCGCCGTAGATGGCGAGCACGCGGACGTTACGGACCTTGCCGGCGGTGAGCAGGTCGTTGGTGACCTGCTGGCACAGCTCGCGGGTCGGGACGACGACCAGGGCCTGCGGGGCGTCGGTCAGCTGCTCGGGCTTGGCCCGGCCTGCCTCGACGTCCGCGGGGACGGTGACGCGCTCCAGGATCGGCAGACCGAAACCGAGGGTCTTGCCTGTGCCGGTCTTGGCCTGGCCGATGACGTCGGTGCCGGAGAGGGCGACCGGAAGAGTCATCTCCTGGATGGGGAAGGGGGTGATGATGCCGACGGCTTCGAGCGCCTCGGCCGTCTCGGGAAGGATTCCGAGCTCTCGGAAAGTCGTAGTCAGGGTGCTGCCTCTTCTGTGAGACGCGGCGCGAGGCGAACGCTGGGGGTCGTACCGTGCCGATTCGCTGCCGGCCGGATCGACGAATGGATCACAGCCGGGTGGCGCGGGACCACTGCCGTCGCTCGAGCGTCGTGCCGCTGAGGGACCCTCCTGCGGGTGCGCGGGGAGGGCTGTCGGGTCGGAGCCAGTCGGGCCACCGACCGGGCATCCTCATTCATGCGTGGCCCACCGTGTACGTCCGAACGTGCGAAAACTTGTCCGCATACTCAGCAGGCGCTTTACCACTGTACCCCGGATTCGCGCATGTGTGTTGGGAGAATTCGCGATGAGGGCGCCGTCACAGTGACTGACCAGGGCCTTGAGCGCCCCGGGGGGCGGGCTATTGTGCGCTTCATGGAGACGCCTGACAACGCCACGCCCGCCGAAGAGAACGCGGAGAAGACCACGGACGAGACCGCGGCGGAGACCGCCGGGGAACTCACCGGGATCGCCGCCCAGGACTGGGCCACCGCCTCCGCCGAGCCGCAGTACCGCGCCGCGGTCGTCGACCTGCTCGGCGCGCTGGCCTACGGCGAGCTGGCGGCCTTCGAACGGCTCGCCGAGGACGCCAAGCTGGCGCCGACCCTCGGGGACAAGGCCGAGCTGGCGAAGATGGCCTCCGCCGAGTTCCACCACTTCGAGCAGCTGCGGAACCGGCTGGCCGCCGTGGACGCGGAGCCGACGGCCGCGATGGAGCCGTTCGCCAAGGCGCTGGACGACTTCCACCGGCAGACCGCGCCGTCGGACTGGCTGGAGGGCCTGGTCAAGGCCTACGTCGGCGACTCGATCGCCAGCGACTTCTACCGGGAGGTCGCCGCCCGACTCGACTCGGACACCCGTCGCCTCGTGCTGTCCGTCCTCGACGACACCGGCCACGGAAACTTCGCCGTCGAGAAGGTCCGCGCCGCGATCGACGCGGACCCGCGCGTCGGTGGCCGGCTCGCGCTGTGGGCGCGCCGGTTGATGGGCGAGGCGCTCTCGCAGGCGCAGCGGGTCGTCGCCGAGCGCGACGCGCTCTCCACGATGCTGGTCGGCGGTGTCGCGGACGGCTTCGACCTGGCGGAGGTCGGCCGCATGTTCTCCCGGATCACCGAGGCCCACACGAAGCGCATGGCCGCGCTCGGCCTCGCGGCGTAACGCCTTCGGCGCGGCTGCCAGCGCCGAAGGGGTTACGTCCGCTTGTCCGCTGTCCGCCCGTCCGAAGGGCCCGGCACCGGCACGCTCGCGCGTGTCGGTGCCGGGCCCTTCGGCGTGGGCGGGAGAAGACGGGGGCCGGTCTCGGCCGGCTCGGGGGAGGCGCTGCTCACGCCGCCGCTGATCGGCGCAGTCGGCGGGAGGCCGGGCGGATCAGCAGCGAGAGCAGCACCGCGGCGATGGCCACGGCACCGATGAGCGTCGGCAGGGCGTGGCCCGGGCCGAGGGCGCCGTGGGTCACCAGGGCTCCGAAGACGGCCCCGGCCGTCCCGGTCGTGAGGACGACCGTGCGCGCGGGGAGGCGGTCGGGCAGCCGGTGCACGGCGGCCCAGGCCAGGGCGAATCCGAGCAGTGCGGAGCCGAGGGCTTCCAGGAACACGTGATCACCTCGCGTGCGGTGCGGGGCGGGCATTGCGGTCGTTAGCGGTCCTACCCGGGGCGACTCGAACGCAATCCTCCCCGCCCGCCCCACCTGCACCTTCGCCCCGGCCCCAGGCGCCACGGCCGGTACGGAGCCCACCCGGACGGACGAGGTGCGAAGCGGAGCCCACCCGGACGGACGAGCGAGGTGCGGAGTCTCCCGGACGAGCGACGTGCGGAGTCTCCCGGACGAGCGACGTGCGGAGTCTCCCGGACGGACGAGGTGCGGGCCTCCCGCACGGACGAGGCGCGGAGCCCACCCGGATGGACGAAGGGCCCGGCGGAACGAATCCGCCGGGCCCTTCCCCAGTGACGGGCTGTATCCGACGTCGTCGGAAAGCGTCTCGGACGGCTCAGAGAGCGCCGAAGCCCACCCGGCGCACCGCCGGCTCGCCGATCTCCACGTACGCGATCTTCTCGGCCGGGATCAGGATCCTGCGACCCTTCTCGTCCGCGAGGCTGAGCAGCTGCGCCTTGCCGGCCAGCGCGTCGGCAACGGCGCTCTCGACCTCCTCGGCGGACTGCCCGCTCTCCAGAACGATCTCCCGGGGTGCGTGCTGCACGCCGATCTTGACCTCCACGGCTATGTCCCTCCGAACGGTCAGCGTTGCGCGTCTCCCGCGCCGTACGCTGCACACATTAGCCCGGTGAGGGGACCCGCACGGCGTACCGGCGGAACGCCAGGAGCGAACAGCTACTGACCCTCGGCGATCGGCTGGCCGTCCGTGGGGTGCAGCGGGAAGCCCGCGATGCCACGCCACGCCAGCGACGTCAGCAGCGCCACGGCCTTGTCGCGGGGGATGGCGGACTCGCTGGAGAGCCAGTAGCGCGCCACGACCTGGGAGACCCCGCCCAGGCCCACGGCCAGCAGCATCGACTCGTCCTTCGACAGGCCGGTGTCCTCGGCGATGACGGCCGAGATCGCCTCGGCGCACTGCAGGCTCACCCGGTCCACCCGCTCGCGCACGGCCGGCTCGTTGGTGAGGTCGGACTCGAAGACCAGCCGGAACGCGCCGCCCTCGTCCTCCACGTACGCGAAGTACGCGTCCATGGTGGCCTCGACCCGGAGCTTGTTGTCGCTCGTCGACGCCAGGGCCGTGCGCACGGCCTGGAGCAGTGCCTCGCAGTGCTGGTCGAGGAGGGCCAGGTAGAGCTCCAGCTTGCCCGGGAAGTGCTGGTACAGGACCGGCTTGCTGACGCCCGCCCGCTCGGCGATGTCGTCCATCGCGGCGGAGTGGTACCCCTGCGCGACGAACACCTCCTGGGCCGCCCCGAGGAGCTGGTTCCGTCGGGCTCGGCGCGGCAGGCGCGTGCCCCGAGGGCGTGCTGCCTCTGTCTGCTCGATGGCTGTCACGCCGCCTCCCAAAAATCGATCCATGCGCGCTGTGGCGCCGCGCCCGCCATCGTACTTTTGGGTAACCCGGCTGTGCGCGGTGCGGACGCACAATTTCACGGACCGGACGCCGAGAGCGCCAGGCGATTCAACGTTAAACCGAACAAATCAGCGGTAGTCGTCTTCGTCGTGCGCGACCACCCGCGACTGTTCGGAGGAGTCCGCCTCGTTCGCCGAGTCCCGTTCGACATGCGTGGGCGGCTCGTCCTCGCGCTGCTGCAGTTCGGTGCGCTGCTCGGCCGCGTCGGCCTCGGGGATCTCCTCGTCGAGCACGACGACCTCTTCTTCCTCGGCGAATGTGTCCGGCTCGGTCGGATCGACAGTCATGCGGTTCCTTCCGGCAGAGGGTTCTGTCCGAACGCCTCTCCTCCGAGCCTAGGAGCACACTCCGCGCGGCGCACCCGATCCTGTGACGCCACACACACGCGCCGCCGCGTGATCGTCTCGTAATATTGCGGCCATGTCGTCGACCGAGCTTCCGGAGACCCGGACCTCCGCCGCGCCCCACTCGTCGCGGACCCGCGCCGTACGGGTCGCCGACGGCGAGCGGCTGCGCTCCGTCGCACTGCCCGGGCTCACGCTGACCGTCCGCGCCCGGCCCGGCGACCGGCCGGGTCTCGTGCCCGCGCTCTACGTCCACGGCCTCGGCGGCTCCTCGCAGAACTGGTCGGCGCTGATGCCGCTGCTCGCGGACCGCGTCGACGGCGAGGCCGTCGACCTGCCGGGCTTCGGCGACTCCCCGCCGCCCGACGACGGCAACTACTCCGTGACCGGACACGCCCGGGCGATCATCCGCTACCTCGACGCCGCCGGCCGCGGCCCGGTCCACCTGATCGGCAACTCGCTCGGCGGCGCCGTCTCCACCCGGGTCGCCGCCGTCCGTCCCGACCTGGTCCGCACGCTCACCCTGGTATCCCCCGCCCTGCCGGAGCTGCGCGCGCAGCGCAGCGCCTGGCCGACCGCGCTGCTCGCGCTGCCGGGCGTCCCGTCGCTGTTCGCACGGCTGACGAAGGACTGGACGCCGGAGCAGCGCGTCCGGGGGGTGCTCGCGCTCTGTTACGGAGACCCCGGCCAGGTCACCGACGAGGGTCTGCGACACGCCGTGGAGGAGATGGAGCGCCGCCTGGAACTCCCGTACTTCTGGGACGCCATGGCCCGCAGCTCGCGCGGCATCGTCGACGCCTATACGCTCGGCGGCCAGCACGGCCTGTGGCGGCAGGCGGAACGGGTGCTCGCGCCCACCCTGCTCGTCTACGGGGGGCGGGACCAGCTCGTCTCGTACCGGATGGCACGCAGGGCGGCCGCGGCGTTCCGCGGCTCGCGCCTGCTGACCCTCCCGGACGCCGGGCACGTGGCCATGATGGAGTACCCCGAGACGGTCGCTCAGGCCGTCAGGGAACTGATCGATGCCGACGAGGCCGGCGCGCACGACGACGGCGACATGGACGACAGTGACGACAGCGGCGGGAGCTGATCCGGGGCGTGGGACGACATAGTCGTAAGGGTCCTGTGCCCACTCCCCCCGCCGAGACGGCGCAGGGGCGGGACCAGGATCAGGGGCGGGACCAGGGGCGGCCGGCGGCCGGTACGGGTACGGGGCGCCGCAGGCGCGCGCCGGGCGCCGAGGGCGCGTACCCGCAGGACCCCGCTGTCCAGGACGGCTACGCCCGGGAGCGCGGGGCCGCGCAGGGGCAGCGGACCGGGTACGCGCAGGGCGTGGGCCCCGGTGTGTACGGACAGGCGCCGAGCGGGTACGGGCAGCGGCCCGCGCCCGCCGGACGGCCCGTCTGGGACACGCCCATGCACGGCACCCCCGTCTACACCGCCCCCACCGACGGGGCCGTACGGGGCGGACACCCCGAGCACCCCGAGACGCGGACCGGCTCCGCGCGCGACGGCGCCTGGCAGGGGCCGCGCCGGGACGCGCAGGCGGAGTCCGCGCAGGCGGAGGGCGCGCAGGCGGAGGGCGCGCAGACCCGGACCGCGCAGACCCGGACCGCGCCGGCGGAGAGCGCGCAGGCCCGGACCGCGCCGGCCGGGGGCGCCGACGCGCCCCCGCCGCTCATCCCGGGCCAGCGCCGGGAGAGCGACGCGGACGACGTTCCCGAGGAACTCCCCGAGGAGGCCCCGGCCAAGGCCGGCGGCAAGGGCCGGACGTTCACCGGCATCGCGGCCGCCGCCGTCACCACCGTCCTCGCCGTCGTCGTGGCGGGGCAGGTCGCCGAGGGGGAGCCCGGCGGGGCCGTCGCGCACTCGGCCGAGGGGCCGACCGACCGGGCCGTCGAGAACGGCGGGACCTCGCGCTCCGACGACCGGCTGACGCCCGCGAACCCCCCGCCCGCGCCCGCCGAGGCCGTCCTGCCGCCCACGTACGAGCAGTTGCTGGCCCTTCAGTTCCCGATCGACCCCGAGCTCAAGGGATCGGGCGAGTTCGAGGCCGTGGCCGGGCTCGACAAGGCGCCGGGCAAGGGGCGCAAGATCCGCTACCGCGTCGACGTCGAGAAGGGGCTCGGACTCGACTCGAAGCTCTTCGCGCGGGCCGTGCAGCAGACGCTGAACGACCCGCGGAGCTGGGCCGGTCGAGGCGCCATGACCTTCGAACGGATCTCCGGCGGGGAGCCGGAGTTCGTGGTAACCCTCGCCAGCCCCGGCACCACCGGCACGTGGTGTGCGAAGTCCGGCCTCGACACCACCGTCGACAACGTCTCCTGCGACTCCGCGGCCACCTCCCGCGTGATGATCAACGCCTTCCGCTGGGCGCAGGGATCGGACACCTTCGGGGACAAGGCGATGGTCGCCTACCGTCAGATGCTCATCAACCACGAGGTCGGCCACCGGCTCGGGCACGGTCACGTCACCTGTCGCACCCCCGGCGCGCTCGCTCCCGTGATGCAGCAGCAGACCAAGTCGCTGGACATCGACGGCATCAAGTGCCGCCCCAATCCCTGGGTGCACCCCGGGAGTTGACCCCTGAGGGGGAGCGCGCCGAGGCACCTGCCCGGCGCGCCTGACGGACGCCCGTCCGCGCGCCTCCCCTCGTTATCCGTGCGCCGGTTCGGCGCCTCCCGCCGTGGCCGCAGCCTGACGCTGCGTACATGAACCGTCCCGTAGCGCGACGGAACGCCACCGGGGCGGGAAAGTTACGTGCATTCACCCCTTCCGGTGGGGGGGGGGGGGGGGGGGGGCGGGCCGCCCCCCCCCCCCCCCCCCCCCCAACCCCGCCCCCCCCCCCGGGACCCCGGCCCCCCCCACCCCAACCCCACGCAACGGGGAGGCT
>NZ_JBIVDE010000001.1:45489-631915 GCF_044746945.1 Streptomyces sp. NPDC090127 | reverse complement strand
TGCTTAAATTACCGGCCCGTTCGGGGCCCGGACCCCCCCGGGGGCGGAATTTTACGGTGATTCCCCCCCTGCGGGGGGCGCGCCGCACACCCGCCCGTCGCGCCACCGGCACATCCGCTTACGTTCTTCCCGCTGCGAGTCGCCGGACCGCGGTGACCACGAGACAAGCGAGATCGGGGGTGTACTCATGCGGATCGGAATGCTCACGGAGGGTGGCTACCCGTACGCCACGGGTGAGTCCAGGCTCTGGTGCGACCGGCTCGTGCGCGGGCTCGCGCCGCACGAGTTCGACGTGTACGCCCTCAGCCGCAGCGCCCGCCAGGAGGAGGCCGGCTGGGTCGACCTGCCCCCGCAGGTCACCTCCGTCCGCACCGCCCCGCTCTGGGCCCCCGAGGACGACGGTCACACCTACGGACGGCGCGAACGGCGGCGGTTCGCCGCGCACTTCGGCGCGCTCGTGACCGGCGTCTGCGCCGAGGACCCCACGACCGGCGCCGCCTCCTTCGCCGACGGGCTCTACGGCCTCGCCGAACTCGCCCGCGAGCACGGCGGCCTCTACGCCGCCCTGCGCTCCGAACTCGCCGTCCGCACCCTGGAGTCCGCCTGCCGCGCGCCCGGCGCACGCCGGGGCGTGGCCGCCGCGACCGTCCCCGACTACCTCGACGTCGTCGACCAGCTGGAGCGCGCCCTGCGCCCGCTGTCGCTCGACTGGTACCGCGAGGACGGACTCGGCGCCGTCGACCTCTGCCACGCGGCCTCCGGCGGATCGGCGGCGCTGCCCGGCCTCCTGGCCAAACGCTTCTTCGGCACGCCCCTGCTGGTCACCGAGTACGGCGTCCACCTGCGCGCGCACTACCTCGCCATCGGCGAGGCGCCCCGGTCGGCCCCCGTGCGCGCGCTGCTCGCCGCCTTCCAGGGGCGGCTCGCGGGCGAGGTCTACCGGCAGGCCGCGCTCCTCACCCCCGGCAACACGCACGCCCGGCGCTGGCAGGAGAAGTGCGGAGCCGACCGGGCCAAGCTGCGCACGGTCTACCCCGGCATGGCGTCCGAGCGCTTCACCGAGGCCGGCGAGGACGAGGAGAGCGGGGATCCGGCGACGCTCGTCTGGGTCGGCCGGGTGGAACCCGCCAAGGACCTCATCGCGCTGCTGCACGCCTTCGCGGAGGTCCGCAAGGCACAGCCCGACGTACGGCTCAGGATCATCTCCGCGCCGGTGCGCGAGCCGGGCGCGGACGCGTACGTCGCGCACTGCCGGGCGCTCGCCGCCCAGCTCTTCCCCGACGAGGCGTCCGGGGCGCACGCCGTCGGCGAGAACCCGGTCTCCTTCGAGGAGATCGGCGGGCCGGAGGCGCCGACGCTCGCCGAGGCGTACGCGGCGGGCGCGGTCGTCGTCCTCTCCAGCGTCGTGGAGGGCTTCCCGATCAGTCTGGTCGAGGCCATGTTCTGCGCGCGGGCGACGGTCTCGACCGACGTCGGAGCGGTCGTCGAGGTCATCGGCGGCACCGGGCTCGTCGTCCCCCCGCGCAACCCCCGGGCGCTCGCCGACGCGTGCCTGGCCCTGCTGCGCGACCCCGAGCGCCGGTACCGCCTCGGGGCGGCGGCCCGGGCGCGGGCGCTCGAACTCTTCACCGTCGAGCAGAACCTGGCGGCCTTCCGCGGGATCTACCTCGAACTCCTCTCCCGCTCCCCGGTGCGCCGCAGCGCCGCGGAGGGCGTGCCCTTCGCCCACCCGGCCGAGGCCCATGTCCCCGGCACCTGGGCGGACCAGCCCGTGAGCGCGGCCGCCGGAACGGGAGACCACGATGCCTGAAGGAGGCACCATGCGCGGCCCCGCCGCCCCGACGAGCCCCGGGCCCTGGGACTCCCACTCGGAGACGCTCCTGGAGACGACGGCCCTGACGGTGGCCGTGACCGTCTCGGTGACGACGGACGGCCAGCCGTCCGCACAGGCGACGCCCGCGCCCGCTCCTGCGTCCGCGCCCGCTCCTGCGCCGGCCTTCGGGCCGGTCGTCCCGGCGTCCGACCTCGACCTGCGGTCGGCGGCCGAGGACGACAGCGCAGACACCCTCGCGCTGCCCACGCTGGAGGCGCCGGACGACGTGCCCTTGCTGTCGCCGACGCCGACCCCGGCATCGATCCCCGCGCCGACCCCGGCGCCGATCCCCGCGCCGACCCCGGCATCGATCCCCGCGCCGACCCCGGCATCGATCCCCGCGCCGACCCCGGCCCCCGCGCCCGCGCCGACGGCCGCCGCGCCCGCGCCGGCCGCCCGGACCGCACCCGCCCCCGCGCGCCCCGCCCCCGCCCCCGGCCGGGACGCCGGCGCGGGTTCCTCCGAGGTGGGGCCCATAGTGGGCGGGGGGCGGCGGGGACCCGCCGACCCCGTCAAGGCGCTCATGCACCGGCACCGTGAGCTGTGCGAGCGGGCCGTCGACCCGTTGGAGATCGCGGCCGGGCTCGAAGCGCACGGAGTCACCGACCGGACCGCCGCGCGGTTCAGGCACCGGGACGTCTTCTCGCTCGCCGAAGAGCTCTACGCGCGCGTGCCGCGCGGGAACAGCGCCACCACCCGCCCCGCGCACGTGCCCGACCCAGGCGCCGGATGGGCAGGCTGGGCGCCGGCCGCCCTGGCGCCCGGCGCCGTCGCCGCCCTCGCCGTCACCGGACTCGCCCTCACCGAAGGGCCCGTGCGCCTCGCCGTCGGCGTGGCCGGGGCCCTCGGCCTGGCCGCCGCACTCGCCGTCGCCGTCCGGCGCGGCCCCCTGCGCGCCGCCGGCCGCACCGTCCCCGCCGCCCGCGTCTGGACCCTCTGGCTCCTCGCGTACGCGCTCGGCGGGGACGGTCTCCTCCAGGCGACGCTCACCGGCGGCCCCGACGGCCCCTGGCCCGTCACCCCCGGCCCCCTCCTCGGCCTCGCGCTCGCCGTCGCCCCCGCCGCCTGGTGCGCCCGGCTCTTCACGCTCCGGGCCCGCCGCAGGCTCACCGCGAGCCGGGGCCTGGAGGACTTCGCGGCGGCCACCCGCCCCGTGCTCCTCGGCGTCGTCGCACTCCATCTCGCCGTGCTCGCGGGCCTGCTGAGCCTGACCGGCTTCGCCGCGGGCGCGCTCGCCCTCGGCGCCCTGCTCCTGCTCGCCCGGCTCCTCGCCGTCCACGGCTTCCCCGAGACCGCCGCCGGCGGCCTCGCGGCGGCCTGCGCCGGCGAGGCCCTCGTCCTCGCGAGCGTCCTCGCGGCCCGGGTCCCCGGCTGCGACGCCCTCGCCGCCCCCGTCCGCGCCCTGGTCGACACCTGGGGCCCCGGAGCCGTACCCACCCTCGTCTGCGGCGTCGCGGCGCTCGGGCTCCTCGCCCACGCCACCGCCACCCTCTCCCGGGCCTCGGCCCACGCCACCCCCTAGAGCCGCCCCCGAGCCCCCGAGACCCCGGCGCACCCGCGGAGCCGACGCCGCGGGCGCCCCCCCCGCAGGACCCCATTTCAAGGAGACGAAAGAGACATGACCTCCCTATCCCCAGCCACGGCCGGTCGGCACGAAGGGGCCGCACGATGAGGGTGCTGCTGCTCGGAGCCAACGGATTCCTCGGACGTTTCGTCGCCGACCGGCTGCTCGCCGACCCGGCCGTGCACCTCACCGCCCTCGGGCGGGGCGACGACGCCGACGTACGGTTCGACCTCGCCGGGGGCAGCCCCGGCGCGCTGACCCGCTTCCTGGACGCCGTCCACCCCGGAGTCGTCGTCAACTGCGCGGGCGCCACCCGCGGCGGCGCCCGCGATCTGACCCGGCACAACACCGTCGCCGTCGCCACCGTCTGCGAGGCCCTCCGGCGCAGCGGCTGCGGCGCCCGGCTCGTGCAGGTCGGCTGCGCCTCCGAGTACGGCCCCTCCCAGCCCGGCTCCTCCACCGCCGAGGACGCCGTGCCCCGACCCGGCGGCCCGTACGGGGTCTCCAAGCTCGCCGCGACCGAACTCGTCCTCGGCTCCGGCCTCGACGCCGTCGTCCTCCGGGTCTTCTCGCCCGTCGGCCCCGGCACCCCGGCGGGCTCCCCGCTCGGCCGGCTCGCCGAGGCCATGCGCCGCGCGATGCAGGCGGGGGACGGCGAGCTCAAGCTCAGCGGGCTCGGCGTGCAGCGCGACTTCGTCGACGTACGGGATGTCGCCCGCGCTGTCCACGCCGCCTCGCTCTCCGCCGCCCAGGGGGTCGTGAACATCGGCACCGGACGCGCCGTCAAGCTCCGGGACGCCGCCGCCGTCCTGGCCAGGGTCGCGGGGTACGCCGGGACCCTGCACGAGCTCGACGGCCCGCACCAGCGGCCGGTCATCGGCGCGCCCCGCACCGAGACCATCGCCGAACAGCTGGCGGCGTCGCCCTACCCGTACCCCGACGGCTGCGGCAGCTGGCAGCAGGCGGACGTGCGCACCGCGCGCGACCGGCTCGGCTGGCGGCCCCGGATCAACCTCGAGGAATCCCTCGCCGACATCTGGATGGAGGCGGCGTGTCGCATCTGACCACGCCCACGACGACGACCGGCGCCGTCCAGGAGCAGGAGACGGGCTTCGGCGTCCCCGGCTACGCCCACCCGCTGCTCGCCCCCGTCGAATGGGCCGAACTGACCCGCCCGGGCACGCCGCTGCACTGGGCCGTGCTCGACGTCGCCGACGGGCCGGGGGACCGGCCCGACCCGCACTGCCTGGAGGCGGCGGGGCGGCTCAAGAACGCGGGGGTGAGGGTGCTCGGCCACCTCGACCTCCGCCACGGTTCGCGCGACTTCGGCGAGATCGTCTCGGACGCCCACCGCTTCCTCGACTGGTACAAGGTCGACGGCTTCTACCTGGACCGCTGTCCCACCGACCGGGTCGACCTGCCCGAGGTGCGGCGCGTGGCGGCCACCCTGGAGGCGGTGCTCGACGGCGAGGCCCACCTCGTCCTCGGCCACGGGACGCATCCGTACCCGGGCTACGCCGAGACGGCGGACCAGCTGGTCACCTTCCGCGGGCCGTGGACCGACTACCGCTGGTCGCAGGTGGCCGAGTGGACCGCCGAGTACCCGCCGGAGAAGTTCGTCCATCTCGTCCACGGAGTGCCGCGCAGCCATCTCGACGAGGCGATGCGGATCGCCCGCTGGCAGGGCGCGGGGACGATCTTCTTCACCGACCGGACCGGCCGACCGGACCACAACGGGAGGATCAACGCATTCCAGACACTGCCCGGCTACTGGGACGAAATCGTCTCGCGCCTTGGACCTGGTGTCTCGGAATGAGAAGGGCCGTGGCAGTGTTACGGGGAGAACAACCGTACTGACATACCGACCAACGGAGCCCCCGTGTCGCTGCCACCCCTGGTCGAGCCGGCTGCCGAGCTCACCGTAGACGAGGTCCGCAGGTACTCCCGCCACCTGATCATCCCGGATGTGGGGATGGACGGGCAGAAGCGGCTGAAGAACGCCAAGGTGCTCTGTGTGGGCGCCGGTGGCCTCGGTTCGCCGGCCCTGATGTACCTGGCCGCGGCCGGTGTGGGCACGCTCGGCATCGTGGAGTTCGACGAGGTCGACGAGTCGAACCTGCAGCGCCAGATCATCCACAGCCAGGCGGACATCGGCCGCTCCAAGGCGGAGTCCGCGAAGGACTCGGTCCTCGGCATCAACCCGTACGTGAACGTGATCCTCCACGAAGAGCGGCTCGAGGCCGAGAACGTGATGGACATCTTCAGCCAGTACGACCTGATCGTCGACGGCACGGACAACTTCGCGACGCGCTACCTCGTCAACGACGCGTGCGTGCTCCTGAACAAGCCGTACGTCTGGGGTTCGATCTACCGCTTCGACGGCCAGGCCTCCGTCTTCTGGTCCGAGTACGGCCCGTGCTACCGCTGCCTCTACCCGGAGCCCCCGCCGCCGGGCATGGTCCCCTCCTGCGCCGAGGGCGGCGTCCTGGGCGTGCTCTGCGCGTCCATCGGCTCCATCCAGGTCACCGAGGCGATCAAGGTCCTCGCCGGTGTCGGCGACCCGCTGGTCGGCCGGCTGATGATCTACGACGCTCTGGAGATGCAGTACCGCCAGGTGAAGGTCCGCAAGGACCCGGACTGCGCGGTCTGCGGCGCGAACCCGACCGTCACGGAGCTCATCGACTACGAGGCCTTCTGCGGCGTCGTGTCCGAGGAGGCCCAGGAGGCGGCGCTCGGCTCGACGATCACTCCCAAGCAGCTCAAGGAGTGGATCGACGAGGGCGAGAACATCGACATCATCGACGTCCGTGAGATCAACGAGTACGAGATCGTCTCGATCCCCGGCGCGCGGCTGATCCCGAAGAACGAGTTCCTGATGGGCACCGCCCTCCAGGACCTGCCCCAGGACAAGCGGATCGTCCTGCACTGCAAGACGGGTGTCCGCAGTGCGGAGGTCCTCGCGGTGCTGAAGTCCGCGGGCTTCGCGGACGCGGTGCACGTCGGCGGCGGCGTCATCGGCTGGGTCAACCAGATCGAGCCCGAGAAGCCGGTCTACTAGACCCGCCTCCACCTTCGCGTAGGCCCACGGAGAGGGCCCGGACCTGACACCTCAGGTCCGGGCCCTTCTCCGTGCGTCAGGAGCAGCGCGTGCCGTACGCCGGGACCTCGCCGTCCAGGAGATAGCGGTCGATCGTCCGCGTGACGCAGGACGACGTGCCGTACGCGCCGTGCCCCTCGCCCTCGTTGCTGAGCAGGACGCCCACGCCCGCGCCCAGCTCCTTCGCCATCCGCTCGGCCCCCTCGTACGGGGTCGCCGGGTCGCCGGTCGTGCCGACGACCAGGATCGGGCCCGCACCGGGCGCGCTCGCCTCCGGGTCGGCGTGCTCGCCCTTCACCGGCCACCGGGCGCACCAGCCGGCCGTGTCCCAGGCCAGGAAGGCGCCGAAGACCGGCGACAGCTTCCGGAACTCCGGCACCAGGGCCTTCGCCTGAGCGGTCGTCGGGCGTTCGCTGGAGTCGGCGCACGAGATCGCCCGCTGGGAGTGGGACTGGGTGCCGTAGTGACCGTTCTCGTCCCGGTCGTTGTAGGCGTCCGCGAGGCGCAGCAGGCCGGAGCCGTCGCCGCGCTCGGCCTTCGCCAGGGCGTCGGTCAGCAGGGGCCAGCTGCTCTCGGCGTACAGGGTGATCGCGATGCCGGTGATCGCCAGGCCGTCGGTCAGCTTCCGGCCCCCGACGGTCAGCGGCTCCCGGTCGAGACGGTCCAGGAGGCGGACGATCCGGTCGTTGCCCCGGGCGGGTTCCTCGCCCCTGCTCTTCAGGTAGTTGTCCAGGGCCCGCTGGAAGCCGACCGCCTGGTTGCGGGCATGGCCCGTGGCGCCGACCGTCGGGTCGACCACGGCGTCGAGGACGGTCCGGCCGACGCGCGACGGGAAGAGGTGGGCGTAGGCGGCGCCGAGCTCGGTCCCGTAGGAGATGCCGAAGTAGTGCAGCTTCTCGTCGCCGAGGACGTGCCGGACCAGGTCCAGGTCGCGGGCGGTGTTGGCGGTGGTGGTGTGCGGGATGAGCGTGCCCGAGCGGCGGGCGCACCCGGCGCCGAAGTCGGCCCCGTCGGCGACGTACGCGGCCTCCTCGGCTGCCGTGTCCGGCGTGACGTCCGTACGGGCCTCGGCGGCGGCCAGCTCCTTGTCGTCGCGGCAGACGACACCGGAGCTGCGGGAGACCCCGCGCGGGTCGAAGGAGACCAGGTCGTAGCGGCGGCCCAGGTCGGCGTAGTCGCGGGCGGCGCGGGGCAGGTAGTCGACGCCCGAGGCGCCCGGGCCGCCGAAGTTGAAGAGCAGGGAGCCGATCCGACGGTCCTTGTCGCGGGCCTCCTTGCGGATCAGCGCGATGGTGAGGGTCTCCCCGTCGGGCTTCGCGTGGTCGAGCGGGACCCGGAGCCCGGCGCACCGCCAGTCGTCGGCGGGGCGCTCGCCGCCCTCGGGGGCGTCGCAGCGCTTCCACTCGGGGCGCTGCCCGGTGAGCGAGGCGGGCAGCGCGGGCGGCTCCGGAGCCTTGGCGTCCGTGGAGCGGGCGCCGCCGGAACGCGGCGGGTCGGTGGGCGTCGCGGGGCTCGCGCAGCCCGCGACCAGCAGCCCGGTGACGGCCAGGGCCGCCATCCGTACCCCCTGGGACACGACACGTATGGACAAGACAACCCCCGCGATCCGGACCGGAACGCCATCCTAGGCGCCGGGTGGGGCGCGGCCGGGCCCGGCAGAGGCGGGCCCGCGAGCCAGGTCGGGGCTCCGGCTGGCGAGCCCGGGCCCGGCCGCGGGCGGTGGTTCCTGCCTGCTCCTGCCTGCTCCTGCGTGCCGGAGAGCCCTACTTGCAGACCTTTCCGGAGGCCGGCACCTTCCCGTCCAGGAAGTAGCCGTTGACCGTGGTCTGCACGCACGCGTTGCCGCCGTTGTACGCGCCGTGGCCCTCGCCCTCGTACGTCAGCTCCACGCCGACGCCCTTGCCGAGCGCCTCCACCATCGCGCGCGTGCCCTCGTACGGCGTCGCCGGGTCGCCCGTCGTGCCGAGCACGAGGATGGGGGCCGAGCCGGGAGCGGAGACGTCGGGGTTCTCCCAGGTGCCGGGGACCGGCCACTGCGAGCAACTCGACAGCGCCCAGCCCATGTAGTTCCCGAAGACCGGCGAGACCTCGACGAACTCCGGGAGCCGCTCCTTGGCCTGGCCGAGGGTGTAACGCTCCTTGAAGTCCACGCAGTTGATGGCCGCGTTCGCCGCCTGGATGTTGCTGTAACTGCCGTTCTGGTAACGGCCGTTCATGGAGTCGGAGAGGGCGAGGAGCAGTCCGCCGTCACCGCCGTCCGCCGCGTCGAGCCCCTGCTCCAGGTACTGCCAGAACTCCTTGGAGTACAGGGCCTGCGCGATGCCGTTGATGGCCTGCGTCTGGGTGAGCTTGCGTTCCCCGATGCCTGCGATCGGCTTCTTGTCGAGCGCGGCGAGCAGGTCGAGGATGAAGGACTCGATCTCGGCTACCGTCGAACCGGGCAGCGTGCACGCGTCGCCGCGCGCCACGCAGTCCTTCGCGAAGTTGTCCAGGGCGAGCTGGAAGCCCTTGGCCTGGCCGAGAGAGCCTTCCTCGGTGCCCGAATTGGGGTCGACGACCGCGTCGAAGAGGGCGCGGCCGACGTTCTTGGGGAACATGTGGGCGTACACGCCGCCGAGTTCCGTGCCGTACGAGATGCCGAAGTAGTGGAGCTTGTCGTCGCCGAGGACCTGGCGCATCAGGTCCAGGTCGCGGGCGGCGTTCTCGGTGCCGACGTGCGGGAGCACCGTGCCGGAGCTCTTCTCGCAGCCGGCGGCGTACTTCTTCTGCGCGTCGGAGAGGGTCCGTTCCTCGGCGGCGTCGTCGGGGGTGAAGTCCAGGGCATAGTAGGCGTCCAGCTCCTTGTCGGACAGACACTGCACGTCCTCGCTGCGGCCGACGCCCCGGGGGTCGAAGGAGACCAGGTCGTAGCGGGCGCGGAGCTTCTCGTAGTCCGGGGCGAAGGACGGCAGGCCGGTGACGCCGGAGCCGCCGGGGCCGCCGAAGTTGTAGATCATGGAGCCGATGCGGTTGGCCTGGTCGCGGGCCCGGGCGCGGATCAGGGCCAGCTCGATGGTCTCGCCGTCGGGCTTGGCGTAGTCGAGCGGCGCGTCCATGAAGGAGCACTCCCAGGGGGCGCCGCCGGGCAGCGGCGAAGGCGCCTGCCCGCCGCCCTCGGCGGCGGACGGCGGCGGGCAGGGCGCCCACTCCAGCTGCTGCGCCGCGAGCCCGGCGAGATCCGTGGGCCGGTCCGACGCCCCGTCGTTGTCACCGCCGTCCGAACATCCGGTGGCGAGCAGCACGGTGGTCGCGGTGAACAGGGCGGCGCGCTGCGCGGCGGAGATCGGCATAGGGCCATGGTCCGCCGGACCCCGGCCCCCCGCGCGGGCGAGTGGGCCAGCCGGGGGAGCGGGTCGGGACGGGCGCCGGGGGGCTGCTCGGCCTGCACCGGCTGGACGGGCGGATCGATACGGGCACTAGCGGCTGCTCGGCCTGGGCCGGCGGGTCGATACGGGCGCGCGCTTCCCCCCCCAGTGCGCCCCTGAGGCGCTCCCCCCCTACAGCGCCCCTGAGGCGCTCCCCCTACAGCGCCCCCCGCTTCGTCAGCCAGTTGAAGCAGAGCCACCCCGGCAGCACCGGCAGCCACAGCGTCAGGAGTCGGTACAGCAGCACCGCCGGCGTCGCGACCTCGATGGGGAGGCCGACCGCGACCAGACCGAGGGTCAGCGCGGTCTCGACCGCGCCCACACCGCCCGGGGTCGGGGCCGCCGATCCGAGGGCGTTGCCCGCGAGGAAGACCACGGCCACGCTGGCGTAGCTCAGCCCCTGGCTCTCGTGCCCGAACGCGCGGATCGAGGCGTCCAGGCAGAGCACGAACAGACCGGTCAGGAGCAGCATGCCGCCGATGCCCGTGACCAGCTTCAACGGCCTCTGGAGGACGTCCAGCATGCGCGGCACGACACCCGCGAAGAGCGACCGCAGCCGCGTCGAGACGAACTTCCGCATGAACGGGATCGCCGTGACGACGAGGACCAGGACCGCGACCGTCAGCAGACCGGCGATGACCGTCCTGGACGGGGTGAACGACTGGGACTTCTCCGTACCCGTCAGATAGCCGAAGGCGAGCAGGAGCAGGATGTGCGCGCCGAGTCCGAAGAGCTGCGACGCGCCGACGCTCGCCACCGCGAGCCCCGGCCGCACCCCCGAGCGCTGGAGGAAGCGGGTGTTCAGGGCGACACCGCCGACCGCCGCCGGGGCGACGATCTTCACGAAGGACCCGGCGACCTGGGCGACCACCGTGCGCCAGAACCCGACGCGCTCCGGTACGAAGCCGAGCAGGCTCATCGCGGCGGCGACGTAGCTCAGCGCGGAGAACAGCACGGCCACCGCCACCCAGCGCCAGTCGGCCGAGCTGATCGTCGACAGCGGTGTCCGGGCGATCTGGGAGAGCAGGAAGTACGCGGCGACGGCGCCGGCGATGAGACTGATGAGGGTGCGCGGCTTGATCCGCTCCAGGCGGACCGGTTCGACCGGCGCCTGCGGCCGGATCAGCAGCACCTGGCCGCGGATCTGCGCCAGCAGATCCTCCTCGCGGGCGTCGTCGAGCGCCTCGTCGATGGCCCGCTTCTCGGCCTGCTTCTCCGCCTTCTCCAGCTTCCGGTCGGACTTGCGTTCGGCCTTCACCTCGGCGGTGGTGGCGGCCGGCGGCTCGGCGGCGGCGGCCGCCACCCGGGCCTGCTTCGCCTCCTCCGAGGCCTGGAGCACGGCCTCGCGCTCCCGCTTCGAGCGCTCCCGGGCCAGCCGTCTGAGCGTCGCGCGCGTGGAGCGGCTCAGCGCGATCGGCTGGAGGAGCGGCAGACAGTCGGCGATGGCGTCCGGGCCGAGCACGTCGACGGCACCGGCCACCGCGCGCTCGGCGCCCACCCGCAGACCGAGCGTGGTGAGCAGCTGGGCGATGTCCATCCGCAGGACCAGGTCGCCCGCGGCGATCTCACCGCCCCGCAGATCGGTGAGGATCACCTTGCCGGAACGATCCACCAGAATCGCGTCGCCGGTGAGCCTGCGGTGCGCGATCCGGCGGGACTGGAGCGCCCGCACCTGGCGCCAGGCGCTGCGCACCAGATCGTCGGTGATGTCCGCGTCGTCGAGCGAGTCGAGGGTGCGGCCGCCCAGGTGCTCGTAGACGAGCATGACGGCGTCCGGGCCGAGCTCCGAGGTGGCGATCAGCTTGGGCGCGTTGGCCCCGGCGGCGATGGCGGCGTACGCGAGCAGCGCCTCCTGCTCCAGAGCTTGGCGCAGCGACACGATCGAGCGGCGGGTGGTGATCGCCCGCAGGGTCAGCCGACGCCACGCGCGGTAGAAGAAGCCGTGGGCCTGCTGCTCGCGGTCCACGACGGTGACGTCGAGCGGCGGCCCCTCCTCCAGCGTGACGATGTACCTGCGGCCCCGGTCCGCGCTGTCGGCGGAGTCCGGCACGCCCGCGCCCTCGGCGCGCAGCGCCGTGACCGGCTTGAATCCGACCCGGCGCAGACCGGCGAGGAGGGTCTGGCCGGTGGGGCGGACGTTGGGGGAGCCGACGGCGTAGAGCGTTCCGTACGCGACGGTCCAGCCGATCAGCACGGTCAGGATGATCGAGAACGCGGTGGTGTACCCGGCGACCAGCATGGTGAACGCGTCGAGCAGCAGCACCGCCCACAGGCTCACCCGCCAGCGGGGTCGGCGAGCCATGCCGACGGCCGTCATGTACGCGATGACCGGCGCGAGGTAGTTGTGCACCGGGTCGGTCAGACCGCCCCCGGTCGCGGGCTGGGTCAGCGCGTCCTGGATGGTGCCGGGCGCCGCTTTGGCGACCCAGAGGTCGGTGGCGAGGGTGATGCCGTGGGCGAGCACGGCGGCGAGGACGCCGTCGGCGATCCGGAGACCGTCGCGCTTGATCAGCCGTTCGATGGCGAAGGCGACGGGCACGAGGAGGACGGCGATGCTGGAGACGAGCCCGGCGATCTTGACGAAGACGTCCGGGGCGCCACCGGCCCCCTTGTTGATGTCCTCCTCCAGGCCGGAGGTGGTGCCGTGGGCGAACGCGGCGATGGCGATGACCAGGGCGATGACGAGGACGCCGATGAGCAGCCGCATCAGGTCGGAGGGCCGGTGCACCCGGGCGGCGAGCAGCGGCTCGTCCTGCGAGACGCGCTCGCTCGGCTCGCCCTCGGGGACGGAGTCGGGGACGAGCTCGGGGGAGGGCCCGTGGGCGTGACCGCGACCCCGCGCGCCGGGGGCGGGCGTGCCGGTGGCCGGCGTGCCGGGGTCAGGGGCGCCGGGGGCGGGCGTGCCGGGGTCAGGGGCGCCGGGGGCGGGCGTGCCGGGTGAGGGCGTGCCGGGGCGCGCCTCCTCCTCAGGAGGCTGAGCGTCGTGCCCCATCACCATGTCCGTCTCTGCCTGTGTCGTACGTACCGCGCGTGAAGAGTGTGTGTCGTCCTGTCCGAATTCTTGTTCTTCTTGTTCGTCTTGTCGCTCTTGATCTCGTATCACCAGTCACCGCCCGGACGATGGTGGCATGAAGCGGGGCCCGACGGAGGCAACAGGGCGTTGTCGGTGGGGTGAGGCAGGATGGGGCGGATGAGCGTGGAGGAGCTTCCGGAGTACGCGGAACGGGTCCTGGAGGTCGCGGAGCTGATCCCACCGGGCCGTGTGATGACGTACGGAGACGTGGCCGAATGGCTCGGTGAGGGCGGCCCGCGTCAGGTCGGCCGGGTGATGGCCCTGTACGGCGGGGCGGTGCCGTGGTGGCGTGTGGTGCGCGCGGACGGCGCGTTCCTGCCGGGCCACGAGTTGCGCGCGCTCGGCCACTACCGGGACGAGGGCACCCCGCTGCGGGAGACGGGGCGCGCGGCCTCGACCGAGGGGCACCTGCCGAAGCTCGACATGCGACGGGCGCGGTGGGACGGCGGGGAGGGCGGGACCGGACCGGACGACGTGCACGCGGACGCGGACGCGGACGAGCGGCCGGGGGGCGCGGGCGGGCGCGGGCGTGCGGGGCGTGCGGGAACTCACACGTGACAGCTTTGCCCATGGCCGTACGGGCCGGACCCCTCGATGACGGGAGGGAAGCCCGTACGGAGTACGGCACGGGTGCCCTCCGCATCCCGTAACGTCGTCGTTCGCCCCGTACACCTCTCCACCTCTCCACCACTTCGCTCAGGACCGGTCGATCCACGTGAGTTCCTCCTCCACCACCCGGCGTACGCCGTACCAGGGGCGGACCACGGGCGCGTACCGACTGGTGCGTACCGCCCCGGAGCGGGTGGATCCCCCTGTCCTTGACGCAACGCAGCGGGAAGTGGTTGACCACGCGGGCGGACCGCTGCTCGTCCTCGCCGGACCGGGCACCGGAAAGACGACGACGCTGGTGGAGGCGGTCGCCGCCCGGATCGAGAAGGGCACGGACCCCGAGCGGATCCTCGTCCTCACCTTCAGCCGCAAGGCGGCGGTGGAGCTGCGCGACCGGATGGCGGCGCGTCTGGGCGGCGGCGAGCGGGCAGCGCTCGCCGGTGACGGCCGTGGGCGACGGGTGGGCGGGTCACGCCCGCCGCAGGCGACGACCTTCCACTCGTACTGCTACGCCCTGATCCGCGCCCACCAGGACGCGGAACTGTTCGCGGAGCCGCTGCGGCTGCTGTCGGGACCGGAGCAGGACCTCGCCGTACGGGAGCTGCTGGCCGGCCAGATCGACCTGGCGAAGTCGGGGCTCGCGCGGGTGCGGTGGCCCGACGACCTGCGGGCCTGCCTGACGACGCGGGGCTTCGCCAACGAGGTACGGGCGGTCCTGGCGCGCTCGCGGGAGCTGGGGCTGGGGCCGCGGGCGCTCGCGGAGTTCGCGCAGCGGGTGGGGAGGCCGGACTGGAAGGCGGCGGCCGGCTTCCTCGCGGAGTACCTGGACGTCCTGGACCTCCAGGGGGTCCTCGACTACACGGAGCTGGTGCACCGGGCGGTGCTGCTGGCGGAGCGGGTGACGCTGCCGGACTACGACGCGGTCTTCGTGGACGAGTACCAGGACACCGACCCGGCACAGGTGCGGCTGCTGCGGGCGCTGGCGGGCGGCGGGCGCACGGTGGTCGCCTTCGGCGACCCGGACCAGTCGATCTACGCCTTCCGGGGCGCGGACGTCAACGGCATCCTCGACTTCCCGGACACCTTCGCGGGCCCCGACGGGCGTCCGGCGGAGGTCCGGGTCCTGACGCGGTCGCGCCGCTCGGGGGCGGAGCTGCTCGCGGCGACCCGGGAGCTGACCCGCCGCATGCCGCTGCCGCGCCTGCCCGCCGACAAGGCCCGGGCGCACCGGGATCTGGCGGCGGTGCGGGGTGGCGGCCGGGTGGACGTCTTCACGTACCCGACGGCGTCCACGGAGTCCGACAACATCGCCGACCTTCTGCGCCGCGCGCACCTGGAGGACGGCGTCCCCTGGCGCGACATGGCGGTCCTGGTCCGCGCGACCTCCACGGTCCCGGCCCTCCGCCGCGCCCTCACGTCGGCAGGCGTCCCCCTGGAGACCGACACCGCCGACACCCCCCTCCGCCACGAACCCGCGGTGGCCCCGCTCCTCCTGGCCCTGCGAGCGGCAGCGGGGCGGCTGGCAGGGGGCCAGCCGGCAGGGGGCCAGACGGTGCCGGGCCAGCCGGCAGCGGGCCAGACGGTGCCGGGCCCCACGGATGAGCCTGGGGGCGGGGTGCCGGGGGGCGGGGTACCTGAGGGCGGGGTGCCTGGCGGCGTCATGGCCTCCGCTGACGCGCCCGTCCCCGACGTGACCGCCGCCGGCGCGCCGGTCCCCGACGCGGCTCCCGCCGACGCGCTCGCCCCCGACGCGGCTCCCGCCGACGCGCCCGTCCCCGACGTGACCCCCGCCGACGCGCCCGTCCCCGACGTGACCCCCGCCGGCGCGCCGGTCCCCGACGCGGCTCCCGCCGCCGACGCTCCCGCCGCCGACGCTCCCGCCGCCGACGCTCCCGCCGCCGACGCTCCCGCCGCCGACGCTCCCGCCGCCGGCGCGCCGGTCCCCGACGCGGCTCCCGCCCACGCGCCCGATCCCGACGAGACCCTTTCCGGCCAGCCCGTTCCCGACGCGCCCCGCGCCGACGACACCCGCGGGGAGGCGGCCGGGTGGCTCGATACCGAGACCGCGCTCTCGCTGCTCGCCTCGCCGCTCGGCGGCATGGATCCGGCCGATCTGCGGCGGCTCGGGCGGGCGTTGCGGGACGAGGAGCGGGCCGGCGGGAACAAGGTGCCGGCGCCCTCCGACGTCCTGCTCGCCCGCGCGCTGGCCGAGCCCGAGCGGCTCGTCGCGCACGACCAGTCGTACGCCCGGGGAGCCAGGCGGCTCGGGGAGCTGCTCCGGCAGGCGCGTCACCGGCTCGCCGCCGGTGGCACCGCCGAAGAGGCGCTCTGGCTGCTCTGGAACGGCACCCCCTGGCCCGGACGCCTGGAGCGCGCCGCGCTCCGGGGCGGTCCCGCCGGGCGCAACGCCGACCGCGACCTCGACGCCGTGTGCGCGCTCTTCGAGACCGCCGCCCGCGCCGAGGACCGCGTCGGCGGCCGCGGCGCCCTGAACTTCCTGGAGGAGCTCGACGCCCAGGACATCGCCGCCGACACCCTCTCCAAGCGCCAGACCCGCCCCGACGCCGTCCGCCTCATGACCGCCCACCGCGCCAAGGGCCTCGAATGGAGCCTCGTCGTCGTGGCCGGCGTCCAGGAGGGCCTCTGGCCCGACCTGCGCCGTCGCGGCTCCCTCCTCGAAGCCGACCGCATCGGCCGCGACGGCCTCGCCGAACCCCTCAGCCCCGGCGCCCTCCTCGCCGAGGAGCGCCGCCTCTTCTACGTCGCCGCCACCCGCGCCCGCGACCGGCTCGTCGTCACCGCGGTCAAGACCCCCGCCGACGACGGCGACCAGCCCTCCCGCTTCCTCACCGAACTCGGCCCCGAACCCAAGGACGTCACCGGCCGCCCCCGCCGCCCCCTCGCCGTCGCCGCGCTCGTCGCCGAACTGCGCGCGACGACCGTCGACCCGGCCGCCTCCGACGCCCTGCGCGACGCGGCCGCCCAGCGCCTCGCCCACCTCGCGGCGCTCACCGACGACGAGGGCCAGCCCCTCGTCCCGGCCGCCCATCCGGACCGCTGGTGGGGCCTGTTCGAGCCCACCCGCAGCCAGGTGCCGCTTCGCGACCGCGACCACCCCGTCGCCCTCTCCGGCTCGGCCCTCGACCAGCTCGCCAACACCTGCGCCCTCCAGTGGTTCCTGGGCCGCGAGGTCAAGGCCGCCGCCCCCGCCACCGCCGCCCAGGGCTTCGGCAACGTCGTCCACGTCCTCGCCGACGAGGTCGCCTCCGGCCGTACCCCGGCCGACCTCGACGTCCTCATGGCCCGCCTCGACTCGGTCTGGGACGCGCTCGCCTTCGACGCACCCTGGAAGTCCGCCCAGGAGAAGGAGCACGCGCGCGTGGCGCTCGAACGCTTCCTGAGCTGGCACGTCATGGACCGGGGCGGCCGCACCGCCGCCGCCACGGAGCACGGTTTCGACGTGACCCTCGAAGCGGGCGCGTACGAGGTCCGGATCAGGGGCTCCATGGACCGCGTCGAGACCGACGAGCACGGCCGCGCGTACGTCGTCGACTTCAAGACCGGCAAGTCCGCGCCCACCAAGGACGAGGTCGCCCACCACCCCCAGCTCGCCGTCTACCAGCTCGCGGTACGCGAAGGAGCCCTGGACGACGTCTTCGACGGCCGCCGCCCCGACCCCGGCGGCGCCGAGCTCGTCCAGCTGCGCCAGCCGGCCCCCAAGAAGGAGGGCGGGGACGCGCTCCCGAAGGTGCAGGCACAGGAACCCCTCGCCGGGGAGTGGGTCGGCGACCTGCTCGCCACCGCCGCCGGCCGGGTCCTCGACGAGCGCTTCACGCCCAGCACCGGCCAGCACTGCACCCACTGCACCTTCCGGTCCGCGTGCAGCGCACAGCCCGAGGGCCGCCACATCGTGGAGTGACGCTCCCTGCTCCCGCCCCCGGCCCGTCCCCGTACGCGCCCCCCGGCCCGTCCCCGTGCGCGCTCCCGGCCCGTCTCCGTACGCGCTCCCGGCCCGTCTCCGTGCGCGCCCCCGGCCCGCCCCGTGCGCGCCCCCCGACCCGCCCCGTACGCGCCCCCGGCCCGTCCCCGTGCGCGCTCCCGGCCCGTACGCGCTCCCGGCCCGTCTCCGTACGCGCCCCGGCCCCGCCCCCCCCGCGCTCCGGGCCCCCGCGCTGAGTCGCGGGCACCCGCCCCCAGGTTCACCCTGGTGGGTGAACGGGGAATCCGCGAGGAGGCTCGCCATGGCGCCGTCTTCCACCCACCGCAAGCCCCGAGCAACGGCGACGGCCCTCTGCGCGGCGGCGACGATCGCGACCGTCGGTCTCGCCGCCCCGGCCGCCTGGGCGCAGGCCGCCACCCCAGGCACCCCGGCCATTCCGGCAGCGGTAGCCGCCGCCGCCCCCACCCCCGACCCCTTCCGGAACCTCACCCCCGCCGCGATCGCCGACCGGGCCGTCGACGCCACCCAGGCCGCGACCTCCCTGCGCATGACCGGCCGGGTCATGTCCGAGGGGCAGGCACTCGACCTCGACCTCGCACTCGACGACCGGGACAACTGCACCGGGCTCATGAAGGTCGACGGTGGCACCGGCGAGCTGCGCCAGGCCGACCGGATCACGTACCTGAAGGGTGACGCGGAGTTCTGGCGCGCTTCCATGACCTCCCAGGGCGTGCCTCCGTCCCAGATCGACGCCACGATCGAACTCGTCGAGGGGCGCTGGCTGAAGATCACGCCCGGCCAGGCGGGCAGCAGCGATCCGAGCGGCGTCTGCGACCTCGACGCGCTCCTCGCGGACCTGGGCGACGACGAGGTCGACCGCCAGGGGCTGACCCGGGGGCCGGACGCCGAGGTCGACGGGACGCCCGTCGCGACCCTCGTGAAGCAGAGGCCCGGTGGTGAGACGACCACCGTCTCCGTCGCGCGGGAGGGCCCGCCCCACATCCTCCGGATGGTCAGGGCGGGCGGTGAGGAACCGGGCACCGTCGAGCTCTCCGACTTCGACAAGCCGGTCAGGGTCGTCGTTCCGCCCGCGGACGAGACGGTCGACCTGACCAAGCTGGACCCCGGCACCCAGGCCTGAGGGCAAGCTGCCCCGGCACCCAGGCCTGAGGGCAAGCCCCAGAGCCGGGCACCCAGGCCTGAGGGCGAGCTGGGCGGCCCCCGGCACCCAGGCCTGACGGCAAGCCGGGCCCGGAAACCCAGGCCTGAGGGCGTCGCGCGCGTTCGGTGCTGTCAGTGGTCGCGGTTAGCCTCTCTGAGGTGACCGCACGCATCACCGACCCCGAGCAGCTCAAGGAGCTCCTCGGCATCCCGTTCACCCCGGAGCAGACGGCCTGCATCATCGCGCCGCCCGCCCCGCAGGTCATCGTGGCCGGAGCCGGTTCCGGCAAGACGACGGTGATGGCCGCCCGGGTGGTGTGGCTGGTCGGCACGGGCCAGGTCGCGCCCGAGCAGGTCCTCGGCCTGACCTTCACCAACAAGGCCGCCGGCGAGCTCGCCGAACGCGTCCGCACCGCCCTCGTCCGGGCCGGGGTGACCGACCCGGACCCCATCGAGCCGTACCACCCGTCGCCCGCCCACCGCCCCTCGGCGACGGCGGTGCCCGCCGACCCGTACTACGCGCCGGCGACGGCGGTGCCCGCCGACCCGTACTACGCGCCGGGCGAGCCCCGCATCTCCACGTACCACGCCTTCGCCGGCCAGCTCCTGACCGACCACGGCCTGCGCATCGGCCTGGAGCCCACCTCCCGCCTCCTCGCCGACGCCACCCGCTACCAGCTCGCCGCGCGCGTGCTGCGCGAGGCGCCCGGACCGTACCCCGCGCTCACCAAGTCCTTCCCGACCCTCGTCAGCGATCTGCTCGCCCTCGACGCCGAGCTCGCCGAACACCTCGTACGCCCCGAGGAGCTGCGGGCGTACGACTCCGAGCTCCTCGACACGCTCTCCCGCGCCAAGCTCACCAACGCCGACCTCCGCAAGGTCCCCGAGGCGGCCGGCGCCCGCCGCGAACTGCTCGACCTCGTCGTCCGCTACCGCGCCGCCAAACGCTCCCGCGACCTGCTCGACTTCGGCGACCAGATCGCCCTCTCCGCCGAGCTCGCCACCACGCGCGCGGAGGTCGGGGCGATCCTGCGCGACGAGTTCCGGGTGGTGCTCCTGGACGAGTACCAGGACACGTCCGTCGCCCAACGGCTGCTGCTCTCCGGCCTCTTCGGCGGGGGCACGGGCCATGCCGTGACCGCCGTCGGCGACCCCTGCCAGGCGATCTACGGCTGGCGCGGTGCCTCAGTCGCCAACCTGGACGACTTCCCCGCCCACTTCCCGTACGAGGACGGCACCCCCGCCACCCGCCACGCGCTCTCCGAGAACCGGCGCAGCGGCGGCCGGCTCCTCGACCTCGCCAACGGGCTCGCCACGCCGCTGCGCGCCATGCACGCGGGCGTGGAGGCGCTGCGCCCGGCGCCCGGCGCGGAGCGCGACGGCTCGGTACGGATCGCCCTGCTGCCCACCCACGCCGAGGAGATCGACTGGCTCGCCGACTCCCTCGCCCACCTCGTGCGCACGGGCAGGGAGCCCGGTGAGATCGCGGTCCTGTGCCGGACGGCCACCGACTTCCCCGCCATCCAGGCCGCGCTCGTCGCCCGGGACGTGCCGGTCGAGGTCGTCGGCCTCTCCGGACTGCTCCACCTCCCCGAGATCGCCGACCTGGTCGCCGTCTGCGAGGTCCTCCAGGACCCGGGCGCCAACGCCTCCCTGGTCCGCCTCCTGACCGGGCCCCGCTGGCGCATCGGCCCCCGCGACCTCGCGCTCCTGGGCCGCCGCGCCCGGCTGCTCGTCCACCGCGAGCGCGCCGGGGACGACGGCGCCGACGCCGACGAGCGGCTCGCGGCGGCGGTCGAGGGAGTCGACCCGGCCGAGGTCGTCTCGCTCGCCGACGCGCTCGACACCTTCCTGGACTCCGGTGGCGAGGACGACGGGCTGCCGTTCTCGGCGGAGGCCCGCGTCCGCTTCGCGCGCCTCGCCGTCGAGCTGCGCGCGCTGCGCTCCTCGCTCGCCGACCCCCTCATGGACGTCCTCCACCGGGTGCTCGCCACCACGGGCCTGGAGGTCGAACTCTCCGCCTCCCCGCACGCGCTCGCCGCCCGCCGCCGCGAGACCCTGTCGAACTTCCTCGACATAGCGGCCGGGTTCGCCTCCCTCGACGGAGAGGCGACCCTCCTCGCCTTCCTCGGATTCCTGCGCACCGCCGCGCAGTACGAGAAGGGCCTCGACAACGCCCTCCCGGGCGGCGAGAACACGGTCAAGGTCCTCACCGCGCACAAGTCCAAGGGCCTGGAGTGGGACGTCGTGGCGGTGCCCGGCCTGGTGACCTCCCAGTTCCCGAGCGCCAGGTCCCGCGAGTCGTGGATCTCCCAGCCGCAGGTCCTGCCGCACGCCCTGCGCGGCGACGCGGCGACGCTGCCGGCCATCGACAGCTGGGACGCGGCCTCCCTGAAGGGCTTCAAGGAGGCGATGCGCGAGCACCAGAACACCGAGGAGCTCCGCCTCGGCTACGTGACCTTCACCCGCCCCCGCTCCCTCCTCCTGGCCTCCGCCCACTGGTGGGGCCCGTCCCAGAAGAAGCCGCGCGGCCCCTCGGCCTTCCTCCACGCCCTGTACGACCACTGCGCGGCGGGTTTCGGCGAGATCGAGGTCTGGGCGGACGCACCGGAAGCCCACACGGAGAATCCGACCCTCGACGAGAACCGCCCGCACACGTCATGGCCGCTGCCCCTCGACCCCGAGTCGTTCGTACGGCGCCGCAGGGCGGCGGCGGCCGTCGAAGCAGCCCTGCGGTCCCTCGGTCCGCAGGGCGGAACGCGCGGGCACCACGCCACGGACGTGCTGCCCGCGCACGAGCCCGCACCCCAGGCCCCCGACGACCTCTGGCCCGACGAGGACCCCCTCTGGGACGAAGAGCCCCCGTGGGACGACGAACCTCCGTCGGACGACGAACTCCCGGCGGGCGCTCAACCCCCGCCGGGCGCTCACCCTCGGGCGGACGACGTGCACCCGGCGGGCCACCAAGCCCCGGCGGAGGGCCGGCACACCGCGAGCGCCGCGCCCCGCCTCGGCAACGCGCACCTCTCGGACCACGCGCACCCCGTCGGCGACGAGCACCCCTCGGACCACGCGCACCCCGTCGGCGACGAGCACCCCTCGGACCACGCGCACCCCGTCGGCGACGAGCACCCCTCGGACCACGCGCACCCCGCCGACCACGCGCACCCCGCCGGCGAGCGTCCGTCCGAAGGGATTCCCGCGCCCCGGACACCGGAAGCGACGCTCACCCCCGAGGACCGGAAGACCCTCGCCTCCTGGGACCGCGACCTCACCTCCCTCACCACCGAACTCCGCCGCGCCCGCGCCACCACCCGAGACGTCCTCCTGCCCGCCTACCTCTCCGCCTCCCAGGTCCTCCGTCTCGCCGCCGATCCCGAGGGCTTCGCCCAGGACCTCGCCCGGCCCATGCCCCGGCCCCCGCAGCCCGCGGCCCGGCGCGGGACGCGGTTCCACGCGTGGGTGGAGTCGCAGTTCGAGGAGCTGCCGCTCCCCATGCTCGGCCCGGACGAACTCCCCGGCGGCGAGGAGTTCGCCGGCGAACCGGAGATCGCGGACGAGCGGGACCTCGACGCCCTCAAGGACGCCTTCGCCCTCACCCCGTACGCCCACCGCTCCCCGTACCGCGTCGAGGCCCCCGTCCATCTCTCCCTCGCGGGCCGGGTGATCCGGGGCAGGATCGACGCCGTCTATCGCGACCCGGGCACCGGCGCGTACGAGATCGTCGACTGGAAGACCAGCCACCTCCGCACCGCGGACCCCCTCCAGCTGGCGATCTACCGCCTGGCCTGGGCCGAGCAGCACGGCCTCGACCCCGACGACGTGGCCGCCGCCTTCGTCTACGTCCGTACGGGTGAGGTCGTACGGCCCAGGTCGCTCCCGGGCCGCACGGAGCTGGAGGGGATCCTGCTGGGCGGGGGCACTCCGGGCGCCGGATAGGCTCAGGAGCATGAGCGAGACCCCGGACAGCGTCGTCCAGACCGTAGGAACCCAGGCAGTGCGTGCGTACATCGAGCAGCACCGTGCCGCCTTCCTCGACGACCTCGTCGCCTGGCTGCGTATCCCCTCGGTGTCGGCGCAGCCCGCGCACGCCGAGGACGTACGGCGCAGTGCGCGGTGGCTGGCGCAGAAGCTGTCGGAGACGGGGTTCACGACGGCCGAGGTCTGGGAGACGGCCGGTGCGCCCGCCGTCTTCGCCGAGTGGCCCTCGGGCGACCCGGACGCCCCCACCGTCCTCGTCTACGGGCACCACGACGTCCAGCCCGCCGCCCGCGAGGACGGCTGGCACACCGACCCGTTCGAGCCGCACGTCACCGACGGCCGGATGTACGCGCGCGGGGCGGCCGACGACAAAGGGCAGGTGTTCTTCCACACCCTCGGCGTCCGCGCCCATCTCGCCGCGACCGGCCGCACCGCCCCCGCCGTCAACCTCAAGCTGCTGGTCGAGGGCGAGGAGGAGTCCGGCTCGCCGCACTTCCGGGAGCTCGTCGAGGCGCACGCGGACCGGCTCGCCGCCGACGCGGTGATCGTCTCCGACACGGGCATGTGGTCCGAGGACACCCCGACGGTCTGCACCGGCATGCGCGGCGTCGCGGACTGCGAGATCGAGCTGTACGGCCCCGACCAGGACATCCACTCCGGTTCCTTCGGCGGCGCCGTGCCGAACCCGGTCACCGTCGCCGGCCGCCTGGTCGCCGCCCTGCACGACGAGCACGAGCGGGTCGCCATCCCCGGCTTCTACGACGGGGTCACCGAGCTCTCCGACACCGAGCGGGCCCTCGTCGCCGAGCTGCCCTTCGACGAGGCGGCCTGGCTGACCACCGCCAGGTCGCACGGCACCCTCGGCGAGGCGGGCTACTCCACCCTGGAGCGCGTCTGGGCGCGCCCCACCGCCGAGGTCAACGGCATCGGCGGCGGCTACCAGGGCCCCGGCGGCAAGACGATCGTCCCCGCCTCCGCCCAGCTGAAGCTCTCCTTCCGGCTGGTCGCGGGGCAGGACCCGGACAAGATCGAACGGGCCGTACGCGACTGGCTCGCCGCCCGTGTCCCCGCCGGCATCCGGTACGAGATCGTCTTCGGCGCCCCGACCCGGCCCTGCCTCACCCCGCTCGACCACCCGGCCCTCACGGCGGTCGCGGGCGCGATGAGCCGGGCCTTCGACGGCGCGAAGGTCCGCTACACCCGTGAGGGCGGCTCGGGCCCCGCCGCCGACCTCCAGGACGTCCTGGGCGCGCCGGTGCTGTTCCTCGGCATCTCGGTGCCGTCCGACGGCTGGCACGCCCCCAACGAGAAGATCGAGCTCGATCTCCTCCTGAAGGGCGTCGAGACCACCGCCCACCTGTGGGGGGACCTGCCCGCCGCCCTCCACACCGCCGCGCGATGAACCCACACAACGATCCGGGGGAGTTGGAAGTACCTGTGTCCACCTTGAACAGCCAGTTCGCGGACCGGCCGATCTCGCTCACCGCCCCGAGCGGCCTCGACCGCGCGGCTCACCACCGTCTCGACGAGGCCTGGCTCGCGGCGGCCTGGAGCCACCCGACGACCCGGGTCTTCGTGGTGTCGGGCGGCCAGGTGCTGATCGACGACACCCCCGACGGACGGACCGAGCTCGTCATGACCCCGGCCTTCGAGGCCCCGGTCACCGAGACGCACCGCTACTTCCTGGGCACCGACGCCGACGGCGTCTCGTACTTCGCCCTCCAGAAGGACTCCCTGCCCGGCCGCATGGACCAGTCCGCCCGCCCGGCCGGGCTGCGCGAGGCGGGCCTGCTGCTCTCGCCGCGCGACGCCGGCCTCATGGTGCACGCCGTCGCGCTGGAGAACTGGCAGCGGCTGCACCGCTTCTGCTCCCGCTGCGGCGAGCGCACGGTCATCGCGGCCGCCGGACACATCCGTCGCTGCCAGGCCTGCGGCGCCGAGCACTACCCGCGGACCGACCCCGCCGTGATCATGCTGGTCACGGACGACCAGGACCGCGCCCTCCTCGGCCGCCAGGTGCACTGGCCGGAGGGGCGCTTCTCGACCCTCGCGGGCTTCGTCGAGCCCGGTGAGTCCATCGAGCAGTCGGTGGCGCGGGAGGTCTTCGAGGAGGCCGGTGTCACCGTCGGCGAGGTCGAGTACGTCGCCAGCCAGCCCTGGCCCTTCCCGTCCAGCCTGATGCTGGGCTTCTTCGCGCACGCCACCTCCTCGGAGATAAACGTGGACGGCGAGGAGATCCACGAGGCCCGCTGGTTCTCCCGCGAGGAGCTGGCCGCCGGCTTCGAGTCGGGCGAGGTGCTGCCCCCGTACGGCATCTCGATCGCCTCCCGGCTGATCGAGCTCTGGTACGGCAAGCCGCTCCCGAAGCCCGGCGACGTCGTCTGACGCCTTCCCGGGAGGTCCCGAGAAGCTGGGGTTCTCGAAGACAGCGAACAGCCCCCGTCCGGGGTCACCGGACGGGGGCTGTTTTCAGCCAGGCGGGCTGGGGCGCCGAGAGGCCCGGACGCTCAGACGCCGACCTTCTGCTTGACCTGCGCGAGCGACGGGTTCGTCAGCGTCGAGCCGTCGGCGAAGAGGACGGTCGGCACGGTCTGGTTGCCCCCGTTGGCCTTCTCCACGAAGGCGGCCGACTCGGGGTCCTGCTCGATGTTGATCTCCGTGTACGCGATGCCCTCGCGGTCCATCTGGCTCTTCAGCCGACGGCAGTAGCCGCACCACGTGGTGCTGTACATCGTCACAGTGCCCTGCATGCCTGGCGCTCCTCTGTTCGCGGGGTGGGTGCCGAGGAGAAGAACGTAACGGCCGCCGCCGCCATTCCCGCATTCGTACGACCAGTGCCCCGGGCCTGTGGACAACGCGCCGCACCGACCCCCACGGACCTGGCAGCATGGCGGAGTGACAGCAGCAACGCACTCCACTCTCTTCCCGCAGGTCCCCGAGTCGGCCGACGCGGTGCTCGACGGGCTCGACCCCGAGCAGCGCGAGGTCGCCCTGGCCCTGCACGGTCCGGTGTGCGTGCTGGCAGGAGCCGGCACGGGCAAGACCCGGGCGATCACGCACCGCATCGCCTATGGCGTGCGGGCGGGCATCCTGCAGCCCGGCGGTGTGCTGGCCGTCACGTTCACCAACCGGGCCGCCGGCGAGATGCGCGGCCGGCTCCGGCAGCTCGGCGCGGGCGGCGTCCAGGCCCGCACGTTCCACTCCGCGGCCCTCCGCCAGCTCCAGTACTTCTGGCCGAAAGCCGTCGGTGGAGATCTTCCCCGGCTCCTGGAGCGCAAGGTCCAGCTCGTCGCCGAGGCCGCCGCGCGCTGCCGCGTCCGGCTCGACCGGAACGAGCTGCGGGACGTCACCAGCGAGATCGAGTGGGCCAAGGTCACCCAGACCGTCCCCGCCGACTATCCCGCCGTCGTCGCCAAGTCCGTCCGCGAGGCCCCGCGCGACCCGGCCGAGATCGGCCAGATCTACGGGATGTACGAGCAGCTGAAGCGCGAGCGCGCGGTGATCGACTTCGAGGACGTGCTGCTGCTCACGGTCGCCATCCTCCAGGACCGGCACGACATCGCCGACCAGATCCGCCGCCAGTACCACCACTTCGTGGTCGACGAGTACCAGGACGTCTCCCCGCTCCAGCAGCGCCTCCTCGACCTGTGGCTCGGCGACCGCGACAGCCTCTGTGTCGTCGGTGACGCCAGCCAGACGATCTACTCCTTCACCGGCGCCACCCCCGACCACCTGCTGAACTTCCGCGCCCGGCACCCCGGCGCCACGGTCGTCAAGCTGGTCCGTGACTACCGCTCCACCCCCCAGGTCGTGCACCTCGCCAACGGGCTCCTCAGCCAGGCCCGCGGCCGGGCCGCCGAGCACCGCCTCGAGCTGATCTCCCAGCGCGACCCGGGCCCCGAGCCCGCCTACACGGAGTACGGCGACGAACCCGCAGAGGCCGAGGGCACCGCCCGCCGCATCCGCGACCTGATCGCCGCCGGTGTCCCGGCCGGCGAGATCGCCGTGCTCTACCGGATCAACGCCCAGTCCGAGGTCTACGAACAGGCGCTCGCCGACGCCGGCGTGCCCTACCAGCTGCGCGGCGCCGAGCGCTTCTTCGAGCGCCAGGAGGTACGGGAGGCCGGCATCGCCCTGCGCGGCGCCGCCCGCGCCGGCGGGAACGACTCCCTGCTCGACGACGTCGAGGACCTGCCCGCCCAGGTCCGCGCCGTGCTCTCCACCAAGGGATGGACCGCCGAGCCGCCCGCCGGCTCCGGTGCCGTCCGCGACCGCTGGGAGTCGCTGGCCGCGCTGGTCCGGCTCGCCGAGGACTTCGCCCGCGCCAGGTCCGGCGCCACCCTCTCCGACCTGGTCGCCGAGCTGGACGAGCGGGCCGCCGCCCAGCACGCCCCGACCGTGCAGGGCGTGACCCTGGCCTCCCTGCACGCCGCGAAGGGTCTGGAGTGGGACGCCGTCTTCCTGGTCGGCCTCACCGAGGGCATGATGCCGATCACCTACGCCAAGACCGACGAGCAGGTCGAGGAGGAGCGGCGCCTGCTGTACGTCGGCGTCACCCGCGCCCGGCTCCACCTCTCGCTCTCCTGGGCGCTCTCCCGTGCGCCCGGCGGCCGCGCCTCCCGCCGCCCCACCCGCTTCCTCAAGGGGCTGCGCCCCGGCTCCGGAGGCCTCGGCGCGGGCGGCGGCGCCCTGGCCGGTGGCTCGGTCGAGCGCGGGCTCGGCGGCGCGGCGGAGGGCGGCGCGCGGCGCAGGCAGCGGGGGCCGGTCCGCTGCCGCGTCTGCGGCGCGACGCTCACCGAGGCCGGTGAGATGAAGCTGATGCGCTGCGAGGACTGCCCCTCCGACATGGACGAGGCGCTCTACGAACGGCTCCGCGACTGGCGCGCCGAGCAGGCCGGCCTGCTCGGTCAGCCGGCGTACTGCGTCTTCACCGACAAGACGCTGATGGCCATCGCCGAGCGGGTGCCCACGACCGACGGCGAGCTCGTCGGAATCTCCGGCGTCGGCGCGCGCAAGCTGGGCCGCTTCGGCGCCGACGTTCTCGCCCTCTGCGCGGGCGAAGCCCCAGGTGGGACGGGTGGAGAGGACGACGAGGAGAGCTGAGGAAAACTCGTCGGAAAAATAGTTTGCGCCCGCCCCGTCAAGCCCCATAGGTTCTTAACCACGGAAACAGCGGCTTCTTCGAAGCCCTGCTTTCGTGCTGTACTTGTCCAAGTGAACATGAGGGTCCGGCTCACACCGAGCCCTCCGAGACGCCGAGAGGAGGCGATTCCAGTGATCAGCAACATCAACAGCACCACCGTCAGCTTCGTCAGCACCGACAAAATGACCGATCGCTCGGTCGTCTCCACCTGCTCGCTCGGCCTCTCCCGCTCTGCGCTCCTTGGCAGTGCTCTTCCTGGCACCGGTCTGTCCGGCGCCGGTCTGGCCCCCGTCGCTTCCCTGCGACCGGCGGCCGACCTGGCGGGCATTCCCGCCATGGAGCGCGACGAGCGACCGACCGAGGCACTGGAAGCAGGAGTAGCGGCTGGCAAGGCCAAGGCCTATGCCTTCGCGGCGACCGGTGCCGGAAACCAGACGAAGCAGACGCAGCACCACCACATGATGTGGGCCTTCCGTGGGCTCGAACCCTGGAGTGATCCAGCCTGATCTGATCAGGCCGGCGCCTTCAGGGCCGCGGAACCCCACCCGGGATCCGCGGCCCTTCTGTTTGTCCCCGAACGGGGACGACGGAGCGAAGGGGCCTCGGAACCAGCACCACCCGGTACCAGCCGAAACCCCGGCCCACCAGGCCGGAACGACCAGACGAGGAACAAAAACCGTGCAACTCGAAGCGCACGCCCCGTCCGTACCGCCTTCCGAAACGATCCCGCCGCCCGGCCTCACGGAGGACTCCACCTTGACCCCCCTCACCGCGCTCACCGCGCTCGACGACGCCATCGAGAACCTCGGCGTACCCGTCCCCTGCCGCTCGTACGACCCGGAGGTCTTCTTCGCCGAGTCCCCGGCCGACGTCGAGTACGCCAAGGCCCTCTGCCGCACCTGCCCGCTGATGGAGGCCTGCCTCGCGGGTGCGCAGGAGCGGCGTGAGCCGTGGGGCGTCTGGGGCGGAGAGCTGTTCGTCCAGGGCGTGGTCGTCGCCCGCAAGCGGCCGCGTGGCCGTCCGCGCAAGAACCCGGTCGCGGCATGAACGTCACCGGAACCATCGACCGACCCCTCACGCACGATCCCCAGAAGCTGGCCCCGATGACCTCCTCCACCAGCGAGCCCTCCGGCTCCGCGACCACAGACACCACCATCACCGGCGCGAACGCCTCGCGTCAGAACAGGACCCGAGAGATGCAACTCATCCCAGAAGCCCTGGCTCGTGCGCATATGCACGACCGCCGACGGGAAGCCGACGCGGAACGCCAGGCCCTTCGCCTGGTCGCCGCTCGGCGCATGCAGCGGCGCGCCGAGCGCGTGTCCCTGCGCGCCCGTCGTGCGCTGGCCATGGCCGTCATGCACTGACCTGTCAGACACCCGGCCGTAAGGCCATGAGCTGACAGAACCCCGTGGGGGCCGGTCCGAACGGACCGGCCCCCACGGTGCGTTGCGGCGCGACCCGGCCCGCGTCGGACTATCGTCGGAGGGTGAACGACGCCCGGCATCCCGAGGAGCCCCTCGTCTGCGTCCGCTGCGGCACGACCGCCGAGACGCTCCCGGTGACCTGGACCTGCTCGGTGGAGAACGGCAGCCGCCAGTACATCTGTGACCGCTGCGCCCGCGAGAACATCCGCTCCATCGAGGGCCGGCTCGACTCCGCCTGGTGGTGACGGTCCGAGCGCCCCCTCGGCCTCACTCCACGGCGCGGTCCCTGTCGTCGGCCTCGTCGGCGCCGTCGCCCGCTGCCCTCTCGCGCTCTTCCTCGCCCTCGCCCTGGTCCTCGGCTTCGACGAACCCCGGCAGCCACTCCTCCAGCTCGTCGCGCAGCCGCACCGTGGCGTTGAGCTGACAGAGCACCCCGATCGTGCTCAAGGTCACACGGTGTATCAGCAGATACGACGGCGGCAGGTTGAGCTGCCGGCCCAGCTGGTGCGCGGGGGAGCGGGGGTCGGCGATCCGGGCGGCCTGGTTCCGCATCCAGCCGCGCGTGAAGCCGAACGACGCGACCTCGGCCGGCTCGATGATCGGCTGCAGATACTCCAGGACCGCGTCCGGGGCGAGGTCGACGGACTCCTTGACGAAGCCGTCCTCGCGCAGCAGCTCGTAGACCGTCTCGGCGTCGCCCTCCAGGGTCAGCCGCAGACAGGTGCCGATCGTCTCCGGCAGCCCGCCCGGCAGCCGGTCCACCGTCCCGAAGTCGAGCACCCCGAGCCGCCAGCTCTCCGGACCGTCCTCCTCCGCCTCGCCGCTGCCCGGCAGCAGTCGGAAGTTGCCCGGATGCGGATCGGCGTGCAGCAGACCGGTGCGGGCCGGCCCGGAGAAGAGGAAGCGGGCGAGAAGCTGACCGGCCCGGTCCCGCTGCTCCCGCGTCCCCTCCGCGATCACCTCCGACAGGGGGATCCCGTCGATCCACTCCGTCACGAGCACCTGATCGCTCTGGTGCACCACCCGTGGCACCACGACATCGGGATCGTCCGCGAACACCTCCGCGTGCTCCTGCTGGGCGTGCGCCTCCAGGGCGTAGTCCAGCTCCTCGGAGACCCGGTCGCGCATCTCCGTGATCAGGGGCTTGATGTCCATGCCGGGGATGAGCGGGCCCAGCAACCGGGCGAACCGGCTGAGCTGCGTCAGGTCCGAGAGTAGCGCCTCGCCCGCGCCCGGGTACTGCACCTTCACCGCGACCTCACGGCCGTCGTGCCACACCGCGCGGTGCACCTGGCCGATGGAGGCGGCCGCCGCGGGCTTGTCCTCGAACTCCAGGAACAGCTCGCGCCACTCCTCGCCGAGTCGCTCCTCCAGGACCGCGTGGACCGTGCGGGTCGGCATCGGGGGAGCCGCGTCCTGGAGCTTGGTCAGCGCCGCCCGGTAGGGACCGGCGACCTCCTCGGGGAGGGCCGACTCGAAGACGGACAGCGCCTGCCCGAACTTCATCGCCCCGCCCTTGAGCTCCCCGAGCACCTTGAACAGCTGATCGGCCGTGCGCTGTTGCAGTTCTCTGGCGACGATCTCGGCGGACTTGCCGCCGATCCGCTTGCCCAGGCCCCAGGTGGCACGTCCGGCGAAGCCGAGGGGCAACGCGGCCAACCTGGCGGTCCGGGTGACCGCCTTCCGGGGAAGATCAGACATGAGCCCCTCCAATTCCCAGACTGCCGTGCCGCACACGACCGTTACCCCGCCATTGTGTCCTGCGGGGTTCCGACCCCCGAGGCATGCTCCCCCTCTCCGCGGCGTCCGGCACCGCACGGACACGCCGGGTGCGGTCTCATCCGCTCCACGCGCCACTCAAGCAGCGGGAGCGACACCTCCCAGCGGGCTCCCGTGCTCGACGGCAGCTCGCCGTCCAGGAAGGCCAACGCGTGGCTCACGGCCAGCCCGGCGACCGTCGCCGCGAGACCCAGGTCGCAGGGCGGCACCTCCGTGGCCGGACCCGAGCGCCACTGCGCCAGCATGCGGGGCCAGACCGGCTCGCGGTCCGTCCGCTCCTCCTGCGCACACCGCGCGCAGGCCGTCCCGCCAGGCAGCACCAGCGGTCCGACGACGCCGGTGGCCTCCACCACCCCGGCGTACAGATGAGGTGTGCCGGTCGCGATCCAGCCCTCCGCCGGGATCGGGTCGGGGAGGTAGGCGGCGAGGCCGTCCCGCGGTGTCACCAGGACGAGGGAGAGCCCGGGATCCCGGCCGAGTTCACCCGTCGCCCGTCGCGGTGCCCGGGGCGGGCGACCGCCGGGCGCCGACCGTGCCACGAGCCGGTGTGCCGCCGCCGCCCGGCGTTCGCCCACCGCCTCCGCCGGCAGCCCGCCCGGCGCCACCTCCCAGGGCGCCACCGATCCGGAGTCCAGCACGTCCACCCTGCCCACGCCCGAGGCCGACAGTAGCGCGGCGATCATGGCGCCGACCCGCCCCGCGCCCCGGACCTGAACCCGGGCAGCCCGCCGCGCGGCCACGCGCCGTAACGCCCCGTCCGGCTCGGGGTGGGCCACGGAGAGTGAGGCGAGGTCCGCGCGGAGAGGATCGAGCGCGTCGTCCGGGGCCGCCGCGGAAGGCGCCCTGCCGGGCCTGCCCGCCGCGGCGTCCGCGAGCAGCCCGGCGCGGGCGAGCCGGCCGAGCAGCTCCTCCAGCAGCCCGTCCCGCAGCCCGAGGGCTCCGGCCTCCGCCCGCAGCAGCTCGATGCCGCGGGTGCCGTCGAGCAGGCCGAGCAGACTGCCGGTGGTCGTGTCGAGCGGTCCCACCACCACCGCGTGCGCGGACGTGGCCCCGAACTGCACGCTTCGCAGATCGCGCCAGGCTCGGCGCAGCGCGGGTTTCAGCATCGGATGCATTTCCGGCCCCCCGTGATCTTGATCATCGACACATTCGCTCGATCTCCCTCGATCTCGCTCGTTCGTCAGATTGCCCGGACGGCGAAGCGGACGGGAAAAGTTGTCCACAGGGGCGGGGTATTAATCATTCAAATGGTGCACGGTGTGACCGGATCGCCGCCGAACCGTCCCGGAGGCAGGACTTCCCCCGCTGACAGCGGGTAACGTCGGGGCCGTGCCCGCCGACCCACAGCGCAGCGTGACAAGGAAGCCGCCCCGCGGTTCGGGGACGAGTGCGGTCGAGGTCCGCAGAAGCTCCCGGCGGAGGCGAACCGTCTCCGCCTACCGCGAGGGCGACCGGACCATCGTGCTCATCCCGGCCCGGATGTCCGAGGCCGAGGAGCAACGCTGGGTGACGGTCATGCTGGACAAACTCGCCGCCCAGGAGAGCAAGCGGGTCCTCGGCGACAGCGAACTCACCGAGCGCGCGGAGCGCTTGTCGGACCAGTACTTCGGCGGCCGGGCACGGCCGACGTCCGTCCGCTGGGTGACCAACCAGAACACCCGCTGGGGCTCCTGCACCCCCTCCGAGGGCAGCATCCGCCTCTCCCACCGGCTCCAGGGAATGCCCGAGTACGTGGTCGACTACGTCCTCGCCCACGAGCTGGCGCATCTCCTGGTCCCCGGCCACGGGCCCCGGTTCTGGCGCCTCCTGGAGGCCTACCCGCGCACCGAGCGGGCCCGGGGCTACCTCGAAGGGGTCGTCGCCGCGGAGCGGCTGCCCCACCTCCCGGCCGCACGCGGAGAGTAGCGACACCTGGCCCGATCCTGTACCGAATTCGTACCGGCTTGGCTCAATGTCGCACACAGCCGTTAGCCTGACGCGACGGATTCACCTTTCGGGATGGGGGACGGTCGTTACGCATGGCCAGGGAATTCCAACGCGGCCACAAGGCCAAGATCAGTGACCTGACACCGGGGACCGATCTGTACGTGGGTGTGCAGATCAACGCGCCCGGATTGACCTTCGACATCAGCTGCTTCGGCCTCGACGCGAACGAGCAGCTCTCCGACGACCGGTACTTCATCTTCTTCAACCAGCCGAAGTCGCCGGAGGAGTCCATCCAGCTGCTCGGCGCGCAGTCGGGCGACACCGAGTCCTTCCGGGTCACCCTGGACCGCGTCCCGGCCAACATCCACAAGCTGTCGTTCACCGCGACCATCGACGGCGCGGGCCAGATGTCGCAGATCGGCCCCGGCTACATCCGGATCGTCGCGGGCGGCGAAGAGGTCGTCCGCTATCCGTTCACGGGCGCGGAGTTCACCACCGAGCGCGCGGTCATGCTGGGCGACTTCTACCTCAAGGACGTCTGGCGGTTCGCCGCCATCGGCCAGGGCTTCGACGGCGGCCTCGACGCGCTGCTGAAGAACTTCGGCGGCGAGGTCGCCGAGGAGCAGCCCGCCGCGCAGCCCCCGCAGGCCGCCCCCGGCTTCGCCCCGCCGCCGCAGGCCGCGGCGCCGCCCGCGTTCGGCGCGCCCGCCGCACCCCAGGCGCCCCAGCCCGCCCCACAGTTCGGCGCCCCGCCGGCCGCCCCCGCGCCGGCCCCGGCCCCGCAGGCACCGGTCCAGCCGATGCACGCGGCGCCCACCATGGCTGCCCCGATGGCGCCGCCCGCGCCCGCCCCGGCGCCCTCGCCGTACGGCCAGCCGCCGCAGGCCCCGCAGTTCGGGCAGGTTCCGGGCCAGCCCCCCGGCCAGTCGCCGTACGGCCAGCCGCAGCAGCCGCAGTACGGGCAGCCGCAGCAGCTCCAGTACGGCCAGGTCCCGGGGCAGTACCCCGGCCAGCCGGGCGGCGCCCCGCAGGGCGTCCCCCAGGGCGTACCGGCCACCGGCGCGGGGCTCGCCGCGGCGCTCCAGCCGTACAAGGAGACGCCGACCGGCTCCCGTTGGACCCCGCAGAACCAGCAGCTCATGCGGGTCGACCTGCAGATGGGCGGCAACCCCGTCCTCGCCCGTCAGGGCAGCATGGTGATGTACCAGGGCAAGGTCGACTTCAGTCACAAGGGCGCCGGGTTCACCGGCCGGATCGTGGGCAACGCCACCGGCCAGGAGATGCAGCTGATGCGCTGCTCCGGTCGCGGCCAGGTCTTCCTCGCCGAGGAAGGCGCGCACCTGCACCCGATCGAGCTCCAGGGCGACGGCATCTGCGTCTCCGCGGAGAACGTGCTCGCCTTCGACGAGTCCCTCCAGTACGAGGTACGGAGGATCGAGGGTCACGGCATCCCCGGCGGCGCCCTGTTCACGATGCAGTTCCAGGGCACCGGCACCGTCGTCGTCAAGACGCACGGCGTCCCGGTCGTGCTGCCCGTCACGCCGACCACCTTCGCCGACTGCAACGCGGTCGTCGCCTGGTCGTCCGCGTCCCAGGTGATCCTCTCCAGCCAGGTCAGGCTGCGCCGCAACGCGTACCCGGGCCACAGCGGAGAGACCGTCAACCTCCAGTTCCGGGGCGCCCCCGGCAACTTCATCGTCGTCCAGCCGTACGAGGTCTGAGGGAGCCCGAAGAATGAACCAGCAACTCGCGGGCTTCGCCCCGACCCCGATGACGGCCCGGATGGAGAACCACGGCCGCGCGATGCTCAAGGTCGCCATGGCCTCCGGCCAGGACCTCTACGCGCGCACCGGCTCGATGGTCTCCTACGAGGGCTTCATCACCTACGAGCCCAACCCGCCCGCCGCCCGCCAGGTCGCGCAGCAGTGGGCGACCGGTGAGGGCACGCCCATCATGAAGTGCTCCGGCGACGGACTGCTCTACCTCGCCGACTACGGCGCCGACGTGGTCGTGATCAACCTCCAGAACGACTCGATCTCCGTCAACGGCACCAACCTCCTCGCCTTCGACGCCCACCTCCAGTGGGGCGTGGAGCGGGTCAAGGGCCTCGCCAAGTTCGCCGGACAGGGCCTGTTCAACGTCGAGATCTCGGGCACCGGCTGGGTCGCCCTGACCTCGCGCGGCACGCCGATCGTCGTCGACTGCGGCCGCGGCGAGGACGAGACGTACGTCGACCCGGACGCGCTCGTGGCCTGGTCGCCGGCGCTCAAGGTCAAGGGCAAGCGCAGCTTCAAGGCCTCCTCCCTGATCGGGCGGGGCAGCGGCGAGGCGTACCAGATGGCCTTCTCCGGCCAGGGCATCGTCGTCGTACAGCCGAGCGAGGACAGCACCGACCGCCTGCGGGTCCGGGGCTGAGGGGGAGCGAGAACACACCATGCAGAGCCCGCTTTTCAACTACGCCGAGCAGCAGAGCCAGGAACGGTACGTCATCCAGAACCCGCAGCTGCTGCGGATCTCCCTCACGGGGTCGGACGACATCCTCGCCCGCAAGGGCGCCATGGTCGCCTACCAGGGGCTCGTCGACTTCGACGGCGAGTACCAGACGTCCAGCCAGCGCCGTGCCCAGGCACGCACCGGTGAGGGCCTCGACCTCATGCGCTGCTCCGGCCAGGGCACGGTCTACTTCGCCAACCTCGCGCAGTACATCCACGTCGTGGAGGTCGAGCAGGAGGGCATGACCGTCGACAGCGCCTACGTCCTGGCGCTCGACTCGACCCTGCACACCGAGGTCATCGCCGTGGACAGCCAGTACGGCGTCTCCGGCTCCGGCAAGTACCAGCTCAACATCTCCGGCCGGGGCAAGGTCGCCCTGATGACCTCGGGTCAGCCGCTGATGATGCACGTCACGCCGGACAAGTATGTCAACGTCGACGCGGACGCGATCGTCGCCTGGTCCACCGGGCTGCGGGTGCAGATGCAGGCGCAGACGACGAACTCCAGCGTGCGCCGGCGGCGCGGCAGCACGGGCGAGGGCTGGGAGCTGAGCTTCCTCGGCCAGGGCTTCGTCCTGGTCCAGCCCAGCGAGGTCATGCCGCCGCAGAACGCCGCCATCGGACAGGGCCTCGCCGCCCAGTTCGGCGCCGGTCAGCACGGCTCGCACGCCCAGAACCAGAACAACGCCTGGAACTGAGCGGACGCCCGGCGCCCGACGCCCGGCGCCAGGCGCCGGGTGCCACGCGGCATGCGTCGCACGGCATGCGTCGCACGGCATGCGTAAGGGGCGGTCTCCCTGGAGACCGCCCCTTACGCATGATCGAACCGGCCGCCTACAGCCGCTCCCGTACGCCCTCCACCAGACGCGCCACCGAGGCGTCGGCCACCGCCGCCACCTCGTCGTACGCGTACCAGCGCAGGTCCAGCGACTCCTCGCTGATCGCCTCCACGGCGCCGGTCGGAGCCAGCGCCGCGTACTGCACGTCCAGGTGCCAGTGGCACGGGGCCGGGATCGGATGCCGGTCGAGCCGCACCGGGCCGCCCGGCAGCAGCATCAGGCCGGGGATCCCGGACTCCTCCGTCGCCTCCCGCAGCGCCGCCTCGGCCAGCGTCGTGTCACCGGGCTCGCAGTGGCCGCCCATCTGCAACCACATGCCCAGCTTCTTGTGCAGCGTCAGCAGCACCCGCCCGCGCTCCGGGTCCACCACCAGCGCGCTGGCCGTCAGATGCCCGGCCTCGCAGGCCTTCCACATCCCGTCCTCGTGCGCGGCGAGATGGTCCAGATAGATCCCGCGCAGCTCGTCCTGGCCTTCGTACGTCTTCAGTACGAGGACCGCGTCGTCGTGCAGGCTCACTTCTCGCCGTCGCCCTCGTCGTCACCGCGGTCGGCGTCCGGCTTCGAGCCGCCGGCCGCCTCGCCGAGCATCTTGTCGATCTCCGAGAAGTCCAGCTGCTCGCGGTGGACGAAGCCGTCCGGGTCGTCCAGGTCGGACGCCGTCGGCAGCATGTCCGGGTGCTCCCACAGGTGGTCGCGGCCGTCCACACCGCGCGCGTCCGTGAGCGAGGCCCACAGCCGCGAGGCGTCCCGCAGCCGGCGCGGACGCAGCTCGAGACCGATCAGCGTGGCGAAGGTCTGCTCGGCGGGACCGCCGCTCGCCCGGCGCCGGCGCAGCGTCTCGCGCAGCGCGTCCGCCGAGGTCAGCCGGGACTTCGCGGCCTCGTGGACCACCGCGTCCACCCAGCCCTCGACCAGCGCGAGCGCCGTCTCCAGACGGGCCAGCGCGGCCTTCTGCTCCGGCGTGTCCTCGGGCTGGAACATGCCCTGCTGGAGCGCCTCCTGCAGCTGCTCCGGGTGCGTCGGGTCGAGCTGACCGACGGCCTCCTCCAGCTTCGAGGTGTCGACCTTGATCCCGCGCGCGTACCCCTCGACGGCGCCGAACAGGTGCGAGCGCAGCCACGGCACATGGGCGAAGAGCCGCTGGTGGGCGGCCTCCCGCAGGGCCAGGTAGAGCCGCACCTCGTCCTTGGGGACGCCGAGGTCCTTGCCGAAGGTCTCGATGTTCAGCGGCAGCAGGGCCGCCTTGCCGGCCGGGCCCAGCGGCAGACCGACGTCCGTCGACCCCACGACCTCACCCGCGAGCGCGCCGACGGCCTGGCCGATCTGCTGGCCGAACATGGCGCCGCCCATCGACCGCATCATGCCGATCAGCGGGCCCGCCATGGCCTGCATCTCCTCGGGCAGCACATCGCCCATCGCCGTGCCGACCCGCTCCGCGACCGGGTCGACCAGCTGCTGCCACGCGGGCAGCGTCGCCTCGACCCACTCCGCGCGGCTCCACGCCACGGCCGTGCTCGCTCCCGAGGGCAGGGAGGTGACGCCGTCCAGCCACAGGTCGGCCAGGCGCAGGGCCTCCCCGACCGCGGCCTTCTCCGCCGGACCCACGCTGGCGTCCTTGGTGCCGTCGGACGTGCCCTGCGCGACCACCTGGCGGGCGATCTGCTTGGCCATGTCCCAGTTCACCGGACCGCCCTCGTACGAGAGCATCTGGCCGAGCTGCTGGAAGGCGGCGCCCAGGTCGTTGGGGTTCAGGGAGCCGAACATCGCGGCGAAGGGATTGTCCGCGCCACCGGGCCCGCCCATCCCCGGCAGACCGCCGAAGCCGAACGGATTGGCACCGAACGGGTTGCCGCCGCCCTGGTCACCGGACCCCTGGCCACCTCCGGCGGGGTCCTTCTTCTTGCCCTCGTCGCCGTTCTCCGGCTCCTCAGGCGAAGGGCCGAATCCGAATGGGGTGTCACTCACAGGTTTCCTCGGCTCGTAGGGCCGCCGGCTTCCTGCCGACGGCGGCTTTCCTGGCGCGGCTCGATGCCCGACTCCACACCACCAGCGTAGACATCCGGGCCGGATCTGGGCTCGGTGCTCCGCCGGGCCGTGGCCTGCGGCAGGATGGACGCCACCTGGTACGTACGCGTCATTCGGGTACGTACTGAAGACAACCGCTGGAGACGCCCGGTGAGTTCCCCAGATCCTCAGGTTCGCGCAGCGCGAAACACCTCAGCCCGGTCCGCCGGGCGCGGCCCCGTCGTCGCGGTCACCGGTGCCGCCTCAGGCGTCGGCGACCTGCTGACCCGACGCCTCGCCGCGTCCGAGGAGATCAAGCAGGTCATCGCCATCGACGAGCGCCGGGGCGAGGTGTCCGAGGCGCAGTGGCACATCCTCGACGTCCGCGATCCGGCCATCGCGGAGAAGCTGCGCGGCGCCGACGTGGTCGTGCACCTGGCCGTCGACCTCGACCTCGAGTCGGACGCCGCCGCCCGAACGGCCTACAACGTGCGCGGCGCGCAGACCGTCCTGACGGCCGCCGCGGCCGCGGGCGTGCACCGCGTGGTGCTCTGCACCTCCGCGATGGTCTACGGCGCGCTGCCCGACAACGACATCCCGCTCTCCGAGGACGCCGAGCTGCGGGCGACCGCCGAGGCCACCGGCGTCGGCGACATGCTGGAGATCGAGCGGCTGGGCCGCCGCGCGCCGCGCGCCCACCCCGGTCTGCACGTCACCGTCGTCCGACCCGCGGTCCTGGTGGGCGGTACGGACACGGCCCTGACCCGGTACTTCGAGTCGCCCCGCCTGCTCGTCGTGGCCGGCTCCCGCCCCACCTGGCAGTTCTGCCACGTCGAGGACCTGGTCAGCGCCCTGGAGTACGCGGCCCTGGAGAAGGTCGAGGGCGAGTTCGCGGTCGGCTGCGAGGGCTGGCTGGAGCAGGAGGAGGTCGAGGAGCTGTCCGGGATCCGCCGCATGGAGCTGCCGTCCGCCGTGGCCCTCGGCGCGGCGGCCCGGCTGCACCGGATCGGGCTCACGCCCTCCCCGGCCGGGGACCTCGCCTACACGATGCATCCCTGGGTGGTCAGCGTCGGACGGCTGCACGACGCGGGCTGGCGGCCGAAGTGGACCAACGAGGAGGTGCTCGCCGCGCTTCTGGAGGAGGTCGAGGGCCGGCACACCGTCGTGGGCCGCAGGCTCGGCCGCAAGGACGCCACGGCGGCGGGAGCGGCCGGCGCGACGGTGGCGCTGCTCGGCACGGCGGCACTGGTGCGCCAGATGCGCAAGCGGCGCGGTATGTAGCCGGCTCGACATGGGGCCGGCACGGTGTGCGGCCGGGCTCGGCCCGGGCCCCGAGACGGCGCGGAGCCACCGGGGCTGTAGGACCCTCCTACGGAGGGTCGGGTCCACCGGTCGAAAACGCTATTCCGCGATGTCCGTGCGGTACGGCACCATGGGCTGCATGGCACGCACCCTCGACCACCCCGGTGAGCAGACAGCGGCGGACCCGATCAAGCTGTTGGCGATCCGTGACACCCCGCTCTCGCTCGACGAGGTCTTCCAGGCCGTCGGCGACGACGCGGCAGGCGGCACGACGCTCTTCGTGGGCACGGTGCGCAACCACGACGGCGGCGCCGACGTCGACGAGCTGGGGTACAGCTGCCACCCCTCGGCCCTGGACGAGCTGCGCAAGGTCGCCGAGAAGGTCGTCGCCGACTACCCGGTGCGCGCCCTGGCCGCCGTTCACCGTGTGGGCGATCTCCAGGTCGGCGATCTCGCGGTCGTCGTCGCGGTCTCCTGCCCCCACCGCGGCGAGGCCTTCGAGGCCAGCCGCAAGCTGATCGACGACCTCAAGCACGAGGTCCCGATCTGGAAGCACCAGCGCTTCTCCGACGGTACGGAGGAGTGGGTCGGCGCCTGCTAGGAGGGGGCGCTCCGTGACCGGGCGTCACTAGGTCCCGAACCGGCGGGTGGCAAGGCGCCGCGCCGACGTGTCGTAGTCGAACGCCCCGATTTGCGTAACCAGGCCCCTGGCAGCAGCGTTGTTGCTGCAGATCGTTACTCTGCTGATCGACCGGTTCCGGTCGGTTGCGGTCGCTCATGGGGATGGGAGGTCGGGATGGCAGCGCTCGCGTGGTTGCTGATTCCGCTTTTCGCGGTGGTTGGTGCGGCGATATGGGGAAGCTGGACCCAGAGGAACAAGACCACCGGAGACGTGGCCGAGCTCGCCGGCTACGCACGGTTCAGGGACGCCATGGAGCGGACCCACGCCGGCATCGACGGTGCCGCTCGCGAGATTGCCCCGGCCGCGTCCACGTCCGCCGTACGCAGTAGCCACGTCTCCGGCTGAGGCCCCCGCCGGCCGCCTCGTACGGACCCGCCCCACGGGTGCACTCACAGACCGGTCCCGTACTGTCGTTCCATGCCACGCCGCACCGCGACGATGCTCGCCTCCACCCTGGTCCTGATCACCCTGCTCTGTGTGGGCGTCCTGGTCCCGGTCCCGTACGCGGAGATGAGCCCCGGCCCGACGGTCAACACCCTCGGGGACGCGGCCGGCGAACCCGTGCTGCAGATCTCCGGGCGCAAGACGTACCCCACCGACGGTCACCTCAACATGACGACCGTCCGCGTCACCAGCGCGGACTACCGGATGAACGTGGTCGAGGCGGTCTACGGCTGGCTGGCGCACGACAACGTGGTCGTCCCCAAGGAGACGCTCTACCCGGACGGCAAGACCGAGGAACAGTCGACCCAGGAGAACGCCGAGGAGTTCAGCCAGTCCCAGGAGAGCGCCAAGGTCGCCGCCCTCGGTGAGCTGGGCATCCCGGTGACCAGCCGCGTCGTCGTGGCCTCCGTCGTCAAGGACAGCCCCGCCCAGGGCGAGCTGCACGCCGGGGACGTGATCAAGGCGGTGGACGGCGTCCCGGTCAAGGAGCCCGGCGACGTCGCCAAGCAGGTCACCACGCACAAGCCGGGCGAGAAGGTCGAGTTCACGATCGTCCCCACCAAGGAGGCGACCGCGGCCGAGAAGGCCGGCAAGGAGCCCACCGTCACCGAGAAGGTCGGCATCACGACCGTGAAGTCCCCGGAGGGCGACCGGGCGATCGTCGGCATCCAGGCGGGCACCGACCACGTCTTCCCGTTCACGGTCGACATCAAGCTCGCCGACGTCGGCGGCCCCAGCGCGGGACTGATGTTCGCGCTCGGCATCGTCGACAAGCTGAACCCGGAGAGCCTCACCGACGGCAGGTTCATCGCCGGCACCGGAACCATCGACGAGAAGGGCAAGGTCGGCCCGATCGGCGGAATCGAGATGAAGCTCGTCGGCGCCCGCAACGCCGGCGCCACGTACTTCCTCACCCCCGCCGACAACTGCGAGGCCGCCGCCTCCGACATCCCCGACGGCCTCACCCTCGTCAAGGTGAACACCATCGACGACGCGACGAAGTCGCTGGAGAAGCTCCGCAAGGGCGACACGAAGAACCTGCCCAGCTGCTCGAAGAGCTAGAGCCCGCGCCCACCGGGGGGCTGCTCGAAGAGCTGGAGCAAGGCGCACGCGCGCGTGAAGGGGGCGCCCCGGTCATCGGACCGGGGCGCCCCCTTCCCGCGTCAGCGGTGCGTACGCCTCTCAGGACTCGAAGGTCGCGGCCAGGGCGTCCGCGAGGCCCGGCACCAGGTCCGACCCGGTCAGCACCTCGTTCGGCGAGTCCTTCTCGCGCAGCCGGATCGCCGCCTCCCGCGCGCCGTTACGGAGCACGGCCACGGTCATCCGGACCTCCTGGCGGTCGGGATGGCGGGCCACCCACTTCGCCAGAGCGGCCTCGCTCAGGCCCTCGGGCACGGAGGCCTCGGCCGACGGCGGGAGCATCAGGCGCTCCACGGTCAGCGCGCAGCCGGCCACGGCGTCGGGCCAGGCGATGGTGCCGAGGAACTCGTCGAGGGGCTTTCCCTTCGGCAGTTCCTCCTGCTCGATGGGGGTGTAGGCGGCGGCCTCCGCGCCTTCGAGGCCGAGCTGGGAGGCGAGTCCCGGCTCCTGGGCACGCAGGCGGGCGGTGTCGACGAGGGCGAAGAGCCGGGCCGGGCGGTCCCAGCCGAGACCGGAGGCGTACTCGTCGATCTCGAGCACCGCGCGGGTGAGGGGGCTCGCGGCCATGGGGGTGCCGGAGGGGGAAACGTTGGACATGGACAACATCCTGCCTCCTCTCCCCCCGAAGACGGGAACTAGGTAAAGCCTCAGTAAGTTGCATCAGTGGGCTCTACGATCGCGGGGCCTGCATATCGACGCATCAACCTCGAGGGGCGCACGTTGGCTTTCCAGATGCCGGACCGCGGAGGCGGCGGAGGCCCGTCCGGGCCAAGGATCAGAGTCGGCCGGCCGTCCCGGCGGGCCCGCACGCTGCTCATGACCCTGGGTGTGCTGGCCGTCCTGGCCATGGTGTTCGTCATGTTCGCCGGGTTCTGGACGGACTGGCTCTGGTACCGCTCGGTCCACTACTCGTCCGTGTTCACCACCACGCTGTGGACGAAGATCGGCCTCTTCGCCGTCTTCGGTCTGCTGATGGCGCTCGCCGTCGGGCTGAACATCTGGCTCGCGCACCGGCTCAGGCCGCCGCTGAGCGCGATGTCGCTGGAGCAGCAGAGCCTCGACCGGTACCGGATGGGCCTGGCGCCCTACAAGAAGTGGGTCCTCCTCGCGATCACCGCCCTGGTGGGCCTGATCGCGGGCGCCTCGGCCTCCGGCCAGTGGCGGACCTGGCTCATGTGGGTCAACGGTGTGCCGTTCGGCCAGAAGGACCCCCAGTTCCAGCTGGACGTGGCGTTCTACGCCTTCGACCTGCCCTGGTACCGCTTCCTGCTGGCCTTCGGCTTCGCCGCCATGGTCCTGTCGCTGATCGCCGCGGCCCTGACGCACTACCTCTACGGCGGACTGCGCGTCACCAGTCCCGGTGCCCGCGCCACCGCCGCCGCGACGGGCCACCTCTCGGTGCTCCTCGGCATCTTCGTCTCCCTGAAGGCCGTGGCGTACTGGCTCGACCGGTACGGCCTCGCCGTGAAGTCCAGCGACTTCAAGGCGGCCGGGAACTGGACGGGCCTGCGGTACGTCGACGCCAACGCGTACCTGCCGGCGAAGACGATCCTTTTCTGCATCGCCGCGATCTGTGCCGTGCTGTTCTTCGCGACGCTCTGGCGCCGCACCTGGCAGCTGCCGGTGATCGGCTTCGGTCTCATGGTCCTGTCGGCGATCCTGATCGGCGGCCTGTACCCGGCCATCGTGCAGAAGTTCCAGGTCCAGCCGAACGAGCAGGCCAAGGAAGCGCCGTACATCCAGAAGAACATCGACGCGACCCGCCAGGCGTACGCCATCGACTCGACCAAGCCGGAGAACTACTCCGGCAAGTCGACGACGAAGAACAAGGACACGCTGCGCACCGACTCGGACACGGCGGCCAGCTACCGCCTGCTCGACCCGAACATCGTGTCGCCGACGTTCCAGCAGCTGGAGCAGAAGCGGAAGTACTACCAGTTCCCGACGACCCTCGATGTCGACCGCTACAGCGGCAAGGACACCGTGGTCGGCCTGCGTGAGCTCAACATCAAGGGCATCCCGAAGCGGAACTGGATCAACGACCACTTCACGTACACCCACGGCTATGGCGCGATCATGGCCACGGGCACGCAGACGGACGCCAACGGCTCGCCGATCTTCACCGAGGCCGGCCTGCCGACCACGGGTCAGCTCGGCCCGTACCAGCAGCGGATCTACTACGGCGAGAAGACCGACCAGTACTCGATCGTCGGCGGGCCGCAGAAGGAGCTGGACTACGAGGACAACGGCGAGAAGACCACCAGCTACGAAGGCAAGAGCGGGGTCAACCTCTCCAACACCTTCAACCGCGCCGCCTACGCCGTCGCGTTCAGCGAGCCGCAGATCCTCTACTCGGGGGCCATCGGCGAGGGCTCGCGGATCCTCTACAACCGCACGCCCAAGGAGCGCGTCGAGGCGGTCGCACCCTGGCTGACCATCGACGGCGACGCCTACCCGGCGGTCGTCGACGGCCGGATCCAGTGGATCGTGGACGCGTACACGACCACCAACGGGTACCCGTACGCCTCGCGCACCACGCTGGGGGAGACCACGGCCGACGCGCTGACGGTCGGCAACCAGCAGCGTGCGGTGGTCGCCCAGCAGAACCAGGTCAACTACATCCGCAACTCGGTGAAGGCCACCGTCGACGCCTACGACGGCACGGTGAAGCTCTACGAGTGGGACACCAAGGACCCGGTCCTCAAGACGTGGATGAAGGCGTTCCCGGACACCGTGGAGCCGCGTTCGGCGATCAAGGACAGCCTCATGCAGCACCTGCGGTACCCGCAGGACATGTTCAAGGTCCAGCGGGAGCTGCTGACCCGGTACCACGTCACCAACCCGGCGCAGTTCTACAGCGGTTCGGACGCCTGGCAGGTGCCGGACGACCCGACGAACAAGGACGGCAACGCCGTTCCGCCGTACTACCTGAGTCTGAAGATGCCCGGGGACGCGCAGCAGCGGTTCTCGCTGACGACGACGTTCACCCCGAACGGGCGGCCCAACCTGGGCGGCTTCATGGCGGTCGACGCCGACGCCAAGAGCAAGGACTACGGCCGCATAGAGCTGCTGCGCGTGACCTCCGACGTACCCGGTCCCGCGCAGGTGCAGAGCAAGCTCAACGGCCTCCCGGACGTGGCCCAGTTCGTCCGGGACATGAAGGGCGCGGACTCCGACATCCAGTACGGAAACCTGCTCACGGTCCCGCTCGACGGCGGCTTCCTCTACGTCGAGCCGGTCTACGCCCAGGGCCGCAACGCGCTCTACCCGCTGCTGAAGAAGGTGGCCGTGTCCTACGTGGACGCGGACCAGCCGGAGGGTGACACGACCAAGGACACCACGGTGTTCAAGGACAACCTCACCGACGCGCTGAACGCCGTCTTCGGGGTGGAGGGCGCGACGCCTCCCCAGCAGCCGGAGCAGCCGGGCACCAAGCCGCCGACGCCGACGACGAACGACGCGGCGCTGAAGCAGGCCATCGCGGACGCGCAGAAGGCGTACGACGACGGTGAGGCGGCTCTGCAGAAGGGTGACTGGACGGCCTACGGCAAGTCCCAGGAAGCCCTGCAGGACGCCCTCCAGCGGGCTGCGGACGCGGGCGCGAAGCTGACGCCACCGGCCGACCAGAAGCCGGCGGACCAGAAGCCGGCCGACCAGAAGCCGGCCGACCAGAAGCCGGGCGACCAGCCGACGGATCCGAAGCCGGGCGGCGAGACCCCGAAGCCGGGGGCGACCCCGTCCACGAGCGCCTCCCCACCGGGCGGCTGAACGGGCTGGTCAAGACCCCGCCCCGCGTCGTGATACCTTAAAGACACAACGACGCGGGGTGGAGCAGCTCGGTAGCTCGCTGGGCTCATAACCCAGAGGTCGCAGGTTCAAATCCTGTCCCCGCTACTGAAGACAAGGGCCCGGATCCTTCAGGATCCGGGCCCTTGTCGTTGTTTCACCCATCGCGCGACGCCCCGAAGACCGGTCGGGATGGGGCGAGTTGGGGCGGAACGTGTTTGACTTATCTCTCTGTGGGCATGTCGACAAAACGCTGAAGTGACCTCACTGGCTGCGGTATACCAGGTGTACGCGCGTTGCGGGTGGTGCGACGATGGTTTTTATGGGGGACAGGGCAACTCTGTTGGAGACAGGGCGGTTTGTGCAGCGGCACGCCCGGCGGGCCGCGGATGACATCATCGAGGCCGCGGAGGCCGTCGATGCGGCCGTCGACACCACCACCGCCGAGAGCGAGACGGAGACCGAGACCGAGGCACGTCACCGGCGCGCCGCCGAGAACGGCGACACGTCGTCGATGAGCCTGCTCGGCGCGCTGCTGCTGCGCCGCGGCGACCTGGACGGAGCCGAGCCGTATCTGCGCGGCGCCACCGCCGAGGGCGACCGCGCCGCCGCCAACAACCTGGGCGTCCTGCTGCACCAGCGGGGGTACGCCGACGAGGCCGCCGGCTGGTGGCGGGTCGCCGCCGTCGCGGGCTCCGCGCCCGCCGCGCACGCCCTCGGCCGGTACCACCGCGAGCACGGCGACGAGCCCGCCGCCGAGTACTGGCTGCGGCAGTCCGCCGAGCAGGGCCACGCCCTGGGCGCGTACGCCCTCGCCGATCTGCTGGAGCACCGCAGCGACGTCGGCGCCGAGCGCTGGCTCCGTGCCGCCGCCGAGCAGGGCCACCGCGAGGCCGCGTACCGCCTGGCCCTGGCCCTGGAGCGGCGCGCGACCCAGACGCCCGACGGGGAGCCGGGCGAGGCCGAGCAGTGGTTCCGGCAGGCCGCCGCGCGCGGTCACCGCCGGGCCGCGCTGCACCTCGGCGCGATCCTGGAGAAGCGCGGCGAGCTCAAGGAGGCCGGCCGCTGGTACCTGAGCTCCGCAAAGGAGGGCGAGGCCAAGGCCGCCTGCGCGCTCGGCTTCCTGCTGCGCGACGCAGGGGACGAGGAGAGCGCCGCCGTGTGGTGGCTGCGAGCCGCCCAGGACGGCGACGGCAACGCCGCCAACGCGCTCGGCGCCCTGCACGCCGCCCGGGGCGAGCAGCAGACCGCCGAGCGCTGGTACCGCGCCGCCATGGACGCGGGTGACGTCAACGGGGCGTACAACCTCGGGCTGCTCTGTGCCGCCCAGGACCGCAACCAGCAGGCCGAGCAGTGGTACCGCCGCGCCGCCTACGCCGGGCACCGCGAGGCCGCCAACGCGCTCGCCGTGCTGCTCCTGCAGGCCGGTGACGCGAACGGCGCCGAGCCCTGGTTCTCCAAGGCCGCCGAGGCCGGCAGCGTCGACGCGGCCTTCAACCTCGGCATCCTCTACGCGGGTCGCGACGACGACCGCTCCGCGCTCACCTGGTACGAGCGCGCGGCGGCCGCCGGGCACACCGAGGCCGCCCTCCAGGTCGGCATCGCCGGCCTCCGCGACGGCGACGAGCAGTCCGCCGAGCGCCACCTGCGGTGCGCGGCGGGCGGCGGCAGCGCCGAGGCGGCGTTCCGGCTGGCGACCGTCCTCGACGCGCGCCGCCCCGAGCCCGGCCCGCCGGCGCTCGGCGCCCCGCGCGAGGAGAAGAGCGAGTGCGAGGAGTGGTACGAGCGCGCCGCCGAGCAGGGGCACCGGCGCGCCCAGGTGCGGGTGGGCATGCTGGCCGCCGCTCGCGGAGACGTGGCGGAGGCGGCCCACTGGTACCGGGAGGCCGCGGAGGCGGGCAGCCGTAACGGCGCCTTCAACCTCGGCCTGCTCCTGGCCCGCGAGGGCAGCGAGCGCGAGGCCGCCCTCTGGTGGACCCGCGCCGCCCGCGCCGGGCACGGCCGCGCCGCGCTGCGGCTCGCGCTGCTCGCGGCGCGGCGCGGCGAGCTGACCGAGGGGCGGCGCTGGTGCGCCCGGGCCGTGGAGCTCGGGCCGGCGGAGGTGGCCGAGCGAGCCGCGCGGCTGAGCGAGGCGCTGCACCAGGAACTGACCGCCTAGCGGGCGGTGGGGAAGCGATTTGCGCTGGTCGTGGGCGTCCCGTAAGGTTGGGTTCACCGACGCGGGGTGGAGCAGCTCGGTAGCTCGCTGGGCTCATAACCCAGAGGTCGCAGGTTCAAATCCTGTCCCCGCTACTCAGTAGCAACGAAGGCCCGGATCCAGTTCATGGATCCGGGCCTTCGTCGTACTGCGCGCCCGGGCTGGCGTACGAGAAAGGCCCCCACCGAGGTGGGGGCCTTTCTCGTGCTAAGACGCTCAGGCCGTCGCCGCGCAGTTCGGGCAGATGCCCCGGTACGTGACCTCGACGCCGGAGATCGTGAAACCGAAGCGCTCCGAGTCCGGCAGGTCCGACAGCGGGTTCCCGGCCGGGTGGACGTCACGGATCGCTCCGCAGCCGCCGCAGACCAGGTGCTGGTGGGGGCGGTGGGCGTTCGGGTCGTACCGCTTGGCGCGGCCGTCCGTCGCCACCTCCATGACCTCACCGAGCGTGACCATCTCGCCCAGCGTGTTGTAGACCGTCGCCCGGGAGATCTCCGGCAGCCGGTCCACCGCGCGGGCGTGCACCTCGTCGGCGGTCAGGTGGACGTGGTCTCCGTCGAGCACCTCGGCCACGACGCGCCGCTGCGCGGTCATTCGCCAGCCGCGGCCGCGCAGTCGTTCCAACAGGTCACTCATAAGGACCAGCCTAACAGCGAGGGGGCCGAGGTCCCGAACAGGTGTGACTTTGGATGACACCTTGATTTGGACATTGTCCAGTGTAGGGTCGAGGTGGCTTCGGTGAGCAGCTGGAGGCCGCGGTCCAGGCCCTGCGCGGCCGAGGGCGCTTGCCGGGGAGAAGGGGCGGGCCGGGTTTCCGTACGCCCGTACGGAAACCCGGCCCGCTCCGGTGTCGGCCCGCCGGTGTCGGTGTCAGCCCGCCAGCGTCGCCGCGGGCCGGTGCGTCGGGGTCCAGCAGCGGATGATGTCCCGTACGGAGACGATGCCGACCGGCCCGTGTCCGTCCAGCACGACGAGATGGCGGAAGCCGCCGTGGGTCATGGCCGCGGCCGCCTCCTCCAGGGTCCAGGTGGGCGCGGCGAAGACGACGTCGGTGGTGGTGTGCGCACTCGCGGTCTCGTGGTCGGGGTTCTGGTCGGCGCCGATCGAGTTGAGGATGTCGCGCTCGGTGAGGATGCCGAAGCCGCCGGCGTCGGTGTCGTGGACGACGGCCGCGCCGATGCGGCGCGCCGACATCAGCCGGGCGGCCTGGCGGAGGGTGTGGGCGGGGCCGATGGTGAGGACCACCGTGCTCATGGCGTCACGGACGAGCATGAAAGGAGCCACCTCCTTCGTGGGTTCGTTCCCGTCTTCAACGAGAACGAATTCACAAGTTCACAAGTGGGGGGACTCTCAGAGTGGCAGCAGGTGGGGAGTGCGACAAGAGGGCGCGCGAGGCGCCTCCCGGGGGCGCGCGATGCGCCCTGGGTGGCGCCTGTCAGCTCTCCTGGTTCAGGTAGCTCAGCAGTTCGCCGTGGAGCAGGCCGTTCGAGGCGGCCGCGTTGCCGCTGTGCGGGCCGTGCCGTCCGTCGAGGCCGGTGAACGTGCCGCCCGCCTCCTGGACCACGATCGCCGTCGCCGCCATGTCCCAGAGCGACAGCTCGGGCTCGGCGCACAGGTCCACCGCACCCTCGGCGACCAGCATGTACGGCCAGAAGTCGCCGTACGCCCGGGTCCGCCAGCACGCGCGCGTGAGATCGAGGAAGCCGTCGAGGCTGCCCCGCTCCTCCCAGCCGCTCAGCGAGGAGTACGCGAACGAGGCGTCGCCCAGCTCGCCGACCTTCGAGACGTGGATCCGCGTCGCCGAGGTGAGGCTGCGGCCCGTGTACGCGCCCGAGCCCTTCGCCGCCCACCAGCGCCGACCGAGCGCCGGCGCCGAGACCACGCCCACCACCGGCTGGAACCCGGTCTCACCGGCCTCCATCAGCGCGATCAGGGTCGCCCAGACCGGCACCCCGCGCACGTAGTTCTTCGTGCCGTCGATCGGGTCGATCACCCAGCGGCGCGGGCCCGTGCCCTCCACGCCGTACTCCTCGCCGAGGATCGCGTCACGCGGCCGCGCCCGCTGCAGCTGGCCGCGGATCAGCTCCTCCGCGGCCTTGTCCGCCTCGCTCACCGGCGTCATGTCCGGCTTGGTCTCGACCTTCAGGTCGAGGGCCTTGAACCGGTCCATGGTGGCCGCGTCGGCGGCGTCCGCGAGGACATGGGCGAGACGTAGATCATCGTGGTAATCGACCATGGTCGAAACTCTATCCCTCGAAGGGGCGTGGCCCCACGGGAGGCCTTGACAGTGCGTGGCGACCCGTCAACTCTGAGCGCAGAACCGTTCTGGCCGGGAGGCGACGATGCCGACTGCCCGTGAGGCCCTGTTGAACGCCACCCTCGCGGCCCTCACGGGGCTGCCCTGGTCCGCCGTCCGGATGGTCGACGTCGCCTCCGCCGCGGGCGTCTCCCGGCAGACCCTCTACAACGAGTTCGGCAGCAAGGAGGGCCTGGCCAGGGCGCTCGTACGGCGCGAGGCCGACGCGTACCTCCAGGGCGTCGAGCGGGTCCTCGCCGCGCCCGCCCCGCTCCACCGGAACCTCGCCGCCGTCGCCGAGTGGACCGTCTCCCAGGCCTTCACCCGCCCCGTCCTGCGGGCCCTGCTCACCGGCTGCTGGGGCGAGCGGCTCCCCACGCCCCGCCCCGCGCGGGCCGGTGCCCGGGCCTCCGCGGTCCCGGCCCAGCGCCGCGCCGACGCGGGCGTGCCGTCCCCCGCCGACCTGCTCGGGCTCGCCCGCGACCGGGCCGCGCGGGCGCTGCACGGTGACGAGGGGGACGTACGGCGTTCCTGCGAGGTCGTCCTGCGGGTCGCGCTCTCGTACGTCGTCGCCCCGATGCCCGTGGTGTCCCCGCCCGGTACGGCGGAGGGTCAGTGGGCCGACCCCGAGAGCTGGAGCCCGATGACCCCGGCGATCACCAGCGTGATCGACACGATCTTCAGCGTGGACACCACGTCACCGAGGAAGATCATTCCGTAGATCGCCGTCCCGGCCGCGCCGATGCCGGTCCACACCGCGTACGCCGGGCCCACGTCGAGCTTGCGCAGGGCGAGCGTCAGGAGCCCGAAGCTGCCGAGGGCGAAACAGGCGAAGGCGATCGTCGGCCAGAGGCGGGTGAATCCGTGCGAGAGCTTGAGGCAGACCGCGAACCCCGTCTCCAGGAATCCGGCGACCACCACCAGCAGCCAGGCCATCGTCAGTGCCTCCCACGCCGTTGGTGACTGCTTCGTCGCACTTGGTGCGATTATGCACGTGCCGGTACGCGCGGGGCGCAAACGTGCGCGACTCAGTCGCCCTCGCGTCGCTCCCGCGTGGCGAGCAGGCGCCGCAGCGAATACAGCCGCGCCGGATCGGCGTGCCCCTCGGCGACCCAGGCGTCCAGCGCGCACTCCGGCTCGTCGTGGCTGCAGGCCCGCGGACAGTTCTCCGTGCCGGGCACGAGATCGGGGAAGGCCAGGATCACCCGCGACGGGTCCACGTGGTGGAGGCCGAAGGAGCGCACGCCGGGAGTGTCGATCACCCAGCCGCCCTCCTTGTCGTCGAGCGGGAGGGCGAGCGCCGAGGTGGTGGTGTGCCTACCGCGACCCGTCACCGCGTTCACATGGCCGGTGCTCCGCCGCCGGTCCTCCGGGACCAAGGCGTTGACCAGGGTCGTCTTGCCGACGCCGGAGTGGCCGACGAAGGCGGTGGTGCGGCCCTTGAGGTGCTCGTGGACCCGCTCGGCGGCGACGCCGTCCACGAACTCGTCGCGCGTCGTGACGACGTACGGCACGCCCAGCGCGCCGTACATCTCCAGGAGCTCGTCGGGCTCGGCCAGGTCCGACTTGGTCAGGACGAGGAGCGGGGTCAGGCCGCCGTCGTACGCGGCGACCAGACAGCGGTCGATCAGCCGGGGGCGCGGCTCGGGGTCGGCGAGCGCGGTGACGATCGCCAGCTGGTCGGCGTTGGCGACGACCACCCGCTCGAACGGGTCGTCGTCGTCGGCCGTACGGCGGAGCACGGAGCTGCGTTCACCGATCCGCACGATCCGGGCCAGCGTGTCCTTCTCGCCGGACAGATCGCCCACGAGCGAGACCCGGTCGCCGACGACCGCGGCCTTGCGGCCCAGCTCGCGCGCCTTCATCGCCAGGACGATCCGGTCGTCGAGGAGGACCGTGAGCCGGCCCCGGTCCACGGTCAGGACCATGCCCTCGACCGCGTCCTCGTGCTTGGGACGGATGCTGGTGCGGGGACGGTTGCCCTTGCGGTTGGGCCGCTGGCGGATGTCGTCCTCGTCGGTGTGCTTGCCGTAACGCCGCATGGCTCAGGCTCCGAGCATTTCGGTCCACATCCTGGGGAAGTCGGGCAAGGTCTTGGCCGTCGTCGCCACGTTCTCGATCTCCACGCCCTCGACCGCGAGGCCGATGATCGCGCCGGCCGTCGCCATCCGGTGGTCGTGGTACGTGTGGAAGGCCCCGCCGTGCAGCGGGCGCGGGCGGATGACCAGCCCGTCCTCGGTCTCGGTCACGTCGCCGCCGAGCTCGTTGATCTCCTTGGTGAGCGCGGCGAGTCGGTCCGTCTCGTGCAGTCGCAGATGGGCGACGCCGCGCAGCGTCGACGGCGAGTCGGCGAGCGCCGCGACCGCCGCGATGCCGGGGGTCAGCTCGCCGACCTCGCTCAGGTCCACGTCGATGCCGTGGATCCGGCCGGTGCCGGTGAAGGTGAGACCCGCCTCGGTCAGCTCGCAGGAGCCACCCATCTCGGTGAAGATCTCCCGCAGCGCGTCACCGGGCTGGGTGGTCCTGGCCGGCCAGTCGGGGACCGTCACCCGGCCGCCGGTGACCAGGGCCGCGGCCAGGAACGGCTGGGCGTTCGACAGGTCCGGCTCGACCGTCAGGTCCCGGCCGAGCAGCGCGGACGGCGAGACGCGCCAGACGTTCGGCTCGCCGCCGGTCTCCGGCTCGTCGACCTGGGCGCCGACCTGGCGGAGCATGTCGACCGTCATCCGGATGTGCGGCATGGAGGGCAGCTTCGTGCCCACGTGGCGTACCTCCACCCCCTGGTTGAAGCGGGGCGCCGAGAGCAGCAGGGCGCTGACGAACTGGGAGGACGAGGAGGCGTCGATCTCCACCGGGCCGCCTTCGAGCGCCCCGGCGCCGTGCACGGTCATCGGCAGCGCGCCGCGCCCGTCGTCGTCGATCCGGGCGCCGAGTGCGCGCAGCGCGTCGATCACGCCGTGCAGCGGGCGTTCGTGGGACCGGGCGTCACCGTCGAAGTCCACCGGGCCGTCGGCGAGGGCCGCCACCGGCGGCAGGAACCGCATGACCGTTCCGGCGTTGCCGACGTCCACGGCCGCCGGGCCGCGCAGCCCGGCCGGGATGATCCGCCAGGCCTCGCCCGTGCCGTCCGGGCCGACGCCTTCCTCGATCTTCACGCCCAGCGTGCGCAGGGCCTCGGCCATCAGGAGCGTGTCACGGGAGCGCAGCGGGCGGCGCAGCCAGCCCGGCTCGGCGGCGAGCGCGGCGAGGACCAGACCGCGGTTGGTGACCGACTTCGATCCGGGCACGGTGACGGTGGCGTCGACGGCACCGCCGGCGAGCGGCGCGGGCCAGAGATCGGTGTGCGGGTCGGCGTGCGAGGAGGTATCGGTCATGCCCCTCACTTTAGTGGGGCACGCGGGCGCTACAGCCCGAGCAGCCAGCGGCCTCCGCCGATCAGGGAGCAGATCGAGACCGCGTGGAAGAAGAAGAGCCAGAGCGCCGGGGGGACATGGGTGAGGCGGGCGAGCTGGTCGGCGTCCGAGTCCGGCGCCCCGCCGTGCCGTCGCTTGGCCTGGAGCTCGAAGACCGGGCGCACCCCGCCGAGGAGCAGGAACCAGACGACGGCGTACGCGAAGGCGGCCTGCACCTGCGGGCCGGTGAGCCAGGAGACCAGCAGGAACGCGGCGCCCGTGAGCAGCACGGTGAAGATCCCGTACGCGTTCCGGACCATCACCAGCATGGCGAGCAGCAGCGCGGTCGCGAGCCACAGCAGGAGCGTGATCCGGTGGTCGGCGAGCAGCCAGGCGCCACCCAGGCCGAGCAGCGGGGCGGCGGTGTAGCCGGCGGTGGCGGTGAGGATCATGCCGATGCCGGTCGGGCGACCGCGCGAGACGGTGAGGCCGCTGGTGTCCGAGTGCAGCCGGATGGACTGCAGACGGCGGCCGGTGACGAGGGCGACGAGGCCGTGACCGCCCTCGTGGGCGATGGTGACGGCGTTGCGGGACAGTCGCCATATCGCGCGGGGGAGGGTGACGGCGAGCGCGGCGACGGCGGTGGCGATCACCAGCCACTCGTCGGGGGCGGGCTGGGTGCCGAGGACTTCGGTCATGGTGTGGACGGTCTCCTCGGGTGGGTCGTGGACCGTGGCAGTGTGGCACGTATGTGCGGACGGTTTGCAGCGAGTCGGAGGCCCGAGGACCTCGTGGAGGCCTTCGGGGTCGAGAAGTGGGAGCCCGAGGAGACCCTGGCCCAGGACTGGAACGTGGCCCCGACGAAGGAGGTCTACGCGGTTCTGGAGCGTCCTCTGAAAGACGCGGAATCACGGCGGCCGGTTCGCCAGCTGCGGAGACTGAGATGGGGCCTCGTGCCGTCGTGGGCGAAGAGCCCGGAGGGCGCGGCCCGGATGATCAACGCGCGCGCCGAGACGCTGGCGGAGAAGCCGTCCTTCAAGAGCGCCTTCGCCGCGCGGCGGTGCCTCCTGCCGGCCGACGGTTACTACGAGTGGGTGACGGGCGCCGGGGAGCGGGAGCTGGAGGTCGAGGGGAGGAGGAAACGGGCGCGGAAGCAGCCGTACTTCGTGACCCCGGCGGACGGGTCGGTCTTCGCGATGGCCGGGCTGTACGAGTTCTGGCGCGACCGGACCCTGCCGGACGACCATCCGGCGGCGTGGTGGGTGACGTGTTCGGTCGTCACGACGGAGGCGGAGGCGGGGCCGCTGGGGGTCGCCCCGGAGGAGGGGCCCGGCTCGCTGGCGGAGATCCACCCCCGGATGCCGTTGATGCTCACCCCGGACCGCTGGGACGCGTGGCTGGACCCGCGCCGCACGGACGTGGACGAACTCCAGGGCCTGCTGACGGCGCCGCCGGAGGGGCTGATGCGGGCGTACCCGGTGGCGACGGCGGTCAGCAACGTCCGCAACAACGGCCCGGAGCTGCTCGCGGAGCTGGAGGGCCCGGAGCTGGCGACGCTGTTCTGAGGCCGGGGGCCTCTCGCCGCCGCCCCGGCCCTTGCCGAGACCCCGCCGGGGCGGGAGCCGTCGAGCGCGGTGGTCGGGAGCGGGAGAGCCCTGGCTGTGCGGCTCCGTGAGCGTGGGGGCTTCGTCGTGTCGTGGGGGGACCGCACCATGGCGGTATGACGCGTAGCGAAGACGTGGTGACCGAGGCCGGGGATGCCCGGATCCATTGGTATCCCGGCGAGAAGGCCTGGGGTGTGCTGGCCCTGTCGCACGGGGCCGGGGGCGGGATCGAGGCGCGGGACCTCCAGGCACTGGCCGGTGCGTTGCCCGCGCAGGGGGTGACCGTCGCCCTGGTGGAGCAGCCGTGGCGGGTCGCCGGGAAGAAGGTCGCCCCCGCGCCGAAGACCCTGGACGCCGGCTGGCGCGGGCTCTGGCCGGCGCTCGCCGAGCCCGGTCTGCCGGTGATCGCCGGAGGCCGCAGCGCGGGGGCCCGGGTCGCCTGCCGGACCGGCGAGGAGCTCGGCGCCGCCGCCGTCCTCGCCCTGGGCTTCCCGCTCCACCCGCCGGGCAGGCCCGAGAAGAGCCGGGCCGACGAACTGCTCGGCACCGGCCTGCCCACCCTCGTCGTCCAGGGCGGCAACGACTCCTTCGGGAAGCCCGAGGAGTTCCCCGAAGGGGCGTACCGCCTCGTCGAGGTGCCGTTCGGCGACCACGGCTTCGCCGTCGCCAAGCGCGCCCCCGTCACCCCGGACGAGACCCTCGGTCTCATCGTCCGGGAGGTCTCCGCGTGGATCGCGTCACTCCGCTCCTGAGCCCGGGAATGCGGGGCACGCGACGACGGTTGTGAGGCATGTCGGTGTGAGAGCAAGGAAGAGGGAGTCCGTCGCATGGGTTCGACCATCTGCCCGGAGCGTGTGCAGGCCGCTGACCTCGACTGGACAGTGCTGCCGGCTCCGAAGAGCGGCCCTATTCGGGCGGCGGGCGGAGCGGTTCCTCGTCTATCCTCCGAATCGAGCGGGTCCGCCTTCGGATTCGCCGCAGCGTTGGAGGAGGTGGGTCCGGTCACTGGGACCGACACAGGGACCGACGACGGCCCCGAGGAGACGACCGCGGAGCGCAACGCGCGCTTCGAGCGGGACGCTCTCGGCTACCTCGACCAGATGTACTCCGCCGCGCTGCGCATGACGCGTAACCCCGCGGACGCCGAGGACCTGGTGCAGGAGACGTACGCCAAGGCGTACGGCTCGTTCCACCAGTTCCGCGAGGGTACGAATCTGAAGGCCTGGCTGTACCGCATCCTCACCAACACCTTCATCAACTCGTACCGCAAGAAGCAGCGTGAGCCCCAGCGCAGCGCCGCCGAGGAGATCGAGGACTGGCAGCTCGCCCGCGCCGAGTCGCACATGTCGACCGGACTGCGGTCCGCCGAGTCCCAGGCCCTCGACCACCTGCCGGACTCCGACGTCAAGGCGGCGCTCCAGGCGATCCCCGAGGAATTCCGCATCGCGGTCTATCTCGCCGATGTCGAGGGCTTTGCGTACAAGGAGATCGCGGACATCATGGGGACACCCATCGGTACGGTGATGTCCCGACTGCACCGGGGACGCCGTCAGTTGCGCGGCATGCTCGAGGACTACGCCCGCGACCGCGGGCTGGTGCCCGCGGGCGCCGGAGAGTCGTCGAACGATCGGAAAGGCTCGGGCTCATGAGCTGCGGAGAGCCGCACGAGACGGACTGCTCAGAGGTCCTGGATCATCTCTACGAGTTCCTCGACAGAGAGATGCCCGACAGTGACTGCACCAAGTTCGAGGTGCACTTCGAGGAGTGCTCCCCGTGCCTGGAGAAGTACGGCCTGGAGCAGGCGGTGAAGAAGCTCGTCAAGCGCTGCTGCGGCAGTGACGACGTCCCCACCGACCTGCGGGCCAAGGTGATGGGCCGGATCGACCTGATCCGTTCGGGTGAGCTGGTGCCCGAGCAGGACATCACGGCGACCGCCCAGGAGTAACCCCGTCGGCAGACGAAGGGCCGCCGCGACGCGTTCGCGGCGGCCCTCACGCATACATCAGCTTGTATCACCCGATGGTGCGAATCGGCTGTCGCGGGCCCGCTCACCCTGCTCAACTCGCTAGCGTGACAGCCGTGATGGGCGTGAAGGCGATTCCACCGGCGGCACGTGTCTCCATCGGCTGCGCCCTTCTCACCGCCGCCGCGTGCGTCGCCCCCGCTCTCCGCCCCGGCGCGGACACCCCCTGGGGCACCGTCGCGCTCCTCGCCGGCCTCTACGCGCTCTGCGAGCTGCCCGCCCGCTGCCGGGTCCTCGACCGGGTGCTCGGCGGCTCGGCGCCCATGAGGGCCGGTTCCTTCTTCCCCGTCCTGCTCGCCTCCGCCCTCCTCCTCCCGCCCTCCGCCGCCGCCCTCACCGCGCTGCCCGGGGCCCTCCTCGCCCGGGTGGAGCAACGGCCGGCGGGTGTACGCCGGGCCTGGCGGACGGCCCAGCTGCTGATCGCCGTCCCGGCCGCCGCACTGGCCGCCGGCGCCCTGGGGAGCCGCGAGGCCCTCGGCCACGGGGCGCACGCCCCCGACTTCCCGTACGCCCTGCTCCCGGCGGCCGCCTCCGCGCTCACCTTCTGCCTGGTCCTGACGGCCCTCGACGGCGGGATCCGGGTCGCCGCCGAGCGGATCCCGCCGGGCACCGCCTGGCGCGGGACCCTCGGCCGGACGCTCGCCCCGCACGCGGTGCACGGCCTCGCCGGGCTGATGATGGCGGTGCTCTGGCGGAGCACGTACGGGCCCGTCGCCGCGCTCTTCGTCCTGCTGCCGATGTACATCTCCTGCTGGGTCTTCGCCCAGTACCACCGCGAGCGCGCCGCGCACCAGGCGACGATCCGCGCGCTCGTGCAGGCCGTCGACATCAAGGACCGGTACACGCGCGGGCACAGCGAACGGGTGGGCCGCGCCTCGGTGCTGATCGCCCATGAGCTCGGCATGGCGGAGGAGCGCCTGGAGATCCTCCGCTTCGCGGGGATCCTGCACGACGTGGGCAAGCTCGGCGTGCCGACCAGGATCCTGCGGAAGGACGGGCCGCTGACGCCGGAGGAGCGCCGGATCATCGAGCTGCACCCCGAGTACGGACACGAGATGGTTCGGGGGATCGGTTTCCTCGGGGAGGCGCGGGCGGCGATCCTGCACCACCACGAGAAGCTGGACGGCAGCGGCTACCCGTACGGGCTCAGCGGGGAGCAGATCCCCGAATTCGCCCGGGTGGTGGCGGTCGCCGACGCCTTCGACGCGATGACCTCGACCCGCTCCTACAGCCGGGGCCGGCCGGTGGCGGTGGCGGTGGCGGAGCTGGAGCGGTGCGCGGGCAGCCACTTCGACCCCCGGATGGTGGCCGCCCTCGTCCAGGCACTGGACCGGCACGGCTGGCAGACGGCGGTGACGGCGGACGAGCCCTGCCCGCCCGGAACGGCCCCCACAAGGGGGCGTGAGCCCGGCGCCTCGGGCGCCCCGCGCGTCCCCGCACCAGGGGCCCCTTCGGCTCCGGCGGCACCCTCAGCGGCCCCTTCGGCTCCGGCGGCACCTTCGGCCCCCTCCGCACCAGCGGCCCCCTCCGCCCCTTCGGCCCCCTCCGCGCCGCCGGCCGCCGTCCAGGCGCCCCGTGCGTCCGCCGGCCCGCCCCCGACCGACGCCGACGCCCCCGCCCCCGTCGGCGCGCGTGCGCCGGCCGCCCGGCCCGCCGCGCCCCGCGCGCACGTCCCGCCCGGGGGCCGCGCGTGAGGGCCGGTGCCCCGATCGTCGGGGTCGTCCGCGGAACCGCCCTCGCGCTCACCGTCGCCGGGTTCGGGGCCACGCTGTGGAGCGGGGTGAGCGAGCCCGGGAACGCGCTCGCGTTCGGCGTGCTCATCGCGCTCGGCGAGCTCGCCCGCTGGGGCGCCCTGCCCGGGGACCGGGAACCCGCGCCGCTCGCCACCGCGGGAGCCCTCGCGTACGCCCTGCTCGGCGAGCAGGCGGGGAACACGACCACCCACGGCGTGCTCCAGATCATCGCCGTCGTCGTGGCCGGCGGCCTCGTCGGGATGGTGCCGCACATCGCCAGAGGCGTGGGGCCCGACCTCGACCACCAGGCCCGCCGCATCCTCACCGTCGGCTTCGCCGCCCTCTGCTTCCAGCCGCTGTACAACTCCGGCGAGGTCGCCGACCGCCTCGGCCGCGGCCCCGCCTACGCCCTCTTCCTGGTCCTCCTCCTCGTTCTCACCGCCCTGTGCGACGCCGTCCTCGCCGCCCTCATGCTCCGCGCCCGCACCGCCCCCCGCAGCGCCCTGCGGCGCCCGGGCGGGGGCGGCCCCGGCGAAGGCAGGGGCAGCACCCCCGTTCCGTACGGCCCCCTCCTCCGCGACGAGCTGCGGGCCCTGCTCGGCATCGGCTCAGCCGTCTGCGCCACCGGCGCCGTCATGGCCCTCGGCGTGGCCGCCGCCGGCCTCTGGGCGCTGCCCGTCTTCTGCGTACCGCTGCTGCTCACCCAGGTCTCCTTCCGGCGGTACGCGGCGGTGCGCACCACCAACCGGCAGACCATCGCCTCGCTCGCCCGCGCCACCGAGATCGCCGGCTGCACCCCGCCCGGCCACGCCCACCGCGTCGCCGCGCTCAGCGCCGCCGTCGGGCGCGAGCTGGGCCTCTCCGGGCCCGACCTGACCGTCCTGGAGTACGCCGCCTTCATGCACGACATCGGGCAGCTCTCCCTCGTCGACCCCGTCCCCGACGGCGCCACCGCCCTCCTCCCGGCCGAGGAACAGCGCCGGATCGCGCTCCTCGGCGGCGCCGTCGTGCGGCAGACCGGCGTCCCCGCCGCCGTGGCCGTCGTCGTGGAGCGGCAGGCCGACCCGTACCGCGACCAGCCGCTGCCCGCCCGGATCGTCCGCACCGTCAACGCCTACGACGACCTCGCGGGCGCCGGTGCCGGCGGGGCGCTGACCGCCCTCGAACGGCTCCGGCTCTCCACCGCCCGCGACCACCATCCGGAGGTGGTGGAATCCCTCGCCCGAGTCCTGGCGAGGGGCGGTGTGACCGGGGGCATCGCCCCCGTCCCTCCTGGGTAACCCATGGGTAATGAGCGCGCGTCCAACCGGGCATGGTTGGATGCGAACAAGAGGGTGAAGCGACCGGCAGGCGGGAATCGTGAGGATCTTCGGGAAGGTACGGCATCGGCCCTCCGCCTCGTGGCGGCAGGCCACCGACCGCGCGTTCACGCTGATCGGCGACGGCCGGTACGAGGACGCGGGCGCGCTGCTCACGCGCGCGGCGGATCTGGAGCCCTGGCTCTCGGAGTCCTGGTTCAACCTGGCGCTGCTGCACAAGTTCCGGCACGACTGGGAACAGGCCAGGGCCGCCGGGCTGCGCGCCGTCGCGCTGCTCGACAAGGAGACCGGCGCTCCCGACTGGTGGAACGTCGGCATCGCCGCCACCGCGCTCCAGGACTGGCCGCTGGCCCGCCGGGCCTGGCAGGCGTACGGACTGAAGGTGCCCGGGGCCTCCGCGGGCACCGGCGAGCCCGCCGGGATGGAGCTGGGCAGCGCCGCCGTCCGGCTCTCGCCCGAGGGCGAGGCCGAGGTCGTGTGGGGGCGCAGGCTCGACCCCGCGCGGATCGAGGTGCTCTCCATCCCGCTGCCGTCCTCCGGCCGCCGCTGGGGCGAGGTCGTCCTGCACGACGGCGTGCCCAACGGCGAGCGCACGACCACCGCCGGGCCCTCGTACCCCGTCTTCGACGAGATCGAGCTGTGGGCCCCCTCGCCGGTCCCCACCTGGGTGGTCCTCCTGGAGGCCGCCACCGAGGCCGACCGGGACGCCCTGGAGCAGCTCGCGGCCGACGCCGGGTTCGCCGCCGAGGACTGGTCCTCGTCGGTGCGGCTGCTCTGCCGGGCCTGTTCCGAGTCGACGATGCCCAGCGCCGAGGGCGAGGGCGAGCACCTGGACCCGCACGACCACAGCGAGCCGGGGCACCCCGGTCCGCTCGGCCACCGCTCGCCCGGCGAGCTCTGGGTCCCCGAGCGGGAGTGCGGGATCGCCGCGCCCGTGGGCCTGGTCCGTGGGCTGCTCGACGGCTGGGTGGCCGACAGCCCGGACAGCCGGGAGTGGCGCGATCTCGAAGAGGTCTGCTGATCCTTCTGCTGATTCCGCCCAGATCCTGCCCTTAGGCTGTACGGGACCATTGACTGGGGTTCTGAGGAAGGCGTGCGGCGGAAATGGCGCAGCAGGAGACTGACGAGCAGATCAACGACGGTTTCGTCGTCGACACGGAGGACTGCGAGGCGCGTGAGCTCGCGTACCGCGAGCGCGGCACGGCGCGACCGATCACCGTCGTCGGCAATCCGGTGCTGCACCGGGAGTGCAAGGACGTCACCGAGTTCGACGACAAGCTCGCCGCGCTGATCGACGACATGTTCGCCAGCCAGAAGGCCGCCGAGGGCGTGGGCCTGGCCGCGAACCAGATCGGTGTCGACCTCAAGGTCTTCGTCTACGACTGCCCCGACGACGAGGGCGTCCGGCACACCGGCGTCGTCGTCAACCCGGTGCTCCAGGACCTGCCGGCCGAGCGCCGCAACCTGGACGACTCCAACGAGGGCTGCCTCTCCGTCCCGACCGCGTACGCCTCGCTGGCCCGCCCGGACTTCGCCGAGGTGCACGGCCAGGACGCCCAGGGCAACGCGATCAAGGTCCGGGGCACCGGCTACTTCGCCCGCTGCCTCCAGCACGAGACGGACCACCTGTACGGCTTCCTGTACATCGACAAGCTCTCCAAGCGGGACCGCAAGGACGCCCTGCGCCAGATGGAGGAGGGCACTCCGCGCTACGAGACCGTCGCGAACGACTGATCCCGTACGCGCTGATCCCGTACCCGCTGTCCCGTACCCGCGCGCGTACGACGAAGGGCCCCGCTCCCCCGAGCGGGGCCCTTCGTCGCGTACGACCCGGAGCTAGAAGTCCTCGTCCAGGTCCACCGAGCCCTCGACCGCCACCTGGTAGGCGGACGGCCGGCGCTCGAAGAAGTTCGTCAGCTCCTGGACGCCCTGGAGCTCCATGAACCCGAAGGGGTTCTCGGAGCCGTAGACCGGGGCGAAGCCGAGGCGGACCAGGCGCTGGTCGGCGACGCACTGGAGGTACTCGCGCATCGACTCGGTGTTCATGCCCGGCAGGCCGTCGCCGCACAGGTCGCGGCCGAACTGGAGCTCCGCCTCCACGGCCTCCTTCAGCATGTCGGTGACCTGCTGCCGGAGCGCGTCGTCGAAGAGCTCCGGCTCCTCCTTGCGGACGGTGTCCACGACCTCGAAGGCGAAGTTCATGTGCATCGTCTCGTCGCGGAACACCCAGTTGGTGCCGGTCGCGAGACCGTGCAGCAGACCGCGCGACCGGAACCAGTACACGTAGGCGAAGGCGCCGTAGAAGAACAGGCCCTCGATGCACGCCGCGAAGCAGATCAGGTTCAGCAGGAAGCGGCGGCGGTCGGCCGCCGTCTCCAGGCGGTCGATCTTCTCGACGGAGTCCATCCACCTGAAGCAGAACTGCGCCTTCTCGCGGATGGAGGGGATCTCCTCGACCGCGTCGAAGGCCGCGGCGCGGTCGTCCGGGTCGGGCAGGTAGGTGTCGAGCAGCGTCAGATAGAACTGGACGTGCACGGCCTCCTCGAACAGCTGCCGCGACAGGTAGAGGCGCGCCTCGGGCGAGTTGATGTGCTTGTAGAGCGTCAGGACCAGGTTGTTCGAGACGATCGAGTCGCCCGTCGCGAAGAACGCGACCAGACGGCCGATCATGTGCTGCTCGGCCGGGGTCAGCTTGGCGAGGTCGGCGACGTCCGAGTGGAGGTCGACCTCCTCCACGGTCCAGGTGTTCTTGATCGCGTCCCGGTAGCGCTCGTAGAAGTCCGGGTAGCGCATGGGGCGGAGGGTCAGCTCGAAGCCCGGGTCGAGCAGGTTCTTCTCGGTGTTCGGGGTGGACATTACTGGCAGGCCTCGCAGGACTCGGGGTTTTCCAGGGAGCAGGCGACCGCGTCGGGGTCGGTGGCCTGCTGGAGGGGGATGGGGGCGGTGGCGGCCGTCGAGGCCTGGGCCGCGCGGGCGATCCGCGTCGCGGGACGGGAGCGCAGGTAGTACGTCGTCTTCAGGCCCTGCTTCCAGGCGTACGCGTACATCGACGACAGCTTGCCGATCGTCGGCGTCTCCAGGAACAGGTTCAGCGACTGCGACTGGTCCAGGAACGGGGTGCGGGCCGCCGCCATGTCGATCAGGCCGCGCTGCGGGATCTCCCACGCCGTCCGGTACAGCTCGCGCACCTCGGCCGGGACCCAGGTGAAGCCGGCCACCGAGCCGTTGGACTCGCGCAGCGCCTCACGGGTCTGCGCGTCCCAGACGCCGAGCCGCTTCAGCTCCTGCACCAGGTACGAGTTGACCTGGAGGAACTCGCCCGACAGCGTCTCGCGCTTGAACAGGTTGGAGACCTGCGGCTCGATGCACTCGTACACGCCGGCGATCGAGGCGATCGTCGCCGTCGGCGCGATGGCGAGCAGCAGGCTGTTGCGCATGCCGACGGCGGCGATCCGCTCGCGCAGCGCGGCCCAGCGCTCGGGCCAGTTGAGCTCGACGTCGTAGTGGTCGGGGTGCAGGACACCGCGCGCCGCGCGGGTCTTCTCCCAGGCCGGCACCGGGCCGTTGCGCTCGGCGAGGTCGGTGGACGCCTCGTACGCGGCGAGCATGATGCGCTCGGCGATCCGGGTGGACAGCGCGCGCGCCTCGGGGGAGTCGAACGGCAGCTTCAGCTGGAAGAAGACGTCCTGGAGGCCCATCGCGCCCAGGCCCACCGGGCGCCAGCGGGCGTTGGAGCGGCCCGCCTGCTCGGTCGGGTAGAAGTTGATGTCGACGACCCGGTCGAGGAAGGTGACGGCCGTGCGGACCGTCTCGTCCAGCCGGTCCCAGTCGATGTCCCCGCCGGTGACGAAGGCGCCCAGGTTGACCGAACCCAGGTTGCAGACCGCGGTCTCGCCGTCGTCCGTGACCTCCAGGATCTCCGTGCAGAGGTTGGAGGAGTGGACCGTGTGGCCCGGCTCGGCGGTCTGGTTGGCCGTACGGTTCGAGGCGTCCTTGAAGGTCATCCAGCCGTTGCCGGTCTGGGCCAGGGTCCGCATCATCCGGCCGTACAGGTCACGGGCCGGCATGGTCTTGCGGGCCAGGCCCTTCGCCTCGGCGGCGCGGTACGCGGCGTCGAACTCGTCGCCCCACAGGTCGACCAGCTCGGGCACGTCCGCAGGGGAGAACAGCGACCACTCGGCGTCGGCGTTGACCCGGCGCATGAACTCGTCCGGGATCCAGTGCGCGAGGTTCAGGTTGTGCGTACGCCGGGCGTCCTCACCGGTGTTGTCGCGCAGTTCGAGGAACTCCTCGATGTCCGCGTGCCAGGTCTCCAGGTAGACCGCGGCCGCGCCCTTGCGCCGCCCGCCCTGGTTCACGGCCGCCACCGAGGCGTCCAGCGTCTTCAGGAACGGCACGATGCCGTTGGAGTGGCCGTTGGTGCCGCGGATCAGCGAACCGCGGGCGCGGATGCGGGAGTACGAGAGGCCGATGCCGCCCGCGTGCTTCGAGAGCCGCGCGACCTGGTGGTACCGGTCGTAGATGGAGTCCAGCTCGTCCTGCGGGGAGTCCAGCAGGTAGCAGGAGGACATCTGCGGGTGGCGGGTGCCGGAGTTGAAGAGCGTGGGGGAGGAGGGCAGGTAGTCGAGCCGGCTCATCAGCCTGTACAGCGCGGCGACCTCGTCGAGGGCGCGGACGCTGTCGTCCTCGGCGAGACCCGCGGCGACGCGGAGCATGAAGTGCTGCGGGGTCTCGATCACCTTGCGGGTGATCGGGTGGCGCAGGAGGTAGCGCGAGTAGAGGGTGCGCAGACCGAAGTAGCCGAAGCGGTCGTCCGCGGCGCCGTCGACGAGCGCGTCGAGGCGCTCGGCGTGCAGCGTCACGAAGTCGGCGGTGCGGTCGGCGATCAGGCCCTCGCGGTGCCCGACGGCGACCGATGCGGAGAAGCGGACCGAACCCTGGGAGGCCGCCTCGTCCGCGACCGTGATCGTGAGCAGCCGGGCGGCGAGCCGGGAGTAGGCGGGGTCCTCGGCGATGAGGGCCGCGGCCGCCTCGGTGGCCAGCTCGCGCAACTCCGCCTCGTCCGAACCGGCGTTGCGGCCGCGCAGCGCGGCGGCGGCGACCCTGCCGGGGTCGGTGTCGGGGAGGTCGGCGGTGAGGTGGGTCAGGGTCCGCAGAAGCACGGTCCCGGGTCCGTCGCTCTCGTTACCGTCGCTCTCGATCGCTGCGGCCGGATCGGCGGGCGCGATGGTCACGTGGGGCTCTCCCTCGCTCGGCTCGGGGCCGGCGGGTGGAGGCGGGCGGCGGCCCTCCCCGTACGCAGGGCAAGGCCGCGCCACGGCCCACTCCGCGAGGCCCGGACGTCTGTGGCACCCGGAACGGAAGGACCGGGCGCGCTGTCGGCAGGTCTTCGGACTCACCAGGCGGACGAAGCCATCAAAAGCACACCGTTGCGGGACAGTTCCGGATTCGCACCGGATTCCCCTGCGGCGACAGCGAGCACGAGCATACATGTGGGGGGCGCCGCTCGTGGCACCCCCCACATGTTGTGTCGCCCGCGAATTCGTCCGGGAATCCGGGAATACTCCGGGATCAGAGCTCCAGCGCGTAGGTGAGCAGCGGATGGAGGTCCGGAATCGGCGACCAGTCCCGCTCCGGGGTCCGTACGAACCCCATCCGCTCGTATATCCGGTGCGCGGCGACCATCCCCGGGTCGGTCGACAGCACCACCCGGGCGCAGCCGGGGATCGCCCGTGCCCGCTCCACGCAGAACCGGACGAGCGCCTCGCCGGTGCCCCGGCCGCGCGCCTCCGGGGCGACCACCAGCATCCGGAACTCGGCCTCGTGGGCCTGCGCCACGTCCGCCCACCGGGTGCCGCCCGGCACGAAGGTCACACCGCCGAGGATCCGGCCCGTCCCGTCGTCGGCGACGAGCACCTCGGCCTCCGCGGCCCGCCCGGCCACGTCGGCGAGGACGGGCAGGTACGGGTCGTCCGCGCCGAGGAAGAGCAGCCCGTCGTCCAGGTAGGTCCCGGCCGTCAGCGCGCCGAGCGTCTCGTACTCGTCGGGCCGTACCGCCCTGATCGTGATGTCCATGGCAGGCAGTCTGCCCGAGGGGGACGGCGAAGGGCCCGGGGTTTCCTGGTGGAAACCCCGGGCCCTCGCGTGGTGCGGGTACCGCGTCGGGTGCGTCGACGGCGTCAGTGCGTGTCGGCGGTGACCTTCGGCATCTCCTTGTCGACACCCGGGTCGCCCGCGTCCGCCGTGTAGTCCGACGGCGAGGTCTCGTCCACGCCCTCGGGCGCCTTCAGGGCCTTCAGGACGAAGGTGAGGACGACGGTGACGACCATGTTGATCACGAAGGCGGTGAGGCCGATGTAGCCGATCTCGCCGATGCCCGGGATCTCGGCGGACGAACCGCCGAAGTGCTTCTGGGTCGGGCTCGCCACGCCGTAGGCCGCCGCCGTGCCGTAGACCATGCCCACGGCCCAGCCGGCGAGGAGTGCCCAGCGGTGGAACCAGCGGGTGAACAGACCGCCGACCAGGGCCGGGAGGGTCTGCAGGATCCAGATGCCGCCGAGCAGCTGGAAGTTGATCGCGACGGTCTTGTCCATGGTGAGGACGAAGGCCAGCGCGCCCACCTTCACCAGCAGCGACACCAGCTTGGACACCTTGGTCTCCTGCTCCGGAGTGGCGTCCGGCTTCAGGAAGTCCTTGTAGATGTTGCGGGTGAAGAGGTTGGCGGCGGCGATCGACATGATCGCGGCCGGCACCAGCGCGCCGATGCCGATGGCGGCGAACGCCACGCCCGCGAACCAGTCCGGGAACATGTTCTCGAACAGCTGCGGGATCGCCAGCTGGCCGTTGGAGACCTTGACCCCGGCGGCGATCGCCATGAACCCGAGCAGCGCGAGCAGCCCCAGCATCAGCGAGTACAGCGGCAGGATCGTGGTGTTGCGGCGGATCACGTCACGGCTGCGCGAGGAGAGCGTCGCCGTGATCGAGTGCGGGTACATGAAGAGCGCGAGCGCCGAGCCGAGCGCGAGCGTCGCGTAGCCCCACTGGCCCATCTCGTCCGGCACCAGCGCGCCGCGCGGCTTGTCGGTCGCCGGGTTGACCGTCGCGTACGCCTCGCCGGCCTTCGCGAAGATCTCGTCGAAGCCGCCCAGCTTGATCGGGATGTAGATGATCGCCACCGCGATGACGATGTAGATCAGGGTGTCCTTGACGAAGGCGATGAGCGCCGGGGCGCGCAGACCCGAGGAGTAGGTGTACGCCGCGAGGACACCGAAGGCGATGAGCAGCGGCAGGTCCTTGATGAACCAGTGCGTGTTCTCGCCGCCGCCGACGCCCATCACGTCCAGGACGGCCTGGATGCCGACCAGCTGGAGCGCGATGTACGGCATGGTGGCGAGGATGCCGGTGACGGCGACCGCGAGCGACAGGCTCTTGGAGCCGAAGCGGCCGCGGACGAAGTCCGAGGTGGTGACGTACCCGTGCTTGTGCGACACCGACCAGAGGCGGGGCAGGAAGGTGAAGATCAGCGGGTAGACCAGGATCGTGTACGGCACGGCGAAGAAGCCGGCCGCGCCCGCCGCGTAGATCGCCGCGGGGACGGCGACGAAGGTGTACGCGGTGTAGAGGTCGCCGCCGAGCAGGAACCAGGTGACCCAGGTGCCGAACGAACGGCCGCCGAGGCCCCACTCGTCGAGGCTCTGCTCGTTCTCCGCCCTGCGCCAGCGCGAGGCGAGGAAGCCCATGACCGTGACGGCCAGGAAGAAGAATATGAAGACGGCGAGTGCGACGCCGTTCACGCCGTCGTTCATCGCGACGCACCTGCCTTCCGGGCGCGCTGGTCACGCTGCCAGAGCTTGTACGCGATCATCGTCAGCGCGGTCGAGATGACCACCCACGCCATCTGGTACCAGTAGAAGAACGGGATACCGATGAAGGTCGGCTCGACCTTCGCGTACGAGCTCACCCAGAGCATCGCCACGAACGGGGCGCCCAGACAGATCGCCACGACGACCCGTAGGGGTGTGACGGTTGGTTGTCTTCCCTGCGTCTCCTGCGACATACGGCGGGCCGTCCCCTCGCTGATCACCTGTTGTAATGCGCAGGAAATCTAGGGGACGGGTTCGCCGTATGGAACCCCTGTCCGGATAACGGACAGGGGGTGTGCGGTCTTTTGTCAGCCGTTGGGGCGCTTGAGCCGTGCAACGAACTTGTATCGGTCGCCGCGGTACACCGAACGCACCCACTCGACGGGCTCGCCCTGGGCGTCCAACGAGTGACGGGAGAGCATCAGCATCGGCAGGCCCACGTCCGTACCGAGCAGCCCGGCTTCGCGCGGGGTGGCCAGCGAGGTCTCGATGGTCTCCTCGGCCTCGGCGAGGTGCACGTCGTACACCTCCGCGAGCGCGGTGTAGAGGGAGGTGTACTTCACCAGCGAACGGCGCAGCGCCGGGAAGCGCTTGGCCGACAGGTGCGTGGTCTCGATCGCCATCGGCTCACCGCTCGCGAGCCGCAGCCGCTCGATCCGCAGCACGCGCCCGCCGGGGGAGATGTCGAGCAGCCCGGCGAGGGTGTCGTCGGCCGTCACGTAGCCGATGTCGAGCAACTGCGAGGTGGGCTCCAGGCCCTGGGCGCGCATGTCCTCGGTGTAGGAGGTGAGCTGGAGCGCCTGCGAGACCTTGGGCTTGGCGACGAACGTGCCCTTGCCCTGGATCCGCTCCAGCCGGCCCTCGACGACCAGCTCCTGGAGGGCCTGGCGCACGGTGGTGCGCGAGGTGTCGAACTCGGCGGCCAGGGTGCGCTCGGGCGGGACGGGGGTGCCGGGCGGCAGCGTCTCCGTCATGTCGAGCAAGTGGCGCTTCAGTCGGTAGTACTTGGGCACGCGCGCGGTGCGGGTGGCGACCCCGCCCTCTTTCTCCGTGCCGCCCGCGTCCGTGGCCATGGCCTGCCTTCCCGACTCCTGTGCTGCTGCCGTCACCGGCTCCTCCGTCTGTAGCGGCTCACATGGTGGCACGGACCGGTCACGGGTCGTCGCCCTCCCTCAGGTGTCGGTCCGATAACGGACGCGACTGCCCTTCTTATACACCCTTGACACCCCTAAAGGTCTAGGCCAAGCTCCCGGTACTGGTCTAAACCATTAAAGACCAGGTCCCAGCCCCACGAGCACTACTCGACGTATGTCTTCGCGCGGTGGGGGGGTTGCAGGCATCCCTGAGGAGGGTGGCGTGAAGCGCAAGCTCATCGCGGCGATCGGCGTCGCGGGCATCATGGTCGGCGTCGCGGCATGTGGCGGTTCCGACAAGAGCGGGGACAACGCCGGCGGAGACGCCAAGGAGCTGACCGTCTGGCTGACGGTCGACGCCCAGAACAACTGGCCCGAGCTGGTCAAGGCCGCGGACGACGCGGTCACCAAGAAGCACCCGGGCATCAAGATCAAGCACGAGTACTACGGCTGGCCGGACAAGAACACCAAGCTCGACGCGGTGCTCGCCACGGACAAGGCCCCGGACGTTGTCGAGATGGGCAACTCCGAGATGATCAGCTACATGGCCAAGGGTGCCTTCGCCGAGGTCGACGCCGCCAAGTTCGAGAACTCGGACAAGTGGCTCGACGCCCTCAAGGACTCGGTCACCTACAACGGCAAGACCTACGGTGTCCCCTACTACGCCGGTGGCCGTGTGGGCACCTGGCGCAAGGACATCGCCGCCGAGGTCGGCGTCAAGGCCGCCCCGAAGACCTGGGCCGAGCTGACCGCCGCGCTCGACGCCATCCAGAAGAAGAAGGGCGCCAAGTTCAGCGCCTGGTACCAGCCTTCGCCGGACTGGTACGCCGCGATGTCCTTCGTCTTCGAGGCCGGCGGCTCCATCGCCAAGCAGGAGGGCGAGACCTGGAAGGCGAACCTCTCCTCGCCGGAGTCCGTCAAGGGCCTCACCGAGTACAAGAACATCGTCGACAAGTACATGCACGGCGACAAGACGAAGGACGAGTCCGACCGTCCGGTCGTCTTCGGCCAGGGCAACGCCGCGACGATGTTCGCCGCCGGCTGGGAGGGCGCCACCGCGGCCGACCCCAAGACCGACAAGGTCGGCGGGCTGGCGGACAAGCTCGAGAACTTCGTGATGCCCGGCCCGTCCGGCAAGAACCTCCCCGTCTTCCTCGGCGGCTCGGACCTGGCCATCCCGGTCAAGTCCAAGGCGCAGGGCGTCGCGGCCGAGTGGATCGCCGCCTTCACCGGCGCCGAGGGCCAGAAGGGCCTCGTCGCCAAGGGCAACCTGCCCAACAACAAGGCCGACCTCGCGCCGCTGAAGGCCGACCCGGCCACCACGGTCGCGGCCACCGCCGCCGAGTCCAGCTGGTTCGTCCCGACCGCTCCGGGCTGGGGTCAGGTCGAGAAGGCCCAGATCCTCAAGACGATGCTCATCGAGATCGCCAACGGCAAGAAGTCGGTCGACGCCGCCGCGAAGGACGCGGACGCCGCGATCGACAAGGTCATCAACACCAAGTGACCTATGGGCAGGGCCCCGTCACGACGACGGGGCCCTGCTTCCCGTACCACGAGAGGGATCGCTGAGGAGCACGGGATGAGTGCCGCAGACACAACCACCGCGAAGGTGCCGCCGGTGCGGCAATCGCCACCATCCGGCCCCGCGGCCGGTATCCCGAAGCCGGGGAAGAAGCCCGGGGGTGGGGGTGGGATCCCCTGGATGCTGCTCGCGCCCTGCCTGCTCATCCTCCTGCTGGTGCTCGGCTATCCGCTGGTGCGCCTGGTCACCCTCTCCTTCCAGTACTTCGGACAGCCCCAGCTCTGGGGCTTCCAGGAGGCGGAGTGGGCCGGCTTCGACAACTTCACCAAGATCCTCGGTGACGGCGAGTTCTGGGCCGTCGTCCTGCGCACCGTCATCTTCGCCGGCGGCGCCGTGGTCTCCACCATGGTCATCGGCATGATGATCGCGCTGCTCCTCCAGCGGGTCTCCGGCTGGGTCAAGGCGCTCATCAACATCGTGCTCGTGGCGAGCTGGGGCATGCCCATCATCGTCGCCACCGCCATCTTCAAATGGCTCTTCGACGCCGACTACGGCGTCCTCAACTTCGTGCTCAGCAAGATCCCGGGCGTCGACATGATCGGCCACAACTGGTTCGCCAGCGGCCCCCAGGGCCTCGCCGTCATCATGCTGCTCGTCGTCTGGGGCGCGGTGCCCTTCGTCGTCATCACGCTGAGCGCCGGCCTGACCCAGGTCCCCAAGGAGCTGGAGGAGGCCGCCCGCCTCGACGGCGCCGGAGCCTGGGGCGTCTTCCGCTTCGTCACCCTGCCCATCCTCAAGCCGATCATCGTCATGCTGACGACGCTCTCGGTCATCTGGGACATGGGCGTCTTCCCGCAGGTCTACGTGATGCGCAACGGCCACCCCGAGGCCGAGTTCCAGCTGCTCACCACGTACTCGTTCGACAAGGCGTTCGTCGTCAACGACTACGGCACCGGCTCCGCGATCGCGCTCGTCACGGTCCTGCTGCTGCTCGGCGTGGTCGCCGTGTACATGCGTCAGATGCTGAAGATCGGAGAGGTGGAGTGACCACGAACACCGCGGCCCCCGCCGTCACCCGCCCCGCCGCGACCCGTCGCCGCAAGTCCAAGCTCGGCTGGAACCTCGTCGGGCTCCTCGTCTTCGTGACGATCGGCTTCCCGGTCTACTGGATGGTCAACACGGCCTTCAAGCCGGCCAAGGACGCCATCGACCCGAACCCGCACTTCTTCCCCACCACCTTCACGCTGGAGAACTTCAAGCGTGCTCTGGAGATCGCGGACTTCTGGGGCCCGGTCACCCGCAGCCTCATCGTCTCCTCGGTGGTCGTCGTCATCGGCATCATCGTCGGCATGCTGGCGGCGCTCGCCATCTCCCGGTTCGCCTTCCGGGGCCGCAAGATCGTCATCGTCGGCATCCTCGCCGTCCAGATGGTCCCGCTCGTCGCGATGATCATCCCGGTCTTCCTGATGCTCAACGACCTGGGTCAGTACGACAAGATCACCGGGCTGATCATCACGTACCTGACCTTCATCCTGCCCTTCACGGTGTGGACGCTGCGCGGATTCATCGTCAACATCCCGAAGGAGCTGGAGGAGGCCGCCCAGGTCGACGGCTGCACCCGTACCGGCGCGTTCATCCGGGTCGTCTTCCCGCTGCTCGCCCCCGGCATGGTCGCCACCTCCGTCTACGGCTTCATCCAGGCGTGGAACGAGTACCTGTACGCGCTGATGCTGATGAGCCAGCAGAACCAGACGGCCACCGTCTGGCTCGGCAACTTCATCACGAAGAACGGCACCGAGTACGCCCCGATGATGGCGGGCTCCACGATGATGGCCGTGCCGATCGTGATCCTCTTCCTCCTCGTCCAGCGCAAGATGGCCGCGGGCCTGACGGCCGGTGCGGTGAAGGGATAACGCCGCCTCATGACCACACTCGTAAGCGCCTCGGACACCCTGACCCGTGACGCGCTCACGGTCCTCCAGCCCGGCTTCGTCGGCACGACCGCGCCCGACTGGCTGCTCCGCAGGATCGGTGAGGGTCTCTCCTCCGTCGGCCTGTTCGGCCGGAACATCGCCACCCCCGCGCAGCTCGCCGCGCTCACCGCGCAGTTGCGGGCCGAGCGGGACGACGTCCTCGTCGCGATCGACGAGGAGGGCGGCGACGTCACCCGCCTGGAGGTCCGGCACGGCTCCTCCTTCCCCGGCAACTACGCGCTCGGCGCGGTCGACGACGTCGACCTCACCCGGGCCGTCGCCGAGGAACTCGGCCGTCGGCTCGCCGCCTGCGGCGTCGACCTCAACTGGGCGCCCTCGGCCGACGTGAACTCCAACGCCGACAACCCGGTCATCGGCGTCCGGTCCTTCGGCGCCGGCCCCGACCTCGTCGCCCGGCACACCGTGGCGTACGTCGAGGGCCTCCAGGCCGTCGGCGTCGCCGCCTGCACCAAGCACTTCCCCGGGCACGGCGACACCAACGTGGACTCGCACCACGCGATGCCCCGCATCGATGTGGACCTCGCCACACTGCACGCCCGTGAGCTGGCACCTTTCCGGGCGGCGATCGCCGCGGATACCAAAGCGGTCATGAGCGCGCATATCCTGCTCTCCGCACTCGACCCCGAGCGCCCGGCGACCCTGAGCCCGCAGATCCTGACCGGTCTGCTCCGCCAGGAGCTGGGCTTCGACGGGCTGATCGTGACCGACGGCATGGAGATGCAGGCCATCGCGTCGACGTACGGCATCGAGCGCGGATCCGTCCTCGCGATCGCCGCGGGCGCCGACGCCATCTGCGTCGGCGGCGGGCTGGCCGACGAGGACACCGTGCTGCGGCTGCGCGACGCGCTGGTCGCGGCGGTACGGACCGGTGAACTGCCCGAGGAGCGGCTGGCCGACGCCGCGGCGCGGGTACGGGCCCTGGCGGCCTGGACCCAGGCGCACCGGGCCAGGGGGGCTGAATCGGGGCCGGGCGCGGCAGTGCAGGAGGGGACCGCGCCCGGCACCGAGATCGGGCTCGTCGCGGCCCGCCGGGCCGTGGCCCTCACGCCGGGGGAGCTGCCCTACACCCCGATCACCGACGCCCCGTACGTCGCCGCCTTCACCCCGGTCGCCAACATCGCCGTGGGTGACGAGACGCCCTGGGGTGTGGCGGCCGAGCTGGAGCGGCTGATGCCCGGCACCGAGACCGGTGCGTTCGACGAGCCGTCGGTGGACGCCGTGCTCGCCGCAGCGAAGGAACGGCGGATCGTCGCGGTCGTCCGGGACGCCCACCGGCACCCGTGGATGACCGAGGCCCTCGACGTCCTGCTCGCGGCCCGGCCGGACACCGTCGTCGTGGAGATGGGTCTGAACCAGGCCACGCCCCGCGGCGCCCTGCACATCGCCACGCACGGCGCGGCCCGCGTCTGCGGGCGCGCGGCGGCAGAGGCCATCGTCGGGATCTGAGAACCGGTACGACGAAGGGGCCCGGCACCTGAACCAGGTGCCGGGCCCCTTCGTCGTCCGAGGCGCGTCCGTGAACGCGTGGATGCTAGATGCCCTGCCAGGCGGGCTTGTTGGCGAAGGTGTGGCGGAAGTAGTCCGCGAGCTTCAGCTTGGAGGCGGCGGCCTCGTCCACGACGACCGTGGCGTGCGGGTGCAGCTGCAGCGCGGAGGCCGGCACGACCGCGGCGACCGGGCCCTCGACGGTCTGGGCCACGGCGTCGGCCTTGCCCTCGCCGGTGGCGAGGAGCACCAGGTGACGGGCCTCCAGGATGGTGCCGATGCCCTGGGTGATGACGTGGTGCGGCACCTGCTCGATGTCGTTGTCGAAGAAGCGCGCGTTGTCGACGCGGGTCTGCTCGGTGAGCGTCTTGATCCGCGTCCGGGAGGCGAGCGAGGAGCACGGCTCGTTGAAGCCGATGTGCCCGTCCGTCCCGATGCCGAGGATCTGGAGGTCGACACCGCCGGCCTCACGCAGGGCCAGGTCGTAGGCCTCGCAGGCCGCCTGGACGTCCTCGGCCGAGCCGTCGGGGCCCATGAAGGCGTCCTGCGAGAGCCCGAGCGGCTCCACGACCTGACGCAGCACGGTGGAGCGGTACGACTCCGGGTGCCCGGTGGGCAGCCCGACGTACTCGTCCAGCTGAGCGATCCGGGCGCGCGAGGCGTCCACGGAACCGGCCTTGACCTGGGCGATCAGGGCCTCGTAGATGGGCAGCGGAGTCGAGCCGGTGGCAACGCCGAGCAGCGCGTCGGGCTTGCGGCGCAGGAGGCCGGCGATGCCGTCCGCGATGAGCTCTCCGCCCGCCGTGGCGTCCGGGACGATGACAACTTCCACGCTGTGCCTGCCGATCTGGTGAGGGGCTGGTGAGGGGCCTGGTGGTATAGACCAATCAAAGCTCAATCTAGCAGAGCGGAGGCCGTCCGCTCAGGCCCTTCCAGCCGTCGAACGCTGCCCTCCCCATGGTCGAACGGGACGCCCCCCACAGCCACCGGAGCCCTGGGCCCCGGGGCCTCGCCCCTCCGGCGCTCCGGCTTGGGCTCCTCCGGCCCCCGGCCCCGGAAGGCTCTCAAGCCCCCGAGCCTCGGCCCCTCAAGCCCCCCGAGCCTCGGCCTCTCAAGCCCCCCGAGCCTCGGCCTCTCAAGCCCCCCGAGCCTCGGCCCCTCAAGCCCCCCGAGCCTCGGCCCCTCAAGCCCCCCGAGCCTCGGCCCCTCCGGGCCCCGGTCTCAGCTCCTCCCGCCCCGTGCTTCTCGCGCTCCTGCCCTCTCCCTGAATCTCCGGCCCCCGCCCCGTCCGTCAGGCGATCGAACCCCCCGTCGCGTCGATCCACTGCCCCGTCACCCAGCGTCCGTCGTGCGAGGCCAGGAAGGCCACCACGTCGGCTATGTCCTCCGGTGTCCCGACCCTGCCGAGCGTCGAGAGCGCCGCGGCTCCCGCCCAGGCCTCGTCGTTCCCGCGCAGCCAGCTCGCGTTGATGTCCGTGTCCACGATCCCGGGCGCCACCGCGTTGACCGTGATGCCCCGCGCGCCCAGCACCTTCGACAGATAGCGCGTGAAGGTGTCCAGGGCGCTCTTGGACATCGCGTACGCGATCAGCTCGGGCATCATCGCGGCGTGGCTCAGGCCGGTGGAGACGTTGATGATCCGGCCGCCGTCGCGCAGCCGCTCCGCCCCCTGCTGTGCGAGGAAGAACGGCGCCTTCGTGTTCACCGCGAAGACCCGGTCGTACTCCGCCTCGTCGATCGTCGCGAACGGCTGCGAGGCCGCGATGCCCGCGTTGTTCACGAGGATGTCGAGCCCGGCCCCGCCCACCCGCTCGTCGAACCGCTCCCAGAGCGCCGCCGCGTCCCCCTCGGTCCCGAGCTCCTGGCCGATCGCGAAGGCCTCGCCGCCCGTCGCCTCGATCGCCGCGACGGTCTCCTTCGCGGCCGTCTCGTTGGTCCCGTAGTGCACCGCGACCCGTGCGCCGTCCCGGCCCAGCCGCTCGGCGATACCCCGCCCGATGCCCCTGCTGCCGCCCGTGACCAGTGCCGTTTTCCCTGCGAGCGCTCCCATGGGACGCCCCCCTCACTTCTGTAGTGGTCGTTACAGAAATGACCGTAGCACCCCTTCCGTAGCGCCCGCTATAGAATTGGCGTCATGACGACAGGACAGCGCGGCCGCCCCCGCTCGTTCGACCGCCTCACGGCGCTGGAGCAGGCCACGATGGCGTTCTGGGAGCACGGGTACGAAACGACCTCGGTCGCCGACCTCACCCGCGCCATGGGCATCAGCGCCCCGAGCCTCTACGCCGCCTTCGGCGACAAGAAGGCCCTGTTCGAGGAGGTCGTGGAGGCCTACGCCGTCAGTTACGGCGCGTACGGCGGGCGGGCCTTCTCGGAGGAGCCGACGGCGCGCGGCGCGCTCGCCCGGATGCTGAGGGAGGCGGCGGACGTCTTCACCGACCCGTCCCACCCGCGCGGCTGCCTGATGATCTCCGCCGCGACCAACTGCTCGAACACCGAGGTCGAGCAGGCGCTGCGGGACCGCCGTGCGCTCAACCTGGCGGCGTTCGAGGAGCGGATCCGCCGGGGCGTCGACGCCGGGGAGGTGCCCGACGGCGCGGACCCCCACACCCTGGCCCGGCTCTACGGCGCGGTCCTCCAGGGCATGTCCCAGCAGGCGCGCGACGGGGCCACCAGGGCGGAGCTGGAGGCGGTCGCGGAGGCGGCGATGCTGTCCTGGCCCTCGTCCGCGTCCGAGCCGACGCCCCGGTCCGCGTCCACGCCGGGGCCGGCCGGGACGGCGAGCTGAAAGCCCCCGGAAAACACCCGCGGGCTACGGCGCCCGACGGGACCCTCAACCCGTCCGGCACCGCAGCCCGGAGTTACCCGGCCGAGGATGTGCGGTCCACGGCCGTATGGGGAGGTCTCGACGCAGTCAGGGCAGAGAGCGTCGATCACCTCGTCCGCCCTCCTGTGCGGGGAGGGCGGAGGTCTTTCGCAGGATGCTGCTCCGCCATTGTGGACTAGACCATTCTCGTCTGTCCATCCATCGGCAAGGCCGCGTTCCCGGCCCATCCTCCAACACGAACGCCGTGAGATCCAGGTTCATCGCCTGCCGATTCCGCAGGTACGCTCGCCTCTGTGCCCTCCATGAACGACCTCGTCCGCCAGCACACCGCTCTGAGTGAGTCCGACCTCGAGTGGCTCCATCTGCTGGTCTCGGAGTGGCAGCTGCTCTCCGACCTGTCCTTCGCCGACCTCGTGCTGTGGGTCCCTACCCTGGACGGCACCCGCTATGTCTCCGTCGCGCAGATGCGGCCGAACACCGGGCCGACCTCCTACCAGGACGACATGATCGGCCACCTGGTCCCGCGCGGCCGCCGCCCCCTGCTCGACGCCGCCCTGGACGAGGGGCGGATCGTGCGCGAGGGCGACCCGGAGTGGCGCGAGGAGGTTCCCGTACGGGTCGAGTCCATCCCCGTGCGCCGCGAGGGCCGTGTCCTCGGTGTCATCGCCCGTAACACCAACCTGCTCACCGTGCGGACCCCCTCCCGCCTGGAGCTGACCTACCTCCAGTCCGCCTCCGACCTGGCCCAGATGATCGCCGCCGGAACGTTCCCCTTCCCCGGCGAGGCCGTCGACATGGACTCCTCGCCGCGCGCCGGCGACGGTCTCATCCGCCTCGACGCCGACGGCATCGTCCAGTACGCCTCGCCCAACGCCCTCTCCGCGTACCACCGGCTCGGCCTCGCCGCCGACCTCGTCGGCCAGCACCTCGGCCAGATCACCGCCGAACTCGCCCCCTCCCGCGGCCCGGTCGACGAGGCCCTGGTCAAACTGGCCTCCGGCTACGCCCCGCGCGAGGCGGAGGTCGAGGGCAACGGCGGTGTCATCCAGCTCCGGGCGATCCCGCTCAAGCCCAAGGGCACCCGCATCGGTTCCCTCGTCCTGCTCCGTGACGTCACCGAACTGCGGCGCCGTGAGCGCGAGTTGATCACCAAGGACGCCACCATCCGGGAGATCCACCACCGGGTGAAGAACAACCTCCAGACCGTGGCCGCGCTGCTGCGGCTGCAGGCCCGCCGGATGGACTCCGACCAGGGCCGCGAGGCCCTCAACGAGGCGGTGCGCAGGGTCGGTTCGATCGCCATCGTGCACGAGACGCTCTCCCAGAACCTGGACGAGCGGGTCGAGTTCGACGAGATCGCCGACCGGGTGATCGCGATGGTCGCCGAGATCTCCCCGGGCAAGGTGACCTGCCGGCGCAACGGCCGGTTCGGCATCCTCGACGCCGAGGTCGCCACCCCGCTCTCCATGGTCCTCACCGAGATTCTCCAGAACGCCCTGGAACACGCCTTCGCGCAGGGGGAGCAGGGCACGGTCGAGGTCACCGCCGTCCGCGGCGAACCCCGCGCGGACGCACGGCTGCTGATCACGGTCCAGGACGACGGCCGCGGTCTGCCCGAGGGCTTCGACCCGCAGCGCGCGGGCAACCTGGGCCTGCAGATCGTACGGACCCTGGTGGAGGGGGAGTTGGGCGGCACGTTCGACATGCTGCCGGGCGGTCGGCGCGGAACCAAGGTCGTCCTCGACATCCCCGTACAGCCCCAGAAGTGAACGCGTGAACGGCTGACCGGCCGGTCGCCCGGCCGCACAGAGCAGCGAGCCCCGGACCGAAGAAGATCGGTCCGGGGCTCGAATGCTGTGGGTTACTGCTGCGCGCTGCGGCTCGGGGGCGGTGATTGCGTACGCGATGTACGCGCCGCTTGCCTCAGGCTGTCAGGGTGCTCAGGCGCTGGCGTTGCGCGCCCGGTTGCGAGCGGCACGGCGCTTCATCGCGCGGCGCTCGTCCTCGCTGAGGCCACCCCAGACGCCGGAGTCCTGGCCGGACTCGAGCGCCCACTGCAGGCACTGCTCCATGACGGGGCAGCGGCGGCAGACGGCCTTGGCTTCCTCGATCTGCAGCAGCGCAGGACCGGTGTTGCCGATGGGGAAGAACAGCTCGGGGTCTTCCTCACGACAAACGGCGTTGTGACGCCAGTCCATGGCTGCTACCTCTCTTGGTATTACGTGCAGGTTGCTTGTGAATGTGAACGCTTTCACGAATCCCCCCGCAAGGGAAGGGCCGACTGCCAGATGAACTGGCGTGGTCCTTGGATTGAGGAGGGGTTCTGGCTCTCAGTGGAGGCCGGTCTTGCGGGCCGTCCCGATCGCCAAGAAGAGACTCGCAAACCTCGGCACCGGATACAACCCCTTCCGGAAAGTTTTTTTTGATTCCTCGGTGTCGGCTAGGTCACAGCCGTACTTCTAAGGGGTGGATGGCAGCCTAAACGTTCGAGTGAAAGGACTTTCGGCCCTTCCACTCACACAATCACACGCAGTGCACGGCGAACGCCTGTGAACGTCACGCTCGTACGCAGTCCTAGGTGGTCTCCGTCCATCTGCAGCGGGAGCGGAACCTTCGAATGCAAGGTGAAGTCCGTCAGATCGTGCAGAGACAGTGCGTGCTTGCCGTGCGGGCCGCGCTCGGGGCTCGAAGTGAGCAGTTGGGTGGCGTACCGGGCCACCGCCGGGGTCGAGAGGCGGCTCAGTCCGAGGACGTCGAGCGCGGTCTCGAAGGATGCCTCCGGGGACGCGTACACCGGACGATTGCCCAGGTAGGTCCAGGGGGAGGTGTTGCAGATTATGGAGAGGACCAGCTCCTCGACCGGGGCCTCGCCGGGTCGCTCCAGGGTGATCGTTCCGTGCCGGCGGTTCGGCTCCTCCAGGAACTGGCGGACCACCTGCCGGAGGTAGAGCGCGTGCGTCGATCTCTTGCCGCGCTCCCGCTGCTGTTCGACTCGCCCGATGACACTGGCGTCGAATCCGAATCCCGCGCAGAACGTGAACCAGCGGGACGGGACGGCCTCGTCATCGGTGCCCGGCGTGCCGGACGCGAGCCCGAGGCTCACGGTGCGTGCACGGCGCTCACGGAGCGCGTCGAGGAGCGCGCCCGTCGCCTCGACCGCGTCGTTGGGCAGACCGAGCGCGCGGGCGAAGACATTGGTGGACCCGCCGGGCACGATCGCGAGCCCCGGCAGCCGGTCCGGATCCGGACCGTTGTGCAGGAGGCCGTTGACGACCTCGTTCACCGTCCCGTCGCCACCGAGGGCGACGACCATCTCGATGTCCTCGGACTCGGCGGCCCGGCGGCCGAGGTCACGGGCGTGGCCCCGGTACTCGGTGGTGACGGCCTCCAGCTTCATCTCGCTCGCGAGGGCGTGGATGAGGACGTCACGGGTGCGGGCACTGGTGGTGGTGGCTGCCGGATTGACCACGAGAAGTGCGCGCATGGCCGCCAGGGTACCTACCCGGCGGTACTGATTCCCAGTCGTGGCCACCTGCCGGACGTCCCCTGGCCAGGGGGTGGCTCGTGACCCGGGGGTGGCCCCTGGCCAGGGGGTGGCTCGTGACCCGAGGACGGCCCTGACCCGAGGGCGGCCCCCGGGGCCCGGCTACCCTGCCAGGTATGAGCAGTACGGAGCAGACTCCCCGCCCTGTCCGGTTGACCGCGGCGGCCGCGGTGGCCGGAACCGAAGCCCTCGCGCTGATGATCGGGGGCGTGTACGTGCTCGTGACCGCGCTCACCGGAGACCCCGACGGCCTGGCGCAGGCGGTCATGGGCGGGGCGACCCTGATCGCACTCGGCCTCATCCCGGGCGCCGCCGCGCGCGGCCTCCTGCTGCGCCGCGCCTGGAGCCGGGGGCCGGCGATCATCACCCAGATCCTGGCCCTGCCGGTCGCCTGGCAGCTCCTCCAGGCGAACAGCGCCCTGATCCCGGGCGGCATCGCCCTCGCCGTCCTCGCCGTCAGCGGGCTGGTACTGCTCGTGAACCCCGCGACGACCGAGGCGCTGGGCATCGGCCGCCGCGGCGAGGCGTGAGGTCGGCGAGGAGGGACGTGGCAGGGGCGGCGTGACGTCGTAGCGGCGTGACGTAAGGGCGCCACCGCGCGCCGCCCCACGGCTGTGCCCGCTGCGGCGCTTCCCGTCCGGCGATGCCGCGCGGCGCCTACCGCTCCCGCGATGCCCCTCCCGCGGTCCCGCTACTCCTCGACGAGGAGCTTCTCCCGTAGCTGGGCCAGCGTGCGTGCCAGCAGACGGGAGACGTGCATCTGCGAGATGCCGACCTCCTGCGCGATCTGCGACTGGGTCATGTTGCCGAAGAAGCGAAGCAGCAGGATCCGCTTCTCCCGGGGCGGCAGGTCCTCCAGGAGCGGCTTGAGCGACTCCCGGTACTCGACCCCCTCCAGCGCCTCGTCCTCCGCGCCGAGGGTGTCCGCGACCGCCGGGGACTCGTCGTCCGTGTCCGGCACGTCCAGGGAGAGCGTCGAGTAGGCGTTCGCCGACTCCAGGCCCTCCAGGACCTCCTCCTCGGAGATACCGAGCCGCTCCGCGAGCTCGTGCACCGTCGGGGAGCGGCCGTGCAGCTGGGACAGCTCCGCCGTCGCCGTCGTGAGCGAGAGCCGCAGCTCCTGGAGTCGGCGCGGCACGCGCACCGCCCAGCCCTTGTCCCGGAAGTGGCGCTTGATCTCGCCGACGACCGTGGGCGTCGCGTACGTCGAGAACTCGACGCCACGCTCCGGGTCGAAGCGGTCCACCGACTTGATCAGGCCGATCGTCGCGACCTGCGTCAGGTCGTCCAGCGGCTCGCCCCGGTTGCGGAACCGCCGGGCCAGGTGCTCGACCAGCGGCAGGTGCATCCGTACCAGCTGATTGCGCAGCTCGGCCTTCTGCGGGGAGCCCTCGGGGAGGTCGCGCAGCTCGACGAAGAGCGCGCGCGCCCCGCTCCGGTCGTGCGGGTCCGGAGCCTCCCGCGGGGCGTGCGGAACCTCGGGAACGTCCTCGGCCTTCTGTGGCTCGGCGTCCTTCGGGACCTCGTTGTGCTGCTCGTGCTCGCTCATCTGGACCGCCTGCTCCGTAGCGACCTCGATCTCGACCTCCGGATGCGGCCGCGCCTGCTGCTCAGGGATGCCGGCCGTCGCGTCCCCGCTCCTCACGCCGGGCCTGGCCCCGCGCCGCGCTGTTTGTACAGGCTGATGGAGACCGTCTTGTCGTCCGCGACGGACGACTCGACCTTCCCGGCCAGCGCGGAGAGCACGGTCCACGCGAAGGTGTCCCGCTCCGGAGCCCGGCCGTCCGTCGTGGGGGCCGAGACCGTCACGTCGAGCGAGTCGTCGACCAGCTGGAAGACACAGCTCAGGACGGAACCCGGGACGGCCTGCTGGAGCAGGATGGCGCACGCCTCGTCGACCGCGATCCGCAAGTCCTCGATCTCGTCGAGGGTGAAGTCCAAGCGCGCCGCGAGGCCGGCCGTGGCCGTACGCAGCACGGACAGGTAGGCACCCGCAGCGGGCAGCCGGACTTCCACGAAGTCCTGGGACCCGGGCTCGCCTGCGATCTGGGACACCCTCACCTCCAAGGTGGCACAAGCTCATTCGGGGCCCGAGGGGAGAAAGCCCCCCGAACCGGGCGGTACGCAGTCGGTTGCGCGATCCGCCGTGACGCTATCGCGATCCATGCCGCCGTGTCGCCGTGGGCCCCGGTCGGGACCTCGCCCCCGTATGTCACTCATGGTAAGGCCATGAGTACGCACAGTGGCTAGAGGTCTGCGGGGCCCAATTGTGAGCGACCGGCGGAGGATTGTCGTACCCAACCGTCAGACGATCGAACCGTCCACGAAGCACCACCGCCAGCGCTCGTTCGGCTCGAAGGTCCGCATCACCGGGTGGCCGGTGGTCGAGAAGTGCCCGGTGGCGTGCCGGCCCGCCGATGAGTCGCAGCAGCCGACGTGCCCACAGCTGAGGCAGAGCCGCAGCTGGACGGGGTGCGTGCCGTCGGTCAGACATTCAGGACAGGTGTCGGTCAGCGGCGCCGGTTCGGGGCGCGGCATTACGGCAACGTGCGGGCACTCGCTCATGATGGCCAGGTTACGTGGTGGATCGAGCCGGGGACGGGGACCGAAGGATGGACGCACTGCAGCTGGTGGGACTCGTCGCGGGGAGTGCCGCGGTGGCGGGCGTGGCCCGCAGGACACCGGTACCGGCGCCGCTGCTCCTGGTGACCGCCGGCCTCGCCGCTTCGTACGTGCCTGGCATCCCGGACTACACGCTCGACCCGCACATCATCCTGCCGCTCATCCTGCCCCCGCTCCTCTACACGGCGGCGGTGGACTCCTCGTACCTCGATCTGCGGGCCAACATCCGGCCCGTCGCCCTGCTCTCGGTGGGGTACGTCCTCTTCGCCACCGTGGCGGTCGGCTGGCTCGCCTACGTCCTCGTCCCGGACCTGCCGCTGACCGCGGCGCTCGTGCTCGGCGCGGTCGTCGCGCCGCCGGACGCGGTCGCCGCGACGGCGATCGCCCGGAAGCTGGGCCTGCCGAACCGGATCACCACCATCCTCCAGGGCGAGTCCCTGGTGAACGACGCCACCGCCATCACCGCCTTCAAGGTCGCGCTCGCCGCCGCGGTGGGCGAGGGCATCAGCTGGGCGGGCGGCGTCGGCGAGTTCGCGCTCGCGGCTGTCGGCGGGATCGGCGTCGGCCTTGTCCTGATGGTCCCGATCCACTGGCTGCGCCTCCACCTCGGCGAGGCCCTGCTCCAGAACACCCTCTCGCTGCTGATCCCCTTCGTCGCCTACGCGGCGGCCGAGGAGGTCGGCGCCTCCGGTGTCCTCGCCGTGGTCGTCGTCGGCCTCTTCCTCGGACACCGCAACTGGCAGGTGGACTTCGCGACCCGCCTCCAGGAGGAGGCGGTGTGGAAGATGGTCGCCTTCGTCCTGGAGTCCGCCGTCTTCGCCCTCATCGGCCTGCAGCTGCCGTACGTCGTCCAAGGCCTCGGGCGGTACGGGATCGGCGACGCGATCGGGTACGCCGTCGGGGTCTTCGTGGCCGTGGTCGTCGTCCGCTTCGTCTGGGTCTACCCGGCGACCTTCCTGCCGCGCTGGTTGTCGGAGCGGATCAGGGAGCGGGAGCCGGGGGTGGACTGGAGGGCGCCGCTGGTCGTCGGCTGGGCCGGCATGCGGGGCGTGGTCTCGCTCGCCATCGCCTTCTCCATCCCGGTGATGGCCGACGGGGTGGAGTTCCCCGCCCGCAACCTCGTCCTCTTCCTCACCTTCACCACCGTCATCGGGACCCTGGTGGTCCAGGGCCTCACCCTGCCGCCGCTGATCCGGCTCCTGAAGCTCCCCGGCCGCGACACCTACCAGGAGACGCTCGCCGAGGCGCAGGCCCAGAGCGAGGCGTCCCGGGCGGCGGAGGAGCGCCTCGACGCCCTGCTGGCCGACGAGCGCAACGCGCTGCCTCAGCCGCTGGCCGAGCGGCTCCGCACGGTCCTGGAACGGCGCCGCAACGCGGTCTGGGAGCGCCTCGGCACGGTGAACGAGGTCACCGGCGAGAGCGTCGACGACACCTACCGACGGCTCTCCCGCGAGATGATCGAGGCCGAGCGCGAGGTGTTCGTCCAGCTGCGGGACCAGCGCCGCATCGACGACGAGATGCTGCGCACGCTGCTGCGCCGGCTGGACCTCGAGGAGGCGGCGGCCTACCGCGAGGAGACCGGCTGACGCCGGGCGGGTTCGGGCCTCAGGAGGCGGCGGCGTGTCCGGACTCCGGAAGGGCGCTTCCAGCAGCGGCGAGGGGTCTCCGGCCTCAGGAGGCGGCGCGTCCGGTCTCAGGAGGGGGCGCGTCTGGTCTCAGGAGGCGGCGCGTCCGGTCTCAGGAGGGGGCGCGGCCGGTGGTGTCGGGGGCGCCCGTCACCACCGCCGCGATCCCCGTGCCCGGGGCGAACGCGCCCTCCTCGGCGAGGACGACAAGTCCGTAGAGCATTTTGGCGACATACAGCCGCTCGATGGCGAGTCCATGCCGCGCCTCGAAGTCCTCGGCGAACGCGTCGAGGGCAGGGTTCGTCCGCGCGTAACCGCCGCCGTGGAAGCGCTCGTCGAGGCTCCAGTCGCCCTGGGGGCCCCCGAACGCGGCGCGCTGCAGGGCGCGTACCTCGTCGCCCAGGAAGCCGCCTCTGAGGACCGGGACGCCGAGCGCCCGCTGTCCGGGGCCCAGACCGGCCGCCAGGCCCGCCAGGGTGCCACCGGTGCCGCAGGCGACGGCCACCAGCTCCGCGGCGCCGCGCAGTTCGCGGCCGAGCTCCACGCAGCCCTCGACGGCGAGGGCGTTGCTGCCGCCCTCGGGGACGACGTACGTCCCCGAGGGGGACCGGGCGAGCAGCTCGGCCAGGACCTCCGGGTCGGCCTTCGCCCGGTAGGTGGCACGGTCCACGAACACCAGCCGCATCCCGTCCGCCGCGCACCGCGCCAACGACGGGTTCAGGGGACGGTCGGCCAGCTCCTGGCCCCGGACGACACCGATCGTGGCGAAGCCGAGCAGCCGGCCCGCCGCGGCCGTCGCGCGCAGGTGGTTGGAGTACGCGCCGCCGAACGTGAGCACCGGGCGGCCGTCCGCCGCGCGCAGATTCAGTGCCAGTTTCCGCCACTTGTTGCCCGGCAGGTCCGGATGGATCAGGTCGTCGCGCTTCAGCAGCAGCCGCAGACCGCGGCGGGTGAAACGTTCGTCCTCGACCGGCTCCAGGGGGGACGGGAGCCGGGGGCGCAGGCGGGCGAGGTCGAACGCGTTCACCCGGCCATTGTCCACGGGCACGGCCTGTGAGCAGGGGCGCTGCGCCTGTGGGCCGCGTGCCGTGCCCGTGGACGGAGCGCGGCTACCGCAGGCGTTCGGCGATCCGCGCGCGCATCGAGGCCATGGTGAAGCCGCGCGGGTCGACCTTCCCCGGCTGCCACTCCAGGTGGCCGATCACCGACCGCTGGTTCCAGCCGTGTACCCGGCACACCGCCGCGGCCGCCTTCTCGATGGCCTCCAGCTGCACCTTGGGCCAGGGATCGGAACCGTTGCCGAGGTTCTCGCACTCGAAGCCGTAGAAGTGCCGGTTGCCGTCCGTCGTGGCCTCGTTGTCCGGTGGGAGGCTCCGCTCGGCGATGACCGCCCGCAGCACCTCGTCGTCGCCGGCGCCCGCGTGGTTGGCCCGGCCGTAGCCGACCAGGTGGACGGTGCCGTCCTTGGCGATCACGCCGTGGCAGAGCGGCCCGGGCAGGGCGCTGTGACCGTCCCGGCAGAGCGCCACGGTGTGGGCGGTGCCGCGCGTGACCGTGTGGTGGATCATCACGCCGTGGACGGGGCCCCAGGGGCCCTTGTGGTTGCGGTTGTGGGTGCGCCAGTCGCCGACCTGGACGACCGAGAGGCCCTCGTCGCGCAGGGCGTCGAGGAACCTGCTCGCGGACATGGGTGGGGCCATGACCAGCTCCTTCGGGGTAGCGGGACAACGAAGCGGAACGGGACGGGGAGCCGGGCACCCCGTCATCGGAGTACCGGAGGGAACGGCTCCGCGCTATCCGTTCGGGCCCTGTGCGAGCCGATCCGGACACCGCGCCACGAGGCGCACGGGGCTGCGCTGTTCGAGTGGAAAGCGAGTGACATGCCCAGCCGGGAGCCGATCACTCCCACTCATTTGTGTAATGGCGCCCGCACTCTCCGTGCTGAAAGGCTTCCTCTCGCAGGTCATTCACATCGAGAGGGAGTTCCATGTCCGTTGGTTCGGTTGGCGACGAGGTCCGCGCGGATCAGGCGACGCCGCAGCAGAGTCTCGGTACCGCCGCCGCGCGGAACCTGGCGACCACCACCAAGTCGGCGCCGCAGATGCAGGAGATCACCTCCCGGTGGCTGCTGCGGATGCTGCCGTGGGTGCAGGTCCAGGGCGGTACCTACCGGGTGAACCGGAGGCTCAGCTACTCCGTGGGGGACGGTCGCGTCACCTTCGTCCAGACCGGTGAGCGAGTCGCGGTCATCCCCGCGGAGCTCGGTGAACTCCCCGCGCTGCGTGGCTACGACGACGAGGAGGCCCTCGCGGAGCTCGCGTCGCGGTGCCGCCAGCGCGAGTACGCGCCGGGAGAGGTGATCGCGGCCGAGGGCGAGGCCGCCGACCGCGTGCACCTCCTGGCGCACGGCAGGGTCGAGCAGATCGGCGAGGGGCCGTACGGCGACGAAGCGGTCCTCGGAGTCCTCGCCGACGGCGCGTACTTCGGTGACAGCGCCCTGACCCACGAGGACAGCACGTGGGAGTGGACCGCCCGCGCGGCCACCACCTGCACCGTCCTCGAACTGACCCGCGACGACGTGCGGAACCTGGCCGAGCGGGCCACCTCCCTCGCCGATCACCTCGCGAGCGTCGCCGCACTGCCCCACCAGCGCACCAACAAGTTCGGCGAGGCCGCGATCGACCTCTCCGCCGGCCACGTCGGCGAGGCGGTCGTCCCGCACACCTACGTCGACTACGACGCCTCGCCGCGCGAGTACGAACTGTCGGTGGCGCAGACGGTCCTGAAGGTCCACAGCCGCGTCGCGGACCTCTACAACCAGCCGATGAACCAGACCGAGCAGCAGTTGCGGCTCACGGTCGAGGCGCTGCGCGAGCGCCAGGAGCACGAGCTGATCAACAACCGCGAGTTCGGTCTGCTCTCCAACTGCGACTACGGCCAGCGCCTCCAGCCGCACGACGGCGTGCCCAGCCCCGACGACATGGACGAGCTCCTCTCCCGGCGCCGGGGCTCGAAGATGTTCATCGCCCACCCGCGCGCCATCGCCGCCTTCGGGCGCGAGTGCAACCGCCGGGGCCTGGTCCCCGAGTCCATCGAGATCAACGGCAACCGCATCCCGACCTGGCGCGGTGTCCCGATCTTCCCGAGCAACAAGATCCCGATCTCGGACGCCCGCACCACGTCCATCATCTGCATGCGTACGGGCGAGGCCGACCAGGGCGTGATCGGTCTGCACCAGACGGGCATCCCGGACGAGATCGAGCCCAGCCTCTCCGTGCGCTTCATGGGCATCGACGAGCAGGCGATCATCTCCTACCTGGTCACGGCGTACTACTCGGCGGCGATCCTCGTGCCCGACGCGCTCGGAGTCCTGGAGAACGTGGAGGTCAGCCGCTGGCGCTGACGCGTCGGCCCGGTGACCGTGGCGGGGGGCCGCGCCGACCGGCCCCCCACCACGACCCCAGACGCCAAGCGACTCAACGTAAAGAGGGGGAAGTGTGACCATGACCCGGGCGGATGCCGTGGGCGACACCCAGGGCGCCGTGGCGCTCCTCGACCAGACACGGAGCGTCGTCAATCCCCAACTGCGCACGACCATCGAGTCGTTGCCGGGATCCATACGGCGCGTCGCGATGTACCACTTCGGCTGGGAGCAGGCCGACGGCTCCCCGGACGCCGGGCAGACGGGCAAGGCGATCCGGCCCGCGCTGGTGCTCGCCGCCACCCGCGCACTCGGCGGTGACCCGGCGCCCGCCGTGCGGGCCGCCGCAGCCGTGGAGCTCGCGCACAACTTCACGCTGCTCCACGACGACATCGTGGACGAGGACTCGACCCGCCGGCACCGGCCCACGGCCTGGACGGTGTTCGGCATCCCCGACGCGCTGATCGCGGGCGACGCCATGCTCGCGCTGGCGCTGCGGCTGCTCGCCGAGGACGGCCACCCGGCGTCGGCCGGCGCGTCGACCCGGCTCGCCGCCTGCGTCATCGAGCTCTGCGCCGGGCAGCAGGCGGACTGCGCCCTGGAGCACCGGGGCCCCCACGAGGTGACCCTGGACGAGTGCGTGGCGATGGCCACCGCCAAGACCGGCGCCCTGCTCGGCGCCTCCTGCGCCATCGGCGCGCTGTACGCGGGGGCGGGGGACGAGGAGGTCGTGGCGCTGGACGCGTTCGGCAGGGAGGCCGGGCTCGCCTTCCAGCTGATCGACGACCTGATCGGCATCTGGGGCGACCCGGAGCGCACGGGCAAGCCCGCGGGCGCGGATCTCGTCGCCCACAAGAAGTCGCTGCCGGTGGTCGCGGCGCTCACCTCGGGTACGGCGGCGGGGGAGGAGCTGGCCGAGCTGTACGCCCGTCCGGAGCTGGACGCGGCGGCGGTACGGGCGGCGGCGGACGCGGTCGAGCGGGCGGGCGGCCGCGACTGGGCGCAGATCCAGGCGGCGGACCGGATGGCCCGCGCCGTCCAGCACCTGTCCCGGGCGGTACCGGACCTGGCGGCGGCCGGGGACCTGCTCGCCCTGGCGGAGTTCGTCACGCGCCGGACCCGGTGAGGGGGGCGGTCGGTCAGGTCTCCGGGAGCTGGCGGGGGGCAGTCGGTCAGGTCTCCGGGAGCTGACGGGGGGCGGCCGGTCAGGTCTCCGGAGTATGAGAGGGATCGCCTGTCAGGTCTCCGGGACGATGCGGTGGACCACGGTCTCGATGAGGTCGTCCAGGTCGCGGTCCTCATGGAGGCCGGGGACCGTGAAATGGTCGAAGAGCAGCCCGGTGAGGGCGAAGTAGAGCAGCCGGACCGTGTCCGCGTCACCCGGCATGCCGGCCTCGACATGCGAGCGGATGTTGAAGTCGAGGTCCGAGCGCAGCACCTTGGTGAGCTGCGTCCGCAGCTCCGGGCGCCGCGTGGCCTCCAGCCGGAGCTCGAACAGACCCAGGAAGCAGGTGCGTTCGGCGGCCATCCGCCGGGCGAGCCAGCGCATCAGCTCGACGACGAGCTCCCGGCTGGGCTCGGGCCGGAAGGCCGAGGCCAGGGAGTCCGGCTCCGGGGTCATCCGGACGAAGATCCGGTCCGCGACCTGGGAGAGCAGCTGGTCCCGGTCGGTGAAGTAGTTGGACGCCGTGCCCGTGGGGACGCCCGCCCGGCCGTCGACGGCCCGGAAGGTGAGCCCACGGGCACCTTCGTCCCCCAGTACCTCGATCGCCGCGTCGAGCAGGGCCGTACGCCGTTCCGGGTTCCTGGCCACCGGACCTCCTGATTCCACTTCTCGTCGGAAGATAGCTCTTGCGCAACCACTACAGGTGAAGCACTATAGCCGTCGTGGTTGCGACCGCAGCCCGCTTCACGAAGACGAAAAGGAATGGTTTGCGCAAGCTCACCTATTACATCGCCTGCTCCATCGACGGCTTCATCGGTGACCCCGACGGCGACGCCTCGTCCATGTTCGCGTTCTCGACCGGGACGTACATGGAATTCATGGTCGGCGAGTACCCGGAGACCATCCCGGTGCAGGGCCGTGGTCCCCTCGGCGTCGACGCCGACAACAAGCGCTTCGACACCGTCATCCAGGGCCTGAACTCGTACCAGCTCGCCCTCGACATCGGCGTCACCAGCCCCTACGCCCACCTGCGGGAGATCGTCGCGACCCGCTCGCTCACCGAGTCGCCCGACCCGAACGTCGAGCTCATCGCCGACGACCTGGTCGGCCGGGTCCGCGCGCTCAAGGCCGAGGACAGCCCGCTCGGCATCTGGCTCTGCGGTGGTTCCCAGGTGGCGGGCGCGCTGGTCGAGGAGATCGACGAGCTGGTCATCAAGACGTACCCGCAGGTCTACGGCTCCGGCATGCCGATGTTCGGCGCCGACTTCGCGCCCCGCGACTTCGAGCTGGGCGAGGTGCGCACCTTCGACAACGGCGTGCTCGTCCGCACGTACACCAGGAAGCGGTGACCGGGGGCGCGCCCTACCCTGGGAGGTATGGGCAGCGAGACCCCGCGTACGGTACGGGACCCGCAGGCCAAGCCCACGTGCCTGGCCTGCGGTCGCCCCGTCGGTATCGTCGCGAAGCGGCACAAGGTCCTGGGGGCCTGGGTGCCGGAGTGGGAAGTGCAGCCGTGCCGTAACCCGGCGTGTGCGCGCTACATCGATCCCGCCCCCGTCGACGATGAGGGCGAGGGCGAGGGCGACGGCCCGGCAGGGACCTCCGACACGCCCGGCGGAGCCGGGGCCGCGGTGTCCGCTCCCGCGGGCGGTCCGGACGTCCCTCCCGACAGCGGCGCCGAGACCGCTACCCCGCAGGTGACCGGCAAGAACGGCGAGATCGGGAGAAGTCCGGCCACAGGGTGACCGGGCCGCGCGAAGGAGCCGTTCCGCCCGCTACAGTCCGCGCATGTCATCGGAGTCGACGGAAGTCTGGACCGGCTGGTACCGGGACCGCAGCGGCGCGGAAGCGATCGCGATCACTGTGGACGGACGGCAGGTGTCCGCCCGCATCAGGGGAGTCGCGTACACGGGCGCGAGCTTCGACGCCCTGCGCGCCGCGGAGCAGGACGGGGAGGCCCTCACCGGGTGCGTCCTGGAATGGGACCTGCCGCTTCCGGTCGTCCTGGACGGCGTCGCCCAGCAGGCCACCCTCAGCTGTCTGCTGACGCTCGGCGAGCGGGCGGACCTCAGCCTGACGCTGCACTACGGCGGCACGGCGTACGAATCGGGCATCGCCGGCGGCGACTTCGAGGAGGCGCTGGACCGGGTGAGGCGGCAGCTCCCGGCGGGGGCGGCGTTCGGCCGCCGGCTTCTCCAGACGGCCTGACGCCCGACGCGGGCCGTGCGGTGCCACCTCACGTACGGCGGTCAGGCGAGGCCGTTCCAGCCCCAGCGCGGGGTGGGGCCGGGTTCGCCGAGGTCCGTGCCCGGTGCCGAGGCCGAGACGTCCTCGGCGATCCGCGTCCCCCAGTCGAAGTACTCCACCACCCGGCGGCGCAGCAGGGCGTCGTCCGGCAGCTCCTTCTCCACCGCCTCCGTCATCAGCTCCATCCAGCGCAGCCGCTGTCCCTCGGTGATGGCGAGCCCGAGGTGGGCGCGGAGCAGGGCCTGGTGCCCGCCCAGTTCCGCCGTGAACGCGGCGGGCCCGGAGAAGACCTCGGCCAGCCAGACGGCGACGTGCTCGACGTGGGCGCGGTTGAAGTCGGCGAAGACGGGGGCGAGGAGCGGGTCGGCAAGCACCGCCTCGTAGAAGGTGTCGGAGAGCCGGCGCAGCGCGTCGGCGCCGCCCACGGCCTCGTACAGGGTGTTCGTGCGCTCGGCGGTCACGCGACGCCTCCGGGATCCGGGATCAGTCACCCCAGCATTCACTCAACCGGGCCTGAAACCAAGGAGGTTCGCCCGCGACGCGCGTGACGGGGCGGACGGCCGCAGCCGTCCGCCCCGCGCGGGGAGACTCAGAGAGAGGGGCGAAGCGTCGGGGGATCAGAAGGTCTTGGCGGCCGAGGCGAGGCCGTAGCGCCACAGCTGGTCGACGCGCGCCCGCTCCTGCGCGTTGGGCGTGGCGTTCTGGCAGGAGGTGCCCGGGCCGCCGCCGGACATCAGCTCGCTGCACGGGCCGGAGTAGTGGTCGGGGAGGCCGAGGACGTGCCCGGTCTCGTGGGCGGTGACGCGGGTGGAGTTGTACTGCTGGTTCTGTCGGTAGTCGAGGAAGATGTAGCCGCGGCCGTGCCCGTCCGTGCTGGCGTACGAGCCGCGCGAGTCGTTGCCCTCGCGGTAGGTGAAGTCGGCGTTGCTGCCCTCCACCAGCCGTACGTTGACGACCGAGCTGTTCCATATCTGGGTGCTCCGCGCGATCTGCGTGCGGAAGCTCGGCGCGTTGGCGGCGCTGTAGACCACGGTGACGGCGGCTGCGCCCGGGTTGGCGGCCCGCTTCTTCGCCACGGACTTCATGACGGCCTCGTGGAAGGCCTTGGTCGCCTTGGCGTCCTCGGCGGATCCGGCGTAGGCCGCGTACCCGGCGGACGCCGAGGACGGGGCGGCGGGTGCGGCGGCGGCCACCGGAGCGGCGCCGAGCGCGGCGGCGACGCCGAGGCCGAGGGTCGCGGCGAGGGAGGCGGTGAGGACCTTGGGGTGTCGCATGGGGGGCTCCTCCTGGGTCGGTTGGAGAGAGTGTCGGGGGAGCCGGGGTGGGTGCGGATGATGGCAGCAGGCGATAGCGCGAACGCATCACCACCGATCCGTCGGCCGACCGGTCGGGCCGTTCCTTCCTGGTGCGTTCATTCTGTCTGAACTTCCCTGCAATCAACGGGAATTGGTGCGACTTGGGTGTCTGGTGCGGCCCCCGGTGCCGCCCTACTCTCTGGGCATGGAGCTGGAGGTGAGGCATCTGCGCGCGCTCTGCGCCATCGCGGAGACGGGCAGTCTGCACAAGGCGGCGCGGCAACTGGGCATGAGCCAGCCCTCGTTGACCACACAGCTGCGCCGGATCGAGAACTGCCTGGGCGCGGAGCTGTTCTCGCGCGGCCGCACCGGGTGCCGACCCACCCCGCTCGGCCGCTCGGTGCTCAGCAGGGCCCGGCCGCTGGTCGACCAGATGGCGACGCTGATCACCGAGACCAGGGCCGAGGCGGCGCGCACCGACGGGCCCCGGCTGCGGGTCGGTTCGACGGCGAGCAGGGCCCTCGCGGGCTGGCTGCGCCGACTGCGCCAGGGGTTCCCCGGCACGGACATCGCGCTGCACATGGACGTCTCCGCCAACGCGCTGGTGCGGTCCGTCGCGACGGGCCAGTTGGACGTGGCCTTCGTCCACGAGGTGGAGGGGTGCCCGCTGCGGGTGCCGGAGGGGCTTCAGGAGCGGATCCTGGTCGAACGGGAGCCGCAGTTCGTCTCGCTGGCGCCGGACCACCCGGCGGCACGGCAGCCGGTGGTGGCGCTGGCCGACCTCGCCGAGGACCGCTGGATGGTCGACCCGACGGTGGACGGCGAGTGGGACGGGCTCCGTCGCGTCCTGAGCGCGGCCGGCATCGACCCGCCGCTGCTGCACGGCGACTACCACACGGCGGCGTCCCTGATCGTCTCCGGCGAGGCGGTGGCGCCCTGCCAGCCGACATCGTTGCCGCGCGAGGATCTGGCGATCCGGCCCCTGCGGGACGACCCGCTGGCGGTACGGCTGCTGCTGTACGCGCGCGAGGGGGCCGCGCTCGACCCGCTGTACGAGGAGCTGGCGGCGGCCTACTGGGAGGCGGCGCTCCGGGCGGCGCCGTACCGGCAGTGGCTTCACCAGAACGGGATGTCGGTGGGGCCGGGCATGATGACGGTATGACGGATCGCACCGAGCCTGAGTCCGCCGAGTCCGCCGAGTCCGCCGCGTCCACCGCGTCCGCCGAGTCCGCCGAGTCCGCCGAGTCCGCCGAGGCGCGCACCCGGGCTGCTGCGGAGCCCGCCGTGTCTGCGGAGCCCACTGTGTCGGCCCGGCCCGCCGAGTCCGCCGAGTCCGCCGCTCGGATCCGCCACGCGCGGCTGGAGGACCTCGGCCGGGTCGCCGAAATGGCCGCCGAGCACGCTGCGTACGAGAAGGCGACGCCGCCCGCCCCGGGACTGGCGACCCGTCTGGAGGCCCTGCTCCTCGGGGCACGGCCCCGGCTGCGCTGTCTGGTGGCGGAGCTGCCCGACGGGCGCCTGGCCGGCTACGCCACGTGCGCCCCGGAGCTCTCCACGTGGGCCGGCGCCGAGTACCTCCACATGGACTGCCTCTACCTCGCGGCGACCGAACGGGGTCTGGGCCTGGGCCCGCTCTTCATCGCGGCCCTGCGCGAGGAGGCACGGGCGCTCGGTCTGACGACCATCCAGTGGCAGACCCCGACCTGGAACGAGGGCGCGATCCGCTTCTACGACCGCCTGGACGCGACGTCGAAGCAGAAACTCCGCTACACCCTGCCGGTGGAGCCGCCGGTGGAGCCGCCGGTGGGCTGACGTCACCGGCGGCCCACCGGCGACCCACCCGGCCCACCAACAACCCACCGGCGGCCCCCCCGGAGCCCACCGGCGACCCATCGTCAGCCCATCGGCGGCTCACCGTAGACCCACCGGCCGCCACAGCCGGGCGCCCAGCCGCTCGGCTGCCACAGCCGGGCGCCCAGCCGCTCGGCCGCTCGGCCCGGCCGCGCCCCGTCGGGCAGCCGCTCCGCCGCCCGGCCCGGACGGGTCACGCCACGGCGGTCCCCTCCAGCTCGACCAGCTGGCCGGGGATCGCCAGTCGTGTCACCCCGAGCATCGTGCTCGTCGGGGCCGCCCCGGCGGCGCCCAACCACGCCGCCAGCACTCCGTAGTGCCGGAAGAGCAGGTCGACGTCGGTCGTGTAGACGTTGAGCCGGACGAGGTCCGCGGGGGACATGCCGGCCTCGTCGAGGACCGCCGCCAGGTTGTCGACGCAGAGCGTCAACTGCGCTGCCATGTCGCCCTCGTGTCGGGGCGTGCCGTCGCCGTCCATCGCGGTCTGCCCCGAGATGTACAGGGTGCGGGTGTGCCCCGACACCACCTCGCCCTGGTTGAACCCCTTCTCCACCGACCACGTCACCGGGTTGATCGCCGTGCGTTCCATCGCCACGTCAGCTCCATTCGATCGCAGGGAGTACGGACGTCCCTCGCTTCGGTGGCCACCGGCTTCGACGTCGTGGGGACGAGCTTCGCAACGAATCACGACACCCTTGGTCATGTATTTCGATAACGTTCGCGCATGCGCGCCGACCGTCTGGTCTCGCTGGTCCTGTTGCTGCGTCAGCGCGGTCGACTGACCGCGGACACCCTGGCCCGCGAGCTGGAGGTGTCCACCCGCACCGTGCTGCGCGACATCGAGGCGCTGTCCGCGGCCGGCGTCCCGGTCTACGCCGAACGCGGCCGGCACGGCGGGTTCGCCCTGTCGCCCGGCTTCCGGACCGAGCTCACCGGACTCAACCACGACGAGGCCCTCGCCGTGCTGACCGCCGGATCGGTCCGCGGTGAGCAGGCGTTCGGCCTCGGCTCGGCACTCGCCTCGGCCATGCGGAAGGTGGTGGACGCGCTGCCCGAGACCCACCGGGCCACCGCGAGCGACGCGGCCCAGCGCTTCCTCGTCGAACCGGAGACCGACCTGCTCTCACGCCGCCTGGTCACCGAGGAGGTCTCCGGCACCACCATGGTCGAGGTCCGGCGCGCGGTGCTCGCCGGACGCAAGTTGCGCATCCACTACGCGGCCTCGGGCCAAGCTCCCCGGTGGCGTACGGTCGACCCGATCGGCCTGGTCACCGTGCGCGACCGGGCCTACCTGCTGGCCACCCGGTCCGGCGCGGACCGCACCTACCGGCTGGCGCGGGTGCTGGCGGCCGAGGAACTCCCCGAAAGGGCGGAGCGGCCGAACCGGATCTGGCGGGAACGTTCGGCGCGGTTCCTCTCCGGCGGCGCCCATCTCACCGTGCTGGTACGGGTGGACCCGGCGCGGCGGGGGGAGTTGCTGGACACCGCGCTCGCCGTCCGCGCGGAGGAACCCGACGCGGACGGCCGACTGCGCCTGGAGGTGACCTTCCAGGACGCACGGCACGCCGAATGGGCGCTGTGGCAGCTCGGCACGGACGGGGAGGCCCTCGCCCCGCAGTCGTTGCGGACCGCCCTGCGCGACCGCGCCACCGCGCTCGCCACCCGCTACGCCGACACGCCCGTCGTGGCTCCGCGCACCGAGCCCCCCGGCGACCGCGACAGCGGACTGGCTCCGCGCACCGAGCCCCACGGCGACCGCCCGCCCGGAACCCGCGCAGGCGACCGTCCGCCCGGAGCCCGCGTCGGCGACCGCCCGCCCGGAACCCGCGCAGGCGACCGTCCCCCCGGGACCTGAGTCGCCGACGCCCACGACGGCCGAAGGGCCCGACCGGGATCACCGGTCGGGCCCTTCGGGCGGTGCGCAGCGGGAGGAAGGTCAGGCCTTCTTGGTCTCCCAGAAGATGCGGTCGACCTCGGCGATGAGCTCCAGCGCCTTCTCGCCCGTCTTCGGGTCCGTCGAGCCCTTCGCGGCCGACAGGGCCTTCAGCGTGTCGTTGATGAGCTGGTGGAGCTCGGGGTACTTCTCGAAGTGCGGCGGCTTGAAGTAGTCGCTCCACAGCACGGAGATGTGGTGCTTCGCGAGCTCCGCGCGCTGTTCCTTGATGACCGTGGCGCGGGCGCGGAAGTGCGCGTCCTCGTTGGCCTGGTACTTCTCCTGAACGGCCTTGACCGACTCGGCCTCGATGCGGGCCTGGGCCGGGTCGTAGACACCGCAGGGGAGGTCGCAGTGGGCGCTGACCTTCACCTTGGGGGCAAACAGGCGGGAGAGCATGCAGCTGTCCTTCCTCGTGATCGTCTTCTCAGGTGGGAGATTACTCCCCGAGAAGGTGGTTTTCGCGAGCGCCCCCAGGGGCTTAGGACAAAAGTCCAGGGTCACCATGGGACTCGTGGACGATCGGATCAGGTCGGATCGGGAGGTGTCGGATGGCGGACGCGGGGCGTGAGTCGAGGCGGGGGGCCGGACCCTCGTTCGGGATCGCCGAGGTGACGGGGGTGTCCATGGTGCCCACGCTGCTCCACGGCGATCAGCTCCTCGTGCACTACGGGGCGCCGCTGCGGCCCGGGAACGTGGCCGTGCTGCGGCACCCGCTCCAGCAGGATCTGCTCATCGTGAAGCGTCTGATCGAGCGACAGGACGGCGGCTGGTGGGTGCTCGGGGACAACCTGGACGCCGAGGGCGACAGCCGGGTCTTCGGCGCCGTACCCGCCGAGCTGGTGCTCGGGCGCGTGCGGGCGCGCTACCGGCCCGTCACCCCCGGGCGTCAGCGGTCGGCCGGTGTGGTGCTCTCCTGGCTGTTCTCCGCCGTCAGGCCCGTCTCCTCGTCCGTCCGTTCGGCCTCCAGGCGCTTGCGCGCCCGGTAGGCGGCCACGTTGGCGCGGGTCGCGCAGCGGTCCGAGCAGTAGCGGCGGGAGCGGTTGGTCGAGGTGTCGAGGTAGGCGTTGCGGCACGGCGGCGCTTGGCAGAGGCCCAGCCGGTCGGCGCCGAACTCCGTGAGGTGGAAGGCCAGCCCCATCGCCGCGATCGCCGCGAAGCCCGCCGTCGCGTTCGAAGGGTGGTCGGCGAGGTGCATGTGCCAGCGCGGATGCCCCTCGTCGTCCAGGAGGTCGTGGCCCGAGATCTGCGGGCTCACGGGGAACTCCAGGAGCAGCGAGTTCAGCAGGTCCACCGCCCGGGTGTGCTCGCCCTCGTCCGCCGCGGTGAAGACCGCCCGCAGCCGGGTGCGTACCGCACGGAAGCGGGTCACGTCGGAGTCCGTGGCCCGCCGGGCCATCTGGGAGGCCGAGCCGAAGAGCTCCCGGACCGCCTCCACCGACGTCAGGGAGTCCTTGCCACGGGCCGGCTCCTCGGTGTTGACCAGACGGACGGCGTAATCCGAGTAATAGGCCAGTTCCACTTGTAGTCCTTACGGCGGAGGTCTAGGGTCGGGTCCCGAGGGGGTAATGGATGGTTCCCCTTCGAGGGTATTACGAAGAGGGTGGAGGAAGGGCATGACGGACGCGGCTGCCACCGGAACCGACTGGGTGGCCTGGCAGGAGAGCTGGGACCGCCAGCAGGAGTGGTACATGCCGGACCGCGAGGAGCGGTTCCGCGTGATGCTCGACATGGTCGAGGCCGTGGTGGGGCCGCAGCCCCGCGTCCTCGACCTGGCGTGCGGTACGGGGAGTATTACGGATCGGCTCCTCAAGCGGTTCCCGAAGGCGACCAGCGTCGGCGTCGACCTCGACCCCGCCCTGCTCGCGATCGCCAAGGGATACTTCGCCGGCGACGAGCGCGTCTCCCTCGTCACCGCCGATCTCAAGGACCCCACGTGGGTGACCCGGCTGCCGTACGACACGTACGACGCCGTGCTCACCGCCACCGCGCTCCACTGGCTGCACACCGAGCCCCTCACCGCGCTCTACGGTCAGCTCGCCGGCCTCGTCCGGGACGGCGGCGTCCTCATGAACGCCGACCACATGATCGACGAGACCACCCCGCGCATCAACGCCGCCGAGCGCGCCCACCGGCACGCCACCATGGACCGGGCCAGGTCCGCCGGCGCGCTCGACTGGGCCGCCTGGTGGGCCGTGGCCGCCCAGGACCCGGTCCTCGCCGAGCCGACCGCCCGCCGCTTCGAGATCTACGGCGAGCACGCCGACGGCGACATGCCCTCCGCCCGCCGCCACGCCGAGATCCTGCGCGCCGCCGGCTTCGACGAGGCCCGCGCCGTCTGGTCCTCGCCCTCGGACACGCTCCTGCTCGCGCTGAAGTAGCCCGCGTCATGCGGAAGGGGCGGTACGAAGAGTCTCCGTACCGCCCCTGTCCGTACCGGTCGCCGCTACAGCACCTTGGACAGGAACGCCTTCGTCCGGTCGTGCTGCGGGTTGGTCAGGACGTCGCGCGGGTGGCCGGACTCGACCACCACACCGCCGTCCATGAAGACCAGGTTGTCGCCCACCTCGCGGGCGAAGCCCATCTCGTGGGTCACGACGATCATCGTCATGCCCGACTCGGCCAGGTCGCGCATGACGTCGAGGACGTCACCGACCAGCTCCGGGTCGAGAGCCGAGGTCGGCTCGTCGAAGAGCATCAGCTTCGGCTCCATCGCCAGCGCGCGGGCGATGGCGACACGCTGCTGCTGGCCGCCGGAGAGCTGCGAGGGGTAGTTCCCGGCCTTGTCGGCCAGGCCGACCCGGTCGAGCAGCCGCTCGGCCCGCTCGCGGGCCACCGCACGGGACTCGCCCTTCACCTGGATCGGCGCCTCCATGACATTGCCCAGGGCCGTCATGTGCGGGAACAGGTTGAAGCGCTGGAAGACCATGCCGATGTCCCGGCGCTGCGCCGCGACCTCGCTGTCCTTCAGCTCGTAGAGCTTGTCGCCCTTCTGCCGGTAGCCCACCAGCTGGCCGTCGACGGACAGCCGTCCGCCGTCGACCCGCTCCAGGTGGTTGATGCACCGCAGGAAGGTGGACTTGCCGGAGCCGGACGGGCCGACCAGGCAGAAGACCTCGCGGGGGGCGACCTCGAGGTCGATGCCCCGGAGGATGTGGGCGGCGCCGTAGGACTTGTGGACGCCCTCGGCCTTGACCATGGCGGTCATCCCGACACCTCCGAACGCTTGAACATGGTGAGGTTGGTGCGGATCCGCTGCCAGGGGGTGGGCGGCAGCGCGCGCAGCGAGCCGCGGGCGAAGTGCCGCTCCAGGTAGTACTGGCCGACGCTGAACACACTGGTCAGGGCCAGGTACCAGATGGAGGCCACGAACAGCATCTCCATCACGGCGCCGGCGGTACTGCCGATGTTCGTCGAGGCCCGCAGGAGCTCGGTGTACTGCACCGCCGAGACCAGCGACGAGGTCTTCAGCAGGTTGATGAACTCGTTGCCCGTGGGCGGCACGATCACCCGCATCGCCTGCGGAAGAACGATCCGGCGCATGGTCTTCGTCTGCGACATGCCGAGCGCGTGCGCGGCCTCGGACTGGCCCTCGTCGACCGACTGGATGCCGGCCCGGACGATCTCCGCCATGTACGCGCCCTCGTTGAGGCCGAGACCCAGGAGCGCGACCATGAACGGCGTCATGACGTCCACGGTCTCGTTCTTGTAGATCGGCCCGAGGTTGATGTACTCGAAGATCAGCGAGAGGTTGAACCAGACGAGCAGCTGGACGTAGACCGGCGTGCCGCGGAAGAACCAGATGTAGAGCCAGGCGACCGCACCGGTCACCGGGTTCCTGGAGAGCCGCATCACCGCGAACACGACGCCGAGCACGAGGCCCAGCGCCATGGAGGCGACGCTGATGATGATCGTGTTCCCCAGGCCTTCGAGGACCGAGGTGTCGAACAGCTTGTCCCAGACCGTCGCCCAGATGATGTTGCCCTGGGAGAAGGCGTAGACGAGCCAGCCGAGGAGTACGACGACCACGACGGCGCTGATCCAGCGGCCGACGTGCCTTACGGGGATTGCCTTGATCGCCTCGTACGGAACACCCGAGGCGCCGGGTCCGGCCGGCGTGTCGGCCGGACCCTTGTCGATCTTGTCAGTCACAACGACTGCCCTTCAGCGGAGCGCGGAGGTCACTTGCCGGCGTTGACGGTGGCCTGCTTGACGGCGCTGTCCTTGACGTCCCACTTCTCCAGGACCTTCTCGTACGAGCCGTCCTTGATGATGGCGTCGAGGGCTTCCTTCACGGCGTCACGCAGCTGCGTGTTCTCCTTGGAGACACCGATGCCGAAGAGGCCGACGTCGCTCTGGCTGCCGACGACCTCGAAGTCGTTGCCGCCGCCCGAGGTCTTCGCGATGTACGCGGCGACCGGGTAGTCGTTCAGGTCGGCGACCGCGCCGCCGGCCTTGACGCGGGTCTGCGCCTCGGCGTCGGTGTCGAACGCCTGGATCGTGAGCTTGTTCGCGCCACACTTCGTGGCCTGCGCCTTGAAGGTGTCCTCGTAGATGGTGCCGCGCTGGACGGCGACCGTCTTGCCGCACAGGTCGTCGAGGGAGTTGATGCCCTGCGGGTTGCCCTTCTTGACGAGGAGCGAGACGCCGGAGCTGAAGTAGTCGACGAAGTCGACGCCCGTGCCGATCTTCTTACCGGCGTCGTCCAGCCCCTCCTGCCGCTTCTTGTTGTCCGTCATCGAGGACATGATCAGGTCCTGGCGGCCGGTCTCCAGCGAGGTGATCAGGCCGTCGAAGGTGCCCGAGGTGAACTGGAACTTCACGCCGAGCTGCTTGGAGAGGGCCTCGGCGATGTCGGGGTCGACGCCGACGATCTTCCCGCCCTCGGTGAACTCCATCGGGGCGTAGGAGGCGTCCGTGCCGACCTTGACGACACCCGCCTTCTGGATCTCGGCGGGCAGCTTGGAGAAGAGGGGGGCGTTGGAGACGGCGCCGGTCTTGCCGCCCTCGGGGGTCGAGCCACCCTCGGTCTGGTCGCCACAGGCGGTCAGCAGCATCGAGCCGGCGACCGCGATGGCGGCGACCGCGGCAAGACGGGAGGTGCGGGTCTTGGCGGTCGTACAGCGCGTGGAGCGTGCGGTCATGGTCGGGTTCCTCCGGCGGGTGAGGGAGTTGCCATAGGCCGCGCGCACGCACCTTCGGGTGTCGCGACCTCGTGTGATTACGCGCATCTTGCCATTCGGACGGCGTCATTCAGACGGCCACGCATGTCAAAATCGGGTAACGGGTGACCCCCGAACCTCAGAGACCCCAGGGACACGGGCCGGACCTCTTCCGGGGAATGTCCGTCGGGGCCGGAAAATCTCCGGTTGATCTCGCGATCCGGACGACACGAAGGCCACGATCCGGTCTACAGGAGAACGTTTCCTGACATGGGATGACGCGCCCACTCCGCGCAAGGCGCCATTGCGTCCGTATGAGCCGCATCACCGCTCCGCAATGGACTCGTCTACGGTGATGTACGTCCGGTAAGAAGGATCCTTACACCCCTCATCCGGGGCTCAGGGCGCGTTGTGCGGCGCGCCCGCGCGGTTGCCAGACACGGCGACCGCGGGACCCAACCCACCCCTCCTCAACAAGGAGTGGCCACCCTCAAATGAAGAAGACTTAAGGGGTCAACCCAATGGCAGCGGAGATCGTCAATCCTCGCAGCGAGAGCGGCACGGAAGAGGCTCAGGAGCCCTTCGATCCGGCCTTCGCGCTGCACCGCGGCGGCAAGATGGCCATCTCGGCCACGGTGCCGCTGCGCGACAAGGACGACCTGTCCCTCGCGTACACGCCCGGCGTCGCCAAGGTGTGCACCGCGATTGCCGAGCAGCCGGAGCTGGTCCACGACTACACCTGGAAGTCCCAGGTCGTCGCGGTCGTGACCGACGGTACGGCGGTGCTCGGACTCGGCGACATCGGCCCGGAGGCCTCGCTTCCGGTCATGGAGGGGAAAGCGATCCTCTTCAAGCAGTTCGGCGGCGTGGACGCGGTGCCGATCGCGCTCGCCACCACCGACACCGACGAGATCGTCGAGACCGTCGTCCGGCTCGCGCCCTCCTTCGGTGGCGTGAACCTGGAGGACATCTCGGCCCCCCGGTGCTTCGAGATCGAGCGCAAGCTCCAGGAGCGCCTGGACATCCCCGTCTTCCACGACGACCAGCACGGCACCGCGATCGTCACCCTCGCCGCCCTCCGTAACGCGGCGAAGCTGACCGACCGGTCCCTCGGCGAGCTGCGCGCGGTCATCTCCGGCGCCGGCGCGGCCGGTGTCGCCATCGCCAAGTTCCTCCTGGAGGCCGGGCTCGGCGACGTGGCCGTGGCGGACCGCAAGGGCATCGTCAGCCGGGACCGGCAGGACCTCACCGACGTCAAGCGCGAGATCGCCGAGCTGACGAACAAGGCCGGGATCTCCGGCTCCCTGGAGACCGCCCTGGCCGGAGCGGACGTCTTCATCGGCGTCTCCGGCGGTACGGTCCCGGAGGCCGCGGTCGCGTCCATGGCGCCGAACGCGTTCGTGTTCGCCATGGCCAACCCGAACCCCGAGGTCCACCCCGACGTCGCGCACAAGTACGCGGCCGTCGTGGCGACCGGCCGTTCGGACTACCCGAACCAGATCAACAACGTGCTCGCCTTCCCGGGCATCTTCGCGGGCGCCCTCCAGGTCCGGGCCTCCCGGATCACCGAGGGCATGAAGATCGCCGCGGCGAACGCCATCGCGGACGTGGTCGGCGACCAGCTCGCCGCCGACTGCGTGATCCCGTCGCCGTTCGACGAGCGCGTGGCCCCCGCCGTCGCGACCGCCGTCGCCGCCGCGGCCCGCGCCGAGGGCGTGGCGCGCCGCTGACGCGGTGAGTGAGGCCCCGGGCCCCGTCCTGACGACTCAGGACGGGGCCCTTCGCCGTTCTCGGCGCAGGGGGCCCTTCGCCGCTCTCGGCGCATCGGGCGTCGGGCCCGGCGGTGCGGTCGGGTGGTCCGGTCGGGCGCCAGGGGTCCGGTCGGGGGCGAAGGGTCCGGTCGGCCAGGGATCCGGTCGGGGGCGAGGGACGTGCGTCACACAGGTGCGTGGTTCCGCGACCTCCCCGTCGGCCCCTAGTCTCGGGCCATGTTCGCTGCCTACGCCGCCCGAATCGACCGCGACCAGCCGCTGAACGGCCTTGAGCTGGGGGAACGGCCCGAGCCCGAGGTACGTCCCGGGTGGACCACCGTCACCGTCAGGGCCGCCTCCCTCAACCACCACGACCTCTGGTCGCTGCGCGGGGTCGGACTGCCCGAGGAGAGGCTGCCGATGATCCTCGGCTGCGACGCCGCGGGCATCGACGAGAACGGCGACGAGGTCGTCCTCCACTCGGTCATCGGCCAGACCGGCCACGGGGTCGGCCCCGACGAGCCGCGCTCGATCCTGACCGAGCGCTACCAGGGGACCTTCGCGGAGCGGGTCACCGTGCCCAGCTGGAACGTGCTCCCCAAGCCCAAGGAGCTCTCCTTCGAGGAGGCCGCCTGCCTCCCGACCGCCTGGCTCACCGCGTACCGCATGCTCTTCACCAACGCGGACGTGCGCCCCGGCGACTCCGTCCTGGTCCAGGGCGCGGGCGGCGGCGTCGCCACGGCCGCCATCGCCCTCGGCGCCGCCGCGGGGCTGCGGGTCTTCGCCACCAGCCGGGACGAGGCCAAGCGGAAGCGGGCCGTCGAGCTGGGCGCCGTGGAGGCGTACGAGCCGGGCGCCCGGCTGCCCAAGCGGGTGGACGCCGTCATCGAGACCGTCGGCGCCGCCACCTGGTCGCACTCGGTCAAGTCGCTGCGCCCCGGCGGCACCCTGGTGATCTCGGGCGCCACCAGCGGCGACCGGCCCTCGCACGCCGAACTCACCCGGATCTTCTTCCTGGAGCTGAAGGTCGTCGGCTCGACGATGGGAACGAAGGACGAGCTGGAGGACCTGCTGGCGTTCTGCGCCGGTACGGGGCTGCGGCCCGTGATCGACGAGGTGCTGCCGCTGGACCGGGCGCGTGAGGGCTTCGAGAAGATGGCCTCGGGCGACCTCTTCGGGAAGATCGTCCTGACTACCTCTTGATGGATCGTCAGATCTGCTGATGGGATCTCCGGCACCGCGCCCACACCGTCGTGCCGGAGGTTTCCCTTGTTACGAACGACCCTTGCCGCAGGCGCCGTCGTCGCCGCGCTCCTCGCCCCGACCGGCGCCGCCCACGCCGGGAGTCCCGGTGGCGCAGGCCCCGGCGGCATACCCGTCCTCACCGACGACCGGGGCCGCGCCCTCACGCTGCGGGGCTGGAACGTCGAGGACAAGACCCACCGCGGCGAGCAGGCCCTCTCCGCCGTCACCGAGCGGCACTTCCGGGACATGCGCGCCCAGGGCTTCAACTTCGCCCGGCTGCTCGTCTTCTGGGACGACCTGGAGCCGCAGCGCGGCCAGTACAGCCAGCGCTATCTGCGCACGATCCAGCGCATCCTGGACTGGGCGGAGAAGCACGACGTCCACGTCCTCATCGACGCCCACCAGGACGTCTTCGGGCCCGCCTTCGGCCACCGGGGCGTCCCCGCGTGGGCGACCAGGACGGACGGGCTGCCCTTCACCCCGCATCCGGACGACTGGTTCGCCGAGTACTTCGAGCCGGCCGTGCAGCGCGCCTTCACTCATCTCTACGAGGACGAGGATCTGCGGCGCGCCCAGGCCGACATGTGGCGGCTGCTCGCCGACCGCTTCGAGGACCATCCGGCGGTCCTCGGCTACGACCTGATCAACGAGCCCATGGGGGAGCTGCGCGAGGGCGAGGACCTGCCGACGGCCGCCCGGCGCATCGAGCGGGATCAGCTGACCCCGATGTACAACCGGCTCGCGGACGCGGTCCGTTCGGTGGACCGGGACACCTGGGTCTTCGTCGAGCCGACCCCGATCGTCGGCGAGGGCGTGCCGACGGGCCTCGGCCGGATCGACGACCCGAAGGTCGTCTACGCCCCGCACTTCTACAACACCGCCATGGAGGCGGGCGCCGACTACGACCCGGCGGCCGGCTGGATCGAGACCTACGAGCGGGCGGTGACGCGGTACCCCCGGCAGTACAAGGTCCCGGTCGTCGTGGGGGAGTGGGGGCCGCTCAACAACTCCCTGCCGAACATGGACCGCTTCTACCGCGAGGCGATGGCCTCCCTCGGCCGCTACGGCAGCGGCTGGGCCGGCTATGTGTGGTGCTACGGCGGCGGGTACTGCGCGGTGGACGGCGCCGGGACCTTCCGTACGAACAAGGAGCTGACCGCCGAGCCCTACGCGGAGGCCGTCGCGGGCACGGTGGCCTCCGCCGTGTACGACTCCGGGGCGGGCGTCTACCGCCTGGAGTACGCCGCCTCGCGCCGGGGCTCCCGGGTCACCGAGCTGTCCCTTCCCTCTGGCACCTGGCAGGTGACCGCCCGGGGGAAGGCGATCGTGCTCCGCACGGACCGGGCCGGCGGCTCCGCCTGGGTCCTCGCGGCGCCGGGCGCCCGGGTGACGGTGACCGCCACCCGGGAAACCCCCTAGGTGGTGTCCGAAAAGTCTGGCGGACGACCATACTTTCCGGACACTCCTTAGGGGCGCAGCAGGGACGTGATGCGGTCCGCCGCCGTCGAGAGCTGGCGGCGGGCCTCGGTCAGCTGGGCCGCCGTCACGCCGTGGTCCCTGGCGGCGTCACGGATGTCGTCGCGGAAGCGGTCCAGGAGCCGGTCCAGGTCGCGGGCCGCGTCACCGGTGGACTCCACCGTCCGGGCCCAGTCCGAGGCGGACGCCTCCGAGGCGACCTGCTCCTGGGCGAGCTGCTCCGGGGCGGGCGCCTCCTGGGCGGTCTCCTCCGGGGCGGGCGCCTCCGGGGCGGGCTGCTTCGGGGCGGGCGCCTCCGGGGCGGGCTGCTCCGCGGCGGGCTGCTCCGGGGCGGGCTGCTCCGGGGCGGTGGTGCGGCTCGCCGCCTTGGGGTGCGTCGTGCCCGTGACCAGGCCGCCCAGCTGGGCGGTGATGTCCGAGATGCCCTCCCAGACGCCCGTCGGCCAGTCGCCGCGCGAGAAGCGGTCCTGGACCTCGTCCTGGACCTGCTTGGCGATCCGCTGGAACTCCTTGGCCTGCCGGCGCGCCGACTGGGCCTCCTCGCGGGCCTGCCGGGTCTGCTCCCGCCACTCCTGCTTGGCGCGCCGCAGCTCCTCCCGGGCGTCGGTGAACGAGGAGCCCTTCTGCCGGTTCTCGCTCGCGGCCGCGCGCATCTCGCTGCGGAGCTTGCCCGCCGCCCCGCGCACGTCGTCGCGGATCTCGGCGGCGAGCTCGGAGACCGACTCGCGGATCTCCTGCTCCAGGTCGTCCAGTTCGCCGGCGCGCCCCGCCAGCTCCGCGCGGCCCGCGTCGGTGAGGGAGTACACCTTGCGGCCGCCCTCGGTGGCGTGCGTGACGAGCCCCTCGGCCTCCAGCTTGGCGAGCCGGGGATAGACCGTGCCGGCCGAGGGCGCGTACAAGCCCTGGAACCGCTCCTCCAGGAGCCGGATCACCTCGTAGCCGTGGCGGGGGGCCTCGTCGAGAAGCTTGAGCAGATAGAGACGCAGGCGGCCGTGGGCGAAGACGGGCGGCATGTCACAGCACCTTTCCGGAGGGCGAGGACGGGGGCGTGGCCGACGCGGGTGCGTCGACGTCGTCGGAGCCGGCCCGGTCCGGGCGGCGCAGAAGGGCGATCGAGCCGGAGACCGTCGTGGCCTTGAGCGTGCCGCGGCCGTCGCCGAGCGTGCCGGTGATGCTCTTCGCGCCCCACTGCCCGCTCACCCGCAGGTCGTCGAAGGCGTTGGAGACGGAACCGCTCGTGGTGCTGGCCTCGACCTCGGCGTCCGTCGGGTGCGGGATCCGGATCGCGATCTCGCCCGAGACGCTGCTCAGACGGATGTCGGCGGGCGGCCCGGCGGGCGCGCCGGCGTCGAGGTCGATCACCATGTCCCCGCTGACCGTGTCGGCCTTCACGGAGGAGCCCGAGCCGTCGACGAGGGTCAGATCGCCGGTCACCGTGGTGACCCGCAGGGCGCCCGTGACGGACTGGGCCTCGAAGGAGCCGGAGACGCTCTCCCCGCGGACCGGGCCGGAGAGCCCGACGAGGGCGGTGTCACCCGTGACGCCCCGGACGTCCGTACGCCCCTTGATGCCGGAGACCACCGCTCCGGCGCCGACCACGCCCACCTCGACGTCGGCGCCCGCCGGGACGGCCACGGAGACGACGGCCCGGCGGCGCAGGCCCTTGCGGTCGAACCACTTGAGGAAGCCCTGCCAGTGCAGGTCCTCGTAGGTGACGGTGAGGGTCGGGCCCTCCTGCGTCACCACGAGCGGCGGGCCCTTGATCTCGGAGATCTCCAGGCGCGCGGTGCTCTCGTCGGTGCCCACCACGTTCACCGTGCCGTTGACGACGCGGACCTGGAGGCAGGTGACGGGGTCGGTCAGCGTGAGTTTCGTCGGCTCGGACACGGACCACTCTGTCATCGTGCTGACCTCCCGTTCGGTGACGCAACATATCGCGTCTCTCTCTAGACACGATATATCGCGCTACGGGGAAGTCAACCCCCGTTTCGCCGAGGGCGCGGGAAGGCATTCGCACACGGATCAGGACAAATTGGCCTAGCGTAAGGCCCCATGAACGCGACATCCGGATCGCGCCCCGCCGGGGCGCTGCTGCTCTGCCGTGCGGAGCCCGCGGCGGTCCGCCCGCCGGCCCAGCTGCTGCGCGAACAACTGCTCCTCGCCCCGGCCGGATCCGAATGGAGCGTCGTCGTCCCGGAGGGGAAGCCCTGGCTGCACGGCGGCGAACCCGTCGAACGGGTCGTCACCGGCTGGGCCACCGCGCTGGCGGTCTCCGCCGCCACCTGGCCCGTCCTCGCGCTCTGGTGGGACGCGGACCGGGCGGGCCTCATCCTCGCCGCGGGCTTCCGCCGTACCGTCGGCTACATCTGGCTGGCGGACGGCACCCCGGTCGGTGAGGACGAGGCCATGCGCACCTTCGCGGCCCGACTCGCCCTCGACCCCGTCCTCGACGTCCAGGCCCTGGAGGCGCTCACCCGGCCCGACGGCGACGCCGACGCGCACGCCCGGCTCATCGGCCTGACCGCCGTCCTCGCCCGCGTCGGGCTCGCCCTGCCCACCGGGATCACCCCCGGCGAGAGCGCCGACCTTCTCCGCTCGGTCGCCCTGGCGCAGGGGGCGGAGCAGCTCGAATGGTCCGGCTGGCGCGACGCCGTACGCGCCGAACTCGACGCGGTGGAGGGCGGCCCCTTCGGCCCGTACCTGCGCGGGCCGAAGGCCCGGCTGCTCGGCGCGGCCCAACTGGGGGCGGGACTGCCGCTGCTCGTCTGGGGCGTCGGCCGCCGCAGCGGAGGCTGGACGACGGCGGGAGCGCTGCTCGTCGCGCACGGCGCGACGGGACTCCTCTACGACCGCCTGCGCGCCCCGTGACCCCCGAAGGGGGTCACCCGGGGGACGCCAGAGACGTCCGCCCCGGGGTGGGCCCGGGGCGTCCTACTCGTCGTCCTCGTCCTCGTCCTCGTCGTCGAGACGGGCCAGCCAGGTCGCGAGGCGCTCGACCGGCACCTCGAAGTCGGGGTTGAGATCGACGAACGTACGAAGCTGCTCGGCGAGCCACTCGAAGGAGACCTCCTCCTCGCCGCGCCGCTTCTCCAGTTCCTCGATGCCACGGTCAGTGAAGTACATGCGATCAGGATAGGTCGTGGCCGGCACGGCCTATCGCGCTCGTCAGCGGCAGGGACTAGCCTGCTTCATCATCGTTTCGGGGAGCGGGGGGCCGCTGTGACGCACGGGATCGCTCGGGTACGACTGGACGACGGCACACCCGTCTGGGCCCGCATCAGCGAGCCGGAGGAACTCCGCCGGGGCGGCGGCTTCACGGACACCGGCATCGGCGACCGGGTCCTCTCCATGACGGAGGGCCTCACCGACGTCGTGCGCGGGGTCGTCGGTTCCCTGCGGGGCGGGCTCGACCCGCAGTCGCCGGTCGAGGTCTCCGTCAGCTTCGGCATCGAACTGACCGCACAGGCGGGCAAGGTGATCAGCGTCCTCGCGGAGGCCGGCGGCACGGCCTCGATCGCGGTCTCCCTCACCTGGACCGAACCGGGCCCCGCCCCCACCGCCGGGCCGACGCCGGCCAGGGAAGAGGCGCCCGCCACGGACCCGACGTCCGCCACCGACCCGGTGCCCGCGCCCGGCGGCGCGCCCGGCTCCGGCGGCGCGCCCGGCTCCGTCCCCGGCCCCGCGCCGGCGCCCGACATCGGGTCATCGCACCGGCCGGCGGCCGATGGCGCCGTATGAGCGCCTTCGAATCACTCGTGCGCCCCGCACTGGTACGCATCGCGGCTCCCGGTGACGGGTATGACCCGCTCGGCGACCGGTACTGGGGCACCGGCTTCTTCATCGCCCCCGGCTGGGTGCTGACCTGCGCCCATGTGGTGGCAAAGGGGGGAAGCGCGGTGTGGAAAGGCGAGCGGGCCGTCGGCATCGTCTGGGACGGCGGAGTGACGACCGGAGAGGTCGTCCTCGCCAGCCCGCGCCCCGCCGAGCCCGCACAGGTCCTCGACCGCTGGGACTTCCCGGACCTCGCGCTCGTCCGCGTGCCCGACGCCCGGGACGCCAGCTGCGTACGCCTCAGTGAGCGCCCGCCCGTCATCGCCGAACCGGTCCCGGTCGCGCTGTACGGCTGGTCCCGGGTGACCGGCCGGCTCGCCGTCCGCGACGCCGTCGGCAAGGTCCACGGCGTCGACGGTGAGGCCCTGCTGCTGAGCGGCACCCAGCCCGTGGAGGGACTCTCCGGCGGACCGGTCGTCGACCTGAACCGCGCGGTCGTCATCGGCCTCAACAAGGGGCGCGGCGCGGACGAGGGCGCCGCCGTCCCCATCACCTCCCTGCGCCGGCTCCACCGCGAGCGGGGCGGCGAGGTGCTCTCCGAGGTGATGCGGGACCACGACCGGCACCACCTCGCCCGCTTCCACGTGCCCTCCGACGAGGCCGACTGGACCAGGGCGCAGCTCCGCCTCCGATCGCCCACCGCCCGGGGCCTCGACCCGGCCCGCCGGATCCATCTGTACGGCCGGCTCGCCGAACTGCCGTCGCCCACCGGACCCGGGGACGTGCTGCACCTCGTCGACGAGGCCCGGCGGGTGACGGTCGGCCACGACCTGCGCCCCTTGCTCGAAGTCGCCCCGCGGACCTGGCGCGAGGGCGTCGGCCTCCTCCACGAACTCCACGAGCCGGACCAGGAGTCGGCGGCCGACCTCGGCCCGAACGCCGTGTTCGTCTACGCGGCGAAGGTCGCCCGGCACGTCAAGGAGCGGTACGGGGACGGCGCCGCGACCCGGAGCCTGGCCACCTGGATCACCGAGGCCGCGGCGGAGATGCCGCTGCGTACCCGCAAGGCGATCGCCGACGCCCTCGCGGCCGACCGCTCCGTCGGCGGCCGTCCCCTCGGCGGCCGCGCCCCACGGGACCCCGGGGCGCGGGCGGACGTCCTCGTCGAGATCGGCACGCCGGTCTACGACCGCAAGTTCCCGTGGCGGGTGAAGCTGCTCTTCGACGGCCACACGATCACCCCGCTGCACGGGGACGACGAGGGCGTCGAGCGCGAACGGCTCCGGGAGACCCTGCGCGAGCCGCTCGCGGACGCGCTGGCTCGGGGCGACCGGGGTGAGCATCTGGCGGCCGTCGAGGCGCTGTTGCCGCGCGAGCTCTTCGACGAACCCCTGGACACCTGGCGGCTCTCGCCCGACGACGAGCTCTTCGACGAACGCTCGCTGCCCCTCGGCCACCGCCGGATCGTCGTCATCCGGGACGCGAGCCGCCATGCCCGCCCGCCCGCTCCCGAGTGGCGCACCCGCTGGCGGACGGCCGGCCTGGGGCCGTTGCGGGCGGTACCGCTGCGTGCCGAGACGCTCGCCGCTGCGGGGAACGGCCAGGCGGCGCACCGGATCCGCCGGGAGTCGACCCGGCAGACCTGGGTACGGCTCTCCGAGGCCGCGGACGGTTCGATTCCGGTGTATTGCGGCCCCGTGGGCAGCGGCGACGGACTCAAGGCGATGGCCGCCGCGCTCGCCGCCGGCCACCCCATCGCCCTGTGGCGCACGGGCGCCCACGAACACGACCGTACGAACTGCGCCGAGTTCCACGAGCGGGCCGACCGGCTGCTCGCCGAGGCGGGCCGGGCCGAGGGGCTGCACGGGCCGGTCATCTCCCTGCGCAAGCGGGTGTCCGCGGACGCGGACCTGTTCGGGGACGCGGACCCGTTCCCGGACCTGGATCCGTACGCGACGCAGGATCGCCTGCCGGACCCGGATCCGTACGCGACGCAGGATCGCCTGCCGGACCTGGATCCGTACGCGACGCAGGATCGCCTGCCGGACCTGGATCCGTACGCGATGCAGGATCGCCTCCCGGACCTGGACGCGGACCTGTTGACGCAACCGGACCCGGACCCGGACGTCGGTGCCGTGGGGGACGGTGGGCGGTCGCCCGTCCGCTCCGAGCACGCCTGGGCCGAGAACCTCGCCGTCCTGTTCGACCCCCCGGACCGGCCGCCGCACGAAGATCCACTCCAGGGTCCGCCGATGCTCGGCGAGGAGGAGTGGTGAGCCCGCCGGCACCCGGGCAATCGGTCCGGTTCGCGCATCGGCAGCGGGGGCGGCCGGGCGGTACGTTCGACGGGCCGGGCCACGACACCGCACCAGCCAGGAGGAGTTCATCGTGAACGATTGGCGGATCTACCGTGGTGCCGGCCACCCGCACGACGAGATACGGCGGTTGCCCGCCCCGCCGCCGTGGCGGGACTTCTCCACCGGGGGCGCGGACGACACGCTGGCCGGCTCCGACCGACGGCTCGGCGTGCGCCGCCGCCTGGTCCAGAACCACCACCCCCGGCCCGCCGAGACCGACGCCGTCAACGCGGCGCTCTATCTGCGCCGGCCGCTCCTGGTCACCGGCAACCCCGGCACCGGAAAGTCCACGCTCGCCCACGCCGTCGCCCACGAGCTGGGCCTGGGCCGGGTCCTTCGGTGGCCGATCGTCTCCCGGACCACCCTCCAGGACGGGCTCTACCGCTACGACGCCATCGGCCGCCTCCAGGACGTTCAACTGGAACGCGCCCAGGCCGGTTCGACGGTGCCCGCCGCGACCCCGGCGGGCATCGGCTCGTACATCAGGCTCGGGCCCCTCGGTACCGCCCTGCTCCCCTCCGAGCAGCCCCGCGTCCTGCTCATCGACGAGCTCGACAAGAGCGACCTGGACCTGCCGAACGACCTGCTGAACGCGCTGGAGGAGGGCGAGTTCGCCATCCCGGAGCTGGAGCGGCTGGCCGATCGCGAGCCCGTGGTCCAGGTCCTGACGGACGACGGACGCAAGGTCCCGGTCCAGGGCGGGCGGATCCGCTGCTCCACGTTCCCGTTCATCGTGCTCACCTCCAACGGTGAACGGGACTTCCCCGCCCCCCTGCTGCGCCGCTGCATCCGCCTGGAGCTGGAGCCGCCCGGCGAGGAGCAGCTCGGCGCCATGATCGAGGCACACCTCGGGCCCGACGCGGCGGCCGGCGAAGAGGGCCTGGTCAGCCGCTTCCTCAACCGCGAACCCGGCGAGGTCATCGCCACCGACCAGCTCCTGAACGCGATCTATCTGACCCAGCACGCCCCGCGCACCGAGCGGGTGACCCGGGAACGCATCGCGGACATGCTCATGCAGCCGCTCGATCAGCCGAGGTGATGGCCGGATGCACCGGATGCATCTGGAAGAGCTCACCCGCAGACTGCGGGCCGGTGGCCAGGAACCCACGGCCGAGGAGGTCGCGGACGCCGTCTGGCTCGCCCAGTGGCTCCCGACGCCCGCCCCCCACCCGTCGGACGGCCCCGGGGACGGCACGGCGGAGAACCAGGTGGCGGCTCCCGGGACTTCGGGGGAGGGACGGGATCCGGCCACCGGCGAGGGCGGCGAGCGGGGTGACGGCGACGACGACCCTTCCTCCCGTACGGGTACGGAGGCGGCGCCGGGCACAGGAGGCGACGGCGACCGCGCGCCGGGCGACGGCGCCCGGCCCGGCGCCGACCCCGACGACGGGGACCGGCCCGCCCGGACCACCGACACCGTCGACATCCGGCCGTTCATCGGCGCCACCGCCGGCATCGCCCGGCCGGTGGGGAGAGGCCGGGCCCTCCCCGTCCGCGCGCCCGGCGCCAACGCCCTGCCCGGCCTCCTCGGCCTGCAGAAGGCCCTCCGACCCCTGCGTCACTACGCCCACTTCCCGCTCCGGCCCGGCGAGGGGCTCCTGGACGAGGAGGCGACCGCCGAACGCAGCGCCGCGGCGGGCATCCTGACCCCCGTGCTGCGCCCCGCGGCGGGCCGCCGTCCGGACATCCAGCTGCTCATGGACACCGGCCCCGCGATGGTCGTCTGGACCCGCATGGTCGAGGAGCTCCGCCAGGCCTGCCAGCAGTCCGGCGCCTTCCGCGACGTCCAGGTGCACCGGCTCTACGACACCGGTGAGGGCGCGCCCCTGGTCACCACCACCTCGGGCGCCGACGGCCGGCCCCGGCTGCGCCCCGGCGACCAGCTCCACGACCCCACCGGCCGGCGGCTCACCCTGATCGTCAGCGACTGCGTCGGCCCGCTGTGGCAGCGCGGCGCGGCGCAACGGCTGATCCACCAGTGGCCGCGCCAGTCCCCGCTCGCCCTCGTCCAGCCGCTGCCGCCACGGCTCTGGCCGCGGACCGCGCTGTCGGTGGAGCCCGGCCTGTTGATCCGCCCGGTGTCCCCGGGCGGACACACCGGGTTCCAGCCCGACGAGGAGCCCTGGGAGCCGCTCGCCCCGGACACCCGCGCGGTGCCCGTGCTCACGCCCACGCCGGAGGCGTTCGGCTCCTGGGCGCGGCTCCACGCCGGCCACGGCCCGGGCGCGGTCCGGGGCTGGGCGGCCCTGATCGCCCCCGAGGCCCCGAGGAGCCCGGCACCGCCCGCGCCCCATGCCGCACCGCCCGCGCCCCATGCCGCGCCTCCTGCCGGGCCTCGGGGCCCGCGCGGTACCCCGCGCGGCGACGAGGAGTTGCTGCGGGCGTTCACCGCGGGCGCCTCGCCCGGCGCGCTGCGGCTCGCCGTCCATCTCGCGGCCGCCCCGCTCGCCCTTCCCGTCATGCAGCTCGTGCAGCGCGCGATGCTGCCCGACACCGGCCCCATGGAGCTCGCCGAGGTCCTGCTGAGCGGGCTCCTGCGGCAACTGCCCGGGCCCTCCCCGTATCCGTGCTTCACCTATCCGCCACGCGTCCAGCAGCACCTCCTCGGCTCCCTGGACCGGGGCGCGGCCGCGCTCGTGCTCAAGCACTGCTCCGAGTACGTGGAGCGCAACTTCGGGCAGGGCATGCGCAACTTCCCGGCGCTCGCGGCCGCCCGGCTCGCGGGCCAGGGCACCGACGAGGACCCGCCGGCCGCGCCCGGCACGGTCGAGGGGACCGACGAGCCCACCGGACCGGTCGGCACGGAACCCGAACTCTTCGCCCGCATCCCCGCGCGCGTGCTCCGCTTCTACCACCCCGACCTGATCACCCCCGATCCGCTGCCCGCCGCCCGCCGTCTCTTCGAGCAGTGGCTCGGCCAGTCCGACTCCTCGCTCCTGGCCCGGGCCCGACGGCAGGCCGAGGCCGCGCTGCCGGAGCATCCCGTCGAGGCCGGGATCCTGCTCGGGCGGGTGCTGTACGCGGAGTCCGGCACCGCCGCCGTCCAGGGCACCGAGCGGCGGCGGGAGCTGCTGAGCCGCGCGCTGGCCGAACTTCAGCGGGCCGGCGGCCTCGCCGAACCGGGTGGTCCGCAGTGGGCCGAGGCGCGGCTCGAACAGGCCGTCGCGCACCACGGGCTGTGGCGCCACACGGCCGACCCCCGGCACCTGGACGACGCGCTCGACGCGCTCTTCGGCGACGTGCCGGACTGGCCCGAGGCCCACCACCACACGCTGCACCTGCGCCGGGGGCGGCTGCTCCTCGCGCGTGGCGACGGAGCCGCCGCGGCGAACGAACTCACCACCGCGCTCTCACTCCGGGAGAGCGCCCCGGCGCTCCTGGACCTCGCCGACGCCCTGCACCTCTCCGGCGCCGGCCCGGCCGAGGCCGCCCCCGTCCTCGACCGGGCCGGGGAGCTCCTCGGCGACGGCGACGCCCTGCGGCTGCGCTGGACGGCCGCCCGCGCCCGGCTGCACGACGCGGCGGGCGACGGGCCGGCCGCCGACATCGCGTACGAGGAGGCCAGCCTGCTGGCCCCCGCCGACAGCGGGCAGCGCGGCCGGACCCTGATGACCTGGGGCGAGTCCCTGATGCGCCGCGCCGCGACCACCCCGGGCCAGGCCCCCGTCGACCGGGCCGAGGGCGTCCTGCGCGAGGCCCTCACGAGCCTCCCGGCCGGCGCCCCGGAGCGGGCCAGGGCCGGGATCCTCATCGGCAGCGTGCTGGCTCTGCGGTTCCATCGGGCCGGGTTCCTGCCCGACCTCTTCGAGAGCCGCCACCTCCTGGAGCAGGCGGCGCGCACCACGCGGGACATCGGCCTGCGCTCCGAGGTGTGGCTGCAACTGGGTCGGGTGAGACTGGAGTTGAGCGAGTCGGCCCGGGTCGGCGTCCTGGGCGACGCGCTCACGGCGTTCGAACGGTCCGAGGAGGACGCCCGTACGGCACACGGCGACACCCCCGGGTCGATCACCGGCGCCCGCGCCCTGCACGCCCAGGGGGCCGTCCTGTACCTGATGGGCAGCAACGGCCGGGCCCGCACCGCCCTGCGCGCGGCGGCCGAGCGGTGGCGCGGGCTGACGTCCGCGCTGGCGGACGTGGACTGGAGCGACGTCGAACGGACGAGGACGCTCCTGGCGGAGGTGAGCGCGGACCGGGACCCGTACCGCGCACCGCTCTCCGCCGAGGACCGCCGCCGGATCGCGCCACCGTGGTGGGCGTGGAGCGAAGCGGCCGCGTAGGCCGCGGCCGAAGCCGATGCGGAGAGCGGATACGGACAACGGCTGAATAACGGGGGCGCGAATGGGCGCAGTTGAGTCGAACGGGTTTCTGCCTTCCTGGCGTCGGGAAGAACCGCTGCGCCGCTACGACCGTGGGGGACTGGCGTCGGTGGGGAGGAGCCGAGGGTGTCGGAGCACAAGGAGTGGGCGACCGGTGTCGACCGTGCCGACGGACGGCCCGCGCACCTGCCCGATCTTGCCGCAGTGGACCTGCGGACCCTCCGCGCCATGGACGATCCCGCACTGGCGGCCGCGATCGAGCGGGTCCTGCTGCGCTCGCCCGAGCTGGTCGACGCCTGGTGCGAGGGGGCGGGGGACAGAGCCGCCTGACCCGTGGCGGGTCGACCGTCTGTTTCCGGCCGGATCTGCGCGCCGACCGAGGGTCTGCCGAGGGAGGCGGGAATGAACTTCGCGCCGCTGTCCGCCGGGGTCTTCGCCGAGCTCGCCCGGACCCGCTCCGCACCCGCCGACGCGGCCCTGCTGCACTCCGCGCTGCACGCGCGCCGGCTGCTGCTGCTCAAGGCCCTCCTCGTCCGCGTCCACCGGTACCGCGAGGCGATCGACAGCGCCGCGTTCCTCCGCTTCGAAGCGGCCTGGCACCTGCTCGAACGCGCCGAGGGCCGCAACCCGCACGTCGTCCGTGACGTGCTCGACTACCCCATGACCGGCGCATGGCTGGCGGCCGCGCTCGCCGAGCCCGTGGGCCCGGGTCTCGGCCGGCACCTCACACGGCTGGAAACCGTCGCCGTCACCGCCGCCCTCCGCGCCGACTGCCCCCTCGACGTCACGGTCGAAGCCCCTGGCGGGATCCTGTCGCTGCCCGGAGTGGGCCGCCAGAGCGCCGCCCCCGGGCGCGTCCGCGTCAGGGCCGGGGCCCGGGTCGCCCGGATCCGTCCCGACGGCCCGTCACCCGGCGAACCCACCGTCCTGCTGCTCACCGACCGGCGCACCGGCACCCTCGTCGGCCGGGGGCCCGGCTGGCGCGGCCTGCACACCCTGCCCGGCTCCACCGCCCGGCTCGACGACCTCGACCCCTACCGGGTGCCGCCCGGCGGGGTCGGCACCCCGGCCCGTACCGCGGGCGACCCCGACGACACCGACCCCGCCGTCTGGTCCGCCCACTGGCGAGCCGCGCAGAGCCTGCTCGCCCACACCGACCCCGGACGGGCCGCCGAGATCCGGGGCGCCCTGCGCGCGGTCGTGCCGCTGGTGCCGCACGGTCCCCGGTCCCTCGGGGCGACGCTGCGAGCCGCTCCGGGAGCCGTCCTGACCTCCTTGCCGGCCGGGGCGCAGGACCTGGCCGAGACGCTCGTCCACGAGCTCCACCACAGCAAGCTCGCCACCCTGCACGAGCTCGTCCCGCTGTACCGGCAGGGCCGGGCCGCCGTGCACCGGGTGGGCTGGCGGCCCGACGCCCGGCCCATCGGCGGGGTGCTCCAGGGCGCCTACGCGCACCTGGCCCTCACCGACCTCTGGCGGCGCGCGGCCACCGCCCGGACCGTGCCCCGGCCCTGGCGGTCCAGCGCCGGGCAACAGTTCGACCATATGCACGATCAGGTGGGCGAGGCGCTGACGATCCTGCTTGAATCCGATGAACTGACCAATGAGGGGCGGGAGTTCGCCCAGCAAATGAGGCGGCACCACGCGAGCCTCGGCGCGGCCCCTCGGGCAGCTGGGTAACACTGTGCCGACGGCAGATGACACTGCGTTGCGCGTGAGCGGGACGGGAGACGTACAGATGGCGGAACAGCGGTCGGGCGGCGGGGCTGCGGACGACGGCGGCAGGGGCGCACCCGAGCATGTCCTCGTGGTCTTCCCCGGCTACCACCGGCCGTGGGCGGCCTGGATCAACCAGCGCCTCGAAGCCCACGGCGTGCGCGCCACCCTCCAGCGCTGGGACCCGCCGCGCGAGGTCCCGCTGGAGGACTCCCTCAGCGACCTCCTGCTCGCCAGCGGGCAGGTCCTCCTCGTGCTCAACGACTGGTTCTTCCAGCTCGGCCCCCGACCCGCCGGAGAGTGGAACGACGTCCTGCGCGGCTTCGTCGCCTCCCAGGCCGACAGGTTCGCCGCCGTCAACCTCACCAACCGGCCGCTGCTCCCGGCCACCGCCGTCCTCGAACCCGTCAGCCTCTGGGGCGTCGGCGAGGAGGAGGCCGAAGCACGGCTCCTGAGCCGCCTCGCCATCGAACCCCGGCGCTCCGGCGGCCGCCGGATCCCACCCGGTGCCTCCGTCCGCTATCCCGACACCCCACCCGAGATCTGGGGCGAGATCCCGCGCCGCAACCCGCGGTTCACCGGCCGCGACGACCTCCTCACCGAACTCCAGGAACGCCTCATGGACGCCGACCGCGGCAACGCGGCCTGCACCCTGCTCGGCATGTCCGGCATCGGCAAGACCCAGATCGCCGCCGAGTACGCCCACCGCTTCAGCCCCGACTACGACGTCGTCTGGTGGGTCAACTCCGACGACCGCAACGTCCAGCGCGACCGCTTCGGTGAACTCGCCGCCGAACTCCGCCTGCCCAGCGGCAACGAACCGGGCGAGCGCATCCGCGCCGTACGGGAGGCGCTGCGCCGCGGCGACCCCCACGCCCGCTGGCTCGTCATCTTCGACGGCTGGGACGACACCGACGGCGCCCAGGTCCTGCTGCCCCACGGGCCCGGCCACGTCCTGATCACCTCCCGCAACCGCGGCTGGGGCGACCACACCGACGTCCTCGAAGTCCCCAGCTTCGACCGCGCCGAGTCCACCGGCTACCTGATGCGCCGCGCCTCGCACATCACCGCACCCCAGGCCGACGAGGTCGCCGCCGAGTTCGGCGACGTACCCCTGCCGCTCGTCCAGGCCGCCGCCTGGCTCGGCGAGTCGGGCATGGAGGTCCCCGAGTACCTGCGCATGGTCAGGGAAGGGCGCCTGTCCACCGTGGAGGAGGGCTCGCCCGGTGACGGCTACCCCCACGCGTCCCTCACCTCCTGGTCGATACTGATCAACCGGCTCCGACGCGCCCAGCCGCAGGCCATCGACGTCCTCAGCCTGTGCGCCTCCTTCGCGCCCGGCCGCATCCCCCTCGGGCTCGTCCGCGCCTACCCCCAGGCCGAACTGCCCGAGGACCTGCGCTGGATGGCCACCGACCTGCCCGCCTGGACCCGCGCCCTGGACACCCTCGTCAACTACTCGGTGCTCACCCGCGAGACCCGCGGCCCCGCCACCAACGTCGAGGTGGGGCCGCACCAGGAGTCCGTGCACATGCACCGACTCGTCCACGACATCGTCGCCCGGCTGACCGACGGCGAGAACCGCGAAGCCCACCGCAAGGCCGTCCGCTCGCTGCTCGCCGAGGCGGACCCCGGCAACCCGATGGACAGCCGCAACTGGCCCCGGTACGCCGAACTCCTGCCGCACATCGGCCCGTCCGGCGCTCTGGCCAGCCGCAACCCCCGCGTCCAGACCGCCGTCCTCAACTGCCTGCGCTACTGCTACCGCAGCGGCGAGTTCAGGGCCGGCGCCCAGCTCGCCGAGCGGATCAGGGACGCCTGGTCCACCTTCATGGACCCGCTGGACCAGCCCATGCTGGACCTGACCACCCAACAGGGCAACGTCCTGCGCTCCTTCGGCCGGTTCCGCGAGGCGTACGACCTCGACCTCGCCCAGCGCGAGCGGCTCGGCGCCGCCTCACCCCCCAACGAGCTCGGCTCGCTGCTCTCCGGCAGCGCGATCGCCAGCGACCTGCGCTTCCTCGGCCAGTACCAGGAGTCGGAGCGGCTCCAGCGCCAGGTGCTCGCCGAGGCGGAACGCCTCCTCGGCGACACCGAGTTCTCCACCTTCGTCGCCCGCCACAACCTGGGCGTCGTCCTGCGCATGCTCGGCCGCTACCAGGAGGCGTACGACCTCGACGCGGAGTCCCTGGTCCGCTGCGAGACCGTACTGCGCACCCGCCACGCCCACACCCTCGGCGCGGGCAACGCCCTCGCGCACGACCTCCGGCTCCTCGGCCAGTACCGCGAGGCACTGGCCCGCCAGGAGGCCAACGTCCGGGTGCACGTCCAGGTCCTCGGCCCGCAGCACCTGCAGACCCTGTACGCCCGCACCCAGCTGGCCCTCTGCCGGCGCCGCGAGGGCGGGTTCCAGCAGGACCTGGGTGCCACGATGGCCAGCCTGCTCGAACAGCTGGAGCAGGTGCACGGACGCGGCCACTACATCACCCTCGCCGCCATCAACAACTACGCCAACTACCTGCGCGAGCACGGCGACCTCGACCACGCAAGGGAGCTGGTCACCGAGGCCGAGGCCGCCTACCGCTCCCTCCTCGGCCCCGCCCACCCCGTCGCCACCGGTGTGCTCGCCAACACCGCCCTCGTCATGCAGGCCGCCGGCGAGCGCGCCGACGCCCTGGCGATGCTGGAAGGCGCCCTGGCCGGACTCACCGCCTCGCTGGGACCCGACCATCCCTGGGTCCTCGGCTGCGCGCTCAACGCCACCGCCGCCCGCAACTTCAACGGGCGGGTCGCCGACGCCGCCGAACTCAGCCGGGAGACCCTGCGCCGCGCCCGGCACGCCCTGGGCCACGAGCACCCGCTCACGCTCTCCGCGCAGATCGCGCTCGCCACCGACCTGCGCGGGCTGCGTGAGGTCGAGGAGGCCGGGAAGCTGGAGGAGGCCGCCCTGCTCTCCCTCACCCGCACGCTCGGCGCCCAGCACCCGCACACGCTCTCGGCACGCCACCGCAACCGCCCGTACTGGGACTTCGAGGCCAACCTCGGATAGCCCCGACGCAACGCCGGAGGCCCGGCCCCCCTCGCGGGGTGCCGGGCCTCTCGACGTACCCGTACCGGTATCGGTACGGCAGCGGATCAGGCGTCGAAGACCTCGTTGACCAGCTGCTGCTGCTCGGCCTGGTGGCGCTTGGCCGAACCGACCGCCGGGGACGAGGAGTGCGGGCGGGAGATCCGGCGCAGGCGCTCGCCGTGCGGGATGTCGGCGCCGACCGCCAGGTCCAGGTGGTCGATCAGGTTCAGCGCGATGAACGGCCACGCACCCTGGTTCGCCGGCTCCTCCTGCGCCCACAGGTACTTCTCGGCGTTCGGGTACTTGGCGATCTCGGCCTGCAGCTCGGCACCCGGCAGCGGGTACAGGCGCTCCAGACGGATGATCGCCGTGTCCGTGACACCGCGCTTCTGACGCTCGGCCTCCAGGTCGTAGTAGACCTTGCCGGCGCAGAAGACGACCTTGCGGACGTCGGCCGCGTTCGTCGTCCCCGCCTCGACGGCGGAGTCGCCGATGACCGGGCGGAAGCCGCCGGTGGTGAACTCCTCCACCTTCGACGCCGCCGCCTTCAGACGCAGCATCGACTTCGGGGTGAAGACGATGAGCGGCTTGTGGTGCGGGTTGTGGACCTGCCACCGCAGCAGGTGGAAGTAGTTCGACGGCAGGGTCGGCATGGCGATCGTCATGTTGTCCTGCGCGCACATCTGGAGGAAGCGCTCCGGGCGCGCGGACGAGTGGTCCGGGCCCTGGCCCTCGTAGCCGTGCGGCAGGAGCAGCGTGACGCCGGAGGTCTGGCCCCACTTCTGCTCGGCCGAGGAGATGAACTCGTCGACGACGGTCTGCGCGCCGTTGACGAAGTCACCGAACTGGGCCTCCCAGATGACCAGGGAGTCCGGGCGGGCCAGCGAGTAGCCGTACTCGAAGCCCATCGCCGCGTACTCGCTGAGCAGCGAGTCGTAGACGTTGTAGTGGGCCTGGTCCTCGGCCAGGTAGAGCAGCGGCGTGTAGTCCTCGCCGGTCTCCTGGTCCACCAGGACCGCGTGCCGCTGACCGAAGGTGCCACGGCGGGTGTCCTGGCCGGACAGCCGGACCGGGGTGCCCTCCATCAGCAGCGAGCCGATGGCGAGGGTCTCGCCGAAGCCCCAGTCGATCGTGCCGTCGTCGATGGAGGCCGCGCGACGCTGCATCTGCGGCATCAGACGCGGGTGGACGGTGATCCGCTCCGGGATGGTGACCTGCGACTCGGCGATCCGCTTCACGACCTCCTGGGAGACCGCGGTGGTGACGGCGACCGGGAACTCCGGCTGCGGGTCCGGCACGTGCGTCGGAGCCGGCGCCGAGGTGGCCTCGCGGACCTCCGCGAAGACCTTCTCCAGCTGGCCCTGGAAGTCCTGGAGCGCCTGCTCCGCCTCTTCCAGCGTGATGTCACCGCGACCGATCAGCGACTCGGTGTACAGCTTGCGCACCGAACGCTTCTTGTCGATCAGGTTGTACATCTGCGGGTTGGTGAACTGCGGGTTGTCGCCCTCGTTGTGACCGCGGCGGCGGTAGCAGATGAGGTCGATCACGACGTCCTTGTTGAACGTCTGGCGGAACTCGAAGGCGAGCCGCGCGACGCGGACCACGGCCTCCGGGTCGTCGCCGTTCACGTGGAAGATCGGCGCCTCGATCATGCGGGCCACGTCGGTCGCGTACATCGAGGAACGCGAGGACTCCGGGGCGGCGGTGAAGCCGACCTGGTTGTTGATGACGATGTGGACCGTGCCGCCGGTGCGGTAGCCGCGCAGCTGCGACATGTTCAGCGTCTCCGCGACCACGCCCTGGCCGGCGAAGGCCGCGTCACCGTGCAGGGCGACCGGCAGGACGGTGAAGTCCGTGCCGCCCTTGTTGATGACGTCCTGCTTGGCGCGGACGACACCCTCCAGGACCGGGTCGACCGCCTCCAGGTGCGAGGGGTTGGCGGCCAGCGAGACCTTGATCTGCTCGCCGTCCAGGCCGGTGAAGGTGCCCTCGGCGCCCAGGTGGTACTTCACGTCGCCGGAGCCGTGCATCGACTTCGGGTCGAGGTTGCCCTCGAACTCGCGGAAGATCTGCGCGTACGACTTGCCCACGATGTTCGCGAGGACGTTCAGGCGGCCGCGGTGGGCCATGCCGATGACGACCTCGTCCAGGCGGGACTCGGCGGCGGAGTCGATGACCGCGTCGAGCAGCGGGATGACGGACTCGCCGCCCTCCAGGGAGAACCGCTTCTGGCCGACGTACTTGGTCTGCAGGAAGGTCTCGAACGCCTCGGCCGCGTTCAGCCGGCGCAGGATCCGCAGCTGCTCCTCGCGCTCCGGCTTGGAGTGCGAGCGCTCGACACGGTCCTGGATCCACTTGCGCTGCTTCGGGTCCTGGATGTGCATGAACTCGACGCCGGTGGTGCGGCAGTACGAGTCACGCAGCACGCCGAGGATGTCGCGGAGCTTCATCATCGACTTGCCCGAGAACCCACCGACCGCGAACTCGCGCTCCAGGTCCCAGAGCGTCAGCCCGTGCTCGGTGATGTCCAGGTCGGGGTGCTTGCGCTGGCGGTACTCCAGCGGGTCGGTGTCGGCCATGACGTGGCCGCGGACCCGGTAGGAGTGGATCAGCTCGAAGACGCGCGCGGCCTTGGTGACGTCGTCGTCGTGCGAGGCGTCGATGTCCTTGAGCCAGCGGACCGGCTCGTAGGGGATGCGCAGGGCCTTGAAGATGTCGTCGTAGAAGCCCTCCTCGCCGAGGAGGAAGTTCGCGACGACCCGCAGGAACTCGCCGGAGGCGGCGCCCTGGATGACCCGGTGGTCGTAGGTCGAGGTCAGCGTCATGACCTTGGAGATGCCCAGCTTGTTCAGGGTGTCCTGGGAGGTGCCCTGGAACTCGGCGGGGTAGTCCATCGAGCCGACGCCCATGATCACGGACTGTCCGGGCATCAGACGCGGCACGGAGTGGACGGTGCCGAGGCCGCCGGGGTTGGTCAGCGAGACCGTGACGCCGGAGAAGTCCTCCATCGTCAGCTTGCCGACGCGGGCGCGCTTGACGATGTCCTCGTAGGCCTGCCAGAACTCGAAGAAGTTCAGCGTCTCGGCCTTCTTGATGCCCGCGACGACGAGCTGGCGGTCGCCGTTGGGCTTCACCAGGTCGATCGCGAGGCCGAAGTTCACGTGCTCCGGCTTGACCAGCGTCGGCTTGCCGTCCTTCTCCGCGAAGGAGTGGTTCATCGTCGGCATGGCCTTGATCGCCTGCACCATCGCGTACCCGATGAGGTGCGTGAAGGAGATCTTCCCGCCCCGGGCGCGCTTCAGGTGGTTGTTGATCACGATCCGGTTGTCGAAGAGCAGCTTCACCGGGACGGCGCGGACGGACGTGGCCGTCGGCACCTCCAGCGAGGCGTTCATGTTCTTCGCGACCGCGGCGGCGGGGCCGCGCAGCGTGACCAGCTCCGGGCCGGCGGGCGCCTCGGCCGCCGGGGCGGCGGCGGGCTTCGCGGCGGCCGGCTTCGCGGCGGCGGCCGGAGCCGCGGGGGCCTTGGCGGCGGGCGCGGCCTTGGCCGGGGCCGGAGCGGCCTGCGCCGGAGCTGCCTGCGCCGGTGCGGAGGCCGCCGGGGCAGCGGCGGCCGGAGCCGGGGTGGCCGGGGCGGCCTGCGCGGGCGCCGGAGCGGCGGGCGCGGCAGGTGCGGCCTGTGCGGGGCTCACCTGCGGCGCGGCCGGGGTCTCCGTGGCGCCGGGCTTGTAGTCGGCGAAGAAGTCCCACCAGGCGCGATCGACCGAATTCGGGTCCTGGAGGTACTGCTGGTAAATCTCGTCGACGAGCCACTCATTGGCGCCGAAGGCGGTAGCAGGGTTCTTTCCCTGCCCGTCTTGGCCGGTGGAGGTACTCGGGGTACTGGGGGACTGAGACGACACGGCGGTAACCGCCCTCTTCCGCTTCACAAGGTGATGGACAGCGGAAATAAAGGCTACGCCTCCCTGGCCAAGAGGTGCAGGCCGGGCACTACCAACGTCGCGCAAGTCACACTTGACGCGGCGTTTCAGGGCAGGGAATGGCGGGAAACAAGCGTGGTTCTGCCCTCTCGCGGGTACGAGAGACCCGGGTCACGGCCCGTGCGGCGCGCATCCCTGACCACGTACTGACCATGTCCTGAACACCTAAACGCAGAACATGTGCTTCCGGTTCGACCCTACGTCAATCCCGTGCCGGAAGACTTCCCGGAAGAGTGACCTGGATTCGGCAGCCGCGTGACGATTCGGCCACACCGATCTCGCCGCCGTGCAGATCCACCGCCCAGCGGGCGATCGCGAGCCCCAGTCCCGTACCGCCGTCGCTGCCCGGACCCGTCTGGGCCCGTGCCTGTCCCCGGTTGAACCGCTCGAAGACCGTGTGCCGCAGCGCCTCCGGGATACCGGGGCCCTCGTCCTCGACCTCCAGGGCCAGCGAGTCCGGCCACGCCCCGCGCCGCGCCCGTACGGTCACCCGGCCGTGCGGCGGCGAGTGCTTCACCGCGTTGTCGATCAGGTTCGCCATCACCTGGTGCAGCCGCTCCGCGTCCGCGTGGGCGGTCAGCTCGGGCGGCGAGACGTCGAGGTGCAGATGGACGTCCGTACGGTTGTGCAGGCCGGACGTGGAGGACAGGCCGCGCTGGGACGCGGCCAGATTGGCCTCGCGGAGCACGCCCGACAGATACGGCCAGACCTCGAAGCGGCGTGCCTTGAGCGTGACGACACCGTTGTCGAGACGTGACAGATCGAGCAGGGTCTCCACCAGCCGGCCGAGTCGCTCGGTCTGCTTCAGGGCCGTCCGCATGGTCTCCGGATCGGCCTCGGAGACGCCGTCGACGACGTTCTCCAGGACAGCGCGGAGGGCGGCGATGGGGGTGCGCAGCTCGTGCGAGACATTCGCCACCAGCTCCTTGCGGTGCCGCTCCACCGACTCCAGGTCGTCCGCCATGCGGTTGATCGTCGAGGCCAGGTCGCCCAGCTCGTCGCGGCGGTCCGCGCCGCGCACCCGCCGGCTGAAGTCCCCGCGCGAGATCGACCCCGCCACCGTGTTCATCTCGTCCAGCGGCGCCGTCAGGGACTGCGCCACGAACTGGGTGATCAACAGCGTCGCGATCATCGCGAAGATCGTGATGTACCGGAACTCCGTGGAGGTCCGGATCGCCACCAGCGCGAGCCCCGAGGTCAGCAGGACCGCGCCGACGACGAGCGTGCCCAGCTTGGTCTTGATCGAGATCACGATCCGGTGCCTCCTCCGGGTCCCGGGGCGCTGCCCCCGGCGGTTCATGACGCCGGCGTCTCCAGCGCGTACCCGACGCCGTGGACCGTACGGATCCGCTCGGCCCCGATCTTCCGGCGCAGCGCCTTGATGTGGCTGTCGACCGTGCGCGTGCCGGAGGCGTCCGCCCAGTCCCACACCTCGGCGAGCAGCTGCTCGCGGGAGAGGACCGCGCGGGGGGTGTTCGCCAGGCAGACCAGCAGGTCGAACTCGGTCGGCGTCAGGTGCACGTCGTCGTTGCGGACCCGCACGCGGCGCTGCGCGTGGTCGATCTCCAGCTCGCCGAGGCGCAGGATCCCGCTCCGCGGGGTGACGGCCGCCAGCGCGGCCCGCTCCACCCGGCGCAGCAGGACGTGCACGCGCGCGGCCAGCTCGCGCATGGAGAACGGCTTGGTCATGTAGTCGTCGGCGCCGACGCCGAGGCCGACCAGCATGTCGGTCTCGTCGTCCCGCGCGGTCAGCATCAGGACCGGTACGGGGCGCTGTGCCTGGACCCGGCGGCAGACCTCCAGGCCGTCGAAGCCGGGCAGCATGATGTCGAGGACCATCAGGTCGGGCTGCCAGGCCTCGGCCGCGTCGACCGCAGCCGGACCGTCCGTCGCCGTCTGGACGAGGAATCCTTCCGCCCGCAGCCGCGCGGCGATCGCATCCACGATCGTCGTGTCGTCCTCGACGACCAGCACCCGCCGCTGCGCACCGGGAGTGGCCGCCGCACCGTGGTGAGTGGTGTGTGTCTGCTCCATTGCCCCGCCTCGCATCGCTGGTGTCGGCCAGCAGCCTAGAGGCACCGGCGGCATCCCGGCTACGCAGGCCGGACGCCGAGGTGCACCACGTCAGGGACGCCCCGGGCAACGTGGATCTCTTCCGTCCGTACCCCGCTGAATCCGGCATTCCGCAAGGACTCTTCGAAATCGGCGGACGGTCGGGCCGACCATACGGCAAGGATCCCACCCGGATTCAGGTGCCCCGCGCAGGACGCCAACCCCTCGGCGGAGTACAGGCTTTGGTTGCCGTCGGTGACGGTCCAGTCGGGGCCGTTGTCGATGTCCAGACAGAGTGCGTCGTACGTGTCCGGGGAGTCGTGGAGGTACGTCACCAGGTCCGTGTGCAGGATCACGTTGCGCGGATCGGCCAGCGCCGCTCCCGAGATCGCGGCCAGCGGTCCTTCGCGGTGCCAGTCGATGATCGCCTGCTCCCGCTCGACCACCGCGATCCGGGCCCAGCGGGGGTCCGCGGCGGCGTGGGCGAGGGAGAAACCGACGCCGAGGCCGCCGATCAGGACCGACAGTCCGGTGCGCCCGCCGAGGGCGTCCATCGCGGCGTCGACCAGCCGTCGCTCCGAACGTCCGTCGGAGGTGTCCATGAGGAAGGTGCCGTTGGAGATGATCTCGAAGTGCTCGCCGCGCCGCCGCAGCACGACCTCTCCGTACGGGCCCTCGCGGCGGTCGAGGGTGACGGGGCTGGACATGAGCACACTCCCGGGGTCGGCAGACGGCTGTCCCGGCCATCCTCGCCGGGTGGGGAGGGCCGGGACAAGCGGGTCGCGGGGGTGTTGGGGCGGCGACGACGCGGGCCTCGGGGATCCGGCCGGACTCGACCAGCCCCACGATCACCTCGGGGCACGGCTGCCGTACGGGGTGCCGGTCACCCCTGTCGTACGGAGGGCGGGCGCCGGCGGTGCCGGTCACCCCTGTCGTACGGGAGGGCGGGCGCCGGCGGTGCCGCTCACCCCTGCCGTACGGGAGGGCGGGCGCCGCGCCACGCGTAGAGCGCCGCGCCCCCGGCGAACGCCCCCAGCGCCACCGCCCACGCGCCCGCCTGCGGGCCCGGCTGCATCGGCCAGGCCCACAGCGCCGCGGCGCCCCCCGGCGCGGCGGGTGCCGAGACGTAGACCGACCCGATGTACGCCGTCATCGGCAGCCAGCTCTGCCGGGCGCCGATCAGCGCCGCCCCGGCGGCCGTCACGCCCACCGAGCCCAGGGCGTTGCGGACGATCGCCGGCGCCCCGAACCCCTCCGGATGCCCCGGCACCGCGAGCGTCAGGAGGGCCACGGCCAGGGCGGTCAGCACGAGCAGGTGCGCGGTGCGGCGCGGCGGCCACGGGCGGGTCGCCGTCCGGTCCAGCTCGTCGCTCGCCGCGTACAGGCTCGTCCCGATCGCGGAAGCGGCCAGCAGCGGGCCGAGGACGACGACCGGCACCCGGGAGGTGTGGTCGAGGCCCGGCTGGGACTGCAGCCAGGACGCGCACCAGGCGGCCGCGACGGCCGTGCCGAGCAGAGCGCCGACCGTGCCGGGCAGCGTGCGTGAACGGAGGTAGAGCGAGAGACCGGGCCCGGGCCGAACGGCGCTCACGGGACCGGCACCTCTTCCGGTCGGCACCCGTCGGCCGCCATGTACCGGGCGAGGTAGTCGCGTTGGGCGGCCGGGGACTTGGCGCGCAGAGCGTCGAGGTACCGTTGCCCGGCCGGGCCCACCGGGACCCCGTAGCCCGCCGGGGTGGGCGCCAGCCACTCGGACACGGCGAGATGGATCGCGCCGAGTCGCTCCACCTCGGGTCCGGAGAAGTCCTCGGAGCGGCAGGTCTCGGCGAAGAGGAACTGGACCGCCGAGTTCAGGTACAGGTCGGGGTGCGACAGCTCGCCCCGGACCGCGTCGAGGTCCGGGCTCGGGAGCGCCGTCTCACCGGCTCCCACCGACGGTCCGCCGACCCAGCGGGTCGGCGCGCCCGGCAGACCGCGCAGCCGCTCGTTGAGCGGCGCGAGGGCCGCGGAGATGTCCGGCAGCAGGGCGCGGTCGACGGCCGGCAGGCAGACCGGCGGCGCGCCACCGTCGCAGACCAGGCGCGCGGCCGCCGGATCCGGGCGCCACGGGCCGTCCAGCGGCAGCCGGGCGATCGGCACGGCGGCGGCCACCGCGGCGGTGAGCGGTACCAGCGCGAGCAGCCGGAGCCGGGCGGTGCCCGCCGCCTGGGCGAGGAGCGCGGCCAGGGCGAGGCCGGCGCACCACACGACCCAGGCCGGCGCGAACCACCCCACCGGCCTGTCCCAGGCGTAGAAGTGCTCGACGGCCGGGTTGAGCCAGGAGCCGGCCGCCTCGGTCCGCGCGGCGGCCACCCCGAACACCACGTAGCCCGTCACCGCGAGCAGCGGCGCCGTCAGACGCCACGGCACGAGCCGCCCGACGAGATGACCGAGCGTGCCGAGCGCGGCCAGGGTGACCGCGTCGGCGGCGACGAGTTCGAGGAACGGACGCCGGCCGCCGTCGACGTACGGCCAGGTCGCGAGCAGGCACACGGCGGCGGCGGACAGGTACCCGGCGACAGGCCACAGCGCCGTGGGCGCGACGGCGAGGAAGGCGCGGCGCAGGGGGCCGCGCGGCACGGAGCCCAGCAGCTCCCGCGTTCCGTTCCGCCGGTCGCGTCCGCCCTGCCAGCAGCCGACGGCGAGCACGAGAGGGCCGAGGAGCAGGCCGACGACGATGTGCAGCATGTCGGTCGCGTCGGTCCAGCGCGACTGCCAGCCGGGCGCCTTGGCGTACAGGGTGACGAGGGTCGTGACCGCGACGGCGGCGCCCGACCAGGGGCCCGTCCCCCGTCGCAGCTCGGTCCGCAGGACGGACGTACGGGGCGGGCCGGACGCGGCCTCGCGGGTCGGGGTGTCGAGGGCGGTCACCGGAGGCCCTCCGCGACGGCGCCCGACGGAGCGCGGTGGGCGCGCAGCGCCGTCGTGTAGCCGCGCTCGATCGCGCCCGCCGCGCCTTCGGCGCCGCCCGGCGCCGCCGACTCCTCGCCCAGAGCGGTCAGTTCCGCGGTCGTGCCCCGGAAGGCGACGCGGCCCGCCTCGATCAGGGTGACCTCCGTGCAGGCCGCCGCCACGTCCTCCACCAGATGCGTGGAGACGATCACCGTGGACGAGGCGCCGATCTCCTTGAGGAGCGTCCGGAACTCGACCCGCTGCTCCGGGTCGAGGCCCGCCGTCGGCTCGTCGAGGAGGAGCAGCTCCGGTTCGTTCACGATCGCCTGCGCGATCCCGGCCCGCCGGACCATGCCCCCGGACAGGGTCTTCAGCCGGGCGTCGATGCGGTCGGCCAGCCCCACCCGTTCCACGGCACGCTCCACGGCGCCCCCGGCGCGGTCGGCGGGCATCTCCTTGAGCCAGGCCACGTACGCCACGAACTCGCGGACAGTGAAGCCCGGATAGAAGCCGAACTCCTGCGGCAGATAGCCCAGTCGACGACGGATCTCCGACCGCTCGCGGTGGGCTCCGGCGTCCCGGCCCAGGAGCTCCACCCGGCCGTCCGACGGGGCGGCCACGGTCGCGAGCACCCGGATCAGGGAGGTCTTCCCGGCACCGTTCGGGCCGAGCAGGCCGTGGACCCCGGGGCCGAGGTCCAGGTCGAGACGGTCGAGCGCGACGGTCCGGCGGTGCCGGACGGTCAGGCCCGCCACCGAGACGCTGCCGGGCGGGGCGCCCGGCGCGCGACGGGAGCTGTACGTGGTCCGGGTGGTCACCGGGTCTCCAGGTGGTCGAAGGAACGGCGGCGCAGGGCGAGCAGCCCCGCACACGCGACGGCGGCGGCGGCCCAGCCGCCCTGTGCGGCCGGGCCCGAGAGGAACCGGGCCAGCTCGGCACCGGCCCCCGGCCGTCCGAGCACCGGCCCGGTCACCGCGAGCAGCCAGCCGCCGATGAGCGTCAGCGCGGCGGCCCGGCAGCCCACGAACGAGCCGAGGGCCAGGGCCGCCAGCGTCAGCGCCAGGCCGGGCAGCAGCCAGGCGGCGGCGCCCGGGACACCGGTGACCGGGGGCAGCAGCGCCCCGGCCGAGGTCAGCACCGGTACGCACACACCGAGTACGGCCGCCGCCCGGGTGAGCAGCAGGCGCAGCCCGCCGGAGGGCGTCGCCACGCCGATCTCGTACATCGGGTCGGCGTGACGTCCGTACGAGACGGCCACCCCGGCGAGGGGCAGTACCGGGGCGAGGGCGAGCAGCACCGGCCGCGCCTCGCGGAACCCGGCGCCGTACGCGAGCGCCACGGCGGCGGCGACCACGACGAGCACCGCCACCAGCCACGACCCCCGCAGCGCGGGACCGGCGGCCCAGAGCACCCGCGCCCAGCGGGAGGCGGGCGAGAGCCGGGACGGTGGCGGGGACGGGAACGGGGGCCGGGTCGTGGGTGGGGGCGTGGGCGAGAACGGGTCTGGGACCGCGGGCGGGGGCGTCGGCGGGTGCGAGAACGGGTGTGGGACCGCGGTCGGGGCCGTCGGCGCGGGCGCGGGGTGGGGCGTGGGCGGATGCGCGGGGTGGGGCGCCGGCGGGGGCGTGGGGTGGGGCGTCGGCGCTGCCCGGGCCGTCTCCCGGGCCGGCCCCCGTCCCAGCGTCAGGGCCGGCCTCCGGCCCAGGCGCCGGTGCGGGGCGGCCACCTCCGTGCGTACGGTGTCCAGCAGCGCCGCCCGGACATCGGCGAGAGCCGGACCCGAGGCTCCCGCGCGGACCGCCGCCGAGACACGGGCGGCGCAGCCGCCGCACACCTCGACGTGCTTCTCCAGGGACCAGGCGTCGGGCTCCGGCGCCGAGCCCGACGCATAGCGGGCGGCCAGCCCGTCGCTCACGTGCCACGGCGCGGTCATGCGGTGCCTCCCAGCGGGTGCGGTCCGAGGGCGGCGCGCAGTTCGCGGCGGGCCCGCAGCGCTCGGGTCTTCACGGTGCCCTCCGGTATCCCGAGCAGCCGGGCCGTCTCACGGGTGGTCAGGCCGTCGACGACGGTGGCCCGCAGGACCTCGCGCAGCTCGGGCGAGATCCGGTCGAGAGCGGCGCCGACGTCTCCGTACGCGAGATCCGCGAGGACCCGGTCCTCCGCCGAGGGGGCGGGGGCGAGCGGTTCGGGTGCGGCGCGCTCGGCGCGGGCCCGGACGCGCTGGGCGTCGACCAGGCGGCGTGCGGCCACCACCCAGAGCCAGCCCCCGGCCTCGCCCCGGCCCCGGTGGGAACCGGCGGAGCGCCAGACGGTGACGAAGGTGTCCTGGAGGACCTCGCGTACGGTCTCCTCGTCCGCGCATCGCCGGGCCAGCCGGGCGTGCAGCCACCCGGCGTGCCGGTCGTAGAGCACGGCCAGCGCCTCGGCGTCCCCCCGGGCGACCGCGCGCAACAGCGCGGCGTCGTCCCGCTCTTCTCCCCGTTCGGGGCGCAACAGTCTCACGCCCCTCTATCGCTCGGTGGACGGTCGACGGTTCACGTGGCGGCCGACGAGACGCGGAGGCCGGAGCGGGCGTGGGTCGCGGTGTCGCGGGTCAGGGACGGACGGACGGCAAGGGCGGTACGGGCCAGGGCGGCCGGGGCTGGGCGGGGGCCTGGGTCAGGGGCTGGGCGGTGGCCTGGGTCAGGGGCTGGTCGGGGGGCCGCCGTCGGGCAGGGCCTCGAAGACGCGTTGGAGCGCCGGCGGGCGTGCGCCGTCCCCGGCGACCACGACGCGGTAGCGGTGGGTGAAGACGTACTGGAAGCCGTCGGCCACCGGCGGACCGCTCGGACGCGCGGGCACCTTCGCGTAGGCCGGGTCCTCCAACGCCGCGCGCAGTTCGGCCACTTCCGCGCCGGTCATCCGCCCGCCGCGTGGTGACTCCGTACCGGAGCGGGAGGTGTAGCCGCCGTCGTAGTGGACGATCAGCTGGTTGCGGACGCCTGCCAGGCCGCCGTTGACGACCACCTCGACGAGGACCTCGCGGGGGCCGGGCTCGTGGTCGTTCTTCACGGTGCCGTCCGTCCCGGTGGGCACGGGTGGCGCGGGGACGATGCCGGTGGGGGCCGTGGGGGGCCGCGTCGAGGATTCGCCGTGGGTCGCCACCGGCGCCGGCGCGCCGTCCCGGTCGCCGCATCCGGCCACCGCCAGCAGCGGGACCAGTACCGCCACCGCCGACGCGGTCCATCTCGTTCTCCTGCGCACCATGGTCCCGAGCATGCCCTCACCCGATTCCGTTGACCAGGGCCGCGCAAGCCGCGTGCGGGGCGTCCAGGCGGGAACCGTGCGGCCCGCCGCGTCCGGCCGACCTCCGGACGCCCCCCCGCGCCCGCCCTCTCCCGCGTCCGTTACGCGACGCCGTCCCGCACGATCCCCGTCAGCGGGCACTCGTAGCGCCAGCCCAGGGTGTCGTAGAGGGCCAGGCCGTCGCGGGTCGCCGAGAGGACGCCCGTGGTCGCGCCCGCCTTGGCGGCGGCGGCCTCCAGGGTGCGCATCACGTTCGCGCCGAGGCCGCGGCGGCGGTGGTCGGGGTGCGTCTCGATCTGGTCGGCCACGGCCGTCACCCCCGTCGGGGCGATCTGACCGCGCGCGGCGAGTGTGCCGTCCGGGGCCACGATCCGAACCCGGATCACACCGTCCCGGGTCTCCGTCGTCCGCGCGTACCCCTCCGGCGCGGGCGGGCGCGCCCCCGGGTCGAGGGTCTTGCTCATCATGTAGCCGGGGTCGTCCGGGACGCTCCACCCCGGGGTGATCCACCCGGCCGCCTCCTCGGGCCCGGCCATGATCTTCAGCCACGCGCCCGGCACCGCGATCTCCTCGCAGAGCTTCCCCACGGAGATCGCGTCCGGCGCGGGCAGGACGTGCCGGAAGACGTGCGTCGGCAGTCCGACGTCGATCCGCCACCCCCAGGGTTCGACGACGGCGGGCGCCGTCCCCCGCGAGACGGTCCAACCCGCCACCCAGGCGGAAGTAATAGACGCTGTATCCATTGAGGTATTACACGCCATCGGCCCGCTTCGCGCCAGAGCGCGGAGGCCCAGAAATGACAAAGGGCAAGGAGAGGTCTCCTTGCCACTCTCAAGGTATAGCTCGGCGGGGGGCTTGCCGCAAGGCCCCGGTCACGGCGCAGAATCGTCGGCCGAGGCCACAACCTGCGGAAATGAGGGCACGACGTGCATGTGTGGGTGTCGAGGTACGCGGGACGCGAGGGCGGCGGGCCGAGCGGCGGTCTGGACGGCGGGCCGAGCGGGGGGCCGGGCGGGGGTTCTGGCGGCGGTCCGTGTCGGGGGCCGGGCGGGGGTTCGGGCGGCGGTCCGTGTCGGGGGCCGGGCGGGGGTTCGACGGAAGCGGGGGCTCCGGTGATGCGACCGGCCGGTGCGGGGCGACGGAGCACGGCGGCCGTCTCGGAGGTGTCGCGATGAACGAGCCGTACGTGCTGGGACTGCACGAGGTCGACGAGACGCGGGTCGCGGTCGTCGGCGGCAAGGGCGCGCACCTGGGCGGGCTTTCGCGGATCGACGGCATCCGGGTGCCGGGTGGCTTCTGCGTGACGACGGCCGCCTTCCGGCGGACCATGGCGCAGGAGCCGTCGCTCGACGACCGGCTCGCTCGGCTGGCGCGCGTGGACCCGGACGACCGGGAGGCGGTCCGCACGCTCGGCGCGGAGATCCGACGGACCGTCGAAGGGATCGCGATCCCGGGCGATCTGGAGGCGGAGATCATCCGCGCGCTCGCCGTCCACGGCGAGCAGGCCGCCTATGCCGTCCGGTCCAGCGCGACGGCCGAGGACCTCCCGACGGCCTCCTTCGCGGGCCAGCAGGACACCTACCTGAACGTCGTGGGACCGACGGAGATCCTCCGGCACATCAGCCGGTGCTGGGCCTCGCTGTTCACCGAGCGGGCCGTGACCTACCGCCGACGGGCCGGCATCGACCACCGTACGGTCCACATGGCGGTGGTCGTCCAGCAGATGGTCCTCCCGCAGGCGTCCGGCATCCTGTTCACGGCCGACCCCGTCACGGGCAACCGGAAGGTCGCCACCGTGGACGCCGGCTTCGGCCTCGGCGAGGCCCTGGTCTCCGGCCTGGTGAACCCGGACGTCTTCGCCGTCCGCGACGGCGAGGTCGTCGCCAGGACGATCGCCGCCAAGCAGCGTGCCGTGCACGCCCTGCCGGCCGGTGGGACGCGGGAGGTGGCGGTCGAAGCGCAGCGGCAGGAGCAGCCGGCGCTGACGGACGCGCAGGTCGTCCGGCTGGTGCGGATCGGGCGGCGGATCGAGGCGCACTTCGGCTGCCCGCAGGACGTCGAATGGTGCCTGGTCGACGACGGCTTCCAGATCGTCCAGAGCCGGCCGATCACGACCCTGTTCCCCGTTCCCGACCGCGGCGACCAGGGCAATCACGTCTACGCCTCCGTCGGGCACGGGCAGATGATGACCGACCCCATGAAGCCGCTGGGGTACTCCATGTGGCAGCTGACGGCCATGGTGCCGATGCACGAGGCGGGCGGGAGGCTGTTCGTCGACGTCACCGCGCGCCTGGCCACGCCCACCGGCCGCGCCGGCCTTCTGGACCTCCTGGGGAAGGGCGATCCACTGATGAGGGACGCTCTGCAGACCGTGCTCGACCGGGACGACTTCGTCCCGACGCTCCCGGACGCTGCTCCCGCCGGTCCGCAACCCGCCGGTCCGCAGCCCGGTAGCCCGTCCCCTGCCGCGGCGTCCGCCGCGTCCGCGCCCGCTCCGATCGAGACCGATCCGGCCCTCGTCGCCGAGCTGATCGAGCGCAGCCGTGCGTCCGTCGCCGCCCTGGAGCGCGACATCCGGTCGAAGACCGGACCGGCGCTCTTCGACTTCCTCGTCGAGGCCTTCCAGGAGCACAGGCGGGTCCTCGGGGACCCTCTCAGCATGCAGGCGATCATGGCGGGGATGGACGCCACCTGGTGGCTCAACGACAGGCTGGGGGAGTGGCTGGGCGAGAAGAACGCGGCCGACACGCTCACGCTGTCCGCGCCCGACAACGTCACCTCCGAGATGGGCCTGGCGCTCCTCGACGTCGCGGACGTGATCCGCCCGCTGCCGGAGGTGGTGGCGTTCCTGCGGGGCGTCGAGGACGAGGGCTTCCTGGACGAGCTGGCGAAGCTCCCGGGCGGGGCCGAGGCGCGCGCCGCCATCGAGGGCTACCTCGACCGGTACGGCATGCGCTGCGTGGGCGAGATCGACATCACCAGGCCCCGCTGGGCCGAACGCCCCAGCACGCTCGTGCCCGTGATCCTGGACAACGTCAGGAACTTCGAGCCGGGCGCCGCCGCGCGGCGCTTCGAGGAAGGGCGGCGGAAGGCCCGGGCGAAGGAGGCGGAAGTGCTGTCACGCCTGCGGAACCTGCCGGACGGGGACCGGAAGGCCGAAGACGCCAAGCGGATGATCGACCGGGTCAGAACCTTCATCGGGTACCGGGAGTACCCCAAGTACGGCATCGTCAGCCGCTACTTCGTCTACAAGCGGGCCCTGCTCGCGGAGGCCGAGCGCCTCGTGCGGGCCGACGTGCTGCGGGAGCGGGAGGACGCCTTCTACCTCACCTTCGAGGAGCTCCGCGACGTCGTGCGCTCGCACCGGGTGGACGCCCCGCTCATCCAGCGGCGCAAGGAGGCGTTCCGCGCGTACCACGCGCTCACGCCGCCCCGGGTGCTCACCTCGGACGGCGAGGCCGTCACCGGGTCGTACCGGCGCGACGACGTGCCCGCCGGCGCCCTGACCGGCCTGGCGGTCTCCGCCGGGACCGTCGAGGGCAGGGCCCGTGTCGTCCTGGACATGGCGGAGGCCGATCTCGAAGCGGGCGACATCCTGGTCACGACCTTCACGGACCCGAGCTGGTCGCCGCTCTTCGTCGGGATCGCGGGCCTGGTGACGGAGGTGGGCGGCCTGATGACCCATGGCGCGGTGATCGCCCGGGAGTACGGCCTGCCGGCCGTCGTGGGCGTGGAGCAGGCGACCCGGCTGATCCGGGACGGCCAGCGGATCCGCGTGCACGGAACAGACGGGTACGTCGAGATCCTGCCGTGACGGGCGACCGGCGGACGCGCGGACGGGCGGTGACCCGGCCCGCGACGGGCTTACGGGCGGCGACCTGGCCCATGACGGGCGGGCGGCCGGACGGACGGACAGGCCGTGACCTGGCGGTATCGAGGTGATCGCTCAGAGCGAACAGGCGTCGGGGAACATCCCCAGGCTCAGGTGCATTGAGTCGACATAGCTCAACTTGACTGCCGAAGGGGAGATCATGGCTTCGACGACCTCACCGCTCACTCTGCCCGTGCTGCCGCTCGACGACGAGGTCGTGCTGCCCGGAATGGTGGTGCCGCTGGACCTGTCCGACAACGACGTGCGTGCCGCGGTCGAGGCCGCTCAGGCCGCTGCCCGGTCCGAGAACGGGACCGGGAAGCCGCGGGTGCTGCTCGTGCCGCGGATCGACGGCACGTACGCCGCGACCGGTGTGCTCGGCACCGTCGAGCAGGTCGGGCGGCTGTCCGACGGCGACCCCGGCGCCCTCATCCGCGGCCTCGGCCGCGTCAGGATCGGCGCCGGTACGACCGGGCCCGGCGCCGCCCTCTGGATCGAGGGCACCGCCGTCGAGGAGAGCGTGCCCGAGCCGCTGCCCGGCTCCGTGACCGAGCTGGTCAAGGAGTACAAGGCGCTGGCCACCAGCTGGCTGAAGAAGCGCGGCGCCTGGCAGGTCGTGGACCGCGTCCAGCAGATCGACGGCGTCTCCGCGCTCGCCGACAACTCCGGCTACTCGCCCTTCCTCACCGTCGAGCAGAAGGTCGAACTCCTGGAGACCGCCGACCCGGTCGCCCGCCTCAAGCTCGCCACCGCCCAGCTCCGCGAGCACCTGGCCGAGCAGGACGTGGCCGAGTCCATCGCGAAGGACGTCCAGGAGGGCGTCGACAAGCAGCAGCGCGAGTTCCTGCTGCGGCGCCAGTTGGACGCCGTACGCAAGGAGCTGCGCGACCTCAACGGCGAGTCGGAGGGTGACGAGTCCGACGACTACCGCGCCCGCGTCGAGGCCGCGGACCTCCCCGAGAACGTGCGGGAGGCGGCGCTCAAGGAGGTCGAGAAGCTGGAGCGGTCCAGCGACCAGTCCCCGGAGGGCTCCTGGATCCGCACCTGGCTCGACACCGTCCTCGAACTGCCGTGGAACGAGCGGTCCGAGGACCGGTACGACATCCAGGGCGCCAAGGACGTCCTCGACGCCGAGCACGCGGGCCTGGAGGACGTGAAGGAGCGGATCACCGAGTACCTGGCGGTCCGCAAGCGGCGCGCCGAGCGCGGTCTCGGCGTGGTCGGCGGCCGTCGCGGCGGCGCGGTCCTCGCCCTCGTCGGCCCGCCCGGCGTCGGCAAGACCTCGCTCGGGGAGTCCGTCGCGCACGCCATGGGGCGGAAGTTCGTCCGGGTCGCCCTCGGCGGCGTCCGGGACGAGGCGGAGATCCGCGGCCACCGTCGTACGTACGTCGGCGCCCTGCCCGGCCGGATCGTCCGGGCGATCAAGGAGGCCGGGTCGATGAACCCGGTGGTGCTCCTCGACGAGATCGACAAGGTCGGCTCGGACTACCGGGGCGACCCGGCGGCCGCGCTCCTCGAAGTCCTCGACCCGGCGCAGAACCACACCTTCCGCGACCACTACCTGGAGGTCGAACTCGACCTCTCCGACGTCGTCTTCCTGGCGACGGCGAACGTCCTGGAGGCCATCCCCGAGGCCCTGCTCGACCGGATGGAGCTGGTCAGGCTCGACGGGTACACGGAGGACGAGAAGGTCGTCATCGCCCGTGACCACCTGCTGCCCCGGCAGCTCGAGCGCACGGGCCTCGAACCCGGCGAGGTCGTCCTGGAGGACGGCTCGCTGCGGAAGCTCGCGGGCGAGTACACCCGTGAGGCGGGCGTACGGAACCTGGAGCGGTCCCTCGCGCGGCTGCTGCGGAAGGTCGCGGCCCAGCACGAACTGGGCGACCGGGAGCTGCCGTTCACGGTCGGCGTCGACGATCTGCGCGGGCTGATCGGACGGCCGCACCACATCCCGGAGTCCGCCCAGGACCCGGCCGAGCGCCGGACGTCCGTACCGGGCGTGGCGACCGGGCTCGCCGTCACGGGCGCGGGCGGTGACGTCCTCTTCGTGGAGGCGTCCCTCGCCGATCCCGAGACGGGCGCCGCGGGGCTGACCCTGACCGGTCAGCTGGGCGACGTGATGAAGGAGTCCGCGCAGATCGCGCTCTCCTTCCTGCGGTCGCACGGCGCGGAGCTGGAGCTGTCCGTGTCCGGTCTGAAGGACCGGGGCGTGCACATCCACTTCCCGGCGGGCGCGGTCCCGAAGGACGGGCCGAGCGCGGGCATCACGATGACGACGGCCCTGGCCTCGCTGCTCTCCGGCCGGCTGGTCCGGACGGACGTGGCGATGACCGGTGAGGTCTCGCTGACCGGCCGGGTCCTGCCGATCGGCGGCCTGAAGCAGAAGCTCCTGGCGGCTCACCGGGCGGGCATCACGACGGTCGTGATCCCGAAGCGGAACGAGGCCGACCTGGACGACGTCCCGGCTGAGATCCTGGAGAAGCTGGAGGTCCACCCGGTGACGGACGTCCGGCAGGTCCTGGAGATCGCCCTCGCCCCGGCGCGGGTGGCGGTGGGCGCGGCGGCGTAGCGCGTCGAATCGCCCGTCGTGCGAGGTGGGCCGCCCCTGGTAGGGGCGGCCCACTTCCGGTCGTGGGCGTGTTTCCTTATCATGATCAACGACCTAGGGGGGCCAGGTGGGAAGGCGGGTGTCGCTTCGCCGGCAGCGGGAGGCGACACGGCGGGACGACGTGGGCGTCGGATCCGCGGGGGGCAGCTGGGAGGCGGTCTTCGAGACCCGCGACGAGGCGGCGTTCCACGCCCACCTCCGTCGGCTTCGCGCAGCGGACCCGCCCACCGACGTGGCGTCGCTGCGAGTGGACCGGTTCTGCGGGCGCGCGGACCGGCCGACCGTCTTCCGGCTCAGCCGCTTCGTTCCCACGCGACCCGCCTCGCACCCCGCCGCCGTGAACCGAGGAGTACCCATGTCCCCCTTGCCGTCCCTCGTCATCCAGGCCGAGCGTCTCGTCGAGCTCGGCGTGCACGAGATCGCGGGGCTGACCGCCGACGACGTGCGGGCCTTCGCGCGGGAGGCCGGAGGCGAGCGGGTCGACGTGCTGCTCGCCGTGCACCCGGACCGCGCCCCCGCCTCCGCGCTCGCGCCGCTGCTCCGCCGCGAGGACAAGCCCGGGTTCGTCGTCGTCGACATGCCCGACGTCGACGACTTCACGCCCTGTGGCATCGAGGTGCCCGACGCGCCGCTCTACCTCGTCGAGGGGCTCGACCGCGGCGACCACATGGCCAACTGGAGCCCGGAGGAGGCGCTCCCCGCGCTCGCCAAGGACGCCCGCACCCCGCTGCTGCTCACCGAGGGCATCCACTGGCTGCTCCAGGCGCCGGAGGTCCTGGAGCGCAACCGCTGCTTCATGACCATCGGCTCCCGGCTGCGCAAGGCGAACGGCTCCCTGGACGCCCGTACGCCCGCGATCTGGATCAGCAACGGCACCGGCCGGGACGGCCGGGAGCGGCGCGACGCCCCGAAGGTCGGCTGGTGCTGGTGGGGCAACCGTCACACCTGGCTCGGTTTCGGCTCGACCACCGGCCGGGACGGCACCCGACCGGCGGCGTGAGCTGACGGGCCGCCCCTACGAGGCGTTCCGGCGCCGCGTCAGGAGCAGGCTGCCCGCGCCGAAGGCGGCCAGCGCGCCGGCCGCGCCGAGGGCCAGGGGGAGCGGGGAGGGGGCGGTCGGCGCCGCTTCCGAGGAGAGGGCGGGGGCGTGCTCGTCGCCGCCGTGGCCCGCGTGGCTCACCGTCGAGCGGTCCGCGCCCGCCGCGATCCTCGCCTCGCTGGGCGCCGCTGCCGTGGAGGCGGTCGAGGCCGACGCGGCCTTGGCCGTACCGCCGAAGGTGACGTCCGAGCAGCTGTAGAACGCCTCCGGGCTGTCGCTGCGCTGCCAGACCTTGTAGACGACGTGGCGGCCGGTGCGCGCGGGCAGGGATCCGGTGAAGTGGTAGTAGCCGTCCGTCGAGGCGCGCGGGGTGGCATAGGTGGCCACCGGGGTCGCGTCGAGGTCGGACCACTTGAGCGGCTGGGTCGGGTCGAAGCCCGGCTTGGTGATGTAGACCGTCATCGTGCCCTGGTGGGCCGCGGTGACCCGGACCTTGAAGTCGAAGGAGCCCGCCGCCACGGCCGTCGACGGCCAGTCCGTCCGGGCCCAGTCCAGCGCCCGGTACTTCTCGCGGTTGGCGGAGCAGAGCTTGCCGTCCGGGATGACCACCTGGTGCTGCCCGTTCGCGTTGGCGATGTTCACCTCGTTCCAGTCGTAGAGCGGCTGCGTGCCGGAGTCGGCGACGAGGTCCTTGCACACCTGCGACTTCGGCGTCTCCGGGCCCTCCGCGTAACAGGCCGCCACCCGGCTCACCGGGTTGAAGACCGCGCCGTGCGCGGAGGCCGAGGAGGGGGTCAGGGGGATCAGCGCGGCGGCGGACAGGGTGACGGCCGTGGCGGTGCGGCGGTACGACGACGGCATGCGGGGCTCTCTCTCGTGCGTGGGGGAGGACGGAACGAGCAACGAGCGGCGCACGGACGGGAGTTGGGTGCGGCACCCGTCTCGTGCCCGCCCGAGCCTCGCATTGGTCCATACCAATCGGCAAGGGGGAGGGCCGGGAAAGTCGGAGCGGCCCCCCGGGCGCGCCGCCGCGCGACCGGGGAGCCGCCGTACCGGAGGGCCGTCGTACCGGAGGGCCGTCGTGCCGGAGTGTCGTCGTGCCGGAGTGTCGTCGCCGGGCCCGGCGACGGCGCTCAGCCGTTGGCCAGCGCCTGGACGCGCGAGAGGTCGCCGTTGAAGCGGTTGTGGTCGCCGACCGTCGGGCCGGTCGAGGTGTACTGCCACATCGTGTAGTACCCCCAGCCCGCCGGGAGTTCGCCGACCGCCGTCGCGTACCGCGCGACCCAGAGCGGGTTGGTCGCGCCGAAGCCCGCGTAGTTGCCGGTGCACTGCGTCCACCAGCTCGTCGCGGTGTAGATCACCGCGTCCCGGCCCGTACGCGCCTTGTAGCGGTTCAGGAAGTCGCGGATCCACGTGACCATCGCGGACTGCGACTTGCCGTAGCAGGTCGCTCCGTACGGGTTCCACTCGATGTCGAGCACGCCCGGCAGCGTCCGGCCGTCCCTGGACCAGCCGCCGCCGTTGTTCACGAAGTAGTCGGCCTGGGCCGCGCCCGTCGTCGTGTCGGGGGTGGCGAAGTGGTACGCGCCGCGGATCATGCCCACGTTGTAGGAGCCGTTGTACTGCTGCGCGAAGTAGGGGTTCTTGTAGTAGGTGCCTTCCGTCGCCTTGACGTAGGCCCACTTCACCCCGCTGTTCCACAGGGTCGACCAGGCCACGTTCCCCTGGTGGCTGGAGACGTCCACACCCTCGGTCTGGGCGGCGCGGGGCGCGCCCGGCGTACCGGCCGAGCCGTCGTGCGCGAGGACGCCCATGCCCATGTGGGCGGAGCCGCGCGCGGGGACGGCCTCGGCGTCGGGGCCGGCGGCGCTCGCCGGGCCGGAGAGGGCGAGGGGCAGCAGCAGGGCCAGGGCCGCGAGCGCGGCGCCGGCGAGGGTCGTTCCGGATCTGTGCACGGGCATTGCGTGCCTCCGAAAGGCTCGGTGGGGGGACGAGTCGACCAGTCCTGGTATGGACATGTCACGACTGACGCTACGCACGTAGACCCGTCCGGCGGAAGAGGGGCCGGGTGCTGCCGTTGGTCTACTCCTGCGAAATACTGGGGGAGCTGCGGCGATGGCCGCGACTGAAAGAAACTTTCAGCGACCGGAAAGCGCGCGAGGGGTGCTGACGTGCACGGAAGCGGTACGGGGAGTGAAGGCGACCCCACCGGGAGATCGCTCGGGGGGAGTGGTGTGGACCAGGAATTCCTGGCGCTGGAGAGGGAGCTGGCGGTCTTTCTGCGCCGGGCCCGCGCCCAGTCGGGCGAGATGGCCCGCGAGGTCCACCCCGAGCTGGAGTCCTCCGCGTACGGACTCTTCGTACGGCTCGACGACACCGGGCCGCAGCGCGCCACCGAACTCGCCGGCTACTTCGGCGTCGGCAAGGCGACCATGAGCCGTCAGCTGCGCACCCTGGAGGACCTCGGTCTCGTCGCCCGCGACCCCGACCCCGCGGACGGACGCGCCTCGCTCGTCCGGCTGACGGCGGAGGGTCGGCTCCGTTTCCGGCGGGTACGGGACGCACGGCGCGGACGGTACGTCCGCAAGCTCGCCGACTGGGACCGCGCCGAGGTCGCCGAACTGGCCCGCCTGCTCCACCAGCTGAACGAGCGCGCCGAGAGCTGAGGGGCGATCGGGGGGCGGGGCCGCGCGTGAGCCACCGGGGAGCCGTTCCGGGGGAGCCCATGCCGGGGAGCTCGTACCGGGGTCGTCGGACCGACGGAGCACGCGCCGAGGTCTCAGAGGAGCGCGTAGGCCGCCGTCGCGTCGTCGTGGCGCTTCCAGCGGTGCACGGCGGCGCCCGCCACCTCCAGCGCGCGGACACGCGTCAGCAGCCCGTGCGCGCCCTCCTCGCGGAGCACCCCGAAGCAGTCCGCCCAGTCGCCCTCGCCGAACAACTCCACCCAGCGCGACGCCCCGTCCGTGAGCGCCGCCAGCGCCCGGACGTCCGCCCGGGGCGTCGTCCCCGTCACCGCGCGCCGCGCCACGTCCGGGTCCGCCGCCGCCGTGAAGAAGCCGCCCTCCCGGTTCCGCAGCCGGTCCGTCGCGGTCAGCGAGCGGCGGACCTCGTCCGGGACCCGGTCGAGGCGGTCGTCGAGCACCGCCGTCACCGAGCCGTCCCGGGCCTCCAGGAGGAGCACCGCGTCGGACAGGACGAGGTGTTCGACGTGCGTCGCGTCCCAACGCGCCATCGCGACGGTCGCCTGGGGCGTACGGACGTGAGAAAGGTCACAGGTTCCCCGGTGGGCGTCCGCGGTGCGCCGGATTGCCTCCGCCAGGACCTCCGGCAGCGTCAGATCGCCCCGCGAAGCGGACAGTTCGGTCAGGGAGCCGCCCAGGCGGGCGGTGAACCAGGGCACGTCGTGCACACAACCGTCATCACCGACCGGCGGCGTCACCCCGTCGAGCACCACGACCGCCCCGCCCCCGCCGGACGCGGGTAGAGCCGCGGCCGCCCAGTCCTCGTTGGGGCGTTCGGTACTGCCGGGAAGGGTGACGATCTCGCTGCGCATGATCCCCAGTCTGCCCCCGTGACGCCGCGGGCGACGGCACTCCTTCACAGCGTCTCCAAACGGCCGAACATGGCATGTACCAAGCCTTCGAAGCCCCTACGAGAGGCGGAAGCGGAACCTCCGGGAAGCTGCGGGCGGGCATCCTGCCAAAGCCCGCGCGGAAGATCCAACCGGCACCCCGCACGGACGCGCGGACGGTCCCGCGCGGAGTTGTTCGCCAACTCAGGAGTGTTGTTCACTCGTTCGGGTGGCGGAGCGGCCGATGCGCGTCCCCTTCCCAGAAGCGCTGGAATGGTCGGAAGCCGTACCAGGGGTGGGGGCGCTCTAACACGTGACCGGTCGTCACCTCTGCTTCATGGGCGGACGAGTCGAGAATGCGAGCACCGGTGCAGAAGAAGCGGCCTCGGAGCAACAACGGCACGCGGAGCCAGGCCCCCGGTGACCCGCTGAGCACGGGGAGCGCCGCGGGCCCCGGAGCCGCGCCCGGGAGCGCCATGCCTACCGGGCCCGGGAGCACCATGCCCACCGGAGCCACGCCCACCGGAGCCACGGGAACCACGCCCACCGGCCCTGGGAGCCCCACGCCCACCGGAGCCGCGAGCACCCCGCCCGTGAGCAGCCCGTCCGCGAGCACTCCGCCCGCCCGCACCGGGCGCCCCAAGCGCGTCCGCAACCGCCTCGTCGCCGGTGTCGCCCTCGTCGGTGTCACCGTCCTCGCCGCCGGCGCGCCCGCGATCCTCACCACCTCCGGCGAACTGACCGACTCCCAGCGCCTGGTCACCCTCGCCGAGCTGGACCGGCAGGCCGTCACCCTCGCCCACTCCCTGGCCGACGAGCGCGACGAGGTCGTCGCGTACATCGCCGCGGGCCGCGACGAGCAGTCGGCCGACGCGGAGGACAAGCGCCAGGTCACCAGCACGCGTTCCACCCGTGTCGACCGTCAGGTCGACGAGATCCGGCCCGCCGCCCCCGCCGAGCTGCGCCGCGACCTCGCGGGTCTGCCGTCCATCCGCCGTACCGCGCTCACCGGCAAGGGCACCGCCCTCGAGGCCCACCGCGCGTACACGGACGTCATCGCCAAGCTCCAGGCCCTCGCCGACGAGCTCGCCGACCAGACCCCGGCCCGCGCCGCCGACGCCTCCAAGGCCCCCGCCGAACTCGGCCGCGCCGTCGAACAGGCCTCGGCCGCCCGCGGTCTGCTGCTGGCCGCCCTCGCCGTACCGCGGCCCGAGTCCGACCGCGTCGAGTACGACCCCGTCACCGGCACCTACGTCCCCGTCGAGGCGGAGGGCGCCGCCGAGGCCGACCGGACCCGCAACACCCTGACCGCCGCCGCCCAGCAGGCCCGGGTCCGCGAACTGGCCGCCCTCGCCGACTTCGACCAGGCCGCCAGCTCCACCGGACGCGACCGCCTCGCCGCCACGGTCACCGGCCCCGACGTCAAGAAGGCCGAGAGCCTGCTCGCCAAGCTCACCGACCAGCCGACGCTGACCAACTCCGAGCGCAGGACCGACCCCGAACAGCTGGAGGCCGCGCTCTCCGCCCGTATCGAGCAGATGCGCGGCGTCGAGTCCTCCCTCTCCGCCACCCGGGTCGAGCGCCTCTCCCAGCTCCGCGACGACGACGTCACCGCGCTCGAAGTGCGCATCGCGTTCCTCGGCGGCTGTCTGCTGATCGCCATCGGCATCTCGACCTACGTCGCCCGCACCCTCACCCGGCCCCTGGCCGTCGTGCGCATCGGCGCCGCGCGGCTCGCCGCGGCCCCCGAGACGGAGGCCGAGGAGCCGATCCGCTTCACCGGCCGCAACGACGAGTTCGCCCAGGTCGTACGGTCCCTCAACACCCTCCACGGCAAGCTGGCCGACCTCGGCCGGCGCGCCGGGCGGCTCGACAGCGAGCGGGCCGACCTGGCCGGGGCCCGCGAGGCGCTCGGCGCCGAACTGGCCGCCCAGCGCGCCGAGCTCCAGGGCCACACCGCCCTCCTCACCGCCGAGCTTGAACGGCTCCGGCACAGCGTCCACCACACCTTCGTCAACCTCTCGCTGCGCAGCCTCGGGCTCGTGGAGCGGCAGCTCGGCGTCATCGAGAAGCTGGAGGAGCGCGAGCAGGACCCGGACCGGCTCGCCACCCTCTTCAAGCTCGACCACATGGCGACCGTGATGCGCCGCCACAGCGAGAACCTCCTCGTCCTCGCCGGGCACGAGCACGTGCACGGCCACCCCGGGCCCGTCCCGCTGGTGGACGTGTTGCGCGCGGCCGTCAGCGAGATCGAGCGGTACGAGCGGGTCACCCTCCAGTCCCTGCCGCCGCACGCCCAGATCGCCGGCTTCGCCGCGGACGACCTCAGCCACCTGATCGCCGAACTCCTGGAGAACGCGACCTCGTTCTCGCCGCCCGACGCCCAGGTCCAGCTCTCCGGCTGGCTCCTGGAGAGCGGCGAGGTCATGCTCTCCGTCCAGGACGAGGGCATCGGCATGACCGAGTCCCGGCTCACCGAGCTCAACGCGCGGCTCGCCGAGGCCGACCCGGCCGACGTGGAGGGCGAGGGGCTCGGCATCCGCGTCACCGCGCTGCTGGCCGCCCGCCACGGGGTGCGGGTGCAGCTGCGTGAGCAGAAGCAGGGCGGCATCGCGGCGGTCGTCGTCCTGCCGCTGCCGCTGCTGCCGACGGCCCCGCCGGTCGCGGGCCCGCCGGCCGTCCCGGTCGGCGGCGCGACGCCCACCCTGAACCTGCCCGGGTCGGTGGCGGAGGCCAACTCCAACACTCTCCCGTCCCGTACCCGCGACCCCCTCGTGGAGGCGGCGGAACGCGCCATCGAGGCGGCGGCCCAGGAACCCCGGGCCGCGCAGGCCCCTCAGGCTGAGCCCCGGGCCGCGCAGGCCCCTCAGGCTGAGCCCCAGGCCGCCCGGGCGCCCGCGACGGAGGCCCAGACCCCCGCGACGGAGACCCAGACCCAGGCCCCCGCCGCGGAAGCCCAAGCACCGCGGGCGCAGCCCCAGGCCGCCCCCGAGCGCCCCGCGTCCCCGCCGGAGTCCGAGGCTCCTTCGGAGGCCGAGGCCACCCTGGGGTCCGAGGCAACCCTGGGGTCCGAGGCAACCCTGGGGTCCGAGGCCCCCGTGGGGTCCGAGGCCAACCTGGAGTCCGAGGCCCCCGTGGAGCCCGAGAGCACCCGGTCGTCGGAGGCCGGTTCGGTCGCCGAGACCACGCTCCAGGTCCGGCTGCCCGCGCCGCCCCCCGAGCCCGACACGCACGAGCGCGCCCCGGAGGAGACCGAGCAGTCGGCCGCCCCGCGCCTCACCGACAAGGGCCTCCCCAAGCGCACGCCGAAGATCGTCGCGCAGGCCGGGGCCGTACCCGCGCCGCGCGCCGGCGGCGTGGACCCGGAGGCCCTGCGCCGCAGGCTCGGCGGCTTCCACCGAGGAGCCGAGGAGGGCCGCAGGGACGTCGAGGCCGAGATGGAAGCACGTACCGAGGAGAAGGCGGGGGAGAACGTCGAGGAGGCACGCGGTTGACTGCGACCGGAACACCTGAGACCGGAACGTTCGGACTGAGCACGGAAGCCCGCAACCTGCACTGGCTGCTGGGCAACCTCGTCGAGGAGGTGCCCGGGGTCCGCTCGGTCGCCGTCGTCTCCTCCGACGGACTGCTGCTGCTCTCGTCCGACCCGGCGGCGCAGGAGACCGCGCCCGCACCGGACCGCCCGGCCGGGCCGCGGGGGTCCAGCGCCGACCTCGCCACGATCGTCTCCGGCATCGGCAGCCTCACCATCGGCGCCGCCCGGCTGATGGACGGCGGCGGGGTCAAGCAGACGATGGTGGCCATGGAGGAGGGCAGCGTCTTCGTCATGTCCATCAGCGACGGCTCACTGCTCGGCGTGCACGCCGAGCCGGACTGCGACATGAGCGTCGTCGCGTACCACATGGCCCTCTTCGTCGGCCGCGCCGGACACGTCCTCACCCCCGAACTCCGCAGCGAGCTGCGCAAATCGATGGAGAGTGCCCAGTGACGTCCCTGTCTGCGGGGCACACCGCCCCTTCTCTGCGGCTGCCGGTACGGGGTGACGGGCGCCGCCCCGCGCGCGTACGCCCGTACTCGCTCACCGGCGGCCGCACCCGCTTCGGCCACGTCCTGCTCGTCGAGACCTTCGTCGCGGCGCTGGAGGCGGGGCCCGAGCGCAAGGAACTGACGGACGGCGGGCCGGCCGCCCGGGGGCTCATGCCGGAGATGCGGGCGATCGTCGAGATCTGCCGCCGGATGCGTACCGTCGCGGAGATCTCGGCGCTCCTGAAGATGCCGTTGGGTGTCGTCCGAGTGCTGCTCAGCGACTTGGCCGACCAGGGAAAGATCCGTGTGTACGGGACCGGTCACGGCACCGGGCAGCCCGACCGCGCGCTCCTCGAAAGGGTGCTGAGTGGACTCCGCCGTCTCTGAAGCCGCTGCCCCGGCCCTCGCCGGAATCCCCGTCCAGCCCGAGCCGGTTCCCGAACGCCAGGACATAGGCACCGAAGACGGCGCCCAGGACTGGCAGCTCGACCACACCCGGGCCCCCATCGCGACGAAGGTCGTCGTCGCGGGGGGCTTCGGCGTCGGCAAGACGACGTTCGTCCGGGCCGTCTCGGAGATCACCCCTCTCCAGACCGAGGCCCTGATGACCCGGGCCAGCCAGGAGACCGACGACCTGACCGCGACGCCCGACAAGCTCACGACGACCGTGGCGATGGACTTCGGCCGGATCACCCTGGACGACGACCTCGTGCTGTACGTCTTCGGCACGCCCGGCCAGCAGCGCTTCTGGTTCATGTGGGACGACCTGGTGCGCGGCGCGATCGGTGCGATCGTGCTCGCCGACACCCGTCGGCTGACCGACTGCTTCCCCGCTCTCGACTACTTCGAGAGCTGCGGGCTGCCGTACATCGTCGCCGTCAACCACTTCGAGGGCACCGAGCGGTTCGAGCCCGAGGACGTCCGCGAGGCGCTCACCGTGCCCCCGGCCGTACCGGTCGTGATCATGGACGCGCGCAAGCGCTACAGCGTGGTGGAGACGCTGCTCGCGACGGTCACGCACGCGCTCGACGCCGCCCCCGAATAGGCCGCCGCCGTCCCCGAACAGCCTGATTGACTCGATAGGAACACCCGCCATGCGGAAGATACTCATCGTCGGAGCCGGCCAGTCCGGTCTCCAGCTCGCCCTCGGACTCCAGTCGCAGGGGTACGAGGTCACCCTCATGTCCAACCGCACGGCGGACGAGATCCGGTCCGGCCGGGTCATGTCCACCCAGTGCATGTTCGACACCGCGCTCCAGCACGAGCGCGATCTCGGCATCAACTTCTGGGAGTCGCAGGCCCCGCGGATCGAGGGCCTCGGCGTCTCCGTCGCCGCCCCGGACGGCGGCCGTGCCATCGACTGGGTCGGGAAGCTGACGGGCCACGCCCAGTCCGTCGACCAGCGGGTGAAGATGGCCGGCTGGATGGAGACGTTCGCCCAGCGCGGCGGCCAGCTCGTCATCCACGGCGCCGCCGTCTCCGACCTGGACTACTTCTCCCGTACGTACGACCTGGTGCTGGTCTCCGCCGGCAAGGGCGAGCTGGTCTCCATGTTCGGCCGGGACGCTGCCCGCTCCCCTTACGCCGAGCCGCAGCGCGCGCTGGCCGTCGCGTACGTCCACGGCCTCGGCCCGCGCCCCGAGCACCCCGACTTCGACGCGGTCCGCTGCAACCTGGTCCCGGGCGTCGGCGAGCTCTTCGTCATGCCGACCCTGACCACCTCCGGCCGCGCCGACATCCTCTTCTGGGAGGGCGTGCCCGGCGGCCCGCTCGACGCCTTCCAGGGCGTCAAGGACCCCGCCGAGCACCTGTCGCTGACCCTGGAGCTGATGGAGCGGTTCACGCCCTGGGAGTACGCGCGGGCCACCAAGGTCGAACTGACCGACGCGGGCGGCACGCTGGCCGGCCGTTACGCCCCCACCGTCCGCAATCCGATCGGCCGGCTCCCCGGCGGGGGTCTGGCCCTGGGCGTCGCGGACGTCGTCGTCGCCAACGACCCGATCACCGGACAGGGCTCGAACTCGGCGTCCAAGTGCGCCGCGGCCTACCTCGCGGCGATCGTCGAGCACGGCGACAAGCCCTTCGACGAGGGCTGGATGCAGTCGACGTTCGACCGCTACTGGGACACCGCGCAGCACGTCACCAAGTGGACGAACGCGATGCTCGGCGTCCCGCCGGAGCACGTCCTGAACCTGATCGGCGCGGCGGGCCAACTCCAGCCGGTCGCCGACCGCTTCGCGAACGGCTTCAACGACCCGTCCGACTTCGAGAACTTCTTCTACGACCCGGAGAAGACCTCGGCCTACCTGACGTCGGTCGCCGGGGCCTGACGGTCACGGAAGAGGGCGGTCGCCGGGCGGGTGCCCGGCACCCGCCCGGGGGTCACACCCGGCGGAGGCCCTGGTTGGCGCCGCCGTGGCAGTCCCACAGCCGCGCGCGGGCGGCCGGCTGCGTACTCCAGCCCGCCACCTCGAGGCACTGGCCGGGGTGGCCCGCGCCGGATCTCGACCGCGCCCCCGTATGCCGGCCCTCGCCGGGCGAAGGGTGCTCAGGCCGCACCCCGGTCGAACCCCTCGTCCGTGCCGTCCGTAGCTCCCGTCGGGAGTTCGGGGGGTGTGTACGTCGTCAGGGGCTCGGCGGTCGGGTCGGGGCGGACCGCGCCCAGGAGGGGGTTGGCGGCGATCGGGGAGACCTTGACCCTCGCGCCCGGGCGGGGCGCGTGGACGACCAGGCCGTCGCCGAGGTAGATCGCCACATGGGTGGCCTCGGGGAAGTAGACCACCAGGTCGCCGGGGCGCAGGTCGCTCAGCGGCACTCTCGGGAGGGTGCGCCACTGTTCCTGGCTGGTGCGTGGGATCTCCCGGCCGGCGCTCGCCCAGGCCTGGGAGGTCAGTCCCGAGCAGTCGTACGACTCCGGTCCCTCCGCGCCCCACACGTACGGTTTGCCGATCTGCCGTACCGCGTACCGGAGCGCCTCGCCGCCCTCCCGTGAGGGGGCGCGGTCGCCGTCCAGGACGCCGGAGTCGAGCAGCTCCCGCTGGGCGCCGGCGGTCTGGGTCCGTTCCAGTGACGTCAGCCGCGCGAGCCGGTCGGGCGGGAGCGAGGCGAGCAGCTTCTGGACCTCCGTGAGCCGCTTCTGGACGTCGTCGCGCTGCTTGTGGCGGCGCGTGGCGAGGGTCTGCTTCCGTTCCAGGGCCTCGCGGGACGCGGCGGCCAGCTCGTCGGCCTTCCGCTCGTCCGCCGTGAGCCGCGCGACGGTCCCCGCCCGGTCGCGCGTCGCGCGGGCCATCAGGCGGCTCTGGTCCAGGGCCTGCTGGGGGTCGTCCGCGAGGAGCAGCCGCAGGTACGGGGAGAAGGCCGAGGACGTGGCCCGCCCCTGGTACTGCTCCCGCGCGAGCCGCCCGGCCGCGTCCCGCCCCTGGGCGAGGCGCTCGCGGGCGCGGGTGAGGGCCTCGGTGACCTTCTTGGTGTCGGCGGTCTGGAGGCGCAACGCCTCATCGGTGGCGTTGAACGCCTCGGTGGCCTGCTCGGCCTGGCGGTACAGGGTCCGCAGGCGGGTGAGCAGCCCGGACACCGAGGTCCCACCGGAGGGCGGGAGCGCGGCCGCGTCGTCGGGCGCCGCGTCGTCGGTGCTTCCCGTCCCGCTCGGGTCCGTCGGGTCCGCGGGGTTGGTCGGGTCCGTCGGGTCCGTCGGGTCCGTCGGGTCCGTCGGGTCCGTCGGGCCCGTTGGGTCCGCGCGGTCCGTCGAGGTCTCCGCCCTCTGTGTCGACTCCTCGCCCTCGACGGGCGTGGGAGCTTCCGCCGGGGTCTCCACCGCGGAGTCCGCCGGGTCGTCCGCCGTCGCCGTCGGGACTCCCGCCAGCGCCGTCGACGCGGCGAGCACCCCCGTGCAGACCGTGCGCAGCAGCCTTCCTGACACGCCATCACCTCCTGCGGAGATGATGACGGGACCGTGCGGTCGGATGAGCTCACAAAGGGGCGAACCGGCCCAACGGCCTCACCCGTTCGGCTTGGTCCAGGGCCACTTCGGCGCGAACCGCTCGCGGCCCTCGGGGACGTACTCGTAGACCCAGCCGCGCGGCAGCCCGAGCCGCTTGGTGTGGCCGGCCGGATCGCGGCGGTAGGCGTGGACGGTGGGCGGGCCGCCGTCCGCGTCCGGTACCGGCACTTCGTACCACTTCGGCGGATGTCCGGTCGGGCCGACGAGGACCGGCAGGACCTGGCCGTCCAGGGGGCCGCCTCGGAAGGGGGTGTTCTCGCTTCTCACGGGACCAGTCTCGTACACGCCGGTCTCACAGGAGGTGCGCGGCCTCGCTCACCACCGGGGTCACCCGTCGCGCCAGCGTCCCCACCGGCCCCTCGGGGGTCTCCTGGGCGAGGAGCCGTGGGACGACCGCCGCCGTCTCCTCGTCCGTCGCCGCCGTGGCCGCGAGCAGCGCCACCAGGTGGTCGACCAGCCAGTCCCGCAGCTCACCCGCGGCGGGCTGCTTGCCCTCGTCGAGCCAGATCAGCGAGGCCGCCTCCACCGCCGCGATCCAGGTGCGGACCATCATCCGCAGCCGGGGCCCGGGCGCGTCCACCCCCAGGTGGACGAGGATCTGCTCCGCCGCCGCCCGCCGGACCTCGTCGACGATGGCGCTCGTCCGGGAGGTCTCGGCGACGCTGCCGCCCTGGAGCAGGGCGCTGAACCCGGTGTCGTGCCCGTCCACGAAGGTCAGATACCGGTCCAGGACCCGGCCGAGCCGCTCGGTCGGCGGACCGGCCGGCGGCTCGGCGAAGCAGCGCTCCAGCGCGTCCGCGGAGGAGCGCAGGGCCGCCTCGTACAGCTGCTGCTTGCCGCCGGGGAAGTAGCGGTAGACGAGCGGCCGCGAGACGCCCGCCGCCTCGGCGACGTCGTCGAGGGAGACCTCGTCGGGCGCCCGGTGCGCGAAGAGCGTCAGGGCGGCGGCGAGGAGCTGCCCCCGTCGCTCCTCGACGCTGAGCCGGCGGTACGCGGGCGAAGCGGCACTGGTCATGGACCGCAGGGTAGCTCCGCGGGGTGACACCGTGGGGTGCCCGCCCAGGCCGGAGTGTCTCCCTAGGCCAGCAGCCCGGAGGACTTCCAGAGGCGGCGGCCCGGTCCGCGGAGCACGCCGATGTCGTCGAGGAAGTCGGTCAGCCGTCGGGCGCCGGACTGCATGACCTCCCGGCGGTGCCCGCTCGCCCGGACCTGGGCGACCGCCTGGCGGCGGTCCAGGCCCACGTTGTCGTACACCTGCGGGTTGACGAAGCACGTGGAGAAGACCCGGGCGGCCTCGCCGCAGCTCAGCCGGGTGAACTCCTGCTCCCAGCGCGGCGCGGTCGCCATCTGGCGGCGCAGCTCCTCGCGGGCGTAGCGGACGTGCCGGGCCTCCTCGACGACGTGGATGCGGGTGACGCCGCGTACCAGCGTCTGGACCCGCTCGTCCGGGAAGGTCAGCCGCTGCATCCAGTCCAGGATCTCCTCGCCGAGCAGGGTGGCCGCGAACGAGCCGGGGGTGGTGGAGACGGTCTTCAGGACGCGCGCCAGGTTGTGGTAGATCCGCGGTACGGGGTAGGCGGGCGCGCCGCCCTTCTGGATCATGCGGGCGAACATCATCGAGTGCCGGCACTCGTCGGCGATCTCGGTGAGCGCGTACCGCACGTGGTCGCTGGTCAGGGACTTGTCGTAGATGTGCCGGACGAGCAGCTGCATCAGGATGATCTCGAACCAGATGCCCAGCGAGGCGAGCGAGGCGGCCTCGTGCCGGGCGAGGTCCATCCGCTGCTCCTCGGACATCCGCCGCCACATCGGGGTGTCGTAGAGGGAGACCAGCTCCGGCGGCCAGAACCACTTGCCGTCCTCGAGGGGCGCGGCCCAGTCGAGCTCGGTCTCGGGGTCGAAGGAGTGCTTCAGGGAGGACTCCAGGAGCCGCGCGGCGACCTGTTCCCGGTCGCGGAGCGGGCCGAGCGCGTCCCGGAGGAGAGTGAAGTCCTGCTCGGTACGGGTGGTCATGACGGTGAGGCACCTCGCTGTGCTCGCGGTCGGGTTACCGGTACCGGCGGTCGCGGTCACCGGCGCTCGCCTTTATGAGACTGCTCGTCAGCAAGCCCGTCAATCCCTTGTGCGCGACTTGTTGACCAGATGTCTACCAAGGTGTCAGCCTGCCCGGAGGAGCACGCCCCGTGAGAGCAAGGAGTCGTCAGTGTCGACGCACGACCTCTACACGAAAGCCACCGGAGACCCCGTCTGGCAGGTCCCCGCCACCGGTTCGGCCCGCTTCAGCTGGGACTACGACGACGGCCGCGAACGCCTCCTCGCCCTCTACCAGAAGGGCAAGGACAAGCAGTGGGACGGTGCCAGGCGCATCGACTGGGACCTCGAGGTCGATCCGTACGACCCGCTCGGCACCCCGGACGACGTCCTCACCCTCCACGGCACGCGCCACTGGGCGAAGATGACCGAGAAGGACAAGGGTGACCTGCGCCGGCACTACGCCTCCTGGCAGTTCAGCCAGTTCCTCCACGGCGAGCAGGGCGCGATGATCTGCGCCGCGCGGATCGTCGAGTCCGTCCCCGACCTCGACGCCAAGTTCTACTCGGCGACCCAGACCATGGACGAGGCCCGGCACGCGGAGGTCTACGGCCGCTTCCTGCACGAGAAGATCGGGATGCTCTACCCGATCAACGACAACCTCCAGGGCCTGCTCGGCGACACCCTGCGCGACTCCCGCTGGGACATGCCCTACCTCGGGATGCAGGTCCTCATCGAGGGCCTGGCCCTCGCCGCCTTCGGGATGATCCGCGACACCACCGACAAGCCGCTCCCCAAACAGATCCTGGCGTACGTGATGCAGGACGAGGCCCGGCACGTGGCCTTCGGCCGGATGGCGCTGCGCGACTACTACAAGCAGCTGTCGGACGCGGAACTGCGCGAGCGCGAGGAGTTCGTGATCGAGGGCTGCTACCTGATGCGCGACCGGCTGCGCGGGGTGGAGGTCCTGGAGAACTTCGGCATCGGGCGGAAGGAGGCGGAGGAGTTCAGCGAGCAGAACGAGTTCCTGCACCTCTTCCGCAAGCTGCTGTTCAGCCGGATCGTCCCCTGTGTCAAGGACATCGGTCTCTGGGGCGAACGCCTGCAGAAGGCCTATCTGGACATGGGCGTCTTCGACCTCGGCGACTCGAACCTGGACCTGCTCATGACCCAGGACGAGGAGATCGCGGAGGCGCTGGACCGGGAGCGGTTCGCGGCGGAGGAGCGGGAGCGGGTGGCGGAGGTGACGGAGGCGATCGAGCAGGGCGCGGGGGAGGCGTAGCGCGGGGGAGGCCGGCGCGGGGCCGGGAACGGCCCCTGGGACTCCCGGCCGTCATACGGGTGACGTACCGTGCGCGGCATGAGCATGCCGCCACCACCGAACCAGCCGCCCCACCACCCGTACGGCGGTCCCGTACCGCCCCCGCAGCAGCCCGGCCCGTACGGCGCGCCGCCGCAGGGGTACCCGCAGCAGCCCGGCTACGCCCAGCAGCCCGGTGTCCCGCAACAGCCCGGCCACCCGCAGCAGCCCGGTGTCCCCCAGCAGTACGGCGGACCTCAGCAGTACGGCGGACCCCAGCAGTACGGCGCCCCCGGCGCCGGTGGCTGGGGGCAGCCGTCGATGGGGCAGCCGCCGAAGAAGAAGCGGACCGGGCTGATCGTCGGGATCGTCGTCGGCTCCCTGGCCGTCGTCGCGGGCCTCGGCTACGCCGGGAAGCTCGTCCTCGACGGGGCCGGGGTCACCGGCGAGTTCCCGGAGGCGACGCACCGGCTCGTCGTGCCCAAGACCCTCCTGGACGGCACGTTCACACTGACCAACGATGCCTCCAAGACCGAGGGCAAGGAGGTCGAGGACACCTTCGACCCGTCGGTCAGGGACGTCAAGGCGGCCATCGCGCAGTACACCGGCAAGGACAGCGCGGTTCTCGTCGTCTCCGGCTTCCACGGCAGGCTCAAGGACCCGGCCGCCACCCGCGCGTCCATCCTCAGCGGCGCCGCGAAGGACAAGGGCACCACCGTCGCGGTCCCGCCGAAGGACTTCGAGCCGGCCGGGCACGGCGTCACCGTCAGCTGCCAGGTCACCACCACCAAGGACGCCACCGGGACCGCGACCCTGCCCATGTGCGCCTGGGGCGACGACAACACGGCCTCCTTCGTCGCCGTCGTCACCCCCGAGTCGGCCACCGCCGACCCGCAGGACGTCGACCTGGCCGAGCTGGCCGAGACGACGGCCAAGGTCCGCGCGGAGATGCGCAAGCCGATCGGCTAGCGGCGGGGTCACGAGCGCCGCTGCGGCCGCGAGGCGATCGGCCGGTGGGCGAGCCGTGAGACCCGCTCCGGCCGCGAGCCGATCGGCCGCCGGTCGGGCCGGGAGCGCCGCTACGGCTGCTCCTTCGGGCGCAGCGCCTCCTCCATCACCGCCCGGGCGATCGGCGCCGCGCTGCCGCCGCCGCTGATCTCCGTACGTCTGGCCTCGGCGTCCTCGACGACGACCGCGACCGCCACCGCCGGCTGGGCCGCGTCCGACGCCTGCGCCCAGGCGATGAACCAGGCGTACGGGGTGCCCGTGTTGCCCAGGCCGTGCTGGGCCGTGCCCGTCTTGCCGCCGACGGTCGCCCCCGGGATCGCCGCGTTGGTGCCCGTGCCCTCCTCGACCGCCCGGACCATCAGCCGCTGGAGCTGGGTCGCGGTCGAGGGGCGCATCGCCTGCCGGTAGCTGCGCCGGCCGGTCGTGTCGACCGTCGTGCCGCCGGCCGTCGTCGTCCGCTCGACCAGGTACGGGTGCGCGATCTCCCCGTTGTTGGCGACCGCCGCCGCCACCAGCGCCATCTGCAGCGGCGTCGCCGTCGTGTCGAACTGGCCGATCGAGGAGAGCGCCAGCTGGTCGTCGCTCATCTCGTGGTCGAAGTTCGACCTGGCCACCCACGTCGGGATCGTCAGACCGGTGTCGTTGAAGCCGAACCTCTCGACCGCCTCCGTCATCGAGGTGAGCCCGACGTCCACCCCGAGCCCCGCCATCACCGTGTTGCAGGACCACTGGAGCGCGTACGCGAGGGACGCGTTCGCGCACCCGGTGGCCGCGTTCGGGAGCGTCTGGCGGGTCCCGGGCAGGACGAACGGGTCGGGGGTGTCCGTGGGCGCCTCGACGTCCCGCACCACGCCCGCGTCGAGCGCGGCCGCCGCCGTCACGATCTTGAACGTGGAGCCGGGCGGATACGTCTGCCGGATCGCCCGGTTCAACATCGGCTGGTGCGGCGAGGCGGTGAGCCGGGCCCAGGAGCCCTTGACCCCGGCGCCCGTCCCGGACAGTTCGCCCGGGTCGTACGAGGGGGAGGAGACGAGCGCCAGGATCCGCCCGCTGGACGGCTCGACCGCCGCCACCGCGCCGCGCTTGCCGTTCAGGCCCCGGTACGCGGCCTCCTGCATCGACGCCCGGATCGTCGTCACCACGTCGCCGCCGGCGAGCCGCCCCCGGGTGAGGTCGCTCCAGAACGGGAACGGCGCCAGCATCGGGTCCGTGCCGGCGAGGACACCGTCCTCGGCGTGCTCCACGAAGGTCGTGCCGTACGTCTGCGAGGCGAAGCCGGTCACCGGCGCGTACAACGGGCCCTGGGTGTAGGTCCGTTCGTAGCGCAGCTGCTGTCCGCTGTCCCGCGAGCCGGTCACCGGCCGGCCGCCGACCACGATCTCGCCGCGCGGTTCGCCCCAACGGGCGATCGCCACCCGCCGGTTGGCCGGGTTCTCGTCCAGCGACTCGGCCTGGAAGATCATCACCCGGGCCGCGTTGACCAGCAGGGCCGCCAGCAGGACCAGGCAGAGCCCGGCCGCGCGCCGGATGTACGGGATCACCGGGCGTCCTCCACGATCGGCGCGATGATCCCGGTCTCGACGAGCTCCGGGCGGGGCGTGCGGGCCGAGTCGCTGACCCGGATCAGCAGCGCCACGATGATCCAGTTGGTGACGACGGAGGAGCCGCCCTGCGCGAGGAACGGCATCGCCATGCCGGTCAGCGGGATCAGGCCCATCACCCCGCCGGCGATGACGAAGACCTGGAGGGCCAGGATGGAGGCGAGGCCGATCGCGAGCAGCCGCCCGAAGGGGTCGCGCAGGGCGAGCCCGGCCCGGTAGCCGCGCGCGACGAGCAGCCCGTAGAGCAGGAACAGGGCGGTCAGTCCGAGAAGGCCCAGCTCCTCGCCCGCCGTCGCGAGGATGAAGTCGGACTTGGCGGCGAAGCCGATGAGGACGGAGTGGCCGAGGCCGAGGCCGGTGCCGAGCATCCCGCCGGCCGCGAAGGCGAACAGCGACTGCGCGAGCTGGCTCGGCCCGTCGCCCGCCTCGATGGAGGCGTAAGGATTCAGCCAGTCCTCGACGCGGCTGTGGACATGCGGTTCGAGCGAGCCGACCGCGAACGCCCCGACGCCCGCCAGGAGCAGCCCGACCGCGATCCAGCCGGTCCGGCCCGTCGCCACGTACAGCATGATCACGAAGAGGCCGAAGAAGAGCAGCGAGGTGCCGAGGTCCCGCTCCAGGATCAGGACACCGACGCTCAGCAGCCAGATCGCCGCGATCGGCCCCAGCACCCGGCCGGTGGGCAGCTGGAGCCGCCAGATCCTGCGGCCGGTGTACGCGAGGGCGTTGCGGTTGGCCGCCAGGTAGGCGGCGAAGAAGACGGCCAGCAGGATCTTGGCGAACTCGCCCGGCTGGAAGGAGAGTCCGCCGAGTCGGATCCAGATCTTCGCCCCGTTGACCGCCGGGAAGAAGATCGGCACGAGCATCAGGAACAGGGCGGTGGCCATGGACAGGTACGCGTACCGCTGGAGCACCCGGTGGTCGCGCAGCAGCACCACGACCGCGCCGAAGAGCGCCACCCCGAGCGCCGACCAGACCAACTGCGGGAGGGCCGCCTGGTCCTTCGGCGTCTCCAGGTCGAGCCGGTAGATCAGCACCAGGCCGAGGCCGTTGAGCAGGACCGCGATCGGCAGCAGCAGCGGATCGGCGTACGGCGCCCGGAACCGTACGGCGAGATGGGCCAGGAGCGCGAGACCGCCGAGACCGGCCCCGTAGCGCAGCGCGTCCGGCGGCACCGCGCCGCTGCGGGCCAGGCCGACGTCGACGTAGCCGAGGACGGAGATGAGGACGGCGCAGAGGAGGAGGGAGAGTTCCACGCCGCGGCGCTTCGGGACGCGTAGCCCGGGCGGGCGAGCGTCCGCCGTCGTTGCGGTCATGGGTCGCAACGTAGCAAGCGATATGGCTTATATCCCTTATGTGTGACGGTGTGCCGTCACGCCTCCGGATCCTCGCCCGGCTCGGCCAACCGCACGTACTCCGGCAGCGTCAGCCGCGCCTCGGCGCCGCCGTCCGGCGCCCCGGCGAAGACCAGCCGCGCGCCGATCACTTCGGCCTGGCCGACCGCGATCGTCAACCCGAGTCCGTGGCCCTTGCCGCCGCTCTCGGTACGGAACCGCTGCGGGCCGCTCGCCAGCAGGTACTCGGGATAGCCAGGGCCGTGGTCCCGTACGGTGACGAGGGCGCCGTCCACGGTCAGGACCACCGGCGGGGCGCCGTGCCGGTGCGCGTTGGCGACGAGGTTGCCGAGCACCCGTTCCAGGCGGCGCCGGTCGGTCTCGACCGTCGTGTCCCGCACGATCCGCACCTCCGTCGCGGTGCCGGACACCCGCACCACCCGCTCGACGATCGCGCCGAGGTCGTGCACCGCCAGATCCACGGTCTCGTTGCGGGCGTCCAGCCGGGAGATCTCCAGGAGGTCCTCGGTCAGCGAGCGCATCGCCTTGACCCGGTCCCGCACCAGCTCCGACGGCCGCCCCTCCGGCAGGAGTTCGGCCGCCGCCGACAGACCGGTCAGCGGGGTCCGCAGCTCGTGCGCGACGTCCGCCGTGAAGCGCTGCTCGGTCTGGAGCTTGCGCTGGAGCGAGGAGGCCATCGTGTCGAGCGCCCCCGAGACCGTGGCCACCTCGTCCTGCGGGCGGGCGGGGTCCTTCGTACGGGGATCGTCGACCCGCGCGTCGAGGTCGCCCGCGCTGATCCGCCGGGCCACCTGGGCGGTCAGATGCAGCCGCCGGGTGACCCGGGTGACCGCGAACGCGCCCACCAGCAGGGTCGCCCCGATCGCGAGGACCGAGGAGCCGAGGATCGACCGGTCGAGGCCGTCGATGATCTCCGAGCCCGTGGAGTAGTCCACCCGCACGGCGAGCGCGCGGCTGTCGGCCGGGCCCGCCGCCCACATCGTCGGCCGGCCCCGGTGGTCCTCGACGACCGTGCCCCGCTGGCCGCGCAGGGCCAGCGCGCGCAGCTCCTCGGGCAGTCCCTCGGGGTCGATCCCGGCGCCCCGGGGGAGCGGGTCGCCGGCCTCGTAGGCGCGGGAGGCGGTGGTGAGCCGGGTCAGCGCCCGCTCGCGGAAGTCGTCGACCGTCTGGCCCGCGACGGAGACATGGACGAGGACGCCGAGCAGCGCCGCCAGGGCGCAGCACATGACGGTGATGAAGACCGCCGACTTCCAGGTGAGCGTGGCGGTCCAGGCCGGCAGGCGGGGCCGTCGGCGCGCGCGCCGCGCCGTCACGAGGGTTCCACGAACGGGTCGTCGGAGGCTGAGGGGGCGGGCGCGGGCGTGGGCGAGGAGCCCGGCGGCGGCGGCTCGGCCGAGGGCTTCACGAGCCGGGGCTCGGGCGCCGGGGAGGCGGACGGCCCCACGGGCTTGACGCGGACGATCTCGTCCCGGGTCGGCAGCATCGCGCCCTGCTGCTCGTCCCAGGACCAGGCCGTGCGGTACTCGTACCCGGGAATGCCCGCCGAGGCTGCCCGCACGATCAGGTCGCGGCCGGCCAGCTCCACGCTGATCACCTGGTCCACGGTGGACATGATCCGGGTGAGCCCGCCGTTCTCGGCGAGGTAGACCCGCACGCCGACCTGCTGGTCGGGCATCGTGATGCCGACGATCAGCTCGTCGCGGCCGTTGCCGGTCAGGTCGCGGTAGTACGGCCGCATGACCGGGCACTTCGCCGGCTCCTCGGCGCACCGGGAGATCTGCCGGGCGGTCTCCTGGTACATGCCGTCGGCGCCGGAGTACGTGTCGGGGTGGGCCCGCACCTCGGCCTCGACCACGGCGACGGCGTCGACCCTGCGGACGTCGTTGCCGGGGACGTCGATCCCGGGGACGGATTCGGTGTCGGTCTCGCCGTAGTCGAGCGGCGGCGCGGTCGCGGGCGGCAGGCCGGGCCAGAGGCGGACGGGCCCGACGGCGGTGGGCGTGGCTCCGGCGCTCTGCAGCTCGCCCTCGGTGCCGCAGCCGGACAGCGCGAACGGCGCCGCCACGGCCAGGGCCACGGCGGCGACGAACGGCAGTCCGCGCTTCCTCACTCTGCTCCTCGGGTGGTGCGCTCCCCGCGACCGACTGTCGCGCGAGGTCGGCGAGGAGGGATCAGGCACGGCTCGGGGCGGCCGGTCTTCCCCTAGACCTTATTCGCAGGGAAGTCCTTTTTGTCGACCTGCTGGATCGCGCGGACCCCGAAGGCGGCCGTCGTCAGCTGATGGGTTCGACGGTAAATGTCCGCTATTGCGGCCTTGTAACAGGAAGCCGTAGACGCCGCGACGAATCCGTCACAGCACCGGTCCGGCGCCGGACACCCCTAGCGGTCCATCCGGTCGAGCGCCGCTCGGCAGAAGGTCAGCAGCTTCTCGTCCTCGTGGACGTCATGGCTGCTGTAGCCGCTCTCGCGCACGTTGTGCCGCCGCCGCCGGTCCAGTTCCGTACGGATCACCCAGCGCGCCGACGCCGCCGCGGGGCCCATCTCCGCCAGGCACTCCGCGATGTCCACACGCGCGTGCCGGTTCTCCTCCCAGGCCGCGAGCAGCACCGGGAGCGACGCCTCCGTGTCCCCGGACACCCGCCACAGGGACGCCGCGCTGCGCACCCGCACCCACAGGTCGCGCGAGGCGAGCCCGGGGAACAGGCCGGCCGCGCCGGGCGCCGCCGCCGGGCCGATCGCGCCCAGCGCCCGGGCCGCCGCGCACCGGTCGGGCGCCGTCGCGTCCGGACCCAGCCAGGCCACCAGCGTCGGCAGCACGGCCTCCCGGTCGCCCTCGACCGACCAGAGCGTGAGCGCGGCCTGCGCGGAGACCGCCGCCGCCTCGCTCTCCAGCAGCGCCCGCGCGTCCGGGATCACCGCCCGCGCGGCGGGCCCGAAGGCGGCCAGGGTCGTCAGCGCCGCCTCCTGCACCCAGTCCCGCCGGTTCGGCGGCGCCCCGCGCAGCACCCGCAGGACCTCCGGCACCGCCTGCACACCCCGGACCGACGCCAGGGCGAAGAGCAGCGGCGCCGCGTGCTCGTACAACCGGTCGTCCAGCTCGACCCGGGCGAGCCTGCGGCGCAGCAGCGGCGCGAGCGGCGCGGCGGCAGGGCCGAGGGTGGGCACGGCGTAGAGCAGATCCCGACGCACGTCCGGCTCCACCAGGGCGCGGGCGAGCAGCGGCACGGCCCGGGCGTCCCCGGAGCGGGCGAGGGCGAGCAGCGCCCTGGCGCGACCGTCCGGCGCGCCGGGCGCGCCCTCCGGCCGTTCGGCCCACTCGGGCCGCTCGGGTCTCTCCGGCCGGCGCGCCAGCCGTGCCGCGAGCGCGTCCGTGGCGGGTCCGGTCAGCTCGAAGAGGCCTTCGAGGAAGGCGGTGGCGGCCTCGCGGAGTCTCGGCTCGGGGTCGGCGAGCTGCGCCCCGACCAGCCGCACCACCTCTTCGTACCGGCCGCGCCAGACCCGTATCAGCCCCCCGCACAGCCAGATCGCGTCCAGCCGCTGGCACCGGTCGGGGCTGCGCAGCTGGGCGAGGATCAGCGCGGTCCGCTCCTCGACCCGGTCGTCGAGCGCGGTGTGCAGGGTCCGCATCAGCTCGTCGGTCCACGGCGTCGGGCGGCCGGTGGAGCGCTCCTCGAAGAGCTCGCGCACCTGCCCGGCGGCGCCGGGCCCGCCCAGCTGCCGGGCGTCGGGCTCGGGCGGCGCGGTCCGCACCTCGTCCAGGAGCCGCGTCACCCGCTCCACCACGTCGTCCGGGACCTCGCCGGGGGCGCACCGGGCCAGCTGCGCGAGGGCCGCGAGCCGCAGCCCGGGCGCCTGGGCCGCCCGCGTCAGCCAGCCCAGCCAGTCGACGGTCTCGTCCCGCAGCGACTCGTGCCGCCGCGCGATCCGCCCCACCGCCTCCACCAGGGCGAGCCGCACCTCCGTGTCGCGCTCGACGGTCAGCCGCTCCCGCAGCAGGGTCAGCACGCGGGCCGGGTCGGGGTGGAGCGAGGCGAGCGCGCAGGGGGCGGCGAGGCGGACCTCCGGGTCCGGGTCGCCGACGAGGCCGAGGAAGACGTCGGCGCCGGCCGCGACGGCGGCGGCGGCCATCGCGTAGTTCGCGGCGGGGATGCACTCCTCGTCGTCGGTGTCGAGCTCGTCCAGCTCCTCCTCGCCGCTCAGGTCGATCCCGCCGACGCTGGTCAGCAACTCCACGATGCCGCCCCGGTCCTGGACCGCCGGGTCGGCGACGAGTTCGAGCAGGAAGGGGATGCAGGCGAGCGTCGAGTCGTACACGTCGCCCTGGTGGTGCACCGCGCCGTACATCCCGTCGAGGGCGAGTTCCCGTTCGGCCGGGTCGGACGAGGCGAGTCCGCGCAGCATCCCCGGTACATCGTCGGCCGGGCCGTAGGCATGCCCCAGCGAGGCCCAGTCGACCTCCTCGATCCCCGTCAGCATGCGGCCGCCGCCTTCCCCGTGAGCGCTGTACCAGGCAGCAAGTGTGCACCACCGCACCGTGAACCAGGACCCGCTGAGCGGACGCGGTCTCCGAAGGGCCCTCGGGCCGCTCGCTTTGCGCCATCCACGGGAACGGGGCCCGGAGTTGGTCCGTCCGGCGGGGCGGAGGGACTCGTCCGACCGCCTAGCCGTCGGACCGTACGCGCACGAAACGGGCGGTCTCCTGCCGGCCCGACAGCTGGAGCAGCTCCACCGGCAGCGGCTCGGCGAGCAGGGTCACCGGACCGTGCTCGGGGTCGTTCACGGGCTCCCCGAGGCGGCCCGCCGCGAGCCCGCCGACCTCGCGGGCCTGCGCCGGGGTGAGCTTGGGCGAGGTGGTCACCGTACGGTCGTCGGGAAGGCGTACGACCAGGGCCCGGGGCCGGTCCACCGGGCCGACCAGCGCGAGGAGCGTGCCGTCGAGGGTGTCCGTGTGGCGCACCTTCCGCCAGGACCAGGTCTCGCCCGCCCGGTACGGCGAGCGCAGCGCCTTCGCCACGATCCCCTCGACGCCCACGGGCCGCAGATCGCGGAACCAGCCCCGGGCGGTCTCCTCGTCCGGCGTCGCGAGGACGCGCTGCACGGGCGGCGCGATCTCCGCGAGGACGGCTCCGAGCAGCCGCCAGCGCTCGGCGAGCGGCAGGGCCCGGACGTCCCGCCCGGGGACCGCGAGGACGTCGAAGGCGATGTACGAGACCGGGACGCCCGACCGCCTGCGGTCGCCGGCCGAGCGGAGCAGGTCGGTGAAGCTCAGCCGCCCGTCCCGGTAGGCGCACAGCTCCCCGTCCAGGACCGTCCCGACCGGCAGGTGGGCGCCCAGATGGGCAGCGATCTCGGGGAACTCCGGGGCGAGGTCCCGGTGCGAGCGCGACTGGAGCACCACCCTGCCCCCCTCCAGGACGAAGGCGAGGGCGCGGAATCCGTCCAGCTTGAGGGAGTACTGGAACCCTCCGGGCGTGGTCCCCTGCGCGGGGATCTCGTCCGCCGGGCGGGGGCGCATCACGTCGACGGGCGGGCGCAGGACGGGGCCGTCGGCGGGGCCGCCGGAGCCGGTCACGGGGGCCGGGGTCACGGCAGGACCCCGGCCCGGTCCGGGTCGAGGAGCGGCCCGAGCAGATCCCCGTACCGCTCCAGACGTGGCGCGATGTCGTCCATCAGAAGGACGAGCCGTTCGGGCGCGTCGCACGCCTCGACCTCCTCCCACGTCACCGGCGCGGAGACGGCGGGCCGGGTGCGGGCACGCAGGGTGTAGGGGGTGGCGGTGGTCTTGGCGGCCGCGTTCTGGCTGAAGTCGACGAAGACCTTGCCCGGCCGCAGCGCCCGGGCCATCCGGTGGACGACCAGCGTGGGGTGGTCCGCCTCGGCCCGGACGGCCAGCTCCTTCGCGTACGCCGAGACCTGCTCGGACGGGGTCGGCTCCAGCGGGACGAGCAGGTGCAGACCCTTGGAGCCGGAGGTCTTCGCGAAGGCCTCCAGGCCGTCCGCCGCGAGCTGCTCGCGCAGCCAGGTCGCCACCCGGCAGCACTCCACGACGGTCGCGGGCGGCCCGGGGTCGAGGTCGAGGACGAGGCGGTCGGCGACGGCGGGGGTGTCGGCCCGCCACTGGGGGGTGTGGAACTCCACCACCAGGTTGGCCGCCCACATCAGCGACGCGAGGTCCTGGATCATCACCTGCCGGGCGCGGGGGTCGTCGGAGCGGGGGACCGGGGTGGTCTTCACCCAGGCGGGTGTGCCGGGCGGGGGGTTCTTGGTGAAGAAGAGTTGCCCTTCGGGGCCGTCCGGATAGCGCAGGAAGGACACCGGCCGGTCGCGCAGATGGGGCAGGATCGCCGCCCCGACGGTGGCGTAGTAGTGGAGCAGCTCGCCCTTGGTGGTGCCGGTGGCCGGGTGGAGGACCTTGTCCAGATTGCTCAGCGGGAGGCGCCGCCCCTCCACCTCCGTGATCGGCGTCATACCATGAGAATCCCACGAATCCGGCAAACGCATACGTAGTGCGACAAAGACCTTGGAAAGGGATGAACCGTGCGATCCATTTGGAACGGCGCCATATCCTTCGGCCTGGTCAGCATCCCGATCAAGCTCGTCAACGCCACCGAGAGCCGGTCCGTCTCCTTCCGCCAGGTCCATCAGACCGACGGCGGCCGCATCCGCTACCGCAAGGTGTGCGAGCTGGACGGCGAGGAGGTCTCCCAGGCGGAGATCGGCAAGGCGTACGAGGAGTCCGACGGGACCATGATCCCGATCACGGACGAGGACCTGGCGGCGCTGCCGCTGCCGACGGCCAAGACGATCGAGATCGTGGCCTTCGTGCCGGCCGGCGAGATCGACCCGCTCCAGATGGACACCGCGTACTACCTCTCGGCGAGCGGGGTGCCGGCCGCCAAGCCGTACACGCTGCTGCGCGAGGCGCTCAAGCGGAGCGACAAGGTGGCCGTCGCCAAGTACGCGCTGCGCGGGCGGGAGCGGCTCGGGATGCTCCGGGTCGTGGACGACGTGATCGCCATGCACGGACTGCTCTGGCCGGACGAGATCCGGGCGCCCGAAGGGGTGGCCCCGGAGAACCCCGTCGCGGTGCGGGAGGCCGAACTCGACCTGGCGGACGCCCTGATGGCCACCCTCGGCGAGGTCGACATCAATACCCTGCACGACGACTACCGGGAGGCGGTCGAGCAGATGATCGCGGCCAAGGCGGAGGGCGGCGCGGCGGTGGCGCCCCCGGAGCCCGAGGCGGCGGGCGGCGGCCAGGTCATCGACCTGATGGCGGCCCTGGAGAGCAGCGTCCGCGCCGCGAAGGAGGCCCGTGGGGAGGGCGCAGATGTCGCCGAGGTCACCGAGCTGACGTCGCGCAAGAGCGCGCCGCGCGCCCCGAAGGAGACGGGCGCGCGGAAGTCCACGGCGAAGACGGCGGCCAGGAAGACGACCGCCCCGGCCCGCAAGTCGACGTCCAGGACGGCCGGGGCGGGCGCCAAGGAGGGCGAGAAGAAGGCGACGGCGAAGAAGGCCACGACGAAGTCCACCGCCAAGACCGCCGCCGCCAAGAAGACCACGGCGAAGAAGACGACCGCGAAGGCGACCGAGAAGAAGGCCACGGCGTCGGCCAGGAAGGCGACACCGCGCAAGCGGTCGGCGTAGCGGGCGAGCGGGGGGTGCCCGGCGGTCGGCGGCCGGGTGCGGGGTGCCGGGCGTCGGGGCACCGGTTGCCCGTTGCCGGGCGCCGGGCGCACCCCTACGCCTTCAGCAGCTCCCGCAGGGACGACGTCATCGCGTCGACGAACGCCTCCCGCTCCGCCTCCCCGGCAAGGTCGAGCGAGAGGTACGGATTGAGGTCCTCCAGCTCCACGAGCAGCAGCTCCCCGCCCGGCGCCCGGCAGGCGTCCACCCGCTGGATGCCGTACGCGAGGTCGTTCCACTCCACGAACCGCCGCGCGAACTCCAGGTCCGCGTCGGTCGGTTCGTACCGTTCGAGGATCCAGCGCGCCTCCGGGTCGGGGGCGTACAGCGCGTACTGGAAGGCGTCCCCGACGAAGTAGAACGAGACCTCGTACGCGAAGTCGATGCGCGGCTGTACGAGCATCCCGGCCGGGTCCACCTCGGCGAGCCGCTCCCGCTCCACGAACCGCAGGCCCACCGAATCCGCGCCCAGCAGCGGCTTCACGACGTACTGCGCCGCATCCGGCAGCCGGTCGAACTCCTCACGGCGGCCGGCCGTGGGAATGACCGGAAACCCCTCCCTCGACAGGGTCAGGAGGTAGTCCTTGCCGGCCATGTCACCCTTGCCCGTCAGCGAGTTGAACACCCGCACACCGCTCTCCCGGGCCGCGCGGGTGAACGCGTCGTACGCCTCCTGGTAGTGCAGGACGGGCCCGCTGTTGCGGACGACGACCGCGTCGAAGCGGTGCATCAACGCGGCCGCGTCGAGCGGATGGCAGAGCGCCACGTCGAACTCCTCGCGCAACCGCCCCGAGAGCCAGATGTCCTCGTCGCAGTACCGCCTGCCGCGCGCCTGGTAGCCGAGGTCGGTGACGTAAAGCAGCGTGCCCATGTGTGAGGTCTCTCTCTTCTCCGGGGGGCCGGAGGGCAAAAGGTTACGTGACGGAAACGCCATGGTCGCGCCCCGTTGCGGAGGAGGCCGATCCGCCGCGTAGCGTAGGCGAACACCGGTGCGACCAGCGTTCTTTCGCGACCGGGTCCGACAGGTTGCGTGACCGGTGCCACGGGGGCCCCGTCGCGGCCGTCGGCATCGCTGAGAGAGGCGACAGCATGCATTACCGGATCCTGGGGCCGGTGCGGGTCTGGCGGGGGGACACCGAGCTGCCCTTGGGGCCTCCCAAGCAACAGGCCTTATTGGCGCTGCTGTTGGCGCGGGCGGGCCGGCTCCTGACTCCGCAGGAGATGATCGACGCCCTGTGGGAGGAGCCGCCGGGGAGCGCGGTCAACGTGATCCACCGCCATGTCGGGGCGCTCCGCAGGCTCCTGGAGCCGGAGCTGCCCAGCAGGGCGGACGCCCGCCGCCTGCTGCGCGGAGCCGGCGGCTACCGCCTGCGGGTCGACGCCGGCGAGCTGGACCTGCTGCACTTCCGGTCCCTGCGCGAGGACGCCCGGCGAGCCATCACGGGCGGCGACCGGGCGAGGGGCGTGGGCCTCCTCGTCGACGCGCTCGGGATGTGGGGCGGGCTCGCGGGCACCGGACTGGCCCCGAGGGTGGCCGCGCACCCGCTCTTCACCGCGCTCAACCACGAGTACCTGGCCGCGGTCAAGGAGGCCGCCGACGTGGCCCTGGCGACGGACCACCGCCACGGCGAACGGGTCCTGTCGCTGCTCCACCAGGCGGCGCACCACTACCCGTTCGACGAGGCGCTGCACGCCCGGCTGATCACCGTGCTCGCCGCGCTCGGCCGGCAGGCGGAGGCCCTGACGGTCCACGCGTCGGTCCGCTCCCGACTGGCGCGGGAACTCGGCGTCGACCCGGGCCCCGAACTGCGCGCGGCGCACGACCGGGTCCTACGACAGGCGGTGCCGGTGGTCGGACCGTCGGTGGTGTCCGATGGGCCTGGTGCGTCCGGTGCGCCTGGCGCGCCCGGTGCGTCCAGCGTGACCGGTGCGTCCAGCGTGACCGGCGCGCCCACCGCGCCCACCGCGCCGGCCGTGCCCGCCCGGCCGGTCACGATGCCCGCGCCGTCCCTCCCCGCCGTGCCCGCCGAAGGCTCCGAAGGCGCCGATGGCGCGACCGTGGGGGAGCGGGACGCGGCGGTCGGGCCCCTGGCGGACGTCGCTCCCCCGGTCCTGCCGGCCCAACTGCCCGCCGACATCGCCACCTTCGCCGGGCGGGCCGGCGAACTGGAGCTCTCCCGTACCCTCGTCGACACTGACGCCGCCCCCGAGGCGACCGCCGCCCCCGCCTCCATCGTCGCGATCAGCGGCATGGCCGGCGTCGGCAAGACCACGCTCGCCGTCCACTGGGCCCACCAGGTGGCGCACCGCTTCCCCGACGGCCAGCTCTACGTCAACCTCCGCGGCTTCCACCCGACCATGGCGCCGCTCGCCGCCCCCGACGTCATGCGCGAGGTCATCTCCGCGCTCGGCGTCCCGCCGCAGCGGGTTCCCGACCGCCCCGAGGCGCTCCCTGCCTTCTACCGCAGCCTGCTCGCACCCCGCAGGCTCCTGATCCTGCTGGACAACGCGCGCGACTCCGAGCAGGTACGACCCCTGCTCCCCGGCGCGGCCGGCTGTCTGACGCTCATCACCAGCCGGCACCGCCTCGACGGCCTCGTCGTCACCCACACCGTCCGCTTCATCGGGCTGGAGGTGCTCTCCCGCGCGGAGGGCATCGAGTTCCTGACCCGGCGCCTCGGCGAGGCACGGGTCGCGGCCGAGCCCGCGGCGGCCGAGGACATCATCGAGCTGTGCGGACACCTGCCGCTCGCCCTCGCCATCGTCGGCGCGCGCGCCCTGATCAACCCCCGGTTCGCGCTGGAGGACATGGCCGAGGAACTGCGCGCGACCCGGGGCACCCTGGACGCCTTCACCAGCAGCGACGCAAGGGGTGACGCGCGTAGCGTCTTCTCCTGGTCCTACCGCGCGCTCAGCCCCGCCGCCGCCCGGCTGTTCCGGCTGCTCGGCGGCGCGCACTCGGGTCCGGAGCTCTCCGTCCACGCCGCCGCGAGCCTCGCCGGCGTGCCGGTCAGGGACGCCCGCCGTCAGATCGGCGAACTCGTCGACAGCCACCTGCTGTCGGAGGACGCGCCCGGCCGCTTCTCCTGCCACGAGCTGCTGCGGACGTACGCCAAGGAGCTGAGCCTCGTCCGGGACGACGAGCGGGCCCGGGCGCGGGCCCGGCGCCGTCTGGTCGAGCACCATCTGCACAGTGCCCAGGCGGCCGACGCCCTCCTCGCCCCGTACCGCGACCGCGTCCCGCTGCCGCCTCCGGGCGAGGGTGTCGTGCCGGAGGAGCTGACCCGGGAGCGGCAGGCGGCGCAGTGGCTGCACCGACAGCGCCAGGTGCTGCTGGCCGCCGTCGAGCGGGCCGCCGCGGACACCGAGCGCGAGCACGGCTGCGAGGGCGACGGCAACGGCGAGCGCCGGGCCGGGCGCGACGGCGAGGGCAGGGCCGGGCGCGAGGGCGACCGCGCAGGCGAACGCGACGCACAGGACAGGGCCGACCGCGACCGCGACGGGCTCTGCTGGCGTCTCGCCGCGACCCTGGAGCTCTTCCTCGACCGGGCCGGCCGCTGGGACGAGCAGCGGGAGATCCAGGAACGTGCCCTGCGGGCCGCCCGGTCGGCCGGCGACTCCCTGGGCGAGGCGTACGCGTTGCGCGCGCTGGGGTTCGCGTACTGCCGGCTGGGCCGGTACGAGGAGTCCCACGAGACGCTGTCGCGGGCCCTGGACGGCTTCACCGCCGCGGGCGAGCCGGACCTGCGGGCCACCGCCCACCGGAATCTGGCCTTTCTCAGCAACTCCACCGGAGGCCACGCGCAGGCGCTGGAGCACTACCGGCTGGCGTCCGAGCTGTACGCGGGGTCCGGGCACCGCACGGGCGCGGCGGCCGTCCTCAACGAGATCGGCTGGACCCACATCCTGACCGGCGCCTACGAACAGGCGCTGGACGACTGCGGTAGGGCCGTCGTCCTGCACCGGCGGAACGGCAACCGCAACGGCGAGGCGGCCGCCTGGGACAGCCTCGGCTACGCCCGGCACCACCGGGGGGAGTACCGCGAGGCCCTCGCGGGGTACGGGAAGGCGCTCGCCCTCTACCGGGACATCGGTGACCTCAGTCTCCAGGCCGACACGCTCACGCACATCGGCGACAGCCACGCGGGCGCGGGCGACCCGGAGGCCGCTGCCGTCGCCTGGCGCGAAGCGGCCGAACTCTTCGAGCACCTGGGCCACCCCGACGCCCGCCAGGTGCGGGAACGGCTCGCGCGTCCGGCGTCTCCAGCAGCCGTCGACGGCCCGTCCGGAGGCCCCCGTTGAGGCATCGGGCGGACGTCACTTTTTCGGCACTGGGCCCTGCCTACCCTGCTGCTTCGTACCGATCGGGGAAGCAGGGGGGAGGTGCCGTGGCCGGCGAAAGGAACCAGCCACGGCGTTCTCCGATGCGGGTGCCGGAAGACCGATTTGTTCGATGCTTTCCGGACGACTCCGCAGATCAGGGCATTCTGTCCCCGATTCGTCGAACAAAACTGCCCTGCGTTCCGTTTCTACGGTCGGAGGTCGCGGAGCACACCGCTGACGTTCAGCACTTCGTGGCAGCCGGAGGCCTGCTGCCCGGTGGCCGGCGTGCCCGGCTTCGCACAGGTCACCTCGGCGGTGACGGTCGAGTTCTCGGGGATGTCGATGGGGGTGACCCAGTGGTAGTCCTGATTGCGGAACGTCTCCAGCGCGATGGTGGTGATCTTCCGCTCTCCGAACGAGATCGTGATGACACCCTCGTCGCCCTGGAAGTTCGCCACGACCATGTCGGTGATCCCGAACACCTTGCCCTCGGGCACCTTGTACGTCCCGGCCTTCTTGCCGCCGGCGCCCGTCAGCACGTCGATCGTCGCCGAGCTCTGCTCGCCCCGCCCGGTGCCGCCCGGTCCCGTACCGCTGCCGCCGTCGCCCTGCCCGCCGGAACCCTCGCCCTGACCACCGGGGTTCTCGCTGGGCTTGGGCTTGGCCTGCTCCTCCTGCCTGGCCTGCTCCTCCTGCTTCGCGGCCTCCTCCCGCTGCGCGGTGGTGGCGGCCTCCTTCGCGGCGCTGCGCACCGCGGGCCGGACCAGCGCGAACCAGGCGACCAGCAGCGCCAGGATCAGCGCGAGCAGGATCAGCAGCCACTTCGGCAGGAGGGGCAGCTGGACGAACTCGCCCTCGACCACCCCGGCAGGGGCGGGCTGCACGGCCGACCGCGCGACCGGAGGCTCGTCGCTCTTCGGCGACTCCCCGGCGCCGGCGTCGGCCACCTGCTCGGCCTCGGCCTCGGCCGCGTCGGCGACCTCGATCTCGAACGGCCAACTCACGGGCTCGCCGAACCAGACCAGCGAGCGGACCCGTGCCTTCAGGCCGACCTCGGCGGACTCGCCGGGTTCGAGGCGCCGCCGCTGCGGGGTGGTGCGCAGGGTCAGTTCCTCGCCGGCCTGGCGGCTGGAGAGCGCGAGCGAGACCGGGGTGTTGCCCTGGTTGCGCAGGGCGATCCGGTAGCGCGCGCCGAGCCAGCCGCGCCGCCGGCGGGGCTCCAGCTCCCGGCGTATCTCGTGGAACGCCTCCACGGTCACCGTGGTCTCCGGGACCACGACGTTCTCGGGGTGCTCCACGGGCAGGACACGCACGCCGAGCGGCTTCTCCCCGGCACGGACCTCGGAGGAGCGGGGCGGCGCGAGCCGCACCGTGACCGTCTCCGAGGTGCCGGGATACAGCGAGACACGGGCCGGTTCGACGGTGCTCCACGCGGCGCATTCACCGACCACCGTGAACGTGTACGCCTCGACGATGTCGCTGTCGTTGCGGACGTTCAGGGTGGTCGTCGCCTCGCCGCCGGGCGAGACCGTCACGGTCGGCATTACGAGTTCGGCAGAAGTGGTCACCCCGGGAACCTAGGCCGCGACCGCGCCCCGCACGAGGGGCGCGGGGGACAACGACCGGGCAGCCCCGATGCCCCCGAGGACCATCGGCGCACAGCCGAGCGCCCCAACTGAAACACCCGCCGGCCGCACACCTACCGGCCGGCGGACTCCGAGAAACGGGTGGAACACATGACGAACAGTGATCAGTGCGATGCCAGGGTGTCGGTCTCGGTCTACGCCGAGGACCTGATCCTGCAAGCGGGAATCATCGAGCAGCTGCGGCGGCGCCCCGAGGTGGAGCTGCTGCCCGAGGCGGACGCCGACAAGGCCAGGGCCACCCTGGTCGTGGTCGACACCGTCGACGACTCGACCGTGCAACTGCTGCGCCGCCTCCAGCGCAACACCTCCACGAGCACCGGGCTCGTCGTGGGGAAGTTCGAGGCCGGGGCCCTGCAGACGATGATCGAGTGCTCGGTGGCTGCCGTGCTGCGCCGCGCCGAGGCCGACCAGGACCGGCTGGTCCACCTGGTCACGGCGCTGGCGAAGGGCGAGGGTGTGCTCCCCGGCGACCTGCTGGGCAAGCTGCTCGCCCATGTCAGCAGCCTGCAGCGGACGGTGCTCGACCCGCGCGGGCTTACCCTGTCGACCCTGACGACCCGTGAGGCGGACATGCTCCGGCTGGTGTCCGAGGGTTTCGACACCGTGGAGATCGCGCAGAAGACCTCGTACTCCGAACGCACCGTCAAGAACGTGCTGCACGAGGTCACCACGCGGCTCCAACTGCGCAACCGCGCCCACGCGGTGGGCTACGCGATGCGCCACGGGCTCATATGACGCGACCGCCCCGGACGCCCGCCGCGGCGCCGGCCCGGACCCGGGGGACGCCGGCCCGGACTCGTACGAGCCCCCGGGCCCGTACGAGTGCCCGAAAGAGCAGCGGACGCTTCCCCCGGTGCGGGTACTCGCGGCCTGTCGCCGCCCGCCGGGGACTGTGACGCTCGACCACGGTGAACTGTTCTCATACTGCGAGGTGGACGTGACCGGCACCCCACGCCCGGCGGGCCGTATCCGGGTGGGCCGACTGGCCGTCGCCCTGGCGGTGATGGTGCCCCTGCTCGCGGTGAGTTCGCCGCAGGCCGCGACCCCCGCCCGCGCGGCGGAGGCCGCGGACGACATCGGCCGCATCGCCTACGCGGGCACCGAGCACCGCTCCATGGGGCGGGTCACCGGGACCGCGCCGGCCACCAGCGAACCGCTGCTCGGCCCCGGCCCGGCCCACTACGACACCGAGGCCTCCGCCCGCGGGGACCAGGTCGTCTTCACCAGTCTGCGCGACGGCGTGCGTCCCCAGGTGTACCTGCGGGACGCCGCCGGCGGCATCCGCAAGCTGACCTCCGACCGCGACGCGGCCAACCCCGAACTCACCCCGGACGGCCGGTTCGTGGTGTTCGACTCCGCCGAACCCGGTCTCGGCGGCACCCAGCGCGACCTGTGGATCGTGGGCACCGACGGGAACGGGGCGCGCCCCCTCACCGAGACCCCCGTGAACGAGACCGCGCCGACCGTCTCGCCGGACGGCGCCAGGATCGCGTACGCGAGCGACGCCGACCCGCTGCGGGGCCGGCAGATCTTCCGGCGCCAGCTGGACGGCGGAAGTGCCGAGCGGATCAGCGACGGCCCGGCCGGCGACGCCGACGACCCCGCGTGGAACCCCGTCGACGACACCGTCAACCGCGACCTCGTCGCCTACACCCTCACCCTGGCGCCGGGCGGCGCGGAGAGCGGACCCCGGCTGCGGGTGACGTCCGGCCAGGGCGCCGACGGCCCGCTCCTCTCGGGCGAGCAGGGCGGCTGGAACACCAGGGCCGCCGCCTGGCAGCCCGACGGCGACACCATCCTCTTCCTCAGCATCAACGGGCCCTGCGGCTGCACCAATCCGTACGACACCGTCTACCGGGCCGTCGCCCACTCCACGACCACGGCGCAGGTCGTCCTCTACGAGGACCGCCTCGTCGACTCCCCGACCTGGCTCGGCCCCCAGAACGGCGGCTCCGTCGTCGTCACCCGCATCACCCCCGAGGCCCGCTCCCACGTCCACCTCCAGGACGTGCGGCCGGACGGCTCCGACCCGCGCGACCTGGGGTTCAAGGTCCTCCGGGAGGACCCGGCCGCCCGCACGAACACCGACCCGGCGGCCGACCCGCTCTTCAACCCGGCCGCGGGCTACGACCCGTGGACCGAGCGGCAGAACTACACCCCCGACGGCCGGCGGATCGTCGTCACCCGCTTCGACGGCGACCCCGAGACCGGCCGGATCGAGCAGATCCATCTGACCGGCGCCGACGGCTCCGCCCCCACCCGCGTGCCGCTCGCCGGACGCGGCGAGAAGGACTGGGACACCGACCCCACCTTCTCACCCGACGGCAAGCTCCTCGCCTTCACCCGCACCTCGCCCGGTGGTGTCGGCAGCGCGTCCGGACCCGGCCGCATCCTCATCGCGGACGCCACGACCGGCGACCTCGTCGACGAGGTCCGCCCGCCCGCGGGCCAGACCGGTGGCGACGCCCAGCCGACCTGGTCCTCGGACGGCACGACCCTCGCCTTCACCCGTAACCAGGTGATCGACGGCGTCGGCGGCAACAAGCACATCTGGACCGTGCCGGTGAACGACCTCGGTCGGCAGCGGAACCTGAGCGCCGAACTCTGCCCGGGCACCTGCCAGGTGATCGACGACAGCCCCGCGTTCTCGCCCGACGGCAAGCGCCTCGCCTTCAACCGCAAGGACGGCGGCGGCCGCGTCAACGAGCGCAACAGCGTCCTGCTGACCGACCTGGGCGACGGCGCCTGCCAGGTCCTCCTGCCGACCGGCCGGAGCGGAGACCCGGACGGCTGCCGCCGGGAGGTCCCCGACACCTCCGCCACCGGCCCCTTCCAGGCGCGTGACGTGGCCTGGTCGCCGGACGCGAGCCGGCTCGTCTTCAGCTCCCGCCGGGCCCTCGCGGCCAACTCGCCGGAGTCCCTGTCCACCGTCGAGGTGGCGACGGGCGCGGTCACCCCGCTGACCACCGCCCTGCCGGGCCGTCAGAAGGAGCCCGCGTACCAGCAGTCCGTGAACCTCACGGTGACCGCGCCGCCCACGGCCGACCCGGTAACCGAGGGCGAGACCGGCACCGTGACCGTGACCGTCACCAACCAGGGCCCGTCCGCCGCCCCCGGCACCACCTTCACCGCGGTCGTGCCCCCCGGCGTGCGCCTCGACGGGATGACCCCGTCGAAGGGCCGGTGCGAGCCCGGCTCGCCCCAGTGCGACCTCGGTGCCCTCGCCCCCGGCGAGAACGTCACCATCACCGTGCGGCTGACCGGCCTCACCCCCGGCGAACAGGCCCTCGACTGGTCCGTCACGGGCGCCGTCATCGACCGCAGCCCGGACGACAACGCGACCCGGACCCTCGTCCCCGTCGAGGAGGCCCCGCTGCCCCCGACGCCGACGCCGACCCCGACCACGCCGACACCGACCCCGCCGACCACGCCGACCCCCGCGCCGCCGAAGCCCACCCCGCCGCCGCCCGCGCCGAAGGCCGGCCCGGGGCTCACCGTCACCGCCCAGCCCGAACCGGGCTACGTCGGCGGCCGGGTGGTCGTCACGTACACCGTCCGCAACGGCCGTGAGGCGCTCGCCACCGGCCTGTCCCTGCGGCTCGGCCTGCCCGGCACCATCCCGGCCGGGAAGGCGCCCGCCGGCTGCGTCGACGGTGTGTGCGCCCTCGGCGACCTCGCGCCCGGAGCCTCCACCGTCGTGACGATCGTGCTGTCCCCGGACAAGGCGCTGACGGCCACCGTCAACGGCCGGATCACCACCTCCGGCACGGACGCCGACCTCTCCGACAACACCGCCACCCGGCGGATCCGGATCCTCCAGCCGAAGATCATCGCCGTCCCGCCCATCGGCAAGCCGGGCTTCGTGACCTCCGTGCGCGGCAAGGACTTCCCGCCCGGCACACCGGTGACGCTCAGCTGGAAGCCGGGCATCACCGCGGCGGCCGTGCCCACCGTCCCCCGCGCCGACGGGACCTTCATCGCCCAGCTGCTGATCCTCGCCAAGGACCAGACCGGACCGCGGATCATCACCGCGAAGGGAGCCGGGTTCTCCCCGGTCACCACACCCTTCCTGGTGGTCACCGGCAACGTCGCCCCGCCGGACGAGGTGGCGCGCCGGTGATCCACGAGATCGACGAGGGGGTCCGCCTGCTGCTCACCGAGTCGGGCCTCACGGAGAGCGGGGTCGACCTGGTCTTCGACCCGCCCACCCGGGAGTGGGCGGCGCGCCGCAACGCCCCCACGATCAGCGTCTTCCTCTACGACATCAGGGAGGACGTCGGCAGGCGGCGGACCGGCACGGTGGACGAGTACGACGAGCACGGCATGACGGTGGCCCGCCGCACCCCGCCCCGCTGGTTCGACCTCACCTACTTGGTGACGGCCTGGACCAACCGGCCGCAGGACGAGCACCGGCTGCTCTCCGAGGTGCTCCGCTGCCTGGCCCGCACGGACGTGCTGCCCTCCCGGCTGCACACCGGGACCCTGGTCCAGATGGGGCTCGCGGTGCCCATCGAGGTGGCCGGCGGCGCCCAGCAGGGCCGCTCGGCCGGTGACGTGTGGTCGGCCCTCGGCGGCGAGCTCAAGGCCTCGATCGACCTGAGGGTCCTGGCGCCGATGGCCGGCGAACGCGTGGCCGCCGCACCGCCGGTGACCGACGGTCTGGTCGTACGGACCGCCGGCACGACCGACACGACGACGGCCGAGCCGGACCGCCGACTGCGCTACGACGGCGTCTCCGACCCCGGCACACACGGCTTCGCGGCCCGCCGCGACCGGCCCGACCCGGCCGAGCGGCCCGAGCGGGGCGCCACCACCGAGCGCGCCGGCAGCTCGGAGGCCGCCCGCCGCCGTCGGGGGCCGGTGCGGTGATCCAGGACGACGTACGGACGTACGTGGACGTGACGCGTGAGGGGAACGGGGACGCGGACGTGGTGGACGGGGACCCGGCCGGGCTTACGTATCTCTGGCAGCGGCTGGCCCGCGTGGAGCTGCGGGTCCGCGACGCGGTGGCGGCCCGCCACGCGACCGACCCGACCCCCGACGACCCCTACCGGGGCCAGTACCTCACCCCGGAAGGCGCGGAACGGATCCTGCGCGCGCCGGCCGCCTACCTGCCCGCGACCGACCGGGCCGCCGGGTCCGGTGCCGGTTCCGTCCCCGACGCCGGGTCCGGTGCCGGTTCCGTCCCCGACGCCGGTTCCGTCTCCGGCGTGGAGCCGGCTGACCCGCCGCGCGGCGCCGACTCGGCCCCCGACGCCAATTCCGTCTCCGACGCCGGTTCCGTCTCCGGCGTCGGCCGGGTGGGCGGGACCCGCCCGGCCGACAGGGGCGACCCGGCGGACCCGTTCGCGGCGGCCGGCGGGGAGACGCCCGCGGCCCCCGGCTCCCGGCTGCGCCGGCTCGCCGAGGCCTTCGCGCTCTCCCCGGTGGACGAGGAGCTGCTCCTCGTCGCCCTCGCCCCCGACGTCGACGCCCGCTTCGAGGCGCTGTACGGCTACCTCAACGACGACCTCACCCGGCGGCGCCCGACGATCGGCCTCGCCCTCGACCTGTGCGGGCTGCCCGTCGCGGGCCGGGGACGGTTCCGCTTCTCCGCCACCGCGCCCCTCGTCGCGGGCGGTCTCCTGGAGATCACGGAGCCCGACCGGCCGTTCCTCTCCAGGACGCTCCGGGTCCCCGACCGCGTCGCCGCCCATCTGCTCGGCGACGACGAGCCGGACGCCCGGCTCGCCGGTCTCCTCGACACCGGCTCCGCCGGCCCGGGACCGTACGAGACCACGGCGCTGCGGGTCGCCCGGGCCGCCACCACCGGCCGCGGCCCGGTCCATGTCCGGGCGAGGGGCGGGGACGCAGGCCGGGTCGCCGTCGAGGCGCTCGCCGCCGCCGGTCGCCGGCCGCTGGTCCTCGACGTGTCGGCGCTCGCCATGGACGCCGACGCCGCCCGGGTGCCGCAGCTCCTCGCGACCGAGGCCCGGCTGTCCGGCGGCGGAGTCGTCGTCGGCCCGATCGAGGCGCTCGAACCCGAACGCCCCGAGCGGGCACGCTGGTTGCGCGACCTGTGCGCGACCACGACCGGCGTGCCGCTGATCACCCACGGGTCCAAGAACTGGGACCCCCTGTGGTCGCGCGAGAGCCCCGTCCCCTTCACCGTCGGCCCGCCCACCGGTGACCGCCGGGTCGCCCAGTGGCGCCACGCGCTCACCGAGGCCGCCCGGACGGTCCGTACGCCCGTCGCCGTGCCGGCCGAGGACGACCTCGGCCCGGCCGTCGCCTCGTACCGTCTCGACGCCGAGCAGGTGCGCAAGGCCGCCACGGTCGCCGTCCGCGCGGCGGCGGCGGAGCGCCGCCCGGTCGGCCCGCAGGACCTGCGGGCCGCCGTCCGCGGCCAGAACGGCGCCGGCCTCGAACGCCTCGCCCGCCGCATCGAACCCGGCGTCGGCTGGGACGACCTCGTGCTGCCCCCGCCCACCCGCCGCCAGCTCGGCGAACTCGCCCTGCGCGCCCGCCACCGCGACCAGGTGCTCGGCCAGTGGCGGATGCGCCCCGGCGGCGGGCGCGGACGCGGAGTGATCGCCCTGTTCGCGGGCGAGTCCGGCACCGGCAAGACGATGTCGGCGGAGGTCGTCGCCGCCGAACTCGGCATGGAGCTCTACGTGGTGGACCTCTCCACGGTCGTCGACAAGTACATCGGCGAGACGGAGAAGAACCTGGAAAGGATCTTCGTCGAGGCCTCCGAGGTCAACGGCGTCCTGCTCTTCGACGAGGCGGACGCGATCTTCGGCAAGCGCTCCGAGGTGAAGGACGCGCACGACCGCAACGCCAACATCGAATCGGCGTACCTGCTCCAGCGGATGGAGTCCTTCGACGGTATCGCCGTCCTCACCACCAACCTCCGGGCCAACCTGGACGAGGCGTTCACCCGCCGGATCGACGTCATCGCCGACTTCCCCATCCCCGACGCGCGGCAGCGGCTCGCGCTCTGGGACCGCTGCCTGGGTCCCGAGATGCCCCGGGACGACAACCTCGATCTGGCCTTCTGCGCCGACCGCTTCGAGCTCGCCGGCGGTTCGATCCGAGCCTGTGCGGTCACGGCGGCGTATCTCGCGGCCGAGGCGGGTAGGCCTCTGGGGATGGCGCAGGTCGTCTCCGCGGTGCTCCAGGAGTACCGCAAGCTCGGCCGGCTGGTCCTGGAGAGCGAGTTCGGACCCTGGCTGCACAGCGACCGCGCGGCGGTGATCGGCTGAGGCAGCCCACCTGCCCGTTCAGGCAGCGCCCTTGCCCTTCGGCGGGGACCTCCGGGCCTATGACCAGGCACATCACGGCAGTGAGACTCGTTGGTGACCCAGTGGCCACTTGAAGGAGCGAGTATGCCGTCGTACCTGACCCCGGGCGTGTACGTGGAGGAGGTGCAGTCCGGTGCGCGGCCGATCGAAGGTGTGGGCACCGCGGTTGCCGCCTTCGTCGGGTTCGCGGAGCAGGGGCCTTTCCACCGTCCGACGCTGGTGACCAACTGGGACCAGTACGTCCAGACGTTCGGCGGCTTCACGGAGGGCACCTACCTCGCCCACTCCGTCTACGGCTACTTCGCCAACGGCGGCGGTACGGCGTACGTCGTCCGCGTCGGCGGCCCGGCGGCCGACCAGGCCGACGGCACCACGCCCGCCGCCCTCCCGTCGCCCGCGCCCACCGCCATCGGCGGCTTCCTGGTGTCGGCCCGCGCCGGTGCCGGAGCGGAGGTCTCGGTCGAGATCGCCGACGCCGACGGCGAGAACCCGCCGGAGGACCGCTTCAAGCTGCTGGTCCGCCAGGGCGGCAAGGTGGCGGAGACGTATGAGGTCTCCGTCCGCAAGAACGTCAAGGGCTACCTGCTCAACCAGGTGCGCGAGTCGAAGCTCATCGAGGTCGCCGAGCAGCCCGGCACGGCCCAGACCCGGCCCGAGAAGCAGACCTTCACGCTGCGGGCCGCCCCGGCCGCGGCCCCGGCCACCCAGACCCCCGGCGGGGGTGTCGGCCGGCTCGACCCGAACGAGTACGTCGGAGACGCCTCCGCCCGCACCGGCTTCGCCGGTCTGGAGGCCATCGACGAGATCACCATGGTCGCGGTGCCGGACCTGATGAGCGCCCACCAGCGCGGCGACATCGACGCCGAGGGCGTCAGGACCGTGCAGCTCGCCGTCATCTCGCACTGCGAGCAGATGGGCGACCGGGTCGCGGTCCTGGACTCCCCGCCGAACATGAACGCGCAGAAGATCCGCACCTGGCGCCAGGACGAGGCGGGCTACGACTCGCGCTACGCCACCCTGTACTACCCCTGGATCTCGGTCTTCGACCCGGCCACCGGCCGCAACACCACCGTCCCGCCCAGCGGCCACGTCGCGGGTGTCTGGGCGCGCAGCGACGGCGAGCGCGGTGTGCACAAGGCCCCGGCCAACGAGGTCATCCGCGGCGCGGTCGACCTGGAGATCCGTCTCAGCAAGGGCGAGCAGGACCTGCTCAACCCGATCGGTGTGAACTGCGTGCGCGCCTTCCCGGGCCGCGGCATCCGCATCTGGGGCGCCCGCACCCTCTCCTCGGACCCGGCCTGGCGCTACCTGAACGTCCGCCGGCTCTTCAACTACCTGGAGGAGTCGATCCTCCTGGGCACCCAGTGGGTGGTCTTCGAGCCGAACGACGACCGGCTCTGGTCCAGCATCCGGCGGAACGTCACCGCCTTCCTCAGCGAGGAGTGGCGTCGGGGCGCGCTCTTCGGGAGCACCGCGTCGGAGGCGTTCTACGTCAAGTGCGACCGGGACAACAACCCGCCGGAGTCGGTCGACCTCGGCCAGGTGATCTGCGAGATCGGGGTGGCTCCGGTGAAGCCCGCCGAGTTCGTGATCTTCCGGCTCTCGCAGTTCTCCGACAGCACCAGCCTCGTCAACGAGTAACAGGAAAAGGTGACAAGCAGTCATGGCAGAGGGCGACGCTCTTTCCACTCATATCTTCGGCGTCCAGCTGGGCGGCTACATGGTCGAGTCCATCCAGGAGATCAGCGGGATGACCATGGAGGAGGATGTGGTCGAGGTCCGGCAGGTGACCCCCGACGGCAAGCTCCTGATCCGCAAGCAGCCCGGTGCCCGACAGGCCGGTGAGGTGACGATCACCCGCGGCATGGACAAGAGCACCGAGTTCACCAAGTGGATCAAGGAGACGCTGGACAACGGCGCCGTCGACAGCGCCCGGCAGAACCTCACGATCGAGATCAAGGACGCGGCCGGCGAGACCGTCCGGCGCATCCAGCTGATGCAGGGCTGGGCGAGCAAGTGGGAAGGCCCCTCGCTCAAGGCCGGCGAGTCCAGCGCCGCCACCGAGACGGTGACCATCACGTTCGAGGAGATCGTGATCGAATGAGGCGCAGGACGGTCACCTCGGGCGGCCTGGAGGAACTCCTCGAAGCCGCCGCGGCCGCGGAACGCGCGGCGGCCGCTCCGGCGGCCGCCCCGGCCGCGGCCCCGCCGCCCGCCTCGGCGCCCTCGAGGCAACGCGAGGAGCTCCGCACGGAGTTCACCTTCGAGCTGCCGCGCGGGTACGTCGACGACGAGGGCACGGTCCACCGCACGGGCTCGATGCGCCTGGCGACCGCCCGGGACGAGCTGCGTCCGCAGATCGACCTGCGGGTGAAGGAGAACCCGGCGTACCTGAGCGTGGTGCTGCTCAGCCAGGTGATCACCCAGCTGGGCACGATCACCGACGTGCACGCCGGGGTCGTGGAGCGCATGTACGCGACGGACGTCGCCTTCCTCCAGGACTTCTACCGGCGGATCAACAGCGAGGGCCACACGCACGCCGCGGTGACCTGCCCGCACTGCCACGACTCGTTCGAGGTGGACCTCTCCGGCGGGCGCCTGGGGGAATCGTGACGTACGCCCTTCCCCGGCTGCGGGAGGAGATCGCGTACGTCGCCTACCACTTCCACTGGCAGCGCGAGGACATCCTCGACCTCACCCACGCGGAACGACAGCAGTGGGTGAGGGAGATCGCGCGGATCAACACACGGGTGAACGAGGGCGGGTGAGGTGAGGGCCATGGGCTTCTGGGACAGGTTCCGGCGGGACGACGACGCATCGGCGTCCGCTTCCGGGTCGGCTTCGGCGTCCGCCTCGGCGTCGGCGTCCGCGTCGGCGTCGGCGTCTGCGTCGGCGTCCGCCTCGGCTTCGGCGTCCGGGTCCGCCGCCCGGGACGCGGTGGTACGGGAGTCCGCTCGGGCCGCCTCGCCCGAGGCCCCGGCCGGACGGCCGGACTGGGACGGGGGCTGGCGCGAGGTCGCCTCGCCGCCCCTCACCATCGCCCGCTCGACCCTGGGCGTGAGCGACGGCCTCCGGTTCCGCTCGGGGCTCTCCGCGTGGCAGAACCCCACGCTCACGTCGGAGCTCGGCCACGGCCTCATGCCGTCCGCGCCCGCCGGCCTCATCCACGGCGTCGCCCGCCCGGCGAGCGCCTCGCGCCCGACACCGGTCGAGGGCGGCGGCCCGCTGCTGCTGCGCGCGGTGGGCGGGGACGCGGAACCGGAGGCGGGCCGCCCGGACGCAGGCCCGAGCGGTCCGGCCGGCACGGGTCCGAGCGGCCCGGGGGCGGGCTCCGGGCGTCCGGTCCAGAGATCCGCCGCGCCGGTCCGGCGATCCGCCGCACCGGCGGCGGGTGCCCGGCCCGAGACCGCCGATCCGCTGGTCGTCTCCCGTCGTACGGCCGGTCAGGGACCCGAGACACCGACGCCGTCCGGCGGCCCACGGCAGGCGGCGCCGCCTCCCGCCCCGGCGGAACCCGGCGGCCCCGCGCCGACCGCGCCCGTCCTGGGCGCGGGTCGGGGCCCGGGCCCGGACGGAGCCCGGCCGAGGACGGACGGGAACGGTCCGTCCGGTACGCCGTCGGTCCTGCCGTCCGTCACGCCGTCGGTGTCCGACCCGTTGGTCGTGTCCCGTCGTACGGGCTCCGAGGCGCCGGGCTCATCCGCGACCCCGGTGACGCCTGTGACCCCCGTGACGCCCACGCCGGCCGCGCCCGTTCTGGGTGCGGGTTCCGGCGGCCCGGCGGCGTCCGGGCCGGGCACGGGCGGGAACGGTCCGTCCGGTACGCCGTCGGTCCTGCCGTCCGTCACGCCGTCGGTGTCCGACCCGTTGGTCGTGTCCCGTCGTACGGGGTCCGAGACACCGGCCTCGTCCGCGACCCCGGTGACGCCCGCGAGCCCCGCGTCCGGCGCGCTGCCCGTCGTCGGCGCGGCAGCGCGGCCGTCCGATCCGGGCGGCTCCGCCACGGACTCCTCGCCCCGCCCCTCCGCATCGTCCGCCACCCCTCGGCGGACCCGGCCGGCGCCTGTCCGCCCGCGCCCGGTCGCCGCCCCGTTGGTCGTGGCCCGCCGCCCGGCCATGGCACCGCGTGTGCTCACCGCGGTACCGCCGCGCACACCGGCCCCGGCCGCCGACCGGGCGACCTCTCCGTCTCCCGGCGGGAGCCCCGTACAGAAGAAGCCGGCCCCGGCGGCCTCGGCGGCCCCGGCCTCGGCGGCCCCGGCCCCGCGCCCCCCGGTCCGCCCGGGCCTCGGCGAACCGATCGGCGAACTGCCCGCCACGGCACGGCGGATCGGCGCCGGCACCACGTCGCCCCCGACCCCGACCGCCCCGACTCCGGCCACCCCGACCCCGGCAGGGGCGGGCGGCGAGGCGCAGGCGATGCCGGTCATGCGCAGGATGGCCGAGCCCGAGCCCGAGCCCGAGCCCGCGCCCGCGCCGCCCGAGACGCCGACGAAGACCGCCCCGCCCCGGCCGGCCCGCTCCGGCCTCGGCGCCCCGCTCCGCGAACTCCCCCCGACGGCGGCCCCCCTGCTCGGCGGCCCGGCAGCCGTCCAGCGCCGCACGCTCCCGAACCGGGCCGGCGCGCCCACGCCCCCGTCCGTGGACACCACGGCGCCGGTACGCCCCCGCTTCGGCACCCCGGACACGGGTCCGGACGCCCGCCCGCACCCTCTGGTGGCCGGCTCCCGCCCCGCCGAGCAGACGGCGACCGGCCCGACCCCCGGCGCCCCGGAGCCCTCCTCGACCGGATCGACCCCCGCGCCCTCGGGCACCCCGGCGGTGCAGCGGGCACCCGACGCGGTGGCCCCGTCGCCGCGTTCCACCCCCGTCCCGCTCGCGCATCCGGCGGACGCCCACCCGGAGCCGCTGACCGTGTCCCGCGCGATGGAGGGGACACCCGGCCCCGCCGGTGGACCCACCACCGGGACCCGGGCACAGGGACCGTCGACCGGCACCGACTCCCGTGCGGCGGAGGAGCGTTCGGCCGCTCCGAGGGTTCCGCTCGCGGCTCCTTCGACGGCGCGATCCGAGCCGCTGATCCCGGTGTCGCGTGCGGTCGAGAAGGGTTCGGCCCCCTCGTCCGGCGGTTCGTCGTCGGGGGACGCGTCGTCCGGACCGACCGTCGAGCGGACCCCCGCCCCCGGCCCCGCCGACCGGGCCGACTCCACGTCCCGTACCCCGGCGGCCCGCGCGAGCGCCCCCGTCGTCCCCCTCGTCCAGCGCACGCGCAGCCTTCTCGCCGACCGACCGCTGGTCGTCGGTACGGGAGCCCCCGCCGGTTTCTCGGCGTCGGCGCCCACGCCCTCGGCGTCCGGGGCCCCCGCCCGCCCGGTGGTCGCGGCCACCTGGCGCAGGGACCTCCCGCCCGACCCGGTGGCGGCCCCCGCTCCCGCCTCCCCGGCGCCTCCCGCGCCGCAGCCGGCCGTCCAGCGCGCCGCCCGTGCCCCGCGCCCGACCGGGGCCGCCGGGGGCCCGACACCGCCCGGGCGCGGCCTGCTCGCCCGGCTGCGGCCGGCGCCCTCCGTCGTTTCCCCGCACGCCGTGCGGTCGGCCCCGGGGTCCCTCCCGCCGGTCCAACGCGCCACCGCGCCGGACCCGGCAGCAGCTTCGGCACCCCCCGGAGCCGGCAGCGCCCGAACCACCCCGACCACCCCGTCCACCCCGACGGCCCCGACCGCCCGGACCACCCCGGCCGTCCCCGTCGTACGCCTCGACCAGAGCGCGTCCTCGTCGACCGGCGTCCCGGCCGCGGGTCGGGCCACCGCCCCGGTACAGCGCCTGGCCGCCCAGCCGCTGACGTACACGCGGGGCGCCGGGGCCGTCGCCGAGCCGCCCGCGCCCCCGGTCGTCGCGCGCCCCGCCGCCCCCGAGCGGCTCCAGGCCAAGGCCGTCCAGCGGATGGCCGACGCGGGCCTGCAGGGCGTCCCGGTGACCCCGGTGGCCCGCTCCGCCTCCCCGGCCCAGGCCGCCGGCACCGCCCACGCCCCCGCCAAGAACGCCCCGTCCACCGACACGCCCACCACCTCCCCGAAGGGTGGCCGTGAACTCGACGAACTCGCCCGGCAGTTGATCGACCCGGTGGCCCGACTGCTCCGGGCCGAGATGCGCCGCGGACGGGAACGCACCGGCCGCCCCTACGACAACCGCCGCTGACCCACCCCGAGCCGCCACCCGCACCACACCCGGCACACAGAACGCGCCCCCTCGGGGGCAAGGAGAGAGAGATGACGGACAGCATCGTCGCGACGAGCGTGTTCTTCCGGCTCGCGATCGGCGGCAACGACCTGGGCGCCTTCCACACCTGCTCGGGTCTGGGCGCCGAGGTGGAGATGGAGCAGTACGCGGAGGGCGGCAACAACGGCTTCACCTGGCAGCTGCCCGGCCGGATCACCTGGTCCAACATCACCCTGTCCCGCCCGGTCACCGCGGACACGGCCAAGATCGCCCGCTGGCTCGACGAGATCATCCAGCGCGTCGAGCCCAAGGACGGCGAGATCGTCGCGCTCAGGCCCGACCTCAGCCGGATCGTCAGCTGGCAGGTGCTCGGCATCGTCCCGGTGCGCTGGCAGGGCCCGTCCTTCGACCCGGCCAACTCGCAGGCCGCGATCGAGACGCTGGAGATCGCCCACGAGGGCCTGCGCCCGTCCTGACATCCGGCACCGTCCACGAGAGGAGGTACGTACGAGATGGCACCCGCCCGAGCCAGTCGCGCCCGAGCCCAGCTGACGATCATGGAGCCGCCCGCGAAGGTCGGCGCCAAGCCGGGCGGCACCCTCGCCCGCGTCAAGCTGCAGTTCAACCCGTCGAGCCTGTCCCTGAGCAAGACCACCGAGTGGCGCCGTACGCCCTCCCGGATGGCCGGCCAGTCGGCCCTGCCCGAGTTCGTCGGCAGCGGACCGCGCTCGCTCTCCCTGGAGGTCTTCCTCGACGGGACGGCCAAGCACGACAACTCCGTCGAGAAGGCCGTGCAGCAGATGATGGTGGCCTGTGTGCCCACCAAGGCCAGCCTCGCCCGCAAGACCCCGGCCAGCCCCTGGGTGCGGTTCGAGTGGGGCACGTCGAAGACGACCTCGTTCGACGGCGTGCTGTCCAACCTGTCCGTCAACTACACCCTGTTCGACGTCGACGGGAAGCCGCTGCGCGCCACCTGCTCGCTCTCCATCGAGGAGGCGAGCGTCGACGCCCCGGGCCAGAACCCGACGTCGGGCTCGCGCGAGGCACGCCGTACGCACCGTGTCGTCGCCGGCGACAGTCTGCCGCTGCTCGCCTGGCGGGAGTACGGCGACGCCACCGCCTGGCGCGCCATCGCCGAGGCCAACGGCATCGACGACCCCATGGTGCTCGTACCCGGTTCGGAACTGATCGTGCCCGGCACCGCCGACGGGACAGCGGAGGAGGAGCGATGAACTCCACGGAGGAGCGGGGCGGCCGGTCGTTCGCGGCGGACCCGATCGTCGAGGCGCCCGCCGAGCTGCCGCCCGCCTGGATCGCACAGCTGGTGAGCTGCGTGGTCGACGAGAACGTCGGACTGCCGGACACCGCGCTGCTGACCTACCGCGACCCGAACCACGAACTGCTCACCGCCACCGGCATCACCATCGGCACGCCCCTCAAGATCTCGGTCGTGACCGTCCAGGGCAAGGCCAGGGAGCGGCTGTTCACCGGCGAGGTGACGGCCCTGGAGCTGGACACCGACACCACGGGCTCGTTCACCGTGATCCGGGCGTACTCCAAGGCGCACCGGCTCCAGCGGGGCCGCAAGGTCGTCGCGTACCGGAACATGACGACGGCGGACATCGTCCGGAAGGTCGCCGCCGGGGCGGGGCTGGCCTGCGGCACGATCGAGGCCGCGCCCGTCACGCACCAGCAGCTGTCCCAGCCCAACGTCTCCGACTGGGACTTCCTCCAGTACCTGGCGGGGGAGAGCGGCGCCCATGTGCGGGTCGACGAGAAGGGGCTGCTCCAGTTCGTCAAGCCGACGCCGGCCGCGTCGGCCCCCGCCCCGTCCACTCCGGCGACCCGCAGCCCGATGGTCCTGGAGTACGGCCGCAACCTGCTGGCCCTGCGGGCCGTCCTGACGGGCGCCGACGGGGCGGGCAACGTCGAGGTGCGCGGTTGGAACGTCACCACCAAGACCCCGCTGGTGGCCACCCGGCCGGCCGTCCGCTCCACCACCGTCACCCCCGGCATGAGCCCCTCGGTGGCGTCGAAGTTCGGCCCGTCCGCCAAGGTCACGGTCACCGACACCCCGTACCGTACGCAGGCGGAGACGACGGCCGTGGCCGGTTCGGTCGCCGCGTCGGTGAGCGCCGGGTTCGGTGAGATCGAGGCCGTCGCCGAGGGCAACCCCAAGCTGCGGGCCGGCAAGCCGGTCGCCCTGGGCAACGTGGGCAAGGAGTTCTCCGGGCGGTACACGGCGACCTCGGCCCACCACGTCCTGGAGCCGCAGGGCGGCTACCGCACGACCGTCGTCGTCAGCTCCTCGCCCGACCGCTCGGTCACCGGCCTCGCCACCGGCGGGAACGCGCCCGCGCGCGGGCCGCGCATGCCGGGTCTGGCGATCGGCGTGGTCACCGACATCCGCGAGACGGGCGGCGGCCAGCGCGGCTGGGTGAAGCTGCGGTTCCCCTGGCTCGACGCGACGTACGTGACGGACTGGGTACGGACCGTCCAGTGGGGCGGCCAGGGCGGGGGAGGGGTGTTCAGCCCGGAGGTCAACGACGAGGTGCTCGTCGGCTTCGAGCAGGGCCTCCTCGACAGCCCGTACGTCCTCGGCGGCCTCTACAACGGCGTGGACAAGCCGTCCCCGCACGACGTCCCGCTGGTCGACAGGACGAGCGGCAAGGTCCAACGCCGCTCGCTGGTCTCCCGTTCGGGCCACCGCCTCGAACTGCTCGACACCCCTCGCGGCACGTCCGGGGTACGCCTGGCCAGTGGCGACAAACGACTCGAGGTGAAGCTCGACGAACGCCTCCACCAGATCGAGCTCACGGTGTTCGGACCGGGCGGCAGACGGGCGTTGAGCTCGGTGACGCTGACGCCGCGGGGCATCACGCTCGACGCGGGCACGGGGACGATCGACCTGAACGGCAGGTCGGTGAACATCAACGGCAAGACGGGGGTCACGGTCGACGGCGGACTGCTGGCGACGATCAAGGCAAGGATGATCCGCCTCAACTGACGTGACAGCGACCGCGATCACCCGCCCGTACGAAGCACGTCCCGCGATCACCCGCCCGTACGAAGCACGTCCCGCTCCCACCGCGGCCCCCACCCACCACGACCGCGCCACCCTCAGCAAGGAGAAAGCGAATGCCTCCCGCAGCCCGCGTCGGAGACCCCACGGCCCACGGCGGTGTCATCGGCACCCCGCCGCCCGGCGCCGTCATGGTCCCCACCGTGCTCATCGGCGGCAAGCCGGCCGCGGTGACCGGAAGCCTGCACGCCTGTGCGGCGCACGCCTACCTCGGCCCGGGGAACGTGATCATGCCGAACCCGCGCGTCGCCGTGACCGGAGCGGTACTGATCGGCGGGCTGCCCGCGGCCTGCGCACGGGACCAGACGACCTGCGGGGCGCAGATCGTGACCGGTGCGTTCAACGTCGTCATCGGGGGGCCGGTGTGAGCGAGCAGTTCATCGGCCGGGGCTGGGGCTTCCCCCTCCGGGTGAGCCCGACCGGCGGCATCGGCATGGTCGAGCGCGACCGGGAGATCGAGGAGGCCATCCGGCTGGTCCTCGGCACCGCGCCGGGCGAGCGCCCGATGCGCCCCGAGTTCGGCTGCGGGATCCACGACTACGTCTTCGCGCCCGGCGACGGCGAGACCGCCGGCCGGATCGGCCACGAGGTCCGGATCGCGCTGGAACGCTGGGAGCCGAGGATCGAGGTGGAGGACGTGGTCGTCGCGTTCGACGCCGTCGACGAGGGCACCTTCTACATCGACGTCCGGTACACCGTGCGGTCCACCAACGACCTGCGGAACCTCGTCTTCCCCTTCTACTCCATCCCCTCCACCGAGGGCTCCGACGAGGCAGGAGGACGCTGATGGCCCTGCCCTCACCCCACCTGGACGACCGACGGTTCCAGCAACTGGTCGACGAGGCGAAGCGGTACGTGCAGCAGCGGACACCCGAGTGGACCGACCACAACGTGTCGGACCCCGGGGTCACCCTGATCGAGACCTTCGCGTACATGGTCGACCAGCTGCTCTACCGGCTGAACCGGGTGCCGGACAAGAACTACATGGCCTTCCTCGACCTGTTGGGCGTCACGCTCTTCCCGCCGACGGCGGCGACGGCGGAGGTCGACTTCTGGCTGTCCGCGCCCCAGCCCGACACGGTGATGCTGCGCGCGGGCATCGAGGTGGCGACCGTACGGAGCGAGACGGAGGACGCGGTGGTGTTCGGCACCGTCGCCGACCTGCCCATCGTGCCCAGCTCCCTCGTGCGCCTGGTGACCGCCTGGGCGGGCGGCGAGCAGACCGACCGGACGACCGCGCTCGGCGAGGGCCGGGACATCCCCTGCTTCCAGGCCTCCCCGGCCCCCGGCGACGCGCTGCTGTTCGGCCTGCCGACGGCCGTGCCGCACTGCATCGTCGCCGTCCGCCTCGACAGCCAGGTCGAGGGCGTCGGCGTCGACCCCCGGCAGCCGCCGCTCGTGTGGGAGGCCTGGGACGGCGCCCGCTGGGTGCGGTGCGAGACGGGCCCGGACACCACGGGCGGCCTCAACCGGCCGGGCGAGATCATCGTGTACGTACCGGCGGGGCACACCGCCTCCGTGGTCGCGGGCCACCGGGCCGGCTGGCTGCGCTGCCGGGTCATCGCCCCGGAGAAGGGCCAGCCGTTCTACTCGGAGTCGCCGACCGTCCGCGAGGCGGAGGTGTTCACCGTCGGCGGCACGATGACGGTGGAGCACGCGGAGGCCGTCCACGACACCCTGCTGGGCGCCTCCGACGGGGTGGCCGGCCAGCGGTTCCGGCTGCCCCGCCCGCCGCTCCTGCTCGACGGCGAACCGCCGGTGGTGGAGGTCTCCTCGGCCGACGGCTGGCAGACCTGGACCCCCGTCGCCCACTTCGGCGACTCGTCCCCGGCCGACCGGCACGTGGTCGTCGACGCCACGACGGGCGAGTTCACCTTCCCGCCCGCGCTGCGGGAACCGGACGGCACCCTGCGCACCTACGGCGCGGTCCCCGACCAGGGCGCGCAGGTGCGGGTCCCGCGCTACCGCACGGGCGGCGGCGCGGCCGGCAACGTGGCGCGCGGCGCGATCTCGGTGCTGCGCAGCTCCGTCCCGTACATCGCCCGGGTCGAGAACCGGGAGGCGGCGCGCGGCGGGGTGGACGGCGAGACCGTCGACAACGCGAAGGTACGGGCCCCGCACGTGCTGCGGGTACGGGACCGGGCGGTGACCGCCCAGGACTACGAGTTCATCGCCCGGGAGGCGGCCCCCTCGGTGAAGCGGGTCCGCTGCCTGCCGGCCGTGGCGGGGGAGGGCGGCGCGGTACGGGTGCTGATCGTCCCGGACGCGGTGGCGGACGAGGGCGACGACCGCCTCCGCTTCGAGCAGCTGATCCCGTCCGACCAGGTCCTGTCGGCGATCACGGCGACGCTGGACGAGCGCCGCCTGGTCGGCACGCGCCTGGTCGTGGAACCGCCGGCCTACCAGGGCGTCACGGTGGTCGCCCGGATGATCGCCGAGCCCCAGGACGTGGACCGGGTGCGGGAGGCCGCGCTGGACGCGCTGTTCCGCCACCTGAACCCGCTGCACGGCGGGGCGGACGGCAGGGGCTGGCCCTTCGGCAGGCCCGTCCAGTACGGCGAGGTCTTCGCGGTCCTCCAACGGGCCGCGCGCAACGCCCTGGTGGAGGAGGTCCGGCTCTTCCCGGCCGACCCGGTGACCGGCCGCCGGGGCACCCCGGTGGAGCGGATCGACGTGGCGCGCAACGCCCTGGTCTTCTCGTACCAGCACCAGGTGGTCGTGGCCCCCGGGGACCTGGGCGGCGGCGCGTGACCAGAGCGGCGATCCCCGGCCTGCCGAGCCGCCACCCGATCGGCGCCCTGCTGCCGGCCCTGTACGCGGACGACGACCTCGCGCAACGCTTCACGGCGGGCCTGGACACGGTCCTGGCCCCGGTCCTGTCGACGCTGGACAACCTCCCGGCGTACTTCGACCCGGCTCTGACACCCCCGGACTTCCTGCACTGGCTCGCGACCTGGGTCGGGGTGGACCTGGACGAGGAGTGGCCGGAGGAGCTGGCCCGCACGGTGGTGGCCCGGGCGATGGAACTCCACCGCTGGCGCGGCACCCGCCGAGGCCTGGTGGAGCGTCTGCGGCTCTGCCTGGGGGCGGAGGCGGAGATCGTCGACGGCGGTGGAGCGACCTGGTCGAACACCCCGGACTCGGAGCTCCCCCCGGCCCCGGCGGGCGAACTCCTGGTCAGGGCCTGGCCGACGGACTCCCGGACGATCACGGCACACCAGGTCCTGGAGGTGGTCATGTCCTCCTGCCCGGTCCACCTCACCTGCCGGGTGGAGATCCTCCCCGGCCCACCCGAGGAAGGGAGCTGACCCATGCGCACCTGCCCCGACTGCGGCACGGTGAACGGCGCGACGGACGACTTCTGCGGCAACTGCGGCGCGTACGTGGGCTGGTCGGACGAGCCGACGCCCAGCAGCCCCACGTCCCCCCGGAGGGAAACCCGCGAGGCCCCCTCCGAGCCTCCGTCCGAACGCGGCGACCACCGCCCACCACCCCCACCGGCCCCCCCGGAACTCCCCCCGAGCACCCCCCTCAACACCCTCCTGGCCGCGTCGCCGAACACACCGCTGAACGCCCCGCTGGACGCACCTCCGGACGTCCCTGCGGACCTCCGGAGGGAGCTCCCGGAGGAGGCGCAGCCGGGCTTCCTGAGGGGTTTGCTGAGGGGATTCACGTCGGAACTCCCCACGGACGCACTGCCGGACCTCCCGGCGAACGCACTGCCCGACGTCCGGGTCCCACTCCCGCAGGAGACGGAGCCGGACAACGCCGAGGAGGAGCCGGAGCGCAGGCGCGCCCACCCGCCCACGCCCCCACCGAGGCCGACGGCGCCCCCCACGCCCCCACCGACGCCCCCCACGCCCCGCACCCCCACGGCGCCACGCCCCCTGCCGCGACCGACGCCACAGCCGACGGCGGAAGACCCGGAGGAACGATCCCCGGTGGGGGCGGTGCAGCCGGCGAAACCGGTGGCGCAGCGCCCGAAGGTGCGGCCGACGGCGTCGGAGGAGCCGCAGGACGGCCTGCCGTGCCCGTCCTGCGGCACACGGAACGCCCGGGGCCGCCGCTTCTGCCGCCGGTGTGCGACCCCGCTCAGCCAGGCGGCGCCGGTGGCGCCCCTGCCCTGGTGGCGAACGGTGTGGCCGTTCCGCCGCAAGGTGCGGGCGGGCTCCGGGCAGTTCCTGCGCCGCCTGATCATCGTCCTGGTCCTCGTGGGCCTGGTGGTGGGCGGCTACTTCCTGATCCCGGCGGGCCGCTGGGTGTACGAGGACGTACGCGACAAGCTGGGCAAGGCGACCCCGACGACCCCGACGTCGGTCGCGGCCGACGCCTCGGCACCCGGCCACGGGGCGGCACTGGCGACGGACGGCCTGAGCAACACGTACTGGGGCGCGCCGGCACTCGACGACTCGATGACGTTCACCTTCCGCTCGCCGTTCCGCCTGGTGGCGGTGGTGATCCACACGGGCGTCTCGAAGAAACCGGAGACCTTCCGCAACCAGGCCCGCCCGACGAAGGCGGACCTGGTGGTGACGTCGTCGGACGGCAGGATCCACAGAAAGACCGTCACCCTGGCCGACAAACCAGGCCCCCAGACGATCCAGACGGGCTACAGCGACGTCGTCTCGATCCAACTCACCCCCCGCGAAACAGCGGGCTTCTCGAAGGGCCGCCACATAGCCGTCGCGGAGGTCGAGTTCTTCAAGAGAAGCTGATCGTCCAGTTCGCGCCCTTCGCAGACGTCTCCGGGTGGCCGACCCTGCGCTATGGGGGATCGAGAAGAGCGGCGACGTCGACTGGAGGGCGGCCGGTCGCGCTGCAGAGTAAGGCGAGACGTGGATACCGGGCAGACGCCGCGACGGCATCGGCCTCCCTGACTCCTATTTGGCAGGAATCGATCAAGTCCGGTGATGTTGTCAGCGCGCCCGATTAGTCTCGTCATCATGACGATCAACGGGGCGGGGCGGTACGACGGGGGAGCGGCCGCAACAGGCGGAATCCAGTGGCTGTTGCAGCCTCGAGGCATCCGGAAGGGCGGGCGCGCGCACTTCCGGCACACGGTCCAGGTAGGTGTGAAGCTCGCGGACTATGCGGACGTTCTGGGCGGGGAAGCGGCAAAGCTGACAGAGCTCTTCCCGGAGGGCACTGCCGCACGGTTCTGGGGTGCGACCCCTGCCGCGTCCGAGGGGAACGCCAAGGGGCGAGCGCTGCTGGGCTGCCGGGTCGGTGACGAAGTGCTCTTCTACAACCAGTGGAAGTTCATCGCGAGAGCCACGATCACGGCGAAGTTCTGGAACACGCATCTCGCCGAAGCGCTCTGGGGCAAGGACGAGGAGGACGGCGCCACCTGGGAGCACATGATCGCTCTCGGAGACGTGGTCGAATTCGACGTTGACGCGAGGCCTGCGCTGGCTGCCTTCGGGATCAACGGCGCGTTGCGTGGTCTGCGCCTGGAATCCGCCGAGAGGCGCCTCGCCTTCATCAACGAGCACGGTGCGCCGTGGTCCTCGCCGACCACGGCCGGCGTGGTGCCCGCACCCCGGAAGCCGAAGACCGAGCCGCAGTCCAAGCTGGAGAGGCAAGCGCTCCTCCATGCCTTCCGCACCCTGCGGACGCACACCGCGCAGGATGGCCCCTCCCCGCACAAGCCGCTGGCGCTGCTCTGGTCCATCGGCCGCGTGGCAGCCGGCGAGGAAAGGCTCGCGCCCTGGGACGTGTTCGAGCGCGAGGTCGGCGCTCTGCTCGCGGAGTTCGGAGGCGAAGGCTCCCAGGTGACTCCTCATTACCCGTTCTCCCGCCTGCGCAGCAGCGGCGTCTGGGAGGTGCACGGTGTCGCGGACGGCATCAAGGATCCGGGCCCCGGGGCTCTTCGCATGGCGGGAGCCAAGGCAGGGTTCGTGAGCGAAGCCGCACGCCGGCTGCGTAAGGCACGCATCCGGGCCGAGGCGGTCAAGGTGCTGAGTTCGATGTACTTCCCGACTGCGGTTCGACCACTCGTTCTTGATCGCGTCGGGCTGGGCGGCTATCTCAGCGCCAGCGGGCACATCGAGGAGCCCGTGGACGACACCACCGATGTGGCCGAAGGCGTCGCCGGACCGGTGAAGCGCCGCCTGACCAAGGGGATGCGCCCCGAACGGAACCCGGAGTTGATCAGGCAGGTCAAGCGGTGGCACCAGGACACCTGCCAGGTCTGCTCGGAGCCGTTGGAGGACCTCTTCGGCCACTACAGCGAAGCCGCCCACATCCAGGGCATCGGCAGTCCGCACGACGGTCCCGATCAGCTCAGCAACATGCTGTGTCTGTGCCCCAACCACCACAGGCAGTTCGATCGGCTCGCCATCTACATAGATCCGGAATGGAAGGTGCGCCGTACCAGGGACGACGAGTTCCTGTACGAGCTGCGATTCCACCCCCGGCATCGGATCGAACCGGAGCACGTCGAGTACCACAGGGTGCTCTGCGGAAAGAACGACTGAGCAAGGCCAGGGGCGCGCCGCCCCTGGCTCCCCGATGGCCGCCTCCGGCATGGCGGAAGTCAGCCAGAGATCTTCGGCCCCCTCCGTGATGCGGGGCCCGCTCTGGTCTGCCTGCAGGGGCAGCAGCCCTCGGCGGCCGCCCTCATGCTTCTCCGTCACCTGAACGAGCGTGGCGCGGACGCCCTGTTCGGCAAGGGCCGACGGCAGCGCCGGGTCCCATGGCGCCGGCCCTCCAGCCCGCCAAGAAGTGGGATTGCGAGGGCACGCGAAGCGGTCCTCGACCTGGTCCTTTCGGACCTGGGGTGGCATGCCCTGACGCGATGAATCCGGTCGCGCAGAGGCCCTGATCCTCCATCAAGCTCTACGCGGCGATGCGGCCGGCCGAAGCGGTCGGGCTCATAGAGAAGGACTGCTACCTGCCCGACACCGGATGGGGGCCCCATAGCGGAGTACGGCACGGCGAGGGATGGCCGACTCTTCGCGAACGAGCGCGGTGGTGTCCTCGGGACGTCCAGCTACTGGAGGGCCTGGCAGGAAGCTCGTCCTGTGGCTCTCCCACCAGACAAGGTCAATTCCCCACTGGCGCACGGGCCGTACGACTTGCGGCACACCTGCATCACAAATTGGTTGAATGCTGGTGTCCCGGTTGCTGAGGTGGCACGACGGGCGGGCAACTCACCCGAGGTTATCCACCGACGATATGAAGGGTGCATCGACGGGCACGAGCAGCTAAACAACCGCAAGATCGAGGAGTCCATGGACTGGTAGATGACCGCACCCGGGCGAAGTGCATAACGGGGTCCTGGTCTGGCTACGCTCGGCGGCTCTCATGATGTCTCATTGAGGATCGTGACGAGATCTGAAAGGGTGGGCACAATTCTTGTTCCAGCCTTGCCCGGGATTTTCGCCGCATTCAGGACGCTGGATGCGTGGCGCTCTGTCGCTACGACATCGCAATAGGGGGCAGCGATACTGAGTGCGTCGATATCGAAGATGTCGTTTACTTTCCAACTCTTGTCGCGATTCCTGTGTGCGGCAGTGGTGAGGGTGACGTCCACGTCCGCACTCGGCATTTTCGCCACAAAGTGTCGAGCGGACTCCCTGTTTGGGAAAGCGTCCTCGATCTGGATTCCTCGGGCCCCAAGAGACTCATTGAGGGCGTTGCGCAACTCAATCAGCAAGTAGCGTGCCGACACTACGTCGCGGAGGCGGCCCTTACGCCACCGAGGGTCGGCATCCAAGCGGCGTCCTTGATCGCGTTCCTGTTCCGCTCGTTTCTCGGCGGTCGTGCGGGCCACGGTTGGGTCCCATCCGCGGGCCTTCAGTGCAGGGACCTCTTCGTCTGAAGGACCACGCAGGATAGCTCTCTCTGCATACAGCTCGGCGTCCCTTTTCCAGGCGTCGAATGCTGAGGGGCCGCCGGGCCACTTTTGCCGAGTGGTTGCTGTGACGTCAGTGCCGTCAGAAGAACGGATCTGTAGCCCGCCGCGAATTCCCAGGGAGGGGCCCACGCCGAAGTTGAGCAGTGGAACGCGCTGCATCTGTGGCCCCCGGACTTGCGGGTAGTCCTGCAGGGCCTCTTCCAGCTCGAATCGCATAATGATGGTTCGCGAAAGGATTGTTCTGAAACCTGACAGCTCCTCCATGACCATCGCGATGTCGGCCCGCTGCCTGGGGTCCTTGATGTTGGACATCTCCATGTAGTGGGTCGACGACAGCGGGAAGACGGTGGTACCTGAAGTCGCGGCAGCGCGCACCACTTTGAGTGCCTCGCGGTATCGGTCCCCGTCCTTGTGGCCCGTGGCGGCCTTGGCGAGGCTGATCCAGTGGTTCAGGTCGAGGTAGACCAACCGAAGCCCCGCCTCCGGCCTGCCAAGCCATCGGGGCCACACGTACGGTTCAACCTGCTGGTGCGCCATGGGGAGATCCTGACCCTTCATGGGCAACTCTGTCACCGGGGTTCGGCATTGACGCAGATGCGTGGCATGGGCCGGCTGCGCGGCGAGCGTGATCCACGCACCACTCACGCACGACCAGTGCCAGACAACGACAAAGGGCCGGACTCAGTGAGATTGAGTCCGGCCCTTCATCTTCGGCACTTCAGCAGGTCAGCGGGTTGATCACGCTGTCTGAGCTGGAGTGCCCCCGGCAGGATTCGAACCTGCGCACACGGCTCCGGAGGCCCCGTGCGTCCCACGAGTCTCCGCAGGTCAGCGACCTACGAGTGGCATTCCAAGCCCTGTCGGTCCACGAATAGGCCGCACCTCGCGGCAGGCGTTGTAGGACGTCACCCGGTGGTGACGTGGGCACAGGGGCCGCGCTGCTGATACCCACCGGGTACGTCGGCTCCTATGGCTGCCCAGAATCCCTTGGAATCGCGTAGGTGCCCACCCAGGGTGTGCCATGACAAGCCTGGAAGCTCGATCCGCAGCGCGGCGAGGCCGGCGGAAGCCAGACCGCATCTCTGATACTCCGGCAGCGTGTAGGGCTGCTCGACCCACCCAAGCCGACAGCGCTGGCAGACCTGATAGTCGACGCTGAACGCGAAGTCACCATCCAGGTTGGCTGCCCGCTGACGCCAGTCGTCGCCCCGCTCAGCGGAGATCGTGTCCTGCCATGGGGTGTCTAACTCTGGAACGCTCGTCCATCCACTCCGCCGCCCAAGCCGGCCGCGGCTCACCCGCCGCAACATCTTGCGCCAGTGCCTCTGCCCAGACACCCGCCCTACTTCGTTCGCCTGACCAGCCAAGCGCTTCGCTGCTTCCCTGTCGTCATCGCTCGTCATGGTGCTCATCGTTCCCCGCCCCGGCGGACGAGGAGCTCAGTTTGCCGACGAAGGCTGGGAAGTTCCTCGGGCACACCCAGTTTGAGGATCCCTCGGTAAGTCCGATCGAGCGTGGCCCGGCAGGGTTCCTGATGGATCGGGGGTACGTGCTGAGGCGGGCATGGGTGCTGCGTCCGGTGCCTCGATGACACGTGTGTATGTCAGCCTGACCAAGATCACTGCGGCGCCGGCGCAGGGTAGAAGCTCTCCCGGATCAAACCCTGTCATACAGGCTGGTCATCGACTGATCGCGCGGTACCGTGATGGGTCGGTCATTGTGCGTAAGGGGGAGGGGAACGTTGCCGCAGCCCAACAACCGCAGTAAGGCCATCCGGCCGGCCGCATACACCGCACTGGTCGAGGCGTTGACCACGATCTACTGGAACAAGGACCCTTTTGAGCTGTACGTCCGGGCAATGCTGAAGGACCACAGCGAGCTCCTGGCGCAGCTGAGCTTCCCGTCGTCCACGAAACGGGAAGTCTCCGGTCAGTTGGTCAACCTGCTACAAGCCAATGAAGCCCGGTACCTCGACCTGACAGTCGCCCTCATGCTCGATATCGCCGACCTGGAGACCTTCCCTAACCTGGCTTCTCAGCAAGATGCGGAGGAGAAGGTTGCCAAAGCTACTGCGGCTGTAGCGGAGTTGAGGCGTTGGACTGCGAAGCAGCGTGAGGTCATCGCGGAGCATGAGGCACACGCGGTCGCCATCGCGGAGAGCGCCAAGCAGGCCCAGGACGGTCGAGCGTTTGCCCAGGCTCATGAGGAGCTGAAGCAACGGTTCATCGTGATGCACTCGGCTGCCAACCCGCAGCAGCGGGGGAGGGACTTCGAGGACTTCCTCAATGAGCTCTTCGCCCTGTACGACCTGGAGCCGCGGGCGGCATACAGCTTGGAGCATGAGCAGATCGATGGTGCCTTCTCCTTCGACACTGACCACTACGTCCTCGAAGCCAAGTGGTGGAAGGAGGCCATCGGGCGCCGCGAGCTGGACGTCTTCAAAAGCAACATTGAGCGCAAGGGCAAGAACACCCTGGGCCTCTACGTCAGCATGAGTAACTTCACTTCGGACGCCCTGGCTGTCTACAGCCTCAGTACGCCGTTCATCACGATGGATGGGGGCGACTTCATGGCTGTGCTTGACCAACGCGTTCGCCTGGACGAGCTGATGCGCCGCAAGAAGCGGCACGCGAGCGAGACAGGGCACTGCTTCCTACCCGTCTCCAAGATGCTCTCTGAGTCGGACTGAGCATTCTGCATCTTGCCGGGCCGGACGGCACCAGGAGCAGGTGGCAGCACTGCCCTTCATCCGCTTGTGTTGTCCGGTCGCTGGCCTGGGACGCGACTCACCGCCCAGTGTCGATTGCCTAAATGTCACACGGATGGCTGCGTAAGAGCTTCACGCAGCCTTCTGGGCCCTCCTCCACAGGGAGGCGACCCTTCCTTGGACGGCGAATGGTCCGGCCACCACCGCTCTAGGAGTTCGATCGGACGGGTCTTCCGGGGCAGGCTCAAGGGTGCTGCTCTGCTGCCCCGACCGCCTGGCAGCGACCTCCCAGCCGTCATCCCAGCTCAGCGAGCCTGCGTGCTGCGACGGCTGCCGACGGGCGCTACCACCTCGGTGGCCCTCCAGTGACCGTGGCTGACCGCTCGACCTGGCACAGATCTGGCACGCGCGGCACCACCAGATAGGAACGCAATGTACGGCTGACTGCCCCTCAATGCGACGTGCTCGCGGGGTAGCCGCTGGAGCTACTCTGCTGAGGCGTCCTGTTCCGTTCTCCTCTCGCCGCGGTGAGGCGTCGGCAACACTGAGTGGATGGACTGGCTTACACCTCTCACAGGGTTGGTGGGCGTACTCGTGGGCGCCGCAACTTCATACCTCTCGACTCATCAGGCACAGAAGCAACAGCTTGAGGACGCCCGCCTAGTGCGAGAGGAGACGGGGCGGATTGCCACCGTCGCAGCGAACGCCCATGCACTCACTGCGCTTTTAGGCCACGTGCGAAAGATGCCGCCTGACTCTGCATTGAATGACTACGCCTCGGCTGAGTACGACCAGCTCCTCGCCGCTGAACAATCTTGGGCGCAGGAACTGCTGGAATATCTGGAGCCAGCGCGCGTTGCCGCGCTCGAAGTGCGAGATGAGCAATTACGAACGTTGCTCACCGATGGTCTGGGTTGGATTCATGATTGGGAGTGGGTCGAGCTCGGCCCCTACCGACGAAGTCGCGAGTGGCTCATGCAGGGGACGATCCATCACTTGCTTGAGTGCGTGTTCGCTTGGCGTCGTTGCGACGTGGCACTACCGGAGCCAAATGGCCGCTACCTGCGCTACAAGGAGGCGTGGGAGTACGCGGAAGAGGTGCGCCGTATTTCATTTGAGGAAGCGGCTGAAGGGCGGCGCAACCGGTAGCAGCGACAGGGGCAGACTCGCACAGCGCTGCGGGCGCGAGTACGTCCGCCGTCTTCACCGGCCGCCCCTGGAGCTGGCGGGTTCCCCGCAGCTGGCACGCGGAAGAGGTTCTGCACCGCAGCGTCGAACTACGCGTTTCGTTCGAGGAAGAGGGGGATGCCGACTTCCTTGAGTTCGTCTTCGTGGGTGAGTGTGAAGGAGCAGGTGGGGCAGTGGTACAGCTCTGCCTGATCAGTGCTGATCATGCTGCCAGGGTGGTCAGGGCACTCGCCGCCGATGAATTCCCAGACGCTGGGGTCGTCGCAGCCGCAGAAGTCCTGCACTGTGCGCCCGTATACGTTCGCGAGCTTCTCGCACGCATGACACTCCACCCAGTACAAGAAGTCTTCGCACTGGTTTGGGCGGAAGACGGTGTGGCCCTTGCGGCTCAGGATGCTGGGCAAAGCCTCCCGTAGGACTTCGTGTTCCTCGCAGGCATCAGCGAAGGCCTTGTAGACCGAGGAGGAGACAAGGGCTTTCACAACGACAGCATCATGTGCCCGAACGTACACAGCGGGGCTTTGCCCGTTCATTTGATCAGAGCTAGGGGCGAGCGGGAGGATGCAGTGTGCTTCGAGTAGTGCGGTCGTCTGGTCCTGGGCGCGCATTCCGGTGGTCTGGAGCGCGGTCCACAAGGCGGTGCGGCCAGAGGCCTGACCGGCGGCCAGCTGCTCTTCGCTGGATCGATTGGCGGACCCGAAATTAACCGTGTCCTGGGCGACGATAGCTGCGGTGGTCACTGCGCGGCGGGCATGTTCCATTTCCTGTTGTGCAAGCGATTCGGCAGCGGCTTCCAGAGTGGGTATCGGTGCGACCGGGGTGGGCATCGCAGTTACCCTGGCCAGGTCGTTAAATACTGTCTCGTAGTCACCCCAGAAGGCGGCAGGCGGAATCTCGAGTTCAGCGCGGACAGCTTCGGCTACGGCAATGCCGGCGGTGACGGCCTGCTTCGTGACCTTCGTGTTGTACCACGCCAAGTGAGTTAGTCCATTACGGGACTGTACGAGCGGGTCGAACTGCTGCTTGGTGATCGGCATTCGCCCTTGCATAAAGATTGTGGCGTCCTTGAAGGCGCGTTCCATGCTGATGGTGCGCGCCTCGGTCAATGGCTTGACGCCGTCCTTGTCATCCAGGCCAAGAGCGCGGAATCGCAGCGCCTGGTCCGTCTGACTGTCGGCCACCAGCAGGGGACTGCGGTGCGCCAGGAGGGCCTTGAGGGCGTGCTCGCATCCCAGCCCAGCATGGAAGACGGCGAAACGGCGGTTGCCCGTTCGCCAGGAATCAAGTGCGGAGCGCATGAGTTCGCTAGCCATGTCGGCGAAGGTCTGCTCGTTCAAGGGTGTTTCTCTCCTGTGAGACCCGTGTTGCTACGTCGGGGACCGCCGGCCAGCATTCAGGGGACGTCTGCTTCGCTGCATGGTCGGAGGGAAATCCGCGCTCTGAGCTTGGGAATCACCGATCGCCCCTGCGCTCATAAGCTTTCGATTAGGTCAAACGCCCTCTTGGACGCACCCCTCCAGAGGTGGGAATGTCCGGCGTTGGTCGGTGTTCGCCGACCGATCTGGAAAGTGACTGGCAAGGCGTACTCAGTCGCTGGTTGCTTGCCGCCATATGCGCATGCAGGTGGGCGAGTCTCTGAGGACTCCCACCTGGGCACCAAATGACCTGCCGTCGGAATGGGTAAAGGTGAAATCGAAGGTCTTGTTCGCCGCATCAGTTTCCGAGCGAGACAGAGTGAGGGTTTCAGCCTCAACCTCGTATTGGGCGGCGATGCGCCTCTTCGCCTCCGCAGCGGCGGTGTCTTCAGGGATCATGTCGCCCCAGTGATCCCCCTGCGAACGGCCTCGAAACTTACCGTAGAGGGATCTGATGGCCGCTGTGACTGCTACAGCCTCCACTCCACCGAGGCCGCCAGCACCCATCTCCAGGACGAATTCGGCGAACGTTGAGGAGGCACCCCAGTTAGTGATCCCGTGCCGCACGCTGATGTGGCTCATGAGCGGGTACTCGGCATCGGGAAGCCACGTCAAAGCCTGAAGTTCCTTGATCACTTCTTCGGTAGCCATCTCGAAGCTGTCGACACTGAGGATCCAGACTTCATCGGGCTCTGACGTGGGGTGATCCATCAGCTTGACGATGAATGTTGCTGTGATGTGTTCCATGACCCCGCCCCTTGGATGCGCCGCTGTTCGCAGAACGGTAGCGGGACCACGCGGTCGGTGGAGCGGCTTTGGGCTGGAGCTGCTTTGGGGCGAGTGATCATGGCCCCGTAAGCTTCCGGCGCGTCGGGCAGTCTGCGGACCTGCCCGGTAAAGCACGACGTTGGGGCCATGATCTTAGAGGCTCGCCCCAAAGTGGCTGCCTAAAGCCGTGGAGCCGACCGCCCCAGCCACAGAGGGGTTCACCACCCATCAACCCGAGCCGTCAGGCGTGCGGCCGGCGGCCGGGCCGGAGCGGGGCGAAGACAGGAGCGGCGGCCCGGACGACGGGCCGCACGCGCCGCGCCGTGCGCGGCGAGTGCCTTGAACCAGTAGAGAAAATTTGAATCACGCTCTGTGTCTCAGGTGATCATTGAGGCTCGCTCGCCCGGTCCCTGCCGGACCGGTGGTGTAGAACCCTGGGTATGGGGAGTGAGCGGCAGCAGCGGATGAAGGTGCTCGGGATGCGCCTTCGGGGGCTGCGTACCGGGGTTGGCATGACAGGTGCCGTGCTGGCGCAGCGGGCTGGGGTTGGGCAGCCGACCGTGTCCAAGGTCGAGAACGGGCGCATGGTTCCGAGCCTCGATGTGCTGGACCGGTTGTGCGGCGCTCTTGGCCTTGATGATGCGACCGCCCGCGAAGTGCGTGACCTCCTGGTTGCGGTCGAAGCCGCCGCGGACTCCTCGGATCGGGCAGCCGGCGATGCCTCGCAGTCCGGCGCGATCGTCGATGAAGCTGTGCGGTCCGCTCGCTTGGTGCGGTCGTTTCAGTGTGTGGTTCTGCCGGCCATGCTCCAGAGCGCGGAGTACGCCCGTCACGTCTTCGCCAGTGCACCCGATGCGGCGCCGGACGCAGTTGGCCGTGCTGTCGCCGATCGTGTCGAACGTCAGAGCCTGTTGTACGAGCCGGGGCGCGAGTCGGTCTTCGTGATCACGGAAGCCGTCCTGCGGACGTGGCCGGGGAGCCCGGAGCTGATGCTTGCTCAGCTCGACCGACTTCTGGCCGTCGAAAGCCTGAGTACGGTCCGCCTCGGGGTCATCCCTTGGTGCCGGCCGGTGCCGCTTCTGCCGCGGCACGGATTCACTCTGTGCGATCAGCGATCCGTGGTGATCGAGACGTTCGACAGTGAGCGCGTCTCGGGCGAGCCTGGCGAGGTGGCCGAGTACGAAGAGACGTTCGGCCGCTTCGAGCACGCGGCCGTCTTCGGCGGTGAGGCGAGGGAACTCCTGTTGCGGGTGATGAAGGACTTCCGCGATCTGGGGCGCCTATCTCATCCGTAGAGGAATAATTCCTCAAGATGCCTGGATCGACTCGCCGGGCAGGAATACTCTTTCCTTGTGATGTCTAGCCCCCTAGACGCCGACAAGGAGTCTTCCATGCGTACCGAGTGGTGCCGTGCCTTCCCTGGTGTAGCCGGAGAAGTGGCCCAAGCCCGTCACTTCGTCGCCTCCCTCGTCGCCGGCCACGCCTCCGTCGACGATGCCGTCCTGGTCGTAAGTGAGCTGGCGACCAATGCCGTACGGCACTCGCTGAGCGGAGCGCTCGGCGGGTGGTTCCTCGTGGTCGTCGGCTTCGAGGACGATCTCGTGCGGATCGAAGTGATCGACCAGGGCGGCGACCGCGAGCCGCATCTCTGTGACGTGACCGACCAAGAGGAGGGCGGCCGCGGCCTCCTGCTGATCGCGGGTTGCGCCAAGGACTGGGGAGTGGAGAACTGGCCCGACAGGCGCTCCGTCTGGGCCGACCTGGCGCGGGAGGGTGTGTGATCCCGCGACGCTCGACCAGGGTCGGCGGTCGCGGTACGGGTGGCCGTAGATGAGCCCTCGGGGTGTACCTCGGAGGCGGAGCCTGTTCTACGTGGTCGGTGTTCGTACGGGACGGCGCCTCCCGCCCCTTCCGTCTAGGGCCCTAGACTCCTGGCTACTGCTTGGAGGTGAGGTCATGTCGGACGAGTTGCGACGGATCATGTCGATCGATGATCCGTACCTGCTCCTGCGCGAGGTCACGACACGGTTGGCCGACGCGCAGCAAGAGGTGACGGAGCTGGCTCGCCTCCGCCGGCGAGTGGTGCAGGACCTCCACGCTCAAGGGCTGTCGTACGCGCAGATCGCCACCAAGGCCGGACTGAGCCGCGGGCGGATCCACCAGATCCGGCACACCGGGCCTGCCCCTGAAGGGGCCTTCCTCGGCCGGGGTGCCGTCACCATCGCCACCCCGCTGCGGCGAGACGACGAACGGGGTCGGACGGTCGTCGCCGTGGATGACGTCAGTTCCGGCAAGAGGCTGGAGGACCTGGCCCGGTCGTACGGGATCGACGTCACCTCGGAGCACGTACCGGTGAGCGGGGCGATCGACCTCGACCGTGACGGCCTGGTCGTCGTCTGCGGACCGCGCATGTCCCAGGAAATGTGGGACACGTACGCGCAGGACCCGGTGCTGAGCTGGGAGGAAGCCGAAGACGGGCCCTGGACGGTGGTGGACCGTCGGACCGGCACTGTGTACCGGTCGGGGCAGGACAGCGACCCGGCCCAGCCGTACGACGTCGGATACCTCGGCAGGCTGTCACGCCCTGACGGCGAAGGCTCGCTGCTCGCCATCGCCGGCATCCACACACAAGGCTCCCTTGGCGTCGTGCAGCTGCTCGCCAACGACCTGAACACGCTGTGGGGGCAGGTGGGCGATCACCGCTTCTCCACGCTCGTAGGTGTCGAGTACGACCCTGACACCAGCGAACCTTTGTCCGCGGAACTGCTCTGCCCGCTCTACCGGCACGACGAGGAGACGACGGCGTGAGGGTTGCCCTCGCCACGCTGCCCGCCGACCCGGAACGCGAGAACGAGGACTTCGCCGCCGCCGCTCCCGGAGCCGCCGTGCTCCTCGACGGCGCCGGCGTAGGCGAGGCCGAGACCGGGTGCCGGCATGGTGTCGCCTGGTTCTCCGGGACGCTGGGCAGCCTGCTGCTCCGCAGCATCACGGCGGAGCCTGCCCGGCCGCTGGCCGATTGTCTGGCCGACTCGATCGGCGTCGTCCGGTCCCTGCACGCAGACAGTTGCGATCTGGCGCACCCGGCCAGTCCGACCAGTACGGTCGTCGCCGCGCGAATCGCCGGGGAAGTCCTGGAGTACCTCGTCCTCGGTGACTCCTCCCTTCTTCTCGGCCACAGCGACGGGGGAGTGAGGGTGGTGACAGACCGTCGCCTGGACGAGGTCGGCAAGCGGCTGCGCGGCCCGGTCGACCAGTTGCCCACCGGCTCACCCGCGCACTCCGCCGCGCTCGCCGAGTACCGCGACGTCCTGACCGGCCTCCGCAACCGGCCGGACGGCTTCTGGATCGCCGGCCCCGACCCGGAGGCAGCCGCACACGCCTTCACCGGGGTGGTGTCAGTGGCCTCCCTGGCCTCCGCCACCCTGCTGAGCGACGGCGCCACGCGTTTGGTCGACCGCTTCGAACTCGCCGACTGGCGAGAGACGTTGACCCTCGTGGCATCATCCGGTCCGGATGAGCTGATCCGCCGTGTGCGTGAGGCCGAGGACGGTGACCCTGAGGGTCGGCGCTGGCCGCGCGGCAAGGCGCACGACGACGCGACCGTCCTGTACTGGGCCCTGCCGTAGCGACTCGCGCCAGCTCTGAACCGTCGTCGTATACCCCCCTAGACAGTTGATGGGTCGTCGGCTACCTTTACCGTCAACCCCCCTAGACAGTCGGGGCGGTTTACTCCCTTTGCTGTCTAGGGGGGGTATCCAGATCGGATGGCGCCGGACTGCAAAGGTGCCAACAGCCAAGCGAGGTACAGACAATGCGAGTTATTCCCGTGGACACCTCAGCCGCGACGCTGCTCGTCACGAAGCTGCCCGAGGTCAAGGTGAGGGACCGGCAGGCCGGCGAGGTTGCCGTCGACCCCCGTGACCAACCAGCGGCTCATGGTCCTGGAACTGGTCTTCATCGCGGCCGGCGGCTCGGACATGGTCAAGGTCACCGTTCCCGAACAGGGCATCGGCGAGGGCCTGGTCATGGGTGCCCCGGTCGTCCTGTCGGGCCTGGTCGCACGGCCCTGGGACAGCGAGTTCGGCGGGCGCACCCGTCACGGCATCGCCTACCGGGCGGACGCGGTCATGGTCAACGCCTCGGCCTCGGTCCAGGGTTGATCGCTATGTCCGACACAATCCGGGTGCTGCTCCCTGCCCTGGCGGTCGCGGTCGTGCTGCTGGTGGTTCGCCGACGGGTGCCGGTCCTGTTCTGGTGGCTCGTCGGGTACCCGGTCGTCGCGTTACGGGTGCTCGTCTCGTACCGGACGACGATGGACGCCTGCGGCCTGACGGTTCCGGCCTCTGCCATCCGCCGGGCCACGGCCCGAATGGTGGGTCGGCAGGCGGCTCCCGTACCGCCTCGCCGGTCGTTACCGCGGCCGACCGGGTCCGGGCTCGTGATGCGGCTGCGCATGGCGGCCGGGCAGGCACCCGAGGACTTCGCCGCCTCGGCCGACCGGCTACGGCACGCCTGGGGTGCTCATGCCGTCCACGTGCGGCCCACGAAGCCGGGGCGCCTCGAACTGCGGCTGGTCGGCTGGGACGTGCTCGCCGAGGTACGGCCCGCTCGGCGTCACCTGGTGACCGATCCGCTCCGCCTGCCGCTGGCCCTGCGGGAGGACGGCCAGTGGCACGTACGAGACTTCCGGACGGTGCCTCACGAGCTGATTCTGGGTGCCACACAGTCTGGCAAATCCGTCTACCTGCGCAACCTGGTGTGCGGCCTGGCCCGGCAGCCGGTCGTGCTCGTCGGCATCGACTGCAAATGGGGCGTCGAGCTGGCGCCGTTCGCGGCCCGGTTGTCCGCGCTCGCCGACACTCCGGACCGGGCGAACGATCTCCTCGACGTGCTGCTGGACGAGATGGAGGCTCGCTTCCGGCTCATCGGCCTCGGCGGCGGGGTCGGTCCGGATGCCGTGCTCACCTCGGACGTGTGGGGGCTGCCGGAAGCTGTACGGCCGGTGCCGGTGGTGGTCGTCGTGGACGAGGTCGCGGAACTCTTTCTTGCCGCCAACAAGGACGACGAAAAGCGGAGGGACGCCATGGTCACCAAGCTCATCCGCCTCGCCCAGCTCGGCCGCGCCGCCGGCATCTACCTGGAGGTGTGTGGGCAGCGCTTCGGCTCCGAACTCGGCAAAGGCGCCACCATGCTGCGTGCCCAGCTGACCGGCCGCGTCTGCCACCGGGTCAACGACGAGTCCTCGGCGAACATGGCGCTGGCCGACATCTCTCCCGAAGCCGCACTGGCCGCCACGTCCATCCCGGCCGAACGACCCGGCGTCGCGATCGTCGGCGATTCCTCCGGCGGCTGGTCCCGCGTGCGCTCACCTCGTCTCACCCTGGACGACGCGGCGGCCGTCTGCCGTGCCACATCCGACCTTGCACCGGAACTGCCCCGACTCGACTCCTTCCGGCCCGTCGTCGCCGCAGAGTCCGCCGGGCCGTCCTCTCCGGCCTCCACCGCGCCCGCCGCTCGCCCGGTGACCGAGTAGCCGCGTCACTCCCGCACGGCCGGGGTGACCGCCTCGCGCCATGTCCGTACCCCGCCCATGCCTGAAACCGGAAGGAATCCGAGCCGATGCGAGTCTCCTTGGCCCGTGTGGACCCCGTGATCGTGCAAGCCGTCATCGCGGGTGCGCTCTCCTTCTCCCACCTGCACGACCTCGCTGCCGCGGCCGGGCAGAGCGGGTGGAAGGCGTGGGCCTATCCCGTCAGCGTCGACCTGCTGCTGGTCGCGGCCTGGCGTCGGATGCGCCAAGCGCAGCGGGCCGGGCAGGCTGCCGGGGTACCGCGGCTGTGGTTCCTGGTAGCCCTGGCGGCGTCGCTCGGTGCCAACGTCGCCACCGCCGGCCTCCTCGACCTGGAGCACGTTCCCGACTCACTCCGCGTCGTGGTCGCGGGCTGGCCTGCTGTCGCCTTCTTCGGCGGCACGCTCCTGGCCCACGCGCCGCGCGGCGAGAAGACGGCCGCGATTCCGTCCATGGCGGCGGCGGACGCGGCTTTGGAGCCGAGCCCCGACCCGGCCGCCGTCGACGCACCCGACCGGGACGCACTTGCGGCAGCGTCCGCCGAATCCGAGGCCGCCCCCAAGCCGGCCACCGCCGTACAGGTCAGCTCCCCGCCCCCGGCTCCCGCCGTCGCCCTGCCGCCCGCCCTCGTCGACCGCGTCCGGGCCCTGGCCGAGGAACACCGCTCGGCCACCGGCCGCCCCGCCGACCCCGATGCCTTACGAGCCCGTCTCGGCCTGCCCCCGTCCATGACCGCGTCCGTAGCCGCCCACATCTGAGAGGAGCACCACCATGCACCGGCGCTTCCGCAACGTCCGCCGGATCGGCCCCGTGAACGTCGCCTCCTACGTTGAGCGCGGCAGGAACCGCCACCTGGCCGCCTGCACCGCACCCCGCTGCGACTTCTCCGCCGAGTACGACAGCCGTGCCGCCGCCGAGCTGGCCGCTCGCACCCACCGCTGCTCCGCCTGACAGGAGATCACCGCCATGAACGTTCCGCTGTGGCTCGCCCTGCTCTGTGTCGGGGTCCTGGGCATCAAGCTCATCCGCCCGCCCTGGTGGCTCGTCGCTGCCCTGCTGCTCGGCGGCTACCTCCTCGCAGACAGCCTGTTCGCCCCCCTCGTCAACTCCCTCGTCAAGTAGCCGTGGAAGGAGCCCCGTTCATGTTCCGTCCGAAGGTCCCGACCATGCCCCAGCCGACCGGCCTGGTCTCCCCCCTCACCGCCCCCGTCGAGCCAACCGGCGTCGTCCCGGCCGCCCGAGCTCAGCCGACTCCGGTGCCCGCGGGCCGCCTGGCCGGCCGATTCACCCCCGGTGCTGCGCTCGCTGTCGTCGGCGCCGGCACCGCCGCGGTCCTGGTGGTCGGCGTCGTGCTGGTCTCCATGCTCCTCGCCGTTGCTGTCACGGCCGCCTCCGTAGCCGTCTGCGCCGTCGTCACTCGTTCCGTTCTCCACCACCAGCGCTGATTCTCCGGCTCTGTCCGTCCGGTCCGCCCTCACTGTCTAGCCCCCTCGACAGGTGAGGGTCCGGACGTCCCATCCCGAACAGCCGACCACGTCAGGAGGAACCCGCACATGCGTCCCACGGCTCCGACCGGAGCCATCCACCAGCTGGCAAGCCTCGCCCGGCACGGTGATCTCGGCGGCTACGCCCGGCAGATCCAGCGCCTCGGCGGCTGCGAGAGGCCGGTACGGATGGAGGGCCACCGGCTCGACGTCCAGACCGCCACGGGTGAGATCGTCCGTGAGATCACCGGTCGTGGCCTTCCCGCCGGTCAGCTCCTCATCCGCTGCAACAACCGCCGGGTCACCCGGTGCGCCTCCTGCGCCGAGACGTACCGCAGGGACACGTTCCACCTCGTCACCGCCGGGCTGAGCGGCGGCAAGGGCATCGGTCCGGCCGTCTCCGGTCACCCACGTGTCTTCGCCACCTTCACCGCCCCTTCCTTCGGTCCCGTCCACAACCGGCCCGCCGGTGGCCGGTGCCGCTGCGGCCGATTCCACCCGGAGGGGGATGCCGTGCTGGGTACCCCGCTCGACCCGGAGCGGTACGACTACCGCGCCGCCGTCCTGTGGAACGCGCACGCCGGTGCGCTCTGGAGCCGGTTCGCCACCTACCTGCGCCAGCAGCTCGCCTCCCGCGCCGGCGTCGCCCGCTCCGCGTTACGCGACTGCCTCAAGGTCTCGTACGCCAAGGTCGCCGAGTATCAGCGGCGAGGTGCCGTCCACTTCCACGCCGTGATCCGCCTGGACGGCCCGGACGGCGCCGAGGACGCCCCACCGGCCTGGGCGACGGCCGGACTCCTCACCGACGCGATCCGCTCGGCGGCCCGCCTCGCCGAGGCTCCCGGCCCGGTCCTCGATGGCCGTCCGCACGCTTTTCGGTTCGGCGAACAGCTCGACATCCGGCCCATCCGCTCCGCCGACTTCACGGGCACCTCGGAACTCTCCAGCCGTGCCGTCGCCGCGTACATTGCCAAGTACGCCACCAAGGGCGCCGAGACCGCCGGAACCCTGGGCCGCCCCACCGCAACCCGGTCACGGACCTGATCGGCACCAAGGTCACCGACCACGCCCGCCGGATGATCCTCACCTGTTGGCGCCTCGGCGGGCGTCCCGAGCTGGAAGACCTGCGTCTGCGCAGGTGGGCCCACATGCTCGGCTTCCGCGGCCACTTCTCCACCAAGTCTCGCGCCTACTCCGTCACCCTCGGCGCCCTCCGCAAGGAACGCGCCGACCACAACGAAGCGCTCACGCGCGAACGTGCCGCCGAGGCGGGCCACCCGCTGCCCGACCCGGACACCGTCCTGGTCCTCTCCCACTGGCGCTTCGCCGGCACTGGCTGGACGTCCGCGGAGCACCTCCTAGCCCATGGCATGCAACGTCTCGCGAACGCGTCGTACGACCACTCGAAAGGAGCCCCGCTGTGGACCGTCGGCGTGACGAACTCATGACCGTGCCGCAGATCCTCGCCGAGCTGGGCGGGGTGTCCCGGCGAACCTTCTACCGCTGGCGCGAGCTGGGTCAGGGGCCGGCCGCGTTCAAGCTCCCCAATGGAGAGCTCCGAGTCTGGCGGAGCGACTTCGCCTCGTGGCTTCGGCGGCTGGAGGTGGCGGCGTGAAGTCCCTCACGGTGAAGGTGTGGGGTGTCCGCAAGCGTGATACCAAGACACCTTCGTACGGTGTCCGCTGGTCAGTCGCGGGGGACGTCTTCTCGGATTCCTTCCGCACCAAGGCGCTTGCCGATCACTACCGTACGAAGCTCATGCGCGCGATGAGGGATGGCGAGGAGTTCGACACGGAGTCCGGTCTCCCGGGGTCGATGGAGGACAAGAAGTCGGTCGTATCGTGGTACGACTTCGCTCTTAGGTACCTCGCGATGAAGTGGCCACATGCCGCCCCCAATACGCGCGACGGCATCAACGAATCGCTCACTGCGTGACAGTGGAACTTCTCACTGAGCACCCTGGCCGACCGGCTGATGAGCTGATCCGTCGAGCGCTGCGCAACTGGGCCTTCGTGATGCCGGGCCCAGATGGTCGAGAGGTACCCGACGAAGTGCGCAACGTCCTTCACTGGGTGTCCAAGGCTTCCCGGCCGCTCGCCGATCTGGCCGAACCCGCCATCGCCCGGGCGGTGCTCGACGCTCTGAAACTCAAGCTCGACGGAACTGCGGCGGCAGCGGAAACCGTGAGGCGCAAGCGTCGAACGCTTGTGAATGCAGCGAGCTACGCGGTGGACCTTGGGGAGCTGCGTGAGAATCCGATCGCGGCCATTCGCTGGCAGAAGCCGAAGGTGTCCAACCAGGTCGACCCTCGAGTTGTCGCCAATCCCGAGCAGGCTCGCAACCTCCTGGCGGCTGTCTCATACGTGGGTGGGTATCAGCGTGCCCGTGGTCGTCGACTCGTCGGCTTCTTTGCCGCCATGTACTTCGGTGGCCTTCGGCCGGCTGAAGCGGTCGGCCTGGTCGAAACCGACTTGGTTCTTCCCGGGCGAGGTTGGGGCTCCGCTGTGCTTCATCGGACACGCCCCTCCGTGGGTCGGCGGTGGACCGACTCGGGGGAGACCCACGATGACCGCGGGTTGAAGAATCGACCGACCGAGGACGTCCGCCGGGTGCCAATCCCGCCCCACCTCGTCGCCGTCTTACGCGAGCATCTGAGCACCTTCGGAACGGCGGCCGACGGGCGCCTGTTCTTCAGCGAGAAGGGCTCTGTGGTTCCGTCTTCCACCTACTACCGTGTGTGGCAGGAAGCCCGGTTCCTCGCGCTTCCGCCGGCCACCGCGGCCTCTCCGCTTGCGAGCCGGCCGTACGACCTTCGCCACTCGGCGCTGTCGACTTGGCTCAACGCGGGCGTCGATCCCACCGAGGTGGCCGAGCGCGCCGGCAACAGCGTCGAGGTGCTGCTGACCCGCTACGCGAAGTGCCTCGATGGTCGTCAGGACGTCGCCAACCGGCGCATCGAGGAACTACTCCGCGAATACGAGTAAGCCGTTCCGTCCCATCACTAAGGCCCCAGGCATATCGTCTGGGGCCTTCTTCGCTGCGAGCCTTAGCTGCGGTGATGCTTCCTCACTTGCGCGGGCAGTTGCGCTTGTCATGCCCGCGGTAGTCACACACGCTGCACTTCCCAGCGTTGGGGGAGACGTCGCACGACCGCCTGTCGTGCCCTCCCTCGCCGCACCAAGAGCAAGTGCGGGTCCCGCTCGCGCTCATCCATATCCTCCGTATGCTCCGTCGCTGGCCGCCGTCGCGAGGGAGTCTAACGATGCGAACCTTGCCAGTTCGGCGTTTGGTCAGACGAACAGGCATAGGCCGCAAGCGAGTTGCCGACGCACGCGTGTCCGTACGCCGGTCTCCTCCGCTCCGCCTGAGATCCTTTCCTCGCAGGAGTGGCCTTTTGCGGAGCGACGGCATTGCCTGCATCGACGGCATCCATGACGTCCCTGCTCGCTGGCCGCATGGCGATGTTAGGCAGTCGCCACCTCCGCGTTCTCACCTGCGGCGATGCATCAAGATCCCGTCCACGTCTCGTCCACAGACCTCGACATACGGCCGCTCAGCGCTGCACCCGCCTGCACACACAACAAGACCCCGCATTCAGCGTTTCCGCTGATCACGGGGTCTTTTGGCACTTCCTGCGAAGTGCCCCCGGCAGGATTCGAACCTGCGCACACGGCTCCGGAGGCCGTTGCTCTATCCCCTGAGCTACGGGGGCGTCCGCCGCGTTCGGCGGCGACGGGTAGAACCCTACCAGCATCCGAGCCGTGGCTGTGAACAGGTATTTCCGTGGCGTCACCGGGCCCTCGTTCCCCCTCACGGGTCGGAAGTGGGCAAAACCCGGACGCAGCCACTCCCCGCGACCTACTCTCGTGGTGTGTCAGGCATGTCCGGTCGGGTGCTCGTTGTCGATGACAACCGGGTGATCCGGCAGTTGATCAGGGTCAATCTCGAGCTTGAGGGCTTCGAGGTCGTGACCGCGGCCGATGGTGCCGAGTGTCTGGATGTCGTGCATCAGGTCCAGCCTGATGTCGTCACCCTCGACGTCGTCATGCCCCGGCTGGACGGGTTGCGTACCGCCGAGAGACTGCGGTCCGATCCGCGTACCCGTCATCTGCCGGTCGCCATCGTCAGTGCCTGCACCCAGTACGAGACGGACAGCGGCGTCGCCGTCGGCGTCGACGCGTTCCTCGCCAAGCCCTTCGAACCGGCCGAGCTCGTACGCGTCGTACGCAAGCTCATGCACCGCGACGGGCGGGAGCCCGGGCAGCGGCGTGGCGGACAGGAGGGGCCGTCGGGGGTCGATGGCAGACACGGGGTCGGACGCGCCGGCACCTGCCCTTAGGTCGTGTCCGGAAAGTCTGGCCTGGCTCGCGACGCCCTGCGGGCTGACCGCCATACTTTCCGGGCACTCCCCAGTGGCCGCGGTGACCGCATCGCGAAACCGGTTCGCGTTCCGACCCCCCTTCTCCCCTACGCTTGTCCCGTGACCCCCGCGGACCTCTCCCTCACCGTGCTGCGCGCCGTGCGCAGCGCGGTCGATGACGGTGCGCTGACGGTCGCCGGCGACCAGGTGCCCGACGTCGTCCGGGTCGAGCGGCCTCGCCCCGGCGGCCTTGGTGACTACGCCAGCAACGTCGCCCTCACCCTCGCCCGCGCCGCCCACCGGCCGCCCCTCGACGTCGCCGCGATCCTCCGCGACCGGCTCCACCCGAGCCCCGGGATCGCCGCCGTCGACATCACCGGGCCCGGTTTCCTCAACTTCACCCTGCGCCGCGACGCCCGGCACGACCTCGTGCGCGAGATCCTTCGGCGCGGCGACCGGTACGGCCGCCTGGCGCCCACCGGTGACGTCGCCCAGCCCGTCCACCGCGCCGACGTCCGGGCCGCCGTCACCGCCGACGCCGTGCGGCGCATCCTGGTGAGCCAGGGGTACGCCGTGCGCACCGCGTGCGAGGACGCCGCCGACCCCGCCTGGGCCGACCTCGGCGTACGGATCGAGGCACAGGACGCCCGGGGCCGCCTGGCCACCGACATCGCCCCGCTCCCCGTCCCGTACACCGCCACCGAACTCCTCCGGCGTTTCGGGCGCGACGCCGCCCGCTGGGGGCTGCTCTGCGCCGCCGCACACGATCGGGCCCCCCTCGACGACCTGCTCCTGCGGCAGCACGAGAGCAACCCCCTCTTCCGCGTCCGGTACGCCCACGCCCGCGCGCGCGGCCTGACCCGGAACGCCGCGCGGTTGGGGTTCGGAAGCCGGCCGCCGCAACCCCGCGCCCACCAGGCCGAAGCCCCCACCGCGACGCCGGCCGACTACCCGGCCGGGCCCCCGCCCGAGCTCCCGGCCCAGACGCCCCCCGCTCCCCAGGCCGAGGCCCCGGCCGGCCCCTCGGTCGACCCCGCTCCCCAGCCCCCGGCCGACACCCCGCCCCACCCCCTCGGCGACCCCCTCCTCCGTGCCCTCGGCGATCACCCCGCCGTGCTCGCGGTCGCCGCCCGCCATCGCGCCCCCGACCGGGTCGCCCGGCACCTCGAAGTCGTCGCCGACGCGCTGCTCGACTTCCAGCACACCGTCCTGCCCCTCGGCGACGAGAAACCCTCGGCCGCCCACCGTTCCCGGCTCGCGCTCGCCGAAGCCGCCGGGGTGGTGCTCGCCGGTGGCCTCTCCCTGCTCGGCATCAGCGCACCCGACCAGATTTGAAAGATGCAGACATGAGCCGTTCCGCCCACCCCGCCGGGCCCCGTCACGCCGATGTCCTCCCCGAAGGGCACTACAGCGCCCCGCCGGCCGATCTCAACGCGCTCGATCCCAAGGTCTGGGCTCGGACCGTGAGCCGTAACGACGAAGGACAGGCGACCGTCGGCGGGCTCAGCGTGACCGCGCTCGCCGAGGAGTTCGGGACCCCCGCCTACTTCCTCGACGAGGCCGACTTCCGCGCCCGCTGCCGCGCCTGGGCCGACGCCTTCGGCCAGGAGGCGGACGTGTTCTACGCCGGGAAGGCCTTCCTCTCCCGCGCCGTCGTCCGCTGGCTGACCGAGGAGGGGCTCAACCTCGACGTCTGCTCCGCCGGCGAGCTCTCCACCGCCCTCTCCGCCGGCATGCCCGCCGAGCGCATCGCCTACCACGGGAACAACAAGTCCGAGGAGGAGATCCGGCGTGCCGTCGAGGTCGGCGTCGGGCGGATCGTGCTCGACTCCTTCCAGGAGATCGTCCGCGTCGCCCACGTCGCCCAGTCCCTCGGCGTCCGCCAGCGCGTCCAGATCCGGGTGACCGTCGGCGTCGAGGCGCACACCCACGAGTTCATCGCCACCGCGCACGAGGACCAGAAGTTCGGCATCGCCCTCGCCGGCGGGCAGGCCGCCGAGGCCGTGCGCCGGGCGCTGAGCCTCGACGGGCTCGAGCTCATCGGGATCCACTCCCACATCGGGTCCCAGATCTTCGACATGGCTGGTTTCGAGGTCTCCGCCAGGCGTGTGGTCCAGCTGCTCGCCGAGGTGCGCGACGAGCACGGCGTCGAGCTCCCCGAGATCGACCTCGGTGGCGGCCTCGGCATCGCGTACACCTCCGACGACGACCCCCGCGAGCCCCACCACATCGCCAAGGCCCTCAAGGAGATCGTCGCCCGCGAGTGCGACGCGGCCCGGCTCGCCACCCCGCGCATCTCCGTCGAGCCCGGCCGCGCCATCGTCGGGCCGACCGCCTTCACGCTGTACGAGGTCGGCACCGTCAAGCCCCTCGAAGGGCTGCGTACGTACGTCTCCGTCGACGGCGGCATGTCGGACAACATCCGCACCGCGCTGTACGACGCCGAGTACAGCGTCGCCCTCGTCTCGCGCGTCAGCGACGCGGCGCCGATGCTCGTCCGCGTCGTCGGCAAGCACTGCGAGAGCGGCGACATCGTCGTACGGGACGCGTTCCTGCCCGCCGACATCGCGCCCGGCGACCTGGTCGCCGTCCCGGCCACCGGCGCGTACTGCCGGTCCATGGCGAGCAACTACAACCACGCCCTCCGCCCGCCCGTCGTCGCCGTCCGCGACGGCGAGGCGCGCGTCATCGTCCGGCGTGAGACGGAGGAAGATCTCCTGCGTCTCGACGTCGGGTGATGCTGGTTTTATGGAGGGGCACCCCAAACCCCCGAGATATCTCAGGATCCGGACGAGGGACAGAAACCCTCGTCCGGTGAGTGAGACTGGTCCCACCGTAGAGATACGAAGTAGTACGAGAAACGAGGTCGGATGATGCGTACGCGTCCGCTGAAGGTGGCGCTGCTGGGCTGTGGAGTGGTCGGCTCAGAGGTGGCGCGCATCATGACGACGCACGCCGACGACCTCGCCGCGCGCATCGGCGCCCCGGTCGAGCTCGCCGGCGTCGCGGTCCGCCGGCCCGACAAGGTCCGCGCGGGCATCCCCGCCGAGCTGATCACCACCGACGCCACCGCCCTGGTCAAACGGGGCGACATCGACGTCGTCGTCGAGGTCATCGGCGGCGTCGAGCCCGCCCGTACGCTCATCACCACCGCCTTCGAGCACGGCGCCTCCGTCGTCTCGGCCAACAAGGCGCTCATCGCCCAGGACGGCGCGAGCCTCTACGCCGCCGCCGAGGAGCACGGCGAGGACCTCTACTACGAGGCCGCCGTCGCCGGGGCGATTCCCCTGATCAGGCCGCTGCGCGAATCCCTCGCCGGCGACAAGATCAACCGCGTCATGGGCATCGTCAACGGGACCACCAACTTCATCCTCGACCGGATGGACTCGAACGGTGCCGGGTACAGCGAGGCCCTCGACGAGGCCACCGCGCTCGGGTACGCCGAAGCCGACCCGACCGCCGACGTCGAAGGCTTCGACGCCGCCGCCAAGGCCGCCATCCTGGCCGGGATCGCCTTCCACACCCGCGTACGTCTCGACGACGTCTACCGCGAGGGCATGACCGAGGTCACCGCCGCCGACTTCGCCTCGGCCAAGCAGATGGGCTGCACCATCAAGCTGCTCGCGATCTGCGAGCGGGCCGCCGACGGCGAGTCCGTCACCGCGCGCGTGCACCCCGCGATGATCCCGCTGAGCCACCCGCTCGCCTCCGTCCGCGAGGCCTACAACGCGGTCTTCGTCGAGGCCGAGGCCGCCGGGCAGCTCATGTTCTACGGCCCCGGCGCCGGCGGCGCCCCGACGGCCTCCGCCGTCCTCGGCGACCTGGTCGCCGTGTGCCGCAACAAGCTCGACGGGGCCACCGGCCCCGGGGAGTCCGCGTACACCCAGCTGCCCGTGAGCCCCATGGGCGACGTGGTGACGCGGTACCACATCAGCCTCGACGTGGCCGACAAGCCTGGCGTACTCGCCCAGGTCGCGACGGTCTTCGCCGAGCACGGCGTATCGATCGATACGGTGCGCCAGCAGGGCAAGGACGGCGAGGCCTCCCTCGTCGTCGTCACCCACCGCGCGCCCGACGCCGCCCTCTCCGGGACCGTCGAGGCGCTGCGCAAGCTCGACACCGTGCGCGGTGTCGCCAGCATCATGCGTGTTGAAGGGGAGTAAGGACCCATGACCAGCAAGGGCACCCACCAGTGGCGCGGCATCATCGAGGAGTACCGGGACCGTCTTCCGGTCACGGGCACGACGCCGGTCGTCACGCTCCGTGAGGGCGGCACGCCGCTCGTTCCCGCTCAGGTCCTCTCCGAGCGCACGGGCTGCGAGGTGCACCTCAAGGTCGAGGGCGCCAACCCCACCGGTTCCTTCAAGGACCGCGGCATGACGATGGCCATCTCCAAGGCCAAGGAGGAGGGCGCGCAGGCCGTCATCTGCGCCTCCACCGGCAACACCTCGGCGTCCGCGGCGGCTTACGCGGTACGCGCCGGCATGGTGTCCGCCGTCCTCGTCCCGCAGGGCAAGATCGCGCTCGGCAAGATGGGCCAGGCCCTCGTGCACGGCGCGAAGATCCTCCAGGTCGACGGCAACTTCGACGACTGCCTCGACCTGGCCCGCGCGCTCTCCGACAACTACCCGGTCGCGCTGGTCAATTCCGTCAACCCGGTCCGTATCGAGGGTCAGAAGACCGCCGCCTTCGAGATCGTGGACATGCTGGGCGACGCCCCCGACATCCACGTCCTGCCCGTCGGCAACGCCGGCAACATCACGGCGTACTGGAAGGGGTACCGGGAGTACGCGGCCGACGGCCTCGCCGCCCGCACCCCGCGCATGTGGGGCTTCCAGGCCTCCGGCTCCGCGCCGCTCGTGCGCGGCGAGATCGTCAAGGACCCGTCGACGATCGCCACCGCGATCCGTATCGGCAACCCGGCCTCGTGGGACTACGCGATCGCCGCGCGCGACGAGTCGGGCGGCTTCATCGACGAGGTGACGGACCGTGAGATCCTGCGCGCCTACCGCCTGTTGGCCGCGCAGGAGGGCGTCTTCGTCGAGCCCGCCTCCGCCGCGTCCGTCGCCGGTCTGCTGAAGGCCGCCGAGCAGGGCAAGGTCGACCCGGGGCAGCGGATCGTCTGCACCGTCACCGGCAACGGCCTGAAGGACCCCGACTGGGCCGTCGCCGGCGCGCCGCAGCCGGTCACCGTCCCGGTCGACGCGGCCGCCGCGGCCGAGCGCCTCGGCCTGGCCTGATCCGACCCCCTCGCCCGGGGGTTCCCATCGGGGTGAAACCCGATCAGGAACGTACATAGGCGCACAGGAAGGCTTGCGACACGCATCGTGCGCCTCCTGTGCGCCCTATGTCGCCACAGAACCTTCCTTCGATAGGCTGTACCGAACCCGCCCCGTTGCATATGCGCGGTGTCGTTGCCGTTGTCGCCCCCGAGGCAGAAGCGGCCCCCGGGTTTCCGTGTACTTCTCTTGAAAACCCGTAGTCGCAAGTCAAGGAGAGTCATCGAGCGATGGCCGGTCCCGCGTTCCGCGCCGCCGCCGTAAGGGTGCGCGTTCCCGCCACCAGCGCCAACCTCGGTCCGGGCTTCGACGCCTTCGGCCTGTCGCTGGGTCTCTACGACGACGTCGTCGTCCGGGTCGCCGACTCCGGGCTGCACATCGACATCGCCGGAGAGGGCGCCGACACGCTCCCGCGCGACGAGAGCCACCTGCTCGTACGCTCCCTGCGTACCGCCTTCGACCTGCTCGGCGGACAGCCGCGCGGTCTCGAGGTCGTCTGTGCCAACCGCATCCCGCACGGCCGCGGCCTCGGCTCCTCCTCCGCCGCCATCTGCGCCGGCATCGTCGCCGCCCGCGCCGTGACGATAGGCGGCGACAGCCGCCTCGACGAGGCGGCCCTCCTCGAACTCGCCACCGAGATCGAGGGACACCCCGACAATGTCGCCGCCTGTCTGCTCGGCGGCTTCACGCTCGCCTGGACCGAGTCCGGCGCCGCGCGGGCGATCAGGATGGACCCCTCCGATTCCATCGTTCCGGTGGTTTTCGTCCCCGGGAAGCCCGTACTGACCGAGACCGCCCGCGGCCTGCTGCCGCGCACCGTCCCGCACGTCGACGCCGCCGCCAACGCCGGTCGCGCCGCGCTCCTCGTGGAGGCGCTCACCCGCCGTCCCGAACTGCTGCTCTCGGCCACCGAGGACCGGCTCCACCAGGAGTACCGGGCCCCCGCGATGCCGGAGAGCATCGCCCTGGTGAACCGGCTGCGGGCGGACGGAGTCCCCGCGGTCATCTCCGGCGCGGGACCCACGGTGCTCGCGCTGGCCGAACACGGGTCGGCCGACAAGGTCGCCCGACTGGCGGGCGAGGGATGGGCCGCGAACCGGCTCGACCTCGATGTGTCCGGAGCGAGTGTCCTGCCGCTGGCGCCATAGGGACACGTGATTGCCGGTGAGGGAGAGGGGGAATGTTTGTTGGAGCCGGTAGTGTTAACCTCAAGTCAGCACCCGGCGCCTTTGTGGCGCGGTGCTGAGTGTCCCCATCCGGGACCACCGATTCTTCCGGGAGCCTCCCCAACTGCCTGAGCAGCCTGCCTGAGCAGTTTCGAGCACGCTCCGGAACCGGCACGACACCCCTCGCTCATCCTGTGTGAGGGCCGAGCAGGGGGCCTCGGGCCGGACCCAAGCACGTTTTTTCTCTTCCGCCGTACCCGGCGGGACCACCGCCCCGACACGGACCACAAGCCAGGACCGTTGTCGGACAGCACAACCGGTCGCCGAGCCAGATGGCCGACGTCCGCTCCAGGGAAGGACCCTTCGTGAGCGACACCACCGATCTGATGGGCGTGACTGCCGACAACACCGTCGACAATTCCGCGCCCGCCGCAGGTGCTGCCACTGGCACCACCGCACGGCGCCGCCGCTCCGGCACCGGCCTCGAGGGCATGGTCCTGGCCGAGCTGCAGCAGGTCGCGTCCGGCCTCGGCATCAGGGGCACCGCGCGGATGCGCAAGAGCCAGCTGATCGAGGTCATCAAGGAGGCGCAGGCCGGCGGCGGTACGTCCGCCCCCGCCAAGGCCGCCGCCGACACGGCTGAGACCAAGCCGAAGCGCCGCGCCACCTCCAAGGCCCGTACGGCCGAGAGCGCCGCCGAGACCGCTGCCCCCAAGGCGGAGAAGGCCGAGCAGGCCGTCGCCCAGCAGCAGATCGACATCCCCGGCCAGCCGGCCTCCGACGACCAGCCGGCCGGTGAGCGCCGCCGTCGTCGCGCCACCGCGCCCGCCGGCAGCCCCGAGGGCGAGGCCAAGGGCGAGACCGCCCAGGCCGTCAAGACCGACACCAAGGCCGACACCCGGACGGACTCCCGAACCGAGTCCCGTACGGACGCGTCCGCCGAGGCCAAGGCCGAGAGCGCCGCCGACACCGCCGAGGGCCGCGGCCGCCGTGACCGCGGCGAGCGGGGCGAGCGCCGTGACCGCGGCGAGCGTCAGCGCGACCGCCGCGAGCGTGGCGGCAAGGGCGACGACCAGCAGGGCGGCGGTGGCCAGGGCGGCCAGCGTCAGCAGCGTCAGGGCGGCGGCCAGCAGCAGAACACCGGCCCGCAGGACGACTTCGACGACGAGGGCGGCCGTCGTGGCCGTCGCGGCCGCTACCGCGACCGTCGTGGCCGTCGTGGCCGTGAGGACTTCGCGACCGGCGAGCCGCAGGTCGCCGACGACGACGTCCTGATCCCCGTCGCGGGCATCCTCGACATCCTCGACAACTACGCGTTCATCCGGACCTCCGGCTACCTGCCCGGCCCGAACGACGTGTACGTCTCGCTCGCCCAGGTCCGCAAGAACGGCCTGCGCAAGGGTGACCACGTCACCGGCGCCGTGCGCCAGCCGAAGGAGGGCGAGCGCCGCGAGAAGTTCAACGCGCTGGTGCGCCTGGACTCCTCGAACGGCATGGCCGCCGACTCCGGCCGCGGTCGCCCCGAGTTCAACAAGCTGACCCCGCTCTACCCGCAGGACCGGCTCCGTCTGGAGACCGACCCGGGTGTGGTGACCACGCGGATCATCGACCTCGTGTCGCCGATCGGCAAGGGCCAGCGAGGCCTGATCGTGGCCCCGCCGAAGACCGGCAAGACCATGATCATGCAGGCGATCGCCAACGCGATCACCCACAACAACCCCGAGTGCCACCTGATGGTCGTCCTGGTCGACGAGCGTCCGGAAGAGGTCACCGACATGCAGCGGTCGGTCAAGGGCGAGGTCATCTCCTCGACCTTCGACCGTCCGGCCGAGGACCACACCACCGTCGCCGAGCTGGCCATCGAGCGCGCCAAGCGCCTCGTGGAGCTGGGTCACGACGTGGTCGTCCTGCTCGACTCGATCACCCGTCTGGGCCGCGCGTACAACCTCGCCGCCCCGGCCTCCGGCCGCATCCTGTCCGGTGGTGTCGACTCGACCGCGCTCTACCCGCCGAAGCGCTTCTTCGGTGCCGCGCGGAACATCGAGGACGGCGGCTCGCTGACCATCCTGGCCACCGCGCTGGTCGACACCGGCTCGCGCATGGACGAGGTGATCTTCGAGGAGTTCAAGGGCACCGGCAACATGGAGCTCAAGCTCGACCGGAAGCTCGCCGACAAGCGCATCTTCCCGGCCGTCGACGTCGACGCCTCGGGCACGCGTAAGGAAGAGATCCTGCTCGGCAGCGACGAGCTCGCCGTCACCTGGAAGCTGCGTCGTGTGCTGCACGCCCTCGACCAGCAGCAGGCGATCGAGCTGCTGCTCGACAAGCTCAAGCAGACGAAGTCGAACGGTGAGTTCCTGCTCCAGATCCAGAAGACGACTCCTGGCGGGAACAACGACTGAGGCGAGACCTCAGTCACACGGCGCGGAACCGGCCTCGGGGCCGTGACCCTGCCGTGACCTGGACAAACCATCGCGCCCACCGTGCCCCGCACGGTGGGCGCGATGCGTTGTGGAGCGTCGCTCTGCGAAACCTCTCAGGTTCGTATGCAACCCTTTCGGGTGCTTCGCCGTCACAGAAGGTGAACCATAGACCTGGGGTATCGAGATGACCGAGCAGAACAAGGGCGGCCGAATACGGGGCAGCGGCCGCCGCCGCAAGCAGCCCGCCAAGGGCCGACGCGCGGTGACCGTCGCCGCCTGGAGCGCCGCCGCGATCGTCGTGGTCGGCGGCTCCGGCCTCGGCTACGCCTACGTCAAGCTCGACGGCAACCTGAAGAGCGTGGACATCAACGCCCAGCTCGGCACCGACCGGCCCAAGAACGTCGACAACGGCTCGATGGACATCCTGGTGCTCGGCTCCGACTCCCGCTCCGGCGACAACGGCGCCTACGGCAAGGACGAGGGCGGCGCCCGCTCGGACACCGCGATGGTCGTCCACGTCTACGAGGGTCACCAGAAGGCCAGCGTCGTCTCCATCCCGCGCGACACCCTCGTCGACCGCCCCGCCTGCACCGACGAGCGCGGCGCCGCCGTCCGCGCCGACAAGCGGGCCATGTTCAACACCGCGTACGAGGTCGGCGGACCGGCCTGCGCCGTGAAGACCGTCGAGTCGATGTCCGGGATCCGCATGGACCACTACATCGAGGTCGACTTCACCGGCTTCAAGGAGCTGATCGACAAGCTCGGCGGCGTGGAGATCACCACGACCGCGCCCATCAAGGACACCAAGAGTCATTTGGACCTCGCCCCGGGCACGCACACCCTCGACGGCGAGCAGTCGCTCGGCCTGGTCCGCACCCGCAAGAGCGTCGGCGACGGCAGCGACCTCGGCCGCATCCAGCTCCAACAGGCGTTCATGAAGGCCTTCATGGACCAGGTCAAGGACATCGGCGTCCTCACCAACCCGAAGAAGCTCCTCGACGTCGCGGACACCGCCACCAAGGCGATCACCACCGACTCCGAGCTCAACTCGGTCAACGAACTGAGGAGCTTCGCCCAGGGGCTCGGCAAGCTCGGCTCCGAGGACGTCCACATGGTCACGATGCCGGTCCGGTACGACCCCGCCGACCCGAACCGCGTCCTCCCGCTCCAGGCCCAGTCCCAGCAGGTCTGGCAGGCGCTCAAGGGCGACAGGCCGATCCCGGCCGCCGCCACCGAGGACGCCGCCACCGGCAAGGCCGACGGCGTCGTGCGATAGCCCCCGGGCCGGCCGCGCCAGGCGCCGTACCCGGCCCGGAATAGTTTCACCACGGACCCGGTTTTGGGAGATACGGCCGGTCCTGGCAGACTGGTACGTCGGCCCCGGTTCACGCAGGTGCATCCCGCACGGCGACCCGGAGCCCTCCCGAAACTAGGAGACACCTTGAAGCGCGAGATCCACCCCGAGTACGTCGAGACCCAGGTCAGCTGCACCTGTGGCGCGTCGTTCACCACTCGTAGCACGCTGACCGACGGCACCATCCGTGCCGAGGTCTGCTCCGAGTGCCACCCGTTCTACACGGGCAAGCAGAAGATCCTCGACACCGGCGGCCGCGTCGCCCGCTTCGAGGCCCGCTTCGGCAAGGCTGCGGCCAAGAAGTAGCACGTCACTGCGCCGGTCCTTGGTCGCTCCCCCCGGGAGCTACCGGACCGGCGCTTTGCCGTCCCCGCAGCCCGTTCGTACGAAAACCAGGAGCCCCCGATGTTCGAGGCGGTCGAGGAACTGATCGGTGAGCACGCCGATCTCGAGACGAAGCTCGCTGACCCTTCGGTCCACGCGGACCAGGCCAACGCGCGCAAGCTGAACAAGCGTTACGCCGAGCTGACCCCGATCGTCGCCGTCTACCGTTCGTGGAAGCAGAACGGTGACGACATCGAGACCGCCCGCGAGCTGATGCACGACGACCCCGACTTCGCGGCCGAGGTCAAGGAGCTGGAGAAGCAGCGCGAGGAGCTGACCGACAAGCTGCGGCTGCTGCTCGTCCCGCGCGACCCCAGCGACGACAAGGACGTCATCCTGGAGATCAAGGCCGGCGCGGGCGGCGACGAGTCCGCCCTGTTCGCCGGCGACCTGCTGCGGATGTACCTGCGCTACGCCGAGCGCGTGGGCTGGAAGACCGAGATCATCGACTCCACCGAGTCCGAGCTCGGCGGCTACAAGGACGTCCAGGTCGCCGTGAAGACCAAGGGCGGCAACGGCGCGACCGAGCCCGGTCAGGGCGTCTGGGCGCGGCTGAAGTACGAGGGCGGGGTGCACCGCGTGCAGCGCGTGCCCGCCACCGAGTCGGCCGGCCGGATCCACACCTCCGCGGCCGGTGTCCTCGTGACCCCCGAGGCCGAGGAGATCGACGTCGAGATCCACGCCAACGACCTGCGCATCGACGTGTACCGCTCGTCCGGTCCCGGCGGTCAGTCCGTCAACACGACCGACTCCGCGGTCCGCATCACGCACCTGCCGACCGGCATCGTCGCCTCCTGCCAGAACGAGAAGAGCCAGCTCCAGAACAAGGAGCAGGCCATGCGTATCCTGCGCTCCCGGCTGCTCGCCGCCGCGCAGGAGGAGGCCGAGTCCAAGGCCGCCGACGCCCGTCGCAGCCAGGTCCGTACCGTCGACCGGTCCGAGAAGATCCGGACGTACAACTTCCCGGAAAACCGGATCTCGGACCACCGCGTCGGCTTCAAGGCGTACAACTTGGACCAGGTGCTCGACGGCGACCTGGACTCGATGATCCAGGCCTGCGTCGACGCCGACTCTGCAGCCAAACTCGCCGCGGCGTAAGTTCCGTAAGCCCCACCCCGTACCACGGAGGACCAGCGTGAACCTGCTGCTTGCCGAGGTGGCCCAGGCCACCCAGCGGCTGGCCGACGCCGGCGTTCCCTCTCCGCGTTTCGACGCGGAGGAGCTCGCCGCGTTCGTGCACGGCGTCAAGCGGGGGGAGCTGCACAACGTCAAGGACGTGGACTTCGACGCCCGCTACTGGGAGGCGGTCGCCCGCCGCGAGGCCCGCGAGCCGCTCCAGCACATCACCGGCCGGGCGTTCTTCCGCTATCTGGAGCTCCAGGTCGGGCCGGGCGTCTTCGTGCCCCGGCCCGAGACCGAGTCGGTCGTCGGGTGGGCCATAGACGCCGTGCGCGCCATGGACGTCGTCGAGCCGCTGATCGTCGACCTGTGCACCGGCTCGGGCGCCATCGCGCTCGCCATGGCGCAGGAGGTGCCGCGCTCGCGCGTGCACGCCGTCGAGCTCTCCGACGACGCGCTGGTGTGGACCCGCAAGAACGCGCGGGGCTCACGGGTCACCGTCCATCAGGGCGACGCGCTGACCGCCCTCCCCGAGCTCGACGGCCAGGTCGACCTGGTCATCTCCAACCCGCCGTACATCCCGCTCACCGAGTGGGAGTACGTCGCTCCCGAGGCCCGCGACCACGACCCGGAGATGGCGCTGTTCTCCGGCGAGGACGGCCTCGACACGATCCGCGGGATCGAGCGCACCGCGCACCGGCTGCTGCGCCCGGGCGGCCTCGTCGTGATCGAGCACGCGGACACCCAGGGCGGCCAGGTGCCGTGGATCTTCAACGAGGAGTCGGGCTGGGCGGACGCCGCCGACCACCCGGACCTGAACAACCGCCCGCGGTTCGCGACCGCCCGCAAGGCGATGCCGTGAGCCGCCCCGCCCTCACCCGCACCGCTCTGACCCGCACTGCCCTGACCACGCTTGTGTACGAGGAGGCCCGCTAAATGGCTCGGCGATACGACTGCAACGAGGCGACCGACCGTGTGACCGGTCTGCGCGAGGCCGCGTCCGCCGTGCGCCGCGGCGAGCTGGTCGTGCTGCCCACCGACACCGTGTACGGGATCGGTGCGGACGCCTTCTCCGCGGAGGCGGTCTCGGACCTGCTCGACGCCAAGGGCCGGGGCCGCAACATGCCCACGCCCGTCCTCATCGGCTCCCCGAACACGCTGCACGGGCTCGTCACGGACTTCTCCGAGCAGGCGTGGGAGCTCGTCGACGCCTTCTGGCCGGGCGCGCTCACGCTGGTCGCCAAGCACCAGCCCTCGCTCCAGTGGGACCTCGGCGACACCCGGGGCACCGTGGCGATCCGGATGCCGCTGCACCCGGTCGCGATCGAGCTGCTGACCGAGGTCGGCCCGATGGCGGTCTCCTCGGCCAACCTCACGGGACACCCGTCCCCGGAGGACTGCGACGCGGCCCAGGGCATGCTCGGCGACTCCGTCTCCGTCTACCTCGACGGCGGCCCGACGCCCGGCATCGTGCCGTCCTCGATCGTGGACGTCACGGGCAAGGTGCCGGTGCTGCTGCGGGCCGGCGCGCTCTCCCCGGAGGAGCTCCGGAAGGTCGTACCCGACCTCGAGGTGGCCAATTGACCGCCCCTGAGGGGCGTGGCATAGCGGGGCACGAGAGCAGTTCCTTCCGCATCCTCCACGTCAGCACCGGCAACGTCTGCCGCTCGCCGATCACCGAGCGGCTGACCCGCCATGCCCTGAGCGACCGCCTGGGCGACCCCCGGGGCGGCGGCCTGATCGTGGAGAGCGCGGGCACCTGGGGCCACGAGGGGGCCCCGATGGAGGCCAACGCGGAGCTGGTCCTCGCCGACTTCGGCGCGGACTACAGCGGCTTCGTCGGCCGCGAGCTCCTCGACGAGCACGTCATCCGCGCGGACCTGGTCCTGACGGCGACCCGGGACCACCGGGCGCAGGTCATCTCGATGGGGCACTCGGCGGGTCTGCGCACCTTCACCCTCAAGGAGTTCACCCGTCTCGTGCGGGCCATAGATCCCGCGACGCTGCCCGACCCGCTGGGCGACGGCATGGTCGAACGCGCGCGTGCGCTGGTGCGTGCCGCGGCGGCTCTACGCGGGTGGCTGCTGGCCCCGACCGCCGAGGCGGACGAGGTCCACGACCCGTACGGCGCTCCGATCACGTTCTTCCGTTCCATCGGCGAGGAGATCAACACGGCCCTGGATCCCGTGGTGACGGCGCTGACGGGAGTGCCCACGCGCCGTTGAGCGACGGACAGGGCGCGGCCGTAGGGCCAGTCGGAGCAGGCGGCGGGTGACCGTCGGGCAGACGTCCTCCCGCGCGCCTACATTGGAGCTGAAGGCCAGCCCACGCGCCTGGAGCCACAGATGCCGGTCACCGCTCCACCCGAAGAGGATCTCGCCGTCCTGCGCCGGCAGGACCCGCAGGTCGCCGACGTGCTGCTCGGCGAGGCGCGCCGGCAGAGCGACAGCCTCCAGCTGATCGCCGCCGAGAACTTCACCTCGCCCGCCGTCCTGGCCGTCCTCGGCTCCCCGCTCGCCAACAAGTACGCCGAGGGCTATCCCGGCGACCGTCACCACGGCGGCTGCGCGTTCGCGGACGCCGCCGAGCGGATCGCCGTGGAACGGGCCATGGCGCTCTTCGGAGCCGAGCACGCGAACGTCCAGGCCCACTCGGGCTCCTCGGCCGTCCTGGCCGCCTACGCGGCCCTTCTGAGGCCCGGAGACACCGTCCTGGCCATGGGCCTCGCCCACGGCGGCCACCTCACCCACGGCTCGGCCGCCAACTTCTCCGGCCGCTGGTTCGACTTCGTGCCCTACGGCGTCGACGCCGAGACCGGTCTCGTCGACTACGAGCAGGTGGCCGCCCTCGCCCGGCACCACCGCCCCAAGGCGATCGTCTGCGGCTCGATCTCCTACCCCCGCCACCTCGACTACGCGATCTTCCGCGAGATCGCCGACGAGGTCGGCGCCTATCTGATCGCCGACGCGGCGCACCCCATGGGTCTCGTCGCCGGGGGAGCGGCCCCGAACCCCGTCCCGTACGCCGATGTGGTGTGCGCCACCACGCACAAGGTGCTGCGCGGACCGCGCGGCGGGATGATCCTCTGCGGCGAGGAGCTCGCCGGCCGCGTCGACCGGGCGGTCTTCCCGTTCACCCAGGGCGGGGCCCAGATGCACACCATCGCGGCCAAGGCCGTCGCCTTCGGGGAGGCGGCGACGCCGGCCTTCACGACGTACGCCCATCAGGTGGTCGCGCACGCCCGGGTCCTCGCCGACGCGCTCACCGCGGAGGGCTTCGCCGTCACCACGAGCGGCACGGACACCCACCTCATCACGGCGGATCCGGCTCCTCTCGGGGTCGACGGCCGCACCGCGCGGGCCCTTCTCGCGGCCGCCGGGATGGTCCTGGACACGTGCGCCCTGCCGTACGGGGACGGGCGTGGCATCCGCCTCGGCACCGCCGCCGTCACCACCCAGGGGATGGGCGCCGCGGAGATGGCGCGGATCGCCGCGTGGTTCACGATCGCGCTCCGGGACGACGCGGAGGAGACGGCCCGGGTACGTGCGGAAGTACGTGATCTTGCCGGGCGATTTCCCCCGTACGGCCGGTGACGAAGCCGGACCGCAACCATCCGGGCGGCTCGTATGTCCTCAAGCACATGGACAGCACGGCTAGGGTGTGGGGCTGAGATGGCCAGCGATTCCTGTGGGGCAGCCCGTGCGTGATTACCTGCTGACGCTCTGTGTCACGGCCGCGGTGACCTATCTGCTGACCGGTCCGGTGCGGAAGTTCGCCATCGCGACCGGGGCGATGCCGGAGATCCGTGCCCGCGACGTACACCGAGAACCGACTCCGCGGCTCGGTGGCATCGCCATGTTCTTCGGCCTGTGCACCGGGCTGCTCGTGGCGGACCACCTGCAGAACCTGAACAGCGTCTTCGAGCTCTCCAACGAGCCACGCGCGCTGCTCTCGGGCGCGGCCCTGATCTGGCTGATCGGTGTCCTGGACGACAAGTTCGAGCTGGACGCGCTGATCAAGCTGGGCGCGCAGATGATCTCCGCCGGTGTGATGGTGATCCAGGGCCTGACGATCCTGTGGCTGCCGATCCCCGGCGTCGGCGTGGTCGCGCTCACCAAGGGGCAGGGCACGCTGCTGACCGTGGCCCTGGTGGTGCTCACCATCAACGCGGTGAACTTCGTCGACGGACTGGACGGCCTGGCGGCCGGCATGGTCTGCATCGCCGCCGCGGCCTTCTTCCTGTACGCGTACCGGCTCTGGTACGGCTACACGATCGAGGCGGCGGCCCCGGCGACGCTCTTCACGGCGATCCTCATGGGCATGTGCCTGGGCTTCCTGCCCCACAACATGCATCCCGCCAGAATCTTCATGGGCGACTCCGGATCGATGCTGATCGGCCTGATCCTGGCCGCCTCGGCGATCTCGATCACCGGCCAGGTCGACGCCGACGTACTGAAGATCTTCGAGGGTTCGACCCGTGAGGCGACCCACGCCGCGCTGCCGGTCTTCATCCCGCTGCTGCTGCCGCTCACGATCATCGCGATCCCGATGGCGGACCTGGTCCTCGCCATCGTGCGCCGCACCTGGAACGGACAGTCGCCGTTCGCGGCGGACCGGGGGCACCTGCACCACCGGCTCCTGGAGATCGGGCACTCCCACAGCCGGGCCGTCCTGATCATGTACTTCTGGTCGGCGCTGATCGCGTTCGGGACGCTGGCGTACTCGGTGCACTCGACGTCGATGTGGATCGTGCTCGGGGTGGTCTTCCTGAGCGCGATCGGCCTGGTGCTGCTCCTGCTGCCCCGCTTCACGCCGCGGGCGCCCCGCTGGGCGGAGTCCTTCGTCCCGCCGCGCTACCGGCGCCGCAGGGCCCTCGCCCCGGAGGCCCTCGCCCCGGTCGCGTCCGCCGCCGCGGAGGAGCCGGTGGAGGAGCGCGTACCGGTGCCGGCCGGGGTCAACGGAGCCACCGCGATCGGCCACCGTTCGCGGTTCACCGACCGGCGGAAGGCCGGAACGCCAAGTTGACGAATGCCACATCGGCTCGCATTAGCAGACACAACCCCCTGTTGTCCTGCACACACGCGCGCTGTAGCTCTCATGTGTGACAGTCAGCACACCATGAGGGTAAAGACCTATTCAAATAGTTTGTGATACGGTTCACGAGACCCGGCGACAGAGCCGAAAGACCGTAGTGCGACGGTCCGTTGGCCCCGAGACACACCTCGGACCGGGCTTACGCTCGTCCCTGACGACACCATCGCCCCCACCAAGCAAAAGCGGAGACACCGCCATGCCGTCCAACGACGCACGCATCCTTCTGTCAGCTGCCCTTCCCGCTGCAGCCACCGGCGCCGTCGCCGCGGTCATCAGTGGAGTGGTCGCCGGCGGGAAGGGTGCGATCGGCGCCGTCATCGGCTGCGCGGTCGTGATCGCCTTCATGGGGATCGGGCTCGTGGTGCTCCAGCGGACGGCCAAGTCGTACCCGCACCTGTTCCAGGCGATGGGTCTTCTGCTCTACACGACCCAGCTGCTGTTCCTCTTCGTCTTGATGTTCCTGCTGAAGGACACGACGTTCTTCGACTTCAAGGCCTTCGCCTTCACCACGCTCGCGGTGACCCTCGTCTGGATCGCCGCGCAGGCGCGTGCCTACATGAAGGCCAAGATCATGTACATCGACGACCCCAAGAACACGGGGTCGTCGAAGTGAAGGGTAGGGCCGGGATAAAGGCTCGTTCGGCTTCCTGCTATCGTCCGGTGCCAACTGCGGCACTGCGGGCGCGGGCATGTGAGCTGACGCCTGTCCCAGCGCGAGGCTCTACGCCGAACCGCCGCCCCCTAATCCGTAAGACCAGTCCAGTGCCGACCCGCGGCTGCGTGCCGCGCCGACACAACGAGGTTGCCGTACCTATGCGCCACGCTGAAGGAGCCCGCGGTGAGTGCTGACCAGACGCTTGCCTTCGACCCGGATTGCCACATCTTCAGTGGATGCGGCTTCCCGGCGCCGGGCCTGCACACGTTCATGTACGAGCCCGTCGCCACGGTGGGGGGCATCGACATCACCAAGCCGATGCTGCTCGCCGTCCTCGGCTCCATCGTGGTCGTCGGGTTCTTCTGGGCAGCCTTCAACAAGCCCAAGCTGATCCCCGGCAAGATGCAGATGGTCGGCGAGGCCGGTTACGACTTCGTCCGCCGCGGCATCGTCTACGAGATCATCGGCCGGAAGGACGGCGAGAAGTACGTCCCCTTCATGGTGTCGTTGTTCTTCTTCGTCTGGATCATGAACCTCTGGTCGATCGTTCCGCTCGCCCAGTTCCCGGTCACCTCGCTGATCGCCTTCCCGGCCGGTCTCGCGCTGATCGTGTACGTCATGTGGATCTCGCTGACCTTCAAGAAGCACGGCTTCGTCGGCGGCTGGAAGAACATCGTCGGTTACGACAAGTCCCTCGGTGCGATCCTCCCGATGGTCGTCGTCCTCGAGTTCTTCTCGAACCTGATCATCCGGCCCTTCACGCACGCGGTGCGACTGTTCGCGAACATGTTCGCCGGTCACCTGCTGATCGTGATGTTCTCGCTGGCCACCTGGTACCTCATGAACGGCCTGGGCTTCGTCTACGCCGGCGCCTCGTTCGTGATGGTCCTCGTGATGACGGCCTTCGAGCTCTTCATCCAGGCCGTCCAGGCGTACGTCTTCGTCCTCCTGGCCTGCAGCTACATCCAGGGCGCTCTCGCCGAGCACCACTGAGTGACTCCCGCAAGGGAATCAGCTGCACCCCCAATCCAACAGTCGTCCGGTGGCCAACCCCCACCGGGTAATTGAAAGAGAAGGAAGTAACGGCATGTCCGCTGCTCTCGAAATGATCAACCTCGCCGCCCCCGGTGACAGCGCCAAGACCACCCTCGTCGGCAACGTCGCCTCCATCGGCTACGGCCTCGCCGCGATCGGCCCCGGCGTCGGCGTCGGCATCATCTTCGGTAACGGCACGCAGGCCCTCGCCCGCCAGCCCGAGGCCGCCGGTCTGATCCGCACCAACCAGATCATGGGCTTCGCCTTCTGTGAGGCGCTCGCCCTCATCGGCATCGTCATGGGCTTCGTCTACCAGTAAATCGGACCGACAGCCCAAACCTTTTTACGGAAGGCACTGATGTGAACGCTCTGCTTCTTGCGCAGGGTCAGGAGCCCCAGCCTCCTCTGATCCCGCATCTTGACGAGCTCGTCATCGGCCTGATCGCCTTCGTCATCGTCTTCGGCTTCCTCGCCAAGAAGCTCCTCCCGAACATCAACAAGGTTCTGGACGAGCGTCGGCAGGCCATCGAGGGTGGCATCGAGAAGGCCGAGTCGGCCCAGATCGAGGCCCAGAGTGTGCTGGAGCAGTACAAGGCCCAGCTCGCCGAGGCCCGCCATGAGGCCGCGCGTCTTCGCCAGGAGGCGACGGAGCAGGGCACCGCGATCATCCAGGAGATGAAGGCGGAAGGCCAGCGCCAGCGCGAGGAGATCATCGCGGCCGGCCACACGCAGATCGAGGCCGACCGCAAGGCCGCGGCGACCTCGCTGCGTCAGGACGTGGGCAAGCTCGCCACCGACCTGGCCGGCAAGCTGGTCGGCGAGTCCCTCGAGGACCACGCCCGCCAGAGCCGCACGATCGACCGCTTCCTCGATGAGCTCGAGGAGAAGGCCGAGGCCGTCCGATGAACGGAGCGAGCCGTGAAGCACTGGCCGCCGCACGGGAGTCCCTCGACGCGCTGACCGACAACACCTCGGTCGACGCGGCGAAGCTCGCGGGCGAGCTGGCCTCCGTCACCGCGCTGCTCGACCGCGAGGTTTCGCTGCGTCGGGTCCTGACCGACCCGGCGCAGGCGGGCGAGGCCAAGGCCGAGCTCGCCCAGCGGCTGCTCGGCGGTCAGGTGGGCGGAGAGACCACCGACGTGGTCTCCGGCATGGTGCGTTCCCGCTGGTCCCGCTCGCGGGACCTGGTCGACTCGGTCGAGGAGCTGGCGAACACCGCCGACCTCACCGCGGCGCAGAAGGCCGGCGCGCTGGACGACGTCGAGGACGAGCTGTTCCGGTTCGGCCGGATCGTCTCCTCCAGCACCGAGCTCCGCTCGGCGCTGACGGACAAGGCCGCGACGGCGAGCGCCAAGAGCGAGCTGCTGCGCAGCCTGCTCGGCGGCAAGGCCAACGCGGTCACCGAGCGTCTGGTCGTCCGTCTCGTGACCCAGCCCCGGGGACGTAGCCTGGAAGCGGGACTCGAGTCCCTCTCCAAGCTCGCCGCGGCGCGCCGGGACCGGATGGTCGCCGTCGTCACCACGGCGGTGCCGCTGTCGGACCAGCAGAAGCAGCGCCTCGGTGCCGTTCTGGCCAAGCTGTACGGCCGCCAGATGCACCTGAACCTGGACGTGGACCCCGCGGTCCTCGGCGGGATCTCGGTGCAGGTCGGTGACGAGGTCATCAACGGAACCATCGCGGAGCGCCTCGACGAGGCGTCCCGGCGACTGGCCGGCTGACGACAGCTGCCAGCCACACACAAGCATGATCAGCGGCCCGGTTGGGCCGTGCACATCGCAGAAGATTCCTGGGGGTCGGCCCCCAGACCCCCAAGAAAACTTCGGGCCCAACAAGGAGAGCAGGGAACCCAGATGGCGGAGCTCACGATCCGGCCGGAGGAGATCCGGGACGCGCTGGAGAACTTCGTCCAGTCGTACCAGCCGGACGCGGCCTCGCGCGAGGAGGTCGGAACGGTCAGCCTGGCCGGCGACGGCATCGCCAAGGTGGAGGGTCTTCCCTCGGCCATGGCGAACGAGCTGCTGAAGTTCGAGGACGGCACCCTCGGTCTCGCCCTCAACCTCGAGGAGCGCGAGATCGGTGCGATCGTCCTCGGCGAGTTCAGCGGTATCGAGGAGGGCCAGCCGGTGCAGCGCACCGGTGAGGTTCTCTCCGTAGGTGTCGGCGAGGGCTACCTCGGCCGCGTCGTCGACCCGCTCGGCAACCCGATCGACGGCCTCGGCGAGATCGCGACCGAGGGCCGCCGCGCCCTCGAGCTGCAGGCCCCGGGCGTTATGGCCCGTAAGTCGGTGCACGAGCCGATGGAGACCGGCTACAAGGCCGTCGACGCCATGACGCCGGTCGGCCGTGGCCAGCGTCAGCTGATCATCGGCGACCGTCAGACCGGCAAGACCGCGCTGTGCGTCGACACGATCATCAACCAGCGTGACAACTGGCGCTCGGGCGACGTGAACAAGCAGGTCCGCTGCATCTACGTCGCCGTCGGTCAGAAGGGCTCGACCATCGCGTCCGTTCGCGGCGCCCTGGAAGAGGCCGGCGCGCTCGAGTACACGACGATCGTCGCCGCCCCGGCGTCCGACCCGGCCGGCTTCAAGTACCTGGCGCCGTACACCGGCTCCGCCATCGGTCAGCACTGGATGTACCAGGGCAAGCACGTCCTGATCGTCTTCGACGACCTGTCGAAGCAGGCCGACGCCTACCGCGCCGTGTCGCTGCTGCTGCGCCGCCCGCCGGGCCGTGAGGCCTACCCGGGTGACGTCTTCTACCTGCACTCGCGTCTCCTCGAGCGCTGCGCGAAGCTCTCGGACGAGCTGGGTGCCGGTTCGATGACCGGTCTTCCGATCGTCGAGACCAAGGCGAACGACGTGTCGGCGTTCATCCCGACCAACGTCATCTCCATCACCGACGGCCAGTGCTTCCTGGAGTCCGACCTGTTCAACGCCGGCCAGCGTCCGGCCCTGAACGTCGGTATCTCGGTCTCCCGTGTCGGTGGCTCCGCCCAGCACAAGGCGATGAAGCAGATCTCCGGTCGCCTCCGTGTGGACCTGGCCCAGTTCCGTGAGCTGGAGGCGTTCGCCGCCTTCGGTTCCGACCTGGACGCCGCGTCGAAGGCGCAGCTGGAGCGTGGACAGCGCATGGTCGAGCTGCTCAAGCAGGCTCAGTACCAGCCGATGCCCACCGAGAACCAGGTCGTCTCCGTCTGGGCCGGCACCACCGGCAAGATGGACGACGTCCCGGTCGCCGACATCCGTCGCTTCGAGGCCGAGCTCCTCGCGTACCTGCGCCAGAACCACGCGGGTCTCATGAGCTCCATCCGTGAGGGCGGCAAGATGTCGGACGACACCCTGCAGTCCGTCGGTGACGCCATCGCGGAGTTCAAGAAGCAGTTCGAGACCTCTGACGGGAAGCTGCTGGGCGACGACGCTTCCGCTGCCGTCAACGTCTCGAAGTGACGACGGAAGGGACCTGACTCATGGGAGCGCAGCTCCGGGTCTACAAGCGTCGCATCAAATCCGTCACCGCGACGAAGAAGATCACCAAGGCGATGGAGATGATCGCCGCCTCGCGCGTCGTCAAGGCGCAGCGCAAGGTGCAGGCGTCGACCCCGTACGCGACCGAGCTGACCCGCGCGGTCACCGCGGTCGCCACGGGTGCGAACGACAAGCACTCGCTGACCACCGAGGTGGAGAACCCGACCCGCGCCGCGGTCCTGCTCCTGTCGAGCGACCGCGGTCTGGCCGGCGCCTTCAACTCCAACGCCATCAAGGCGGCGGAAGCGCTGACGAGGAAGCTGGAGAGCGAGGGACGCGAGGTCGACATCTACGTCGTCGGCCGTCGTGGCATCGCGCACTACAACTTCCGTGAGCGCAAGCTGACCGACTCGTGGACCGGTTTCACGGACCAGCCGGAGTACGCGGACGCCAAGAAGATCGCGGCTCCGCTGATCGAGGCGATCGAGAAGGACACCGCTGAGGGCGGCGTGGACGAGCTCCACATCGTCTACACCGAGTTCGTCTCGATGATGACGCAGACGGCGGTCGAGGCCCGGCTGCTGCCCCTCAGCCTCGACGAGGTGGCGAAGGAGGCGGGCGAGCAGGACACGCTCCGTCCGCTGTACGACTTCGAGCCGTCGGCGGAGGACGTCCTCGACGCCCTGCTGCCGCGCTACGTCGAGAGCCGGATCTACAACGCGCTGCTCCAGTCGGCTGCCTCCAAGCACGCCGCCACGCGCCGTGCGATGAAGTCGGCGACCGACAACGCGGGAGACTTGATCAACAACCTCTCCCGACTTGCCAACGCGGCCCGCCAGGCCGAAATCACCCAGGAAATCAGCGAGATCGTCGGTGGCACCGCAGCCCTGGCCGACGCGACCGCGGGGAGTGACAAGTAATGACGACCACTGTTGAGACGGCCGCCGCCACGGGCCGCGTCGCCCGGGTCATCGGCCCGGTCGTCGACGTGGAGTTCCCCGTCGACGCGATGCCGGAGATCTACAACGCGCTGAACGTCGAGGTTCCGGACCCGGCCGAGGAGGGCGCGACCAAGACGCTGACCCTCGAGGTCGCCCAGCACCTCGGTGACGGCATCGTCCGCACCATCTCCATGCAGCCCACCGACGGTCTGGTCCGCCAGGCCCCCGTGGTGGACACCGGCGCCGGCATCACCGTGCCGGTCGGCGATGTCACCAAGGGCCGCGTGTTCAACACGCTGGGTCAGGTGCTGAACGACGACGCCTCCACCGTCGCGGACGCCCCGCGCTGGACGATCCACCGCAAGGCCCCGGCGTTCGACCAGCTCGAGTCGAAGACCGAGATGTTCGAGACCGGCCTGAAGGTCGTCGACCTTCTCACCCCGTACGTCAAGGGTGGAAAGATCGGTCTGTTCGGTGGTGCCGGTGTCGGCAAGACCGTTCTGATCCAGGAAATGATCGTCCGTGTGGCCAAGCTGCACGACGGTGTGTCGGTCTTCGCGGGCGTCGGCGAGCGCACCCGTGAGGGCAACGACCTCATGGTGGAGATGGAGGAGGCCGGCGTTCTGGACAAGACCGCGCTGGTCTTCGGCCAGATGGACGAGCCCCCGGGCACCCGTCTGCGCGTGGCCCTCGCCGGTCTGACCATGGCGGAGTACTTCCGCGATGTGCAGAAGCAGGACGTGCTGTTCTTCATCGACAACATCTTCCGCTTCACCCAGGCCGGTTCCGAGGTCTCCACGCTGCTCGGCCGCATGCCCTCCGCAGTGGGTTACCAGCCGAACCTGGCCGACGAGATGGGTCTCCTCCAGGAGCGCATCACGTCGACCCGTGGTCACTCGATCACCTCGATGCAGGCGATCTACGTCCCCGCGGACGACCTGACCGACCCGGCTCCGGCCACCACCTTCGCCCACCTCGACGCGACGACGGTTCTCTCCCGTCCGATCTCCGAGAAGGGCATCTACCCGGCCGTGGACCCGCTGGACTCCACGTCCCGGATCCTGGACCCGCGCTACATCGCGCAGGAGCACTACGACGCCGCCACGCGCGTCAAGGGAATCCTGCAGAAGTACAAGGACCTCCAGGACATCATCGCGATTCTCGGTATCGACGAGCTGAGCGAGGAGGACAAGCTCGTTGTCCACCGCGCCCGGCGTGTCGAGCGCTTCCTGTCCCAGAACACCCACGCGGCGAAGCAGTTCACCGGCGTGGACGGTTCGGACGTTCCGCTCGACGAGTCGATCGCCGCGTTCAACGCGATCTGCGACGGTGAGTACGACCACTTCCCCGAGCAGGCCTTCTTCATGTGTGGTGGGCTCGAGGACCTCAAGAAGAACGCCAAGGAGCTCGGCGTCTCCTGAGCCCCGTGCTCATGAGAGGGGCGGGCCGTCCCGCGCGGGCCGGTCCCGCCCCTCTCTTCACGCCCATTAGAATTGACCCCAACACCCGGCAGTACCGCCGGGTGGTGACCCGAGGAGCCACCCTTGGCTGCTGAGCTGCACGTCGAGCTGGTCGCCGCGGACCGGAGTGTCTGGTCCGGCGAGGCCACCCTGGTCATCGCGCGTACCACCTCCGGCGACATCGGCGTCATGCCCGGCCACCAGCCGCTGCTCGGTGTGCTGGAGTCGGGCCCGGTGACCATCCGTACCAGTGAGGGCGCGACCGTCGTCGCCGCCGTCCACGGTGGATTCATCTCGTTCGCCGACGACAAGCTGTCTCTGCTCGCGGAGATCGCCGAGCTGGCGGACGAGATCGACGCCCAGCGCGCCGAGCGTGCGCTGGAGCGCGCGAAGTCGGAGTCGGACGCGGCCGCCGAGCGGCGCGCCGACGTCCGTCTGCGCGCGGTAGCGGTTCGCTAGCGGACCGCGCCGAGAGTTGTGCCCTCAGCCGCGGCACGGCTGGAATCATCCAGACCGTGTCGCGGCTGAGGCGATGCAGATGCAGGTTGTATTCGGTTACGCCGGCGAAGCCGGTCACGGGACGCAGCGAGGAGGTCGGTGAAGATGTTCCTCGCTCTGCTCCTGAGCGGACTGGTCGTCGCACTGGTGGTGATCGGGCTCTTCGTCTTCGGCTTGCGCCGCAGGCTGATCCAGCGTGCCGGTGGCACCTTCGACTGCTCCCTGCGCTGGAACGTCCCGGACGAGCCGGACACCGCCGGCAAGGGCTGGGTGTACGGCGTCGCCCGCTACAGCGGTGACGAGATCGCCTGGTTCCGCGTCTTCTCGTACGCGCCCCGCCCCCGCCGTGTCCTGGAGCGCTCGGCCATCGAGGTCCTGGAGCGGCGGATGCCCGAGGGCGAGGAGGAGCTCGCGCTCCTCTCCGACGCCGTGATCCAGGGCTGTATGCACCGGGGGACCCGGCTGGAGCTGGCGATGAGCGAGGACGCGCTGACCGGCTTCCTCGCCTGGCTGGAGGCGGCGCCTCCCGGCCAGAGGGTGAATGTGGCCTGACACGAACACGTACGACGGCGGGGACGGTGTGCTGCACCGTCCCCGCCGCGTTTTCCGGGCCCGCTGTCAGTTCAGGCCGCTGTTGATGGCGCCGACGAGCTCGCCGTTGCTGGTGTCACCGCTGAACTCCCAGAAGAACGCGCCGCCCAGGCCCTGGTTCTTCGCCCAGCTCATCTTGGACGTGACCGTGGCCGGGGTGTCGTAGCTCCACCAGTTGGAGCCGCAGTGCGCGTAGGCCGTACCGGCGATCGTGCCGGTGGCCGGGCAGGAGTTCTTCAGGACCTTGTAGTCCTCGATGCCCTGCTCGTACGTGCCGGCCGCCGGGCCGGTCGCCGTGCCGCCCGGGGCGGACTGGGTGACGCCCGTCCAGCCGCGGCCGTAGAAGCCGATGCCGAGCAGCAGCTTGTTGGCCGGGACGCCCTTCGCCTTGAACTTGGCGATCGCGTCGGCGGAGTTGAAGCCCGCCTGCGGGATGCCGGGGTACGAGGTCAGCGGGGAGTGCGGGGCCGTCGGACCCTTCGCCGCCCAGGCACCGAAGAAGTCGTACGTCATCACGTTGAACCAGTTCATGTACTGCGCGGCGCCCCCGTAGTCGGCGGCGTCGATCTTGCCGCCGGAGGACCCGTCGGCCGTGACGGCCGCCGTGACCAGGTTGGTGGTGCCGAACTTGGCGCGCATGGCCTGCATCATGTTCTTGAAGGAGGCCGGGCCGCTGGTGTCGCAGGTGAGGCCGCAGGCGTTCGGGTACTCCCAGTCCAGGTCGATGCCGTCGAAGACGTCGGCCCAGCGCGGGTCCTCCACCAGGTCGTAGCAGGACTGCGCGAAGGCGGTCGGGTTCTGCACGGCCTGGCCGAAGCCGCCGGACCAGGTCCAGCCGCCGAACGACCACAGCACCTTGATGTGCGGGTACTGGGCCTTGAGCTTGCGCAGCTGGTTGAAGTTGCCGCGCAGCGGCTGGTCCCAGGTGTCGGCCTTGCCGTCGACGGACTGGTCGGCGGTGTAGGCCTTGTCGTAGTCGGCGTAGGCGTCGCCGATGGTGCACTTGCCGCCCTGGACGTTGCCGAAGGCGTAGTTGATGTGCGTGATCTTGGGGGCGGAGCCCGACGTCACCAGGTTCTTGACGTGGTAGTTGCGGCCGTAGACGCCCCAGTTGGTGAAGTAGCCGAGCTTCACGGTCGAGCCGGGCTGCGGGTTGCCGCCGCCGCCTCCCGTGGTGCGGACGCTCGCCGCGCCGCTGGCCGGGCCGGTCTGGTCGGCGGTGTCGCGGGCGACGACCGTGTAGCTGTAGTCGGTGCCGGCGGTCAGCCCGCTGTTGGTGTAGGTGAGCCCGGTGACCGTGGCGACGGTGGTGCCGTCGCGCTTGACGTCGTAGTTCTTGACGCCCTTGTCGTCGGTGGCGGCGGTCCAGGTCAGCTTCACCGAGGTGTTGGTGACGTCGGAGGCGACCGGCGTGCCGGGAGCGGACGGCGCGCTGTCGCCGGGCTGGCTGCCGCCGTCGCACGAGGCACCGTTGATCTTGCAGCCGCTGGGGGCGCCGGAGCCGGAGCCGTTGAAGCCGAAGGAGACGGAGGCGCCGGGGGCGAGGGTGCCGTTCCAGCCGACGTTCTTCGCGGTCCAGTGGGTGCCGGAGCTGGTGACGGTGGCGTCCCAGGCGGAGGTGACGGCGGTGCCGGAGGGGTAGTCCCACTCGACGGTCCAGGAGGAGAGCGACGTGGTGCCGGTGTTCTTCACCGTCCACTTGCCCTCGAAGCCGGAGCCCCAGTCGGAGACCTTGGTGTACGTGGCGGTGGCCGCGGTCGCGGCCTCGGCGGGTGCGGCGAGGCCGACCATGGCGGCCAGGGGCAGGATCAGGGCGGTGAGACCGGCTGCGGCCCGGTGTCTGAACCCTGTTCTGCGCGTCGGTGCTTGAGTGCTCAACGGTGCTCCTCAAGTTGCGGACGGACAATGCGGAGGTGGTGGTCCGTGAACGTGCGCGCGCTCCGCGAGACTAGGAAGGTCTGGACCAATCGTCAAGAGGTCCAGACCAAAGTCGGCGGTGCGTGGGCGCGGAGTGGGCGCCGGGTGGTCCGCCGGTGGGCGTCGGGTGGGTCAGACGCCCCGTCAGACGCCCAACTCCCTTGCCAGTACGGCCGCTTGCGCGCGGCTGCGGACGTCCAGCTTCCCCAGGACCTTGCTGACGTGCGTCTTCACCGTTGCCTCCGCCATGTCGAGCAGCGCCGCGGTCTCCGCGTTCGAAAGACCCTGCGCCAGCGCCGCGAGCACCTCCCGCTCCCGGGGCGTCAACGCGTCCAGCACGGCCGGGTCCGGTGCGCCCGGCCGGCGCACCGGGGTGCGCGGGGACGCGAACTCGGCGATCAGCCGGCGGGTCACGGCCGGGGCGATCAGGCCCTCCCCGCGCGCCACCGTCCGTACCGCCTCGATCAGGTCCTTCGCCTCGGTGTTCTTCAACAGGAAGCCGGCTGCCCCGGCCCGCAGCGCCCCGAAGACGTACTCGTCCAGGTCGAAGGTGGTCAGCACGAGCACGTCGGCCAGACCCTCCGCCACCACGCGCCGGGTGGCCGTCACGCCGTCCATCCGCGGCATCTGCACGTCCATCAGGACCAGGTCGGGGCGCAGCTCCCGGGCCAGCTCCACCGCCCGCTCACCGTCCGCCGCCTCCCCGACCACCTCGATGTCCGGCGCGCTGCCCAGGATCAGGACGAGTCCCGCCCGGACCGCGCTCTGGTCCTCGGCCACGATCACCCGAACCATGCCTGCGGCTCCCTGTCGCTCGTCCCCACGGGCAGGACCGCCCGCACCCGCCATTGTCTCCGGCCGTCGTCCGCCGTCACGGGACCGGCCTCGAACTCGCCGTCCAGCAGCGCCACCCGCTCCTCCATCCCCACAAGGCCCGCACCCGAGCCGGGCGCCCGCGGCCCGGACTGCCGCTGTCCGCCGAGCGCGCTGGTCACCGCGACGGTCAGGGCCCCGTCCCGACGCCGGTCGAGCTCCACCCGTACCTCACCCGGCGCCGCGTGCTTCAGGGCGTTGGTCAGCGACTCCTGCACGATCCGGTACGCGGCCAGCTCGACCGGCGCCGGCAGCGGACCACCCGCCCGCGACCGGGCGTCGCCCAGCGTGAACGTCAGCCCGCTCGGCTCCCCGCTGGCCCTGGCCTGGCCGACCAGCGCGTCGAGGCCGTCGAGGGTCGGCGCGGCCGTCGGTTCGGCGTCCCCGCTGCTGTCCCGCAGCAGCCCGATGAGGCGGCGCATCTCCGCGAGCCCCTCCACGCTGTTCTCCCGGATCACGGTCAGCGCCTGCCGGGTGGTGGCCGTGTCGTCCAGGGACAGCGCGGCCGTGGAGTGGATCGCGATGGCGGAGAGGTGGTTGGCGACCATGTCGTGCAACTCCCGCGCCATCCGGGCCCGCTCGGCCACCACCGCGTGCGTACGGTCCATCTCGGCGAGCAGCGCGGTCTGTTCGGCACGCAGCCGCGCGGCGTCGGCGGCCTGGCGGTGGTTGCGTACGACCGCGCCCGTCATCGCGGGCAGGAACGACACCATGCCCGAGATCACGCCGACGAGCAGTGCGATGGCGTTCTGCCACCAGACGAGGAAGCCGATCGTCACCCCGATGGTGATGAGCCCGGTCGTGTACGGGATACGCCGGGCGGAGGCCGGAGTGCCGTAGACCACCGCCGCGTAGACCAGGTCCGTGAACATCAGCGCGGTGACGAGGCTGCCGGGGGTGAACTGGTCCGCCACGAGGGCGAGCGTCCCGACGACCAGGGCGGTCTGCGGCATCGAGCGGCGCAGGGTCTCCATGGCGGCCATGACGCACAGCGGGATCAGCGTCACCCACCGTGCGTCGATCAGGCGGCCGGTCTGCAGGTGCAGCCCGAAGCCCCACATCAGCAGGCCTGTGGCGAGACCACCCGCGGCGATCAGCAGGTCGTCACGGTGGGGGCGGGGGAGTGTCACGTGTCCATCCAACACGCCAGGGAGCCCGCGGGCCTCGACGCCCGGGCCGATCCGGTCCTCCGCCGAAGGATGTAGACGTACGTCGTCACTGGCGACGACGATCCGCGCCCGCCGCCACGGGAGGCTGGAAGGGTCGTACGAAAGGGAGTGCCGCCGTGATCGTCACGCTGATCGTGATCTGCGAAGTCGGCTTCTGGGTCCTGCTCGCCGCCGGTCTCGCCACCCGCTATCTGCTGAAGATGCCCCGGACGGGTCTCGCCCTGCTGCTGTGCGAGCCGCTCCTGGAGGTCCTGCTGTTCGTCGTCACCGCGATGGACCTCAAGGACGGGGCCGAGCCGAGCTGGCGCCACGGGCTCGCCGCGGTGTACATCGGCTACACCGTCGGTCACGGCCACCGCACCGTGAAGTGGCTCGACGGGCACGCCGCCCACCGTCTCGGCGGCGGACCGCCGCCCGTGAAGCCGCCGCGCCACGGCATGGCGCGCGCCCGCCACGAGGGCAAGGTCTGGCTGGGTTCGGTGACGGCGGCGGCGGTGGCCTCCGGACTGCTGCTGCTCGCGATCTGGTACGTCGGCGACGACGGCAACGCCGACTCGCTGCGCGGCTGGATCCACGTCGCCTGGCGGACGGCCGGCATCCACGGCCTGATCGCGCTCAGCTACGCGATCTGGCCGAAGAAGGCGCCGGCGGGCGAAGCGGAGCGCAGGCCGGAGTCAGCGCTCCCCGCCCGGGACCCAGAGCACGTCGCCGACGGCCTTGTTCGCCGTCCGGGCAAGGATGAAGAGCAGGTCCGATAGCCGGTTGAGGTAGGTCGCCGTCAGGGGGTTCATGGTCTCGCCGTGGACCTCCAGCGCCGCCCAGGTGGACCGCTCCGCGCGCCGGACCACCGTGCACGCCTGGTGCAGCAGGGCCGCACCGGGCGTACCGCCCGGCAGGATGAAGGAGCGCAGCTTGTCGAGCCGTTCCAGGAAGCGGTCGCAGTCCGCCTCCAGCTTGTCCACGTAGTTCTGCTCGACCCGCAGCGGCGGGTACTTCGGGTTCTCGACGACCGGGGTGGAGAGGTCGGCGCCGACGTCGAACAGGTCGTTCTGGACCCGGACGAGGACCGTCACGACGTCCTCGTCGAGCTGCCCGAGGGCGACGGCCGTACCGATGACGGCATTGGCCTCGTTCGTGTCGGCGTACGCCGAGATCCGCAGATCGGTCTTGGCGGTCCGGCTCATGTCGCCCAGGGCGGTGGTGCCCTGGTCGCCGGTACGGGTGTAGATACGCGTCAGATTGACCATGGGACCCAGCCTAGTGACGCCCCGGCCCCCGGACGGGTCCGTGTGCCGACCGTCACGGACACCACCGCCCTCCTCACGGACACCGCCGCCCTCCTCACGTACGCCGTACGGGGGTAGCCGGCCTGTCGTGAGTGTGACGTCCGTCAAACCAGGCGTGACGCGCGTTACTTCACGGTCACTTCCCGCCCTACGCCCGCTAATCTCCGCCGAGGAGCCAGAAGTGAACAGGTGTGGAGGGGTGGAAGACGTGGCCAGGAAGCTCGCCGTCATCGGAGCCGGACTCATGGGGTCGGGAATCGCGCAGGTCTCGGCCCAGGCGGGCTGGGACGTCGTCCTGCGTGACGTCACCGACGCCGCACTGACCCGCGGCACCGACGGCATCAAGGCGTCGTACGACCGTTTCGTCGCCAAGGGCAAGCTGGCCGCCGAGGACGCGGAGGCGGCGCTCGGCCGGATCACCGCCACGACCGAACTCGACGCGGTGGCCGACGCCGACGTCGTCGTGGAGGCCGTCTTCGAGAAGCTCGAGGTCAAGCACGAGATCTTCCGCGCCCTCGACAAGGTCGCCAAGGACGGCGCGGTCCTCGCGTCCAACACCTCCGCCATCCCGATCACCAAGATCGCCGCGGTGACGGAGCGTCCGGAGGCCGTCGTCGGCACCCACTTCTTCTCGCCGGTCCCGATGATGCAGCTCTGTGAGCTCGTCCGGGGCTACAAGACCAGCGACGCCACCCTCGCCACCGCGCGGGAGTTCGCCGAGTCGGTCGGCAAGACCTGCGTCGTCGTCAACCGCGACGTCGCCGGCTTCGTCACCACGCGCCTCATCTCGGCGCTCGTCGTCGAGGCCGCGAAGCTGTACGAGTCGGGCGTCGCCACCGCCGAGGACATCGACATCGCCTGCAAGCTGGGCTTCGGTCACGCCATGGGCCCGCTCGCCACCGCGGACCTCACCGGCATCGACATCCTCGTGAACGCGACCTCCAACATCTACACGGAGTCGCAGGACGAGAAGTTCGCACCGCCGGAGCTGATGCGCCGGATGGTGGACGCCGGTGACATCGGCCGCAAGAGCGGGCAGGGCTTCTACGAGCACTGATCACCGACGGCCCTGCGGCCATCACCCCACAGGGTGAATTCGGTATCAGTTCGCTTACAAGGCGCAACGCTTCTGCGCCAACGGCAGTCAGTTGTTGCAAAGACGGAGCACTCCCGGGGAGCGCATATGCACATCAGGGGCGACCATGTCGAGCTGGTCGTCGGGGGCCGCCTCGACGTCCGTAGCGCGGCGGACGCCCGTACGGTCCTGCACTCGGCCGTCGACGACGGAGTCGGCGACCTCGTGCTCGACCTGACCGGTCTCGACTCCTGGGACGCCACCGGACTCGGGGTCATCATGGGCGCACACCGGCGGGCGGGCCGCTGCGGACGGCGGCTCGTGCTGCGCGGGGTGCCGCCCCAGATGCAGCGCCTCCTCGTGGCGACCCGGCTGCACCGGATCCTCGCCATCGAGGGCGGACTCGCGGCGGATTCGCTGCCCCGCGTCTGAGGGCGCCCCCCCGTCGTCCTCGGACCCGCGCGTCCGCGCCGGACCGGTTGTGAAGCCGCTGTGCGAAACCGGCGACCCGGGCCAATCCTCGACGGACCGTGACGTCTTGGTCCGGGCGGCACCCCGGATGTTCCGGGATACTCCAAGAAGGTCTAGGGTTCGGTCGCCCGCCCATTGACGAACCCACCCGGCGGGCACCGGACCAGAAGCGACAGCGCGCGTGCAGATAGGCCGGAGGGGCTTCCGCACGCACCGCTTTTGGGGGGCTTTGACCATGGACCCGATGAACCGGGGGCCGGAAGACTTCGGCCACGACACCGAGGGCGACGACGTCCGCGACGGCCGCGGCGGCCCCGCCGCCGACCGCGGACCGGCCGCCGCACCCGCCGCCCGCGTCCGCACCGCCCGCCTCGTCTCCGGCGACCTGCTGCTCACCGTCAACCCCGTCGACGGCAGCGAGATCGAGACCTGTCCGCCCGGCGAGCAGCCCGAGCCGCCCCGCCGACGCACCGCGCAGGAGCGCGCCGAGGCCGCCCGCGCGGCCACCCCGCCCGTACCGGCGGGTCCCGCCGCCCCGCGGCTGCCGCTGCTCGAACGGCAGGAGGAGCACGAGCGGCTCGTCCAGCTCCTCGCGCGCGGCCGCTCCGTCCGGCTCACCGGCCCCGCCGGTTCCGGGCGCACCGCCCTGCTCGACGCGGTCGCCGCCGACTGCGCCGACCTCGCGCCCGACGGCGTCGTCCGCCTCTCCGGCCACCACCGCACCCCCACCGAGCTGCTGTACGAGCTCCTCAGCACCGTCCGGCACACTCCCGACCACCGGCCCGACCGCCCGGGCCTGCTCGACCTGGTCCGCGACATCGGCGCCGTCGTCCTCGTCGACGACCTGGAGTTCGGCGGCGCGCCCCTGGACGAGCTGCTCACCGCGGCGCCCGAGTGCGCCTTCCTGCTGGCCGCCACCCCCGAGGTGCAGGCGCCGTCGGCCGACGCCCACATCGAGGAGCTCGCCCTCGCCGGCCTCGGCCGCGCCGCGTCCCTCGAACTCCTGGAACGCACCGTCGACCGGCCGCTCACCGACGACGAGGCCAACTGGGCGGGCGACCTCTGGTTCGAGTCCGAGGGCCTGCCGCTGCGCTTCGCCCAGGCGGGCGCCCTGCTCCGGCAGCGCGACCGGCTCCGGGTCACCCCGGCCGAGTTCGACGCGTTCGGGGCGGCCGCCCACGAAGGCGCCGTCCCCTCCGAGTTCGACGCCTTCGGCGCCCTCGACGACGCCTTCGGCCCGGCCGACGAGGCCGCCTCCCCGCCGGACCCCGCCGACATCGAGCTGCGCGAGATACCGCTGCCGAGCCTCGGCGAGGGCGCCGCCCCCGCGGCCCTGCTCGCCTCCCGGCTCAGCCGCTCCGCCCAGGACACCCTGCGGTTCGCCGTCGCCCTCGGCGGCGAGGTGCCGCACCAGGCCCACCTGCCCGCGCTCGTCGGCGACACCCACGCGGACGCGGCCCTCGGCGAGCTGCTGGCCTGCGGCCTGCTCTCCCCGGTCGGCACCCGCTACCGCCTCGCCGCCGGCGTCCTCACCCAGCTCCTCGCCCACGGCTACGACGAGGACGCCACCACCCGCGCCCACACCGTCGCCCAGCACTACGCCTGGTGGGCCGGACACCCCTCCGTCACCCCGGCCCGCGCGGTCGCCGAGGCCGACGCCGTGCTGGCCGCCCTGGCCGCGCTCGTGCCCGGCGCCGACCCCGACCACCCCGCCGCCGCCGTCCTGCTCGCCCGCAGCGCCGCGCCCGCCTTCGCCGCCGGACTCCACTGGGGCGCCTGGGAGCGGGTCCTGCGCGGCGGCCAGGAGGCCGCTCGGCTGGCCGGTGAGGTCGCCGAAGAGGCCTACTTCCACCACGAGTTGGGCGTCCTCGCGCTCTGCGCCGGAAACCTGGAGCGGGCCCGCGCCGAACTGGAGGCGTCGATCGGCATGCGCGGCGTCCTCGCCGACAAGCGCGGCACCGTCGCCGGCCGCCGGGCGCTCGCCCTGGTCGCCGACCGCGCCGGCGGCCCGTCGCACGACGGCGTCGCGCCTGCCGCCGCGCGCCCCGACGGGCCCGTCTCCCCGCCGCGCGGCGTCCCGAAGGCCATCGCCCCGCCGGCCGCCCGGCCCGCCGCCACACCGTCCCCCGTCCCCGCCTTCCCGGACTTCGCCGACGTGGGCCCGACCCTCATCACCCGCCCGGACACCCTCGCGAGTGACGGCGCCACGAAGCGGGGCCGCCGCGCCGGCGTCATCGCCGGGGCCCGCCGCAACATCGTCGCCGTCAGTACCGGGGCGCTCCTGGCCGCCGTGCTCGGCACCGTCGTGACCATCGGGGCCACCTCCGGCGACGCCGAGGACCCGGGCACCGGCCGTGTCACCTCCGACCGCACGGCCGACGAGGAGACCGGCGACCCCGTCCTGGAGGCCGAGGAGCCGGCCGAGGACGCGACGGACCGTCCCTCCGGCAGCGCCTCGCCCACCCCGTCCGTCTCCACCTCCCCGGGCAGGGCCACCACCTCGGCCACCCCCTCCACGCCGACCTCCGGCACCCCCACGACGACGGCGCCGACTACGGCCTACCCGAGCCCGACCAGGACGTCCCCGCGCCCGACGACGAGCCCGACGCGGACGACGACACCCAAGCCGACTCCGACGCCGACCAAGACGTCACCGACGCCGACCGACCCGACGCCCACCACCACGCCTCCGACCACCACGGAGACCCCGGACCCGCCCGCCAGCAACTCCGCCTCGGGCGACACCCCGACCGGCAACCCGGCCTGACGCGGCCGCGACGGCGACACACGACGGCCCCGGGCGCGCTCACCGCACCCGGGGCCGTACGCGTACGACCGTACGAAGGGTCAGAACAGCCGCAGCTTGTCGTCCTCGATGCCGCGCATCGCGTCGTAGTCCAGCACCACGCAGTCGATGCCGCGGTCCGTCGCGAGCACCCGCGCCTGCGGCTTGATCTCCTGGGCCGCGAAGACGCCCTTCACCGGCGCGAGGTGCGGGTCGCGGTTCAGCAGCTCCAGATAGCGCGTCAGCTGCTCCACGCCGTCGATCTCACCGCGCCGCTTGATCTCCACCGCGACCGTCGCACCGTCGGCGTTCCGGCACAGGATGTCGACCGGGCCGATGGCGGTCGGGTACTCGCGGCGGATCAGGGTGTGGCCCTCGCCGAGGGTCTCGATGCGGTCCGCGAGGAGCTCCTGGAGGTGCGCTTCCACGCCGTCCTTGATGAGGCCCGGGTCCACGCCCAGCTCGTGCGAGGAATCGTGGAGGATCTCCTCCATCGTGATGATCAGTTTCTCGCCCGCTTTGTTCACCACGGTCCAGACGCCGGTCTCACCGTCGACCCCTTCCTTGAGGGTGCACGGCGGCGACATCCAGTTGAGCGGTTTGTACGCCCGGTCGTCCGCGTGGATGGAGACGCTGCCGTCTGCCTTGACCAGGATCAGACGGGGAGCGGAGGGCAGGTGGGCCGTGAGCCGGCCCGCGTAGTCCACGGAACAGCGGGCGATGACGAGACGCATGGTCGGCAACGCTACAAGACGCACGCTCTTCCGCGCGATTCGGCTCTTAACGCCCGCCGGACGGGGGTCACTTATTGGCCGGTTGTGCTCCCAATCTCCTGGTGCGCTCCGGACCGCGCGCTTACCGTGGAAGCAGGAGGTCGCCGTCCGTGCACGCAGCGTGTCGCACGGGGGTCCTTCATCCCTGCCCGTAAGACCCCGCCCGTCGGGGTCGCGAGAGGAGAACCCATGTCGCTCGACGTCTCACCGGCGCTGTTGGAACAGGCCGAGCGAGGCGAGGTCGACGAAGCCGACTTCGTCGACTGCGTCCGGACCTCCCTGCCCTACGCATGGGAGATGATCAGCTCTCTGGTGGCCCAGCTGAAGGTCGACGGCGGCGAGTTCGCCGACAACCAGACGCCGCCGCCGAACGAGCAGGCACGTGGTCAGCTGCTGCGTGCACTCGCGAGTGATGCCATCCGCGGTGCGCTGCAGCGGCACTTCGGGGTGCGTCTGGCCTTCCAGAACTGCCACCGCGTCGCGGTGTTCCCGCTGGACTCCGCGGTGGACGAGCGGCTCGCCCGCTTCACCTCCGTACGGGGCCAGCTGCTCAACCAGTCGCCGGAACTGCGCGACTGCTGAGGCATGGTGGGTGCCGCCGCTGCGCATCGCGGGAGACGCGAACGATGCGAGAGATGCGGAGCGGCGGCATCGCCACCCGTCCCGGCACGACCCGGTCCCATGGACTCAGACCAGCTGCGGGAGCACTTCGGCTCCGAGCCGCCGTACGTTCTCCTCGGTGGCCGCGAGGTCGCCCGTGCCCTCGGCGAGCAGCGCGAAGCGGGTGATGCCCGTACGCTCCGAGGTCGCCGCGAGACGGTCGGCCGCGAGCCGCGGCGTGCCCACGGGGTGCAGCCCGCACAGCAGCTCCGTGTACGCGACGGGGTCCCGCATCGAGCGGTGCCGACCGTCCACGGTCACATGGGCGTCGAGTCCCTGCTTCAGCCAGCCGGGCATCGCCTTCACCAGCGCCTCGGACGCCTCGCGCGTACCGTCGGCGAGCTGGGCGACGCCCGCCGAGACATGGTTCGCGCCGATCCGCGCGATCTCGTCGGGAGTGCGGCCGGCGTCCCGGGAGAAACGTTCCCACGCGGCCACCATCTCGGCCTTCTCCTCGTCGCCGCAGTGCATCCCGAGCAGCATCGGCAGCCCGCGCCGGGCGGCCAGCTCGACGCTCCTGGGGGAGGTGCAGGCGACCACGACCTCGGGCGACGCGTCCCCGCCGATCAGCTCGCCGGGGCGGGGGACCACGGCCACCTCGCGGAAGGCGAATCGTTCTCCCTCGGCGGAGACCCGGCATTCGGTCAGCCAGCGCAGCAGCAGGTCGAGCGATTCGGGGAAGCCCTCGTCGTACGCCCGCAGGCCCGCGCCGAACACCTCCAGGTCGACCCACGGTCCGCCTCTGCCCACGCCGAGCGTGAAGCGGCCTCCGGAGGTCAGGTGGAGCAGGGCGGCCTGCTCGCCCAGGGCGACCGGATGGACCGTCGGCAGCACGCTCACCGCCGTACCGACCCGGATCCGGCGGGTGCGGCCCAGGAGCATCGCCGCCAGCGTGACGGCCGACGGACAGACTCCGTACGGAACGAAGTGGTGCTCGGCCAGCCAGACGGAGTCGAGCCCCGCCTCCTCGGCGACCTCGGCGGTCCGCACCGCCCGGTGCAGCGCCTCTCCCTGCCCCTGGCCCGGGAACTGGGCGGCCAGAACAAACGTACCCACGCGCATCGCCTTCTGCCTCCTTGCGGCCGACGCGGTTCTCCCCCTCGTACCGGCATCAACGTCTGACACGTGCCAAAGGCACGGGCATGACGGAAGTTGTTGCGATTTTCCGCTAACTCGGCTCGGCGGGTGGGAAGGTCACTCCGTCGCGGCCCGTAGGCTGGAGAAAGCGTTCTGTGTTCCCGGCCCCGTGAGGTGATCAGGTGTCCCCGCGTCGCAACCGCCCCCATGGCGGCGAGAAGCCCGATCGTCAGGGTGATGCGGACGACCGGTACGGCGGCTCACAACGCAGCGAGACCTGGCAGGGCGAGGAGTGGTACGTCCGGCACGTGGCCGGCGCGAGTTCCCCGGGCAAGCGCTACCGCTGCCCCGGGTGCGACCAGGAGATCCCGGGCGGCGCGCCGCACGTGGTGGCCTGGCCGGAGTACGGGGGAGTGGACGACCGCCGCCACTGGCACAAGGCCTGCTGGAACGCGAAGGACCGCCGCACCACGAGGGTGCAGCGGTCCCGTAACGCGCCGAAGTACTAGCGGATACTGAATCTGGGATATTGGATCCGATATCCAGGATCCGATATCCCAGATTCAGTATCCGAGATCCGATATTCAGGATCCTGTGTCGGCGGTGGTCAGACGTCCCGGCTGTTCAGCAGGGCGTACGCCCCGCCCATCACCGCCGCCACGATGACCGCCATGATCCACACCGGGTCCCATCCCGCGGGGCCGGACTGGCCCACCGCCGACTTCCCCGCGTACAGCGCGATCAGCTGGCTCGGCACCGCGTAGTCGAGCAGCCAGTCCTGCAGCGTGGCCAGCGAATCCGAGAACATGAACATGGCCGCCACCAGCGGCAGCAGCAGCACGCCGATCATGATCGTGATCGCGCCCGCCGAGTGCCGGATGATCGCGCCGACGGCGAGCGAGAGCAGGCCGAGCAGCGCCAGGAACAGGCCGACGCCGACCGTCGCGCGCAGCCACTCGCCCGAGGTGGGCTCGGCGGCGGCGGGCACCATCGCCACCTGTGCCACGGCCACCACCGTCGCCGTGACGGTCGTGATCGTGAAGACGAGCAGGAAGAAGACGATCGCCTTGGCCGTCAGCACCCGGCCGCGGCTCGGGCAGGCGGTCAGCGTCGTCCGGATCATGCCCGTGCCGTACTCCGATGCGATGGTCAGCACCCCGAGCGTGATCACACAGATCGAGCCGAGCAGCACACCGAAGAAGCCGAGCGCGAGCGCCGACTCCTGCGGCGGGGGCACCTCCGAGGCGGTGGCCACGACCCCGGCGACGCCGAGACCGACGACCAGCATCAGCAGCACCATCACACCCAGCGTCCACATCGTGGAGCGCAGCGAGCGGATCTTGGTCCACTCCGAGGCCAGCGCGTCCCCGAGGTGCGCCCGGCGCACCGGGATGGGGGAGACGTACGAGTACGGCAGCGGAGTGGGAGCCGCGGTGGGAGCGGGAGGGGGAGTGGGGGCGGTCATCGGGCGTCCTCGGCGTTCTGGGCGGGCTGCTCGCTCTGCGTCGCGTACGGGTTCTGTCCGGGCGGCGGCGGGGCGTACCAGCCCTGCTGCGGGACGTCCTGCACCACCGGCGGCGCCGGCTGCTGGAGGTGCTGCGGCTGCGGCTGCTGGAGGTGCGCCAGCTGGTCCTCGGTGGAGCGGTAGTCCACGGCGCCCTGCGTCATCCGCATGTACGCCTCCTCCAGCGACGCCTGGTGCGGGGAGAGCTCCCAGAGCCGTACGTCCGCGTCGTGCGCCAGGTCGCTGATCCGGGGCAGCGCCAGACCGGTCACCCGCAGCGCGCCGTCCGGCTCGGACATCACCCGGCCGCCGGCCTCGATCAGCGTCGCCGTCAGCTTCTCCCGCTGCTGCGGCTCCGTCTGCGGGGTGCGAACCCGGGCGAAGTCCGCGGAGTTCGCCGAGATGAAGTCCTTGACGCTCATGTCGGCCAGCAGCTGGCCCCGGCCGATCACGATCAGGTGGTCGGCGGTCAGCGCCATCTCGCTCATGAGGTGGCTGGAGACGAAGACCGTCCGCCCCTCGGCGGCGAGCTTCTTCATGAGGTTGCGGACCCAGAGGATGCCCTCGGGGTCGAGACCGTTGACCGGCTCGTCGAAGAGCAGCACCTGCGGGTCACCGAGCAGCGCGGCGGCGATGCCCAGACGCTGCCCCATGCCCAGCGAGAAGCCCTTGGAGCGGCGCTTGGCCACGTCCTGGAGCCCGACGACCCCGAGCACCTCGTCGACCCGCTGCGCGGGGATCCCGGCGAGCTGGGCGAGCGACAGCAGATGGCTGCGGGCGCTCCGCCCGCCGTGCACGGCCTTGGCGTCGAGCAGCGCACCCACCTGGCGGGGCGCGTTCGGGAGCTGCCGGAAGGGGTGGCCGCCGATCGTGACATGGCCCGAGGTGGGCCGGTCCAGCCCGAGGATCATGCGCATCGTGGTCGACTTGCCGGAACCGTTGGGGCCGAGGAAGCCGGTGACGGTACCCGGCCTCACCTGGAAGGAAAGGTTGTACACGGCCGTCTTGGCGCCGTAGCGCTTCGTCAGGCCGACTGCCTCGATCATTCTCCAGCCCCATCGACAGGTCAGGTCGTCGGGGCCGCCGGCCGACGGCCTGGCCCCCGTATGAGCTAGGAGCTTATCCAGGGGTTGACGGTTCCGGCCAAGCGGAAATCGTCAGGGACGCGCTACGCGTCCCGCTTCTTCATGACCAGGTAGCCGCCCAGCAACGCGGCGGCCACCCAGAGCAGCATGATCCCGAGACCGCCCCAGGGGCCGTACGGCGCCTCCTCCGTGTTCATGGCGTCGGGCACCACCTGCATGATCTTGGAGCCCGCCTGGTCGGGGAAGTAGAGCGCGACCTCCTTGGCCTTCGGGACCGCCGAGAGGATCTGCGAGACCAGGAAGAAGAAGGGCACCAGGATGCCGAGCGACAGCATCGAGGAGCGCAGCATCGTCGCCACACCCATCGAGAAGATCGCGATCAGCCCCATGTAGAGCCCGCCGCCGACGACCGCCCGCAGCACGTTGTCCGCGCCGAGCGTCGTACGGTGCTCGCCGAGCAGGGCCTGTCCCAGGAAGAACGACAGGAAGCTGGTCGCCAGACCGACGCCCAGGGCGAGCGCACCCGCCACCGCGATCTTGGAGAAGATGAAGGTCGCCCGCTGCGGCACGGCCGCGAGCGAGGTACGGATCATGCCCGAGCTGTACTCCGTGCCGACCACCAGGACACCGAAGACCACCATGGCCAGCTGGCCGAGGATCATCCCGGAGAAGCTGACGAAGGTCGGGTCGAAGGTCGCCTGCTCGGCCTCCGAGAGATCGCTGAAGGTCGACTTCAGCAGCGCGCTGAGGGCCGCGCCCATCGCCACCGTCACCAGGAGCGCGCTCGCCAGGGTCCAGACCGTCGACGAGACCGTCCGGATCTTGGTCCACTCCGACTGGAGGACCGCCGATACCGCTGCCATCGTTCAGGCTCCCTTGGTGGTGTCGCCCCAGCGGGGGCCGGGCGCGGCCGCCCCGTGCACGTCCGTGCCGTGCGCGTGGTACTCCACCGCGCCGGCGGTCATCTGCATGAACGCCTCCTCCAGGGAGGCGCGCTGCGAACTCAGCTCGTGCAGGACGAGCCGGTGCTCGGCCGCCAGTTCACCGACCTTCTCGGTGGTGGCGCCGTCCACCTCCAGCGTGCCGTTCCCCGCCTCGACGGGCGTGTAGCCGTTGGCGTGCAGGAGGTCCCGCAGCCGTTCCTGCTGCGGCGACCGCAGCCGGACATAGCTCCGCGAATTCTGGTGGATGAAATCCGCCATCGAGGTGTCGGCCAGCAGCTTTCCCTGCCCGATCACGATCAGGTGATCGGCCGTCAGTGCCATTTCACTCATCAGATGACTGGAAACGAAGATCGTCCGGCCCTCGGCGGCGAGCGCCTTCATCAGATTGCGGATCCAGTGAATTCCCTCGGGGTCCAGACCATTGACGGGTTCGTCGAACATCAGGATCTCGGGATCACCCAGCAGCGCCGAGGCGATTCCGAGCCGCTGGCCCATGCCGAGGGAGAAGCCCTTCGACTTCTTCTTCGCGACCGACGTCAGACCGACCAGGTCGAGCACCTCGCCGACCCGGCTCCGCGGAATCCGGTTCGACTGGGCGAGGCAGAGCAGATTGTTGTACGCCGACCGGCCGCCGTGCATGGCCTTCGCGTCGAGGAGCGCCCCGATGTACTTCAGCGGCTCCTGGAGCTCGCGGTAGTGCTTGCCGTCGATGCGGACCGTACCGCTCGTCGGGTTGTCCAGATCGAGCATCATCCGCATGGTCGTCGACTTGCCCGCGCCGTTGGGCCCGAGGAAGCCGGTGATCATGCCCGGCCGTACCTGGAAGGAGAGATGGTCGACCGCCGTCTTCGATCCGAACCGTTTCGTCAGGGCCTCGAGCTCGATCATGCGTACAACCTACGGGCGCGAAAAACCCTCCGCCACCGGAATGACGGAGGGTTTCTCGACGCGTCGCCGACTCGTTACCGAGAAGGCTGACTAGCGGGTCTGCTGGGCCGGGACACCACGGGTGGCCGGCTCGTCGTCGATCGGCGAACCGGCGGCCGCCACGGCGGCACCGGTCAGCGTCGCCAGCATCTCGCGGACGTTGGTCAGCTGGGCGTTGATGGAGTCGCGGCGGTTCGTCAGCGCCGCGAGCTCGCGCTCCGATTCCGAGCGGATCCGGTCGGCCTTGGCGTTCGCGTCGGCCACGATGTCCTCGGCCTGGCGCTGCGCGGTCTCCACCGTCTGACGGGCCCGACGCTCGGCGTCCGTACGGAGCTTCTCGGCCTCCAGGCGGAGCTGCTCGGCGCGGTGCTCGATCTCGGCGAGACGCTTCTCGGCCTTGGCCTGACGCGAAGCCAGGTCGCGCTCCGACTGCTCGCGGCGCTTGGCCAGGTTGGTCTCGAAGTCCGCGGCGGCCTGGGCGGCCTTGGCGCGGGTCTCCTCGAAGAGGGCGTCCGCCTCCTCGCGCTTGGACTGCGCGTCCTTCTGCGCCTCGGCGCGCAGCGAGTTGGCCTCGCCCTGCGCCTTCTCGACGATCCGAACGCCCTCGTCCTCGGCCTTGGACTTGCGCTCCGCCGCGAACGACTCGGCGTCGTTGCGCACCTGCTGGGCGGCCGACTCGGCCAGCTCGCGGTGCTGCTCGGCGGCGCGACGGGCCTCCTCGCGCAGGTCCTTCGCCTCCTCCTCGGCGAGGCGGAGGATCTTCTCGACGCGCGCACCGAGCCCGGCGTACGACGGCTCGGCGTCGGTGACCTGGGCCTGGGCGTTCTGCGTCTCGAGGTGGAGTTCCTCGATGCGCTTTTCCAGAGAGGTGATTCGGGCCAGAGCACTGTCACGGTCGGCGACGAGCTTGGTAATGCGGTCGTCCACCTGACCGCGGTCGTAACCACGCCGCACGAGCTCGAAGCCGAAGGGGGAGGAAGTGTCGCTCATGGGGTTCCTGTCGAATGAGACCGGTGAGGTGTTAGGGGGAATCCTAGGGGCCGAAGCGGCGTGTCATCGAGCGGATGCCCGTTTGATCTGGAGAATGTCCAGCCTTTTGAGTGGCTAGCCGTCGGACGACTTGCCACTCGAACGTGTCGCCCCCGCCGCAACACCCGCCTTGGCGTCCATCGCACCGGCGGACTTCGCCCCTGTGGACGGTGCCTCGAAAGACTCCAACGCTTCGAGGACGTCCTGGACACGGGAGATCTCGGCATTGATGTCCTCGCGACGGCGCACGAGCACATCGAGCTCGCGCTTGCCCTCGGAGATCATCGCCTCGGCCTCGCTCTCGGCCTCCGCCTTGAGCTTCTCCGCCTCCGCGACGAGCGACGCCTTCTTCTGCTCGGCCTCCTTCAGGAGCGCCTCGGCCTTCTTCACCGCGGCGATCCGGACCTTGCTCGCCTCGGAACTCGCGTCCGAGACCAGCTCCTTGGCCTTCGCCTCGGCCTCGGCCCGCTGCTCCTCCGTGGCCTTCACCAGCTTGTCGACCCGCTCGCCGGCCGTCTTCATCTGCTCGGCCGTCTCGCGCCGCGCCCGCTCGTGCAGCTCCTCGATCTCGCCCTCGATACGGACCCGCAGCTCCTCCGCCCGCTCCCTTATGGCCGTCGCGTCGCTGCGCGCGCCCACCAGGAGCTCGTCCGCGTCCGTACGGGCCTTCTCCACCAGCGAGTTGCCCTCGACCGTCGCCTCGGCCACGATCCGGTCGGCCTCCTGACGGGCCGCGCCGACCATCGTGTCCGCCTGCGCCTCGGCCTCGGTGGTGGCGCGCAGCGCCTCCTCCTGGGCCTTCGCCATCAACTGGTCGGCCTGCTCGGCCGCGTCCGAACGGCGCTTCGCGCCGGCCTCGCGCGCCTCGTCGAGCGTACGGTCGGCCTCCTCGCGCGCCTCGGAACGCATCTGCTCCGCGGCGGCCTCGGCGTCCGCCTTGACCCGCTCGGCCTCCGCCCGGATCCGCTCGGCGGCCTGCTGGGCCTGCCCCACGGTCTCCGCGCCCTCGGCCCGCAGCCGCTCCGCCTCGTCGGCCGCCTCCGCGGTGATCCGCTCCGCCTCGCTCGTGGCCTCGCGGACGAGCGTGTCCGCCTGCTCGGCGGCGTCCGCGCGCCGCTTGTCGGCCGCCCTGCGGGCCTCGTCGAGGACCCGCTCGCCGTCCGCGCGCGCGGCGGCCCGCAGCGCCTCCGCCTGCGCCTCGCCGTCCGCCTTGACCTGCTCGGCCTCGGTCCGCAGCCGCTGCGCGTCCTGCTCGGTCGACTCCAGGAGCGCCACCGCCTCCGCGGTGATCCGGTCGGCCTCGCGCGTGGCCTCGCCGATGAGCGCGTCGGCCTGCTCGGCCGCGTCCGACCGCCGCTTGTCGGCCGCCCTGCGCGCCTCGTCCAGGACCTGCTCGCCGTCGGCGAGCGCGGCGACCCGCAGCGCCTGCGCGTGCGCCTCGCCGTCCGTCTTCAGCTGCGCGGCCTCGGCCCGCAGCGCCTCCGCCTCCGCCGTCAGCCGCTCGGCCTCGCCCGCGGCCTCCGTGATGAGCGTGTCCGCCTGCTCGGCGGCGTCCGCGCGCCGCTTGTCGGCCGCCTTGCGGGCCTCGTCCAGGATCTGCTCGCCCTCCGTGCGGGCGAGCGCGACGAGCTCCTCCGCCTCGGTGGTGAGCCGCTCGGACTCGGCCGCCGCCTCGGAACGGATCCGGTTGGCGTCCTCGCGGGCGTCCGCGCGGGTCCTCGCCGCGTCCTGCTCGGCCGACCCCAGCGCGTCCGACGCCTCGGTCCGTACCCGCTGGGCGTACTCGGCCGTGTCCGTGCGCAGCTTCTCCGACTCGGCGATCGCGTCCGCGACCGTCCGCTCGGCCAGCGCCTTCGCGGCCTCCGACTCCTCCTGGGCGCGCGTGCGGACCCGGTTCGCGTCCTCGGTCGCCCGCTCCCGCTCCTCGTACGCGTCGGCGCGGACCCGGTCCGCCTCCTCCTGCGCCTCCGTGCGGGTGCGCTCCGCCACGTGCTCGGCGGCGCTGCGCAGGCCGGCGATCTCCTCCTCGGCCTGCTCATGGAGACCGGCGACGGAGTCGCGTACCTCCTTGGCCGTCTGCTCGGCCGCGGACACCATCTCCGTGGCCCGCCGGTCCGCCTCCTCGACCAGGCGCTGCGCCTCGGTCTGCGCCTCCTCCACCCGCTTACGGGCGGAGGCGAGGAGCTCCTCGGACTGCTCGCGGGCGTGCTCGCGCTCCCGGTCCGCCTCGGAACGGGCCGACTCGAGGGTCTCCTCGGCCTCCCGGCGCCGCCGGTTGGCCTCGTCCTGCGCGGCGGCCAGCGCCTCGGCCGCCTCGGCGGCCACCCGCTCGGCCGCGGCCGCGGCCTCGGCCCGCAGCCGGTCGGCGGTCTCCTGGGCCTCCGACTTCAGCCGCTCGGCCTCCGTCGACGCCTCCGTGCGCAGCCGTACGGCCGACGCCTCCGCCTCGGCCCGCGCGGTCGACGCGTCCGACGCGGCCTCGGTACGCAGCCGCTCGGCCTCCTGCTCGGCCTGCGCCTGGAGCGTACGGATCCGCTCGGCGGCCTCGGTGCGCAGCCGCTCGGTCTCCTCGGCGGCCTCGCGCCGCAGCCGCTCGCTCTCGGCACGGGCGTCGGTCAGCGCCTGCTCGGCGCTCTCCACCCGTGTCTCGGCCTCGGTGTGCAGCCGGGTCAGTTCCTCGGCCGCCTCCTCGCGGCGGGCGGCGGCGGCGCGCTCGGCGTCCTCGCGCAGCTCGGTCGCGGCCCGTTCGGCCGCCTCCCGTACCGACTCGGCCTGCTCCTCGGCCTCCGCCCGCATCCGCTCGGCCTCGGCGCGGGTGCGCTCCAGCGTCTCCTCGGCCTGCGTACGCAGCGTCTGCGCGCGCTCCATGGCCTCCGAGCGGACCCGCTCGCCCTCGGCGCCCGCGCTCGCGCGCAGGTCGTCGGCGTCCGTACGGGCCTTGGTCAGCAGCTCCTCGGCGGTGCTGGCCGCCTCCTCGATCTGGCCGACGGCCTCGCGCCGGGCCTCGCCGCGGATCTTCTCGCCCTCGGCGATCGCCTCGGCCCGCAGCTGCTCGGCCTCGCCGCGCAGCCGGCGCGCCTCCTCCTGCAGCTCGACGGTCTTGGCGCGGTACTCCTTGGTGTCGTCCTTGGCCGAACCGAGCAGCTCGTCGGCCTGCTCCTCGGCCTGGTCGCGCAGCCGGTCCGCCTCGGCCTCGGCCTCGCGGCGGATGCGCTCGGCCTCCTCGGAGGCCTTGCGGGTGGTCTCCTGGGCGGCCTCGGACGCCTTGGTCAGGACCTCCTCGGCGGTCCGCGCCGCCTTGGCGAGGGCGGCGGCCGAGTCCTCGGCGGCGACCGTACGGGCCTTGTCGGCGGCCTCCGAGACCAGCTTCTCGGCCTCGGCGGTGGCCTCGCGCAGCTTCTCGTCGGCCTCGCCCTTGAGGCTCTCGGCCTCCTTGGTGGCCTCGGCGACGAGCCGGGCGATCTCCGCCTTCGCCGTACGGGTGCGCTGCTCGTTGACGGACTCCGCCGACGACAGCTGCCGGGCGGCCGCCTCCTTGGCCTCGGCGAGCGCCTTCTCGGCCTCCGAGCGGGCCTCGCGGAGCCGGAGCTCGGCCTCCTGCATCCGCTGCTCGGCGGCGCGGGAGAGTTCGGTGGCCTGCTGCCGGGCCTGCTCGGTCTCCGCCGTGGTCGACGAACGCAGCTGCTCGGCGTGGCTGGTGGCCTCCTGGGCCTGCGTGGACGCGGCGTTGAGGAGACGCTCGGCGTCCTTGCGGGCGCGCAGCAGAATCGCTTCGGCCTCGGCACGGGCCGTCTCGGCCTCCGACCCCACCCGCTGGCGGGTCTCCTCGGCGAGCCGGGTGGCCTCGGCGCGGGCGCCGGCGAGCGCCTGCTCGGCCTCGGCGCGGGACTCCTCCATGAGGCGGCGGGCCTGCGACTCCGTACGGGCGCGCAGCTGTTCGGCCCAGGCGACGTTCTCGTTGACGTGCGCCTCGACGGTCTGCCGGCGCTCGGCGAGCTCCTGGTCGAGACGCTGCCTGCGCTGGACGGCCTCGGCGTGCAGCTCGGCCTGGAGCCGGGCCTGGTGCTCGGCGTGCTCCTGCAGGATGCGCTGGGTCTGGGCGCGGGCGTCACGCAGCTCGCGCTCGGCGTCCTGGCGCAGCTGTTCGGCCTGGACCTGCGCGTTGCGCAGGAGTTGTTCGGCCTGGTAGCCGATGTCCGCGCTGTCGTACGCGGGGCGGGACGCGATGGTGCGGCGCGCTTCGTGGAGCTTGGCGCGCAACACCTCGACCTGGTAACCGAGGTCCTCGGCGTGCTGGACGGCCTTCTCCCGCTCGGTCTTCAGCCGGTCCATCTCGGCTTCGAACCGCGAGAGATGGTCGTCTTCAGCTCGGTGGCTCTCCTGGCGTTCGTAGCCCCGCACTGCGCGGTCCCATCCTTCCCCGAGCTCTCAACGCGTTCGAGCAGGGGAGACCCCAACCCTGGTCGCAACACTCCAACGAGAACCGTTCCCCGGAGAACGGCCCCCCGGGGAATCGTGGCAGATCGGATACCCCGACTTCGACGCCGCATGGGCATGCGGCCCCGACCGGCCCCGGCCCGGAGTCGCCCACTCTACCGGGCCAGGAATCCGGAGGTCAGTGCTCCGCTGCGGAGGGGTCGGCGGAGGTGACCAGTTCGGTCAGTACGCCGTGGCAGTCCTTGGGGTGGAGGAAGGTGATGCGGGAGCCCATGGAACCGGTCCTCGGCTCGTCGTAGAGGACCCGGACGCCCTTGGAGCGGATGGCCTCGGCGTCCTCGTCGACATCGGCGGTGCCGAACGCTATGTGGTGCACCCCCTCGCCGTTCTTGGCCAGCCACTTGCCCACCGCGGAGTCCTCCCGGGTGGGTTCCAGGAGCTGGAGGTACGAGGCGCCGCCGTCGGAGGTGTCGTTGATCTTGAGCATGGCCTCGCGGACGCCCTGCTCCTCGTTCACCTCGGAGTGGAACACCTCGAATCCGTAGGTCGCGCGGTAGAACTCCACCGTCTTGTCGAGGTCGAAGCAGGCGATCCCGATGTGGTCGATTCGCGTCAGCATGCATCCAGTGCAGCGCCGGAGCGGTGGTTACGCAACGTGCGCGCCGTCACACCGACGGGCCGGTGACCGTGCGCGGTACCGCTCAGTACATTGAAGGTAAACCCTCGTTCACTCCTCATCCCAAGGGGCTGCGCCTCATGTCTGGAACGACCGGTACCACCTCAGTGATCGTCGCGGGCGCCCGCACGCCCATGGGCCGTCTGCTCGGCTCGCTCACCTCCTTCTCCGGCGCCGACCTGGGCGGATTCGCCATCAAGGCCGCCCTCGACCGGGCCGGCATCGACGGCGACCAGGTGCAGTACGTGATCATGGGGCAGGTGCTCCAGGCGGGTGCCGGGCAGATCCCCGCGCGCCAGGCCGCCGTCAAGGCGGGCATCCCGATGAACGTGCCCGCCCTGACCATCAACAAGGTCTGTCTCTCCGGTCTCGACGCCATCGCCCTCGCCGACCAGCTCATCCGCGCGGGTGAGTTCGACATCGTCGTCGCCGGTGGCCAGGAGTCGATGACCAACGCCCCGCACCTGCTCCCGAAGTCCCGCGAGGGGTACAAGTACGGCGCGATCGAGATGCTCGACGCCATGGCGTACGACGGTCTGACCGACCCCTTCGAGAAGATCGCCATGGGCGAGTCGACCGAGAAGCACAACACCCGCCTCGGCATCCAGCGCGCCGAGCAGGACGAGATCGCCGCGCTGTCGCACCAGCGCGCCGCCGCCGCGCAGAAGAACGGCGTCTTCGAGGCCGAGATCACCCCGGTCGAGATCCCGCAGCGCAAGGGCGACCCGGTCGTCTTCGCCAAGGACGAGGGCATCCGCCCCGAGACCACCGCCGAGTCGCTCGGCAAGCTGCGCCCGGCCTTCGCCAAGGACGGCACGATCACCGCCGGCACCTCCTCGCAGATCTCCGACGGCGCCGCCGCCGTGGTCGTCATGAGCAAGGCGAAGGCGGAGGAGCTGGGCCTGGAGTGGATCGCCGAGATCGGCGCCCACGGCAACGTGGCGGGCCCGGACAACTCGCTCCAGTCGCAGCCCTCCAACGCGATCCGGCACGCCCTGGAGAAGGAGGGACTGGGTCTCGACGCGATCGACCTGATCGAGATCAACGAGGCCTTCGCGGCGGTCGCCGTCCAGTCAATGAAGGACCTCGGGGTGACCCCGGAAAAGGTGAACGTCAACGGCGGCGCGATCGCGCTCGGCCACCCGATCGGCATGTCCGGCGCCCGTGTCGTGCTGCACCTGGCCCTGGAGCTCAAGCGACGCGGCGGCGGTGTCGGCGTGGCGGCGCTGTGCGGCGGCGGTGGCCAGGGCGACGCTCTCGTCGTTCGCGTACCCGGCAAGTAGTTCCGTCGAGCAAGGAGCATCGGCACATGGTGGACGTCCCCGAACTCGTCGCCCAGGCACGGGAGGGCCGCCCGCGTGCGGTGGCCCGGCTGATCTCGCTCGTGGAGGGGGCGTCCCCCCAGCTGCGCGAGGTGATGGCGGCGCTGGCCCCGCTGACCGGCGGCGCGTACGTGGTGGGCCTGACCGGTTCGCCCGGTGTGGGCAAGTCCACCTCGACGTCGGCGCTGGTCGCGGCGTACCGCCGGACGGGGAAGCGGGTCGGCGTCCTGGCCGTCGACCCCTCCTCCCCGTTCAGCGGCGGCGCGCTGCTCGGCGACCGGGTCCGGATGTCGGAGCACGCGTCGGACCCGGGCGTCTACATCCGCTCGATGGCCACCCGCGGCCATCTGGGCGGGCTCGCCTGGGCCGCGCCGCAGGCGATCCGCGTCCTGGACGCGGCCGGCTGCGACGTGATCGTCGTCGAGACCGTCGGTGTCGGTCAGTCGGAGGTGGAGATCGCCTCCCAGGCCGACACGTCCGTGGTGCTGCTGGCGCCGGGCATGGGTGACGGGATCCAGGCCGCGAAGGCGGGCATCCTGGAGATCGGCGACGTGTACGTGGTCAACAAGGCGGACCGGGACGGCGCGGACGCCACGGCCCGCGAGCTGAACCACATGCTGGGCCTGGGCGAGTCGCGCGGGCCGGGCGACTGGCGGCCGCCGATCGTCAAGACGGTCGCGGCGCGGGGCGAGGGCATCGACGAGGTCGTCGAGGCGCTGGAGAAGCACCGGGCGTGGATGGAGGAGCGCGGCGTGCTCGCGGAGCGGCGCCGGGCTCGGTCGGCGCGCGAGGTCGAGACGATCGCCGTCACCGCGCTGCGCGAGCGCATCGGCGACCTGCACGGCGACCGGCGCCTGGACGCGCTGGCGGAGCGCATCGTGGCGGGCGAACTGGACCCGTACGCGGCCTCCGACGAGCTGGTCGCGAGCTTGACGGGCGCGTGACACCGGGGCCCGGTCGTGGTCGCGCGACCACGACCGGGCCCCGGTGACGTGGCCGCGGGAGGGTCAGGCGTCGTCGTGGTCGTCGTCCGCCTGGTCGTCGTCCGCGTGGTCGGTGCCCGGCTTGCCGGCGTTCGCGTGGTCGTCGTCCGTCGTGTCGTCGTCCGCGCGGTCCCCGGCCGTACGGTCGCCGTCCGCGCGGCCCTCGGCCGTACGGTCGTCGTCCGCCTTGGTGCCGTCCGTCCTGGTGCCGTCCGTCCTGGCGTCGTCCGTCCTGGCGTCGGAGTCGTCCCGGTCCGCCGTGACGGCGGCCGTCTTCGGGTCGACCTGCCAGTCGCCCTTGGTCGTCTCCACGTCCCAGGCGGCGGCCGCGCGGTCGTCGTCATCGTCGTCCAGGGACACCGACGTGACGAAGCCCTTCGCCCCGCCGGCCCCGGCGGCCTCGCGGGCGTCCACGGTCGCGCCCTTCAGGGCGGTCCGCTCGTCGTTGTCGTCGGCGTCGTCCTCGGTCTCCCGGCTCAGGACCTTGCCCGTCGTGGCGTCCACGTGGACCGTGTACGCGGTCGTGCCCCTGCCGAGCACCTCGACCTCCCACGCGTGGTCGTCGTCGCCGTCGAGATCCGCGGACACCACCGTGCCGGGCCGCGCCTCGAGAGCCGTGTCGATCGCCTGAACGGCCGTCACCGTCGCCTTCCCGCCGGCGGCGGTGTCGTCGCCGGGCCTGTCGTCCGCGAAGGCGACCGTCGTTCCCCCGACGGCCCCGAGGGCCACGGCGGCCGCGGCGACGGTGGCGATGACATGGGTGCGCTTCATGAGGGAATCCTCCGGTTCGGTGGATGGTTCGTTCGACGGGCACCACTGTGCGCGACCCGACCTGAAGGCACCCTGAAGCAACCTGAAGGCTTCTTCAGGTTCCATGCGCGAACCTTGTCCTCATGCGGATCCTGATCGTGGAGGACGAGAAGCGGCTGGCCCTCTCCCTGGCCAAGGGCCTGACCGCCGAGGGCTACGCCGTGGACGTCGTCCACGACGGCCTCGAAGGGCTGCACCGGGCGGGCGAGGCGCCGTACGACCTGATCGTGCTCGACATCATGCTGCCCGGCATGAACGGCTACCGCGTCTGCTCCGCGCTGCGCGCCGCCGGCGACGACGTGCCGATCCTGATGCTGACCGCGAAGGACGGCGAGTACGACGAGGCCGAGGGCCTGGACACGGGCGCCGACGACTACCTCACGAAGCCGTTCTCGTACGTCGTCCTGGTCGCCAGGGTCCGCGCGCTGCTGCGCCGCCGACGCGGCGCGGGCGCCACCGCCTCCCCGGTCCTCGACCTCGGTGGGCTGCGCGTGGACACGGCCGCCCACCGGGTGCACCGGGACGAGGAGGAGGTCCCGCTGACCACCCGGGAGTTCGCCGTCCTGGAGCAGCTCGCGCTGCGCGCCGGCGAGGTGGTGTCGAAGGCCGAGATCCTCGAACACGTCTGGGACTTCGCCTACGAGGGCGACCCGAACATCGTCGAGGTGTACGTCAGTACGCTCCGCCGCAAGCTCGGCGCCTCCCTGATCCGGACCGTGCGCGGCGCCGGCTACCGCCTGGAGGCGCGGTGACCGGCCGGCGCCTCACCTCGGTCCGCGCCAAGGCCACCCTCGGCGCCACGCTGGTCGTGGCCGTCGCCCTGGTCGCCGCCGGCATCGCCGTCCTGCTGTCGCTGCGCGACAACCTCGCCGACCAGGCGGACGCCCAGGCCGACGGCACCGTGCGCGAGATCGGCGCGCAGATCGCCGCCGGAACGCCGTACCGGCGACTCCAGCTCCCCGACGGCTCCGACCACCCGGTCCAGGTCGTCGACGAGGACGGGCGGGTGCTCGCGGCGAGCGAGGACCTGGAGCGGATCAGCGGCACGGGCACGCCCGGTGTCACCCCGGTCCCGGAGCCCGGGGCGGACCGCGACGACGAGCCGGACGCGGACGACCCCGGCACCGGGGAGCTGGGCGAGGCCACCCGGCACAGCACCGGCCGGGCCACCATGGACGGCGACGAGGCCGCGTACCGCTTCGCCGAGGTCGAGGTCACCGACGCACGGGGCGAGACCGTCGTGGTCCACGCGGGCGCCCCCCTGGAGACCCAGCGGGACGCCGTGAGGACCGCGACGACGGTCATGCTCATCGGACTTCCGGTGCTGCTGCTCGTGGTGGCCGGTGTGACCTGGCTGGTGACCCGCCGGGCCCTGCGCCCGGTCGAGGACATCCGCCGGGAGATGGCCGCCATCACGGCCTCCGAGGATCTGGGGCGCCGCGTGCCGGAGCCCGGCACGGGGGACGAGGTGGCCAGACTGGCCCGGACCACCAACGAGACGCTCGCGGCCCTGGAGGCCTCCGTGGAGCGGCAGCGGCGTTTCGTCGCCGACGCCTCGCACGAGCTGCGCAGCCCGATCGCCTCGCTGCGCACCCAGCTGGAGGTGGGCGCCGCCCATCCGGAGCTGCTCGACGTCCCGGGCGCGGTCGAGGACACGGTGCGCCTCCAGCGGCTCGCCACCGATCTGCTGCTGCTCGCCCGGCTCGACGCGGGGGAGCAGGCGGGACGGACACGGATCGGGCTCGGGGCGCTCGTGCGGGAGACGGTGGCCGAACAGTCAGGGGACAGGCCAGGCGACAGGCCCGGTGACCGGATCGTGGTACGCGTCGAGGCCGAGGACGGCGTCGAAGTGGCCGGGTCCCGGGGCCAGTTGGCGCGGGTGGTGACGAACCTGCTGGACAACGCGCGGCGCCACGCCCGGTCCCGGATCACCGTGACGGTCCGCGAGGACGGCGGGCGGGCGCTGCTGGCCGTCTCGGACGACGGCGCGGGCGTGCCCGCCGCCGAGCGCGAGCGGATCTTCGAGCGGTTCGTCCGCCTCGACGACGCCCGGACGCGGGACGAGGGCGGCGCGGGGCTCGGCCTCGCCATCGCCCGTGACGTGGCCCGCCGGCACGGCGGGGAGCTCACCGCGACGGCCGCGGAACCGTCCGGGGGCGCGCGGTTCGAGCTGCGACTGCCCCTGGACGGCTAGGTCGTGGCCGGAACGTCTGGCCTGGCTCGCGGCGCCCTGCGGGCGGACGGCCAGACCTTCCGGACACTCCCTGGGCAGCGTCCGGAAGGTCTGGCCTGGCCGTGCTTTCCGGACACCCCCTGGGCGGTGCCTGGTGATTCGTGCGGGTCAGGGCTTGCCCCGGCGGCCCCGCAGCTGCTCCGCGACGGGCTTCAGGGACTCGTGGAGGTCGCCGAGGGCCTCCGGGGTCAGCTGGTCGATGAAGTGCTTGCGCACGGACTCCACGTGGTGCGGCGCCACCTTGCGCATCGTGTCCATGCCGAGGTCGGTGAGGACCGCGTACAGCCCGCGCCGGTCGGACTCGCAGTTGGCGCGCTGGACGAGCCCCGCGTTCTCCATGCGGGTGATCTGGTGCGAGAGGCGGCTCTTGGACTGCAGGGTCGCCGTGGCGAGGTCGCTCATCCGCAGCCGTCGCTCGGCCGACTCCGAGAGGTTCACCAGGATCTCGTAGTCGTTCATGGTCAGGCCGAACGGCTGGAGGTCCTTCTCCAGCTGGTGCGTCAGCATCCGGAAGACGTCCAGGTAGGTGCGCCACGCGCACTGTTCGGCGTCGGTGAGCCAGGGGGTGGCCGTCTCGGTCTCCATGTATGGATTCTACCTAAGAAGTTGAATACTGGACGAAGTCGGGAGGTGTGACGCCGCGCACCCGAGCCCGACGTACGGGGTGCAGACGTTCGAAGGCGTCACCCTCCGCAGACTACCGGCTACAGCCCGAAGCGCCGCTGGAGGTCTCCGAGCTGTCCGGGAAGGCGCGGTGCCGAACCGTGCGCCCCCTGGCCGGAACCATGCGCCCCGGGGACACCGCCCGGGACGCCGGGCTGCCCGCCCACCGCACCGATCGCCCGGTCGGCCATCAGCAGCTCCGTCGACTGGAGCAGTACCGTACCCGCTCCCACGAACTCGAACTGGTGCTCCTCGCCCGAGGTGCCGCCGATCCCGGTCAGTGCCCGGACGCCGCCCATCACACCGGTCATGTAGCCGTGGTCGTAGTGGTGGCACGGGGACGGGCAGTCCGCCCAGCCGACCAGCGCCTGCGGGTCCACCCGCATCGGCGGCTCCATGAAGACCACCGGGCCGTTCGACGCCGCCACGAACTTGCCCGTGCCGATCAGCGTCACGAACCCCGGCACGATCGACTGCTTCAGCGCCAGCGTGGGCTGGTACGCCAGCAGGTTGCCGGAGCGGATCGTCAGATTGCCCTCGTCCAGGTCGAACGAGTTCACGTCGAAGGCCCGGTCGGCGAGCAGCATCTTGCCGCTGCCCTCCGCCACCACCCAGTCGCTCGCGTGCAGCGGCGAGTGGAAGGACGTACGGACCAGGCGGTCCAGGCGCCCGTGGCCGATGCCGTTGAAGTCGATCCGCCCGTAGTAGGCGATCATCTTGCCCTTCTGCAGGAACCACTGGGAGCCCTTGAGCTCCACGCAGAAGGTGTACGGATTGACGTTGTCGTCCGAGGGGAGCGACTGGGGATCGAAGATCACGGGCGCGCTCACAGCTTCTCCTCCGACGCCTGCACGTACACCACACCGTTGCCGCTCAGCTCCAGCTGGAACGCCTCGCCGGAGCCGCGCCCGACCATGTCGCGCCAGCCCAGCGCGGTCGACAGCTTGTTCCGTACGTCGCCGTGGTGCGCGACGTACGCCTGCGGGTCCACATGGACCGGGCGCCCGGGAGCGATCGGCAGCTCGATCACCCCGCCGTGCGCCATCACCGCCACCGCGCCATGGCCCTTCAGGGTGGTGGTGAACAGGCCCTGGCCGGTCACCTGGCCGCGCACCATGCCCATGACCCCTCCCTGGGAGCCCATGAACATCGTCCCCTGCTCCAGGGTGCCGTCGAAGGCGAGCAGCCGGTCGGCCTCGACGAACAGGGTGTCGCCGGTCAGCCGGATCACCTGGATGTGATGGCCGCCGTGCCCGAACATCACCGTGCCGTTGCCCTCGACCGTCATCAGCGGCGTCGCCTCGCCGGCCACCCGGCGGCCGATCATCGACATCACGCCGCCCTGGCCGCCGGTCATGTTCGGCGTGAAAGTGACCTCGCCGCGGTACGCCAGCATCGCGCCGCGTTGGCTGAACATACGCTGCCCGGGGATCAGCTGGGCCTCGACCATCTTCGAGTTGATCTCGCGGAACGGCATCAGACGTCGCCCCCGATCGTGTTCCGCTCGCTCGGCTGGACGTAGACGAGCCCGTCGCCCTCGAAGCGGATCTGGAACGCCTCACCGCCACCCTCGCCGAGGAACGTGCGGAACGTCACACCGGACTGGAAGCTCTGCTGGAGGTTGCCCTGGTGGGCGACGTACGCGCCGGGGTCGACGGAGAGCGGGTACTGCGGAGTCACCCGCAGCACCACCGCCGGGCCGTCGGACATGATCGCCGCCTGTCCGGTGCCCTCGACCGTGGTGGTGAAGAGGCCGTTGCCGGTCGCGCCGCCGCGCAGACCGGTGAAGCTCGTGCCGGTGCGCAGCCCCGCGTCCGTGCAGAGCAGGTTGCTCGACTCGACGAAGAGCTTGTCGCCGTGGAGCGAGACGAGGTTGATCTCGGAGGCGCGGTCGGCGAACCAGCAGGTCCCCTGGCCCTTCACCTCCATCACCTCCATCTGCTCACCGGTGAGCCTGCGGGTGACCATGCCGCGCAGGCCCTCGCCTCCGCCGGACATCTTCTTGAAGGCCATCTGGCCGTCGTACGCGACCATCGAGCCGTTTTTCGCCTTGACGCCGTCGCCGGTCATGGAGACGGCGAGCACTTTGCTGCCTTGGAGTCGGAACGTAGCCACGGAGCGAGATTACGGGGCCCCCGGATAAAGAGACAGCAAAGTCGCCGTGCACAATGGACGGGCCCTTGTGCATCCGTTCACAAGATCACGTACGCAGGATCGAACGAAGGTGACCCCTCCCGTGGACATCAAGACCGCCTCATCCCTCCACCGCCTCCGACTCGTCTCCGCCCCGGAGGCCGTCTCGTTCCTGCTGCTGCTGGTCTGCTCGGTGCTCAAGCGCACCACGGACTTCAACGCCGTGCCGGTGATGGGCGCGATCCACGGCGTCCTCTTCATCCTGTACGTGCTGTTCTGGCTGGACGCCTGGAACCGCACGAAGTGGCAGTTCAAGACCGCCGCGCTCTACTTCGTGCTCTCCGTGCTGCCGCTCGGCGGCTTCTTCGCCGAGCGCAAGCTCAAGCGCGAGGCCACGGACGCCGTGATCGCCTCCCGCGCCCGTCGCGAGGCCACGGTGAAGGCATGATCGTCGCCTTCTCGGTCACGCCGCTCGGGGTCGGCGAGGAGGTCGGCGCGTACGTCGCCGACGCCGTCCGCATCGTGCGGGAGTCGGGGCTGCCGAACCGCACCGACGCGATGTTCACCTCCATCGAGGGCGAGTGGGACGAGGTCATGGACGTCGTCAAGCGCGCCGTCGCCGCCGTCGAGGCACGCGCCCCCCGGGTCTCCGTCGTGCTCAAGGCCGACATCCGGCCCGGCGTCACGGACGGCCTCGCCTCCAAGGTCGCCACCGTCGAACGGCACCTGAACGGCTGACCGCGCCCCTACCGCGCCGACGAGCCCCCGACTCCCTCCGGGCCGGGCCGCCCTACCGCGCCGACGAGCCCCCGACCCTCTCCGGGCCGGGGGCTCACCCGTACGCGCGGCGAGGACAACCCGGTCGGACGACCCCGGTCGACACGCCGGTCCCCCTCCCTTCTCGTGGGTATCGACCTGTCCGACGACAGCGGGAGGCACCGTGGGGCCGGGAGGGTACGACTACGACACCTACAGCCGACTCGCCGGTCCGCTGACGGAGCCGGACACCGGGGCCTACACGGTGCGGTACCGGAGCCTGCTCGCGAAGGAGCCGCACCGCATCCGCGCCGTCCTCCTCATGAGCCTGGCGCCGGTGCTCTCCGCGCTGCTGCTCGTCTACCTCGTCTGGCCCAGCCACTGGACCGTCCGCGAGGGCGGTGACCGATGGCTCGTCGGGCTCGACGCCGTGATGCTCGTGTCGATCGGGCTCATCTGCCTCTTCATGCTGGTGAACGTCACCTCGATCGCGCACGCGACGATGGTCGCGCGCGACCCCATACCCGTGTACCCGGAGAAGGGGACGCGCGTCGCCTTCCTCACCACGTACGTCCCGGGCAAGGAACCGCTCGCCATGGTCCGCGGCACCCTCGAAGGCGCCGTACGGCTCCGGCACGACGGCCGGCTCGACGTCTGGCTCCTGGACGAGGGCGACGACGCGCGGGCCAAGGCGGTCTGCGCCGAACTGGGCGTCCACCACTTCACCCGGGCCGGCGTCCCCGAGTGGAACCGGGTGAAGGGCGTCCACAAGGCCCGCACCAAGCACGGCAACTACAACGCCTGGCTCGCGACGCACGCGGACGCGTACGACTTCTTCGCCTCCGTCGACACCGACCACGTACCGCTCCCGAACTTCCTGGAGCGCATGCTCGGCTACTTCCGCGACCCCGACGTCGCCTTCGTCGTCGGACCCCAGGTGTACGGCAACTACACCTCGCCCGTCACCAAGGCCGCCGAGTCCCAGCAGTTCCTCTTCCACGCGCTGATCCAGCGGGCCGGCAACCGCTACCGCGCGCCCATGTTCGTCGGCACCAACAACGTCGCCCGGGTCTCCGCCATCCTCCAGGTCGGCGGACTGTACGACTCCGTCACCGAGGACATGGCCACCGGCTTCGAGCTGCACCGGAGGAGGAACCCCGACACCGGCCGCTTCTGGCGCTCGGTCTACACCCCCGACGTGCTCGCCGTCGGCGAGGGACCGGCCTCCTGGACCGACTTCTTCACCCAGCAGCTGCGCTGGTCCCGTGGCACGTACGAGACGCTGATCAAGCAGTACTGGAGGGCTCCCTTCCGGATCCCGCCGGGCCGCTTCCTCAACTACACGCTGATGCTCGTCTACTACCCGATGACCGCCGTCAACTGGCTCCTCGGCATCCTCAGCTGCGTCCTCTTCCTCTGGTTCGGCGCGTCCGGGACCCAGGTCTCCTCCTCGGTCTGGCTGATGATCTACAGCGACGCGGTCGCCCTCCAGATCGGGCTCTACCTCTGGAACCGGCGCCACAACGTCTCACCGCACGAGCCCGAGGGCTCGGGCGGGCTGGCCGGCATGGCGATGTCCGCGCTCTCCGCGCCGATCTATGTGATGTCCCTCGGCTCCGCGGTGCTGCGCACCCGCGGCAGCTTCGTGGTCACCCCCAAGGGCGGCGAGGCCAGCCCCGACCGGGTCTTCACCTTCCGTATCCATATCTTCTGGGCGTCGGTCCTGACCGTCTCGCTGCTCGTCTCCGTCCTCTTCCGGCACACCCACGCGGCGATGCGCGTCTGGGCGGTCCTGGCCCTGGCCGTCGCCCTCTCCCCGATGGCCGTCTGGAGCTGGACGGTGCTGCGCGAACGGGGCGGCCGGCGCGGTCGGCGGGCCCGGGCTCGCGCCCGCGTCCCCCTCACGGCGCCCGCCGTCACGGAGCCCGTCGTCACGGAGCCCGTCGTCACCACCACCGTCCCGGCGGTCACCGCCCCCGCCCCAGCCGTCTCTGTCACGGCCACCGCGGCCGCCCCCGCACCAGCCGCCCCTGCCCCGGCTGCCCCCGCCCCAGCCGTCACCGTCACCGCCACCGTGGCTGCCCCCGCCCCAACCGCCGCGCACCCGCCCGCGGCGACGGCTCCCGCGCCCACCACGAGCGGAGGGAGCTGAGTCATGGTCCACCGGTCGGCGAAGAGCCGCAGGAAGACGCTGCTCGGCGGCGGCGCCGTCGTGGTCCTCGTGGCGCTCAACGCTCCCGCCGCGGTCTCCTTCGTCGAGGAGAAGTACCATGCGCACAAGATCGCCCAGCCTGGCTACAAGAAACGGTTCGGCTCCTGGGCGCCGCTCGACGTCCCCGCCCCGTACCGCGTCAACGTCATCCACGCGGCGCTGCTGCACACCGGCAAGGTGCTGCTCATCGCCGGCTCCGGAAACGATCAGAAGAAGTTCGACTCCGGCACCTTCGACACCGTCCTGTGGGACCCGGCGAAGAACACCTTCAAGAAGATCCCCACCCCTGAGGACTTCTTCTGCTCCGGCCACACCCAACTCGCCGACGGCCGTCTCCTGGTGGCCGGCGGCACGGCCCGCTACGAGATCCTCGAGGGAGAGGTCAAGCGCGCCGGCGGCGGGATGCGGGTCAAGAACGAGAGCCCCGACAAGGCCGTCACCCTCAGGAAGGGCACCGTCTTCCGCTCCCCGTCCGGGGTGGAGTACGTGTCGAAGTTCGACGTCACGGTCCCCAAGGCCACGCGCGAGTTCGAGGTCTCGTACTTCACGAGCGGGCAGATGAAGCCCTGGACGACCAAGGTGACGGCCGCCGAGGCGCGGGTCTTCGTCGAGGCGAGGAAGGAGGGCCCGCAGGCGCTCACCACGCAGGCCGCGCAGTACGAGGTCGTCGGCCTCAAGGGCGCCGACGCCGACAACGTCTACGGCCTCGCCCAGCGGCTCACCACCGAGAAGCAGGACTTCCAGGGGATCAGGAGCGCGTACGAGTTCGACCCCCGGGCGGAGAGGTACATCCCCGTCGCGCCGATGAAGGACGCCCGCTGGTACCCGACGCTGGTCACCCTCGACGACGGAAAGGTCCTCGCCGTCTCCGGACTCAACGACGTCGGTGACGTCGTCCCCGGCGACAACGAGATCTACGACCCGACGACCAAGAAGTGGGCCAAGGGCCCGTTCCGCTACTTCCCGACCTACCCGGCCCTCTTCCTCACCAAAGGCGGCAAGCTGCTGTACACCGGCTCCAACGCGGGTTACGGCCCGGCGGAGAAGGGCCGCGAGCCGGGGCTGTGGGACCTGAGGACGAACGCCTTCACCAAGCTCGGCGGGCTCACCGACCCCGACCAGCTGGAGACCTCCGCCTCCCTGATGCTGCCGCCGGCCCAGGACCAGAAGGTGATGGTGCTCGGCGGCGGCGGGGTCGGCGAGTCCGCGAAGTCGACCGCCCGCACCTCGATCATCGACCTCTCCCGGCGCACCCCGGCCTTCAGGGACGGCCCCGCGCTGCCGCAGGGCACGCGCTACCTCAGCAGCGTCCTCATGCCCGACGACACCGTCTTCACGACCGGCGGCTCGAGGCAGTACCGGGGCGCGGGCGGCAGCGACATCCTCAGGTCGCAGTTCTACGACCCCCGGGCCAACGCCTTCACGGCCGCCGCCGATCCGGTGGTCGGCCGCAACTACCACTCCGAGGCGCTGCTGCTGCCCGACGGCCGGGTCGCCACCTTCGGCTCCGACCCGCTGTACGCCGACAAGGCCAACACCAAGCTGGGCACGTTCGAGCAGCGGATCGAGATCTTCACCCCACCCGCCCTGTTCCGGGCCGGCGCCGCCCGCCCCGCCCTGGGCGAGGGCCCGCAGGAACCGGACAAGAACGGCCGGCTGACGTTCAGGACCAAGGACGCGCCCCGCATCACCACGGCCCGGCTGATGCGCCCCAGCGCGGTCACCCACACCACCGACGTCGAACAACGCTCGGTGGCCCTGGGCCTGACGAGGACGAAGGACGCGGTCACGATGGAACTCCCCGACGACCGCACCCTGCTGCCGCCGGGCTGGTACATGCTCTTCGTCACGGACGAGAACGGCGCCTACTCCGAGGCGAAGTGGGTCCGGGTGGGCTGACGCCGGACACACGCCAGAACGGGGAGGGGGTCAACATGGCATGATTCCGGGGGCTGTTCGACGGCCGGGGTGTACGAGCCCTCCGGTGCGTGCCGTCGCGCTCCGAGCGCGCGACCCGTGACCCACGAGGATCGGCATGCGCCGGGGGGCGGTAGATGAGCGAGTTGTACGCGGAAGTGTTGTACGACAGAGAGATCGTCCTTGCCTCCGACGAGGATGTCACGGTGGCGAGACTCGTCGGCGAGTGCGCAGGCACCGACTACACCGTCCGCATCACCTACGGGGTAAAGGCGTCGGAGCACACGGCGTGGAACTTCTTCGAGGCCTTGGCCCGCGTGCGAACCGACCTGGAACGCGAAGGGCTGAAGCCCGCGATCGAGGGTGCGTGCCGGGACGTCTACCCCAGCAGGATGGCCTTGGACATGGGCGGCGGCAGGCGGGCCCATCGATGGCCGCTGTCCGGTCGGCCGGCAACCGTCGACATATTTGACGGTGTGCCGACTGCGGATCATGGACGGCTCTCCTATGTGGTCGAGCAGAGCGATCTGAGCGAGCAACGCAGGAGGCACGGAGACAAGTGATCCAAAGACGGCTGTACCGCCGGTGACCGACGCGGTACGTGCGGAGGTGGCGGCCAAACCGGGTTCCTGGGTGTACGCCGTCGATCCGATCGACCCCGCTGGGGAGGTCCCCCGATTCCTCCCTCGGCGCGGCCGTAGGCATGGGAGACGCCGACTGAACCCTGGCAGTTCGGTCTCGGTTCGCCTCGCCGTCTCGGATCTGAGGCGAGCAGCGGACGAGTGAGCCTCTACGCCTTCGCGCGGCGGGCGAGGCCCAGGGCGTACTCCGGCCACCAGGTGCCGGCCGCCGGGCCGCCTCGGCAGGGGCCGTCCGATTCGCCGGGGCGTTTGATCCACAGGTAGGCGTCGACGCGGGCGTCGCCGGTGCGGTCGGTGGGCGGTACGCCGAGGGCCCGGCCCGGGGGGTTGCACCAGGCCTCCTCCCTGTCGCCCGGGAGGGGGCCGTCGCCGTTGCGGCTGGTGTCGACGGTGAAGTGCGCTCCGCCGAGCAGGCCGGAGAGCGTGGCACCGAAGCCCTTCACGGCGGCGTCGGTCTGGAAGTTGGAGACGTTCAGCGAGAAGCCGTCGGCCCGGGCGATCCCGGCCCGCCGCAACGGCTCCACCAGCTTGCCGGGGTCGTCGATCCAGGCCGGGTTGCCCGCGTCCAGGTAGACCCGGGTGCCCGGCTGCCGCTTCAGCCGGTCGATCGCCTCGGAGAGCAACCGGTAGCGCTCGTCGTGGTGCTGGGCGGGCGTGCAGCCGTCCACGACGTGCGGCAGCGCGTCCGGCTCCAGGACGACGATCGCGGGCGCGTCCCCGATCGCGGAGGCGAAGGAGTCGACCCAGGCGCGGTACGCCTGGCCGTCGTGCGAGCCGCCCGCCGAGTACAGCCCGCAGTCCCGGTGCGGGATGTTGTACGCGACGAGGACCACGGTCCGCCGGTCGGCGGCGGCCCCGCGCACCGCCCTGCTGATGTCCGGTACGGGATCGTCGCCGGCCGGCCAGTCCGCGACCGGCCGTTCCGCGATCCGCTGCATCAGCCGCGCGTCCTCCGTGCGGCCCTCCGCCTCGTACGCCCGCACCTGCCGGGCCGCGTCGCTGTCCGGGTCGACCCAGAAGGGGGAGCCGCCGACGGCCGGCGCCGCCTCGCCGCGCGCGGTGGGCGTTGCGGCAGGGGTACCGGCGGACTCGTCCGGACCACCGCATCCGGTCAGGAGCAGCGCGGTGACGAGGGCCAGGGTGGCTGCGGTGGAGGTGCGGCGGGACACCGCGTCATCGTGACATAACGGTCACCCGGGGGTGGGGTGCGACACCGGGGAGCCCGTCAGGGCCATGCCGATCGGCGTGCGTTCGTAGAGCACCTGGTGGCCGTAGCGGCGGGAGGTCAGCAGGCCGGCGTCCTTCAGGACGGACAGGTGCGCCGAGACGGAGGAGGGGGCGAGGCCGAGCCGGTGTGCGAGCGCGGTCGTGCCTGCCGGATCGTCGAGCGCGCACAGCACGTCGGCGCGGGCCCGGCCGAGCAGCCGGTCGAGGGCGTCGGGGGTCCGGTCGCGGGTGGCCTCGCTCCACAGGCCGCCGATCCCGCGCGCCGGACAGACGACGGTCGGCTGCCAGGGCGGGTCGAAGCCGCTCACCACGTCGGGCCAGGTGAAGACCGGCATCAGGACGAGCCCCTGGCCGTCGAGCGCGCGGACGTGCTCGCCCGGGTACGCGACGGTGAGTGTCGCGCTGTCGGCGCCCCAGCCGAAACCGGGATGGAGCCAGCAGCCGCTCGAGGCCGCCCTCCGCGAGCCTGCGCGCATGGTGGGCCCCATCGGCCTCCAGGAGCGCCCTCAGCCGGGGGCCAGTCGGGCGCGACCAGGGCCTCCCAGGCGGCCTGGGGGCCGGCATGGCCGCCGCCGGCCTCGCCGCCGAGTTCCTCCCCGTCCACCTCGTCGTCGCCGCGACGGGAATCCTCGGCAACCTCTGCCTCGGCACCCTCTGCCTCGGCGCCGTCCTCCTGGGAGTGCGGGCGACCGAAGTGCGAGACGGGGCTGACCGGCATGTGACCAGTGGGTAAGGTCGACGCGTGCCGAAGCCGCTCAGTCTCCCCTTCGACCCCATCGCCCGCGCCGACGAACTCTGGCAGAAGCGCTGGGGGCCGGTCCCCTCGATGGCCGCGATCACCTCGATCATGCGCGCGCATCAGATCCTGCTCGCGGAGGTCGACGCCGTCGTCAAGCCGTACGGACTGACCTTCGCGCGGTACGAGGCGCTGGTGCTGCTCACCTTCTCGAAGGCCGGTGAGCTGCCGATGTCCAAGATCGGTGAGCGGCTGATGGTCCACCCGACCTCGGTCACCAACACCGTCGACCGGCTGGTGAAGTCCGGTCTCGTCGACAAGCGGCCCAACCCCAACGACGGCCGCGGCACCCTCGCGTCCATCACCGGCAAGGGCCGCGAAGTGGTCGAGGCGGCCACCCGGGACCTGATGGCGATGGACTTCGGACTCGGGGCCTACGACGCCGAGGAGTGCGCCGAGATCTTCGCGATGCTCCGCCCGCTGCGGGTCTCGGCCGAGGACTTCGACGAGTCCTGACGGGGAGCCCGACCCGCCCGAAGATCGCCCGGAACGGGCCGTTACGCTCGACGGCATGAAATCCAGCGTGCTGACCCGCTACCGCGTCATGGCGTACGTGACCGCCGTCATGCTGCTCGTGCTGTGCACCTGCATGATCTTCAAGTACGGGTTCGAGATGGGCGAGGACGTGACGTTCGCGGTCTCCCAGGCCCACGGTGTCCTCTACATCATCTACCTGATCTTCGCCTTCGACCTGGGCTCCAAGGCGAAGTGGCCGTTCGGCAAGCTCCTGTGGGTGCTGCTGTCCGGCACGATTCCGTTCGCCGCCTTCTTCGTCGAGCGCAAGGTCGTCCGCGAGACGCTTCCGCTGGTCAGCGGCGCGCGGCCGGAGCCGGTCAAGGCCTGACACCCCACCTCCGCACACATGTGCGGAGGTTTCCCATCGACATTTACTAGGACGTCCTAGTAAATTCGAAGCATGGACGCTGACGCCATCGAAGAGGGCCGCCGTCGCTGGCAGGCCCGGTACGACAAGGCCCGCAAGCGCGACGCGGACTTCACCACGCTCTCCGGCGACACCGTGGAGCCCGTCTACGGCCCCCGGCCGGGCGACACCTACGAGGGCTTCGAGCGCATCGGCTGGCCCGGCGAGTACCCCTTCACCCGCGGCCTGCACCCCACCGGGTACCGCGGCCGGACCTGGACCATCCGCCAGTTCGCCGGCTTCGGCAACGCCGAGCAGACCAACGAGCGGTACAAGATGATCCTGGCCGCCGGTGGTGGCGGGCTCTCGGTCGCCTTCGACATGCCGACCCTGATGGGCCGCGACTCGGACGACCCGCGCTCGCTCGGCGAGGTCGGGCACTGCGGGGTCGCCATCGACTCCGCCGCCGACATGGAGGTCCTCTTCAAGGACATCCCGCTCGGCGACGTCACCACCTCGATGACCATCTCCGGGCCCGCCGTGCCCGTCTTCTGCATGTACCTGGTCGCCGCCGAGCGCCAGGGTGTCGACCCGGCCGTCCTCAACGGGACGCTCCAGACCGACATCTTCAAGGAGTACATCGCGCAGAAGGAGTGGCTCTTCCAGCCCGAGCCGCACCTGCGCCTCATCGGCGACCTGATGGAGCACTGCGCCCAGGGCATCCCCGCCTACAAGCCGCTCTCCGTCTCCGGCTACCACATCCGCGAGGCCGGGGCGACGGCCGCGCAGGAGCTCGCGTACACCCTCGCCGACGGCTTCGGCTACGTGGAGCTCGGCCTCTCCCGCGGCCTGGACGTCGACGTCTTCGCTCCTGGCCTCTCCTTCTTCTTCGACGCGCACCTCGACTTCTTCGAGGAGATCGCCAAGTTCCGCGCCGCCCGCCGGATCTGGGCGCGCTGGATGAAGGAGGTCTACGGCGCCAAGACCGACAAGGCCCAGTGGCTCCGCTTCCACACCCAGACCGCCGGCGTCTCCCTCACCGCCCAGCAGCCGTACAACAACGTCGTACGGACCGCGGTCGAGGCCCTCGCGGCCGTCCTCGGCGGCACCAACTCGCTGCACACCAACGCGCTCGACGAGACCCTCGCGCTGCCCAGCGAGCAGGCCGCCGAGATCGCGCTGCGCACCCAGCAGGTGCTGATGGAGGAGACGGGCGTAGCCAACGTGGCCGACCCGCTCGGCGGCTCCTGGTTCATCGAGCAGCTCACCGACCGCATCGAGGCCGACGCCGAGAGGATCTTCGACCAGATCAAGGAGCGCGGCCGCCGGGCCCACCCGGACGGGCGGCACCCGATCGGTCCGATCACCTCCGGCATCCTGCGCGGCATCGAGGACGGCTGGTTCACCGGCGAGATCGCCGAGTCCGCCTTCCAGTACCAGCAGTCCCTGGAGAAGGGCGACAAGCGGGTCGTCGGCGTCAACGTGCACCACGGCTCGGTCACCGGCGACCTGGAGATCCTGCGGGTCAGCCACGAGGTCGAGTGGGAGCAGGTCCGGGTCCTCGGCGAGCGCAAGGGCCGCCGCGACGACGCTCGGGTGCGCGCCGCGCTGGACTCGATGCTGGCGGCGGCCCGCGACGGCTCGAACATGATCGGCCCGATGCTCGACGCGGTACGGGCGGAGGCCACGCTCGGCGAGATCTGCGACGTCCTGCGCGAGGAGTGGGGCATCTACACGGAGCCCCCGGGCTTCTAGCCGCACGCGCACGGGCAGACGCGCGTAGGGGCGGTACGGAACCTCCCGTACCGCCCCTACGCGTACCGCCCTTTCGTACCGCCCCTTCGCGGAGCGCCTCCCCCGTACCGCCCCTGCCGCCCGGGCTACCGCTGGGCCGCGGTGCCGACCACCTTCGTCGGCGTGACGCGGACGACCACCCGCACCACCTCCGGCGGCAGGTCCAGGTAGCCCTGGCCCGAGCCGGGGCCCTCGTACTGCTCCTCGATCGCGACGGCCATGGCCCGCCCGATGTCCTCGGTGACCGTGGCGGTGCCCCGTATCTCGGCGTACAGCTGCGGGTCCTTCTGGTCGTACACGGTCAGGCTGACCCGGGGGTCGGCCTGGATGTTCCGTACCTTGCGGCGGCCGGCCTGGGAGGAGATCAGCAGGTCGTCGCCGTCCCTCGACACCCAGACCACCGAGGTCTGCGGGGACCCGTCGGGGTGGACGGTGGCCAGGATCGCGGGGTTGGGGGCGTCCAGGAGCGCGCGCACGGCGCTGTTCAGAGTGATCGTCACGCCCGCCACCCTAGGGTGACCGCACTCCTTGGCGGCGGTGTTGCCTCAGGTCGTGGCCGCCGCCGCGCCGAGACCGCCGATCAGCAGGGCCGTGAAGCGCTGGACCCAGGCCGCGTCGACCGGTTCCGCGCTCACCAGGGCGCGGTGGACGACCGCTCCGGCGATCACGTCGAAGATCAGGTCGTCCGTGGAGTCGACGGACTCCGGGTCCCGGTCGGAGGGAAGTTCGCCGCGCTCCTGGGCGCGCTGGCGGCCTTCGAGGACCAGCCGCTTCTGCCGGTCGACGATGGAGGCGCGGATGCGCTCGCGCAGCGGCTCGTCCCGGGTGGACTCCGCGACCACCGCCATCAGCGCGGTCTTGGTCTCCGGTCGCTGGAGCAGCGCGGCGAACTGGAGGACCACGTGCTCGATGTCGGCCTGGAGGGAACCCAGGTCGGGCAGTTCGAGTTCGTCGAAGAGGACGGCGACGGCGTCCACGACGAGTTCGTTCTTGCTCGCCCAGCGCCGGTAGAGGGTGGTCTTGGCGACTCCCGCCCGGCCCGCCACATCGCCCATCGTCAGCTTCGACCAGCCCAGCTCGACCAGCGCCGCCCGCGTCGCGTCGAGGATCGCGGCATCGGCCTCGACGCTGCGGGGGCGTCCGGTACGGCTTCGGGGACGGGGGCGGCTGCACATGGAGGTCGACCATACCCGCCGGTAGGTAGTGCGCCAGAGGCGTGCGATGTGAGCCAGTTCACCGGAGAGTCCTTCCCCTGGGCCGACGGGGACAGTTACGCTACGACCCGTAGCGAAAGGTGTGATCGACCTTCTCGGTCCGCCCCAGCGACGACCACATGCGCCAGGTGGGGACCCGGCGCGACAGAACGAGAACCGCGCACGTGGTGCACGGTTCGGCCATCACGTACCGGTGACGCGCGCGGAAGGGGGAGGATGTACTCATGCAGCCCAGAAACATGTCCATGAGCGGCGTCGTCGACCTCGCCGCGGTGAAGGCGGCCGGTGAGGCCAAGGCGAAGGCGGAGCAGGCACGTGCCGAGGCCGCCCGGCAGGGTGGCCCGTCGGCCGTCGCCCCCTCTGCCCTGGTGATCGATGTCGACGAGGCCGGCTTCGAGCGCGATGTCCTCCAGCGCTCGGCCGAGGTCCCGGTCGTCATCGACTTCTGGGCCGAGTGGTGCGAGCCCTGCAAGCAGCTCGGCCCCCTGCTGGAGCGCCTCGCCGCCGAGTACAAAGGCCGCTTCCTGCTGGCCAAGGTCGACGTCGACGCCAACCAGATGCTGATGCAGCAGTTCGGCATCCAGGGAATTCCGGCCGTTTTCGCGGTGGTCGCCGGCCAGGCGCTCCCGCTCTTCCAGGGCGCCGCGCCCGAGGCCCAGATCCGTCAGACCCTGGACCAGCTGATCCAGGTCGGTGAGGAGCGCTTCGGCCTCACGGGGATCGCCGTCGACCCGGACGCCGACGCCGACGTCGCCGCCGACCAGGCCCCGGTGCCGGCCGGTCCGTACGACGCCCTCCTCGAGGCGGCCATGGTGGCGCTGGACGCCGGAGACCTGGCCGGTGCGGTCCAGGCGTACAAGAACGTGCTCGCCGACGACCCGGGTCACCCGGAGGCGAAGCTCGGTCTGGCCCAGGCGGAACTGCTCGCCCGGGTGCAGGACATGGACCCCCAGGCGGTCCGTAAGAACGCGGCCGAGAACCCGGGCGACGCGGCCGCGCAGATCGCGGCCGCCGATCTGGACCTGGTGGGCGGTCATGTCGAGGACGCCTTCAGCCGTCTCGTGGACGCCGTGCGGCGGACCGCCGGTGACGAGCGGGACGCGGCGCGGCTGCGGCTCCTGGAGCTGTTCGAGGTCATCGGACCGGAGGACCCCCGGGTCACGACGGCCCGTCAGGCCCTCGCGCGGGTGCTGTTCTGACCCGTTCCTTCCCACCGGGAAGGGCGCCGATTCGGCATCACAGTGACATAACGCGGCCGCGCTTTACCAAAACTTGGTAATCGCGGCCGCTGTTACTTGCAGTAAATCGAACCCGTGATTGTGTCCGGGTTCCTCTACGACTATCCCGCTTTGCCGCTGCCGCGGGCTGCACCCTGTGTGGCCGCGCGGCATCGCGCTGTCGTGGCGAGGTTATCCACCCGTTACTAGCGAGTAACGAACCCCCTTGTGCGGGCGCCGGGAATGGACCACGATCGGCGACGCTCGGTCCGATACCGCACCACCCGGCAACCAGCCGGGTCAGCGGCGAGGGTCCCCACCGGGCGGGTCGGCGACAGTGGCGCCGGCCGTGGACAGGGGGGTTCCTGCCCTCACCGGCAGGGCCTGTCCAAGAGGTTGCGCGCAAGGCGTGGCCAGTGGTTGTCGCTCGGGGGTGATCGCCGGTGAAGTCGGACGCTCCGTGCGCCCGGTGTTCGGCGCTCCTTCCCGAGGACGTAGCACTTCTCCCATCCCAGGACGGGCCCTGGGCCCATCCGGAGATGTACGTCCGAGAAGGAGGATTCTCATGAAGTCCCAGGTTCGTGGCGGGACCAGATGGAAGCGGTTCGCCGTCGTCATGGTGCCGAGTGTGGCCGCGACGGCCGCGATCGGTGTCGGCCTGGCTCAGGGCGCGCTCGCCGCGTCCTTCAGCATCTCCGGCCAGGAGTTCAAGGTTAAGGCCGACAGCCTTGTCGGTAAGGACTTCGTCCAGTACGGCAATGTCGTCTCGGGCAAGGACCTCGAAGGCAAGCCGTTCGCCAAGCCGGTCGGCGTCTCGGGCTTCTCCGAGGCCTGGATCACCGACATGTGCCAGTCCGTGGTGACGCCGAACGTGCCGTTCCTCGGCAACGTCTCGCTGGAGCTGCGCGCCGGTACCGAGAAGAACAAGCCGGTCTACGCGAAGGACATCTACCTCGACGTCTCCTCGCTGGAGGCGGACGCCGAGTTCGGCAACATCGACATCGGTGTGGCCGCGGGTGCGCTCCCGAAGAAGGACGGCAAGCCCGGCATCCAGCCCGGCACCACGGCCAACCCGTACGGCTTCTCGCAGCGCGCCGAGAACGCCACGCTGACGGATGTCGAGCAGAAGGCATGGGCGACCACGGCCGCCACCTTCAAGCTCCCCGACCTGAAGCTGAAGCTGCACACGGGCGCTCCCAAGGAGTGCTTCACCGAGTAGGACGTGTGCCCCGGTGGGTGGGGCCGCCCCGTGCGGCCCCACCCACCCCGGTCCCGTATGACCGTTCTCCACCTTTCTTACGCAACACCGCTTCCAGGGAGCTGTTTTCCATGAGCGCCGAGTCCACTGCTTCCCGCGGAGTCCGCCCGATCAGGAACCGTTTCCGCGCCTGGCGGGGCACGCGCCCCTTCTGGGCGGGGCTCCTCACCATCCTCGGCGGCGTACCGATCGCGTATCTCCCGTACGGCGACATGCGACTCGGCAACATGACGATCGCCATCGCGACGACAGCCGGAGCCGGCGCGCTGATCATCGGCGTCCTGCTCGTCACCCTGGGTCTGACGATGTGGTACCAGCCCATCGTCCGGGTGTTCGCGGGTGTCGCGGCGATCGTGCTGGGGCTCGTCTCCATCCCCGTCTCGAACTTCGGTGGCTTCGTCATCGGATTCCTGCTCTCCCTGATCGGCGGCGGGATGTCGATCGCGTGGGCGCCGGGCGCCCCGGTGGAGGAGAGGGCCGAGGCCGAGCCGGAGGCCCTGGAGGGCGAGTACGAGCACGAGTACGACGGCCGGCCGCAGGGGGCCGAGGCGCCGGAGGAGACCCAGGCGGTCGACTTCGGGAAGAGCCCGTTCCCCGAGCAGCGTGCCCCTGAGGGTGTGCGGGCGACCGAAACGACGATCGACGCCAACGGCGGGAGGAACAGTGCGGGGTGACGACACACAGTCGGCGCAGTCGGCTGCGGACGGCGCCACCGTGGCTCGCAGGGGTCCGCGGCACGCGGCACCGCGCAAGTCGCTGCTGAACAAGATCCAGGGACCCGCGGGCAAGGCGATGGCCCTGGCCGCCATGCCGACCGCGGTCCTCATGGGCATGGGTATGGCACCCAGACTCGCCCTCGCCGACGAGAAGGACATCCCCTTCGCGCCCGGTCCGTGCGTCACCCGCTCGGACGAGCCGGTGACGGAGGAGACGACGAAGCCCGCCGAGACGCCCAAGCCCACGGCGAGCGCGAGCGAGAGCACGGGCGCGTCCGAGTCCCCGAAGCCGGAGGCCACCGGGGAGACGGAGTCGCCCGAGCCGACCGCCAGCCCCTCGGCGACGGCCACGACGGAGCAGCGCGCGGCCACCGAGCAGAAGTCCCCGGCACCGACGCCCACCCCGACGGCGACGAAGAGCGTCAACCCGCTCGACCCGCTGGGTCTCGGCGACAAGATCAAGGACCTCTTCGACGGGCCGGACACGTCGCCGACCGCGACACCCACGCCGACGCCGACTCCGACCACCACGGCCACCAAGCCGGCGGAGCCGTCGGAGCCGTCGACGACCAAGCCCTCGACCGCCCAGCCCGACGACAAGGCGGGCAAGGCGACCACGGACGAGGACGGCCCGGTCGACAGGACCAAGGCCGCCATCGAGAAGGCCGCGGGCGAGGTGGGTGCCAAGGTCGAGGAGCTGCCGGAGGACGCCAAGGGCCTCGACGCCAAGAAGGACGAGGACATACCCGACGGCGCCAAGCCGCGCTTCCCCTGCCCCGAGCCCGACCCCGAGGCGCTCGCGGCGGCCGAGCTGGAGCCGGGCATCCCGCTCCTGCCGGACGACCCGTGGAAGCTGGAGAGCTCCCTGCTCACGCTGAAGGGGCTGAAGTACCACGGCATCGTCGAGGTGAAGACCGGCAGCGGCAAGGTCAAGAAGGCGCTGAAGTTCACCGCGAGCGGGGTCGACATCAAGGACCTGCACCAGCTCACGGTGCACTCGGAGGGCCGCACGGGCCATGTCCGCTCGGACAAGGGCTCGACGTCGACCATCACCAACGGCACGGTGACCATGTACACGGAGCAGCTGAAGGGCAACCTCTTCGGTCTGATCCCGATCACCTTCAACCCGCAGACCCCGCCGCCGCTCGACGTCCCGTTCGCCTTCTTCACGAACGTGGAGGTCATCCAGGCGGGCCAGTTCGGCGGCACCCTCAAGGTCCCGGGCCTGCGCAACACGATCGAGCCGAACTGACCGACCTGACCGGCCGCTCGACCCGAGCGGCCGTTCGCCCCGACCCTTCCGGGAGCCGCACATGACGAGGGCCCCCGTCCGATCCGGACGGGGGCCCTCGTCATGCCGGGTGCGTACACAGGCACGCGCGCGCGGGCGGAGCGTCAGGCGTTGTCGCCGCCGCCCAGGTGGTGGACGCGGACCATGTTCGTGGTGCCGGGGACGCCGGGGGGCGAGCCGGCGGTGATGACCATGGTGTCGCCCTCGTTGTAGCGCTGGAGCTTCAGCAGCTCCGCGTCCACGATGTCGACCATCGCGTCCGTGGTCTCCACGAACGGGACCAGGAAGGACTCCACGCCCCAGCTCAGGGTGAGCTGGTTGCGGGTGGACTCGTCCGTGGTGAAGGCCAGGATCGGCTGGATCGTCCGGTAGCGGGACAGGCGGCGCGCGGTGTCGCCGGACTGGGTGAAGGCGATCAGCGCCTTGCCGCCCAGGAAGTCGGCGATCTCGCAGGCCGCACGGGCCACCGAGCCGCCCTGCGTACGCGGCTTCTTGCCGGGCACGAGCGGCTGCAGGCCCTTGGAGAGCAGCTCCTCCTCGGCCGCGGCGACGATCTTCGACATCGTCTTCACGGTCTCGATCGGGTAGGCGCCCACGGAGGACTCCGCGGAGAGCATGACCGCGTCCGCGCCGTCCAGGATCGCGTTGGCCACGTCGGAGGCCTCGGCGCGCGTGGGGCGCGAGTTGGTGATCATCGACTCCATCATCTGGGTGGCGACGATGACCGGCTTGGCGTTGCGGCGGCACATCTCCACGAGGCGCTTCTGCACCATCGGGACCTTCTCCAGCGGGTACTCCACCGCGAGGTCGCCACGGGCCACCATGACCGCGTCGAAGGCGTCGACCACGGCCGCCATGTTCTCGACCGCCTGCGGCTTCTCCACCTTGGCGATGACCGGGACCCGGCGCCCCTCCTCGTCCATCACCTTGTGGACGTCCTTGACGTCGTCGGCGTTGCGGACGAAGGAGAGGGCGACCATGTCGCAGCCCATCCGGAGGGCGAACCGCAGGTCCTCGACGTCCTTCTCGGACAGGGCCGGGACGTTCACCGCCGCGCCGGGCAGGTTGATGCCCTTGTGGTCGGAGATGACACCGCCCTCGATGACCACGGTCTTCACCCGCGGGCCCTCGACCTCGACGACCCGCAGCTCGACGTTGCCGTCGTTGATCAGGATCTGGTCGCCCTTGGAGACGTCCCCCGGCAGGCCCTTGTACGTGGTCCCGCAGATGGACTTGTCACCCGGGACGTCCTCGGTGGTGATGGTGAACTCGTCACCGCGCACCAGCTCGACGGGACCCTCCGCGAAGGTCTCCAGACGGATCTTGGGGCCCTGGAGGTCGGCGAGCACGCCCACGGCGCGGCCGGTGTCCGCCACCGCCCTGCGGAGACGGTCGTACCGCTCCTGGTGCTCGGCCTGGGTCCCGTGGCTCATGTTGAATCGGGCCACGTTCATACCGGCCTCGATGAGCGCTTTCAGCTGCTCGTACGAGTCGACGGCGGGGCCCAGCGTGCAGACGATTTTGGAACGGCGCATGAGGCGGATCCTATCGGTTTGTTTCACTGCGGAATATTCCGTCTGGTGGAAAGTACAAATGGGCGCGGGGTCGCTCAAGCGTTCACGTGTCGAGGCCTTGATCGGAGCCGTTTCTCAGGCGGCCGCCGTCACCAAGGCGTAGCTCTGGCGCGCGATCTCGAGCTCCTCGTCCGTCGGCACCACGGCGACCGCCACCCGCGCGTACTCCGGCGAGATGATCCGGGCCTCGTCGGACCGTACGGCGTTGAGGTCGGCGTCCACCGCCAGGCCCAGCTCCTCCAGGCCCGCGATCGCAGCTTCCCGTACCGGGGCCGCGTTCTCGCCGACACCCGCCGTGAACGCGACCGCGTCCACCCGGCCGAGTACCGCGTAGTAGGCGCCGATGTACTTCTTCAGCCGGTGGACGTAGATGTCGAAGGCGAGCGCCGCCCGCTCGTCGCCCTCGTCGACGCGCCGGCGGATCTCACGCATGTCGTTGTCGCCGCAGAGCCCGACCAGCCCGGACCTCTTGTTGAGCAGGACGTCGATCTCGTCCGCCGACATGCCCGCCACCCGCTTGAGGTGGAAGGTGACCGCCGGGTCGATGTCGCCCGAGCGGGTGCCCATGACCAGGCCCTCCAGCGGGGTCAGGCCCATGGAGGTGTCCACGCACCGACCGCCCCGGACGGCGGAGGCCGAGGCGCCGTTGCCCAGGTGCAGCACGATCACGTTCACCTGCTCCGGCTCCTTGCCGAGCAGCCTCGCCGTCTCGCGCGACACATAGGCGTGCGAGGTGCCGTGGAAGCCGTACCGGCGGATGCGGTGCGCGTCCGCCGTCTCCACGTCGATCGCGTACCGGGCCGCGGACTCCGGCATCGTCGTGTGGAACGCCGTGTCGAAGACCGCGACCTGCGGCAGGTCGGGGCGGAGCGCCATCGCCGTGCGGATGCCGGTCAGGTTCGCCGGGTTGTGCAGCGGTGCGACCGGCACCAGCCGTTCGATCTCGGCCAGCACCTCCTCGTCGATCACGGTCGGCGCGGTGAACCGGAGCCCGCCGTGCACCACCCGGTGGCCGATCGCGGCCAGCTCGGGGGAGTCGAGCCCGAGGCCGTCCGCCGCCAGCTCCTCGGCCACCGCCTTGAGCGCCGCCGCGTGGTCGGAGATCGGCCCGCTCTTCTCGCGCCTCTCGCCGCCCAGGAGCGGGGTGTGGACCAGGCGGGAGGTCTCCTCGCCGATCCGCTCGACCAGGCCGAGGGCCAGACGGGAGCCGGCCCGCATGTCGAGGAGCTGGTACTTCACCGACGACGAGCCGGAGTTGAGGACGAGGACGCGCGTGGGGGTGGAGGTGGGGGTGGTCATGCGGTGGGCTCCTGGGGGACCTGGGACTGGATCGCCGTGATGGCGACCGTGTTGACGATGTCGCTGACGAGCGCGCCGCGCGAGAGATCGTTCACCGGCTTGCGCAGGCCCTGCAGGACCGGGCCGACCGCCACCGCACCGGCCGAGCGCTGCACGGCCTTGTAGGTGTTGTTGCCGGTGTTGAGGTCGGGGAAGATCAGTACGGTCGCCTGACCGGCCACCTCCGACCCGGGCAGCTTGGTCGCGGCCACGGACGGCTCGACCGCCGCGTCGTACTGGATGGGCCCCTCGATCCGCAGCTCCGGGTGGGCGTCCCGTACCAGCTTCGTCGCCTCGCGGACCTTGTCGACGTCCGCGCCGGAGCCCGAGGTGCCGGTGGAGTACGAGAGCATCGCGATCCGCGGCTCGACACCGAAGCGGGCCGCGGTGGCCGCCGACTGCACGGCGATGTCGGCCAGCTGCGCCGCGTTCGGATCCGGGTTGACCGCGCAGTCGCCGTAGACGAGCACCTTGTCGGCCAGGCACATGAAGAAGACGGAGGAGACGATCGACGCGTCCGGCTTGGTCTTGATGATCTCGAAGGCCGGGCGGATCGTCGCTGCCGTGGAGTGCACCGAGCCGGAGACCATGCCGTCGGCGAGGCCCTCCTCGACCATCAGGGTGCCGAAGTAGTTGACGTCCGAGACGACGTCGTACGCCAGCTCCACCGTCACGCCCTTGTGCGCGCGCAGCTCGGCGTACTTCGTGGCGAAGCCGTCGCGGAGCTCGGAGGTCTGCGGGTCGATCAGCTGGGTGGCCGGCGAGGACAGGTCGATGCCGAGGTCGGCCGCCTTCTTCCGGATGACCTCGACGTCACCGAGCAGGGTCAGGTCGCAGACGTCGCGGCGCAGGAGCACGTCGGCGGCGCGCAGGACGCGCTCCTCGGTGCCCTCGGGGAGGACCACGCGCCGGCGGTCGGCGCGGGCCTGCTCCAGGAGTTCGTGCTCGAACATCATCGGCGTGACCCGGCCGCTGCGGGCCAGCGAGATCCGCTTCAGCAGATCGGCGGTGTCCACGTGCCGGTCGAAGAGGCCGAGCGCGGTCTCCGCCTTGCGGGGGGTGGCCGCGTTCAACTTGCCTTCGAGGGAGAAGAGTTCTGCGGCCGTCGGGAAGCTGTTGCCGGGGACGGAGATGACCGGCGTGCCGGGCGCCAGCCGGGCGGCCAGGGTCAGGATCTCCTCGCTGGGCCGCTCGTTCAGGGTGAGCAGCACTCCGGCGATCGGCGGGGTGCCTGCCGAGTGCGCCGCGAGGGCGCCCACGACGAGGTCGGCGCGGTCCCCGGGGGTGACCACCAGACAGCCCGGGGTCAGCGCGTTCAGGAAGTTCGGCAGCATGGCGCCGCCGAAGACGAAGTCGAGCGCGTCGCGCGCCAGGCCCGCGTCGTCGCCGAGGACGACCGAGGCGCCGAGGTGGTGGGTGATCTGGGCGACCGTGGGCGCGGCGAGCGCGGGCTCGTCGGGGAGCACGTAGCAGGGCACCGGGAGCCGGGCCGAGAGTCGCTCGGCGATCATCGCCCGGTCCTCGCCCGCGGCCCGGTTGACGACCATCGCGAGGACGTCGCAGCCGAGCCCGTCGTACGCCCGGAAGGCGTTGCGGGCCTCGGCGCGTACGGACTCGGCGGTCTGGTCCTTGCCGCCGACCACGGGTATCACCGAGGCGCCGAACTCGTTGGCGAGGCGCGCGTTGAGAGCCAGCTCGTCGGGGAGCTGGGTGGCGGCGAAGTCCGTGCCGAGGACGAGGACGACCTCGTAGTCGCGGGCCACCGCGAGGAAGCGGTCGACGAGTCGGGAGACCAGCTCGTCGGTGCCCCGCTCGGCCTGGAGCGCCGAGGCCTCGTGGTAGTCCATGCCGTAGACCGTCGACGCGTCCTGGGAGAGGCGGTAGCGGGCCCTCAGCAGATCGAACAGACGGTCGGGGCCGTCGTGCACCAGGGGCCGGAACACCCCCACCCGGTCCACCTGGCGGGTCAGGAGCTCCATGACTCCCAGCTCGACCACCTGCCGGCCGTCTCCGCGGTCGATCCCGGTCACGTACACGCTGCGCGTCACGCCGTGGCTCCTGTCCAGTCCTGTCCGCCCGGTCTCGTCAACCGAGTGTGTTCAAAAATCCCCGCAGGGGTAGCAATACCCCCTTGACAATACCTCTGGGGGTGGATAGGGCGCAGGCCGGACGAACGGCCCGGAAAAGGGGGGACGAAAGGCCCCAGAACCCCGGCGCGCGGAGCCGCAGGGGGCGCGGGCGCCATGCCGGGCGTGGGAGAATCGACAGAGCTCACATGTACCACTACCGAGCAGGAGACACAGCACGATGCGCATCGGAGTTCTCACCGCAGGCGGCGACTGCCCTGGCCTGAACGCAGTGATCCGGTCGGTCGTGCACCGGGCGCTCACCGGCCACAACGACGAAGTCATCGGCTTCGAGGACGGGTTCAAGGGTCTCCTGGACGGGCACGTCCGCCCGCTCGATCTCAACGCGGTCAGCGGCATCCTCGCGCGCGGCGGCACCATCCTCGGCTCGGCCCGTCTGGAGCGCAACCGGCTGGCCGAAGCGGCCGAGTCCGCCCCGGAGTTGGCGAAGAAGTACGGCATCGACGTCCTCATCCCGATCGGCGGCGAGGGCACCCTGACCGCCGCCCGGCTGCTCTCCGACGCCGGGATGCCCGTGGTCGGCGTACCGAAGACGATCGACAACGACATCTCCTCCACCGACCGCACCTTCGGCTTCGACACGGCCGTGGGCGTCGCGACGGAGGCCATAGACCGTCTGAAGACCACCGCCGAGTCGCACCAGCGCGTGATGGTCGTCGAGGTGATGGGCCGCCACGCCGGCTGGATCGCCCTGGAGTCCGGCATGGCCGGCGGCGCCCACGGCATCTGCCTGCCCGAGCGGCCCTTCCAGGTCGACGACCTGGTCAAGATGGTCGAGGAGCGCTTCGCGCGCGGCAAGAAGTTCGCCGTCGTCTGCGTCGCCGAGGGCGCGCACCCCGCCGAGGGCTCCATGGAGTACCAGAAGGGCGAGATCGACCAGTACGGTCACGAGCGCTTCCAGGGCATCGGCAACCGGCTCGCGGTCGAGCTGGAGCGGCGCCTGGGCAAGGAGGCCCGGCCGGTCATCCTCGGTCACGTCCAGCGCGGCGGCACGCCGACGGCGTACGACCGGGTGCTCGCGACCCGCTTCGGCTGGCACGCGGTGGAGGCCGCGCACCGGGGCCAGTTCGGCAGGATGACGGCGCTGCGGGGCACGGACATCCACATGGTGCCGCTGGCGGAGGCCGTGACGCAGCTGAAGACCGTACCGGCGGCTCGGATGTCGGAGGCGGAGTCGGTCTTCTGACCCGGCCGGGCGGGACATCGGTCCTGCATGAGTCCTGAGCAGTCCTGAGGGGTGAGCGGGCCCCGATCGTCCCTCGTGGGCGGTCGGCGCCCGCTCGTTTGCGGTGAGGCCGCTGCGCCGACCGGAATTGCCGAATTCGACTCTTGAGTTGCACACCCGGATCAACAAGGCTTGGGCCCGTCCCGGACATGTCCCCACCCCGTCCGGGGGAGGGTCGGGGAGGACGCATGACCGAGGGACACGCCGCCGGGGGCCGCGCACCCGACCCGCGCGAGGCCGTGTGCGCGGACGGGGAGGCGGGCACGGCCTGGCCGACGGCGCCGGAGGCCGCGCCGGGGTCGGCCTCCGGATCCCAGGACGCCGGCGCGAGGGGCCTCGTTCGCGGAACCGGGCCCGGGCCCGGCTACGGCCCCGGTTTCGATCCCGATTCCCCTGACGATTCCGAGTTCGATTCCGATCCCGAGTTCGATGGCGAGCCCCCCGGGCCGCACTCCCGCCTGCGCCGGACGCTCGTCGCCCTCGTCGCCGTCGCCGGGCTCGTCCTCGCCACCTCCAGCGTGGTCGGCGCCCTGGTGCGGGACGGGAGCGCCGACCGCCCGAGGGCCGTCACCGCGCCCGCCGCCGGGGACGTACGGATACGGGTGATCGGCCCGGACCTCTGCCTCAACGAGCGCAGGGGCGGACGCAGCGGCCAGATCCATCAGCGTCCGTGCGAGGGCGCGGACGTCCCGCGCTACTCCCTCGAGGAGCGCGGCCCGGGGACGTGGCGAATCGTTTCCGACCACCCGGACCACGGCCCCGGCTGTTCGGGCATCCCCGCCGGCGGCCGGATCCCGGACGCCGCCTTCGAGGACTCCGAGTGCGGCGACCCGAGCCGCGTCGAAACGTTCCGTCTAGAGCCCTTCGGCAGTCCGGTCACCGGCTACCGCATCGTCCCCGTGCGCTCGGCCGCCCCGGACTCCTGCGTGAGCGTCGTCGGGGACCGGGCCGTCGCGTGGGCGAAGCTGGCGCAGGCGCCCTGCCGCGCGGACGGCGGCGGCCAGCTCTTCAGCTTCGACCGCCGTTAGCGGGCCGTCACGTGCGCGACCGCCGCTAGCGGGCGCGACGTGCGCGACCGCCGCTAGCGGGCGTGACGTGCGCGGGCTCCGCTAGCGGCCGTGACGGGCGTGGGCTCCGCTGGCGGCCGTGACGGGCGTGGGCTCCAGGAGACGCTCGCGCAGCGCGTCGACCACGGCCGGGTCGAGCCCGACGTGCCCGGTGACGTACCCGTACACCGATCCGTAGCCGGCGCGCAGGTCCGCGAGGACGAGCCGCATGATCTCGGCGGGCGCGCGCCCGTACCCGGGCCAGCGCAGCTCCCGTCCCGGGTGGGCGGCGTGCCAGTCGGCGACGAGGCGCGCGGTGGCGAGCTCGGTCAGGGCGAAGTCGTCGAGGATCTGCTCGTCGGAGACGTCGAGCAGGCCGAGCAGCAGGGCGGCGAGCAGACCCGTACGGTCCTTGCCGGAGGCGCAGTGGAAGACGAGCGGGCCGTCCGCCGCCGCGACGACCTCCAGGGCCTCGCGCAGCTCGGCCGCGCCGTCGGCAGCGACCTCGGCGAACCGGTCGGCGAGGTAGCGCCACGGGTCGAGGGCGGGGTCGATCTCCGCCTGGTCGTACGGGCGGTGCTCGATGCTCAGGTTGTGCCAGGCCGTGCCGTCGGTCTCCGGGCCCTCGGGCAGCCGGCCCTTGGCGTCGATCTCCCACGGGTAGCGCAGGTCGATCACGGTCCTCACGCCCAGCGCGCGGAAGCGGCCCAGGTCGGGGCCGCGCAGCTTGGCCAGGGAGTCGGAACGGTAGAGGACGTTCCAGCGGACGGTCGCGCCGTCGGCGGTCCGATAGCCGCCCAGGTCACGGAAGTTGTGGAGGTGGTCGAAGGGGAGGTGTCGTCTCACGTCGCCACCCTAGAGGGCGGCGGGCCGGGCCCCTAGGGGCCGACGGCGTCCCAGAAGTGGGCGACGATCCCGTCCAGGTACTCGCGGCCCGCGTCGCCGCTGCCGCCCGAGGCTCCCCAGCTGCTCGTGGCCGCCATCTTGGCGTGGTAGTCGGTGTGCAACCGCTGGAGCGCGGGCTCAAGGACGCGCTTGGGCAGGGGCAACAGCTTCACGACGGGCCGGACGTACGCCTGCCAGCGCGTCGTGGCGGCGTCCCGCAGCAGCGCCGCCAGCTCGTCGGCCCGGCCGGTCACCTGGAGGAGCTCCCGGGGGCCGAGGCCGAGGGCCTCGGCGAGGGCGGCGGTCTGGCGTTCGTTGCCGCGCCAGCGGCCCGACTCCTCCATCCGCAGATAGCCGGGGGTGTCGATGCTCACCCGCCGGGCGAGCTCGTCGGCCGAGATCCCCCGGGCGATCCGGTGCTCGCGCAGGGTGGTGGCGTCGGCGATCAGCTCGCCGGGGGCGCACCACAGGACACCCGCGAGCGCGGTGAGTTCCTGGGTGGACGGGGTGAGGCGTCCACGCTCCCAGGCGACGACGGTCTCGGGGGCGACGGCGAGTCCGTACTGCGCGCGGAGACCATAGGCGACATGACCCGGGGCCATGCCGAGACCCTCACGGAGCCGGCGTGCGGCGAGCGCGTTGAAGGGAGGGGGAGGAGGTGAGGGAGGGGTGTGGTGCACGCCGACACCGTAGGTGCGTATCGTGACGATTGGCTACGGTGTGTTCACCCAAGGCCAGAAGTCGTAGAAACGTGGGAACCCGACGGTAACCATCCGTAATGATCTTTCATCGGTCGGTGACCGGACGGCGCCGTCCGGTCAGCGGACGATCGTCGTGATCCAGCGGTACTGGAGCTCCGGCCGGCCGACCTGACCGTACTGCGGAGCCCGCGCGGCGCGGCCGTCCGTGACCAGGTGCTCCAGGTAGCGGCGCGCGGTGATCCGGGAGATGCCGACGGCCGTGGCGGCCTCGGTCGCGGTCATCCCGTCGGGGGCATCCCTGAGGGTACGGGTGACCGCCTCCAGGGTCGGCGCGCTCAGACCCTTGGGGGGCGAGGCGGGCTGCGGGGCGCGCAGCGCGGCCAGGGCCCGGTCCACCTCGTCCTGACCGGACGCCTCGCCGGCGGCGGCGCGGAACTCCGCGTACCGGGAGAGTCGGTCACGCAGCGTCGCGAACGTGAACGGCTTCAGCACGTACTGGACGACCCCGAGGGACACCCCCTCGCGCACGATCGCGAGATCGCGGGCCGAGGTCACCGCGATGACGTCGGCCGCGTGCCCGCCGGCCCGCAGGGAGCGGAGCAGCTGGAGGCCGTGGCCGTCGGGGAGGTAGAGGTCGAGCAGGATGAGGTCGACGGGCGTCCGGTCGAGCACCCGTACGGCGGCGGCCCGCGAGTGCGCCATCCCGACCACGGTGAACCCGGACACGCGCCCGGCGTAGAGGGCGTGCGCGTCGGCGGCGACGGGGTCGTCCTCGACGACCAGCACCCGGATGCCCTGACTCTGGCTCTGGCTCATCGGGAGACCTCCGGGGCGGGGGAGGGGGCGGGCTCGGCTGCGGGGGCGGGGCGGGGCGCGGGGGGCCCGGCGCCGTGCTCGGTACCAGGGGCGGCGGGTCCGGCCGGTGGGATCGCGGCGTCGCTCGACGGGATCGCGGCGTCGGTCGACGGGATCGCGGCGTCGGTCGACGGGGTCCCCGGGTCGGCAGGAGGTGTCAGGGGCAGCCGTACGGTGAAGTCCGCGCCGCCCTCCGGGGTGTCCGTCAGGGTCACCGTGCCGGAGGCGCGGGTGGCCGCCTGGCGGACCAGGGCCAGGCCGAGGCCGCGGGCCGGGCCGCGGGTGGACCAGCCCCGGTCGAAGACCGCGTCCCGGTCGCCCGCCTCGATCCCGGGCCCGGTGTCCGAGACCCGCAGGAGGAGCTCGCCGTCGCACGTCCGGGCGGTGACCGCCACGCGCGCGTGCGGGGTGCCGCTCGCCGCGTCCACCGCGTTGTCGATCAGGTTGCCGAGGATCGTCACGAGGTCGCGCGACGGGATCTCCGGCGGCAGCAGACCGTCGTCGATGCGGCTGTCCTCGGTCAGGACCAGCTCCACACCCCGCTCGTTGGCCTGCGCCGCCTTGCCGAGGAGCAGCGCCGCCAGAACGGGCTCGCCGACCGCGTCCACGACCCGGTCGGTGAGCGCCTGGGCCAGCTCCAGCTCCGCCGTGGCGAAGCCGACCGCCTCCTCCACCCGGCCCAGCTCGATCAGCGAGACGACCGTGTGCAGCCGGTTCGCCGCCTCGTGCGCCTGCGAGCGGAGCGCCTGCGTGAACCCCCGCTCGGAGGTCAACTCACCTGTCAACGCCTGGAGTTCGGTACGGTCCCGGAGCGTCACCACCGCTCCCCGGCGCTCCCCGCCGACCACCGGCCGGGTGTTCACCACGAGCACCCGCTCCGCCGTCAGATGCAGCTCGTCCACCCGGGGCTCCGAGGCGAGCAGCGCGCTGGTCAGCGAGACGGGCAGGCCGAGGTCGGCCGCCGACCGGCCCACGACCTCCGCGTCCAGACCCAGCAGCTCCCGCGCGCCGTCGTTGATCAGCGCGATCCGCCGCTGCCCGTCCAGCATCACCAGGCCCTCGCTCACCGCGTGCAGCGCGGCCTCGTGGTAGTCGTGCATCCGGCTCAGCTCGGTCGCGTTCATCCCGTGCGTGTGCCGCCGCAGCCGCGCGTTGATGACGTACGTACCGGCTCCGCCGAGCGCGAGCGCCGCCCCCGCCATGCCCAGCAGGGCCGTGACCTGCTCCCGTACCTGCTCGCTGATCTTCTCGATGGTGATGCCCGCGCTGACGAGCGCGACCACCCGGCCGCCCTCGTACACCGGCGCCACCGTACGGACCGAGCGCCCGAGCACGCCCCTGTGCGTCTCGGAGAAGGTCCGCCCCTGGAGCGCCTGCTCCGTGTGGCCCTGGTACGTCCGCCCGATCTCGCCCGGCTCCGGATGCGACCAGCGCGTGCCGTCCGGGGACATGATCACCACGAAGGCGACGCCGGTCCGCTTCCGTACCGACTCGGCGTACGGCTGGAGCACCGCCGTCGGGTCCGGGGAGCGCAGCGCCCGGGGCACGGACGGGGAGGCCGCCACGGCCGTCGCGGTCGCGGTGGACTGGCGGCGCGCGGTCTCCTCGGCCTGCGCGCGGTCGGTGAGGTACGCGAAGACCGCGCACCCGGCCACGATCGCCGCCACCAGCACGACCTGCATCGCGAAGAGCTGGCCGGCGAGGCTGCGGGGCCGGGGGGCGGGTATGCGCATGCGGGCCAGTGTGACAGTTCGGTCGTGAACGAAACGAACGTAACCGTGACCCGGGTCACAGGCTGATGGATAGTCGCGGGGATCCACCGGGACGTGGACACCCATCAGCACGAGGAGGACCCCGTGGCCGCACAGCGGGACCGCACCCATTATCTGTACATCGCCGTCATCGGAGCCGTGATCCTCGGCGTCACGGTCGGCTTCGTGGCGCCGGACTTCGCCGTCGAGCTCAAGCCGCTGGGCACCGGCTTCGTCAACCTGATCAAGATGATGATCTCGCCGATCATCTTCTGCACGATCGTGCTCGGCGTCGGTTCGGTCCGCAAGGCGGCGAAGGTCGGAGCCGTCGGCGGGCTCGCGCTCGGGTACTTCCTCGTGATGTCGACCGTCGCCCTGGCCATCGGCCTGGTCGTCGGCAACATCCTGGAGCCCGGCTCCAGCCTCCACCTGACGAAGGAGGTCGCGGCGGCGGGCGCCCAGCAGGCGGAGGGGACGAGCGAGTCCACGGTGGACTTCCTGCTCGGGATCATCCCCAAGACGCTGGTCTCCGCCTTCACCGAGGGCGAAGTCCTCCAGACCCTGCTCGTCGCCCTCCTCGCGGGCTTCGCGCTCCAGGCGATGGGGCGGGCGGGGGAGCCCGTGCTGCGCGGGATCGGGCACATCCAGCGGCTGGTCTTCCGCATCCTCGCCATGATCATGTGGGCCGCCCCGGTCGGCGCGTTCGGCGCCATGGCCGCGGTCGTCGGCGCGACCGGAGTCGACGCCCTGAAGTCGCTCGCGGTCATCATGATCGGCTTCTACGTGACCTGCGCCCTGTTCGTCTTCGTGGTGCTCGGCGCGCTGCTGCGGCTGGTCGCGGGCGTCAACATCCTGGCGCTGCTGAAGTACCTGGGGCGTGAGTTCCTGCTGATCCTCTCCACCTCGTCCTCCGAGTCCGCGCTGCCCCGGCTGATCGCGAAGATGGAGCACATGGGCGTCAGCAAGCCCGTCGTCGGCATCACCGTCCCCACGGGCTACTCCTTCAACCTGGACGGCACCGCCATCTACCTGACGATGGCCTCCCTGTTCGTCGCCGAGGCCATGGGCAACCCGCTCTCGGTCGGCGAGCAGATCTCGCTCCTCGTCTTCATGATCATCGCGTCGAAGGGCGCCGCCGGTGTCACCGGCGCCGGCCTGGCGACCCTCGCGGGCGGCCTCCAGTCGCACCGGCCGGAACTGGTCGACGGCGTCGGCCTGATCGTCGGCATCGACCGCTTCATGAGCGAGGCCCGCGCCCTGACGAACTTCGCGGGCAACGCCGTCGCCACCGTCCTCGTCGGCACGTGGACCAAGGAGATCGACAAGGAGCGGGTCGCCGAGGTGCTCGCCGGGCGGGTGCCCTTCGACGAGAAGACCCTGGTCGACGACCACGGACCGCTGCCCGAGTCCGACGAGGACTCGCCCGTGCCGGACCAGCGGTCGGACGACGACGAGAAGAAGGCCGGCGCGAGCGTCTGAGCCGCGTCGGAGACCGGCTGTTGGATATCGGATCCATGGTCCGTGATCCATGATCCCGGATCCATGGTCGTGTGGATCCGATATCTCGGATCCAATATCCGGATCCAGGGCCTTGGAACCGGATATTGGATCCCGGATCATGGATATTGGATCCAAGCTGTCAAATCCGAAGACCGCCCCGGCTCCCGGGCCTTGAGCCGGATCCGGGCTCCGGGGTACGGGGCCGCCCCCGGCCGCACGCGCGGCCGGGGGCGCCCCTTTCTGCGTCACTGACGGATCCGGATCCGGATCCGGATCCGGGATATTGGATATCGGATCCGAGATCATGGATCCAGGATCACGAGAACGGGATCCGGACCACCGACTGGTTCCCCACGCCGACCGTGCTCGGCCCGTTGCCGATCGCGTTCCACACCTCGACGCGGACCCGCCCGTTCGACAGGTTGCCGTGGCTGCCGGTCGCCGACTTCAGGCCGCGTGCCTGCGTGTAGTGCTCGTAGCCCGGTACCGGATCGGTCGCGAAGTACGTGTACGTCTCCACGCGCTCCCAGCTCCCGTCGCCGGTCCGGTCGTAACTCACCCGCACCTGCTGCCCGTTGGCGATGACCGATCCCGCGTCCACGAAGAGGTCGAACTGTGTCGCGCCGCCGTTGTACGTGCGCGTGATCGGACCCGAGGTGAAGACCTGCGGGTTGGCCGGGGCGCCGTCGTGGTTACCGCCGCCGGCCGAGGCCAGGGTCGCCGTCGAGGCGGCCGCCTGGGCGTCACCGGCGCCGGCGCCCGTCCGCAGGTACAGCTGCGAGGAGCCCGAGGGCGGGGGAGTGGTCGGCGGCGGAGTCGTCGGCGGGGTCGTGCCGCCGCCCTTGGTCCACACCGCCACGTAGTCGACGAGCATCGGCCGGCCGGACACCGTCGCGGCGGTCGGGGTCGGGCCGCCCAGGGCGTCCGGGAAGGCGCCGCCCATCGCCACGTTGAGCAGCAGGAAGTAGCCCGCGTGGCTGGTCATGTCGGCCCAGGCCTGAGCGCCCACGCGGGTCTCGTTCACGCTGTGGAAGAGCTGGTCGTCCACGTACCAGCGCAGCTCGTTGGGGGAGGTCGAGCGGTCCCACTCGAAGCGGTACGTGTGGAAGGCGGACTGGCAGCTCGCGCCCGGGCAGACCCGGCTGGCGCCGATGCCGGTGGTCTCACCGCACGGCCCGCCGGGGTTCACGCCGCAGTGCAGGACGCCCCAGACCGAGTTGAGGCCGTTGACGTTCTCCATGATGTCGAACTCGCCGATGGCGGGCCAGTTCCAGTAGTTGCCCCGGTAGGGCGCGCCGAGGGCCCAGAAGGCGGGCCAGTACCCGGCGGCCTGCGCACCTGTCACGTTCGGCATCTGAATCCGGCCCTCGATGCGCAGCGTGCCGCCCGCGGGGGCCTTGAAGTCGGCGCGCTTCGTCTCGATCCGGCCCGAGGTCCAGTTCCCCGCACCGTCCTTGAGCGGGGTGATGCGGAGGTTCCCGGTGCCGTCGAGGCGCACGTTGTCGGGGCTCGACGTGTAGTTCTGGATCTCTCCGGTGCCCCAGTTGCCGGGGCCGCCCGGATAGCCGTGGCCGGTGTCGATCTGCCATTCGGCGGCGTTCGGGAGGGCGCGGTCGGGGCCGTTGAAGTCGTCGCTCCACTGGAGCGACCAGCCGGGCGCGGGGGGTACGGCACCGCTGGCGGTGCCGGCCACGCCCAGGCCGACGAGGGCGCCGGCGGCGAGGGCGGCGGCGAGGAGTGAGGCGAGGAGAGGGGTGCGTCGGACGCGGCTCAAGGAGAACACCTCCGTGGGGGACGAGCGCCTGAGAGCGCTCTCAGCATGCTTTTGTAGATGGAGACACCGACCCCGTCAATGGGTTCGGTGCCTTCGACTACCGAACGACTACCGAACGCCTGCCGAACGCCTGCCGAGCGGCCGTCGAAGGCCGGCCGAACGCGCCCGCCGAACGCCCCCGCCGAGGACCAGCCTCACCTCCGCCGAGCGTCCAGTTCGACCAACTCCCGTGTATCCAGCACCAGTTCGGTCGCCCCGGCGGAATCCCGTACCGTCTCCGCCCGGCTCGCCCCCGGGATCGGCAGCACCGTCTCCGACCGCGCGAGCAGCCACGCCAGCGCCACCCGCTGCGGGCTCACCCCCCGCGCCCGCGCCACCCGGTGGAACGCCCCGAACTCCGGGTCCTCGACCAGATCCGACACCCCGCCCTGCCGAGCCCCGCCCCGTGACACCCCGCCCCGCCGATCCCCACCCTGCCGAGCCCCGCCCCGTGACACCCCGCCCTGCGGCGCCCCGTTCCGCGACACCCCGTCCAGCGAGCCCCGTGACACCCCGTCCAGCGAGCTCCGCGAGATCCCACCCAGCGGGCTCCACGGCAGGAACGCGATCCCGAGCTCCGCGCAGAGCCTCAGCTCCGCCTCCGCCGTCCGCACGGCGGGGGAGTAACGGTTCTGCACGGAGACCAGTCGCGCGCCGAGGATCTCCCGGGCGAGCCGGATCTGATCGACGTCCACGTTCGAGATCCCGGCCAGCCGGATCGTGCCCGCGTCCAGCAGCTCGGCCAGCGCGCCCAGCGATTCCGCGTACGGCACGGCCGGGTCCGGCTTGTGGAGCTGGTAGAGCCCGATCGCCTCGACCCCGAGCCGTCGCGCCGACGCCTGCGCCGCCCGCCGCAGGTGCTCCGGCCGGCCGTCGACCGTCCAGCCGCCGTCGGAGGACCGCCCGCGCCCGCCCTTCGTCGCGACCAGGACGTCGTCGGTCCCCCGGCCTCGGCCACGACCCCCGTACGTGGCCAGGGCCCGCGCGACCAGGAGTTCGCCGGCACCCGGCTCGCCGCCGGGCGGGTGGTACGAGTCCGCCGTGTCGAGCAGGGTCACGCCCGCGTCGAGCGCCGCGTGGACGGTCGCCAGGGCGCGGCCCTCGTCCGGGTGCCCCTCGATGGAGAGCGGCATGGCGCCGAGCCCGATCGCCCCGACCCGTACGTCCCCGATCATGCGGTACCGCATCAGCGCGCCTCCAGCGTCTCGGAAAGGGCCTGGCCCAGCCAGTCCCGGGAATGGCGGAAGGAGAAACCGAGCGCCGTGGCGCGCGCATTGTCCATTCCGTACGAGCGGGCGAAGGAGAAGGGCGAGACCTCGCCGGCGTCCACCACCTGGAATTCGGTACGGCCGCCGACCCGGCGCTCGATCTCGGCGCATATCTCGGCGGTGGTGAGCGTGCCGTGGGAATGCGCGTTGACCGGCCCGGTGAAATCGGACTCCACCGTCCACGCCAGGAATTCCGCGATCTCCTCCACGTACACATAGGTGGCCGGGTGGTTCACCGCCGGTACGGCGATCGGCACGCCCGCCCGGACGCGTTCCGCGTAGTGCTCGACCCGTCCGGTGAAGTCGTCCGCGCCGCCCAGCACGTGGGCGACCCGCACCGCCGTGTACGGGAACGGCGGATCGGCCGCGAAGACCGCCTCCGCCTGCCGCTTTCCCTCTCCGTAGTGCGCGTCGAGGAACTCCGGTTCGTCCCAGGGGAGATCGAGATCGACGGCGACGGTACGCGGATCGACCGCCTCCTCGCGTACGGGCGCGGCCGAGTCCTCGTCCGCGTACACCTCGACCGTCGACGTCATCACATAACGCCGGGTGCGGCGGCCGAAAACCCGCCGTGCGACGGCGGCTTGGCGCGGGGTGTAGCAGACCTGGTCGACGACGACATCGAAATTCCGGACACCCAGCGCGATTTCCAGGGCGGCTTCGTCGTTCCGGTCGGCGACGAGACGACTTGCCCCCTCCGGCGTAGCCGAAGAACCCCGGTTGAGCAGGGTCACGGTGTGGCCGGCATTCAGGAGACGGGTCGTCAGTCGCTTCCCGAAATAGCGGTTTCCGCCGATGATCAGAATGTCCATGCGACCATGGTCGCGTTGAACGTTCGCCAGTTGAAGGGGGAAACATGGGAGTCCCGGTCGCTGCGCCGAAGGAACCACGGCATCTGCGTTCTGCCGCCAACGAAACGTTGGTGGGGGCTTTCGACGCCATCGACCGGCAGATTCTGGGGCTCGTCCAGGAGGACGGCCGGATCAAGCTCAGCGAGCTGGGCCGGCGCGTCCGGCTGAGCCCGGCGGCCGTCACCGAGCGGGTGCGCAGACTGGAGGCCTGCGGGGCGATCACCGGTTACGGAGCCCATGTCTCCCCGGTCCGGCTCGGTTACGGCATCCAGGCCTTCATCCGCGTCAGCCCGCACGGCGGCTACACCCTCAAGCACCCCAGGACGCTGGAGCTGACCGCCCGGCCGGAGATCCTGGAGGTCCACCACGTCGTCGGCGAGGACTGCTGGATCCTCAAGGTCGCGGTGACGGACACCATCCACCTCGAAGAGATCCTGGAGCAGACCTCCGCGCTGGGCCGGACGACGACCTCGATCGTCCTGTCGTCCCCGGTGGAGCGCAAAGCGCTTCTCCCCCCGGGAGAAGGCGGCGGGTCATGAGCCGGGGCGCGAGCGCCGCCACGTAGGCGCCTTGCCTTGACGTCGGCGTCAAGGCGTACGTTCGAGGACATGCGAATCGGGGAGCTGGCCGAGCGGGCCGGGACGACCACGCGGACGCTGCGCTACTACGAGTCCCGAGGTCTCCTGGCCGCCCGGCGCACGGAGAACGGCTACCGCACGTACGACGAGGACGACCTGCGCCTCCTCCAGCAGATCAGGACCCTGCAGGACTTCGGGTTCGAACTGGAGGAGACCCGGCCGTTCGTGGAGTGCCTGCGGGCCGGTCACCCGGCGGGGGACGCGTGTCCCGCCTCCCTCGACGTGTACCGCCGCAAGCTGGCGGAGCTGGACGCCCTCGTCGACCAGCTCCAGGCGGTACGCGCACAGGTCGCGGCGCAGTTGCTGCGGGCCGAGGCGGAGCTGCCCGGCGGCCCGGAACCCACATGTGAACTCGGAGGCTGAGGAAATGACCGATGTGACGGACGTGACGGACGTGACGGGCGTGGCGGACGTGACGGACGTGACGGGCGTGGCGGACGTGAGCGACCAGGACTTCGACACCGTGGTCCTCGGCGCGGAGCTGCCGGTCCTGGTGAAGTTCACCGCGGACTGGTGCGGGCCGTGCCGCCAGCTGAAGCCGGTGCTCCAGGCCGTCGCGGAGGAGGAGCGGGGCAGGCTGAAGATCGTCCAGATCGACGTGGACCACAACCCGGAGACGACGATCCGCTACGGCGTCCTCGCCACCCCGACCCTGATGCTCTTCACCGCCGGCGAGCCGGTGAAGTCCCTGGTAGGCGCCCGCCCGAAGCGCCGCCTCCTTCAGGAACTGGAGGACGTACTGCCCCCGGCCCGCGCCTAGGTCGTGTCCGGCGGCTGGTCACGTCGACGCTGTGGCCCCGACCGTGAGCGCGCGCCCTCCTACGGGGCGTGCCCGTCCAGGTCGTCACCGCGGACGACGTCCCCGCGGGCGAGCCCGCGCAGATACGCGGCGCGCTCCGGGCCCCTCAGGGCGAGGCCCTCGCGCGCCGCGTGCCAGGCGTCCTCCGTGAGCAGCCCGCGCCACCGGGTGAAGAGCCGCAGCAGCGCGCCGCCGTGGCGGGCACGGAGGTCCTGGTTCTCGTTCAGGACGTCGAGTTCGTTCGCCGCCGTGAGTTCGGCGAAGTCCGCCCGCTGCCGGGTCGTCGGCATGTACGTCCGCCCGGAGAAACGGTCCCGGAAGAGGCCGTCCGGTGCCGCCAGGCGGGGGTACGAGAATTCCCGGTCGCAGGACGCGTAGAAATGGACGAGCCCCTCCGCCTCGGCCCCGATCGCCGCCGCCAGTTCCGCCCGCCGCTCCAGCGGCAGCAGTTTTTCGGCGAAACCGTCCGTACCGTAGAAGGCGTGGCACAGTCCGGCGAGCCGCAGCTCGTCCCGGGCGCCCCAGGCGGTCAGCCGGGCCTCGACGCGGTCCAGGTGGGCGAGGAGTGTGCCGCCCGGGTGGTCCAGCGTTCCCGCGCCGCGGGCGATCAGCAGGTCGCGTGCCTCGTCTCTCCCCATGGCACACAAAAATACCCCGACTAGAATTGACAGTCGGGGTTATCCATCGCGTATATTCAGAGGTTCCGTGTGTACGCACGACAAAGACACGGAGAAGTTCACTAAAGGCACTGTATCGCGTCGGGAGTCGAATTGTCAACCGAGGAATTTCGGAAAGAGCAGCAATTCATCACACAGCTCTACGCACGACTCGACGACCTGAGGGACCGGGCCGAGGCCGCCGTCGGCCGGGCGCTCAAGGCGCCCTGGGTCGGCAACCAGGGGCGCCTCGAACGGGACGTCCTGGTGGCCGAGCAGAGCGGGGTGCTCGCCGCGCTCGACGCGGGGGAGACCGGGCTCTGCTTCGGGCGGCTCGTCTTCCGGGACGGGCGCGACCACCACATCGGGCGGATCGGCATCCGCGAGGACGACCCGAACCGCGCGCCGCTCGTCGTCGACTGGCGCGCCGAGGTCGCGCGGCCCTTCTACCTCGCCACCGGCTACGAGCCGATGGGCCTCAGCCGCCGCCGGCACATCACCACCCAGGGCCGGACGGTCACCGCCCTGCACGACGAGGTGCTCGACCTCGGCGACCGGACCCGCACCGGGCACGAGAACCGGGACGCCGACGAGGTCCTCCTCGCCGCGCTCGACGCCGCCCGCACCGGCCGCATGCACGACATCGTGCAGACCATCCAGGCCGAGCAGGACCGCATCATCCGCTCCCCGCACCGCGGCGTCCTCGTCGTCGAGGGCGGCCCCGGCACCGGCAAGACCGCGGTGGCCCTGCACCGCGCCGCGTACCTCCTCTACGCCCACCGCGAGCAGCTCGCCAAGCGCGCCGTCCTGATCGTCGGCCCCAACCCCGCCTTCCTCGGCTACATCGGCAACGTCCTGCCCTCGCTGGGCGAGACCGGCGTGCTGCTCGCGACCCCCGCCGAACTCTTCCCCGGCGTCCGAGCCACCGGTACGGACACCCCGCGCGCCGCCGCCGTCAAGGGCGCCGCCGCCATGGCCGAGGCGCTCGCGCACGCGGTACGCGACCGGCAGCAGGTCCCCGAGCGCGGCGAGCCGCTGGTCGTCCCGCACGACGACGGCGACCTCGTCATCGACTGGGACATGGCCCTGGAGGCCCGCCACAGGGCCCGCGAGACGGCCCTGCCGCACAATCTCGCCCGCCCCTACTTCGTCTTCCACATCCTCGACGCGCTGGCCGCGCAGCTCGCCGACCGGATCGGCGCCGACCCCTACGGCGGCCCCAACTTCCTCGGCCCCGACGACATCGCCCTGCTCGCCAAGGGCATCGCCGCCAACGCCGACGTCCACGCCGCCGTCGACACCCTCTGGCCGGCCCTCACACCCGAGACCTTCCTCGCCGACTACCTCGCCGGGCCGACCCACCTCGCCGACGAGGCGGACGCCACCGCGATCCGGCGCGAGCACGGCCCCTGGACCCCCGCCGACGTCCCGCTGCTCGACGAGGCCGCCGAACTCCTCGGCGTCGACGACTCGGCGGCCCGCGCCGCCGAGGAGGCCGAGCGGGAGAAGCGGATCCAGTACGCCCAGGGCGTCCTCGACGTCTCGTACGCCTCACGGACCTACGAGTTCGAGGACAAGGAGGAGCAGGACAAGGACGCCGCGGAGGTCCTCGCCGCGCACGACATCATCGACGCCGAGCGGTTCGCCGAGCGGCACGAGGAGACCGACCACCGCAGCGCCGCCGAACGCGCCGCCGCCGACCGCACCTGGGCCTTCGGCCACATCATCGTCGACGAGGCGCAGGAGCTGTCGGCGATGGCCTGGCGGCTGCTGATGCGGCGCAGTCCGACCCGCTCGATGACCCTGGTCGGCGACCCGGCGCAGACCGGCGACGCGGCGGGCGTCGGCGCGTGGCAGGAGATCCTCACGCCGTACGTGCAGGACCGCTGGGAGCTCGTACGGCTCGGTGTCAACTACCGCACCCCCGCCGAGATCATGGCGGTCGCCGCGGACGTCCGGCGCGAGGCCGACCCGGGCTTCGAGCCGCCCCGCTCGGTCCGCTCCACGGGCGTCGAGCCCTGGCGGCGGACGGTCGACGACCCGGTGAAGGAGGCCGCCGACGCGGTCGCCGCCGAGACCCGCGAGGAGGGCCGCCTCGCCGTGATCGCCCCGCCGGAGCTGCACGGTGCGCTCACCGCCGCGCTCCCGGAGGCCTCCTGGGGAGACGCCCCCGACCTGACCCGGCCGGTGGTCCTGCTCGACCCCCGGCAGGCCAAGGGGCTGGAGTTCGACACGGTCCTGGTCGTCGACCCGGACGGCATCCGGGCCGGCGCCACGCACGGGATCAACGACCTGTACGTGGCACTGACCCGGGCCACTCAGCGACTGGGCATCATCAGCCAGGCCTGAGCCGGACGGCCCCGAGCCCAGGCCCCGGTGGAGCGGGCCCGAGCCCAGGCCTGAGGCGGACGGCCCCGAGCCCAGGCCCCGGTGGAGCGGGCCCGAGCCCAGGCCTGAGCCCGGACCGCCCCGAGTCCACGCCTGAGCCGGCCAGGCCTGGACTCAGCCCCGCGTCACGCCGGCCTGAGCCAGACCGTCGCCAGGGGCGGCAGCGTCAGCCGTACGCTCGCGCAGCGGCCGTGGGACGGCACCGACTCGGTCTTCACCGGGTCGGTGTTCACCACGTCCCCGCCGCCGTACCGCGCCGCGTCCGTGTTCAGGACCTCCGCCCAGGCCGCGCACGTGTCCGGGACGCCGAGGCGGAAGTCGTGCCGGACGACGGGCGAGAAGTTGCAGACCGCGAGCAGCGGCGCGCCCTCGGCGTCGTAGCGGAGGAAGGCGAAGACGTTGTCCTCGGCGGCGTCGCCGACCACCCACTGGAAACCCTCGGGGGAGGTGTCGCGCTCCCAGAGCGCCGGGGTCGCGCCGTACACGGTGTTCAGGTCGCGCACCAGGTCCCGTACGCCCCGGTGGTCGGCCGCCGCGCCGTAGGCCGGGTCGAGCAGCCACCAGTCCGGGCCGTGCTCGGCGGACCACTCGGCGCCCTGGGCGAACTCCTGCCCCATGAAGAGGAGTTGCTTGCCGGGGTGGGCCCACATGAAGCCGAGGTAGGCGCGGTGGTTGGCGCGCTGCTGCCACCAGTCGCCGGGCATCTTGGACACCAGCGCCTGCTTGCCGTGTACGACCTCGTCGTGGGAGATCGGCAGGATGTAGTTCTCGCTGTACGCGTACACCATCGAGAACGTCATCTCGTTGTGGTGGTACTTGCGGTGCACCGGCTCCTTCGCCACATAGCCGAGGGAGTCGTGCATCCAGCCCATGTTCCACTTCATGCCGAAGCCGAGCCCGCCGAAGCCGCCGGGCCCGACCTGGTCGGTCGCCCGGGTCACGCCGTCCCAGGCCGTCGACTCCTCGGCGAAGGTGATGACGCCGGGGCAGCGCCGGTAGACCGTCGCGTTCATCTCCTGGAGGAAGGCGACCGCGTCCAGGTTCTCCCGGCCGCCGAACTCGTTCGGCAGCCACTCGCCGTTCTCGCGGGAGTAGTCGAGGTAGAGCATCGAGGCGACCGCGTCCACGCGCAGGCCGTCGATGTGGAACTCCTCGCACCAGTACACCGCGTTGGCGACCAGGAAGTTCCGCACCTCCTTGCGGCCGTAGTCGAACTCCAGCGTGCCCCAGTCCGGGTGGGCGGAGCGGCGCGGGTCCTCGTGCTCGTACAGCGGCCGGCCGTCGAACTCGGCGAGCGCCCAGTCGTCGCGCGGGAAGTGCGCCGGCACCCAGTCCATCAGGACGCCGATCCCGGCCCGGTGCAGGGCGTCGACGAGGTACTTGAAGTCGTCGGGGGTGCCGAGGCGGGAGGTCGGGGCGAAGTAGCCGGTGACCTGGTAGCCCCAGGAGCCGCTGAAGGGGTGCTCGGCGACGGCCATGAACTCCACGTGCGTGAAGCCGAGATCGCGGACGTACGCCGGAAGCTGCTCGGCGAGCTGGCGGTACGTCAGCCCGGGGCGCCAGGAGGGGAGATGGAGCTCGTAGACGGAGAGCGGGGCCTCGTGGTGCGGGCGGTCCCCGCGGCTCGCCATCCACCGGGCGTCGTCCCACTCGTGGTACGAGTCGGTGACCACGGAGGCGGTGTTCGGCGGGCACTCGGCGCGGCGGGCCATCGGGTCGGCGCGCAGGGTGTGGGAGCCGTCGGGGCGGGTGATGTCGAACTTGTAGACCGCGCCCTCGCCGATCCCGGGCACGAAGAGCTCCCAGACGCCGGTCGCGCCGAGCGAGCGCATCGGCAGGGCCGTGCCGTCCCAGTGGGTGAAGTCACCGGTGACGCGTACGCCCCGGGCGTTGGGGGCCCAGACCGTGAACCGGGTGCCGGCGACGCCCTGGTGGACCATCGGCCGGGCGCCCAGCGCCTTCCACAGCTCCTCGTGCCGGCCCTCGCCGATGAGATGCAGGTCCAGGTCGCCGAGGGCGGGCAGGAAGCGGTACGGGTCCTCCACGGGCAGCTCGTCGCCGTCGTAGCGGACCCGGAGCTCGTACGGCGGGATCTTGCGCAGCAGGGGCAGCAGTCCGGAGAAGAAGCCGTCGCCGTCGTCGTGCAGGGCGACGCGCCTGCCCTTGGCGAGCACGGCGACCTCGCGGGCGTACGGGCGCAGGACCCGGATCGCGACGCCGCCGCGGACGGGGTGCGCGCCGAGGTGGGCGTGCGGGTCGTGGTGCTCGCCGGCGAGCAGCCGCGCGCGGTCCCCGGGGTCCAGCGCCGGCGCCTTGCGTACGGCCTCCTGGGCGGCCCGGGGGGCGGGCGTCTTGGCCGGGGGCGCTGCCGTCTTGCGAGCGGATCGGGCGGTCACGGGGATGCCTCCTGCAAGGGTGTCGGAAGGTGAGGGGCGGAGGAAAATGCGCCGGTTCCCACGCAACCGCAACGCGGCTGCCCCCGCACAGGAAACTCGGCCGAACGGGCCTCGCGCCCCGGGGGGCGCCTCGTCGAGCGTGCCGGGCACCCGGCGGCCCGGGGCGCCGCTCTCCGGTCCGGGCGGATCGGCGGGACGCCCCCCAGCGGGGCGCGGGCCGGAGTCACTCCTTGCCCGCCAGGCGTTCGATCGCCGACATCGGGACCGGGAGCCAGTCCGGGCGGTGGCGGGCCTCGTAGAGGACCTCGTAGACCGCCTTGTCCGTCTCGTAGGCGCGCAGCAGCGCCGGGTCCGACCGGGGGTCCGTGCCCGACGCCGAGGCGTAGCCCTCGCAGTACGCCGCCCTGCACCGCGTCGCCCACTCCGCGTTCCACGGGCGGTGGGTGCGTGCCGCGTAGTCGAAGGAGCGGAGCATGCCCGCCACGTCGCGGACCGCCGGCTGGGGCCGGCAGCGCTCGGCGAGCGGCTTCGCGGGCTCGCCCTCGAAGTCGATCACCGCCCAGCCGCCGTCCGCGGCCCGGAGCGTCTGCCCCAGGTGGAGGTCGCCGTGGATGCGCTGGAGGTGCCCGGAGCCCTCGCCGGCCGCCGCGAAGACCGACCGCAGCCCCGGCACGTACGGCAGCAGCGCCGGCACCGCCTGGGCGGCCGCGTGCAGCCGCTGGTCCATCTCGGCGGCCAGGTGCTCGCTCTCCGTCCGGCGCAGCCGCTCCGTCGGCAGCGCCGTCGCGAGCGCGAGGTGCACCTCCGCGGTCGCCCGGCCCAGCGCGTGGGCCTCGTCCGTGAACTCCCGGCCCGCCGCCAGCGCGTCCAGGGCGAGCCGCCAGCCGTCGCGCGAGTCGGCCAGATACGGCTGGAGGACGCCGAGGGTGCTGGCGCCGGACTCGAACCAGGCCACCGGTGCCGGTACCCGGGCGCACCCCGCGCGGGAGAGCGCGAGCGGCAGCTCCAGGTCCGGGTTCACCCCGGGGCTGACCCGTCGGAAGATCTTCAGGATGTACGTATCGCCGTACACGAGCGAGGAGTTGGACTGCTCGGCGTCCAGGACCCGGGGGGCCAGGGACGCGGGCAGCTCGGACGTGCCCTGGAAGGTGAGCGGGCCGATCCGGCCCGGGGTGCGCAGCCGCTCGTAGAGCAGCCCGGCGAGCCGCGGGTCGCGCAGCCCTTCGTAGAGCGCCCGGCCGGCCAGTGGCCCCTGCCGGATCCGTCCGATCAGGGCGGGGGCGAGGCGGGGCGGCAGTTGGGTGCGTACGCCGAGCAGGATCTGATAGCAATCCGCGGGCGCGCCCGTCGGGCGGCCCGGTTGCTCGACCCGGACCAACAGGTGCAGCAGCCCGGGGCCCGTGCCGTCCAGCGGCAGCAGCTCGGTGGCCGCCTCCAGTGTGAATCCGGTGACCCGGCGGCCCTTGCCCGCGAACCAGCGCTGCCGAGGCAGCCATTCATGGAGCAGGGGAGCGAGAGACGGGAGGAGGGCGGCCGGGGCCCGGGTGGTGGATGCGGTCTCCGGCATGGCAACGCGTCCTTTCCCCGGGGGGCGCACATTCGAGTTCGCAGAAATCGAGTTCAAATGCGCAGAGTGTCCCGGATGGCGGCTTCGGCTGTCCGGATGTGCGGGACGTGTCGGATGGGGAAGATCCGTATGGGCCCGACAAGAAGGCCCGTATGGACCTGAATCGACTGTGTGTGGGTCACAGTGCCCAGGGTGGCGCGGGGGAAACCCGCTCCACCCCGGGCAGTTGGCTGACGCGGTGTCAGGAACCCGTCGATCGGCTCTTCTTCAGGCGGAACCAGTAGAAGCCGTGACCGGCCAGCGTCAGCAGGTACGGCCACTGCCCGATCGCCGGGAACCGCACCTGCCCGATCAGCTCCACCGGGCTCATCCCGGCGAACTGCCGCAGGTCCAGCTCGGTCGGCTGCGCGAACCGCGAGAAGTTGTTCACGCAGAGCACCAGGTCGTCGTCGGACTCCCGGAGGAAGGCCAGCACCGCCGGGTTGGACGAGGGCAGTTCCGTGTACGAGCCGAGCCCGAAGGCCCGGTTCTGCTTACGGATCTCGATCATCCGCTTCGTCCAGTGGAGCAGCGAGGACGGCGAGGCCATCCCCGACTCCACGTTCGTCACCTGGTAGCCGTGGACCGGGTCCATGATGGCCGGCAGCGTGAGCCGACCGGGATCGCAGGACGAGAAGCCCGCGTTACGGTCCGGCGTCCACTGCATCGGGGTCCGTACGCCGTCCCGGTCGCCGAGCCAGATGTTGTCGCCCATCCCGATCTCGTCGCCGTAGTACAGCACCGGCGAACCGGGCAGCGAGAAGAGCAGCGCGGTGAACAGCTCCATCTGGTTGCGGTCGTTGTCGAGGAGCGGGGCGAGCCGCCGTCGGATGCCGATGTTCGCGCGCATCCGGGGATCCTTGGCATATTCCGCGTACATGTAGTCGCGCTCTTCGTCCGTGACCATCTCGAGGGTCAGCTCGTCGTGGTTGCGCAGGAAGATGCCCCACTGGCAGCCGTCCGGGATCGCCGGGGTCTTGGCCAGGATCTCGGAGACCGGGGTGCGCGACTCCCGCCGTACCGCCATGAAGATCCGCGGCATCACCGGGAAGTGGAACGCCATGTGGCATTCGTCGCCGCCCGAGGTGAAGTCCCCGAAGTAGTCGACCACGTCCTCCGGCCACTGGTTCGCCTCGGCGAGGAGCACCGTGTCCGGGTAGTGGTCGTCGATCTCCTTGCGGACCCGCTTGAGGAAGGAGTGGGTGGCCGGGAGGTTCTCGCAGTTGGTCCCCTCCTGCTGGTACAGGTAGGGCACCGCGTCGAGCCGGAAGCCGTCGATGCCGAGGTCCAGCCAGAACTTCAGCGCCGAGAGGATCTCCTCCTGCACCGCCGGGTTCTCGTAGTTGAGATCCGGCTGGTGGGAGAAGAACCGGTGCCAGTAGTACTGCTTGCGCACCGGGTCGAAGGTCCAGTTCGAGGTCTCCGTGTCGACGAAGATGATCCGGGCGTCCTGGAACTGCTTGTCGTCGTCGGCCCAGACGTAGTAGTCGCCGTACGGCCCGTCGGGGTTGGTCCGTGACTCCTGGAACCACGGGTGCGCGTCGCTCGTGTGGTTCATGACGAAGTCGATGATCACGCGCATGCCGCGCTGGTGCGCCGCGTCGACGAACTCCACGAAGTCGGCGAGGTCGCCGAACTCCGGCAGCACGGAGGTGTAGTCGGCGACGTCGTAGCCGCCGTCCCGCAGGGGGGACTTGAAGAACGGCGGCAGCCAGAGGCAGTCGACGCCCAGCCACTGCAGGTAGTCGAGGCGGGACGTGATGCCCTTGAGGTCGCCTACGCCGTCCCCGTTGCTGTCCTGGAAGGAGCGCACGAGCACTTCGTAGAAGACGGCCCTCTTGAACCAGTCCGGGTCACGGTCCTTGGCGGGCGTGTCCTCGAAGGTGTCGGGGACAGGTTCGTTGACGGTCATGATGTGGGTGACCCTCCGGTCGGCGGGGACGGTCGCAGGGCGAAGACGTGCGCGGGCGTGACGCCCGGCTCGAGGCGCACGTAGTTGGCCCTGCCCCAGTGATAGGTCTCGCCGGTGAGCTCGTCGCGCACCGGCACGGTCTCGTGCCAGTGGAGGCCGAGTTCCGGCATGTCCAACGAGACCGTGGCCTCCTGGGTGTGGTGCGGATCGAGGTTGGCGACCACCAGAACGGTGTTCGAACCCGAGCGCTTGCTGTACGCGATCACCGCGTCGTTGTCGGTCGCGTGGAAGTGGACGTTCCGCAGCCGCCGCAGCGCCGGGTGGCGGCGCCTGAGCCGGTTGAGCGTGGTGATCAGGGGCGCGATCGTGGCGCCGGAACGCTCCGCCGACTCCCAGTCGCGCGGCCGGAGTTGGTACTTCTCCGAGTCGAGGTACTCCTCGCTGCCGTCGCGCAGCGCGGTGGCCTCGCACAGCTCGTAGCCGGCGTAGACGCCCCAGGTCGGCGAGAGCGTGGCGGCGAGCACCGCCCGCACCTCGAAGGCCGGCCTGCCGCCCCGCTGGAGGTAGGCGTGCAGGATGTCCGGGGTGTTCACGAAGAAGTTCGGCCGCATGGCGGCCGCCGCGTCACCGGACAGCTCGGTCACGTAGTCGGTGAGCTCCGCCTTGGTGGTGCGCCAGGTGAAGTACGTGTACGACTGCTGGAAGCCGATCGTGCCGAGGGTGCGCATCATCGCGGGCCGGGTGAACGCCTCCGCCAGGAAGATCACGTCCGGGTCGGTGCCGTTGATCTCGCCGATCACCCGCTCCCAGAACACCACCGGCTTGGTGTGCGGGTTGTCGACGCGGAAGATCCGTACGCCGTGGTCCATCCAGTGCCGCAGCACCCGGACGGTCTCGGCGACGATGCCCTTCATGTCCTGGTCGAAGGCGATCGGATAGATGTCCTGGTACTTCTTCGGCGGGTTCTCCGCGTAGGCGATCGAGCCGTCCGGGCGGTGGTGGAACCACTCCGGGTGCTTCTCCACCCACGGGTGGTCGGGCGAGCACTGGAGCGCGAAGTCGAGCGCGATCTCCAGGCGCAGCTCCCGGGCGCGCGCCACGAAGGCGTCGAAGTCCTCGATGGTGCCCAGGTCCGGGTGGACCGCGTCGTGGCCCCCCTCCGGGGAGCCGATCGCCCACGGCACACCGACGTCGTTCGGACCGGCCACCAGCGCATTGTTGGGGCCCTTGCGGTGCGTGGTGCCGATGGGGTGGATCGGCGGGAGGTAGACGACGTCGAAGCCCATCGCGGCGATCGCCGGCAGCCGCTCGGCGGCGGTGCGGAACGTCCCCGGGACGGTCTTCCCCCGGACCTTCTTCACGCCCTCCGAGCGCGGGAAGAACTCGTACCAGGAGCCGAACAGCGCCCGCTCGCGCTCCACCCGGAGCGGCAACTTCGGCGAGGCGCTCACCAGTTCGCGCAGCGGGTACCGGTCGAGGGGCTCGGTCACCTGCGGGGCGAGAGCCGCCGCGAGCCGGGCCGCGGCGCCGCGGGACTCGTCCCGGAGCGCGTCGGCCGCCGCCAGCACGGCCTCCCGGCCGCCGCCCTTCTTCGGGACGCCCTTCGCGGCACGCTCGTGCAGCTCCGCGCCCTCGGCGAGGACGAGCTCGGAGTCGATCCCCGCCGGGATCTTGATCTTCGCGGTGTGGCGCCAGGTCGCGAGCGGATCGCTCCACGCCTCGACCGAGTACGTCCAGAGCCCCTCGGCGTCCGGCGTGACCTCGGCGCCCCACCGGTCGGTACCGGGGGCCAGTTCACGCATCGGGATCCAGGGGCCTGGACGGCCGGACGGGCCGCGCAGCACCACATTGGCGGCGACGGCGTCGTGGCCTTCGCGGAAGACGGTGGCGGTGACCTCGAAGGTCTCGCCTGCCACCGCCTTCGCGGGGCGGCGGCCGCAGTCGACCAGCGGTTGGACGTCCAGTACGGGAATGCGTCCCATGAGCGGTTTCACAGCATCACCTGAGGGGGTACGGGGGTGCGGGTGGTGGTGCGCTCTTTGTAGCTCCGTCGACGGCTGGCGGGTTGCGGGCATGGCCGCTCCTGTCCGCGTTCACTCGGATGGCGGGTCTACGGGTGTACGTACGGGGGTCGTACGGGATGTACGTACGGGGTGTCTCGGGGTGTACCGGGGGAGCCTTCCACCTGTTTCGGGTGGGCAATCCGGCGCTTTGTTACCTACTCGTGCGTAGTACGGACATGTGCCCGGAGACAGCAAACCGGCCCCGTCCCTGTCGGGTCGAGACCGGTTCTCGTCTTCTGGCGGAAAGTCAGCCCTGGGGCGACGGCGACTGTTCCTCCGTGTCGCCGGACCACATCTGCCACGGCTGACGGGTCACCCACTCCTCCACCGGCGCCGCCCGCGCCCCGAGCACGTCCGCCGACACCCCGTCGTCCGCCGCGAGCAGCAGCGGGTCGGCGCCGGTCGCCATGTAGTGGTAGATCCCCGCGACGCCCGCCGCGGTCTCCGGACCCAGCAGCTGGGCGAGCCCCCGCTCGAACACCTCCGGCGGCAGCTGGAGATACCGCACCGCCCGGCCGAGGCCGCGGCTGAAAGCCGCCGCCAGCTCCTCACCCGTCAGCGAGCGCGCCCCGCCGATGTCGAAGGTGCGGCCCTCCAGGCCCTCGACGGTCAGCGCCGCGTGCACCGCCTCCGCGAGGTCCCGGTGGGACAGCCAGGCCGTCGGCGTGGACGCCGGCAGCGGATAGGCCAGGACGCCCTCGTTCACCAGCGCCGGGCCGTTCCACGGCGAGAACAGGTTGTCCAGATAGACCGGGGGGCGTACGACGACCAGCGGGACGCCGCTGTTCCGCAGCTCCTCCTCGGCGATCCGCCGGGTCTCGAACGCGGCCACCGAGGTCGGACCGTGCGGGACCCGGGTGTTGGTGTTGAGGACCAGGCGCACGGTTCCGGCCGCGAGGGCCGCGAACGCCACGTTCCGCGCGTAGGCGCGGATCCGCTCCGGCTCGTAGACCAGCGGCATCGTCACCACTCCGTGCGTCGTCCCCTCGAAGAGCCGCCGCACGTCCGCGGGTCTGGCCAGGTCGCCCGCCACGAACAGGGCACCGGGCAGCGGCGGCCGGTCGCCCGCGGGGCGCCGGGTGAGCGTGCGCACCCGGTGGTGCCGCTCGACGAGCAGACGCGCGATCGCGCCCCCCTGGAAACCGGTCGCTCCCACGACCGCGACCCTCATAGGAATCTGACTGGACATGTGTCGTAGAGGCCCTTCGGTAGGGTGTGGTGGCTGCCGTGACGTCTCTCTCAGGCTGGCGGCGGCGGCTCACACCGTTCAATTAACAAACCGGGGCGGAAGTTGAAGGATCGTCCATGGACACCGTGGCAACCGACCGTGACGACCGGCGTGAGGAAGACGAGGCCGAGGACCTCCTCAGCGAACTGCTCAAACCCCTTCGCCTCACCGGCGTCTTCGACAGCCGGTGGCACGTCCGCGCGCCCTGGGCGATCGAGGGCGACGCCGAGCAGAGCTGCGCCGTGCTGCACTACATCGTCGAGGGGGGCTGCTGGATCACCGGCGACGGCCGCACCCCGCTGGAGCTGAACGCGGGCGACCTGATCGTCTTCCCGACCGGCAGCGCCCACCGGCTCTCCGACCGGCCGGAGCGCCAGGGCGTACCGCTGCGCGCCGTGCTGCCCGAGCGCAGGCCCGGCACCTCCGGGGAGATCCGTATCGACGGCTCCGGCGCCGTGAGCCGGCTGCTGTGCGCCGGACTCCACTACGACGCCAGCGCCGCCAGCGGGCTCTACACCTCCCTGCCCTGGGCGCTCGTCCTCGACGGCGCCCAGGTCGACCGCGAACCGCTGCTCCGCGACACCCTGCGACTGCTCGCCTCGCCCGACCGGCCCGTCGGACCCGGCGACCGGCTCATCACGCTGCGTGCCTTCGAGATGGCTCTCGTCCTCGCGCTGAGGCCGCTGCTGCGCGACCTCGCCGACAACCCGACGTCGCTTCCGCTGCTGCGCCACCCCGGCATCAGCCAGGCCGTCGTCATGATCGCCACCCGTTTCGCCCAGCCCTGGACCATCGACTCGCTCGCCCGTGAGGTCGGCATGTCCCGCTCGGCTTTCACCGCCGCGTTCCGCGAGCTCGTCGGCGAGTCCCCGGCCCGCCACCTCACCTCGCGGCGGATGCAGGAGGCCGCCCGGCTGCTCTCCGAGACCTCCCTGCCGCAGTCCGCCGTCCCCTCCCGGGTCGGCTACCAGAGCGCCGTCGGATTCCACCTCGCGTTCCGCAAATGGTTCGGGATGACACCGGGGGAGTACCGCGCCGGAATGTGCCACGCCGCCTGATCCGTACAAAAGCCGCGTCGGCGGCAGATGTCTGGCCGGTTCTTAAGGACCGCTGGACGGTCGTTCATTGCCTCGTGCGTCCCTGGCCGTGAAGGCTCAGGACCGGCAAACCAGCCATGACGTACGAGGAGAGGCGATATCACCGTGACGAGGTCCGGGCAGGAGTATCTGGAGGCGCTGCGCGACGGGCGCGAGATCTGGCTCGACGGGGAGCGGATCAAGGACGTCACCGCGCACCCCGCCTTCCGGGCCACCGCGGTCTCCTTCGCCGGACTCTTCGACCTCGCCCACGACTCCGCGCACACGCCGGTGCTCGTGTCGGGCGGAGTGCACCGCGCGTACGCCGTGCCCCGCTCCTACGAGGACCTGGTCGCCCGCCGCCGGGCGTACAAGGTCTGGGCGGAGGCGAGTTACGGCTTCCTGGGCCGTACCCCCGACTACATGGCGTCAGGGGCGGCCGGCTTCGCCGCCGCTCCCGAGGTCTTCACCACCGACGGCTTCGACGGCGCCGAGAACGCCCTCGCCTACCACCGCAGGCTCGCGGAGGGCGGCCTCTACGGCGCGTTCACCATCACCGACCCGGCCTGCGAGGGCGTACGGGTGGTGGCCGAGCGCGACGGCGGGATCGTCGTGCGGGGCGCCAAGACCATCGGCACCGGGGCGGTCTTCGCCGACGAGATCCTGGTCGGCACGATCGAGCCGCTCGCGCCGGAGGACACCGAGCGGGCCGTCTCCTTCTCCGTACGGGTGGACACCCCCGGCGTCAAGCTGATCTCCCGTACCTCCTACGAGGAACGCGCCCGGTCCGTCTTCGACCACCCGCTCTCCTCCCGGTACGACGAGAACGACGCGCTGCTCGTCTGCGAGGACGTCTTCGTGCCGTGGGATCGGGTGCTGACCTACCGGGACGTGACCGCGACGGCCGCGATGTGGTGGGAGACCCCGGCCTATCTGCACTTCACCCACCAGTCGTCGACGCGCTTCTGGACCAAGCTGGAGTTCCTCACCGGCCTCGCGATCCTCCTCACCCGCTCCCAGGGCACGGACCGGATCCCGCAGGTCACGCAGGCGATCGGACGGCTGCTCGGGACGGTCGCCCAGGCCAAGGCGTTCGTCCTCGGCGCGGAGGCGTCCTGGGAGCCGGTCGGCGGCGGTCGCGGCGGGGTGCGGCCCGGTCAGGAGATCTCCTTCGCGCAGCGCATCATGGCCGGTGAGCTGTACCCGCGCGCGGTCGCGGACATCAAGCTGCTGGCGGGCGGCGCGATCGTCCAGACCCCGGCGAGCGGCCGGGACCTGCTCCACCCCGAACTGGGCCCGCTGCTCCGCCGGTACGTCCGCACGCCCGGCGACCCGGCGGAGGACCGGCTCAAGCTCCTGAAGCTGGCCTGGGACGCCCTCGGCTCGGAGTTCGCGGGCCGGCACGAACAGTACGAACGCTTCTACCAGGGCGCCCCGCACGTCTACCTGACGATGCAGACCTGGGCGGGCGGCGCCGACGCCTGCGAGGACCTGGCGCGCACCTGCCTGGCCGGCTACGACCTGGGCACGACGAAGTGAGGCGGCGCGGGGCGGCGGGCGTGCCGGGGCGGGCCGCGGGGCCCGGCCGGGGCGAGGAGGAGCGGGCCGCGGTGCCCGGAGCGCGCGCGTCGGTGCCGGGCGCGTGCCGGGTGATCGGCCGGCACGGGGCGTTCCGCCTGCCGGGGGGCAGGCGGAACACGTCCCCGTCCGCGTCCGACCGGCCGACGACCGGCCACCGTGCGACCGGCACCGGCTCCGGCTCCGTCACCGCGGCGTACCGGCGGGCCCTGGACCCCGGCTGGGGTCGGTGTCGGGCGGGTTCGGGTGCGGTGGTGTGCCGTGCGGAGTCGGATCCTGGTTGGGGTCGGTGTCGGGCGGGTTCGGGTGCGGTGGTGTGCCGTGCGGAGTCGGACCCTGGTTGGGGTCGGCGCCGGGCCCGTTCGGGCGGGGGCTCCAGGGCTGTGGGGGGCGTCGCGTGAACGGCGAGCGCGCACCCCGTGGCGTCCTCCCACTGCTCGCCGCGACCCAGCTGCTGCTGATCCTCGACACCGCGATCGTCAACGTCGCGCTGCCCTCCATCGGGAAGGACCTCGGGGCGGGCTCCGCCGAGCTGTCCTGGGTGGCCAACGCCTATCTCATCGCCTTCGGCGGGCTGTTGCTCCTCGGCGGACGCGCCGCCGACCTGCTCGGACACCGCAGGGTGTTCCTCGCCGGGCTCGGGCTCCTCGCCGCCGCCTCCGCGCTCGGCGGCCTCGCGCCGGACGCGGGTGTCCTGGTCGCCGCCCGGGCCGCGCAGGGCGTCGGGGCCGCGTTCGCCGCGGCCGCCGCGTTCGCCCTGCTGCTCGTCCTCTTCCCCGACGGGCCCGCGCGGCACAGGGCGCTCGCCGCGTTCGCCGCGATGGGCGGCCTGGGCGGTGTCCTCGGTACCGTGCTCGGCGGCGTCCTCACCGACCTCCTCGGCTGGCGCTCCACCCTCTGGCTCAACGTCCTCGCCGCGCTGCTGCTCGGCGTCCTCGTGCTGCGCCTCCTGGACGGGCGTACCCCGAAGACCGACGCCGGCCACCGCTTCGACCTCGCGGGCGCCCTCACCGTCACCGTCGGTCTCGCCCTCGTCGCGTACGCCCTCGTCGGCGCCGCCGGGCACGGCTGGCTCTCGGCGCCCACGCTCGGCACGGGCTGCGCCGGACTCCTCCTCCTCGCGGTCTTCGCCGTGGTCGAGACCCGCGCCGCGCGGCCGCTCGTGCCGCCCGCGGTGCTCGCCCGCCCCGCGCTCCGCCTCGCCAACGTCCTCAGCGCCCTCGCCCAGATGACGCTGTTCCCGATGTTCTTCCTGGTGAGCCTCTATCTGCAGAGCGTCCTCGGGTACGCGCCCCTCGGCGGCGGCCTCGGGCTGCTGCCGCTCTCCCTGGTGGTGGTCGCGGTCGCCCCGCAGACCGGCCGGCTCATCTTCCGCGTCGGCCTGCGCCGGACCATGACCCTCGGCTTCACGCTGCTGTGCGCCGGCACGGTGTGGCTCGCCCTCGCGCTCCGCTCCGACGGCACGTTCCTCACCACCGTCCTCGCGCCCAGCCTGCTCCTCGGCGCGGCCCTGCCGCTGGTCATGGTCACCACCAACGTGGCCGCCACCGCCGACGCCGCCCCCGAGGAGACCGGGCTCGCCTCCGGACTGGTCAACACCGCCCAGCAGTTCGGCTCCGTGCTCGGACTGGCCGTCCTGGTGGCCGTCGCCGCCACCCGTACGGAATCGGCCACAGCGGCCGCCCAGACCGACGGCTTCCGGGCCGCTCTGCTCGTCGGTGGGGCCTGCGCCGCCGTCGCGGCGGTGACCTCCCTACGCTTGCGCCTGCCCACGCCCACCCCGGCGCCGCCACGCCAGGGACGCGTGACCGAACCACGGTGAGCACGGTGACCACGTAGACCCGGCGAGTGAGCCGAAGGGCGCCGCGGGTGTCGAACCGGAAGATCGTGCAGGTCCCGAGGAACGTCGGGACCCCCGCACGAGCGACCGACGACGTCCGCGCGAGGCGCCCGGAGGTGAACGAGCCCCGAAAAAGAGGGGGCATTTCCGTTGGCCCTGTACGACCTTGTCGCGCCCCGGCTGGAGGAACGCGGCGACCCGCGTTACCGCATAGCCGACATACGCTCCGCCGACCCGCTCGGCGCCGACGCGTTGCTCGCCGCACTGCCCGGCATGAACGAGCGCGAGGATGTGGCCGCGCTGACCGTCGCCCTGCGAGCCCTCGTCCCGGAACGCGAGCTCGCCGCCGAGTGGAGCGTGATCGACGCGCTCGCCGCGATGCGCGACCTCGGCATCCTGCTCGGATCGCTGAAACGGCACGGCACCCAGCCCACGGCCGCCGTGCCGGAGGTGCTGCCGATCCTCGAACTGCTCGGGCGGCGCACGGACATGGTGCCGCGAGACACCGTCCACCACTACACGACCTGGAATCCGCTCGGCCCGCGCCAGCGCATGTACACCGGTGACGCCATGGAGGCCCGGCTCCAGGACGCCGTCCGGATGGCGTTCCCGGGCCTCGTCGCGGCCCTGGACAGCTGTGGGCGGCTCGCGACGCTCGAACCGTACGACCCCGGCTTCGCGGTCGCCCTCGACCGCATCGCCCACCACGTCCAGTCGATCGTCGACGCCATCGACTTCACCGTCGCCCACGTCAGCCCGGAGTACTTCGCGCTGACCCTGCGCCCGTACTTCGAGGAGGTGGAGGTCGCCGGGCGCGACTACCTCGGCCCGGCCGCCGCCCAGGTCCCCCTCTGGCTGGTGGACCTGACGCTCTGGCAGTGCGACCGGTCCGACCCGGCGTACGACGCGTTCCTCGACGAGTCCGTCCCGTACAGCCTGCCGTCGTGGCGGGCCTTCCACGCCCGGCACCGGGGCGGGATCTCCGCCGTCAGCAAGCTCTCGGCCGCCGTCAGCTGGGAGAGCGGCCACCGGCTGCCTCCGCAACTGGCCGCCTCCGCCCTCGCGCTCGGCCGGGTCCTGAAGATCCTCAAGACCTTCCGCGCCCGCCACATCGGTATCGCCCGGAAGGCCTACGCGGACGAGGTGCGGCTGTACGAGGAGGGCAGCGGCGGCGCGCCCGTCGCCCTGCTGCGCTCGATACTGGACCTGACCAGGGACAACGAGACGCTGGTGCGGCGCGCGGCGCAGGGCGCGTCGGGGGCCCACGGCGCGCACGTGCGCTCCTCCGTCCGGGCGCACGTCCATGCCCCGGCCGAGGCGCACGTCCCGGCGCACGCCCCGGCGCATCGAGGGGGATCCCGATGACGGACCCGACCCCCTCCCCAGGCGCCGGACCGCTCCACATCGTCGTCGCCGGCGGCGGCATCGCCGGGCTGACCGCCGCCCTCGCCCTGCAGGCCGCCGGATTCGACCGCGTCACCGTCGTGGAGTCCGTCCGCGAGAGCCGCCCGGTCGGCGCCGGGCTCAACCTGATGCCGCCCGCCGTCCGCGAACTGGACGCGCTGGGCCTGCTGCCCCGCCTGGAAGCCGGCGCGCTGCGCACCCGCGAACTGCGCTACTACCACCGCTCCGGCGGCCTGATCTCCCGGCAACCCCGGGGTCTCGGCGCCGGCTACCGCTGGCCCCAGCTCTCCATCCACCGGGCCCACCTCCAGGCGGTCCTGGCCGAGGCGGTACGGGAACGGCTCGGCGCCGCCGCCCTGGTGACCGGCGTCCGGGTGACCGGGGTGGAGCCGCTGCCCGACGGCCGGCCGCGCATCCAGCTGGTCCACCGCGACGGCGCCGTCCGGGGCCGGGCGTCCCTCGAACCGGACGTGCTCGTCGGCGCCGACGGCATCCGCTCGGCCGTTCGGGCGTCGCTCAACCCGGGCGAGGGCGCCCCGCCGTGGAACGGGACGCTGATCTGGCGGGGGGTCTCCCGGATGCCCGCCCGGTCCGTCGGCGGTTTCATGCTGATCGCGGGCGACGACCGGCAGAAGGCCGTCGTCTACCCGATGAGCCCGCCCTCCGGGCCGTTCCGCGAGGTCCTGGTCAACTGGGCCCTCGCCCGGCCGGCCGAGGCGGCGGACGAGCGCCACCTCGGCGACTGGAACCGGCCGGTCCCTGTGGACACGTTCCTGCACCATTACGAGGGCTGGGAGTTCGCCGGCGTCAGCGTCCCCGAGGTGCTCCGGGCCGCCACCACCGCCCACGAGTACCCGATGGTCGACCGCGAGCCCCTGGCACGCTGGACCCACGGCCGGACCACGCTCATCGGCGACGCGGCCCACGCGATGTACCCGGTCGGCTCCAACGGCGCCTCGCAGTCCATCCTCGACGCGCGCGCCCTCGCGCACTCCCTCGCGCTCCATCGCGACCCCACCGAGGCCCTCGCCGCCTACGAAGCGGCCCGCAGGCCCGTCACCACCGAACTCCAGCGCGCCAACCGGCGCTTCGGTCCCGAGGTCGTCATCAACCTGGCGCACCAGCGGGCCCCGCAGGGCTTCACCGACATCCACCAGGTGATTCCCGCAGCCGAGCTGGCCGACATCGCCGCGCGCTACGCCGCCACCGGCGCCGCCGACCCGGTCCAGGTCAACCAGGGCTCGCCGTACGAGGTGCGGCCCGGGGAACTGCCGGTCGGCGCGGAGCGCTGACGCCCCTCCCGGGCCGCGGCACGACCCCGCGCGCCGTGGCCCGGGAGAGCGCGGTGCCTTACCTTCGGTGGATGCAACGACCGGCTGCACAGCGTGGTGCGTCGGCTCCGCTCCGTACTCGCCTGCGAAGGTGGAACGCGTGAAGGCAATCCGTCGATTCACCGTGCGTCCCGTCCTCCCCGACACCCTGCGACCCCTGACCGACCTGGCGCGTAACCTGCGCTGGTCCTGGCACGACCCCACCCGGGAGCTCTTCCGCTCCGTCGAAGGCGACCCCGCCGACCGCGCGGCCGCCGGCCGCGTCGACGACCTCGACCCGGTCCGGCTGCTCGGCTCCGTCTCCGCCGCCCGGCTCACCGCGCTCGCCGGCGACCAGGAGTTCCTCGACCGGCTGCGCGCCGCGGCCGACGACCTCGACCACTATCTGAACGCCCCCCGCTGGTACCAGGAGCAGCAGGAGCAGCGGGCGCGCGGTGCGCGGCTGCCCGACTGCGTCGCCTACTTCTCGCCCGAGTTCGGGGTCGCCGCGGCCCTGCCCCAGTACTCCGGCGGTCTCGGCATCCTGGCCGGCGACCATCTGAAGGCCGCCAGCGACCTCGGCGTCCCGCTCGTCGGCGTCGGCCTGCTCTACCGGCACGGCTACTTCCGCCAGTCGCTCTCCCGTGAGGGCTGGCAGCAGGAGCACTACCCCGTCCTGGACCCGGGCGAGCTGCCCGTCACCCTGCTCCGTGAGAGCGACGGCACCCCCGCCCGGGTGACCCTCGCGCTGCCCGGCGGCCGCGGGCTGCACGCCCACATCTGGACCGCGCAGGTGGGCCGCGTACCGCTGCTGATGCTCGACTCCGACGTCGAGGGCAACGCGCCCGCCGAACGCGAGGTCACCGACCGGTTGTACGGCGGCGGCAGCGAGCACCGGCTGCTCCAGGAGATGCTGCTCGGCATCGGCGGCGTCCGTGCCGTGCGCACCTACTGCCGGCTCACCGGCACCCCCGCCCCCGAGGTCTTCCACACCAACGAGGGCCACGCGGGCTTCCTCGGCCTCGAACGCATCCGGGAACTCGCGGGGGGCGGCCTCCCCTTCGACGCGGCCCTGGAGACCGTCCGGGCCGGGACGGTGTTCACCACCCACACGCCCGTCCCCGCCGGCATCGACCGCTTCGAGCGGAGCCTCGTCGCCCGTCACCTGGGCGAGGACGGCGAGCTGCCCGGCGTCGACGTCGGCCGGATCCTCGCCCTCGGCGACGAGACCCCGCTCGGCGGCGAACCCGGCCTCTTCAACATGGCCGCCATGGGCCTGCGGCTCGCCCAGCGGGCCAACGGCGTCTCCACCCTCCACGGCTCCGTCAGCCGCGCGATGTTCGGCGGGCTGTGGTCGGGGTTCGACCCGGAGGAGGTGCCGATCGGCTCGATCACCAACGGCGTCCACGCGCCGACCTGGACGGCTCCCGAGGTCGGCCGCCGCGCCGAGGAGGCCGACGACCGGGAGCTGTGGGAGCTGCGCCGGACCCTGCGGGAACAGCTCGTGACCGAGGTACGGGAACGGGTCCGGGCCTCCTGGCGCCAGCGCGGCGCCGGGGCGGCCGAACTCGGCTGGACCGACGGGGTCCTGGACCCGGACGTGCTCACCATCGGGTTCGCCCGCCGGGTCCCCTCGTACAAGCGGCTCACGCTGATGCTGCGCGACCCGGACCGGCTGCGGGCGCTGCTGCTGCACCCCGAGCGGCCCGTGCAGCTCGTGGTGGCGGGCAAGGCGCACCCGGCCGACCACGGCGGGAAGCGGCTGGTGCAGGAGCTGGTGCGGTTCGCCGACGACCCGCGCGTGCGGCACCGGATCGTCTTCCTGCCCGACTACGGCATGGCGATGGCGCGCAAGCTCTACCCCGGCTGCGACGTCTGGCTGAACAACCCGCTGCGCCCGCTGGAGGCGTGCGGCACTAGCGGGATGAAGGCCGCCCTCAACGGCTGTCTCAACCTCTCCGTCCTGGACGGCTGGTGGGACGAGTGGTTCGAGCCGGACTTCGGCTGGGCGATCCCCACGGCCGACGGGGCGGCGGCGACGGACGAGGAGCGCCGGGACGACCTGGAGGCGGCCGCGCTCTACGAGCTGATCGAGCGCCGGGTGGCGCCCCGCTTCTACGACCGGGGCGCGGACGGGGTGCCGGTCCGCTGGACGGAGATGGTCCGGCGGACGCTGCGGGACCTCGGCCCGAAGGTGCTTGCCGACCGCATGGTGGGGGAGTACGTCGAGAAGCTGTACGCCCCGGCCGCCCTGGCCCACCGGGCGTTGGCCCCGGCGGCCGCGCGGGAGCTGGCGGCGTGGAAGTCCCGGGTGCGGGGCGGCTGGCCGAAGGTCGCCCTCGACCACATCGAGGTGGGGGAGCTCGGCGAGGACCTGGCCGACGCCGAGCTCGGTGCGACGACGGCGGTACGGGTGCGGGTGGCGCTCGGCGACCTGGGCCCGGACGACGTGGAGGTGCAGGCGGTGGCCGGCCGGGTCACCCCCGACGACGCGCTCGTGGAGACCCGGGTCTGCGTGCTGAAGCCGGCGGGCGGCCCCGACCTGGAGGGCAGCCTGCTCTTCGAGGGGGCCCTCGTCCTGGACCGCACGGGTTCCTTCGGCTGCACCGTCCGGGTGCTGCCGGCCCATCCGCTGCTCGCCTCGGCGGCGGAACTCGGCCTGGTGACCCTGCCGGCCGAGGCGACGGGGAAGGGGGCGGGCGTGCTCCTGAGGTGAGCCGACCGAGACCGGGGCCTTGACGTGTCCATGGGGTGCCCTTACGTTCCTCGTTCGACGCGGAGTTCACTACTCCGTCCGGCGTTCACATACGGGAACGGAAGGCACCCCCCACATGCGCCTCAGAGCCCTGGTCCTCACCCTGGCGGCGGCCGTCGCCGTCTCCGTACCCGCCACGACGGTCGCCGCGCCCGCCCCGGCCGAGGCCGTGGCGGCGGCGGCCCCCGCCGCGCCCGCGACGTTCACCCACCCCGGCGTCGTCGTCTCCCGTCCCCAACTCGACTTCGTACGCGCGAAGGTGCTGGCGGGCGCGCAGCCCTGGAAGGCCGCGTACGACCAGATGACCACGAGCCCCTACGCCTCCCTGACCCGCGCCGCCAAGCCGCGCGCGGTCGTCGAGTGCGGCTCGTCCTCCAACCCCGACAACGGCTGCACGGACGAGCGGCAGGACGCGGTCGCCGCGTACACCCAGGCGCTGGCCTGGTACATCACCCGGGACGAGCGGCACGCCAGGAAGGCGATCGAGATCATGGACGCCTGGTCGGCCGTGATCAAGGACCACACCAACTCCAACGCGCCCCTCCAGACGGGCTGGGCGGGCTCCTCCTGGCCCCGCGCCGCCGAGATCATCAAGCACACCTACACCGGCGGCTGGGCCGGCTCCGGCCGCTTCGCGACCATGCTGCGCGACGTCTACCTGCCCGAGGTGATCAACGGCGCCGCGACGAAGAACGGCAACTGGGAACTCATCATGACCGAGGCCGCGATCGGCATCGCGGTCCACCTGGAGGACCGGGCGGCCTACGACAAGGCGGTCAGGACCTATCTCGGCCGGGTCCCCGCGTACATCTACCTGACCTCGGACGGCTCGACGCCGAAGCCGCCGCCGAACAGCGCCATCGACACCCGCGACGAGATCGTGGCGTACTGGCAGGGCCAGTCCACCTTCGCCGACGGCATCACCCAGGAGACCTGCCGGGACTTCGGCCACACCGGCTGGGGCCTCGCGGCCGCCGTCCACACCGCCGAGACCAGCCGGATCCAGGGCGCGGACCTCTACCCCCAGGTCTCCGAGCGGCTGCGGCACGCGCTCGGCTTCCACACGAGGTACGAGAACGGCACGGCGGTGCCGTCCTGGCTCTGCGGCGGCACGGTGAAGAAGGGTCTCGGACGCGTGACGGAGGTCGGCTACAACGCGCTCGCCGGCCGCATGGGGATCGCCATGACCCACACCAGGACCTACACCGAGGGGCACCGGCCCTCCGGCACCGACGCCTACTTCGTCTCCTGGGAGACCCTGACCCACGCGGCGAACCCGAACTGAGGCCCGCTCAGCCGACGACCGCCTTGTCGGCGAGGCGCCCGTCCACCAGACAGAGCCGGTAGACGGGCACCGAGGCCGTCATCGCCGCCCGGTAGTACAGGCAGTGGTCCATGCCGGGCGGCTCGGGGGCGGGGCACCGGCGGGCGGCCCGTCCAGGGGGTGCGGCGGGAGCCGCTCGGCGTCGGCCGAGAGCGCGTCGCCGACCCGCAGCCCGGCGTAGTCGTCCCGGTCAAGGAAGGACCGGGACTGCGTCCACAGCCCGAAGACCAGCATGACGACACCGAGCGCGGCGACCAGCGCCAGGGGGATCCAGACGGCCTGGGCGAGCCCCCGCCGCACCTCCCGCGCCGCCCGGTCCCGTTCCCGTACGGAGGTGGGCGCGGGGGGCCGTACGGCCTCCGGGGCGAGGGCCCCTGGCTCCAGCGGCAGCACCGCCCGCACGACGAACCCGCCGTCCGCCCGCGCCCCGTGCGTCAACCGCCCCCCGGCGAGCCGCACCCGCTCGTCCAGCCCGACGAGACCGGTGCCTCCCGAGGCGGGCCGGGCGGGAGGCTCCCCTCCGGCCGGGCGCGCGGCCGGGCCGCTGGAGACGGCCACCGTCACCGTCGACGCCGTGCGCTCCAGGGCGACCCGGACCGGGGCGCCCGGGGCGTGCTCGGCCGCGTTGGTGAGGGACTCCACCACCAGGCGGTGCACCGCGCGGTCGGCCATCGCCGGGGTCCCGCCGTCCGGCCCCCGGCGCGTCAGCTCCACCCGCAGCCCGGACGCCCGGGCCCGCTCCACGACCTCCTCGACCGTCTCCCCGACCGGGGCCGTCGGGGCGGCCGGCTCCCCGGCGCCCTCCTCGTCCGCGCGCAGCACGCCGATGATGTCCCCGCAGCCGGGCCGTCGCCCCGGCGGCGGCCACCCGCAGCTCCCCGGCCGCCGCCTGTTGCCGGGCGCCGACCCCCGGGTCGACCTCCAGAGCGGCGGCCCGCAGCGCGATCAGGGCGAGGTCGTGGCCGAGCGAGTCGTGCATGTCGCCCGCGATCCGCGACCGTTCGCGCACCCGCTCCCGGTCCGCGACGGCCGCCTGAGCAGGACCACGTCCGGCAGATGCCGCCGGGCCGGCTCGACGGCCTCCCGGCCGTCCCCGGCCTCCACGACCACCTCGATCCCCGGATCGGCGGCGAGGATCGCCAGCACCCGGCCCGGATCATCGTCTCGTCGTCGGCCGGCAGCACCCGGATCATGCGCGTCAGCCTACGCAGACGCGCGGACGCCCGGAGGGAAGGTTCCCTCCGGGCGTCCGCCGGCTGTCTTCCGCCTATCCCACCAGGGGCTTTACGGGAAGGTCAGCTTGAAGCTGTTGATGTACCCGGTGTCGACCGAGGCCTTGTCCTGGACACGGAGCTTCCAGGCGCCGTTGGCGACCTCGGAGGAGGCGTTCACGGTGAAGGTCTGGACGATGTTGTCGGCGCTGCCGCCGGCCCGGTTGTGCAGGTTGTAGACCGAGCCGTCGGGGGCGAGGAGGTCGACGACGAGGTCACCGCGGTAGGTGTGGACGATGTTCACGTCCACCTTGAGCGTCGACGGGGCGTTGCCGGTGATGCCGGTGACGTTGACCGTGGAGGTCACCGCGGCGCCGTTGTCCGGGATGGACACGTCGGCCGCGTTCTCGAAGACCTTGCCGGGCTGCGGGTTGCCGCCGCCGGGGCGTGCGCCCACGTTGATGCCGGCCCAGGCGTGCTCGACGGCCAGGACCTCGGGGCTGCCGGCGCCGTACAGCTCGGTGGCGACCGCGACCGTACCGGTGCGGGCACCCGCGTAGTTCGTGTTGGAAGCGAACTTCGTGGTGAGGGCCTTGAACCAGATCAGCGAGGCCTTGTCCCGGCCGATGCCGGTGACGGGCAGACCGTCGGAGGTCGGCGAGTCGTAGTTGACGCCGTTGACGGTCTTGGCGCCGCTGCCCTCGGAGAGCAGGTAGTACCAGTGGTTCGCCGGGCCCGAGGAGTAGTGGACGTCGATGCCGCCGATGCCCGAGTACCAGGCGTCCTTGGACGAGCCGTCCTTGCTCGGCTTGTCCATGTACCGCAGCGGGGTGCCGTTGCCGCGGATGTCGATCTTCTCGCCGACGAAGTAGTCGCCCTTGTCCTGGGCGTTGTTGGCGTAGAACTCGACGGCCGCCGCGAAGATGTCGGAGGTCGCCTCGTTCAGGCCGCCGGACTCACCGCTGTAGACCAGGCCGGCGGTGTTGGACGTGACGCCGTGGGACATCTCGTGCGCGGCCACGTCGATCGAGGTGAGCGGCTTGGTGTTGCCCGCGCCGTCGCCGTACGTCATGCAGAAGCAGGAGTCCTGCCAGAAGGCGTTGACGTACGCGTTGCCGTAGTGGACCCGGGAGTACGCGCCGACGCCGTCACCGCGGATGCCGGAGCGGCCGTGCACGTTCTTGAAGTAGTCCCAGGTGACGGCCGCACCGAAGTGCGCGTCCGCGCCGGCGGTCTCCGGGTTGGTGGCGGTGCCGTCGCCCCAGATGTCGTCGGCGCCGGAGAAGAGCGTCCCGGTGCCGGACGTGCCGCGGTTGAGGTTGTACGTCTTGTGGTTGCCGCGACCGGTGTCGGTCAGCGTGAACGAGGGCGCGGTGCCCAGCGTCACCTGGCCGCTGTACTGCGTGTTGCCGGTACCGGTGTGGACGGCCTGCCACTCGTACAGCTTCTTGCCGGTGGTGGCGTCGGTGACGACGTGCAGCTCGTTCGGGGTGCCGTCGTGCTGGAGGCCGCCGACGACGGTCTCGTACGCGAGGACGGGCGAACCCTGCGCCATCCAGACGACCTTGCGCGGGGCGCGCTCGGCGGCGGTCTTCTTCGAGCCCTCCGCCGCGGCGGCGCCGAGCGCCTGCTTCTCGGCGGCGGCCGGGGCGACGTCGGCGGTGGTGTCGACGTTCTTGAGCTCCGCGCGAGAGGCCTTGGTGATCCCCTGCGTGACGCCGGCCTTGCTCTCCTGGACGACCAGGTCGCCGCCGAGAACGGGGAGTCCGGCGTAGGTGCGCTCGTAGCGCGTGTGGGTCGTGCCGTCGCGGTCCTGGACCACGTCGCGGACGACGAGCTTCTCCTGGGCGCCGAGGCCGAGGGACTTGGCGGTGGCCGCCTTGTCCGCGTCGGCCGCGCGTATCAGCGCGGTCCGCTCGGCGGGGGAGAGGTCCACCGGCAGCTTGCCCGGGTTGGCCGACGTGCCGGCGGCCTGGGCCTTCGGAGCGGCGGGCCAGCCGATGTCGGCGGAGGCGGTACCGGACTGGACACCGACGGCGATCATGGCCGCGGCAGCGATCAGAGCGCCGGTCGCGGTGAGGCGACGGCTGGGCGTGGATCTCACGCAGACTCCTTTTGCGAGGGGGGTACCGGACGGCTGGGTGAACGTCCGGGCAGGGCAAACAGAGCTGTGGAGCACGTACGGGTGAAGCGCCGAACTGCGGTGCGAAGAGCCGGGGGAGAGAGTGGCAGTCGTGACGGGGTCCTGTCAGGAGCGCGTCAACAAGTTGGCCGGAAATCGTCCGGAGCCCGAACCGTGGGGTTCGTTAACCGGACGTTTCGTCGATCATGGCCGCGATGCCGTCCAGCGTTCCCAGCGGCCCGAAACCGACGAGCGTCTCCAGGTCGAGCTCGACGTCCGCGCCGCCGCGCGGACCGCTGAGCAGGGGGGAGGCGCCCCGCCCGAGATCGCGTCATGGCGTGGCTCGTTCCGCCCCCTCGACCCGCCGTCGGAGGTCCCCCGGCCCCGCCGGCTGCTCCCGGGCGTGGGCGATGGCCACTCCTTGGACATCGATGCGGACGGCGCCCCCGACCCGCCCCACCCCGACCCGCCCCACCCCGACCCGCCCCACCCCGGCCGCCCCGCGACCCGGCCGCCCCGCGACCCGGCCGCCCCGCGACCCGTCCGCCGCTCACCCCACCAAGCTGTCCCGCCACGCCCGGTGGAGGGTCGCGAAGCGGCCCTCGTCGCGGACCAGGTCCGTCGGCAGGCCGTCCTCGACGATCCGGCCGGCCTCCATCACGAGCACCCGGTCCGCGATCTCCACCGTCGACAGCCGGTGGGCGATCACCACCGCCGTACGGCCCGCGAGCACGGTGCCCATGGCCCGCTGCACCGCCTGTTCCCCCGGCACGTCCAGCGAGCTGGTCGCCTCGTCCAGGATCAGCACCGCCGGGTCGGCGAGCAGCGCGCGGGCGAACGCCACCAACTGCCGCTGACCGGCGGAGATCCGGCCGCCGCGCTTGCGTACGTCGGTGTCGTAGCCGTCCGGGAGCCCCACGACGAAGTCGTGCGCGCCGATCGCCTTCGCGGCCCGCTCGATCTCCTCCCGGCTCGCGTCCGGCCGCCCGATCGCGATGTTCTCGGCGACCGTCCCGGAGAACAGGAACGCCTCCTGGGTCACCATCACCACCCCCCGCCGCAGGTCCGGCGTCGCCAGCTCGCGGACGTCGACGCCGTCGAGGAGCACCCGCCCCTCCGTGGGGTCGTAGAAACGGGCGAGGAGCTTGGCCAGCGTCGACTTGCCGGCGCCCGTGGAGCCGACCACCGCGACCGTCTGCCCCGCCGGGATGGTCAGGTCGAAGCGGGGGAGCACCTCGCCCCCGGTCCGGTACGCGAACCGCACCCCGTCGAAGGCGACCTCCCGGCCGGGGCGCCCGCCCCGGGCCGCGGGCAGTTCCTTCGGCGCGACGGCCTCCGGGACACCGGGCTCCTGCGCGAGCAGCCCCGCGATCTTGGCGAGGGAGGCGGCCGCCGACTGGTACGAGTTGAGGAACATCCCCAGCCGGTCGATCGGGTCGTACAGCCGCCGCATGTACAGCACCGCCGCCGCGAGCACGCCCAGCTCCAGCGTCCCGCCCGCCACCCGGTACGCGCCCCACAGGCACATGCCCGCCACGGCCGTGTTCGCGACGAGCCGGGAGCCGACGACGTACCGGGCCATCTCCAGGAGCGCGTCGCCGTTGGAGCGCTCGTGCCGCTGGTTGAGCGCGCCGAACTCGGCGTCGTTGGCCCGCTCCCGGCGGAACGCCCGTACCGGCCGGATCCCGTTCATCGTCTCCGCGAACTTCACGATCACGCCCGCGATGGCGGTGGACCGCTCGGCGAAGACGACGGCGGAGCGCCGCTGGTAGAGCCGTACCAGCAGATACAGCGGGACGAAGGAGGCGACGGCGACCCCGCCGATGCCCAGGTCGAGCCAGAGCAGCATCGCCGAGATGTACACGAAGGCGAGGACGACACCGATCAGCTCCTGGAGCCCCTCGGAGAGCAGCTCACGCAGCGACTCGACGTCGGTGGTCGACCGCGAGATGAGCCGGCCGGAGGTGTACCGCTCGTGGAAGTCGACGCTGAGCACCTGCGCGTGCCGGAAGATCCGGCCGCGCAGATCGAGCAGGACGTCCTGGTTGACGCGGGCGGCCCCGCGCAGGAAGAGGTACTGGAGGAGCCCGCCGGCCACCGCGCAGACCAGGTACCCGGCGGCGACGGCCACGACGGGCCCGTGGTCCCCGCCCCGGAAGGCCGGCACACCCCGGTCGATGGCGTACGCGACGAGCAACGGCCCGGCCTGGAAGGCGGCCTGCTGGAGCAGCAGCAGGAGCGCGGCGACGACCACCCGCGCCCGGTGCGCGGCGAGCAGCGAGCGCAGCAGGGCCCCGGTGGCGCCGGGGGCGGTGGGCAGGTCGTCCTGGTCGAAGGGGTCGCCGCCGGCCTTGGCGGTGGTGGCCGGGCCGGTCTTGGCGGTGGTGGCCGGGCCGGTCTTGGCGGTGGTGACCGGACCGGTCTTGGCGGTGGTGACCGGACCGGCCTCGACGGGCCCGGCCTTGGCGGGCTCGGTGGGCCCGGTCTTGGCGGGCTCGGTGGGCCCGGTCTTGGCGGGCTCGGTGGGCCCGGTCTTGGTGGGCCCGGTCTCCGGGGTCGGGTTCGGACCGGTCATCGTGTCTCAGCCCCTTCGCCCGACATCAGCCAGGCGTACTCGGCGTTGCTCCGGAGCAGTTCGTGGTGGGTGCCCACCGCCGCGACGCGGCCCTCCGACAGAAGCGCCACCCGGTCGGCGAGCAGCACCGTCGACGGCCGGTGGGCCACGACCAGGGCCGTGGTGTCCCGCAGGACCTCGCGCAGGGCGGCCTCCACCAGGGCCTCGGTGTGGACGTCGAGGGCGGAGAGCGGGTCGTCGAGGACCAGGAAGCGGGGCCTGCCGACGACCGCGCGAGCCAGGGCGAGGCGCTGGCGCTGGCCGCCGGAGAGGCTCAGCCCCTGCTCGCCGACCTGGGTGGCCGCCCCCTCGGGCAGCGCCGCGACGAAGCCGTCCGCCTGGGCCACGGCGAGCGCGCGCCACAGCTCGGGTTCGCCGGCTCCTTCCGCGGCGCCCATCAGGACGTTCTCGCCGACGCTCGCCGAGAAGAGGGTCGGCTCCTCGAAGGCGACCGCGACGAGCTCCCGCAGCCGTGCGCGCTCCATGCGCGTGATGTCCTCGCCGTCGAGCAGGATGCGTCCGCCGGTCGCCTCGTGCAGACGCGGTACGAGGGCGGTGAGGGTCGTCTTGCCGGACCCGGTCCCGCCGACCAGGGCGAGGGTCTCGCCGGGCCGGATGTGGAGATCGACGCGGTCCAGCACGGGAGGGGCGTCCGGGGCCGCGTCCGGGAAGCGGAAGGTGACGTTCTCGAACCGGACCCCGTCCCGGGATCCCGGTCCCGCGGCGGGCGGGCCCGGCGTCTCCTCCGGCTCGTCCATCACCTCGAAGTACCGTTCCGTCGCCGTCGCCGCCTCCTGGCTCATCGCCAGCAGGAAGCCGATCGACTCCACCGGCCAGCGCAGCGCGAGCGCGGTCGACAGGAAGGCGACGAGCGTGCCCGCCGACAGCCGCCCGTCGGCGACCTGGACGGTGCCGAGCACGAGCGCGGCGCCGATCGCCAGCTCGGGGATGATCGTGATGAGCGCCCAGATCCCGGCCAGCAGCCGCGCCTTGACCAGCTCCGTGCCGCGCAGGCGCTCGGCGAGCGCGCGGAAGGCGAGGGCCTGGCTGCGGTGGCGACCGAAGCCCTTCACGATCCGGATGCCGAGGACGCTCTCCTCGACCACGGTCGTCAGATCGCCGACCTGGTCCTGGGCGCGGCGCGCGACGACCGCGTACTTCGTCTCGAAGAGCGAGCAGAGGACCACCAGCGGGACGACGGGGGTGAGCAGTACCAGCCCGAGCGTCCAGTCCTGGCCGAGCAGCAGGACGAAACCGGCCAGGATCGTCACGCCGTTCACGACGAGGAAGGTCAGCGGGAAGGCGAGGAACATCCGGACGAGCATCAGGTCGGTCGTGCCGCGCGAGAGCAGCTGGCCCGACGCCCACCGGTCGTGGAAGGCGATCGGCAGCCGCTGTGCCCGGCCGTACAGATCGGCCCGCATGCGGGCCTCGACCCCGGCCAGCGGCCGGGCGACCAGCCACCGGCGGAAGCCGAAGAGCACCGCCTCCGCGATGCCGAGCAGCAGCAGGTACACCGCGCCGAGCCACACCCCGCCGGGGTCCCCGGCGGCGACGGGACCGTCCACCATCCACTCCAGGACGAGCGGGATGACGAGCGAGAGGCAGGAGGCGACGATCGCGACGACGGCGGCCGAGACCAACCGCCCCCGTACCGGGCGGACGTAGGGCCACAGGCGCAGCAGGGTGCGCACGGCGGACTTCTTGGTGGGTGCATCTTCTCCGGGCATCACGACCGAGCCTACGGTTCACCACTGACACCGCTCATGTGGTTTTCCACGTGCCGGGCCGGGCCGTGCCGCGCCGGGCCGTGCCGGGTCGTGCCGGGCCGCGCCCCGGGTCGTACCGGCGGTCAACCGATCGGTTGACCGCGCTTCGAGCGGGATGGCCGATGCCCTCGGACGGCCCCCGGGGCCAGCCTTGGGGCATGCCAATGATCGAAGTTCAGGGCCTGCGCAAGGCCTACGGCGACAGGACCGTCGTCGACGGCGTCTCGTTCGAGGTCGCCGAGGGGGAGATCTTCGGAATCCTCGGCCCCAACGGAGCCGGCAAGACCACGACCGTCGAGTGCGTCGAGGGGTTGCGGACCCCCGACGCCGGGACCGTGCGGGTCGGCGGGTACGACCCCGTCGCCCGGCACGACGACGTCACCCGGATCCTCGGGGTGCAGCTCCAGGAGAGCGCGCTCCAGGCCAAACTGACCGTACGGGAGGCGCTGGAGCTGTACGCCTCCTTCTACGAGCGGCCCGCCGACTGGCGGTCCCTCGCCGAGCGCCTCGGGCTCGACGCCCATCTCCGGGCCCGGTTCGGGAAGCTGTCCGGCGGTCAGAAGCAGCGGCTCTTCATCGCCCTCGCCCTGGTCGGCAACCCGCGCGCCGTCGTCCTCGACGAGCTCACCACCGGCCTCGACCCGCGGGCCCGGCGCGACACCTGGACCCTCATCGAGGACATCAGGGCCGGCGGCGTCACCGTCCTGCTGGTCACCCACTTCATGGAGGAGGCCCAGCGGCTCTGCGACCGGATCGCCGTGATCGACCGGGGGCGCGTCGCCGCGCTCGACACCCCGGCCGGGCTGATCGGCCGGGCCGCCGCCTCCAAGGTGATCTCGTTCGCCGCCGAGACCCCGCTCGACCCGGCCGCACTCCGCGCCCTGCCGCAGGCGGCCTCCGTCGACACGAAGGACGGCCGGACCGTCGTCACCGGCACCGACGCGACCGTCGACGCCTTCGTCCGGCTGCTCGCGCAGTGCGCCGTCACCGCCGGACAGCTGCGGGTCGTCGACGCCACCCTCGACGACGCCTTCCTCGACCTGACAGGAGCCGACCACCGATGAGCGCCGCCACCACCACGGTCCTCAGGACCGAGACCCGGCTCTTCACCCGCGAACCGGGCACGCTGTTCTGGGTGATGGTCTCGCCCACCGTCCTGCTCGTCGTCCTCGGTCTGATCCCGTCCTTCCGCGAGGTGTCCGAGGACCTCGGGGGCCGTCGCGTCATCGACCTCTACGTCCCCGTCGCGGTCCTCTTCGCCATGATCATGGCCGGACTCCAGGCCATGCCCCCGGTCCTCGCCGGCTACCGCGAACGCGGCATCCTGCGCCGGATGTCGACCACCCCGGTCCGCCCGGCCGCGCTCCTCACCGCCCAGCTCACCCTGCACGGCGTGGCGGCGCTGGTCTCCTCCGTGCTCGTCGTGCTCGTCGGCAGGCTGGCCTTCGGGGTCCGGCTGCCCCAGAACGTTCCCGCCCACCTCCTCGCGCTGCTGCTCGCGATCGCCGGCAGTCTCGCCATCGGCGCCGCCGTCTGCGCCGTCTCGCGTACGCAGGGCATCGCCTCCGCCGTCGGGGCGACGGCCGCCTTCCCCGCGATGTTCACGGCCGGCGTCTGGGTCCCGGTCCAGGCCATGCCCGACGCGTTGCAGCGCATCGTCCAGCTGACGCCGTTCGGCGCGGCCTCGGCGGCCCTCGACGCGGCGACCGCCGGGGGGTGGCCCGACGGGGCGGCGCTCGGGATCATGGCTCTGTGGACGGTGCTGCTCACCGCCACGGCGGCCCGGTGGTTCCGCTGGGAGTGACGGTACGGGGGAGACGGTGGCGGTGGCGGTGGCGGGGAAGACGGTCGAGGAACGCTGGCAGCAGTTCTTCCGCTGGGGCCCGTACGGCCTGCTGGCCCTGGCCCTGGTCCTCGCCGTCGGCGCGGCGGACCTGTTCATGGACGGTACGGAGACGGTCGTGGCCGCGGTCCTCGTCGTGGCCGTGCTCGCCCTCCAGACGGCCTGGGAGCTGCACCGCCACCACACGCTCCACGCGAACGCCTCGCGCGAGGCGGCCGCACCGCGCGAGGACGCCTCGCCCACCGCCACCGCCCCGTCCACCACCCCGTCCACCACCCCCGCCCCGCCGCAGTTCGTCCCCGGGGCGCCCAGCACCGCGTCCGTCCTCTACTTCGCCTCGCGCACCGCTCTCGCCTTCGCGCTCACCTGGCTCAACCCGTTCTTCTCCGTCTTCGCCTGCCTCGGTTACTTCGACGCCCCGCACCTCCTGCCCCCTCGGCTCGCCCGGGTCGGGCTGCTGTGCACCGCCGCCATCCTGGCGGGCGCCCAGTCCGGCGGCCTGCCGCCCGCCTCGCTCCTCAACTGGTTCGCCTTCGGCGGCCTCTTCGCCCTCAACGCCTGCCTGGCCATGGTCTTCTCCCACCTCGGGACGAAGGAGGCCGAGAAGGCCGCCGAGCGCGCCGCCACCATCACCGAACTCGCCCGCACCAACGCCCGGCTCGAACAGGCCCTCGCCGAGAACGCCGCGCTGCAGGCGCAACTCCTCCTCCAGGCCCGCGAGGCGGGCGTCGCCCATGAGCGGCGCCGGCTCGCCGCCGAGCTCCACGACACCATCGCCCAGGGCCTGACCGGGATCATCGCCCAGCTGCAGGTGGTCACCGTCACCCCCGACCCGGCCCTCGCCCGCGTCCACGTCCAGCGCGCCGCCGACCTCGCCCGCCACAGCCTCGGCGAGGCCCGCCGCTCGGTGCGGAACCTGAGCCCGGTCGCCCTGGAGCACGACACGCTCCCCGAGGCGCTGAAGCACACGGTCGCCACCTGGTCCGAACGGACCGGCATCACCACCCGGTTCACCGTCACCGGCACCGCGGAGCCGCTCCACGACGAGGTCGCCGCCACCCTGCTGCGGATCGCCCAGGAGGCCCTCGCCAACGCCGAGCGTCACTCCGGGGCCTCCCGAGCCGGCGTCACCCTCTCGTACATGGGCGACGAGATCACGCTCGACGTACGGGACGACGGGCACGGCTTCGACCCCGGCGCCGTCCCGGCCCGCACGGCCGACGGCGGCTTCGGCCTCCCCGGGATGAGGGCCCGGGCCGAACGCCTCGCGGGCTGCGTCACCGTGGAGACCGCACCCGGAGACGGCACGGCCGTCTCCGCCCGCGTACCGTTGGTGCACCATGGCTGACCGCACCCCCATCACGCTGCTGATCGTCGACGACCATCCGGTCGTACGGGACGGGCTGCGCGGGATGTTCACCGCCGCCACGACCGGGGACGACGCCGGTTTCCTGGTCCTCGGCGAGGCACCGGACGGCGTCCGGGGCGTCGAACTCGCCCTCCGCCTCGACCCGGACGTCGTCCTCATGGACCTGCGGATGCCCGGCGGCAACGGCGTCGACGCCATCGCCGAACTGGCCCGGCGCGGCGCCCGCTCCCGGGTCCTCGTCCTCACCACGTACGACACCGACACGGACACCCTCCCCGCGATCGAGGCGGGCGCCACCGGCTACCTCCTCAAGGACGCGCCCCGCGAGGAGCTGTTCGCGGCGGTCCGGGCGGCAGCCGAGGGCCGTACGGTGCTCTCCCCGGCCGTCGCCTCCCGGCTCGTCTCGCGTGTCCGCACCCCCGCCGCGCCCGTCGACACCTCGCTCTCCGCCCGCGAGCGCGAGGTCCTCGAACTCGTCGCCAAGGGCACGTCGAACCGCGCCATCGCCGCCGAGCTGTTCATCAGCGAGGCGACGGTGAAGACCCATCTGACGCACATCTACGCCAAGTTGGACGCCAAGGACCGGGCGGCGGCCGTCGCGGTGGCGTACGAGCGCGGCATCCTGGGCCGCGCCTGACGCCGGGCGGACCCCGGCCGTCCCTCACCCCCGGCCGTCCCTCACCCCCCGATAGCCCCCTCACTTCTCCGACCGCCCCCTCACCCCCTGACCCGCAGCAGCCACACCGACCGCGCCCCGACCGTCACCCCCGCCCCACCCGCGTACACGCTCTCCGGGGGGTGCGTCTGGTCCTCCAGGGCCGTGTCCAGGACCAGTTCGTACGACTCCGCCCAGGGCGGGCCCGGCAGCCGGTACTCCGCCGGGCGCGGCCCCGCGTGCAGGATCGCCAGGAAGCTGTCGTCGGTGACCTGCGCGCCCCGCTCGTCCCGCCCCGGGATGTCCCGGCCCGAGAGGTAGAGGCCCAGCGTGGCCGCAGGGGCGTACCAGTCGGACTCCGTCATCTCCGTGCCGTCCGCCGTGAACCACGCCAGGTCCCGCAGCCCGTCGGCGCCCTGCGGACGGCCGGAGAAGAACGCGCGACGGCGCAGCACCGGATGGCGGTGACGCAGCGCGAGCAGCCGCCGGGTCAGGGCGAGCAGCTCGCGCCGCCCCGGGTCCTCGGGCAGCGACCAGTCCAGCCAGCTCGTCTCGTTGTCCTGGCAGTAGGCGTTGTTGTTGCCGCCCTGCGTGCGCCCCATCTCGTCGCCCGCCACCAGCATCGGCACCCCGGTCGACAGGAGCAGCGTCGTCAGCAGGTTCCGCAGCTGCCGGAGCCGCAACGCGCCCAGCTCGGCGTCGTCGCTCTCGCCCTCGGCCCCGCAGTTCCAGGCCCGGTTGTCGTTCGTGCCGTCCCGGTTGCCCTCCCCGTTGGCCTCGTTGTGCTTCCGCTCGTACGTCACCAGGTCCCGCAGCGTGAAGCCGTCGTGCGCGGTGACGAAGTTGACCGAGGCGTACGGCCGCCGCCCGCCCCACGCGTAGAGGTCGCTCGATCCGGAGAGCCGGTAGCCGAGGTCCCGTACGTCGGGCAGGGCGCCGCGCCAGAAGTCCCGTACGGCGTCGCGGTAGCGGTCGTTCCACTCCGTCCACAGCGGCGGGAAGGCGCCCACCTGGTAGCCGCCGTTGCCGACGTCCCACGGCTCGGCGATCAGTTTCACCCGGCGCAGCACCGGGTCCTGGGCGATGACCGCGAGGAAGGGCGAGAGCATGTCGACGTCGTGCATCGAGCGGGCGAGCGCGGCCGCCAGGTCGAAGCGGAAACCGTCGACCCCCATCTCCGTCACCCAGTACCGCAGCGAGTCGGTGATCAGCCGCAGCACCTGCGGCTGCACGACGTGCAGGGTGTTGCCGCAGCCGGTGTAGTCGGCGTACCGGCGGGCGTCGGACTGGAGCCGGTAGTAGCCCCGGTTGTCGATGCCCTTCAGCGACAGCGTCGGCCCCAGCTCGCCCGCCTCGGCCGTGTGGTTGTAGACGACGTCGAGGATGACCTCGATCCCGGCCGCGTGCAGCGCCCGCACCATCCGCTTGAACTCGCCGACCTGCTGCCCGGTGGTCCCCGAGGAGGAGTAGCCGGCGTGCGGGGCGAAGTAGCCGATGGAGTTGTACCCCCAGTAGTTGCGCAGTCCGCGACGCAGCAGATGGTCCTCGTGCGCGAACTGGTGTACCGGCAGCAGCTCCACGGCCGTCACCCCGAGCCGTACGAGATGCTCGACGGCCGCCGGGTGCGCGAGCCCCGCGTACGTGCCGCGCAGCTCCTCGGGGATGCCCGGGTGGAGCTTGGTGAAGCCCTTCACGTGCAGCTCGTAGATGACCGAGTCCGGCCACGGCGTCTTCGGCCTGCGGTCGTCCGCCCAGTCGTCGTCGTCCAGGACGACGATCCCCTTCGGCACGTGCGGCGCCGAGTCCCGGTCGTCCCGCACGGTGTCGGCCACATGCTGCTGCGGCCAGTCGCGGACGTGTCCGTAGACCTCCGCCGGCAGCGCGAAGTCGCCGTCGACCGCGCGGGCGTACGGATCCAGGAGCAGCTTGGCCGGGTTCCAGCGGGCCCCCGTCCACGGGTCCCAGCGGCCGTGGACGCGGAAGCCGTACCGCTGCCCCGCGCCCACCCCGGGCACGAAACCGTGCCAGATCTCGTGGGTCAGCTCGGACAGCGGCAGCCGCCGTTCGGCCCCGCCCGCGTCGAAGAGGCAGAGCTCGACGGCCTCCGCCCCGCCGGCCCACAGCGCGAAGTTCGTGCCCGCGACCCCGTCGGGCCCGATCCGGCAGCGCGCCCCCAAGGGGGTGGGCGCACCGGGCCACACCACCGGCCGGGCTCGCTCCGGGGCAGGCAGGAGCGCCCCTTCGTCCCGTACCGCCTGCGCCTCCTGCTCGGCTGCGCTCGACACCTGTCGGCCTCCCGCGGCTCGTCGGGGCCCGCGCGGCACGGACCCGCGGCGTCCCGGCCGCGAGTCCCCGCGCGTAGTCCTCCCACCTGTTCTGCCCGTACGGCCGTACTCCCAACATGACCCGCACGCACGTTTCCCCCGGAGGGTGGCCGTCGTTGGGCTGGGCGTGAGTCTTGTATGGAAGCGGGCGGGCCGCGCCCTCGTGGTGGCGGCACTGATGGCGGGTGTGGCGGGCTGCACCGGCACGGGTGAAGGCGGCGGTGGGATCGACCTCTCCCTGCCCGGGAAGGCGCGGGCTCCGGGCGACGTCATCCGGGTCAGCCCGGAGGACGGCAGCAAGGGCGTACCGGCCGAGGGGCCGATCGAGGTCAGGGTCGACAGCGGACGGCTGGAACGGGTCACCGTCGTCCAGGTCGAGGACGCCCAGCGGGCCGAGGTGCCCGGTGAGATCAGCGAGGACGGGCTGCGCTGGCGGCCGAGGACGGACTCCCGGCTGGCCCTCGCGGCCAAGTACAGCGTGGACGCGGTGGCGCTCGACGGGCACGGCCGTCGCTCCGCCCGGCACACCACCTTCACCACCGTCGTGCCCGAGCGCCGCTTCATCGGCTACTTCAAGCCGGAGAACCGTTCCACTGTCGGCACCGGCATGATCGTCTCCTTCTCCTTCAACCGCGCGGTCCAGAACCGCGAGGCCGTCGAGCGGGCCATCAAGGTCACCTCCGACCCGCCGGTCGAGGTCGTCGGCCACTGGTTCGGCAGGGAGCGGCTCGACTTCCGCCCGGCGGAGTACTGGCGCCCCGGCACCAAGGTGACCGTCGACCTCGCCCTGCGGGACGTCGAGGGCGCTCCGGGGGTGTACGGCATCCAGAGCAAGCGGGTCGGGTTCACCGTCGGCCGCTCCCAGGTCTCCGTCGTCGACGCGGCCGAGCACACCATGGAGGTGCGCCGGGACGGCGATCTGCTGGCGACGCTGCCGATCACGGCAGGGGCGCCGAAGACCACGACGTACAACGGGAAGATGGTCGTCACGGAGCTGTACGACGTGACGCGGATGGACGGCCGGACGGTCGGCTTCGGCGGGGAGTACGACATCAAGGACGTGCCGCACGCGATGCGGCTCACCGAGTCGGGGACCTTCCTGCACGGCAACTACTGGGCCACGCCCTCCACCTTCGGCTCGGCCAACGTCAGCCACGGCTGCGTCGGTCTGCGCGACGAGAAGGGCGGCAGCCCCGACTCCCCGGCGGGCTGGTTCTTCGACCGTACGCTGGTCGGCGACGTGGTCGAGGTCGTCAACTCCCGTGACCGAAAGGTCGCTCCCGACAACGGCCTCGGAGGCTGGAACATGGACTGGGAGGAGTGGAAGGCGGGTTCGACCCTGAGGTGACCCCGAGCGGCTGCCCGCACCCCGTGCGAACTGGGACTGAACGGTGACATTCGCGTGGAACTTTCGTGTCTTCCGGTGTGATTATCTAACGCCGTGTGCGCGTAAGGATGTGCACGGGGGTGGGGCCCAGGCGATGCCGGGTCGTGCGAGGGGAGAACACCATAGTGAACGGGCAGCCGATATCCGGAGGGACCACCGGACACAGGCGCCGCGGCATCCGCCTCGGGGCGCTGGCGACGGGAGCGCTGCTCCTGGTGCTGACCGCGTGCGGCGGTGGTGACGCCCCCGGCGGCAAGGGCGGCGAGGGGGCCGGCCAGGACGGCGGCGGCAAGCAGGAGATCGCCGCGTCGCAGGCGGTCGTGACGATCGCCCCGAAGGACGGCGCCGAGTCGGTCGCCACCAGCGGCGCGCTGAAGGTGACGGCCGAGCAGGGCAAGCTGACGACGGTCACGGTCGCGGACACCAAGGGCGCCGAGGTCGAGGGCAAGATCGCGGCGGACGGCGCCAGCTGGCAGCCCGTCGGCCACCTGGCCGCCGGTACGGAGTACAAGGTCCACGCGATCGCGAAGGACGCCGAGGGCCGTGAGTCGGCCAAGGACACCACCTTCACCACGCTGGTCCCGAAGAACACCTTCATCGGTCACTACACGCCGGAGGACGGTTCGACCGTCGGCGTCGGCATGCCGGTCTCCATCCGCTTCACCCGGGGCATCACCGACCCGGAGGCCGTGGAGAAGGCCATCAAGGTGACCGCGACTCCCGCGGTCGAGATCGAGGGCCACTGGTTCGGCAACGACCGCCTGGACTTCCGCCCGGAGGAGTACTGGGCCGCCGGCACCAAGGTGACCGTCGAGCTGAACCTGGACGGCGTCGAGGGCCGCCCCGGTGTCTACGGCAAGCAGAAGAAGAAGGTCTCCTTCACCATCGGCCGCCGCCAGGTCTCCACGGTCGACGCGAGCGCCAAGACCATGAAGGTCGAGCGCGACGGCAAGATCATCAAGACGATCCCGATCACCGCGGGCGCGCCGTCCACGACCACGTACAACGGTCAGATGGTCATCAGCGAGAAGTACAAGGTGACCCGGATGAACGGCGCCACGGTCGGCTTCGGCGGTGAGTACGACATCAAGGACGTGCCGCACGCGATGCGCCTGTCCACCTCGGGCACCTTCGTCCACGGCAACTACTGGGCCTCGCCCGGGACCTTCGGCTCCTCCAACGTCAGCCACGGCTGCGTCGGTCTGCGCGACGCGCGCGGCGCGGGCGACGGCTCCACCCCGGCGGCCTGGTTCTACGACCGCTCGCTCATCGGTGACGTGGTCGTCGTGAAGAACTCGAAGGACAAGCAGATCCAGCCGGACAACGGCCTCAACGGCTGGAACATGTCCTGGTCGGAGTGGATCAAGTAGGTCTCACCCCCGCGGGACCCGGTGCTGTGACCAACGGCACCGGGTCCCGTCGCGTTAACGGCGGCTAACCTGCCCTCATGACTGTGAACCTCGAAGTCGTCGAAGGCGTCGGCACGATCCGCCTCGACCGGCCCCCGATGAACGCCCTCGACATCGCCGTCCAGGACCGGCTGCGCGAGCTGGCCCAGGAGGCGGGCGACCGCGACGACGTGCGCGCGGTGATCCTGTACGGCGGCGAGAAGGTCTTCGCCGCCGGTGCGGACATCAAGGAGATGCAGGTCATGGACCACGCGGCCATGGTCAAGCGGTCGCGCGCGCTCCAGGAGGCCTTCACCGCGGTCGCCCGGATCCCCAAGCCCGTCGTCGCCGCGATCACCGGTTACGCCCTGGGCGGCGGCTGCGAGTTGGCGCTCTGCGCCGACTACCGGATCGCCGCCGACAACGCCAAGCTCGGCCAGCCCGAGATCCTGCTCGGGCTCATCCCGGGCGCCGGCGGCACCCAGCGGCTCTCCCGCCTGGTCGGCCCCTCCAAGGCGAAGGACCTCATCTTCACCGGCCGGATGGTCAAGGCCGACGAGGCGCTGTCACTCGGTCTGGTGGACCGTGTCGTCCCGGCCGCCGAGGTGTACGAGCAGGCGCACGCCTGGGCCTCGAAGCTCGCCCAGGGCCCCGCCCTCGCCCTGCGCGCCGCGAAGGAGGCGGTCGACCAGGGTCTGGAGGCCGACATCGACACCGGCCTCGCGATCGAACGCACCTGGTTCGCGGGTCTGTTCGCGACCGAGGACCGCGAGCGCGGGATGCGGAGCTTCGTCGAGGAGGGCCCGGGCAAGGCGAAGTTCGTCTGATCGCCACCGGCATATGCCGGAGGGATCCCCTGGATTTGTCGTTTCCGGGGTACGGATTCCTCCGGAACGGCCACGCGCCCCCGTCCGTGCGGCCATGATGGGGGCATGGCGGGCCTGGAGGGTGTGGAGCAACCGCGGCAGCACGGCGGTGCGACCGCCGCACGGTGGGTACCGACAGTCGAGGACGAACAGGCCCTCCAGGCGCTGGAGTTGTACGGAAATCCAGCCGAGGACGACGTCCGGCTGCCGTCCCGTCCCGAGTCCGCCGCCGTCGCCCGCAGGCTCACCCAGTGCGTGGTGCTCCGGCAGTGGGGCCTGACCCCGCAGATCGCCGAGCACGCGGTGCTCCTCGTCTCGGAACTCGTCGGCAACGCCGTCCGGCACACCGGCGCGCGGGTCTTCGCGCTCCGGCTGCTGCGCCGCCGGGGCTGGATCCGGGTCGAGGTCCGCGATCCCTCGCGCGGCCTGCCCTGTCTGATGCCGGTGCAGGAGATGGACATCAGCGGCCGCGGCCTCTTCCTCGTCGACAAGCTCTCCGACCGCTGGGGCGTGGATCTGCAGCCGCGCGGCAAGACCACCTGGTTCGAGATGCGCGTCTCCGACCGCTGACGGCCGGCACCGGAAAACACAGAAGCCCCCGTGCGGGGGCTTCTGTGTATGGGGCGCCGCGGGTCGGGGGGGTGTGTACCCACGGTGCCGAAGACGACCTGGCCCGGGTCAATGGGGGTCGTGGTTCCGACTATGGCAGACAGGTGGCCTTGCCGCCAAAAGACCCTACCGGGTCAAAATCGGTCAAATCGCCACAGTTCACCAATGAATCGTTGGTGACGTACAGCACCGACCTTGTAAATGGTGAATAAGTATGGCGTTCATCGATTGTTTGATGCCCGCGTCCGCATGTCGGACACCTGGTACAGACCAGCAAACGTCCTGAATTGGCTCAATCATTACTTTCCGGACAGTTCGCCATTTTAATGGGCGTGTGATCCTCACCGACCGTCGTGGCGCACTCCGGGCAGGTGCGGCGGCCGCCCTCGCGGGGGCCGCCGCGGGAGCCCTCACCACCGGCTGCGACACGGAGACCCGCCCCGCGCCCCGCGGTCCCGCGCCCGCCCCCAGGCCGCCGGACGCCCCGGCGCCCCGCCGCTTCCCCGGGCTGCCCGCCGAGATCGTCAGCGGCCCGCGCGACCGTCCCCGCGTCGCCCTCACCTTCCACGGCCACGGCGACCCCGGCCTCGCCCGCGCCGTGCTCACCGAGGCGGAGAAGGGCGGGGCCCGGGTCACCGTCCTCGCCGTCGGCGAGTGGCTCGACGCCCACCCCGACCTCGCCCGCCGCGTCCTCGACGGCGGCCACGACCTCGGCAACCACACCCAGCGCCACCTCGACGTCAACGCGATGACCGAGGACGAGGCACACGCCGAGATCGCCGCCTGCGCGACCCGGCTGCGCCGCCTCACCGGCTCCATCGGCACCTGGTTCCGGCCCTCGAAGACCCAGCACGCGACCGAGGCCGTCCGGCGGGCCGCGCGACGGGCCGGGTACCCGCACGTCCTCTCGTACGACGTCGACTCCCTCGACTTCACCTCGCCCGGCGCCCCGGCCGTCGTCCGCAACGTCGCCGGGCAGGTCCGGGGCGGCTCCGTGGTGAGCCTGCACTTCGGCTACGCGGACACCCTCGCCGCGCTGCCGCCCCTCCTCGCCGACCTCGACCGCCGCGGTCTGCGCGCGGTGACGACCACGGAGCTGCTGACCTGATGCTGTCCCTCACCACGCGTACGAAGAGTCTCCTCGCCGCCGCGCTGCTCGCCGCGCTCGCCGGGTGCGGCGCCGCCGACCCGGCCCCCGAGGCCGGGGGCGGCGGCCGGGAGGAGGCGGCGGCGCTTCCCGCCGTACCGAAGAAGGCCACGCCCGCCGGGCTGCCGGGCATGCCGCCGGTCCTCGACCCGAACGACATCTACGCGGCCGACCGGCCGGGGAAGCTCTCGCCCGTCGTCAAGGGCTTCCCCAGCCGGGTCTACGTCCCCAACACCAACTCCAACACCGTCTCGGTCATCGACCCGGCCACGTACCGGGTGATCGAGACGATCCGGGTGGGCAACCAGCCCCAGCACGTCGTGCCCTCCTGGGACCTGAAGACCCTCTGGGTCAACAACAACCGCGGCCACACGCTCACCCCGATCGACCCGGCCACCGGCGCCGCCGGCAAGCCCGTCGAGGTCCACGACCCGTACAACCTGTACTTCACGCCGAACGGGAAGTACGCCGTCGTCATGGCCTCCCTCGACCGCGAGCTGGTCTTCCGCGACCCGCACACGATGGAGCGGCGGAAGACCGTCCCGGTCTCGTGCTACGGCGTCAACCACGCGGACTTCTCCGCCGACGGCCGGTACTTCGTCGTCTCCTGCGAGTTCTCCGGCGAGCTGCTCAAGGTCGACACGGAGAAGATGCGGGTCATCGGCCAGCAGAAGCTGCCCTTCGAGGGCGCGATGCCGCAGGACGTGAAGATCTCCCCGGACGGCAAGACGTTCTACATCGCCGACATGATGGCCCACGGCGTGTGGGTCCTGGACGGCGAGAAGTTCACCACCCCGCGGCTGATGGCGACCGGCAAGGGCGCCCACGGCCTCTACATCTCCCGCGACTCCAAGGAGATGTACATCCCCAACCGCGGCGAGGGCTCCGTCTCGGTCTTCGACTTCGGGCAGGACAGACTGACGAAGAAGTGGCGGCTGCCGGACGGCGGCTCCCCGGACATGGGCGGCGTCTCGGCCGACGGCAAGGTGCTGTGGCTCTCCGGCCGCTACGACTCCGAGGTGTACGCGATCGACACGACGACCGGCGAACAACTGGCCCGCATCCCGGTCGGCGGCGGCCCGCACGGCCTGGCGGTCTACCCCCAACCGGGCCGCTACTCCCTCGGCCACACGGGCGTCTTCCGCTGAGCCATCCCCGGGCGGGGGCGCTCAGCCGGCGACGAACCGTCAAGGCCCGGCGCCGGGCCGCGGCGGGCCGCCCGATAATCTGACCCTCGTCATCGAAGCATCGAGAAGGGGCGGAATCAGTGGCGGACATCGAGTCGGCACGCAAGGCGTTCGAGCGGTTCGACATGGACGGGGACGGCCTCATCACCGCTGCCGAGTACAAGAGCGTCATGGCCCAGCTGGGTGACTTCAACGTCACCGAGACGGTCGCCGAGGCGCTCATCAACCAGCGGGACGCCGACAACGACGGCAAGCTGTCCTGGGACGAGTTCTGGGCGCACCTCAGCAAGGCGGCCTGACCCCTCCGTGACGGGACGGGCGGCGAGTCCTTTGTGCGTACGCACACGACGAGCCGCCCGCCCGGACCCCGCCGCACCGGACCACGAACCGAGGCGCCCGCGCGTCCTCTGCCCTCGATGATGTTCACCGCGAGACGCCGCGTCTCCTGGGCGGGGGGTCCGCAACGCGGCGCTCTGCGCACCGGCTGCGAACGGTCACGGAAGGCGCGGATACCCCTCCTGTGCCCGATTCCGGTCGACCTGTGGACAGACGGACCCGATTGGCTGGTGTTCACGGACGAGCCGGAGACTTGGTTTGAGGACGAGGGGGCGGACGATCCCGAGCGATGGCTGTACGTTCCCGCTCTGGGCTCCCGGGACATGGAGCCATTCACCGACGGGCTCGGTGACGCCAGACTTGCCGAACGGCTGAGGTCACAGTTGTTCGATCCGCTGTGCCCGAAGGACACCTTCACGTCTGTCCCAGGGACTTTCCGCCGCGTAAGCAGGAAAGGCCCTGACAGCGCCGAAGGAACGAAACGCGCTGGTCAGGGCCTACCGCCTCAGCACTCGATGATGTTCACCGCGAGACCGCCGCGCGCCGTCTCCTTGTACTTGACCGACATGTCCGCGCCGGTCTCCTTCATCGTCTTGATGACCTTGTCCAGCGAGACCAGGTGGCTGCCGTCGCCGCGCAGGGCCATCTTCGCCGCCGTGACCGCCTTGACCGCCGCCATGCCGTTGCGCTCGATGCACGGGATCTGGACCAGGCCGCCGACCGGGTCGCAGGTCAGGCCCAGGTTGTGTTCCATGCCGATCTCGGCCGCGTTCTCCACCTGTTCCGGGCTTCCGCCCATGACCTCGGCGAGGGCGCCGGCCGCCATCGAGCAGGCCGAGCCGACCTCGCCCTGGCAGCCGACCTCGGCGCCGGAGATCGAGGCGTTCTCCTTGAAGAGCATGCCGACCGCGCCCGCCGCCAGCAGGAAGCGGACCACGCCCTCGTCGTCGGCGCCCGGCACGAAGTTCATGTAGTAGTGCAGGACCGCCGGGATGATGCCCGCCGCGCCGTTCGTCGGCGCGGTGACCACGCGGCCGCCCGCCGCGTTCTCCTCGTTCACGGCCATCGCGTAGAGCGTGATCCACTCCATCGCCAGCGCCGCGGGCTCGCCCTCGGAGCGCAGCTTGCGGGCGGTGTTCGCGGCGCGGCGGCGGACCTTCAGGCCGCCGGGCAGGATGCCCTCACGGGACAGGCCGCGCGAGACGCAGGCCTGCATGACCCGCCAGATCTCCAGCAGGCCCGTGCGGATCTCGTCCTCGGTACGCCAGGCCTTCTCGTTCTCCATCATCATCGCGGAGATCGACAGACCGGTCTCCTTCGCGAGACGGAGCAGCTCGTCGCCCGTCCGGAAGGGGTACTTCAGGACCGTGTCGTCCGGAACGATCGGGTTCTCGCCCTGGACGGCGTCCTCGTCCACGACGAAGCCGCCGCCGACCGAGTAGTACGTCTTCTCCAGCACCAGCGCGCCCGCCGCGTCGTACGCGAAGATCGTCATGCCGTTGGCGTGGTACGGCAGCGCCTTGCGGCGGTGCAGGATCAGGTCCTCGTCGAAGTCGAAGGGGATCTCGTGCGCGCCGAGCAGGTTGATCCGGCCGCTCGCCTTGATCCGCTCGACCTTGTCGTCCGCCGCCTCGACGTCGACCGTGCGCGGGGAGTCGCCCTCCAGGCCGAGCAGGACGGCCTTCGGCGTGCCGTGGCCGTGGCCGGTCGCGCCGAGCGAGCCGTACAACTCGGCCCGTATCGACGCGGTGTGGGCGAGCAGCCCCTCGTTCTTCAGGCGGCGGGCGAACATCCGGGCCGCGCGCATCGGGCCCACGGTGTGGGAGCTGGACGGGCCGATGCCGATCGAGAACAGGTCGAAGACCGAGATGGCCACGGAGAACTCCTTGTGGGGGGCTGACGCCGTTGTCTGCCGGGGTGGTGCAGAGCTGAGCGGGAAAAGGGGGTGGGGCACCGCGCTCACTGTCCAGTGTGCGCGGTGCCCCGGAGCTTTCGTACGAACAGAACCTGGAACTAAAGCGTACGAAATTACTTCAGGCCGGGGTACAGCGGGTGCTTCTCGGCCAGCGCGACGACCCGGGCCTTCAGGGCGTCGGCGTCGAAGCCGGGCTTCAGGGTCTCCGCGATGACGTCGGCGACCTCGGCGAAGTCCTCGGTGGAGAAACCGCGGGTGGCCAGCGCCGGCGTACCGATGCGCAGACCCGAGGTGACCATCGGGGGACGCGGGTCGTTCGGGATCGCGTTCCGGTTGACCGTGATGCCGACCTCGTGCAGCCGGTCCTCGGCCTGCTGGCCGTCCAGCTCGGAGTTGCGCAGGTCCACCAGGACCAGGTGCACGTCCGTGCCGCCGGACAGGACCGAGACGCCGTGCGCGGTGACGTCGTCCTGGACCAGGCGCTCGGCCAGGATCCGGGCGCCGTCCAGCGTGCGCTGCTGGCGCTCCTTGAACTCCTCGGAGGCCGCGATCTTGAAGGAGACGGCCTTGGCCGCGATCACGTGCTCCAGCGGGCCGCCCTGGAAACCGGGGAAGACCGAGGAGTTCAGCTTCTTCGCGAACTCCTTCTTCGCGAGGATGATGCCGCCGCGCGGGCCGCCGAGCGTCTTGTGCGTGGTCGAGGTGACCACGTCCGCGTGCTCGACCGGGTTCGGGTGCAGACCGGCCGCGACCAGGCCCGCGAAGTGGGCCATGTCGACCCACAGGTACGCCTCGACCTCGTCGGCGATCCGGCGGAACTCGGCGAAGTCCAGCTGACGCGGGTAGGCGGACCAGCCCGCGATGATGACCTTGGGGCGGTGCTCCTTGGCGAGGCGCTCGACCTCGGCCATGTCGACCAGACCGGCCTCGTCCACGTGGTACGCGACCACGTTGAACTGCTTGCCGGAGAAGTTCAGGCGCATGCCGTGGGTCAGGTGACCGCCGTGCGCCAGGTCCAGGCCCAGGATCGTGTCGCCGGGCTGGGCGATCGCGAAGAGCGCGGCCTGGTTCGCGGAGGCGCCGGAGTGCGGCTGGACGTTGGCGTACTCGGCGCCGAACAGGTCCTTGATCCGGTCGATGGCGATCTGCTCGGCCACGTCGACGTGCTCGCAGCCGCCGTAGTAGCGGCGGCCCGGGTAGCCCTCGGCGTACTTGTTGGTGAGGACCGAGCCCTGGGCCTCCATGACCGCGACCGGAGCGAAGTTCTCCGAGGCGATCATCTCGAGGGTGGACTGCTGGCGGTGGAGCTCGGCGTCGACGGCGGCGGCGACGTCGGGGTCCAGCTCGTGGAGAGGGGTGTTCAGAAGCGACATGAATCGATCCCTACGGGGTCTCGGTTAGCCGGCGGTGAAGGCGGTGTACTCGTCGGCGGAGAGCAGGTCGCCCGGCTCGTCCGTGATGCGCACCTTGAACAGCCAGCCACCCTCGAACGGGGCGGAGTTCACCAGGGAGGGGTCGTCCACGACGTCCTGGTTGGCCTCGACGATCTCGCCGGTCACGGGCGCGTACAGGTCGCTGACGGACTTGGTGGACTCCAGCTCGCCACAGGACTCGCCCGCGGTCACCGTGTCACCGACCTCCGGGAGCTGCACGAAGACGACGTCACCGAGGGCGTTCGCCGCGTGCTCCGTGATGCCGACCGTCGCGACGCCGTCGACGACGTCCGACAGCCACTCGTGCTCCTTGCTGTAGCGAAGCTGCTGGGGGTTGCTCATGTCGTGATTCTCCTGGATCGGGGGAGTGCTGGTGTACGCGGGTCTTACGGGATGAGACGCGAGGTGAGACGTGAAGGGGTGGGAAACGTCACTTCTGGCGCTTGTAGAAGGGCAGCGCCACGACCTCGTACGGCTCGTGGGTGCCGCGGATGTCCACACCTACACCCTGCGTGCCGGGCTCGGCGTGCGCCGCGTCCACGTATGCCATCGCGATCGGCTTTCCGAGCGTGGGCGACGGCGCGCCGGAGGTGACCTCGCCGACGACCTGGCCGTCGGCGACGACCGCCATGCCGGCGCGCGGGACGCGGCGGCCCTCGGCGACCAGGCCGACGAGCTTGCGCGGCGGGGCGGTCTCGGCACGCTCGGCGGCCTTCTCCAGCGCCTCACGCCCGACGAAGCGGCCCTCGTTGGTCGTCTTCTCGAACTTCACGACCCGGCCGAGCCCCGCGTCGAACGGGGTGAGCGAGGTCGTCAGCTCGTGCCCGTACAGCGGCATGCCCGCCTCCAGGCGGAGCGTGTCACGGCAGGAGAGGCCGCAGGGGATCAGCCCGACCGGGGCGCCCGCCTCGGTCAGCGCCTTCCAGACACCCTCGGCGTGCTCCGGCTTCAGGAACAGCTCGAAGCCGTCCTCGCCGGTGTAGCCGGTACGGGCGATCAGCGCGGGGACCCCGGCGACCGTGCCCGGGAGGCCGGCGTAGTACTTCAGACCGTCCAGGTCGGCGTCGGTCAGCGCCTTCAGGATGCCGGGGGACTCCGGGCCCTGGACGGCGAGCAGGGCGTACGCGTCACGGTCGTCGCGCACCTCGGCGTCGAAGCCGGCGGCCCGCGCGGTCAGCGCGTCGAGGACGGTCTGCGCGTTGGAGGCGTTGGCGACGACCAGGTAGTGAGGAGACCCGGCCTCGGTGTCGCCGAGCCGGTAGACGATCAGGTCGTCGAGGATGCCGCCGTCCTCCTGGCAGATGTGCGTGTAGCGCGCGCGGCCCACGCCCACCGTGGAGATGTTGCCCACCAGCGCGAAGTCGAGCAGCTCGACGGCCTGCGGACCGGTGACGGTGATCTCACCCATGTGGGAGAGGTCGAAGAGGCCCGCCTTCGTGCGGACGGCGTTGTGCTCGTCGCGCTCGCTGCCGTAGCGCAGCGGCATGTCCCAGCCGGCGAAGTCGGTCATGGTCGCGCCCAGGGAGCGATGCAGCGCATCGAGGGCGGTCAGACGGGGGGCAGACGTGCTCATGGGTGGCTCCCGGATCCCAAGGGCGGAAAACATGACGGGCGAGGACGTCCTCCCCATCTGTCATGGAACCTGAGAGGTTCACCGAGAGCATCTCGTCACCGAGAGATCGGCTTGCACCTTGGGTGGGAACGCCACACGGCGTCCCGCTTTTCAGATCTGCCTCATCCACGCGGTACGGGGCCTGAGAGATTCAAGGGAGGGTCTTGCTCCTTCGGCGCCCGGGGCCCACCGTGGTGGTTCCGGGACTCTCCCGCGCGGATTCGAGCGGCCGGTATGAGGTTGTGTGCGCTTGGCGCGCACATCATTGCACGCGGGGTCCGATCGGCAAATCGCTTGTGACTGATTACCCCTTCTTTACACTTTGTGGGGAAGGGGTCCTCGGGACCCGACAGGGGGAAGAGACCATGACGATCCAGCACAGCGGGGCCTATGCCACGGGCACGGGGATACCGGCTCCGCGCGCCCGCGCCCGGACCCGGCGGCGTCGCACCGCCGCGCCCCTGCTGCGGGACCTGCGCGAGCGCGGCGGCCGCGGCCCCCGGACGCTCGCCTTCACCGCGGGGGACCTCGTGGTGGTCTCCGGGCTGCCCGGAAGCGGCAAGTCGACGCTGATGCGCCGCGCCGCCCAGGGCCTCGGCATCGACTCCCAGGACGCCCGTGAGCGCTGGGAGACCAGGCTCCCCGCCCTCCTGCCGTACGCGGTCTACCGCCCGCTGGCCCGGCTCGCCCACTACGCCGGGCTGCGGCGCGCGCTGCGCTCCGGGCGGAGCGTCGTCGTCCACGACTGCGGCACCCAGTCCTGGGTGCGGAACTGGCTGGCCCGCGAGGCCCGCCGCCGGGGCACCGCCCTGCACCTGATCCTGCTCGACGTCACCCCCGACGCCGCCCGCGCGGGCCAGCGCGAGCGCGGCCGGGGCGTCTCCGGGTACGCCTTCGCGCGCCACCGCCGGGCCGTCGGCCGGCTCCTCGGCTCGGTGGAGTCCGGCCGTCTGCCCCGCGGCTGCGCCTCGGCGACCCTGCTCGACCGGGACGCCGCCGGGGCTCTGCGGACGATCGCCTTCCGATCCGTCCACTGAGCCCTTTTGGCCACGGGGGCCTCGGGGCGGCGTTAGGGTTCTGCCCCGAGGGCGCCTGACCAGGCTGCCGTGACCAGGGCCCGCGAGACAGGGGAATCGGAAACCGTGGACGTGACGTGGCCGGGAAACGAGCTCGAGGAGGTCCTGGCGGCCTCGCTCGGCAACCCCTCCGCCGGAGGCCGCCTCGTCGAGGTCCTCGGCCGGAGCCCCGTCTGGGTGCCGCTGCCCAACGGCGGCAGCCCCGAGAGCCGGGACCTCGACCTGCCCACGCTGGAGATCGACGGGCTGCCGTACGTCCCCGTCTTCAGCTCCGAGCAGCAGTTCATGGCCTGCGTCGGCAGCCACATGTCCTTCACCGTCGCCCCCGCCCGTGACTTCGCCCGCGGTCTGCCCCCGCAGCTCGGCATCGCCGTGAACCCCGGCGGCACGGTCGGCGCCCCCCTGCCCCCGCCGGCCGTCGCCGAGCTCTGCCGGGTCGGCCGCACCCCGCTGGACGGCCCCGCGAGCGGCGGCCGGGTCCGGCTCTTCGAGCCCGACTGGCAGGACGACCCGGTCGACTTCCTGACCGTCGCCGCCGCCGAGTTCGACGCCACCGGCGTCGTCCTCTCCGCCCGCCGCGCCCTCGCCAGCGTCGAGGGCACCGAACCGGCCCTCTTCATCGGCGTCGAGCTCGTGACCTGGGACGGCGTCGACCGGAACGCCCCGCTGGACGCGCTGGGCCGCGCCCTCGGCCGGGTCGAGGTGGCCTGGCCGGTCAACCTCATCCTGCTCGACGTGGCACAGGACCCGGTCGGCGACTGGATGCAGGAGCGGGTGCGCCCCTTCTATCAGCGGGCCTCCCGGTAATTAAGCTGGTGCGGTGGACGGAAGAGGGGCGGGAACCAGGGTGAGCGCGTCAGGCACGGCTGCGGCCGGACAGGTCGAGCACATGCTGCGCCAGGTGGCACCCGGGCGCTACGACGCGTACGAGCAGCTGCTGCACGCCCTCGCCGACGGCAGCGTCTGGATGCTGCTCTGGCAGGGCACGCCCGGCTCGCCCGACGCCCAGTACGGCCACATGGACGTCGAGGGCTTCGGGTACGCCCCCTGCGTCACCTCCGCCCAGGAGCTCGCCGCCTCCGGCTGGAACCGCGCCCACGAGGTGGTCACCGGCCGCGAGATCGCCGGCGGCCTCTTCCCCGACCGGGTGGGCGTCTGGCTCAACCCGCACGACACCAACGGCGGCGTCGGCATCCCCTGGGCCGACCTCCGCCGGATCGCCACCGGTCTCGACCGGATGCCGGCCGGACCGCTGCGGCTCTCCGAACCCGCCCTGGAGATCCCCCAGTTCTACGCCCTGCTGACCCAGAACGCCCACCGCACCCCGTCCGTACGGGCGCTGCGCAGGGCCTGGGTGCAGCCCGCGCTCGGCTCCCCGTACCTCGCCATCGGCCTCGACCTGTACGACACCTCCACCGCCTCCGTGGAGTCGGTGCGCGCGATGATGCGCCAGACGGTCTCCGCCGTCCCCGACGGCCTGCCCGTCTCGACGGTCGCGATGTCGGACCCGTACGACCCCGTCGCGATGTGGCTGCGGGCCAACACGCGGCCGTTCTACGACCGCGACGCCCATGTGGCGCCGACCCCGCAGGCCCCCGGCTACGGCTACCCCCCGGCCGTGCCCCGCACGTACTGATACGTCCGCTCCGTCCCCCCAATTCACCCCTGTCACAGGGGGGTTGGGGCACATGTCCGTTCTGGCCGAATAGTGGGCGAGATGGTCCGCTGACGCGATCACAGAGTCCGGATAACGGAAGGCAACGAACCGCATCACGGTTGAGCAAACATTCACCGTGAGGTCTGGCGGGTGATCGCGGCCACATTGAAGACTCCCCGGAACACCGGGCGTTCGGCCTCCTGGCCGATGCCCCGCAGTTGTTCCACCAAGCCGCTACCCGCGGCGGGCAAGGGCCGGCTACCGGCGGCCGAGAGGGGTCCTCAGCACGATGACGGCACCACTGCACGAGACGAGTGCGGCCGAGTCGACCGCCGCCGTCGATGCCGTGCCCCCGGCGCCGCCGGGCAAGACGATCGAGGGGCGTTCCCCCTGGCAGATCGCCTGGACCAGGCTCAAGCGGGACAAGCTCGCGCTGGCCGGCGGGGCGATCGTGGTCTTCCTGGTCGTCGTCGCGCTCCTCGCGCCCGTCATCGTGGGCCTGCTCGGCCACCCGCCGGACGAGTTCCACGAGGACCAGATCGACCCGCTCTTCGGCACCCCGATCGCCCCCTACGGCGGTATCAGCTCCGACTTCCTGCTCGGGGTCGAGCCGGTCAACGGCCGCGACGTCTTCAGCCGCATCGTCTACGGGGCCCGGATCTCGCTGCTCGTCGCCTTCCTCTCGGCGATGTTCGCGGTCGTCCTCGGCACGATCCTCGGCGTCGTCGCCGGCTACTTCGGCGGCTGGGTCGACGCGGCGCTCAGCCGCGTCATGGACGTCATGCTCGCCTTCCCGCAGCTGCTCTTCACCATCGCGCTGGTCTCCGTGCTCCCCAACGAGATGCTCGGATTCTCCGGTTCGGGCGTCCGCATCGGCGCGCTGGTCGTGGTGATCGGCTTCTTCGGCTGGCCCTACGTCGGCCGGATCGTCCGCGGCCAGACCCTCTCGCTGCGCAACCGCGAGTACGTGGAGGCCGCCCGCTCCCTGGGCGCCGGCCGCCTCTACATCCTGCGCCGGGAGCTGCTGCCCAACCTGATCGCCCCGATCATGGTCTACGCGACCCTCATGATCCCCACCAACATCCTCACCGAAGCGGCCCTCAGCTTCCTCGGCGCGGGTGTGAAGCCGCCCACCGCGTCCTGGGGCCAGATGCTGTCGACGGCCATCTCCACCTACGAGTCGGACCCCCTGTTCATGGTGATCCCCGGCCTCGCCATCTTCATCACCGTTCTGGCGTTCAACCTCTTCGGCGACGGCGTGCGGGACGCGCTCGACCCGAAGGCCGCTCGCTGACCGCCTGCCAGCCCGCACAGACCCGCCCCTGCCGCTGTTGACAGGAGGCAATCAACACCGGCGGACCGCCGTAACGGCCGCCACTATTCCGGAGGTTGCGAGACCATGACTCTGAACAGCTCACAGCGGCGCAGAATCGCCGCGGGCGCGCTGCTCGCCGCGGCCACGATGGTCGTCACCACCGCGTGTGGCGGCGGCAGCGGCGACGGCAAGAGCAAGTCCGGCGCACCCGGCTTCAACGCCGCCGTGAACAAGGTCGCCAACCCCTCCGACAAGAAGGGCGGCGAGCTGAAGTTCATCGGCTCGCAGGAGGCGGACTCGTGGGACCCGCAGCGCGGCTACTACGGCTTCGTGTGGGACTTCGCGCGCTACTACACGCGCCAGCTGGTCACCTTCAAGGCCGAGCCGGGCGCCGCCTCCACCGAGCTGGTGTCCGACCTCGCCACCGACACCGGCAAGGTCTCGGCCGACGGCCTCACCTACACCTTCACCCTGAAGGACGGGGTCACCTGGGAGGACGGCAAGTCGATCACCTCCAAGGACATCAAGTACGGCATCGAGCGCATCTGGGCCCAGGACGTCATCTCCGGCGGCCCGATCTACCTCCAGCAGGTCCTCGACCCGAAGATGGAGTACAAGGGTCCCTACAAGGACACCACCCCGGACAAGCTCGGCCTGAAGGCGATCGAGACCCCGGACGACAAGACCATCATCTTCAAGCTGCCGGTCGCCAACGGTGACTTCCTCCAGATGCTGGCCATGCCCGCCGCCTCCCCGGTCCGCCAGGACAAGGACACCAAGGCCCAGTACGGCCTGAAGCCCTTCTCCTCCGGCCCGTACAAGTGGCAGTCGTACACCCCCAACAAGTCGATGCTGCTGGTCCGCAACGACAAGTGGGACGCCAAGACGGACACCGTCCGCAAGGCGCTGCCGGACAAGATCAGCGTCAAGTTCACCACCAACGCCGACGACATGGACAACCGTCTGGTCGAGGGCGAGTACGACCTCGACATCAACGCCACCGGTGTCGGCGCGGCGGCCCGCGCCAAGGTGCTCCAGCAGCACAAGGAGAACGCGGACAACCCGCAGACCGGCTTCATCCGCTACGCGGTCTTCCCGCAGACGGTCATCGACAACGTCGAGTGCCGCAAGGCGATCATCTACGCGGCCGACTCCAAGTCCCTCCAGACCGCCCGTGGTGGCCCGCAGGCCGGTGGCGACATCGCCACCAACATGCTGCCGCCGGCGATCAAGGGTGCCGACCCGAAGGCCGACCCGTACGGCAAGCTGGCGGGCAAGCCGGACCTGGCCAAGGCCAAGGAGGCGCTGGCCAAGTGCGGTAAGCCGAACGGCTTCAAGACCACGATCGCGGTCCGCAACAACAAGAAGATCGAGATCGCGACCGCCGAGTCCCTCCAGCAGTCGCTGAAGGCCGTCGGCATCGACGCCCAGATCGACCAGTTCGACGGCGCCCAGACCTCCGGCATCATCGGTTCGCCGAAGGTCGTCAAGGACAAGGGCTACGGCATCATCATCATGGGCTGGGGCGCCGACTTCCCGTCCGGCCAGGGCTTCCTGCAGCCGCTGGTCGACGGCCGCTTCATCCTCCAGAGCGGCAACAACAACTTCTCGGAGCTGAACGACCCGGCCGTCAACGGCCTGTTCGACCAGGCGCTGAAGGAGACCGACCCGGTCAAGGCCGGCGAGCTCTACAAGCAGATCAACACGAAGGTCTCGGACGCCGCGGTGTACCTGCCCTTCACCCACGAGAAGAACATCATCTGGCGCTCCTCGCGACTGACCAACGTCTACACGGCCGACGCGTACAACGGCCGTTACGACTACGCGTCGCTCGGCGTCGTGAAGTAACCCGCGTCTCCATCCACCCGCTCCAACGGCGCACCACCCGCCGCTAGGTCCGAAGGGCAGGTGATGGCCGCTCACGGTGGCGGGGGATCCCGATCGGGATCCCCCGCCACCGGTCGGCCGACCGCATGCTTGCATATCTCGTCCGACGGCTGTTCGCCGTCGTAGTGATGCTGTTGGTCGTCACCCTGACGACGCTCAGCATCTTCTTCCTCATCCCCAAGATGACCGGCAGCGATCCTGCCGTGATGTTCGTCGGCAAGCAGGCGGATCCGGCTTCCATCGAAGCGGTCCGGCAGAAGCTGGGCCTGGACGAGCCGATCCTGGTGCAGTTCTGGCACTTCGTCTCGGGAATCTTCGTCGGTCGCGACTACACCGGCGGAGGCAGCACCATCCACTGCGAGGCACCCTGCTTCGGGTACTCGTTCCGTACCGAGCAGGACGTCTCGACGATGCTGGTCGACGCGTTCCCCGTCACCATCTCCATGGTCCTCGGCGCCGCCGTGCTGTGGCTGGTCATGGGCGTCTCGACCGGTGTGGTCTCCGCGCTCAAGCGGGGCACCCTCGTCGACCGCGCCGCGATGGTCACCGCCCTCGCCGGTGTCTCGCTCCCCATCTTCTTCACCGCCATGCTGGCGATGCTGATCTTCCGTACCCAACTGGGCTGGCTCAACGCCTCCTACACCCCGATCGGCGAGTCCTTCGGCAGCTGGTTCGGCGGACTGCTGCTGCCCTGGATCACCCTCGCGTTCCTGTACGCGGCGATGTACGCGCGGCTCACCCGCGCCACCATGCTGGAGGTCCTCGGCGAGGACTACATCCGTACGGCACGGGCCAAGGGTCTGCCGGAGCGGGTCGTGCTCGGCAAGCACGCCATGCGCTCCACGATGACCCCCATCCTGACCATCTTCGGCATGGACCTCGGCGCCCTCGTCGGCGGCGCGGTCCTCACCGAGACCGCGTTCAACCTCCAGGGCCTCGGCCAGATGGCGATCAAGGGAGTCACCGAGCGTGACCTTCCGCTGATCATGGCGGTCACGCTCATCACCGCGGCCGCCGTCGTCCTCGCCAACCTCGTGGTGGACCTTCTGTACGCGGTGATCGACCCCCGAGTGAGGCTCGCATGACGGACAAGCTGACCACGACGGGCGCGGCCCTGGGCGAACCGGTCGCCGCCGGGAACGCCCCGTCCGCGGCCTTCCTCGACGTCCGCGACCTGAAGATCCACTTCCCGACCGACGACGGCCTGGTCAAGTCCGTCGACGGGCTCTCCTTCCAGTTGGAGAAGGGCAGGACCCTCGGCATCGTGGGCGAGTCCGGCTCCGGCAAGTCGGTGACCTCGCTCGGCATCATGGGCCTGCACACCGTCGGCCAGTACGGCCGGCAGAGGGCCCGGATCTCCGGCGAGATCTGGCTGAACGGGCGCGAGCTGCTCACCGCCGACCCCGAAGAGGTCCGCAGGCTGCGCGGCCGCGACATGGCGATGATCTTCCAGGACCCGCTCTCCGCGATGCACCCGTACTACACGGTCGGCGCGCAGATCGTGGAGGCGTACCGGGTCCACCACCCGGTCGACAAGAAGACCGCCAAGCGGCGGGCCGTCGAACTCCTCGACCGGGTCGGCATCCCCGAGCCGGCCAAGCGCTTCTCCAGCTACCCGCACGAGTTCTCCGGCGGTATGCGCCAGCGCGCGATGATCGCGATGGCGCTGGTCAACAACCCCGAACTGCTCATCGCGGACGAGCCGACCACCGCGCTCGACGTGACCGTGCAGGCGCAGATCCTCGACCTGATCCGGGACCTGCAGAAGGAGTTCGGCTCGGCGGTCGTCATCATCACGCACGACCTCGGCGTGGTCGCCGAGGTCGCCGACGACATCCTCGTGATGTACGGCGGCCGGTGCGTGGAGCGCGGACCGGCCGAGGCGGTCTTCTACGAGCCGCAGCACCCCTACACCTGGGGGCTGCTCGGCTCGATGCCGCGGATCGACCGGGAGCAGACCGAGCGGCTCATCCCGGTGAAGGGCAACCCGCCCAGCCTGATCAACGTCCCCAACGGCTGCGCCTTCAACCCGCGCTGCCCGTACGCGGACGTGCCCAAGGGCGGCATCACGCGCACCGAGCGCCCCGAGCTGAAGGAGACGGGCAGCCGTCACCACTCCGCGTGCCACATGTCGCGCGAGGAGCGGACCCGGATCTGGACCGAAGAGATTGCGCCGAAGCTGTGACCGACAACAAGAGCACCGAGCCCCTTCTCAAGGTCGAGAACCTGGTGAAGCACTTCCCCATCAAGAAGGGGCTGTTGCAGCGACAGGCCGGGGCGGTCAAGGCGGTCGACGGCATCGACTTCGAGGTGTTCCCCGGCGAGACGCTGGGCGTGGTCGGCGAGTCGGGCTGCGGCAAGTCGACGATGGGCCGGCTGATCACGCGGCTGCTCGAACCGACGGGCGGCAGGATCGAGTTCGAGGGCGTGGACGTCTCGCACCTCGGTGTCGCCAAGATGCGTCCGCTGCGCCGCGACATCCAGATGATCTTCCAGGACCCGTACGGCTCGCTGAACCCCCGCCACACGGTCGGCTCGATCGTCTCGGCGCCGTTCCGCCTCCAGGGCGTGGAGCCGGAGGGCGGGGTCAAGAAGGAGGTCCAGCGTCTCCTCGGCCTGGTCGGCCTGAACCCGGAGCACTACAACCGTTACCCGCACGAGTTCTCGGGCGGCCAGCGCCAGCGCATCGGCATCGCGCGGGCCCTGGCCCTCAAGCCGAAGCTGGTCGTCGCGGACGAGCCGGTCTCGGCGCTGGACGTCTCGATCCAGGCGCAGGTGGTGAACCTGCTGGACGACCTCCAGGACGAGCTGGGCCTCACGTACGTGATCATCGCCCACGACCTCTCGGTGATCCGGCACGTCTCGGACCGGATCGCGGTGATGTACCTCGGCAAGATCGTCGAGCTGGCGGACCGCAAGTCCCTGTACGAGGCCCCGATGCACCCGTACACCCGCGCCCTGATGTCGGCGGTCCCGATCCCGGACCCCCGCCGCAAGGGTGCGAAGAGCGAGCGCATCCTGCTCACGGGCGACGTCCCCTCGCCGATCGCCCCGCCCCCGGGCTGCCGCTTCCACACCCGCTGCTGGAAGGCGACGGAGCTCTGCAAGACCACCGAACCCCCGCTCGTCGAACTCCGCCCGGGCCAGCGTGTCGCGTGCCACCACCCGGAGAACGCGGAGGGCGTGACGGTGCCGTCGGCGAGGGAGTCGGTGGAGGTGACGATCACGAAGCCGTCGCCGGCACCGGCACCGGCGCCTGCCCAGGCCCCGGCCGAGGAGGGCGACGTGCCGTCGGAGGGCGAGGCGACGTCGGACGGCGAGGCGACGTCGGACGGCGAGGCGCCGTCGCAGGGCGGCGCGGCCAAGGAGTGACGCGGCGCGCGGCCGCCGCACGCGGGGGGCCGGGGCAGAGCCCCGGCCCCACCCGCACCCAACCGTAGGCCTTCCGGCGGGGGCGCGGCGCCGCGCGCGGGGCCTCGCCCTGCCCGGCGGTCGACCCCCGCCTCACCCGTCACAATGGTCGCCGTGGTTCACGATCTGTTCAGCCCCGACGTTCAACACGCCCTCGACCTCGTCGGCATCTTCGTCTTCGCCATCTCCGGCGCCCTGCTCGCCGTCCGCAAGAACTTCGACGTCTTCGGCATCGCCGTCCTCGCCGAAGTCACCGCCCTCGGCGGCGGCCTCCTCCGCGACCTGATCATCGGCGCCGTGCCCCCGGCCGCCTTCGCCGATCTCGGCTACTTCCTCATGCCGCTCGTCGCCACCGTCCTCGTCTTCTTCCTCCATCCGCAGGTCGAGCGGACCCAGGCCGCCGTGAACGTCTTCGACGCCGCCGGGCTCGGCCTCTTCTGCGTGACCGGCACGACCAAGGCGTACGAGTACGGCCTCGGCCTCACCTCCTCGGCCGCCCTCGGCGTCGCGACCGCCGTCGGCGGCGGTGTCCTGCGCGACGTGCTCGCCAACGAGGTCCCCTCCCTCCTGCGCTGGGACCGCGACCTCTACGCCGTGCCCGCCATCGTCGGCGCCACGATGGTCGTCCTCTGCATCCGCTTCGACGCCCTCGACACGTTCACCACCGCTGCCGCCGTCCTCACCGCCTTCGTGCTCCGCCTCCTCGCCATGCGCTTCCACTGGCGCGCCCCCCGCGCCTGGAACCGCCGTTCCTCCGCCCGCGAGGAGCCGGAAAAAGCTACCGCTCAGTAGCCTCCTGCTGTACCGTCGGAACCATGAGCACGAGCCTCGAGACGGTCGCGGGAACGAGCGAGTTCGACCGCGACACCGCCGTCACCCTCCGCGCCCCCGGCGTCTACGACGCCGACCTCTCCGCCGGCTGGACGATCATCAGCGCCGTCAACGGCGGCTACCTCCTCGCCCTGCTCGGCCGCGCCCTCGGCGACCACCTCCCGCACCCCGACCCGTTCACGATCTCGGCGCACTACCTCACGCCGTCCGTGCCCGGCCCCGCGGTCATCCGCACCGAGACCGTCCGCACCGGCCGCACCCTCTCCACCGGCCAGGCCTCCCTCTTCCAGTACGCCGAGGACGGCACCGAGGTCGAGCGCATCCGCGTCCTCGCCTCCTACGGCGACCTCGACGCGCTCTCCGACGAGGTACGGACGTCCGCCGCACCGCCGGCCATCGCCCCCGTCGAGCAGTGCTTCGGCCCCTCCGACGGCCCCCGGCCGCCGATCCCCGGCTCCAGCGCCATCACCGACCGCCTCGCCATCAAGCTCGACCCGGCCACCGTCGGCTGGGCGATCGGCGCGCCGTCGGGGAAGGGCGAGATGCGCGGCTGGTTCGCCCTCGCCGACGGCCGCGAGCCCGACGCGCTCTCGCTGCTCCTCACCGTCGACGCGCTGCCGCCGACCTCCTTCGAGCTGGGCCTGAAGGGCTGGACGCCTACCGTCGAGCTGACGACGCACGTCCGCTGCCGCCCCGCCCCGGGCCCGCTGCGGGTCGCCATCACCACCCGTAACCTCGCCGGCGGCTTCCTGGAGGAGGACGCCGAGGTCTGGGACAGCGCCGACCGCCTGGTCGCCCAGTCCCGCCAACTCGCCCGTGCGCCGAGGTCCTGAACCCCGACGCCGACGGGAGCCGGTGGCCCCCGGTGGGGGCGCGAGAGGGTGCCGACGCGTGGGCGCCAGGGGGCGCGCATCGGTCGCGCCCCCGCGCCCTCGTAGAATCAAGAAATCATGGCTTACCTCGACCACGCCGCGACCACGCCCATGCTCCCCGAGGCGATCGAGGCGCTGACCGCCCACCTCGCCGTCACGGGCAACGCCTCCTCCCTGCACGCGGCCGGGCGGCGGGCCCGGCGGACCGTCGAGGAGGCCCGTGAGACCCTCGCCACCGCCCTGGGCGCGCGGCCCAGCGAGGTCGTCTTCACCTCCGGCGGCACCGAGGCCGACAACCTCGCCGTGAAGGGCCTGTACTGGGCCCGCCGCGCCGCCGACCCCGCCCGCACCAGGGTGCTGGCCGGCCCTGTCGAGCACCACGCCGTCCTCGACGCCGTCGACTGGCTGGCCACGCACGAGGGCGCCACCGTCGAGTACCTGCCCGTCGACCGGTACGGACGCGTCCACCCCGAGGCGCTGCGCGAGGCGATCGCCCGCGAGCCGGAGACCGTCGCGCTCGCCACCGTCATGTGGGCGAACAACGAGATCGGCACGATCATGCCGGTACGCGAACTCGCCGACGTGGCGAGCGAGTTCGACGTCCCCCTGCACTCCGACGCGGTCCAGGCCTTCGGCCAGATCCCCGTCTCCTTCGCCGATTCCGGCCTCGCCGCCCTCACCGTCTCCGGCCACAAGATCGGCGGCCCGTACGGCATCGGCGCGCTGCTCCTGGGCCGCGAGTACAGCCCCGTACCCGTCCTGCACGGCGGCGGCCAGGAGCGCCACGTCCGCTCCGGAACCCTGGACGCGCCCGCCATCGCCTCCTTCGCCGTCGCCGGCCGGATCGCCGCCGAGCGCCGCGAGGAGTACGCCCGTGAGGTCGGCGCCCTCCGCGACGAGCTGGTGGCCGCCGTCCGCGCCGCCGTCCCCGACGCGATCCTCGGCGGCGACCCGGTCGACCGGCTCCCCGCCAACGCCCACTTCACCTTCCCCGGCTGCGAGGGCGACTCCCTGCTCCTGCTCCTCGACGCGCAGGGCATCGAGTGCTCGACCGGCTCCGCCTGCACGGCCGGAGTCGCCCAGCCCAGCCACGTCCTGCTGGCCACCGGCACCGACCCGGACCTCGCCCGGGGCACCCTGCGCTTCACCCTCGGCCACACCTCCACCAAGGAGGACGTGGCCGCCGTCGCCCAGGCCATCGGCCCGGCCGTGGAACGGGCGAGGACCGCGGGCCTGGTGTAGGCGACCCGGCCCCCGGTCCTGGGGCCCGGAAGCCTCCGAGCCTCAGACCGGCTTCTCCCGGAAGCCTCCGAGCCTCAGACCGGCTTCTTCGACGCCTCCCGCACCAGCTTCATGTACCTGTCCCAGTCCCAGTGCGGGCCGGGGTCCGTGTGGTCGGTCCCCTCCACCTCGACGTGGCCGATGATGTGCTCCCGGTCGACGGGGATGCCGTACCGGGCGCAGATCCCGGCCGTCAGCCGCGCCGACGAGGCGTACATCGCCGCCGTGAAGTCCTGCGGACGGTCGACGAAGCCCTCGTGCTCGATGCCGACGCTCCGCTCGTTCATCTCCCGGTTCCCGGCGTGGAAGGCCACGTCGAGCTCGCGGATCATCTGCGCCACGTGGCCGTCCTCGCGGACCACGTAGTGCGTGGCGGCGCCGTGCCCCGGATTCTTGAAGACCTTCAGGGCGGACGCGTAACTGCCCTGCACCACGTGGATCACCACGCGGTCGATCGTGAAGTCGGCCGGCCGGTCGGCCCGCCGCCAGTTCGCCCGCGAGGCCGCCGACCAGTCCGCGCCCTTGTGGTCGAGCTCGCCCTCGACGCGGTCCCGCTCCGTGCCAGGCAGCCGCCACCAGACGCGCGCCAGCTCGTCGCGGGCCAGCGCCGCCGTACCGAGGACGGCCGCGCCGCCCCCGAGCAGGACGGCTCGCCGCCCCACCCCCCGCTTCTTCTCGCTCCCCATGTGCAGGACAACGCTTACTCACGCGACCGTGGTTCCCGTGGCCCCTTACCCTGGTAGGGCTATGACTCAGACTCCTCACCGCCGCCTCCGTGTCCTCGCCGCCATGTCCGGCGGTGTGGACTCCGCCGTCGCCGCCGCCCGCGCCGCCGAAGCGGGGCACGACGTGACCGGCGTCCACCTCGCGCTCTCGGCCAACCCGCAGTCCTTCCGTACCGGTGCGCGCGGCTGCTGCACCATCGAGGACTCCCGCGACGCCCGCCGGGCCGCCGACGTCATCGGCATCCCCTTCTACGTCTGGGACCTCGCCGAGCGCTTCCGCGAGGACGTCGTGGACGACTTCGTCGCGGAGTACGAAGCGGGCCGCACGCCCAACCCGTGCCTGCGCTGCAACGAGAAGATCAAGTTCGCGGCGCTGCTCGACAAGGCGCTCGCGCTCGGCTTCGACGCGGTCTGCACCGGCCACTACGCCACGGTCCAGCTGAACGAGGACGGTACGCGCGAGCTGCACCGGGCCTCCGACATGGCCAAGGACCAGTCGTACGTGCTCGGTGTCCTGGACGAGAAGCAGCTCGCGCACGCGATGTTCCCCCTCGGCGACACGCTCACCACCAAGGACGAGATCCGGGCGGAGGCGGAGCGGCGCGGCCTCGCGGTGGCGAAGAAGCCCGACAGCCACGACATCTGCTTCATCGCCGACGGGGACACCCAGGGCTTCCTGGCGTCCCGGCTCGGCCGCGCGGAGGGCGACATCGTCGACGAGTCCGGGGAGAAGGTGGGCACCCACGAGGGTGCGTACGGCTTCACCATCGGCCAGCGCAAGGGCCTGCGGATCGGTCACCCGGCGCCGGACGGCAAGCCGCGCTACGTCCTGGACATCTCACCGGTGAACAACACGGTCACGGTCGGCCCGGTCGAGGCGCTCGACGTCACCGGCCTGACCGCGATCAAGCCCCGCTGGTGCGGCACGGCCCCCGAGGGCTCCGGCCGCTACACCGCCCAGCTGCGCGCCCACGGCGGGGAGACGCCGGTCACGGCGGCACTGGAGAACGGCGAGCTGACGGTCGCCTTCGACGAGCCGGTCCGGGGTGTCGCCCCGGGGCAGGCGATCGTGCTGTACGACGGCACGCGCGTGGTGGGCTCGGCGACGATCGCGACGACGGCACGGCGCACGGAGCCGGCGACGGCGTAGCGACCGTTCGGGCCCCCTCCGCGCCGTCCCGGCTCACTCCTCCTCGAAGAAGTCCTCCAGGACCGGCGCGAGGACGTGCGGGGCCACCAGGTGCGTCTGGCCCGTCAGGGTGCGGTGCCGGCCGCGGGGGAGGGCCGTCGAGACGGCGAGGGCCGCGCGCCGGGTCCGGGCGGGGCTCGCACCGCCGTCGACCACCAGCACGCGCGCGTGGATCCGGCCGAGCCGCGCGGCCGGCACGGTCCCGTCGCCGAGGACCGCGTGGTCGTACGCGAGGGTGTGCGCGACCGCCTCCAGTCGCGGCAGCCCCCGCACCGGTTCGGCCACGTCGGCCGCCTCCGCCAGGAACAGGTCCACGGCGGCACCCCGCCGCCCCCGCTCCAGCAGACCGGCCAGCCGCCGGCGCCGCGCCGTGAACGCCTCCCGGGCCCCGGCCTCCGCCGAGAACGGCGGCTCGAAGACCGAGAGCCGCTCCAGCGGCAGCCCGGCCTCGGCGGCGGCGAGCGCCAGCGCCCCACCGGACGACACGCCGTGCACGCACGCCCGGCCGCCCACCTCGCCGATCAGGGCGGCCAGATCCTCGATCTCCCGCTCCACGCCGTACGGTCCGGTGTCCCCGCTCCGCCCGCGCCCCCGCCGGTCGTACGTCACCACCGAGAAGCGCGAGGCGAGCAGGTCGGCCAGCGGCCGCTCGGCCTCGCCCGTGCACAGCGCGCCGCTCACCAGGATCACCGGCGTGCCCTCCCCGCGCCGCTCGTACGCGATTCCCGTCCCGTCCGCGGACCTGACCCGCCCCCGGACCCTGCTCAGCGTGCCGCTCGTCTCGTCCATGAGGGTGTTGACCTCGACCGCTCCCGGAACTCATCGGCGCGGCGGGGAAGTTCGGGAAAGAATCTTGAAATCCCAGGTCAGGGAGGGTGTCAGGGTGGCGCTGTGGCTGCCCTACGGTGGGAGCCATGAACATCTGCGTCTTCCTCTCCGCGGCCGATCTCGACGAGCGCTACACCGGCCCCGCCCGCGACTTCGCCGAACGCCTCGGCAAGGCGGGCCACACGCTGGTGTGGGGCGGCTCCGACGCCGGGCTGATGAAGGTCGTCGCGGACGGCGTCCAGCAGGCGGGCGGCCGACTCGTCGGCGTCTCCGTCGACTTCCTGGCCGGCAAGGCGCGCGAGGGCGCGGACCAGATGCTCTTCGCCAAGGACCTGGCCGAGCGCAAAGCCCTCCTGCTGGCCAAGTCGGACGCCGTCGTGATCATGGTCGGCGGCACCGGCACCCTCGACGAGGCCACCGACGTCCTGGAGCTGCGCAAGCACGGCAGGCACACCAAGCCGGTGGTCCTCCTGAACACGGCCGGCTTCTACGACGGCCTGAAGCTCCAGTTCCGGCGCATGGAGGAGGAGGGCTTCCTGCCGCTTCCCCTCGCCGACCTGGTCTTCTTCGCGGACGACGCCGCGTCCGCGCTGGCCCACCTGGAGGATGTGATCTCCGGGGCCGGTGGCGCGGGCGCCGCCCCTCGGTGATGGGACCATGGTGCCCATGGCTACTCATGTGATCACCGGGGCAGGTTCCGGCATCGGCGCTGCGGTCGCCCGGCGGCTGCACGCGCGCGGGGACGAACTCGTGCTCCACGCGCGCGACGCCGGGCGGGCCAAGGAGCTCGCCGCCGAGTTCCCCGGCGCCCGGACCCTCGTCGGGGATCTCGCCGACCCCGACCGGCTCTCCTGGGCGTTCTCGCACCAGACCCTGCCCGAGCGGGTCGACACGCTGCTGCACATCGCGGGCGTGGTCGACCTCGGACCGGTCGGCGAACTCACGCCCAAGACCTGGCGCCACCAGCTCAACGTCAACCTGATCGCCCCCGCCGAGCTGACCCGGCACCTCCTGCCGCAGCTGCGGGTCTCCCAGGGCCACGTCGTCTTCGTGAACTCCGGCGCCGGGCTGAACGCCCACGCCGAGTGGAGCGCCTACGCCGCCTCCAAGCACGGCCTGAAGGCGCTCGCCGACTCGCTGCGCCACGAGGAGCACGCGAACGGGGTGCGGGTCACCTCGGTCTACCCGGGCCGCACCGCCAGCCCGATGCAGGCGAAGGTCCATGCCCAGGAGGGCAAGGAGTACGACGCCTCCCGGTGGATCGACCCCGAGTCGGTCGCGACCGCCCTGATCACCGCCGTCGACCTGCCGCGCGACGCGGAGATCAACGACCTGACGGTCCGTCCGGGACGGTAGGACACCGCAGACATGGAAGAAGGCACCGTGACCGAGACCAGCGAGACGCCCACGTTCCCCTGGGGGCCCGCCACCGGCGTCGGCTCCCTGCCCGGGGGTGACGCCCGGGAGGCCGCCAGGACCGTCACGGGCTCCTTCGAGGACTTCCCCTTCCTCGCCGAGCTGCCCGCGCGCGGACCTGGCGCCGACATGATCGGCCGGACCCTCGGGATGCTCGTCGACATGTACGCGCACGTGGAGCCGAGCGGCTGGCGGGTCAGCGACCGGCCCGGCCGGGACACCCGGCGCGCCCGGTCCTGGCTCGGCGAGGACCTGGACGCCCTGGAGGAGTTCACGCAGGGCTACGAAGGCCCGCTCAAGGTCCAGGTCGTCGGCCCCTGGACGCTCGCGGCGGCGTTCGAACTGCGCGGTGGCGAGGCCGCCCTCGGCGACCCCGGCGCCTGCCGTGACCTCGTCGGCTCCCTCGCCGAGGGCCTCGGCGTCCACCTCGCCGAGCTCCGCAAGCGGATCCCCGGCGCCCGGCCCGTCCTCCAGCTCGACGAGCCCTCCCTGACCGCCGTCCTGCGCGGCCACGTCCGTACCGCCAGCGGCTACCGCACCTACCGCGCCGTCGACCGGCAGGTCGTCGAGAGCGCCCTGCGCGAGGTGATCGCGGTCCACGACGGCCCGGTCGCCGTCCACTCCTGCGCCCCCGACGTGCCGTTCGGGCTCCTGCGGCGCACCGGGGTCGACGCGGTCTCGTTCGACTTCGGGCTGCTCACCGAACGTGACGAGGAGCAGATCGGTGAGGCCGTCGAGTCCGGCACCAAGCTCTTCGTGGGCGTGGTGCCGTCCACCGACACGGCATTGTCCGACCCGGGCGGTAGCGTCATGGGTGTCAGGACGCTGTGGCGCAGGCTGGGGCTGAATCCGGGGACTCTCGCCGAGTCCGTCGTGGTCACCCCGACGTGCGGGCTCGCGGGCGCTTCGCCCGCCTACGCCCGCGCGGCCCTCGCCCACTGCGGCCGGGCGGCGAGATCGCTCGCGGACAACCCTGAGTGACGGGGTCTGAGGCAACGGGAGGACGAGGAACGGTGGCAGTCGAACAGGGGGCCCTGCCCGCCGAGGCACGGGAGAAGCACGCGGATCTGTCCGAGCAGATCGAGGAGCACCGCTTCCGGTACTACGTGAAGGACCAGCCGGTCATCAGCGACGGCGAGTTCGACAAGCTCCTGCGTGCCCTGGAGGCGCTGGAGGAGGAGCACCCCGAGCTGCGCACGCCGGACTCGCCCACGCAGAAGGTCGCCGGGCAGTACGAGACGGAGTTCACCTCCGTCGCGCACCGGGAGCGCATGCTCTCCCTCGACAACGCCTTCGACGACCTGGAACTGGCCGCCTGGGCCGAGCGGATCGCCCGTGACGTCGGCACCCCCGACTACCACCTGCTGTGCGAGCTGAAGGTGGACGGCCTGGCGGTCAACCTCACGTACGAGGACGGCCGGCTGACCCGGGCCGCCACCCGCGGTGACGGCCGCACCGGCGAGGACATCACGCCCAACGTCCGTACGATCGCCGACATCCCGGACCGGCTGCGCGGCGAACGCGTCCCGGCGCTGGTCGAGATCCGGGGCGAGGTCTTCTTCCCGATGGAGGCGTTCGAGGGGCTCAACGCGCGGCTGGTCGAGGCCGGCGACAAGCCCTTCGCCAACCCGCGCAACGCGGCGGCCGGTTCGCTGCGGCAGAAGGACCCGAAGGTCACCGCGACCCGCCCGCTGCGCATGGTCGTTCACGGCATCGGCGCCCGCGAGGGCTTCGCCATCGACCGCCTCAGCCAGGCGTACGACCTGCTCCGCGAGTGGGGCCTGCCGACCGCCCGGCACAACAAGGTGGTCGACTCCCTGGAGGGCGTACGGGAGTTCATCGCGTACTTCGGTGAGAACCGGCACTCCGTGGAGCACGAGATCGACGGCGTCGTCGTCAAGCTCGACGAGATCCCGCTCCAGGGCAGGCTGGGCTCCACCGCGCGCGCCCCGCGCTGGGCCATCGCGTGGAAGTACGCGCCGGAGGAGGTCAACACCAAGCTGATCGACATCAAGGTCGGCGTGGGCCGGACCGGCCGGGTCACTCCGTACGCCCAGGTCGAGCCGGTCACCGTGGCCGGCTCCGAGGTCGAGTTCGCCACCCTGCACAACCAGGAGGTGGTGAAGGCCAAGGGCGTGCTCATCGGCGACACGGTGGTGCTGCGCAAGGCCGGTGACGTCATCCCGGAGATCCTCGGCCCGGTCGCGGACCTGCGGGACGGCAGCGAGCGGGAGTTCGTGATGCCCGCCGAGTGCCCCGAGTGCGGGACGCCGCTCAAGGCGATGAAGGTGGGCGACATCGATCTGCGCTGCCCGAACGCGCGGACCTGTCCCGCCCAGCTGCGGGAGCGGCTCTTCTATCTGGCCGGCCGCGAGTGCCTGGACATCGAGAACTTCGGCTCGGTGGCCGCCGCCGCGCTCACCCGCCCGCTGGAGCCCGCCGACCCGCCGCTCGTGGACGAGGGCGATCTCTTCGACCTCACCATCGACCAGCTGCTGCCCATCAAGGCGTACGTCCTCGACCCGGACAGCGGTCTGCCCAAGCGGGACCCGAAGTCCGGGGAGGAGAAGGTCGTCACGGTCTTCGCCAACCAGAAGGGCGAGCCGAAGAAGAACGCGCTTGCCATGCTGGCGAACATCGAGGCGGCCAAGTCCCGTCCGCTGGCCCGGTTCATCAACGGCCTCTCCATCCGCCATGTGGGCCCGGTCGCCGCCCAGGCGCTCGCCCGCGAGTTCCGCTCGCTGGAGCGGATCGAGCAGGCGACCGAGGCGGAGCTGGCGGCGGCCGACGGGGTCGGCGGGATCATCGCCACCGCCGTGAAGGACTGGTTCGCCGAGGAGTGGCACCGCGAGATCGTGCGCAAGTGGCGTGCGGCCGGGGTCACTCTGGAGGAGGAGGGCGCCGGCGAGGACGAGGGCCCGCGTCCGCTGGAAGGACTCACCGTCGTCGTCACCGGCACGCTGGAGAACTTCACCAGGGATGGCGCAAAAGAGTCCCTCCAGAGCCGCGGCGCGAAGGTGACCGGTTCCGTTTCGAAGAAGACCGACTTCGTCGTCGTGGGCGAGAACCCGGGCTCGAAGTACGACAAGGCGATGCAGCTGAAGGTTCCGGTTCTGCACGAGGACGGCTTCACGGTCCTGCTCGAACAAGGGCCCGAAGCCGCTCGGGAGGTCGCCGTCCCGATCGAGGGGTAGGCGGACGGGGTCGGCGCAGGGGCCCCACCGACCCCTCCTGCGTCACCCGTTCGGCGCATACCAGATCGTTACGGGTGGGCCGGTCGCATTCGGGCAAGACATGGAGAGCGCTGCCCGTCGGAGCCCTCCGCGGCCTAGTGTTGAGACCGTGCGTCTGTCGCGCACGGCTGCGCGGGGCTCTGCCGGTCGTGGCGGCATGACAACGGCCCATCGCGTTGCGACGGCACCGCCGGCTGTGAGAGGGACGGAATGAAACCGACCGAGAGTGCCGCCGCCCCGCTCTCCAGGGCACGGGGCCGCGCGGCCCGCGGGGCGATCTCCGCCGGGCTGCCCGGCGTCGCCGTCGGCCTCGCCGCCGCCATGCTCGCCACCGGGATCTACCGGGCGGTGAGCGCGGGACACGGACTCTTCCCCGGCGGCGCCGAGGGCTGGTCCCTCGCCGTTCTCACCGGGCTCATCGTCGGCCACCTGGTCGCCCTCGGCCGGGACCGCTGGTGGGGCGGTACCGGCTCCGGCGCCGCCCTCACCCTCGCCGTCCTGCTCCTCCACGGCTGGGTGCCCGCCGGCCTCGTCTCGATGGCCGTCGTCCTGCTCGTCGGCGCCGCCCGCCGCCACCGCTGGCGCCAGGGCCTCCTGCACGGCTCCGTGGACGTCCTCGGCGTCGGCGGGGCCGCCCTGGTCCTCGCCGCCTTCGGCGACGTGCCGACCGTCGAGCAGCCCTGGCAGCCCCCCGACTGGGGGATCGCGGACATCCCGGAAGTCGCGCTCGCCGCCGGCACCTACCTCGTGGTCACCCGGCTCCTGCTCTGGTACGCCCTCTCGCCGCAGGGCGGCGGGCTGCCCACCGTCGCCCGCACCGCCCTGCTCCGGCAGGGCCTGATCGCCGTCGCGCTGCTCGGCATCGCCCCGCTGATCTGCGTCGTCGCCGTCTCCCAGCCGCTGCTGCTGCCGCTCTTCGCCGTCCCGCTCATCGCCCTCGACTCCACGCTCTGGATCGCCCGCGCCCGGGCCGAGGAGCAGCTGAAGGACCCGCTCACCGGCCTGCCGAACCGGCAGTGGCTCCTGGAGCGGGCCTGGACCGCCCTGGAGGAGGCCGAGGGCGAGGGCGTCCGCTCCGCGCTCGTCCTGATCGACATGGACCGCTTCCGATCGGTCAACGACACCCTCGGGCACCTCGCCGGAGACCGCCTCCTCCTCCAGATCGCCGAGCGGCTCAAGGTCGCCCTGCCGCGCGGAGCGGAGGCCGCGCGGCTCGGCGGGGACGAGTTCGCCGTCCTGCTCCCCACCGCCGACTCCACCACCAGCGCCCAGCGCGTCGCCCGCCACCTGGTCGCCGAGCTCTCCTCGCCGCTCGACCTCGACGGGCTCACCCTCGTCCTGGAGGCCAGCGCCGGTGTCGCCGTCTTCCCCGACCACGCGCTCGACGCCGAGGGCCTGCTGCGCCGCGCCGACGTCGCGATGTACCAGGCGAAGCGGGACCGTACGGGCGTGGAGGTGTACGAGTCCAAGCGCGACTCCAACACCCCCGACCGGCTCGGACTCCTCGGCGACCTGCGCCGCGCCCTGGACGCCGGCGAGGTCGAGCTCCACTACCAGCCCAAGGTCCGCTTCGACGGACAGGTCGCCGGCCTGGAGGCCCTGGTGCGCTGGGTGCACCCGGAGCGCGGCCGGGTCCCCCCGGACGAGTTCATCGCCATCGCCGAGTCCTCGGGCCTGATGCCCCACCTGACCGAGTACGTCCTGGAGACCGCGCTCGCGCAGGTGGCCCGGTGGCGCGCCCAGGGGTTGAACGTTCCTGTGGCCGTCAACGTCTCGCCCCGAGACGTCCACACCCCCGGCTTCGCCGGAGCCGTCGCCGCCCGCCTGGCGCGCCACGGCGTCCCGGCCGGAGCGCTCCAGCTGGAGATAACGGAGCACGTGCTCCTGGAGGACCCGCAGCGCGCCGCCGACACCATGGCCGGCCTGACCGGCCACGGCGTCAAGATGTCCCTGGACGACTTCGGCACCGGGTACTCCAGCCTGGTCCACCTGCGGCGGCTGCCGGTGAGCGAACTGAAGATCGACCGCTCCTTCGTCGCCCGGCTCGCCGTGGACGCGGAAGACGCGGAGATCGTCCGCTGCACGCTCGACCTGGCGCACTCGCTCGGCCTGCTCGTGGTCGCCGAGGGCGTCGAGGACGACGAGACCTGGGAGCGCCTGCGCGACCTGGGCTGCGACGCCGTCCAGGGCTGGCTGGTCGCCGCCGCGATGCCGCCGGCCGAGGCCACGGCCTGGCTGCGCGCCCGCGGCGAGCACGGCTGGCGCCGTCCCTCCGAGCTGGCGGCCCTGGAGGCCGCCGAGGCGGCCGCGCCGGTGGACCTCGACCACCCCTCGGGCCAGGTGGTGCAGTAGCGCGAGGCCGACCGTTTCACGGGTGGCGGTGCGGTCCCCATAGGATTGGGCCAACACCATCAAACTCACCCGTGAGGATCGCATGCCTGGCATCACGCGCGAGGAGGTCGCCCACCTCGCACGGCTGGCGCGTCTGGAGCTGAAGGGCGAAGAGCTCGATCACTTCGCCGGTCAGCTCGACGACATCATCGGCGCGGTCGCCCGCGTCTCCGAGGTCGCCGACCAAGACGTACCGCCGACCTCCCACCCGCTGCCGCTGACGAACGTCATGCGCGCGGACGAGGTCCGTCCGTCGCTCACCCCCGAGCAGGCGCTCTCCGGCGCCCCGGCCCAGGAGCAGCAGCGTTTCAAGGTGCCGCAGATCCTGGGGGAGGACTAATCACATGACGGACATCATCAAGCTCACGGCCGCCGAGATCGCCGCGAAGGTCGCCTCCGGCGAGCTGACCGCCGTCGAGGTGACCGAGGCCCACCTGGCGCGGATCGAGGCCGTCGACGAGAAGGTCCACGCCTTCCTGCACGTCGACCGCGACGGCGCCCTCGCCCAGGCCCGCGCCGTGGACGAGAAGCGCGCCAAGGGCGAGAAGCTCGGCCCGCTCGCCGGTGTGCCCCTCGCGCTCAAGGACATCTTCACCACCTCCGGCATGCCGACGACCGTCGGCTCGAAGATCCTCGAAGGCTGGATCCCGCCGTACGACGCCACCCTGGTGAAGAACCTGAAGGCCGCCGACGTCGTCATCCTCGGCAAGACCAACATGGACGAGTTCGCCATGGGGTCCTCCACCGAGAACAGCGCCTACGGCCCCACCGGCAACCCCTGGGACCTCACCCGGATCCCCGGTGGCTCCGGCGGTGGCTCCTCCGCCGCCCTCGCCGCGTACGAGGCCCCCCTCGCCATCGGCACGGACACCGGCGGCTCGATCCGCCAGCCCGCCGCCGTCACCGGCACCGTCGGCGTCAAGCCGACCTACGGCGGCGTCTCCCGCTTCGGCATGGTGGCCTTCTCGTCCTCCCTCGACCAGGGCGGCCCCTGCGCCCGTACGGTCCTGGACGCGGCGCTGCTGCACGAGGCCATCGCCGGGCACGACCCGCTGGACTCGACCTCCATCGACGCCCCGGTCCCGCCGGTCGTCGAGGCGGCCCGCAACGGCTCCGTCGCCGGCATGCGCGTCGGTGTCGTCAAGCAGTTCCGCGGCGAGGGCTACCAGGCCGGTGTCGTGCAGCGCTTCGACGAGTCGGTCGAGCTCCTCAAGGAGCTGGGCGCCGAGATCGTCGAGCTGGACTGCCCGACCTTCGACCTCGCTCTTTCGGCCTACTACCTGATCGCGCCGTCCGAGTGCTCCTCGAACCTCGCCCGCTTCGACGCCATGCGCTACGGCCTGCGCGTCGGCGACGACGGCACCCGTTCGGCCGAGGACGTCACCGCCCTCACCCGTGAGGCCGGCTTCGGCGACGAGGTCAAGCGCCGCATCATCCTCGGTACGTACGCGCTCAGCTCCGGCTACTACGACGCGTACTACGGCTCGGCGCAGAAGGTCCGTACGCTCATCACCCGCGAGTTCGAGCAGGCCTTCGAGCAGGTGGACGTGATCGTCTCCCCGACGACGCCCACCACCGCCTTCCCGATCGGCGAGCGCGCCGACGACCCGATGGCGATGTACCTCGCGGACCTGTGCACCATCCCGACCAACCTGGCGGGCAACGCCGCCATGTCGCTGCCCTGCGGTCTCGCGCCGGAGGACGGCCTGCCGGTCGGCCTGCAGATCATCGCCCCCGCCATGAAGGACGACCGGCTGTACAAGGTCGGGGCCGCCGTCGAGGCCGCCTTCGTGGAAAAGTGGGGTCACCCGCTGCTTGAGGAGGCTCCGTCGCTATGAGTGCCATGGCAAAGAAGGCCAAGAACTTCAAGAAGTCCAAGACCGGCGTCTACGTCTCGCTGGCCACCACCGCCTTCGGTGCGGTGAGCGTCGCGAAGCAGGCCAGGATGGCCCGCAACGACAACGACATGCTGCGGCTGATCGACTCCGCCGTGTCCGCCGCCGCCATCATCACCGGCCTGGCGATCCTCTACCGGGAGCTGAAGCGCCTGGGCGACGACGACGTCCTGCTGGGCTGAGAGGGAAAGTCTCACCGTGACCGTCACTGAACTGCTGTCGTACGACGCGGCGCTCGCTGCGTACGACCCCGTCATGGGCCTGGAGGTCCATGTCGAACTCGGTACGAAGACCAAGATGTTCTGCGGCTGCTCGACCGAGCTGGGCGCCGAGCCCAACTCGCAGACCTGCCCCACCTGTCTCGGTCTGCCCGGCTCGCTCCCGGTCGTCAACGCGATCGGCGTCGAGTCGGCCATCAAGATCGGTCTCGCGCTGAACTGCGAGATCGCCGAGTGGTGCCGCTTCGCCCGGAAGAACTACTTCTATCCGGACATGCCGAAGAACTTCCAGACCTCGCAGTACGACGAGCCGATCGCCTTCAACGGCTATCTGGACGTCCAGCTGGAGGACGGGGAGATCTTCCGCGTGGAGATCGAGCGCGCCCACATGGAGGAGGACACCGGCAAGTCGACGCACATCGGCGGCGCGACGGGCCGGATCCACGGCGCCTCGCACTCGCTGCTCGACTACAACCGGGCCGGCATCCCGCTCATCGAGATCGTCACCAAGCCCATCGAGGGCGCGGGCGAGCGGGCCCCCGAGGTCGCCAAGGCCTACGTCGCCGAGCTGCGGGAGCTGATCCGCGCGCTGGACGTCTCCGAGGCGCGGATGGACAAGGGCCAGATGCGCTGCGACGTGAACCTGTCGCTGCGCCCGCACGGCACCACGACCTTCGGCACCCGCTCGGAGACGAAGAACGTCAACTCGCTCCGTTCGGTGGAGCGCGCGGCGCGCTACGAGATCATGCGCCACGCGGCCGTACTGACCTCCGGCGGCACGATCGTGCAGGAGACCCGTCACTTCCACGAGGACGACGGCTCCACCACCTCCGGCCGGATCAAGGACAACGCCGAGGACTACCGGTACTTCCCGGAGCCCGACCTCGTCCCCGTCGCCCCGGCCCGTACGTGGGTCGAGGAGCTGCGCGGCGGACTGCCCGAGCTGCCGCGCGTGCGCCGCAACCGGCTCCGCGAGGAGTGGGGCGTGTCGGAGCACGACATGCAGTCGATCCTCAACGCGGGCGCGGTCGACCTGATCGTCGCGACCACGGACGCGGGCGCTCCGTCGGACCAGGCCCGCAAGTGGTGGATGGGCGAGCTGGCCCGTTCCGCCAACGAGTCGGGCACGGCCCTGGACGAGCTGCCGATCACCCCGGCGCAGGTCGCCCGGGTGACCGAGCTGGTGGCCTCCGGCGACCTGACCGACAAGCTGGCCCGTCAGGTCATCGAGGGCGTGCTCGCCGGTGAGGGCGGTCCGGACGAGGTCGTCGAGAAGCGCGGCCTGAAGGTCGTCTCCGACGAGGGCGCGCTCGGCACGGCGGTCGACGAGGCCATCGCGGCCAACGCGGGCATCGCCGACAAGATCCGCGGCGGCAAGGTCGCGGCGGTCGGCGCGCTGGTCGGCGCGGTCATGAAGGCCACCCGCGGTCAGGCGGACGCGGCGCGCGTCAAGGACCTGATCCTGGAGAAGCTGGGCGTCAGCGAGGGCTGAGCCGGCGTCTCGTACGCGTACGAGGGCGGCGCCCCGGGTCCTACGACTCGGGGCGCCGCCCTTTCGCGTCGTTCGCGCGCCCGGTGCGACGGTGTTTCCGCCGACGGTATTCCCGTCAACGGCATTCCGCTATTCCCTTGTTCGAGGGTTTCGGTAAGGGAAACGGGTGGATGGATCATGGCTGCGTGATGCGGCGGCAGAGCATAGGGGGCGAACCCTATTCGACTGCGAGGAGATCTCCGTGCCCATGGCTCTTTCCGATCTCGTTCTTCCCGATCTCTACTGTCCGCTGGAGTCCGCGATCCACCGTCATGTACGCGCCGTGGACGCGCAGGCCGTGCGGTGGATCAGGGACAGCGGCATGTGCGCCTCGCGGGAGGAGGAGGCGTGGGTCGTGGCGACGCACAGCACCGACTTCTTCGCCCGGTTCGCGCCGGTCGCCGACGACGACCGGCTGCTCGCGACGTCGCTCTGGGTGTACTGGGGATTCGCGTTCGACGACGCCCGCTGCGACAACGGCCCGCTGAGCAGCCGTCCCGACCGGTTCAACGCGCTCGCCGGAGCCGTGCAGCGGGCCGCGGAGGCGCCGTCGGCGGCCGACGGCGGCGAACGGTTCGTCGCGCCGTTGCAGGACATCGTCGGCCGCTTCCGGTCCTTCGGCACGCCCACCCAGGTGCGCCGGTTCACGGCGGCCCACCGCGCGTGGCTGTCCGGGGTGTGCTGGCAGATCGGCAACGAGGCGGCGGGCCGTATGCCGGACCTCGACGAGTACCTGGCCATGCGGCTGCTCTCGTCGGGCGGGGAGCCGACGTTCGCGCTGCTGGAGCTCGCGACGGGTCTTGAGGTGCCGCAGGCGGAGTTGAACCGGCCGGCGGTGCGCGCCCTGACGGAGATGGCCATCCTGGTGGCCGCCCTCGACAACGACCGGCACTCGCTGCGCAAGGAGCTCTCCCGTGGCCACGCCGACCAGAACCTCTACACGGTGCTCATGCGCCACCGGGACCTGACGTTGCAGGAGGCCGTGGACGCCGCCACCCGTATCAGGGACCGGGTCCTGACCCGGTTCCTCCAGCTGCACGACCGGGTGCGGCCGGGCGCCGGGGTCGAGCTGAGCAGCTACCTCCAGGGCCTGCGCTTCGGCATTCGCGGCAACGCGGAGTGGGGCCTTCGGGTGCCGCGCTATCTGAGCCTCGGACATGTGCCGGACCCCATGGACGAGGCCCCGCTCGCCTGGGCGCCGGCCCCCGCCGACGGCAGCGGCCGGCCCCTTTCCGAGGCGCCTTCCGTCGCCTGGTGGTGGGACGACCATCTGCTCTGAAATGCCTATGAAAGATTCCCCTATCGACGGGGCGATCAGGTTATTTGCGCTGGCCCCTTGGGGGGAATTCGGCCGGCTTTATCGATTCTTCGCCCTGTCCTGTGGATAGGGTGGTGAATTGAATCGACCACCCCCCTTCCATTCCATCGGAGTCATTTCATGTCCATTCTGCGCCGCGCAGCGGTCGTGACCGTCGCCGCCTCCGCGCTCGTCGCCGGAGGCGCCGCCGCCTCGGCCCACGCCGCCCCGTCCGCCCCCTCGTCGCACTCCGCCTCGGTGGGCGACGGCGACTACGGCCACGGCCACGGCGGTGGCCGCCCGATCCAGTTCGGTCCGTTCGCGATCCCGAGCCAGGGCAGCGTGGGCTTCGGCTGGAACACCTCCAACGGTGGCGGCGTCGGCGGCTTCTGACCCCGCGCCGGGGCGGCACGAGGTCCTCGCGACGAACGACGGGTGGGGTACGGACTTCGGTCCGTACCCCACCCGTCGTTCGTCGTGCCCCGCGCCCCGGGCGTGCGCCTCTCAGCGCTTGAGCGTCGCCGCGCTGGCGACCAGGACGCCCACCACGCAGAGCAGGATGAGGACGGCGTCGCGGACGAAGACGCCGGTGACGCCCTCGTGCGTGGCGGCCTCGGTCGCCGCCTGGACGGCGTACGTCATCGGCATGACCTGGGCCAGGGCGTCGAGCGAGCCGTGCATCTCCTCCCTCGGTACGAAGAGTCCGCACACGAGGAACTGGGGCAGGACCCCCGCCGGGAGGAACTGCACCGCCTGGAACTCGTTGCGCGCGAAGGCGCTGACGAGCAGGCCGAGCGCCAGCCCCAGCAGGGCGCCGAGCATGGCGATCACCATCAGGAGGTAGGCCGGCCCCTTGATGTCGAGCCCCAGGGGGCCGACGGCGAGGAGGGTGGAGAGCACCGCCTGGATCAGGGCGAGGAACGCGAAGGCCAGGCTGTAGCCGAAGACGATGTCGAGCCGCTGCACCGGCAGCGTCAGCAGCCGTTCGGCGGTCCCGGAGGTCCGTTCGCGCAGCGTCGACACGGAGGCGACCAGGTACATCACGATGACCGGGAAGATGCCGAAGACCTGGGGCCCCACGCGTTCGAAGGACTCCTCGGCGTCCGTGAACATCAGTTTGAGCAGCACCATGAGCATGCACGGGATGACGAGCATGAGCGCGGCGCTGCCCCGGTCGCGGGAGATCTGCTGGAGCACGCGCTGGGCGGTGGCGGCGGTGATGCTCGGCGAGAACGGCAGCGGGCGCCCCCGCAGCTGCGGCGCCGAGGGGTGATCCGCGCTCACCTGCGGGACTCCGTCGCGAAGTAGGGGCGGTCGGGGTCGGGCTGTACGTCGCTGATCAGGGGAGAGGGGATGCGCTCCACGAGCGCGGGCGGGGCGGCCTCCGCCCGCGCGGCGGTGGTCACCAGATGCATGAAGGCCTCTTCGACACCGACGCAGCCGGTGTGCCTCAGCAGGTCCTCGCGCTTCGCGGCGGCGAGCAGCCGGCCACCGCGCATGAGCAGCAGCCGGTCGCAGCGGTCCGCCTCGTCCATGACGTGGCTGGAGACGAGCAAAGTGGTTCCGTTCTCGGCGAGACGTTTGAAGGCTTCCCACAGTTCGCGGCGGACCAGGGGGTCGAGCCCCACGGTCGGTTCGTCCATGACCAGCAGGTCGGGCGTGCCCAGCAGGGCCACGGCCAGCGAGACGCGGGAGTACTGGCCGCCGGAGAGGCGGGCGACGGGCTTGTCGGCGTACTCGGCGAGGTCCACCTCCTTCACGACCCGGACCACGGCGTTCTCCCGCCGCCAGCCCCGCATCCCGAGCGCGGCGGAGAAGTACCGGAGGTTCTCCAGGACCGTCAGGTCCGGGTAGACCGACGGCGCCTGGGTCACGTACCCGACCCGGCAGCTCAGCGCGGGTGAGCCGGCCGGGAAGCCCAGGACCTGGACGTGCCCGCCCGAGCTCGGCTGGATGCCCACCACCGAGCGCAGCAGCGTCGTCTTCCCGCAGCCGCTGGGGCCCAGCAGGCCGACGATGGCGCCTCGGGGCACGGTGAACGAAATGTCGTGCAGCAGGGTGTGCTTGCCGCGTGTGACGTACAGGCCGTACACGCTGACGGCTGGGGGCCCGGACACATCCCGCCCTCTCGTGTGATGTCGCATGAAGCGCCGGCGGTCCGCACGGCGCCGCTACCTTCGCCTGAACGTACCGGTATCGCCCTTTGTTGGGAAAATCCCGATGCGCCCAGAGGTGCGTACTTCTGCCGTGCCGTCAGGAGGCCGTGTCCCGGGCGCCGTCACGCCGTTCAGCGGTCGCGGCGCGTCAGCAGCATGGCCAGTTCGTGCATCTGGCGGTAGACCTCGGCGGTCGGCCGCGCGCGCGACAGGGCCCGCATCGCGGCGGCCGTCTGCCGCGTCACCTCCTGCTCGGTCGCCTCCCGGCCGCCGGCCTCCTCGACCAGGTCGGCGGCGAGCGTGATCTCCGCCTCGCTGAGCGGCGCCTGCTGCGCGTAGAGGGCGGCGAGGCCCCGGCCCGCCGGGTGCTGCTCGTCGGCGAGTGCGGCGACGACGGGCAGGGACTTCTTCCGTGCCGCCAGATCCGCTCCGACCGGCTTGCCACTGCGCGAGCTGTCGCCCCAGATGCCCAGCAGGTCGTCCACGCACTGGAAGGCGACCCCGAGGCAGCGGCCGAACTCCCGCAGCCCGACGACGCGTTCACGGTCGGCTCCCGCGAGAATCCCGCCCAGGGCGCAGGCGCACCCCATCAAGGCGCCGGTCTTGCCCGCCGCCATGTCCACGTACTGGCGCACGCCGACGCTGCCGACCTTCTCGAAGGCCACGTCCTGGCTCTGCCCGAACGTCAGGTCGGCGAGCATCGCCATCGTCTCGCGCACCGCCGCGTCGGCGAGCGGCTCGGGCGCCGCCTCCAGAACGCGCAGGGCCTGCACGAGCAGGGCGTCCCCGGCGAGCACCGCCGAGGGGACCCCGTACACCGTCCAGGCGGCCGGCCGGTGGCGCCGCAACGGGTCGCCGTCGATCACGTCGTCGTGCAGCAGGGAGAAGTCGTGGACCAACTCCACGGCGACGGCGCCCGGAACGGCGCTCTCGGGCAGCCCGCCGACCGCCCGGGCGGCCAGGAACACCAGCGCGGGCCGTACGGCCTTCCCGCCTCGCACGTCGTCCCCGGACGACGGCACCTCGCTCCCGTCGGCCTCGCACCACCCCCGGTGATAGCGCGCGATCCGGGCCTCCGGCCCCGGGAGGCCGTCGATGGCGTCCCGCAGGGCGGGAGCCAGGAGGGAACGGGCCTCACGGAGAACGGACTCGACGGACGGGGACGGCGGCACCGTGTCGACCACGGCCGGCCCGCCGGAGGCCAGGTGCATCTGCTCGCATCGCATGGCACCAGCTAAGCGAGGCGAACTGGCGTCTGTCACGCTCAGCGATCAAATCGACGCGAAGATCACCCGTAGTGATCGAGTCGATCCGATCGGCGGATTTTCGCCCGTCGCAGCCCGAGCCTCGCGCTGGGACTCCTCGGGGTCGGTACGTGGACGTTCGTCATCGCGTCGGCGTCAGGTCTTCTCTGCGTCACCCGGCCTCACTACCGTCCCCCGGGAACCACCAATGGCTCGACGACGAACCATTGGGCCGTCGACTGGAGGTCGGTCTTGTCCCCCGAGAAGTCCCGGATGTCCCGCCGCAAGGTGCTCGCCCTGGGCGGAGGCGCGCTCGGCGCCGCCGCGGCGGGCTCGCTGCTCCCGCCGTCGCTCCAGGAGGCGATCGCCGCGGGACCGCCGGCCGGAGGCATGTCGGCCGTACGGCACGTGGTGATCCTCATGCAGGAGAACCGTTCCTTCGATCACTACTTCGGCACGCTGCGCGGTGTCCGCGGCTTCGGCGACCGCAACGCGATCGAGCTGCCCTCCGGCAGGCCGGTCTTCGAGCAGCCCGCCCCCCTCGGCCGGACCGTGCTGCCGTTCCCGATCCGGGGCGCCGCCGAGACCCAGAAGAAGGACCTCCAGTACATCGGCGACCTCGACCACTCCTGGAGCGGTGGCGCCAAGGCCTGGCACGACGGCTGGATGGACGGCTGGGTCTCCGCCAAGACCGCGGCGACGATGGCGTACTACGACCGCCAGGACATCCCCCTGCACTACGAGCTCGCCGACACCTTCACCGTCTGCGACGCCTACCACTCCTCCACCCACACCTCGACGAGCCCCAACCGCAACCACCTCTGGTCCGGCTGGACCGGGCACGAGGCCGACGGCAGCCGGGCCGTCACCAACGCCGCGTACGCCGAGGGCACCCACCCCGGCTACCCCTGGCCCACCTACGCCGAGCGCCTCGAAGCGGCCGGGCGGAGCTGGAAGACGTACACGGAGTGGGAGAACTTCACCGACAACAACATCGAGTTCTTCACCTCCTTCAAGAAGATCGCCCGCAAGGCCCTCGCCCCCACCGGCGGCCACACCTTCATGGAGTCCTTCTACGCCGCCGTCCGCGACACCGAGGACGCCGCCGAGCGGGCCAGGCTGCTCGCCGCCCTGGAGGACGGAGTCGCCACCCTCACGAAGGCCGAGCGCTCGCTCTTCGAGCGGGGCCTGCGCCGCGTCGAGTCCGGGAAGCTCGCCGACGCCTTCCGCGCCGACGTGGCCGCCGGGACGCTGCCCGAGGTCTCCTACCTCGTGCCGTCCGCGGTCGACTCCGAGCACCCCGGCTCCTCCTCGCCGATCGCCTCCGCCTCCCTCGTCTACAAGGTGCTCGACGCCCTCGGCTCGCACCCGGACGTCTGGCGCCACACCGTGCTGCTGATCAACTACGACGAGAACGACGGCTTCTTCGACCACGTGCCGCCGCCGGTCCCGCCCGCCGGCACCACGGACGAGCGCTGGCAGGGCCTGCCCACCGGCCTCGGCATCCGGGTCCCGCTGCTCGTCGTCTCGCCCTGGTCGGTCGGCGGCTACGTCTGCTCCGAGACCTTCGACCACACCTCGGTGATCCGCTTCCTGGAGCGGCTCACCGGCATCGAGGAGCCCAACATCACCCCGTGGCGGCGCGCCGTCACCGGTGATCTGACCTCAGCCTTCGACTTCCGGCGCGCCCACCGGCAGCCGGCGGTCGAGGAACCAGGACCGATCCCGCCGTTCTCCGGCCGCTGGCGGCCGCAGCCCCCGTCGGTCCAGAAGATGCCGGTCCAGGAGCCGGGCACCCGCCCCGCCCGCCCGCTGCCTTACCAGCCGGACGCCCAGGCGCGGGTCGGCGCGGGCCGGGTCACCGTCGACCTGAAGAACTCCGGGAAGGGCTCCGCGCACTTCGCGCTCTACCCGTACGCCGGTGAGTTCGCCGTCCCCCAGCACCAGGACGTCAAGGGCGCGGCGCAGTGGGCGGTGCCCCTCACGCGTGATCACTACCGGTTCACGGTCACCGGCCCGAACGGCTTCCGCCGCGAGTTCGAGGGCCCGGCGGCGGGCGGCGCCGACCTCGCCTCCTCCATCGACCATCACGACCGCGACCTGCATCTCACGGTCCGGAACACCGGCACCCAGCGGGTCACCTTCACCGTCCGGCCGGTCGGCTACGTCGACGAGGACGACTTGCGCGACTGGACCCGCACGGTCACGGTGAAGCCCGGCCGGAGCCGTACCCTCGTGCACTCGGCCGCCGACGCGCACGGCTGGTACGACCTCGAGGTGACCGCCCCGGGCGGCTTCCGCCGACGGCTCATGGGACACATCGAGAACGGGCGGGCGAGCGTCTCCGGCTGATCACCCACCGTCCGCGGCGTCCGCGTGGGGCCCGGGTCCAACGTCCCGAGCTGCCGCGCGGCGCTGTGAGTATCGACACCAATGGGGTTATTGATCTCTTTGTGCTGCGAGAGTTGATTCCTGTAGGTCATGCGTTCTTTTCGGGCCGTTTCCCGGTAAAGATCCACGAACCATCACCAGGGAGCAGGTCCTTTGGCAGCCATCGCACGGTGGTGCATCAAGCACCGCCTCGTCGCCGTTCTGCTCTGGCTCACCGTGCTGGGCGGCGCCGCCGCCGGGGCGTCGCTCGCGGGCTCCGCGTACTCCAACGACTACGAGGCCCCCGGCACCGAGTCCGGCCGCGCCACCACCCTCCTCGAACAGGGCTTCCCCGGCACCGGCGGCGACGGCAACACCATCGTGTGGCACACCGACCGGGGCAGCGTCCGGGCCGCCGGCGTCGAAGCGCGCATGACCGAGATGCTCCAGGACGTCGCCGACCTGCCCGGCATCGCCTCCGTCGTCTCCCCCTACGGCTCCGGGCCCGCCGGCCAGGCGCAGATCAGCGACGACGGGCACACCGCCTTCGCGGCCGTCACCTTCCACGAGCAGGCCGACGACATCCCGGCGTCCCAGGCGCAGGACCTGGTCGACACGGCCCGCTCCGCCGCCGACGGGAACGTCCGGGTCGAGCTGGGCGGCAGCGCCGTCGCGCTCACCGAGGCCTCCGGCGGCCATGTCGCCGAGGCCGTCGGCGTCGTGGTGGCGGCCCTCGTCCTCTTCCTGGCCTTCGGCTCGCTCGCCGCCTCCGCGCTCCCCATCGCCACCGCGCTCGTCAGCGTCGGCATCGCGTACTCCGGGATCGTGCTCCTCGGCCATGTGATGACCGTCGCCGACTTCGCCCCCATGCTCGGCATGCTCATCGGCCTCGGCGTCGGCATCGACTACGCGCTCTTCATCGTCACCCGCCACCGCAAGGGCCTCAAACGCGGGCTCCCGGTGCCCGAATCCGCGCGGATCGCCGTCGCCACCACCGGCCGGGCCGTCCTCTTCGCGGGCGCCACCGTCTGTATCGCGCTGCTCGGCATGCTGATACTGCGGCTCAGCTTCCTCAACGGCGTCGCCATCGCCGCCTCGCTGACCGTCGTCCTCACGGTCGCCGCGTCCGTCACCCTCCTCCCGGCGCTGCTCTCCCTCATCGGCATGCGGGCGCTGTCGCGGCGCGAGCGCCGACAGCTCGCCGAGCACGGGCCGCAGCCCGAGCTGCCGACCGGCTTCGCCGCCCGCTGGTCCGCCTTCGTGGAGCGCCACCCCAAGCTGCTCGGCCTGGTCGCCGCCATCGTCATGGGCGTCCTCGCGGTACCGACCTTCGCGCTCCACCTCGGCACCTCCGACCAGGGCAACGGCCCGGCCACCGCCACCACCCGGCAGGCCTACGACCTGCTCGCCGACGGCTTCGGGCCCGGCGTCAACGGCCCGCTCACCCTCGTCGCCCAGATCGACGGCGCCGACGACCGGGTCGCGCTCGGCGAGCTGCCGACCGCGCTGGCGAACACCAAGGGCGTCGAGTCGGTCTCCCCGGTCGCGTACAACAGCGCGGGGGACACCGCCGTCCTGACCGTCGTACCGGACTCCTCACCGCAGTCCAAGGCCACCAGCGAGCTGGTCGACCGGCTGCGCGCGGACGTGCTGCCCACGGCCGAGCGGGGCACCTCGCTCGACGTGCACGTCGGCGGGGTCACCGCCTCGTACGACGACTTCGCCGAGATCATCGTGGGCAAGCTGCCGCTCTTCGTCGGCGTCGTCGTCGCCCTCGGCTGTCTGCTGCTCCTGGTCGCCTTCCGGTCCATCGGCATCCCGCTGAAGGCCGCGCTGATGAACGTGGCCGCCGTCGCCTCCGCCTTCGGCATCGTCGTCGCGATCTTCCAGTGGGGCTGGGGGAGCGAGCTGCTCGGCCTCGGCAGCGCGGGACCGATCGAACCCTTCCTGCCGGTGATCATGGTGTCCGTGCTCTTCGGGCTCTCCATGGACTACCAGGTCTTCCTGGTCAGCCGGATGTACGAGGAGTGGCTGGAGACCGGCGACAACCGACGGGCGGTCCGGGTCGGGCTCGCCGAGACCAGCCGCGTGATCAACTCGGCGGCGGTCATCATGATCTCCGTCTTCCTCGCCTTCGTGCTCTCCGGCGACCGGGTCGTGGCGATGTTCGGCATCGCCCTGGCGGCGGCCGTCGCCCTGGACGCCTTCGTCCTGCGCACCCTCCTCGTCCCCGCCCTCATGCACCTGCTCGGCGGCGCCAACTGGTGGCTGCCGCGCTGGCTCGACCGCCGTATGCCCCGCATCAGCATCGAACCGCCCGAGTGCAGGGCCGCCGCCGACGCCCGCGACGAGGCGACGACGGTGGACGTGACCGAGGCCGCCATACCGGCTCAGCGCGTCACGGTGACGGTCGTGGAGGAGAAGACGCCCTGACGCGTCCCGGCCGTGGGATACCCCGTCTTAAGACGCCTCTCATACGCGGCACCTAGCGTGCGGCGCATGACTATCAAGACGGAGAAGACCAACGGGACCGACGAGCGGGCCGACGCGGCGCAGACCGTGGAACCGGTCGAGGAGTCGGACGAGACGCGGGACAGGGAGCTGGACGGCGAGCTGGACGACGAGCTCGACGACGCCGACGAGCCGGACGAGGCCGGGGACGTTCCGGCCGTCGCCGCCGGGGACGGGATCGGCGCGGGTGCCGCCGCCGTCGTCTCCGTCGGGCTCGGGCTCGCCGCCCTCACCGGCACCTGGGTGGGCAAGGTCAGCAGCGAGCGCGAGACGCTCGTCGGCCAGATCAAGGCCCAGGGCGGCACGGCCGCCCAGCAGATCAACGAGATCTACGCCGACGCCTGGCACGCCACCGCCCTCGTCAACGGCGTCTTCGCACTCCTCGCCCTGATCGTCGCCGTGCTCGTCCTGGTCCGCCCGCAGCGGCCGGCCTGGGTCCGCGCCGTGGCCGTCGCCGGTGCCGTCCTGGGCGCGATCGGCGTGTTCCTGTCGACGGGGATGTACTTCGACCTCTTCCTGAGCCTCCCGACCGCACCCTAGATCGTCCGCGGGAAGCCCCGGGTCCGCCTAGGTCCCCGCCGCGGCCCCCCTAAGGACCCCCGTACCCCGAACATGCGGCACTCGCCCGATGTGGTCGTACCCCCTGGCCCACGAGAGTGGAGGCATCGCACGGAGCGATACCGACACCAGGGGAGAACGACATGTTCGCGTACGAGATGAACCGCCTGCACCACGCCGAGCTCGTCCGTGAGGCCGCCGCCCAGCGCCTGACCCGGCAGGCCGTCACGGCGCGGCGGGCCGCCGAGGCCGCCCGGTCCGGCGATCACGATACGGAGGGGCGGGTGGGGCCGGTACGCAGCCGCTTCGCCCGGGCCGCGTGACCCTTCCGGGCGCAGGACCGGACGGCTGTGCGATGCTCGGCGCCGTGGAGACCAGGTCAGTCAGTCCCGTGTTCGTCGGCAGGGCCGGTGAGATCGCCGCCCTGACCGACGCCCTCGCCCGCGCCACCGCCGGCGAGCCCCAGGCGCTGCTCGTCGGCGGCGAGGCCGGCGTCGGCAAGACGCGGCTCGTCGAGGAGTTCGTGGCGGCGGCCTGCGACCGGGGCGCGTACGTCGCCGTCGGCGGCTGTGTCGAGGTCGGCGCGGACGGGCTGCCGTTCGCGCCCTTCTCCACGGCCCTGCGCGCGCTGAGCCGCCGCCTCCCCGACGAACTGGCCGCGGCGGCGGCCGGCCAGGAGGGGGAACTCGCCCGGCTCCTCCCGGAGTTCGGCGACGTCGGCAGCCACGAGCCGTCCCACGAGGACTCCACCGCCCGCCTCTTCGAGCTGACCGTACGGCTCCTGGAGCGCCTCGCCCACGACCGTACGATCGTGCTCGTCCTGGAGGACCTCCACTGGGCCGACGCGTCCACCCGGCACCTCCTGACCTACCTGCTGCGCACCCTGCGCCGGGGCAGCATCGTCGTCGTCGCCACCTACCGCTCCGACGACATCCACCGCCGTCACCCGATGCGCCCCCTGCTGGCCGAACTCGACCGGCTGCGGACGATCCGCCGCATCGAACTCGCCCGCTTCACCCGCGCCGAGGTACGCCGTCAGCTCACCGGCATCCTCGCCGCCGAACCGGACGCCGGCCTCGTCGACGAGGTCTTCGACCGCTCCGACGGCAACGCCTTCTTCGTCGAGGAGCTCGTCGTCTCCCACGAGGCCGGCTGCGCCCCCGGCGCCCTCAGCGACTCCCTGCGCGATCTGCTGCTCGTCCGGGTCGAGACGCTGCCCGAGGACGCCCAGCGGGTCGTCCGGATCGTCGCCGAGGGCGGCTCCACCGTCGAGTACGCGCTGCTCGCTGCGGTCGCCCGGCTCTCCGAGGACGACCTCATCGAGGCGCTCCGGGCCGCCGTCGGCGCCAACATCCTGCTCGCCGTCCCCGACGGCGACGGCTACCGCTTCCGGCACTCCCTGGTCCGCGAGGCCGTCAGCGACGACCTGCTGCCCGGCGAGCGCTCCCGCCTCAACCGGCGGTACGCCGAGGCCCTGGAGGCCGATCCCGCGCTGGTCCGCGCCGACGAACGGGTGACCAGGACCGCCACCTACTGGTATCACGCCCACGACCCCGCCAAGGCGCTGCCCGCCGTGCTCCGCGCCTCCGTCGAGACGCGCAAGCGCTACGCCCACGCCGAGCAACTGAGCCTGCTGGAGCGGGCCATGGAGCTGTGGGACGAGGTCCCCACCGCGGTCCGCGACTCGCTGCGGCCCATCGACTACGTCGAGGCCTACCCCGCGTGCGGCTGCGACCCCACCACCACCCCGCTGAGCTATCTCGACCTGCTCGCCGAGGCCGCGATCGCCGCCCGCTTCTCCGGCGCACGCGAACGCGCCCTGAAGATCGGCAAGATGGCGCTGCGGCTCCTCGACTCCGCCGAGGAAGGCGGCGGGAGCGACCCGCTGCGGGCCGCCTGGTTCTGGTGCGAGCGGTCCCGCATCGTCTCCGGCCTCGGCCGCTCCGACGGCTGGGCCGAGATCGCCACCGCCCAGGAACTCGTCAAGGGGCTCCCGCCGTCCGCCGTCCACGCCCGCGTCCTCGTCGTGGCCGCCGGCTGGGGCATGCTGCACAGGCCCGGCCCCGAGAGCCTGGCCGCCGCCGAACGGGCCGTGGAGTACGCCCGGCTCGTCAAGAACGAGGCCATCGAACTCGGCGCCCGCCTGACCCTGGGCACCCTCCAGGTCAGCGCCGGCGACCGCGAGGCCGGGCTCGCCACCATGTACGAGACCCGCGACCGCACCCGCGCCCTCGGCCTGTTCCACGAGTGCTCCCGCGCCCACGTCAACCTCTCCCACGTCCTGGAGAACCTCGGCCGCTCCCGCGAGGCCGTCGACGTCACCGAGGAGGGCCTCCGCCTCGCCCGCACCCACGGTCTGCTCGACAGCCAGGGCTGGATCCGCGCCAACCAGGCCGAGTCCCAGCTCTCGTTGGGGCTCTGGGACGAGGCACAGCGCAACTGCGAGTGGCTGGAGCGCTTCGGGAACAGCTCCAAGCCGCGCGGCTCCGCGGCCCTCCGCCTCGCCCAACTCGCCGTCACCCGGGGCGAGCTCACCACGGCCGCCGCCCAACTGGACGTCGCCCGTGAGTACCTGGGCGACTCGGACCCCATGCCGCAGTACGTCGTCCCGAGACGACAGGTGGAACTGAGCATCGCCGCCGCCGGAGGCCGGATCCAGGACGTACGGACCGTGCTCGCCACCGCCGTCGACACCGGCTTCCCGCCCGGCACCCACCGCGAGGCCTGGCCGCTGCTCCTCAGCGCCGCCACCGCCGAGGCCGACGCGGTCGGCCTGCCCGCCGCCGAGGAGGGCCGGGCCGAGACCCTCGCCCTGCTCCGCCGCTGCGCGCGCGGCCTGGCGGCCCCGGCGCCCGTCTGGGAGGCGTACTCCCGCCACACCTCCGCCGAGCTGGACCGCGCCGAGGGCCGCCACCGGGTCGACCGCTGGACGGAGACCGTCGCCGCCTACGAGCCCCTGGACCGCCCCTACCTCCTCGCCCTCGCCCGCCACCGGCTCGCCGACGCCCTGCTCGCCGAGGGCGGCCGGCGCGACGAGGCCGCCGCACTGCTCCGCGAGGCCCACTCCACCGCCGTCCGCCTCGCCGCGCACCCGCTGCGCGAGGACGTCGAGCTCCTGGCCGCCCGCGCCCGCCTCCCGCTCAACCCCCCGGACCGCGCCCCGGAACCGGCGCCGGACGACGACGCCTTCGGCCTGACACCCCGGGAACAGGACGTCCTGCGCCTGGTCGCCGCCGGGCGCACCAACCGCCAGATCGCCGAGGAGCTCTTCATCTCCCCGAAGACGGCGAGCGTCCACGTCTCCAACATCCTGGCCAAGCTCGGCGTCTCCGGCCGGGGCGAGGCCGCCGCCCTCACCCACCGCCTCCGCCTCCTGGAACCGACGCCTTAGGGGACACCGCCCCGTCGTCCCCTACCGCACCTCCAGCCGGAGGATCTTGTCGTCGCCGGGTCCGGGCGTGCCCCGGGTGTCGGTCTCGCTCGTCGTCAGCCAGAGCCGGCCGTCACCCGCCGCCAGGACCGTGCGCAGCCGGCCGTGCTCCTCCACGAGGAACGCCTCGGGATCCCCGGAGCGTTCCGCTCCGGACACCGGGATCCGCCACAGACGCTCGCCCCTCAGCCCCGCCATCCAGATCGCGCCCTCCGCGTACGCGATGCCGCTCGGCGAGGCCTCGTCCGTCCGCCACTGGGCCACCGGGTCCACATAGCCGGCTTCCTTCGCGATGCCCTCCACGGCCGGCCAGCCGTAGTTCTTCCCGGCCTCGATCCGGTTCAGCTCGTCCCAGGTGTTCTGTCCGAACTCGGCCGCCCACAGCCGCCCGTCCGCGTCCCAGGCCAGGCCCTGCACATTGCGGTGCCCGTACGAATAGACCACCGAGTCCGGGAACGGATTGCCCGGCGCCGGCCGGCCCTCCGGCGTCATCCGCAGGATCTTGCCGCCCAGCGACCCGCGGTCCTGCGCGAGCCCCGTCTCGCCCCGCTCGCCCGTCCCCGCGTAGAGCATCCCGTCCGGGCCGAACGCGATCCGCCCGCCGTTGTGCACGGTCCCCTTCGGGATGCCCGAGAGGACCACCTGCGCCGCGCCGAGCCGGTCCCCTGCCCCGCCTCCGTACGGCATGCGGACGATGCGGTTGTCCGACGCGGCCGTCAGGTACGCGTAGACCTGGCCGTCCCGCACGGCGAGGCCCAGGAGCCCGCCCTCTCCGCCGGGGGCCACCCCCGGCACTTCGCCGACCGGCGTCTTCCGCCCGGTCTGCGCGTCGACGCGGGTGATCGTGCGCTCGTCGCGCGAGGCGACGAGGAGGTCACCGTCCGGCAGGGCGGCCACGCCCCACGGCGACTCCAGGTCCTCGGTCAGCGTCCCGGCGACGCGCACGGAGCCCGGCGCGCCCGGCGGCCCCGATCCCGTCCCGGACGCCGACGCCGACGCCGACGCCTCCGCCGACGCCGAGGCGGAGGTGGACGGGGAGGGCGGTGACGCCCCGCCCCCGCCCCCGTCCGACGTACACCCGGTCAGCAGCCCCAGTACGGCGGCGGCTCCCACAGCTCCCACGAAAGCTCGGCCCACGGTCCCGATCCCTTCAAGCGGCGCTCCCTACCCTTGATACACCGCCGGGCCCGAGAAGGTTCCCGTCCGCGCCCGCAGCCCCCCGATCCGCGGCCTCCAGTCCCGCGGCCCCGCGGCCCGCGCCTCCAGCCCCGCGGCCCGCGCCTCCAGCCCCGCGGCCCGCGCCTCCAGCCCCGCGGGCCCGCCTCTCATCGCCGCGGCCCCGCAGTCTCCGCCCCGCGGCCCGCGCCTCCAGCCCTGCGGCCTCCGCCCTACGGCCCGCCCCTCAGTCCCACGATCCGCGCGGTCCCGGCAGCCCCGCGATCTCCGCCAGGTCCGCGGCCGTCAGCACGAGCTCGGCCGCCCGCGCGTTCTCCACCGCCCAGCACTCCCGCTTCGCGCCCGGGATCGGCACCACGTGCGGCCCCTGCGCCAGCGCCCACGCCAGCGCGACCTGCGCCGGAGTGACGCCCTGCCCGTGCCGCGCCGCCACCCGCCGCAGCCCCGCCACCAGCGGCTGGTTCGCGGCCATCATCTCGGCGGTGAAGCGGGGGTGCCGGGCCCGCGGGTCGTCCGGCTCGAAACCGCCACCCGGCGTCAGCGTCCCGGTCAGGAACCCGTTCCCCAGCGGCATCGCGGCCAGGAACCCCACGCCCCGCGCCTCGCACCACGGGAGCAGCCGTGCCCGCGCCTCCGGCGACCAGACCGACAGCTCGGCCTCCACCGCGCTCACCGGGAACACCTGCTGGATCCGTTCCAGCTGCCGAATCGTTCCCTCGAACACATCGACCGCCGTCCCGCGCCGGGCCGCCCGCGCCCCGACCGCGCAGAAACCGAGGGCCCGCACCTTGCCCGCGGACACCAGGTCGGCCAGCGCGCCCCAGGTCTCCTCGACCGGCACCTCGGGATCGGCCCGGTGCAGCTGGTAGAGATCGATCACGTCCGTCTGCAGCCGCCGCAGCGACGCGTCGCAGGCCCTGCGCACATACCCGGGACGGCCGTTGGCCACCACGTGCTGATCGCCCACCAGCAGACCGCACTTGGTCGAGACGAACGCCTCCGCCCGGCGCCCCTTCAAGGCCCGCCCCACCAGCAGCTCGTTGGTGAACGGCCCGTACATGTCGGCGGTGTCGAGCAGGCTCACCCCGGCGTCCAGCGCCGCGTGCACCGTGCGCAGCGACCGGTCGCCGCGCTGCTGTGAGCAGCTGTAGGCCCAGTTCATCGGCATACAGCCCAGGCCGACCGCGCCCACGTCGAGCGCCGCCGCCCCGATAGTCCTGCGCTCCACCTGCCGGTACCCCTCCCTGTGCCGTCCCCCAAAGTAACCAATGGCGGCCGGGATTCTTCGCATAGCCTCCCGGTCATGACACTCGATGAGACGACCGCTGACGTGTGGCTTCCGATTCCGGCCGACGAGATCGACGGGCTTCCCGAACCGGGCGCGTCCGGCCTGAACTACCGCTTCTGGGACGGCGGTCCGGACTTTCCCGCCGACCCGGCGCGCTGCGTCTTCTACGTGGTCCCGTACATGAAGGGCACGGAGATCGCCGTCCGCCCGCTCGCCGGGATGAGCGCGGTCCGTGTCGTGCAGACGCTCTCGGCCGGCACGGACCACGTGACGCCCGGGCTCGGCTCGCTGCGCCCGGGCGTGGACCTGTGCAACGCCAAGGGCGTCCACGAGGCCAGCACCGCCGAGCTCACCCTCGCCCTGATCCTCGCCTCGCTCCGGGGAATCCCCGGGTTCGTGCGCGGCCAGGACAAGGAGGAGTGGCGGGCCGGTTTCTACCCCGCGCTCGCCGACAAGTCCGTCCTGATCGTGGGGTACGGGTCCATCGGCGCCGCCATCGAGGACCGGCTCGCGCCCTTCGAGTGCGCGCGGGTGGTGCGCGTCGCGCGCTCCGCACGCACCACGGAGCGCGGTCCCGTCCAGCCCCTCACGGAGCTGGCCGCCCTGGTGCCGCAGGCCGACGTGGTCGTGCTCTCCACTCCGCTCACCGCCGAGACCCGGCACCTCGCCGACGCGGGCTTTCTCGCCCGGATGAGGGACGGCGCCCTGCTGGTGAACGTCGCCCGAGGTCCGGTGGTGGACACCGCCGCTCTGCTCAAGGAGGTCGAGAGCGGCCGGATCACCGCCGCGCTCGACGTCACCGACCCCGAACCGCTGCCGTCGGGCCACCCGTTGTGGCACGCTCCCGGTGTTCTGGTCAGTCCCCATGTCGGCGGTTCCACTTCGGCGTTCATGCCCCGGGCCAAGCGGCTGATCGCCGCCCAACTCACCCGCTTCGTGGCGGGGGAGCGGCCGGCGAACGTGGTCCGGACCACCTGAACCGCCGGGCCGGGCCCGCGCGCCCCCTCGGTGCGCCCGCCGTGAACTCCCAGGCAGTCACGGAGAGTACAGCAACCCTGTCCCTGAGTGACGGTCCTGGTGTATCGTCCCGAAGCGGGGGACTTGCGTCGAGTACGAGCTGACGCCGGGGAGCGAAGTGACGGGTCACCAGATTCCGAGGGGGGCGACGGGTGATGTACGGCCGATGGACCGACGATCCGACGCGGCGGGACCGCCGTCGACGACCCTCGCGCGCGACGACGACACCGGGCCGCCCTCGCCGGGCGCCCGCCGCCGCGGGCAGAGGGGCGCGACCGCCCTCCCCGCCCAGACCGACCGGCGCGGCGCCGACGCGGAACCGGGCACCGATCGCGTTACGGGACCCCCGGGTGCCGACGCGCACGGGACCCAGGGCGGCGCCCCCGGCACCTCCGGACGGGGAGCCGGCCGTGACCGCGCGCACGGAAGGGCGGCGAGGTCGGTGAACGCCCCCGGCGCGCTGATCGAGCGCGGTCACGTCGCGGGCGGCGGCGGTGCCCTCCCCGGGCCCGGGCAGGCCCGGCGCGGGCCCGTGCGCTCCGGGATCCCCGCGATCGTCACCCAGGTCGTCCTCGGGCTGATCTGCGCGGGGTACGCGACCGGCGCCGCTCTCGGCTGGGGCTCCGAGCGGCTCGCCCTGGTCATGGGCGACTTCGGCCTCAGCGCCGCCGCCTTCGCCGCCGCCGTCTCCTGCTTCCTCTACGCGCGCGTGCACGAGAACCGCTTCCGCCCCGCCTGGCTGCTCTTCGCCTTCTCCTCCGGGATGGCCGCCGCCGGGAACGCCATCTGGGGCTGGTACGAAGTCGTGCTCCGCGAGGACGTGCCCAGCCCGTCCCTGGCCGACCTCTTCTTCCTGCTCTTCGCCCCGCCCGCGATCGTCGGCCTGCTGGTCCTGGCCAAGAAGCCGGTCACCCGGGCCGGCTGGGTCTGCCTCGCCCTCGACGCCTGGCTCATCGGCGGCTCCCTGCTCACGCTCTCCTGGAGCCTCGCCCTCGCGCACACCGCCCACTTCCAGGGCGAGAGCGTGGCCAGGGCCGCGCTCACCCTGGCGTACCCGCTGCTCGACATCGTGCTCGTCAGCATGGTCCTGGCCCTGCACTTCCGCCGCTCGCAGCTCAACCGCTCCGCGACGAACACGGCCATCGCCGCCCTCGCCCTCACCGTGTTGTGCGACGCCCTCTTCACCTCCCCGCTGCTCCGCGAGAACTACACCTCGGGCCAGCTCCTCGACGCTGGCTGGTTCGCGGGCTCGCTGCTCCTCGCGTACGCCCCCTGGGGCGCGAGCCGCCCCGTCCCGGGCGCCGTCACCGCGCGCGCCCAGCGCCACCACAGCCGCCCCGTCGCGGGCTCGCTGGCCGCGCTCACGCCGTACCTCGCCGCCGCCGTCTGCACCCTCGGCATCCTGTACAACGTGGTCGAGGGCCGCCGGGTGGACCGCGTCGTCGTCCTCACCGGCTGCACGGTCGTGCTCGCCCTGGTCGTGCGCCAGGGCATCATGCTCCTCGACAACATCGCCCTCACCCACGAACTGGCCCAGAAGGAGAACCACTTCAGGTCCCTGGTGCAGGGCTCCAGCGACGTCATCATGATCGCCGCGCCGACCGGCATACTCCGCTACGTCAGCCCGGCCGCCTCGGGGGTCTACGGCCGCGAGGCCGAGGACCTGATCGGCGAGGAGCTCGCCTCCCTCATCCACCCCGAGGACCTCGGCGGGGTCGTGCACGAGGTCCGCCGCTTCCTCGCCGCTCCCCCCTCGGAGGAGCCGACCACCCGGATCGAGTGCCGCTTCCGCTCCGGCCGCGGCGACTGGCTCAACGTCGAGTCCACCGTCAACCGGCACCAGGGCGGGCTGATCTTCAACAGCCGGGACGTCACCGAACGGGTCCGCCTCCAGGCCCAGTTGCAGCACAACGCGGAGCACGACCCGCTCACCGACCTGCCCAATCGCGCGCTGTTCACCCGGCGCGTCCGCCAGGCCCTCGCCGGCCGCCGCGCCTCCGACCCCGGCACCGCCGTGCTCTTCATCGACCTGGACGGCTTCAAAGCCGTCAACGACCGCCTCGGCCACCAGGCCGGGGACGAACTGCTCGTCCAGGCCGCCCGCCGCCTCCAGGACTCCGTCCGGGCCGGGGACACCGCCGCCCGGCTCGGCGGCGACGAGTTCGCCGCGCTCATCCTGGGCGACGGCTCGCGGGACCGCGTCGCCCGAGAGTGCCAGGTCCACGAGATCGCCGACCGGCTGCGCCTCACGCTCTCCCAGCCGTACCGCGTCGAGGGCGGGAACGAGGTGCGGGTCGCCGCCTCCATCGGCGTCGCCTTCGCCGAGCCCGGCATCAGCGCCGGGGACCTGCTGCGCAACGCCGACCTGGCCATGTACCGGGCCAAGGCCGCGGGCAAGGACCGCGTCGAGATGTACGCCCCGCAGATGCAGGCCGAGATCGTCCGCAGGACCGAGCTGGCCAGCCGGCTGCGCACCGCACTGGACGACGGCGAGTTCGCCCTGCTCCACCAGCCCGTGGTGGACCTCGCCACCGGGCGGATCACCGCCGTCGCCGCCCAGGCCCGCTGGCGCTCCGCACAGGGCATCCTCTTCACCCCCGCCGAGTTCCTGCGGGTCGCCGAGGACGGCGACCGCATCGCCGAGCTCGGCCGCTGGCTCCTGGAGCACGCCGTCGAGCAGGCAGCCGAGCGCGCCGGTCTCGGCCACCGGACACCGGTCTCCGTCCGGCTCCCGGCCCGCCGGCTGCTCGACCGCTCCCTGCCCCTCGGCTCCGTGGAGGCGCTGCTGACCCGCCACGGGCTCCCCTCCGGCTCCCTGATGATCGAGCTGGCGGACAATGACCCCCGAGTCTCCTTCGACGACCTGGAACAGCGCCTGGTCGCGCTGCGCCGCCTGGGTGTACGGATCGCCCTGGACGGCTTCGGCAGCGGCTACGCGGCGATCAACGCCCTGCGCCGCCTGCCCGTCGACGTCCTGAAGCTGGACCGGGGCCTCGTCGAGGGGGTGGTCGAATCCGCCCGGCTCCGCAAGATCACGAGCGGACTGCTCCGCATCGCCTCCGACCTCGGACTCCAGTCCGTCGCCGACGGGGTGGACGTCCCCGAGCAGGTCCTCGCCCTGCGCGCCATGGGCTGCACCCACGGCCAGGGCGTGGCCTTCTCGGGTCCGCTCGACGAGTACCGGCTCCGTCGCGCCCTGGTCCGCGACGAGTACCCGCTCCCCGGCGGCGCGGCGGTTCCCGTCGGCAACGGCGCGACGCTGGGCAGCGGCGCGACGCTCGCCAACGGCGTGCCGCGTCCCTCGATCCGCTCAAATAATGAGACGCCTGTCCCACCCACTTGACACTGGTAGTGCGTCGGGGAGAGGGTCAGTGCCATGCGCACCCGAATTCTCGTACTTGGAAAGCGCGTCGGCTGAAGCCAGGGCCACGACAGCCCGGCTTTGAACGCATCCGACGCGCTCCCCTCGCTTGCCTCCCGGCACGAGGGGTTTTTTGTTGCACCGGCTCCCGCCAAACCCTCGCAAAACACTCGCAAAAACCCTCTGCCTCGAGAAGAGAATGCTGATGACCGAGCAGGCCACCGGGCACCATCCGCAGCCGCGGACCCGTAACGGCGGACAGTCCGCCACCACCGTCGAGCACGTCACGGGTGCGCAGTCCCTCATCCGTTCTCTCGAGGAAGTGGGGGCGGACACCATCTTCGGCCTCCCCGGTGGCTGCATCCTCCCGGCCTACGACCCGCTGATGGACTCGCAGAAGGTGCGCCACATCCTCGTTCGCCACGAGCAGGGCGCGGGCCACGCCGCCACCGGCTACGCCCAGGCCACCGGCAAGGTCGGCGTCTGCATGGTGACCAGCGGTCCCGGCGCGACCAACCTGGTCACCCCGATCGCCGACGCCCACATGGACTCCGTCCCGATCGTCGCGATCACCGGCCAGGTCGCGTCGAAGTCGATCGGCACCGACGCCTTCCAGGAGGCGGACATCTGCGGCATCACGATGCCGATCACCAAGCACAACTTCCTGGTCACCAAGGCCGACGACATCCCGCGGACGATCGCCGAGGCCTTCCACATCGCCTCCACCGGCCGTCCCGGGCCCGTCCTGGTCGACATCGCCAAGGACGCCCTGCAGGCGAAGACGGTCTTCAGCTGGCCGCCGCAGACCGACCTGCCCGGCTACCGCCCGGTGACCAAGCCGCACGCCAAGCAGATCCGCGAGGCGGCCAAGCTCATCAACGCCGCCAAGCGGCCGGTCCTGTACGTCGGCGGCGGCGTCCTGAAGGCCGGCGCCACCGCCGAGCTGAAGGTCCTCGCCGAGCTCACCGGCGCCCCCGTCACCACCACCCTGATGGCGCTGGGCGCGTTCCCCGACAGCCACCCGCAGCACGTGGGAATGCCGGGCATGCACGGTGCGGTCACCGCCGTCACCGCGCTGCAGAAGGCCGACCTGATCGTCGCCCTCGGAGCCCGCTTCGACGACCGCGTCACCGGCAAGCTGGACAGCTTCGCCCCCTTCGCCAAGATCGTCCACGCCGACATCGACCCGGCCGAGATCGGCAAGAACCGCACCGCCGACGTCCCGATCGTCGGTGACGCCCGCGAGGTCATCGCCGACCTGGTGCAGGCCGTCCAGGCCGAGCACAGCGAGGGCAACAAGGGCGACTACACCGCCTGGTGGAGCGACCTGAACCGCTGGCGCGAGACCTACCCGCTCGGCTACGACATGCCGGAGGACGGCAGCCTCTCGCCGCAGCAGGTCATCCAGCGCATCGGCCAGCTCGCCCCCGCCGACACCATCTACGCGGCCGGCGTCGGCCAGCACCAGATGTGGGCCGCCCACTTCATCGACTACGAGAAGCCGGCCACCTGGCTGAACTCCGGCGGCGCCGGAACCATGGGCTACGCGGTCCCCGCCGCCATGGGCGCCAAGGCCGGCATGCCGGACCGCCCGGTCTGGGCGATCGACGGCGACGGCTGCTTCCAGATGACCAACCAGGAGCTGGTCACCTGCGCGCTCAACAACATCCCGATCAAGGTCGCCATCATCAACAACGGCGCCCTCGGGATGGTCCGCCAGTGGCAGACCCTCTTCTACAACCAGCGTTACTCCAACACCGTCCTGCACTCCGGTCCCGACGACATCCAGGCGAACAAGGGCACCCGCGTCCCCGACTTCGTCAAGCTGTCCGAGGCCATGGGCTGTGTCGCGCTGCGCTGCGAGGACCCGGCCGACCTGGACAAGGTCATCGAAGAGGCCAACGCCATCAACGACCGCCCGGTCGTGATCGACTTCATCGTCCACGAGGACGCCCAGGTCTGGCCGATGGTCGCCGCCGGCACCTCCAACGACGAGGTCATGGCCGCCCGGGGCGTCCGCCCCGACTTCGGCGACAACGAAGACGACTGAGACCGAGAGCCGTAGGAAGAGGAACGACGCACATGACTAGGCACACGCTCTCCGTCCTGGTGGAGAACACCCCTGGCATCCTCGCCCGGATCGCCGCGCTCTTCTCGCGCCGCGGGTTCAACATCGACTCCCTCGCCGTCGGTGTCACCGAGCACCCCGACATCTCCCGCATCACGATCGTGGTGAATGTCGAGGACCTGCCCCTGGAGCAGGTGACCAAGCAGCTCAACAAGCTGGTCAACGTCCTGAAGATCGTCGAACTCGAGCCCAGCGCCGCGATCCAGCGCGAGCTCGTCCTGGTGAAGGTCCGCGCCGACAACGAGACCCGCTCCCAGATCGTCGAGATCGTCCAGCTGTTCCGCGCCAAGACCGTGGACGTCTCTCCCGAGGCCGTCACCATCGAGGCCACCGGTTCGAGTGACAAGCTCGACGCGATGCTCAAGATGCTGGAGCAGTTCGGCATCAAGGAGCTCGTGCAGTCCGGCACGATCGCCATAGGGCGTGGTGCGCGGTCCATCACGGACCGCTCCCTGCGGGCCCTCGACCGCAGCGCCTGACCGTCGACCCCGGCTGACCGTCCGTCCACGACGGCGGTCCGCCTGGCGAGACCCGAAAACCTTCCTCCCGCTCCCCGCCGTACGGTGGGACGCAACACCAGCACATCAAGGAGATTCCCAGTGGCCGAGCTGTTCTACGACGACGACGCCGACCTGTCCATCATCCAGGGCCGCAAGGTCGCGGTGATCGGTTACGGCAGCCAGGGCCACGCCCACGCGCTGTCGCTCCGTGACTCGGGTGTCGACGTCCGCGTCGGTCTGCACGAGGGCTCCAAGTCCAAGGCCAAGGCCGAGGAGCAGGGTCTGCGCGTGGTCACGCCCGCCGAGGCCGCCGCCGAGGCCGACGTCATCATGATCCTGATCCCGGACCCGATCCAGGCCCAGGTCTACGAGGAGTCGATCGCGCCGAACCTGAAGGACGGCGACGCCCTCTTCTTCGCGCACGGCTTCAACGTCCGCTTCGGCTTCATCAAGCCCCCGGCCGGCGTCGACGTCGCGCTCGTCGCCCCCAAGGGCCCGGGCCACCTCGTCCGCCGTCAGTACGAGGAGGGTCGCGGCGTCCCCGCGATCGCCGCGGTCGAGCAGGACGCCACGGGCAGCGCCTTCGCCCTGGCCCTCTCCTACGCCAAGGCCATCGGCGGCACGCGTGCGGGTGTCATCAAGACGACCTTCACCGAGGAGACCGAGACCGACCTCTTCGGCGAGCAGGCCGTCCTCTGCGGTGGCGCCAGCGCGCTGGTCAAGGCGGGCTTCGAGACCCTGGTCGAGGCCGGCTACCAGCCGGAGATCGCCTACTTCGAGTGCCTGCACGAGCTGAAGCTCATCGTCGACCTCATGTACGAGGGCGGCCTGGAGAAGATGCGCTGGTCCGTCTCGGAGACCGCCGAGTGGGGCGACTACGTCACCGGCCCGCGCATCATCACCGACGCCACCAAGGCCGAGATGAAGAAGGTCCTCACCGAGATCCAGGACGGCACCTTCGCCAAGAACTGGATGGACGAGTACCACGGCGGTCTGAAGAAGTACAACGAGTACAAGACCCAGGACGAGCAGCACCTCCTGGAGACCACCGGCAAGGAGCTGCGCAAGCTCATGAGCTGGGTGAACGACGAGGAGGCGTAAGCCTTCGGGACGGGGGCCGGACAGAGCGTCCGGCCCCCGTCCACATCGTTGGACACCCCGTCCAACCACGGACGGGTGATCCTTCCAACGAGGCGCATGAACAGCGCCTTACCAGCACTACACTCTCAACAACATTCGCGTTCAGGCCCACAGCGTCGTGCGCTTTCACGCGGCAAGCCCCCTCCACCGCCTGCGGCCGTCGGGACGGCCGTCCGCACTGGATCTGTGAGGACTCACGTGAGCTCGAAACCCGTCGTACTCATCGCTGAAGAGCTGTCGCCCGCCACCGTCGACGCCCTGGGCCCGGACTTCGAGATCCGGCACTGCAACGGCGCGGACCGCGCCGAGCTGATCCCGGCCATCGCCGACGTGGACGCGATCCTGGTCCGCTCCGCGACCAAGGTCGACGCCGAGGCGATCGCCGCGGCCAACAAGCTCCGCGTCGTGGCCCGTGCCGGTGTCGGTCTGGACAACGTCGACGTCTCCTCCGCCACCAAGGCGGGCGTGATGGTCGTGAACGCGCCGACCTCCAACATCGTCACCGCCGCCGAGCTCGCCTGCGGTCTGCTGGTCGCCACCGCGCGCAACATCCCGCAGGCCAACACCGCGCTGAAGAACGGCGAGTGGAAGCGCTCCAAGTACACGGGCGTCGAGCTCAGCGAGAAGACCCTCGGTGTCGTCGGCCTCGGCCGCATCGGCGTCCTGGTCGCCCAGCGGATGTCCGCGTTCGGCATGAAGATCGTCGCGTACGACCCCTACGTGCAGCCGGCCCGCGCCGCCCAGATGGGGGTGAAGCTGCTGACCCTGGACGAGCTCCTCGAGGTCGCCGACTTCATCACCGTCCACCTGCCGAAGACCCCCGAGACCCTCGGTCTCATCGGCGACGAGGCGCTCCACAAGGTCAAGCCGTCCGTCCGGATCGTCAACGCCGCGCGCGGCGGGATCGTGGACGAGGAGGCGCTGTACTCGGCGCTCAAGGAGGGCCGGGTCGCCGGCGCGGGCCTCGACGTGTACGCGAAGGAGCCCTGCACGGACTCCCCGCTCTTCGAGCTCGACCAGGTCGTCTGCACCCCGCACCTCGGCGCGTCCACGGACGAGGCCCAGGAGAAGGCCGGCATCGCGGTCGCCCGCTCGGTGCGCCTCGCGCTCGCCGGTGAGCTGGTCCCGGACGCGGTCAACGTGCAGGGCGGTGTCATCGCCGAGGACGTCAAGCCCGGTCTGCCGCTCGCCGAGAAGCTCGGCCGGATCTTCACCGCGCTCGCGGGCGAGGTCGCGGCGCGGCTCGACGTCGAGGTGTACGGCGAGATCACCCAGCACGACGTGAAGGTGCTCGAACTCTCCGCGCTCAAGGGCGTGTTCGAGGACGTCGTCGACGAGACCGTGTCGTACGTCAACGCCCCGCTCTTCGCGCAGGAGCGCGGGGTCGAGGTCCGGCTGACGACCTCCAGCGAGTCGCCCGACCACCGCAACGTGGTCACCGTGCGCGGCACGCTCGCGAGCGGCGAGGAGGTCGCGGTCTCCGGCACACTGGCCGGCCCCAAGCACCTCCAGAAGATCGTCGCCGTCGGCGAGTACGACGTGGACGTGGCCCTCGCCGACCACATGGTGGTGCTGCGCTACGAGGACCGCCCGGGTGTCGTCGGCACCGTCGGCCGGATCCTCGGCGAGGCCGGTCTGAACATCGCGGGCATGCAGGTGGCGCGCGCGGAGGAGGGCGGCGAGGCCCTCGTCGTGCTGACCGTGGACGACACGGTCCCGCCGGTGGTGCTCACCGAGATCGCGGAGGAGATCGGCGCGGCCTCGGCCCGCTCGGTCAACCTGGTCTGATCCCGGGCTCCCGGGAGCCGGAGCCTCACGTACCCGGCCGCTGGACAAGCGTCTTACACGACTGTCCGGCGGCCGGGTGCAGTGCTGTCATGGGACACAAGGACGACCTCCTCGACCGGGGCCAAGCGCTGCCTCTCGGAGAAGGGGTACGCCCGCACGACGGCCCGCGACATCGTCGCCGCCTCGGGCACCGACCTCGCCTCGATCGGCTTCCACCACGGCTCCAAGGACGCCCTGCTCCAGCAGGTGTTCGCCGCTGCCGGCCGACCCGGCTCAAGGTGCTGATGGGGGAGCGGTAGCCGGTTCCGCCGCCCCCGAGGCTCAGCGCCAGGGGACGTTGCGCCAGGGGCTGCCCTGGTGCTCCGTCAGGACGCGGTGCGCGGCCACGTTCTCCTCGTGGAACCGGCCGTACTCCTCCCCGTCGAAACGCAGCACCCGCCCGAGCGCGTAACCGGCCGAGTACTCCTCCCACGACCCGTACGCCGACCGGGCCAGCGCCCCCGCGTGGACGATCGCCTGTTCGGCCTCCGGGGGCGCGCAGAAGCGGGCCGACAGGCCCCAGCGGGCCATGTTCACCGCCCGGCCGTAGTCGTACGCGACCGTCTTGCGCACCTGCCCGTCCGGCGGCAGCAGCCCTTCGGCGCGGAACCGGGACTCGTAGCGCAGGACCCGCCGTACCAGCGCCTCGATGTGACGCACCGTCCCCGGGCTCGCGCCCATGTCCTGGGCGTGCCCGGCGGCCGTCTCGCGCCACACGTCGGGGGACGGGACGGCGCCCCGGGCGACCCGCAGCTCCTCGCGGACCCGCAGGACGAAGTCCGGCTCCGGCGGGCTGTTGCGCCCGTCGAGCAGCGCGTCCAACTGCTTGCGCCAGCCGTCGCGGTCGGTGACGCCCCAGCTGTCGCGGAGCGAGTCGAGTTCGTGGGTGTACCCCGTGTAGACCGAGCCGACGTCGTTCCACGGGACGCCGTTGCCGAACGCCAGATGGACGCCACAGGCGAGGCCGAAGGCGAGCGGCCCGTGCAGGGGGCCGCCCCGCAGGGCGACGAAGCGGTTGCCCGAACCCCGTTCCTCCTCGGCGTACGCGCGCAGCCACCACGCGCGCCGCTCCGGTGTGGCGGACAGCAGCAGCTCCCCGGGGGTGCCGCCGTTGACCGCGAGCAGGACCCGGGGGTCGCGCCAGCCGAACTCGGCGGCCCAGCCGAGGGTGACCTGGTGGAAGACCCAGTCCGGGTGCCAGGGCGGCAGCATGCCGCGGGTGACGACCGGCCGGACGAGGAGCCCCTTCGGCGCCTGCTGGGGCCGCCACCAGACGGTGTCCGGCTGGGCGTCCACCTCCGCCCTGGGGGCGCCGATGAAGAGCTCGGCCCCTGCGAGGACGCGCAGCTGCGCTCTGAGGTCGCCGCTCAGCACCGCCTCGTGCAGCAACTGCTCGGTCTCGGACGGCGGGATCCATGGGGCGCCCTGCGGCGCGGGCTTGCGGCGGAAGTTCATGACCACGGGATGTTCCGGTAGGGGCTCGACGGGTCGTGGGTGAGGGCGCGGTGGATGGCCAGGGACTCCTGGTACATCGGCTCGGGGTCGCCCTCGTCGAAGTGGATCAGCCGGGCCAGCAGATAGCCGAGCGAGAAGTCGGTCCAGGAGCCGTACGCCCGCCGGGCCGGTTCGAGGACCTGGAGCAGGGAGTCCTCCGCCTCCTGCGGATCGCAGTAGCGGGCGCCGAGCGCCAGCCGTACGACGTTCACCGCGCGGCCGTGGTCGAAGGCGGCGAGGGTGTCGACCCGGCCGCCCGGCGGGAGGACGCCGTCGACGCGGAACCGCCCCTCGTAGTGCGTGATCCGGCGCAGGAACTCCGTGGCCTCGGCCAGGTCCCCGCCGTAGGGGTCGTCCCGCTCGAAGTCGACGGTGACCATCGAGGCCCACTGCGCGTCGGACGGCGGGTGGCCAAGGCGTGCGGTGAGACGGCGCCGCATCCCCAGGACGGCCTCCGGGACCCGGCCGACGAGCCGGGTGGCGATCAGGGTCCGCAGCCGGTCGCGGAAGTCCGCGCGGTGGTGGACGGCCCAGGGCGACCGCAGCCGGGCGACATCCGTGGCGTAGTCCTCGTACTGGGCGCCGAGCCGGTTCCACACCAGGCCGTTGAGCACGGCGAGGTGCGCGCCGAGCGCGAGGGCGTGGGCGACCGGGCCGTGCAGCGGCTCACCGGCGTGGGTGAGCAGGCGTAGCCGCGCCGGCCCACCGCCCTGCGCGGCCGACTCCTGCCAGGCCCGCCGGTCGGCGGCCTTGGCCGGCACGGCGGCCGCGAACGGGGTGTCCGGGTTGACCGCGAGCCACCATCGGTCCTGCGGCCAGGCGGCGGCGAGCTTGTCCAGGGTGGTCTGCTTGAACACCCAGTCCGGGTGCCACGGCGGCAGCATGCCCTCGGTGAGCACCGGTACGACGGTGCGCCGTGCGGCCTTGTCGCGGCGGCTGGGGAGGGGCGGGGTGTAGCCCGGCGCGTCGGCGTGCAGCCGCGGGAGGAGCACGTAGAGGCGGGCCTGCCCGAGGACGTCCAGGACGGCCGTCCGGTCCCCGCGCGCCCCTGCCTCGTACAGCAGCTGCTCGGTGTACGTCGGCGGCGCAGCCCAACTCCCCGTGGTCATGGGGAGATCCTATAAACCGGAGCCGGCGGCCCCGACTAGAGGCGGGCCGACTTCAGGGACATGTGGAGCAGAAGGCGGTCCTCGCCGTCGTCCAGGTCCAGACCCGTGAGCTCTTCGACCCGGGACAGCCGGTAGTAGAGGGTCTGGCGGTGGACGCCGAGAGCGGCCGCCGTACGGCCCGCCTGGCCGGCGTGGTCGAGGAACACCTCGGCTGTGCGCGCCAGCTCGGCGTGCGCGGGTGCGAGCAGCGGCGCGACGGCGGGGTCGATCTCGGGGTGATACAGCGCGGCGAGGAGGCGGTACGGGCCGATCCCGGCCCATTCGGCGACCGGGCCGAGCTTCGGCTGCGCCGCGGCCGCACGGGCCGAGGTGCTGGCTTCCCGCCAGGCCGCCGGGAGCTCCGTGAGACCCCGCCGGGGGGTGGCGATACCGGCCGGAGTGTTCGCGCGCAGCCGCTCCGCCGCCGTATGGGCGGGGGAGAGGTCCTCCGCCGTGCGCAGGCGTACGAGGACCGCGAGGGTCTCGCCTTCCGGGAGGGTGGTGACGGCCGCCGCGCCGGGGACCCCCCGGATCGAGGGGGCCTCGCCCCGCCAGGGCGTCACGCAGACCACGGTGTGCAGACCGTCCGCACTGGGCCCCAGAGCCGCCCGGAGCGCCGCCAGGGCCATGTCGTACTGCCAGCCGCGCTCGGCCGTCAGGGCGGCCCGCAGCTCGCGCGAGAGGTCGGCGCCCGCGCGCTCCTCGTCGGCGAGCAGGCCGCCGATCCGGGTGGCGACCTCCATCGCGGCGGTGAGCTGGGCGTGCGTGGGCCCGGGCTCGGCGTCGAGCAGCCAGACGTACCCGAGGACCACGCCACGATGGCGTACCGGCAGGCAGACGCGGTCCCGGAACACCCCGGCGTCCGGGGCCGCCGGGATGCGGACCGGGCCGGTCGCGCGGGTGATGCCGAACCCCTCGAACCAGGCGCGGACCGCCGGGGTCGACTTCCGGGTCAGGATCGACCGCGTCCGGACGGGGTCCATCGCCGTGTCGTCGTCGCTGTCGTGGGCGCCGAAGGCGATCAGTCCGAAATCGCGGTTCTCCAGCGTCGCGGGGGCGCCGAGCAGCGCCGAGATCTCGTCCACCAGTTCCTGGTAATCGCCCTTCACCGCGCCATTCTCGCACCCCTTCAGACATATGTATGAGATGCCGCGCACGGATGCGTGACAGCTGTCGATGGCACAGGATCGGAGCGATCCTTAGGTTTCACGGTGGTTCTCCGTGCTGTTCCCGATTGGATACGAAAGATCGGGTAGGCACCCTTCGTCACCCCTGCCCTTCTGGAGGTCCCCGTGCTGGGTCCCGTGATCCTCGCCGCGTCCCGCAGCGACAAGATGCGCCGTTTCGTGTCGGCAGCCCCCGGGACCAAGCAGGTCGTCGACCGGTTCATCGCGGGCGAGACGGTCGAGCACGTCATCCCGATCGTCCAGGACATCACCGGCCGCGGTCTTGAGGTCACCCTCGACGTCGTCGGCGAGGACATCACCACCGTCGAGCAGTCCCACGCCGCGCGCGACGCGTACCTGGAGCTCATCGGCCGCCTCAAGGAGCTGGGCCTCGGCGAGCGCGCCGAGATGTCCGTGAAGCTCTCGATGTTCGGCCAGGCGCTGGACGGAGGCCACGAGCTGGCCCTCGCCAACGTCCGCCCGGTCGTCGAGGCCGCCGCCGAGATCGGCACCACGGTGACCCTGGACGCCGAGGACCACACCACCCTCGACTCGATGTTCGCCATCCACGAGGAGCTCCGGAAGGACTTCCCGCAGACCGGCTGCGTCATCCAGGCGTACCTCTTCCGCACCGAGGAGGACGCCCGTCGCCTCGCCGCGAACGGCTCCCGCGTGCGGATCGTGAAGGGCGCCTACAAGGAGCCCGCCTCCGTCGCCGTCCAGGACAAGCCCGAGATCGACAAGGCCTACGTCCGGATCATGAAGATCCTGATGGAGGGCGAGGGCTACCCGATGATCGGCTCCCACGACCCGCGCCTGATCTCCATCGGTCAGGAGCTCGCCCGCCGCGCCGGGCGCAAGCTGGACGAGTACGAGTTCCAGATGCTCTACGGCATCCGGAGCGAGGAGCAGAACCGGCTCGCCGCCGAGGGCCACCGGATGCGTGTGTACACCGCGTACGGCACCGACTGGTACGGCTACTTCATGCGGCGCCTCGCGGAGAAGCCGGCCAACCTCCTCTTCTTCGCCCGCTCCATCCTCACCAAGGGCTGAGCCCACCCCTCACAAGGAGTTACGAGACTCATGGACGCTGTGACCCAGGTCCCCGCTCCGGTCAACGAGCCGGTGCACAGCTACGCCCCCGGTTCCGCCGAGCGCGCCCGTCTTGAGGCGAAGCTCAAGGAGCTGGCCGACAACCCGCGCGAGCTGCCGATGACCATCGGTGGCGTCAAGCGCATGGGTGGCGGCGAGCGCGTCGACGTCGTGCAGCCGCACAACCACAAGTCCGTCATCGGCACCTTCGCCGGTGCCACCCAGCAGGACGCCCAGGACGCCATCGACGCCGCGCTTGCCGCCGCCCCGGCCTGGCGGCGCATGTCCTTCGACGACCGCGCCGCGATCATCCTGCGCGCCGCCGAGCTGCTCGCCGGCCCCTGGCGCGAGACGCTGGCCGCCTCCACCATGCTGGGCCAGTCCAAGACCGCGCAGCAGGCCGAGATCGACACCCCCTGCGAGCTCGTCGACTTCTGGCGCTTCAACGTCGCCTACGCCCGGCAGATCCTCGCCGAGCAGCCGCCGGCGAACTCCCCGGGCGTGTGGAACCGACTGGACCACCGCCCGCTGGAGGGCTTCGTCTACGCGATCACGCCGTTCAACTTCACGGCCATCGCGGGCAACCTGCCCACCGCCCCCGCCCTCATGGGCAACGTGGTGGTCTGGAAGCCGTCCCCGACCCAGACCCACTCCGCCGTGCTCCTCATGGAGCTCCTGGAGGAGGCCGGTCTGCCCAAGGGTGTCATCAACCTGGTGACCGGCGACGGCATCGCCGTCTCCGAGGTGGCCCTGAACCACCGCGACCTGGCCGGCATCCACTTCACCGGTTCGACCAAGACCTTCCAGCACCTGTGGAAGACGGTCGGCAACAACATCGAGAACTACCGCTCGTACCCGCGGATCGTCGGCGAGACCGGCGGCAAGGACTTCGTCGTCGCCCACCCGAGCGCCGACCGCGCCATCCTGAAGACCGCGCTGACCCGCGGCTCCTTCGAGTTCCAGGGCCAGAAGTGCTCCGCGTCCTCGCGTGCGTACGTCCCGGCCTCCCTCTGGAACGACGGCTTCAAGGAGGAGTTCGCGGCCGAGGTCGACGGCATCAAGATGGGTGACGTCACCGACCTGACGAACTTCGTCGGCGCCGTCATCGACGAGCGTTCGTTCGCCAAGAACAAGGCCGCGATCGACCGTGCGAAGGCCGACGAGACCTGCACGATCGTCGCCGGTGGCACCTACGACGACTCCGAGGGCTACTTCGTCCGTCCGACGGTCATCGCGTGCACCGACCCGGAGAACGAGGTCTTCACGACCGAGTACTTCGGCCCGATCCTCGCGATCCACGTCTACGAGGACGACAGGTACGAGGAGATGCTGGCGCAGATGGAGTCGGTGTCGGCGTACGCGCTGACCGGCTCGATCATCGCCGGTGACCGTGCGGCCGCGGCCGACGCGATGGAGAAGCTCCGCTTCGCCGCGGGCAACTTCTACATCAACGACAAGTCGACCGGCGCCGTCGTCGGCCAGCAGCCCTTCGGCGGCGGCCGCGCCTCCGGCACGAACGACAAGGCCGGCGCCCCGCAGAACCTGATGCGCTGGACGCTGACCCGCGCGATCAAGGAGACCCTGGTCCCGCCGACCGAGTACGGCTACCCGCACATGGGCTGATGCCGTAGCTCCCCCCGATCACCGCCCTCCTCCTGGACCCCCAACCCAGGACGGGGGCGGTTCTCATGCGGGGGGCTTACGCTGCTGGGAGGGGGCTGCTCGACGAGGAGGACGACATGCCTGGTTCGACGACTCTCGGCCCCGGGCACGGGGTCGACGCGATCGAGCATCTCGACGCGCTGCGGATGACGTCCCTGATGAAGGAGCTGCAGCGGCTGCTGACCGTGCCGGGGCCCGAGCGGCTCACGGACGCGCAGGTCGCGGCCCTGTGCGCGGGCGAGGACCACCCCCGGGAGGCCTTCACCGACTGGGTGCGGCGAGTGGCCGACGACCTGGAGAAGGCTACGGCCTGACGGGGAGGCGCCGCGCGAGGAAGTCACCGATCAGCTCGGCGATCCGGGGCGCGTGCGTCTCCAGGGCGAAGTGGCCCGTCGGCAGGAGGTGGATCTCCGCGTCGGGGAGGTCGCGGCCGAACGCCCGGGCGCCCGCCGGGACGAAGATCTCGTCGCCCTCGCCCCAGACGGCGAGCAGGGGAACGCGGGTCGCGCGGAAGTACTCCTGGAAGGCGGGATAGAGCTCGACGTTGGAGCCGTAGTCGCCGATCAGGTCCAGCTGGATGCCGTCCTGACCCTCGCGGGCCATCAGGGCGGCGTCGTGGTGCCAGGCGTCGGGGCTCAGCAGGTCGCGGAACGCGGCCGGGACGCCCGTCTCGTACTGCCACCTGATGCCGTCGAGGGAGCGGATCGCGCGGACCGGCCTCTCGGTCTCCGGAGTGCGGTCGGCGATCATCGCGAGGACGGGCGCCCAGGCCTCGGCCCCGAGCCCCTCCTCGTACGCGTTGCCGTTCTGGGTGACGATCGCGGTGACGCGCTCGGGGTGGGCGAGGGCGAGGCGCAGACCGATGGGGGCGCCGTAGTCCTGGACGTAGAGGGCGAACCGGTCCAGGCCGAGGGCCTCGGTGAACTCCGCCGTGAGGGCGGCCAGTGCGGCGAAGGTGTAGGGGAAGGCGGACGCCGGCGGCGCCGCGCTGCGGCCGAAGCCGAGGTGGTCGGGGGCGATGAGGCGGAAGCGGTCGGCGAGGCGCGGGATCAGGTCGCGGAACATGTGCGAACTGGTCGGGAAGCCGTGCAGCAGGAGCAGGACGGGCGCGTCGACGGGGCCCGCCTCCCGGTAGAAGATCTCGTGCCCCCGGACGGTGGTGGTGCGGTGGTGGACCTGCGCCCTGATCGTCATGTCTAACCCCTTGAGTGCGACTGACTGGTTATGCGGCGAGTCAAGCAGGCCTCTGGCTAACCTGTCAATGTTTCTTGAGGGGTTAGGGAGGAGGGGTGTGCGTCAGACTGGGGCGCATGACGGACTCCCTGCGTGTCGCCCCCACCCATGAACTCGGCGCGGGGCGGCTGCGCGCCGTGCGCGAGATGCTCGATGCCGCCTTCCGGGGCGGCTTCTCCGACGAGGACTGGGACCACGCCCTCGGTGGCGTCCACGCCTGGATCGAGGACGAGCGCGGTGTCGCCGCCCACGGCAGCGTCATCATGCGGCGGGTGCTCCACGACGGGCGTTCGTACCGCGTCGGGTACGTCGAGGGCGTCGGCGTGCGCGACGACCGGCGTCGGCGGGGGCTGGGTGGGCTCGTCATGGCCGAGCTGGAGCGGGTGATCGACGGGGCGTACGTGTTCGGCGCGCTCTCCGCCTCCGAGGACGGCGCCGCGCTCTACACGGCGCGCGGCTGGCGTGCCTGGGAGGGGCGGATCGAGGCGCTCGCGCCCGCGGGGGTGGTCCACCTGCCCGAGGAGGAGGGCTCGGTCTACGTCCGACCGGCGGGCGGCCGCACCCTGCCGGCCCCCGCCGTCGCGCTCGTCTTCGACTGGCGCGACGGCGACGTGCTCTGAGGGGGCCGGTGCGGGAGCCGCGGGCCGGCCGGTGGTCGGTCCGACCCGCGCGCCGTCTCAGATAGTAGGAAGTCCGAGTAATCGTGGAGACAGATGAGGCCGGCTGTCCTAGCTTGGGAGGAGCCGAACGTCTCGCTCCATCAGCGAATGGCGGTCGTGAGCGCGCTGCCCCCGTGCAGGCAACCCCTGCGGGCCCGCTCCCCGCCCCTTCCGGCGCCTTCGATCACCACTGATCTCAAGGAGTCGATCCCCCATGGCCGCTGAGACCGCCCGCCGAGTCCGCCACTCCGTCGCCCGCCCGAGCACCGACGACGCTCGCAAGAACGCCGCCGCCGCGCTCCAGCGCGCCCTCGACCGCCGTGACAACGGCGGATCGACCGGACACTAGAAGCCGCGGCTCCGGGGCGAGGAGTCGGCGCCCCGGAGCGGCCGAACGGGTCCACATCCTGGACGTCGCATGTCAGTCGCTGGGACGAGGAGTAGGGTGCCGACATGTCTCACAGCATCGATCTCGCAGTCATTCCCGGCGACGGCATCGGCCAGGAGGTCGTGGCCCAGGGCCTCAAGGTCCTCGCTGCCGCGCTTCCGCAGGACGTGAAGCTGGAGACGAAGGAGTACGACTTCGGCGCCAAGCGTTACCACGCCACCGGTGAGACCCTCACCGACGCCGACGTCGAAGCCCTCAAGCAGCACGACGCCATCCTGCTCGGCGCGATCGGCGACCCGTCGGTCCCGTCCGGCGTGCTGGAGCGCGGCTTCCTGCTGAAGCTGCGCTTCCTCTTCGACCACCACGTCAACCTGCGTCCCTCGAAGCTGCTCCCCGGCGTGTCGACCCCGCTCAAGGGCCAGCCCGAGATCGACTTCATCGTGGTCCGCGAGGGCACCGAGGGCCCGTACACCGGCAACGGCGGCTCGATCCGCACCGGCACCCCGCACGAGGTCGCCACCGAGGTCTCCGTCAACACGGCCTTCGGTGTCGAGCGCGTCGTCCGCGACGCCTTCGCCCGCGCCCAGGCCCGCCCGCGCAAGAAGCTGACGCTGGTCCACAAGAACAACGTCCTGGCGTACGCGGGTCACCTCTGGACCAACATCTTCACCAAGGTGGCCGAGGAGTTCCCCGAGGTCACCACCGACTACCTGCACGTGGACGCGGCGACGATCTTCCTCGTCACGCAGCCCGAGCGGTTCGACGTGATCGTCACCGACAACCTCTTCGGCGACATCATCACCGACCTCGCCGCGGCCGTCTCCGGCGGCATCGGCGTCGCCGCCTCCGGCAACATCAACCCGAGCGGCGAGTTCCCGTCCATGTTCGAGCCCGTGCACGGCTCCGCGCCGGACATCGCGGGCCAGGGCAAGGCCGACCCCACGGCCACCGTGCTCTCTGTCGCCCTCCTCCTGCGCCACCTCGGCCACGAGGCCGAGGCCGCCCGCGTCGAGGCCGCCGTCGCGGCCGACCTGACCGAGCGCGGCGACTCCGTCCGTACGACGGAAGAGATCGGCGACGCGCTCGCGGTACGCGTAGCGAGCTGACCCCGTCGACTGAACGTCACACAGCCGCCGGGTCGCATCAGACACCCGGCGGCTGTACCTATGCGGTCGCAGGGTGCCACCATCAAACCCTGGACCGCACCACACCGTTTTCGTGCACAGGTCCCCACGGGCGATAATCGAACGTGGGGCCGCGGCATGCGGTAAAGCTCGGACGTCCTAGCAGAGCACTGATAGCGGCGTGAGCGCGGTCCGTCACACACAACCGGTGAAGGACTAGCACTCATGACGACGCCCACGATCGAGCTCAAGCCCTCCTCCAGCCCGCTGTCCGACGCGGAGCGCGAGGCGATCCTGGCCAACCCCGGATTCGGCCGCCACTTCACCGACCACATGGTGACCATCCGCTGGACCGAGGGCCGGGGCTGGCACGACGGCCAGCTGGTGCCGTACGGCTTGCTCTCGCTCGACCCTGCCACGAACGTCCTGCACTACGCGCAGGAGATCTTCGAGGGCCTGAAGGCCTACCGCCGTCCCGACGGCACCGTCGCGACCTTCCGCCCGGACGCCAACGCCCGGCGCTTCCAGGCCTCCGCGCACCGGCTGGCCATGCCCGAGCTGCCCGTGGAGACCTTCATCGAGGCCTGCGACGTCCTCGTCCAGCAGGACAAGGCGTGGGTTCCGGCGCACGGTGGCGAGGAGTCGCTCTACCTGCGCCCGTTCATGATCGCGACCGAGATCGGCCTCGGGGTGCGGCCGGCGAACGAGTACCTCTTCGTCGTCATCGCCTCGCCGGCCGGTCCGTACTTCCCCGGTGGCGTGAAGCCCGTCTCGATCTGGCTCTCCGAGGACCGCGTCCGCGCCGTCCCGGGCGGCATGGGCGACGCCAAGACCGGCGGCAACTACGCGGCCTCCCTGCTGGCCCAGGCCGAGGCGGCCGCGAGAGGCTGCGACCAGGTCGCCTACCTCGACGCCGTGGAGCACAAGTGGGTCGAGGAGCTCGGCGGCATGAACCTGTACTTCGTCTACGGGGCCGAGGCCAACGAGAAGCCGAAGATCGTCACGCCGACGCTGACCGGCTCCCTGCTCGCGGGCATCACCCGTGACTCGCTCCTCCAGCTGGCCAAGGACCTCGGCTACGCGTCGGAGGAGAGCCGGGTCTCCATCGACCAGTGGAAGGCCGACACCGAGAACGGCACCCTCACCGAGGTCTTCGCCTGCGGCACGGCCGCGGTCATCACGCCGGTCGGCACGGTGAAGTCGGCGCGCGGCGAGTGGCAGCAGTCGGACGGCCGGCCCGGCGACGTCACGATGAGGCTCCGCGACGCGCTGCTCGCCATCCAGACGGGCAAGTCCGAGGACGTCCACGGCTGGACCCACCAGCTGGGCTAGTCGCCGGTTGGGCCAGACGCCGGTTGGGCCAGACGCCGGTTGTGCCAGGCGCTTTCGGGCCCCCGGGTGCGAGCAGGTGCTCCGCCCGGGGGCCGCCGCGTGTCCGCCGGTCGCCGGGCCCGGCGACCGGGAGGGGTCAGGAAGCGACCGCCTCCGGCTTCGGCCGCACGTCCGCCACCGTCGCCGTGCGCGGCGTCAGCACCGCGTACAGCAGCCCGCCCACCACTCCCGACAGCACGAAGCTGCAGTCGATCCCGCCGGTGAGAGCGAGCAGCGGCCCCTCGTAGAGCGGCGTCGACACGGCGGCGAGGCCCGTGGCCGCGCCGAGCACCCAGCACACCGTGGCGCGCGGGTGCCAGCCGGCCGTGAACCAGTACGCGCCGCCCCGCGCCCGGCGGTTGTAGACCTGGAGCGCCTCCGGGTCGTACGCGCCCTTGCAGCGGGCATGCCCGATGAGCGTGATCACCGCCCACGGCGTACCGATCGCCGTCAGCAGCAGGACGAACGAGGTCATCGCCGACTGCGCGTCCGAGGCGAAGTGGCCGAGGAAGACGAAGGCCGTCGCCACCGCCGCCACCACCAGCGTGGCCCGGGCCCGGGACACCCGGGGCAGGATCGCGTCCAGGTCCAGGCCCATCGAGTACAGCATCAGGCCCGCGTTGCCGACCGTGCCGGCGGTCGCCGCGAGCAGCAGCGGCACCACGTACCAGGCGGGGGAGGCCGCGACGAGCGGGCCCGCGTAGTCGAGGGCGCCCCGCGCGGCCAACGCGGTGTACGTACCGAAGAGCTGAGGGATCAGCAGGCCGGCGACCAGCCCCAGACAGGTGGTCCTCCAGACGGTCCTGGAGCTGTGGCGCGCGGGGGATATGTAGCGGGTGTAGTCGCCGAGCAGCGTGATGAACGCGACCGGGCCGCTGAGCCCGGCCGCCACCGCCGCCAGCACCCACGTCGGCCAGAACGAGCCGAGCAGGTACGGGGTGTCGGCCACCGGGGCCACCGTGAGGTCGCCCCCGTAGGCGACCAGGCCCAGGCCGAGCAGCAGGGTCATCCCGATCGCGAGCGCCTTGCTGAGCCGGAGCAGCAGACCGTAGCCGAACACCGCGCCGACGACCGTGCACGCGGCCAGCACCGCGTAGACCACCGCGTGGGTGGCCCCGCCGGAGGGCAGGCCGGTCAGCCGGGCGAGCGTGCCGACCACCACGTCCCCGCCGATCCACAGTGTCAGGGCCGTGTAGCCGAGGGAGAGCAGCAGCCCCACCACCGAGCCGACGAGCCGGCCGCGCACGCCGAAGAAGGCGCCGCTGGAGGTCGAGAGGTTCGTCGCGGTGCGCAGCGAGACCAGCGCGAGCGGGGCGGTCACGGCGACACCGACGAGGGTGCCGGCGACCACGGAGGTCACCGACGCCCACAGGCCGAGGCCGAAGGAGACCGGCAGCCAGCCGAAGACGACGACTCCGAGGCAGAGGTTCGATCCGAGGAGGATCGCCAGAAGGTCACGCGGGCCGCTGGTGCGTTCCGCTTCGGGGATGGTGTCGACTCCGCGCTGTTCGATCGGCATAGGTGCTCCTGCGGGGCAAGCGGGCGGACAGGATTTAGAGTGACGCTCAATGTGACGTACTACTGACGCGTACGTCAATGCTTGGATACGCAGCATTCAACGTTTAGAGTGTCGCTCAAACAGGAGGTGTGTGGACGTGCGACTGACCCCCACGGAACGCGACCGGCTGCTGCTCTTCGGCGCCGCCGAACTCGCGCGGGCCCGCCGGGCCCGGGGCCTTCGGCTCAATGTGCCGGAGGCGACGGCCCTCATCGCGGACACGGTCTGCGAGGCGGCCCGCGACGGCCGACGGCTCGCCGAGGCGATCGACGCCGCCCGGTCCGTGCTGGGCCCCGACGACGTGCTGCCGGGGGTGGCCGATGTCGTCACCGAAGTGCATGTCGAGGCCGTTTTCGACGACGGCTCGCGGCTCGCGGTCGTCTCCGACCCGATCGGCGGCCCCTCCCTGGGCGACGCCGCCCCGGGCGCGCTGCTGCCGGGCCCCACCGAGGACGAGCCGCTCCCCGCGCTGCTCCTCCCGGTCCGCAACACGGCGACCGTGCCGGTCAGTGTCACCTCCCACTTCCATTTCTTCGAGGCCAACCCGCGCCTGGACTTCGACCGCGCCGCCGCCTACGGCATGCGTCTCGCCGTCCCCGCCGGCTCCTCCTTCCGCTTCGACCCGGGCGGCGAGGCGGAGGTCGGTCTCGTGCCGATCGGCGGCGAGCGGATCGCCATCGGTTTCGCGGGCCTGGTCGACGGCCCGCTGGACGCGCCCGGCGCGAAGGACGAGGCCCTGCGGCGCGCCGCCGCCTGCGGCTACCTGGGCGTACAGCTCACGAAGGAGGGCGAGTGATGGACCCGTACGAGTACGCATCGGTGCACGGACCGCGCGCGGGCGACCGGGTCGTCCTCGGTGACTCCGGGCTCGTCGTCCGGGTGGAGTCGGACTCGCAGAAGCCCGGCGACGAGTTCCTGGCGGGCTTCGGCAAGACCGCCCGTGACGGGCTTCACCTCAAGGCGGCGGCCGTCCGCGAGACCTGTGACGTCGTGATCAGCAACGTCCTCGTCATCGACGCCGTCCAGGGCATCCGCAAGGTCTCCATCGGTATTCGCGAGGGCCGGATCCACGCCATCGGGCGGGCCGGCAACCCGGACACCCTCGACGGTGTCGACGTCGTCGTCGGCACCGGCACGTCGATCGTCTCCGGCGAGGGGCTCATCGCCACCGCCGGTGCCGTGGACACCCATGTCCACCTGCTGTCCCCGCGCATCATGGAGGCCTCCCTCGCCTCTGGTGTCACCACCATCATCGGACAGGAGTTCGGTCCTGTCTGGGGGGTTGGCGTCAACTCGCCATGGGCCCTCCGGCACGCCTTCAGCGCGTTCGACGCGTGGCCGGTCAACATCGGCTTCCTGGCGCGCGGCTCGTCCTCGCACCCCGCCCCGCTGGTGGAGGCCCTCGCCGAGGGCGGCGCGTCCGGCTTCAAGGTGCACGAGGACATGGGCGCCCACACCCGGGCCCTGGACACCGCTCTCCGGGTCGCCGAGGAGCACGACGTCCAGGTCGCGCTGCACAGCGACGGCCTGAACGAGTGCCTGTCCGTCGAGGACACGTTGAACGTCCTCGACGGCCGGACGATCCACGCCTTCCACATCGAGGGCTGCGGCGGCGGACACGTACCGAACGTGCTGAAGATGGCGGGCGTGCCGAACGTCATCGGCTCGTCCACCAACCCCACGCTGCCGTTCGGCCGGGACGCGGTGGCGGAGCACTACGGGATGATCGTCTCCGTCCACGACCTGAAGACCGACCTGCCCGGCGACGCCGCGATGGCGCGCGACCGGATCAGGGCCGGGACGATGGGGGCGGAGGACGTCCTGCACGACCTCGGCGCGATCGGGATCACCTCGTCCGACGCGCAGGGGATGGGGAGGGCCGGCGAGACCGTACGCCGGACCTTCGCCATGGCCGGGAAGATGAAGGCCGAGCTGGGCCCCATGGAGGGCGACGGCGAGCACGACGACAACGCGCGCGTGCTCCGCTACATGGCCAAGCTGACCATCAACCCGGCGATCGCCCACGGCCTCGCCCACGAGATCGGCTCGATCGAGGTCGGCAAGATGGCCGACATCGTGCTGTGGCGGCCGCAGTACTTCGGTGCCAAGCCGCAGATGGTGCTGAAGTCCGGCTTCCCCGCGTGGGGGGTCGTGGGCGATCCGAACGCGGCCACCGACACCTGCGAACCGCTCGTCCTCGGGCCGCTCTTCGGCGCCCACGGAGCGGCCCCGGCCGACATCTCGGTCGCCTTCGTCGCGCAGGCCGCCGTCGACCTCGGCTCCGACCGGATGCCGACCAGGCGCCGCCGCGTCGCCGTCCGCGGGACCCGGGGCATCGGCCCCGGCGACCTGCTCCTGAACAGCCGCATCGGCCAGGTGGGGGTGGACGGCCGGACCGGACTGGTGTCGCTGGACGGCGACCCGATCCGCTCCGAACCGGCCGACTCCATCTCCCTGAACCGTCTCTACTTCCTCTGAGGACCTCTCCCATGACCTACCGAATGCCGGCCGAGTGGGCCCCGCACGAGCGCACGTGGATGGCCTGGCCCGGCCCCAACCCCACGTTCACCAACGACGAGGAGCTGGCCGAGGCCCGCACCGCGTGGGCGTCCGTCGCCCGCGCCGTACGCCGCTTCGAGCCGGTCACCGTGGTGGCCGGCCCCGGCCAGCTGGACTCCGCGCGGGCGCTGCTCGGCGACGCCATCGACCTGGTCGAGCGCGACCTGGACGACGCCTGGATGCGCGACATCGGCCCGACCTTCGTCACCGACGGCACGCGACTGGCCGCCGTGGACTGGGTCTTCAACGGCTGGGGCGCCCAGGACTGGGCCCGATGGGAGCACGACTCCAAGATCGCCCGCCATGTCGCCGACCTCGTCGGCGTCCCGGTGCTGAGCAGCCCGCTGGTCAACGAGGGCGGCGCGATCCACGTCGACGGTGAGGGAACGGTCCTGCTGACCGACACCGTCCAGCTCGGCGCGGGCCGGAACCCGGAGTGGAGCCGTGCGGAGGTCGAGGCGGAGGTCCACGCCAAGCTCGGCACGACCAAGGCGATCTGGCTCCCGCACGGCCTGACCGGCGACTACGGCCTCTACGGCACCCAGGGCCACGTCGACATCGTCGCCGCCTTCGCCCGGCCCGGTGTCGTCGTCGTCCACAGCCAGCAGGACCCGGCCCACCCGGACCACGAGCGGTCGCGGATGTACGTCGACATCCTCAGCCGCTCGACGGACGCCCGGGGACGACAGCTGGAGGTCGTGGAGATCCCGGCCCCGACCGTCCTGAAGGACGAGGAGGGCGACTGGGTCGACTACTCGTACATCAACCACTACCTCTGCAACGGCGGAGTGGTCCTGTGCGGCTTCGACGACCCGAACGACGAGATCGCGGCGGGCATCTTCCGCCGGCTCTTCCCGGAGCGCATCGTGACGCTGGTCGACGCCCGCGCGATCTTCGCGGGCGGCGGCGGCATCCACTGCATCACGCAGCAGCAGCCGAAGGTCTAGGAACGACGGGACCGGCCCCCGCCCGTGGGCGGGGGCCGATCCCGGCCGGATCAGTTGTGGATCGTGTACCAGTCGGTGTCGGTCTGGTAGGTGGGGATGGTCGCGCTGAACGAGCCACGGCTGGCGCCGACGCAGTTGGCACCCGCCCAGCCGATGTAGCTGACCGTTCCCTTCCACCACCAGCCGCCGACGTAGGTGGTCCTGCCCGGGGTGTTGAAGCAGATGTCGGCGCGCTGGCCGTTCTGGTTCGTGCCGACCAGGTAGACCGAGTAGGTGTCGCCGCGCACGTCGGCGAAGACCAGCTGCTGGCCATTGGCGCCGGCGAAGGACTGACCGGCGGTGCCGAGGACGCCGGCGAAGGCCAGCGCCAGCGCGCCGACCGTGGTGGCGGCCTTCTTACGGATGCTCATGATTCCCCCTGTGACTGGCTGCGTCGAGCTGCTGCGCCGTGATCATAAGCGGGTAAGTGCCGTTTTCTGCAAGGGTGTTCGGATCATGGGACGGCGCGGCCTGTGACCCGCTTCGTACCGCGCGGGACACTGCGGCGACCGTCCGAGCCGAGATCGGGTAGAACATACGAGTGACCAGCACCGACCCGGCGCCTCCCCGCCGCCGTAACAACGCGGCCCCTCCCCGCGAGGAGCTGCTCGCCGCCGCCATGGACACCATCGCCGAGCGCGGGCTCGACGGGCTGACCATGGCCGGGCTAGGGCGCCAGGTCGGGATGAGCAGCGGGCACCTGCTCTACTACTTCCGCACCAAGGACGAGCTGCTGCTGCAGACCCTGGAGTGGAGCGAGGGCCGGCTCGGCGCCGAGCGCAGCGCGCTGCTCTCCCGGCCCGGGAGCGCCCGCGAGCGGCTCCACGGATACATCGACGTCTACGTCCCGCGCGGCCCGCGCGACCCCCACTGGACCCTCTGGCTGGAGGTCTGGAACCGGTCCCAGAACGCCGACGACGACGCCCGCGCCCGCCAGGCCGCGATCGAGGGCGCCTGGCACCGGGACCTGGTCGCGCTGATCGCCGAGGGGGTCTCGCGGGGCGAGTTCCGCCCCGTCGACCCCGACCGCCACGCGACCCGGATGCGCGCCCTCCTCGACGGCTTCAGCGTCCATGTGGCGGTCGGCATCCCGGGCACGGGGCGCGAGCAGGTGCTCTCGCACGTACGGGAGTTCGTGGCCCAGACGCTGCTGGCGGCGCCGCAGCCGTAGGCCCGTGCCGCCCGTGCCGCCCGGGCCGGTCACCGCGAGGCGGCCTCCAGGCGCCGCTGGAGCTTCTGGAGGGCGCCCGTCGCCCGCTCGGTGAGGGGCGCCTGGCCGGCGGCTGCCTCGCCGAAGGCGAAGACGGAGAGGGTGGCCGCGCCCGAGCGGCCCGTGTACAGCACGTACGGGTAGTCGCTCTTCGCGCCGTTCTCGTCGGTGACCTGCCGCCCGTCCTCGGCGACGATCGCGTCGTACCCCGCCACGTCGGGCGCCCCGGCCTGGCGCACGTCGGCGAAGCGGACCTTGCCGCTCGTCTGCTCCTGACAGCGCCGCGTCCCGCTCTCCACATCGCTCATGTACGACTCCGCCGTCGCCGCGTCGGCGAACACCCGCACCTCCGTGTGGTGGAGCAGCCCGGTCGTCGGCTGCCGGACCGAGCGGCGGACCGCGGCCAGGGTCCCCTTCCGGCCGGTCTGGTCGAAGATCTCGCAGGACGACTTGACCTCCAACTCCGGCGCGGGATCGTTCTGGTACTGCTCCGCCCGCTCGTAGCCGGGCCCCCAGTCCGGGGCGTCCATGGCCACCCCGGCCGCGAGGGTCTGGGCCTTCGCCCGGGCCGCTTCGTCGGGGACCTCCGCCGCCACGCCCGGCGAGCTGACGCGCGGCGAGGACGCCGACCCGCCGCCGTCCCCGTCACCGCCGCGCAGCAGCGCCACCAGCGCCACCGCGAGGCCGAGGGCGACGACCACGCCCGCCCCCGCGAGCACGAGGGTGCGGCGGCGTCGGAAGTCCCGGGGAGGGGGCTCGGGCCGGTCGGCGGGGCCGGGAGGATCCGGGGGGCCGGGAGGGCCGGGCGGGACGGTGCCGCCCCCCGAACCCGGGCCGAGTGGCCCGCGAGGTGGTCCCGCCGGTGGACCGGAAGGGGGTGAGGTGCTCATACGCAAGAGGCCTACCACCGGACCACCGCCCGCATCCTGAGACCGCGATCCCGTCACCCGTACAGATGTGGCAGACTGCCCGCGTGCTTGCTCACACGATGATTATCGGCAGCAGCGCGCCGGTCCGCAGTGGACACTGAACCGCGCCTTCACCCCCGCGGCAGTGAACACCGTGCCCCAGACCCGCGCGCAGACCTCTCGCACCCGCGAGGGGTTTTTTCGTTTTCCGGCCCCACCACCGCCGGAAGCGGACAGCGCGTGAGAATGGGGGCAAGTGGATCCAGACCTTCCGGAGCCACATCCGACAGGAGCCATCAGAGCCATGACCACGGAGACCGACGAGAGCTCGCGCCTCGACGACAGCTTCCATGTCTTCGACACGACGCTGCGCGACGGCGCGCAGCGTGAAGGCATCAACCTCACCGTCGCGGACAAGCTGACCATCGCGCGGCACCTCGACGACTTCGGCGTCGGATTCATCGAGGGCGGCTGGCCCGGCGCCAACCCGCGCGACACGGAGTTCTTCGCCCGCGCCCAGCAGGAGATCTCGTTCAGGAACGCGCAGCTCGTCGCGTTCGGCGCGACCCGCCGGGCCGGGGGCAGCGCCGCCGACGACCCGCAGGTCAAGGCACTCCTCGACTCCGGCGCCCCCGTGATCACCCTGGTCGCCAAGGCGCACGACCGGCACGTCGAGCTGGCCCTGCGCACCACCCTGGACGAGAACCTGGAGATGGTCCGCGACACCGTCTCCCACCTGTGCGCCCAGGGCCGCCGCGTCTTCGTCGACTGCGAGCACTTCTTCGACGGCTACAAGGCCAACCCGCGGTACGCCAAGGCCGTCGTCCGCGCCGCCGCCGAGGCCGGCGCCGACGTCGTGATCCTCTGCGACACCAACGGCGGCATGCTCCCCGCCCAGGTCCAGGCCGTCGTCGCCACCGTCATCGCCGACACCGGCGCCCGGCTCGGCATCCACGCCCAGGACGACACCGGCTGCGCCGTCGCCAACACGCTCGCCGCCGTCGACGCGGGCGCCACGCACGTCCAGTGCACCGCCAACGGCTACGGCGAGCGCGTCGGCAACGCCAACCTCTTCCCGGTGGTCGCCGCCCTGGAGCTCAAGTACGGCAAGCGGGTGCTGCCCGAGGGCGCGCTCCAGGAGATGACCCGGATCTCGCACGCCATCGCCGAGGTCGTCAACCTGACGCCCTCCACGCATCAGCCGTACGTGGGTGTCTCGGCCTTCGCCCACAAGGCCGGGCTGCACGCCTCCGCGATCAAGGTCGACCCGGACCTGTACCAGCACATCGACCCCGAGCTCGTCGGCAACACCATGCGGATGCTCGTCTCCGACATGGCGGGCCGTGCCTCCATCGAGCTGAAGGGCAAGGAGCTGGGCGTCGACCTCGGCGGCGACCGCGCGCTCGTCGGCCGGGTCGTCGAGCGGGTCAAGGAGCGCGAGCTCAAGGGCTACACCTACGAGGCCGCGGACGCCTCCTTCGAGCTGCTGCTCCGCGAGGAGGCCGAGGGCCGGGCCCGCCGCTACTTCCGTACGGAGTCCTGGCGCGCGATCGTCGAGGACCGGCCCGACGGCACCCACGCCAACGAGGCGACCGTGAAGCTCTGGGCCAAGGGCGAGCGGATCGTCGCCACCGCCGAGGGCAACGGCCCCGTCAACGCCCTCGACCGCGCGATGCGGGTCGGTCTCGAGCGGATCTACCCCCAGCTCGCCAAGTTCGAGCTGGTGGACTACAAGGTCCGCATCCTGGAGGGCCGTCACGGCACGGAGTCCACGACCCGTGTCCTGATCACCACCAGCGACGGCAACGCGGAGTGGTCGACGGTCGGCGTCGGGGAGAACGTGATCGCCGCGTCCTGGCAGGCGCTGGAGGACGCGTACACGTACGGGCTGCTGCGGGTGGGGATCGACCCCGCCGAGTAGAGCCCGAGCGGGGAACGTCCCTCCACGTCACAACCTGGGGTGCTGTATGTCTCGCATACACCCTTTCGGGGTACTTTCGATGGTATGAGGACCAGGCCGTTCCACCTTCTGTCGGCCCTCGCCGGGCTGGCCATGCTGCTGCTCCTGGTCCTGGCCCCCTCCGCGGGGGCCGGGACCACCGGGATATCCGACGCCGGGGCGGCCCTGAAGCAGGGGCCGGTGTACGTCGATCCGGGCGCGCGTGACCAGCTCTCGACGTCCCAGGCGAGCGCCCTCGCCCAGAAGATCGAGGACGCGGACAAGCCGCTCTTCATCGCGGTGCTGCCCGCGAGCAGCGAGTACCCGCCCGAGAACCTGCTGCGCAACCTGCGCACCCAGACCGGGGTGACGGGGCTGTACGCGGTCCGGCTCGGAGACGGGTTCGACGCGGCCGCCGACCGCCGGGTGATGTCCGCGGACGCCGTGGACAACCTGGTCACCTCCGTGCGCCAGCCCGGGGTCGACACCGCCACCGAGCTGAACAACTTCGTGGACCAGGCCCTGCCGACCCTGCGCGGGAGCGCCCCCTCCTCCTGGGGCTCGACCGGCGCGGACGACGGCGTCCCGGTGGGCGGCCTGATCACGCTCGGCGCGGTCGTCGCCGCCGGAGGCGCGGGTGCGTACACCATCGTCCGCCGCAACCGGCTCCGCAAGGAGGCCGAGCAGCGCGACGCGCTCGACAAGCTGCGCGTGGTCGTCGACGAGGACATCACCGCGTTCGGCGAGGAGCTCGAACGCCTCGACTTCCACCCCGCCGAGCCCGGCGCCGACGACGCGATGCGCGGCGACTACGAACACGCGCTCGACTCGTACGACAAGGCCAAGTCGCTGATGGGCTCCGCCACGCACCCGCACGACGTCCGGGGCGTGACCCAGGCCCTGGAGGACGGCCGCTACGCGCTCGCCGTGCTCGCCGCCCGCCGCGAGTCCCGCCGGCTGCCCGAGCGCCGGCCGCCCTGCTTCTTCGACCCGCGGCACGGCCCGTCCGTCGAGGACCGGACCTGGACCCCGTCCGGCGGCGCCGCCCGCGAGGTCCCGGTCTGCGCCGCCGACGCCACCCGCCTCGACGACGGGCAGGATCCGCTGGCCCGTACGGTCGAGACCGACGCCGGCCGCCGCCCGTACTGGGAGGCGGGACCGGCGTACGGCCCCTGGGCCGGCGGCTACTTCGGCGGCGGCATGCTCCCCGGCCTGCTCGTCGGCACCATGCTCGGCTCGATGCTCGCCACCCCTGCCTACGCCGGTGAGTACGGCGGCGGGGAGTTCCAGGGCGGCGACTTCTCCGGGGGCGACTTCAACTCCGGCGACTTCGGCGGCGGGGACGGGGGCGGTGGCTTCGGGGACTTCGGAGGCGGCGGCGGCGACTTCGGCGGTGGCGGGTTCTGACCGCCGCGCCCGGCCGCGCGGTCGAAGCTCGATCGGCGCGACCGCGCGAGCGAACCTCGATCGGCGCGACCGGGCGCGCGAAGCGCGCGAAGCGCGCGAAGCTCCATCGGTGCGGCCGGGGCTCACCCGGGAGCCACCCGCGGCCCGGGCCGCACGCCGGGGCTACACCAGCGGCTTCACCGACATCAGCAGGTGTTGGTGGACGCCGTCCGCCCGGTCCGTGATCAGTGCGCGCTGCCCCGCGCCCAGCAGGTGGAAGCGGACCGTGTCGGTGCCGAAGGAGCCGAGCGCGTCCAGCAGATACCCCGGGTTGAACGCCACCGTCATCGCCTCGGCGCCCTCCAGGGCCGCCGGAAGCCGCTGCGAGGCCACGTCGTCCTCGTACCCGGCCTGGAGGTGCACGGCGTCCCCGGTGAAGGCGAGCTGGACCGGACTGTCGCCCTCCGCCACCACCGCGACCCGCTTCACGGCCTCCACCAGCGGGGCTCGCGGCGTCACGGCGACGGCGTGCTCGCCGAGCGCGAACAGCTTGTCGTGGCGGGGGAGCCGGCCGTCGAGCAGCCGGGTCGTCGTGCGGGTGCCCTCGCTCTCGAAGCCGATCGAGCCGCCGTCCAGGGCGAGCCGGACCGGTCCCGCCGAGGTCAGCGAGCGGGCGATCTCGACAAGGCGCCGCGCGGGCACGACGACATCCGCGCTCCCGGCGGTCGCCTCCCCCTCGCCCCCGCCGACGACGTCCGCGTCGCCCCCGCCGACGACGCCCGGTCCCTCGCCCCCGCCGGCCACTTCCGCGTCGCCCTCGTCCTCCGGCTTCCACTCCAGCGTCCGCACCGCGTAGCGGTACCGGTCGGTCGCGGCCAGCGTCATCGTCGTGCCGTCCAGGGCGAGCCGTACCCCCGTCAGGACCGGCAGCGAGTCGTCCCGGCCTGCCGCCACAGCCACCTGCCCGACCGCCGCCGCGAACGCCACGGCGTCCACCACGCCCCGGAAAGCGGGCAGCTCGGGCGGCGCCGGATAGTCGTCCAGCGGGAGCAGCGAGAGGCCGAAGCGGGCGTCCCCGCCCGTCACCGAGAGCCGCGCCCCCTCGATCGCGCACCCCACCGGCCCTCGCGGCAGCACCTTGCAGATGTCGAGCAGCCGCCGCCCGAGGACCAGCGCCCTGCCCTCCCGTACCGTCTCCGTCTCGACCTCGATGCGGGCCGAGGCCTCGTAGTCCAGACCGGAGACGCGGAGGCGCCCGTCCGACGCCTCCAGGAGCAGCCCGCCGAGCACGGGCACTGGAGAGCGGGCGGGGAGGACGCGGGCGGCCCAGGCGACGGCGTCGGCCAACTCGCCGCTGTCGATGCGAAATTCCATGCCGCCGACGCTAGCGGCGACCACTGACAACGACGCCCGCGACCAGAACGCCGAGCGCCCGCCCTCCGTCGGAACGGAGAGGCGGGCGCGCTCGTTTCGTCGCTGTCGCGCAGGGCGCGCGCAGGCTCAGGCGGCTGCCTTGATCGCGGAGATGTCGAAGGTCAGCTTCACCTTGTCGCTGACCATCACGCCGCCGGTCTCCAGCGCCGCGTTCCAGGTCAGGCCCCAGTCGGAGCGCAGGATCTCGGCCGAGCCCTCGAAGCCGACGCGCTCGTTGCCGAACGGGTCCGTGGCCGAGCCGTTGAACTCCAGGTCGATGGAGAGCGGCTTCGTCACGTCCTTGATCGTGAGGTCGCCGGTGATCCGGTACTTGTCGCCGCCCAGCTGCTCGGCCTCGGTGGAGCGGAAGGTCATGAGCGGGAACTGCTCGGCGTCGAAGAAGTCACCGCTGCGCAGGTGTCCGTCACGGTCGGCGATGCCGGTGTCGATGGAGGCGATCGTGACGTCGATCGAGGCGGTGGAGGCGTGCGGGTTCTCGCCGTCCAGCTTCAGGGTGCCCTCGTGCTCGGCGAAGCCGCCGCGCACGTTGGTGACCATGGCGTGACGGACGGTGAAGCCGATGCTGCTGTGCGCCGGGTCGATCGCGTACTCGCCGGTCAGCGCGGCGAGCGCCGGGTCGACGGGGAGGGTGGCGACGGCGGTGGTGGAGTCGGTGTTCTTGCGGCCGAAGATGCCCATGACGTGCTCCTTGGGGACGGAGTTCCGGAGGGAACCCCGGGTGGAGTTCCAGTTCGTTGAACCTTCAACGAGAACCACCGTAGCGCTATTCCGTTCAATGTTCAACATCTCTGGCGGATGTCCACCCGCTTGGACTAACCGAAGGGGGTTGTTGGACTGCCGGGGCCCCCGGCCGGTGATCTCGTTGACGGTGCGCCGCCCGGGGGCCCAACTAGTCCCCATGCCCCTCCCCAACTCGCGAAGCATCCGTGCCGCCTGCGCGATCGCCGTCGCCTCGTCCGCCGTGTTCGCCCTGCCGGGTCCCGCCCTTGCCGAGACGAAGGCGCCCGCGCGAGCCGAGGCCGCCGCCGAGGCCCTGATCCGCTCCGACCGGCTCTCCGTCGCCGTGGCCCAGGACTTCCCGCGCGTCCTGTCGTACACGGACCGTGCCACCGGCGCCCGCCTCCTCGGCAGTACGGCCCCGGTCACCGAGATCGTCCTCAACGGCACCGCCCACGCCGTCCGCGCCACCGGCGCCCCCGCCCTGACCGCCTCCTCCGCCGCGTACACGCTGGCCTTCCCCGGCCTGCCCGGCGTCGAGATCGACGCCCGGCTCGGCGTCAGCGACCGGACCACCACCTTCCAGGTGACCGCCGTCCGCGACACCGCGGCCTTCCGGGTCGGCACGATCGACATACCCGGGCACGACCTGGTCTCCGTCGGCTCCTCCGAGGCCGGCGCCGAGACCGCCTTCACCCGGCTCGACCCCGACTCCACCCGGACCGCGGACGTCTTCGCCGACATCACCGCCGCCACCCCGGCGGAGGCGGCACCCACCGGTGCGAGCTACGCCCTGGTCAACACCGCCTCCCTCGCCGCCGCCGTCGAGTCCAACTCCTCGTACGACAAGCCCTCGGGACAGAGCGCCCGCGACGGCGCCCGTTTCTGGCACCAGGCCCGCAAGGCCGGCACCGAGACCCGCGTCGGCGTCTGGTCCGGCCAGTGGACCTACCGGGGCGAGGGCGCCCCCGCCCCCGAGAGCGGCGCCGACCTCCCCTGGGCCAAGGTCGTCGTCACCCCCGACGCCAACGCCGACGGCAGGACCGACTGGCAGGACGGCGCGCTCGCCTTCCCCGCCATCGGGATCAAGGCCCCGGGCAGCGAGGCGACCCCGGACCGGGTGATCGCCCACATCCCCTTCAACTTCGCGTCCCACGCCACCCACCCCTTCCTGCGCACCCTCGACGACGTCAAGCGGATCTCCCTCGCCACCGACGGACTCGGCCAGTTCGCCCTGCTCAAGGGGTACGGCTCCGAGGGCCACGACTCGGCCCACCCCGACTACGGCGGCAACTACAACAAGCGGGCAGGCGGCCTCGCCGACCTCAACACCCTCCTCAAGGAGGGCAGGAAGTGGGGCGCGGGCTTCGGCGTCCACGTCAACGCCACCGAGTCGTACCCCGAGGCGAAGAACTTCAGCGAGACGCTCGTCGACAAGAGCAGGCCCGGCTGGAACTGGCTGAACCAGAGCTACTACATCGACCAGCGCCGGGACATCAACAGCGGCGACCTCGCCCGCCGCTTCCAGCAGCTCCGCGACGAGACCGACCCGAACCTGTCGATGCTCTACATCGACGTCTACTACACGCACGGCTGGATCGCCGACAAGACGATGCGGGCCGTGCAGTCCCAGGGCTGGAACGTCGCCACCGAATGGTCCGAGAAGTTCGAGCGGGCCTCGCTCTGGTCCCACTGGGCCAACGACCTGAACTACGGCGGCGCCACCAACAAGGGCCTCAACTCGCAGATCGTCCGCTTCATCCGCAACGGCGAGAAGGACGTCTGGAACAACCACCCGGTCCTCGGCCAGACCGCCCTGGAGGACTTCGAGGGCTGGACCGGCGAGACCGACTGGAACCACTTCTACGCCAACATCTGGCAGAAGAACCTGCCCGCCAAGTACCTCCAGCAGGAGCGCATCACCCGCTGGAACGGCAACGACATCGCCTTCACCGGCGGTGTGCGCGGCACCGTCGAGAACGGCACGCGCACGTTCTACGAGGACGGCCGCAAGGTCCTCGACGGCGACAACTACCTGCTGCCCTGGGACGGCGGGAAGAAGCTCTACCACTACAACAAGACCGGCGGGACGACGAGTTGGGCCGTGCCCGGCGGCGCTCGTTCGTACAGCGTCTACCGGCTCACCGACAACGGCCGTGTCAAGGCCGGGACCGTCCGGCCGAGCGGCGGCACCGTCACGCTCGACGCCGTCGCCGGACAGCCCTACGTCCTCTACCCCGACCGCGCCCCCGAGCCCCGCGACCCGCGCTGGGGCCAGGGCACGCCGGTCGACGACCCCGGCTTCAACGACGCCCGGCTCGAGGCCTGGTCGAAGAGCGGCACGGTCGCTCGCGACACGGACGAGCAGGGCCGCAACAGCGCCGCGCTCACCGGCTCCGCCCCCACGTCCGTGAGCCAGCGGATCACCGGCCTCGCCCCCGGCACCCGCTACACCGCCTCCGCGCTGATCGAGGTCGAGCCGGGGAAGACCCGCCCGACCACGCTCTCCGTCGGCGGGCGGTCCGTCACCGTCGCCCGCTCGGCGCTCCAGGACCAGGTCGCCGCCTCCGACTGGAACGGCACGCGCCTCCAGCGCGCCAAGGTCACCTTCACCGCCCGCGCGGGCTCCACGACCCTGAAGGTCGAGGCGGCGGGCGGCTCCACCGCCAAGGTCCGGATCGACGACGTCCGGATCGTCGCGAACAACCCCGCCACCCGGGCCGGCGCCCTCGTGTACGAGGACTTCGAGGCCGTCGACCAGGGCTGGGGCCCCTTCCTGAAGGGTGACTCCGGCGGGACGACCGACCCGCGCACCCACATCGCCCAGCTGCACGCCCCCTACACCCAGTCAGGCTGGAACGGGAAGCTGATCGACGACGTCATCGGCGGCGCCGAGTCGCTGAAGTCCCACGACGAGAACAGCGGCCTGGTCTACCGCACCGCGCCCTGGACCGTCCCCCTGAAGGACGGACACAGCTACCGGATCGCGTACGCCTACCAGTCCAGCCACGCGGGCGCCTACGAGTGGGTCACCGGCTACGACCGGACGAACGGCAGCCCGGTGGAGACCCGGCGTACGCCCCTAGGGCAGCAGCGCACCACCGGGCAGTTCTCCGAGACCGTGACCGCCGGCTGCGGCGACACCTGGACCGGACTGCGCAAGCGCGCCGACGCGCCCGAGGGCGCCGACTTCGTCCTGGACGCCTTCACCGTCACCGATCTGGGCCCGGCCTCCGAGAAGGCCGCCTGCGGCACCCTCGCGCTGGCCGCCCCGGAGACCCTGGAGCCGGGCCGCCCGAACCAGGTCACGGCCACCTTCGCCAACGACGAGTCGAGCGCGGTCCCCGGTGCGACGGCCGCCCTGGAGCTGCCGGAGGGCTGGACCGCCGAACCGGACGCCCCCGTGGCGCTCGGGACGGTCGCGGCGGGCGCCGAGGCGACCGCCACCTGGAAGGTGACGCCCCCGGTGGACGCGGCCTACCGGCCGTACACCCTCGGCTCCACGCTCACGTACACCGTCGGGGGAGAGGCGCGGAAACTGACCGCCACCACCACGGTCCGTACGCTGCCCCCGCCGCCCACCGCCGACAGCTGGGCGAGCGACCTGGACTGGACCTCGGCCACCAACGGCTGGGGGCCGGTCGAGCGCGACGGCTCCAACGGCGAGACGGGCACCGGCGACGGCGCACCGCTCAGGATCGGGGGAGTGACGTACGCCAAGGGCCTGGGCACCCACGCGCCGGCCACGGTCCGCTACTACCTGGGCGGGAAGTGCACCTCCTTCACCGCCGAGGTCGGTGTGGACGACGTCCAGACCAGCCGCGGCACCGTCCGGTTCAGCGTCCTCGCCGACGGTACGGAGAAGGTGGCGTCGCCGGTCCTGAAGGCGTCGGACCGTGCCTGGTCGCTCACCGCCGACGTCACCGGCGCCTCCTCGGTCGAGCTGGTGGTGGCGGACGGCGGCGACGGCAACGGCAACGACCACGCGGACTGGGGGAACGCCCGCTTCCACTGCGCCGGTTGAGGGGAAGGGGGCAGGCGGCGCGCCTGATCACGGCCGCCGCCGCCCCCGCACCGCCGCGCGCCCAGGCTCGGCACCGGCCACGACGCCGGTGCCGAGCCGGTACGGTGCCGAGCCGGTACGGTGCCGAGCCGGTACGGTGGGGCGCCTGATGGCCACGGCCCCCGCGCGAGCGCGCCGGTCCGTCGTCGCCGTCGTCGCCGCCCTCGCCGCTCGGTCCACCGTCGGGGATCCATACATCGCCGCCAGGTGGCTATGTGGGGACCCGACAAAAGCAGGGGGTCTTCGGCTGTCGACTCGGCCCGACTCGAACATGGTTCTGTCTTACTCCACCAGGATTCGATGCGGGAGACTGTACGGAGTCAACGGCGGGATTTGCTTGCTCGACTTCGTAGGGTCGGTACATGACCGTTGTGGACCAGATCCCGAGCGAGCCGACCGACGCCCGAGGCCGCGTGGCCGAACTGCACGCCCTGCGCGAGGAGGCCCGGCGCGGGCCGAGCGACCGGGCGACCGAGGCGCAGCACGCCAAGGGCAAGCTCACCGCTCGTGAGCGCATCGAGCTGCTGGTGGACCCGGGTTCCTTCAACGAGGTCGAGCAGCTCCGTCGGCACCGCGCCACCGGCTTCGGCCTGGAGGCAAAGAAGCCGTACACCGACGGTGTCATCACCGGCTGGGGCACGGTCGAGGGCCGCACGGTCTTCGTCTACGCCCACGACTTCCGGATCTTCGGCGGCGCGCTGGGCGAGGCCCACGCCACCAAGATCCACAAGATCATGGACATGGCGATCGCCTCGGGCGCGCCGTTGGTCTCCCTGAACGACGGCGCGGGCGCCCGGATCCAGGAGGGCGTCTCGGCGCTCGCCGGCTACGGCGGGATCTTCCAGCGCAACACGCGCGCCTCGGGTGTCATCCCGCAGATCTCGGTGATGCTCGGCCCGTGCGCCGGTGGCGCCGCGTACAGCCCGGCGCTGACCGACTTCGTCTTCATGGTCCGTGAGACCTCGCAGATGTTCATCACCGGTCCGGACGTCGTCAAGGCGGTCACCGGCGAGGAGATCACCCAGAACGGCCTCGGCGGCGCGGACGTGCACGCCGAGACGAGCGGCGTCGCGCACTTCGCGTACGACGACGAGGAGACCTGCATCGCCGAGGTGCGCTACCTCCTGTCGATGCTGCCGCAGAACAACCGCGAGAACCCGCCGACCACGGCCTCCGAGGACCCGGCGGACCGCCGCTCGGACGTCCTGCTCGACCTCGTACCGGCGGACGGCAACCGTCCGTACGACATGCACAAGGTGATCGAGGAGCTCGTCGACGAGGGCGACTACCTGGAGATCCACGAGCGCTGGGCCCGCAACATCATCTGCGCGCTGGCCCGCCTGGACGGCCAGGTCGTCGGCATCGTCGCCAACCAGCCACAGTCGCTGGCCGGTGTGCTGGACATCGAGGCCTCGGAGAAGGCCGCCCGTTTCGTGCAGATGTGCGATGCTTTCAATATTCCGATTGTCACCCTTTTGGACGTACCCGGCTTCCTCCCGGGCGTCGACCAGGAGCACGGTGGAATCATCCGCCACGGCGCGAAGCTGCTGTACGCGTACTGCAACGCGACCGTGCCCCGGATCAGCCTGATCCTGCGCAAGGCGTACGGCGGCGCGTACATCGTCATGGACTCCCAGTCCATCGGCGCCGACCTGACGTACGCCTGGCCCACCAACGAGATCGCGGTGATGGGCGCCGAAGGCGCCGCCAACGTCATCTTCCGCAAGCAGATCGCGGAGGCCGAGGACTCGGACGCCATGCGGACGCGCATGGTCAAGGAGTACAAGGCCGAGCTGATGCACCCGTACTACGCCGCGGAGCGCGGTCTGGTCGACGACGTGATCGACCCCGCGGAGACGCGGGAGATCCTCATCAGGTCGCTCGCCATGCTCCGCACCAAGCACGCCGACCTGCCGTCCCGCAAGCACGGCAACCCGCCTCAGTAAGAGGAGCCACAGACGTGACCACACCTGCCACAGCGAACCTTCTCCGCGTCGAGAAGGGCCACGCCGACCCCGAGGAGCTGGCCGCCATCACCGCGGTCCTCCTGGCCCGCGCGGCCGCCCAGCCCGCCGACGACGCCTCGGTCTCCCGCCACGGCCGCTCCACGGCCGGCTGGCGCCGCCTGGAGCGCCAGTCGGGCTTCCGCCCCTCCCACTCCTGGCAGGGCTGACCCTCAGCGCCGTCGAGGGCCCCGCCGTCGAGGGCCCCGCCGTCGAGGCCCCGTCGAAGGCCCCGTCTCCACCCGGAGACGGGGCCTTCGTGCTGCCTCCCGCGCCGCCCCGGTACGACGAAGGGCCCGCCGCACCGTGACGGTGCCGCGGGCCCTTTCGTACGGGACAGTCCCTGGGAGACTCGCCTACCGCAGGCGGGCCATCAGCGCGTGCTCCACGAGCGTGATCAGCGCGCTCTTGGCGTCCGCGCGGTGGCGGGCGTCGGTGGTGATGATCGGCGTGTCCGGGCCGATCTGGAGGGCCTCGCGGACCTCCTCCGGGTTGTACGGCTGGTGGCCGTCGAAGCCGTTGAGGGCGATGACGAACGGCAGGCCGCTGTTCTCGAAGTAGTCGACCGCGGGGAAGCAGTCGGCGAGACGGCGGGTGTCCACGAGCACGACGGCGCCGATGGCGCCGCGCACCAGGTCGTCCCACATGAACCAGAAGCGGTCCTGACCCGGCGTACCGAAGAGGTACAGGATCAGGTCCTGGTCCAGGGTGATACGGCCGAAGTCCATCGCGACAGTCGTCGTCGTCTTGTCGCCGGTGTGCGTGAGGTCGTCGATGCCCGCGGACGCAGACGTCATGACGGCCTCGGTACGCAGCGGGTTGATCTCCGAGACGGCGCCGACGAACGTGGTCTTGCCCACGCCGAAGCCACCCGCCACCACGATCTTCGCGCTGGTGGTTGAACGGGCCGCGCCGCCGCTAGAGCTTGCGAAGTCCACTGAGCACCCTTTCGAGCAGTGTCACGTCTGGCTGACCGCCGGCGGCCTCGTCGCCGCCGGGCTGGTGGATGGCGACAAGTCCGGCCTCGGCCAGGTCGGCGACGAGAATCCGGGCAACGCCGAGGGGGATGGAGAGAAGTGCCGAGATCTCAGCGACCGACTTGATCTCGAAGCACAGTCGGCAGATCCGCTGGTGCTCGGGCAACTGCCCCTGCAGCCGGGACGGATCGGCCGTCGTACTGACCAGCGCCTCGATGGCGAGCTGGTAACGCGGCCGGGTCCGGCCGCCGGTCATGGCGTACGGGCGCACGAGCGGGTTGTGGTTCCCGCTCGGGCGTGAGCCCGAGCCGCCCGGGTTCCGCTGAGCCGCGGGCGCACCCGTCGGCTGCTGCTGCTGCGGCTGCTGGTAGGGCTGCTGCGCGCCCTGTCTGCTGCTGGGGGCAGAGGGGAAGTTGAACCGGTTCTGCGCGCCTTCTCCCTGCGCATGCGCGTCAAAACCGTTGTACGGGTGTCCGCCCGGGGGTGTCCCCACGTCTCCTCCTCCGACTGCCTCGCGGTCCATGTCCCTGTGGAGCCGCGCCACCGCACCTTACGGGGCGGTGGCGTGAAACGCACTGTCTGTCTGTTAGTTGAGAAGACTTCCCTGCAGTTCCGCCCGGAGGTCAGGCGTCAGGACACTGCCCGCACGATCCACCAGCAGAGCCATCTCGTAGCCCACGAGACCGATGTCGGCCTCGGGGTGTGCGAGCACGGCCAGCGAGGAGCCGTCCGAGATCGACATGATGAAGAGGAAGCCGCGCTCCATCTCCACGACCGTCTGGTTGACCGCACCGCCCTCGAAGATCCGGGAGGCGCCCGCGGTCAGCGAGGTCAGTCCGGAGGCGACGGCCGCCAGCTGGTCGGCGCGGTCCCGGGGGAACCCCTCGGACATCGCCAGCAGGAGTCCGTCGGCGGAGACCACCACCGTGTGGGACACCCCGGGGGTGTTGTCCACGAAGTTGGTGATCAACCAGTTCAGATTCTGCGCCGCCTGGCTCATGCTCACACTAACGCTCCTGGTTGTAGGTACTGCCCGGGCCGAGGCCCGATCCGTTCGTGTCCGTCCCCGCGCTGCGTCCCTGCTGGACACCGCGGCGCAGGTTGCTCAACCTGCCCCGGACGTCCTCAGGAGTGCGGGAGACCTGGGGGCCGCCCTGAGGGGTCTGCTCCGCCGTGCCCTCGACCAGATTGGCCTTGGGGACCCGCTTCGGCAGTCCGGAGGAGGTGACCCCGCCCGCCTTCGGGTCGCGGAGCTTCTCGGCCCGCTGCCAGCGCTCGTCGTTGGTCGAGCGCCACGCGTCGGAACCGTCGGCTTCGTTCTGCTGCGCCTGCGCCGGCTGCTGCGCCGGCTGCTGGACCGGCTGCTGGGCCGTCTGCCGCGTGGGCTGCGGGCCCTGCGCGGCGGTGCTGCCGCGGCGCGGCAGACCCGCGTCGGTCAGCGCGTGGCCGGCGTCCGGGGTGGGGTTCGACGCCGAACCCGGACGGTCGAAGCCTACGCGCTCGGAGGCCGCTTCGGGAGCGCTGGGAGCAGATTCCGCTTCCGCTCCGTAGCTCTGCTCGTAGCCGCCCTGATAGGTGCTCTGACCCGGCCACTCCGCCTGCTGGCCCTGGGGCTCGTAGGCGTGCTCGTACGAGGCCTGCTCGGTCTCCTGGACCGGATAGCCGGATTCCGCATAACCGTTCTCGGGGTATCCGCCGGCGGGCTGGGCGTAACCGTCGTAGCCCTGCTGGGAGTAGTCGTAACCCTCGTGCTGCTGGGCCTGCTGAGGCTGGCCGAAGTCGCCCGCGTACTCCTGGGTGTACTCCTGCTCCTGCGGGGCGTACTCCTGCTGCCCGTACCCCTGCTCCTGCTGGGCGTAGCCCTGGTGCGCGGGGTCGACCTCGTCCCGGAACAGCGGACGCTCGCCGCCCTGCGCCTGCGACTCCAGGGCCGCCCTGCGCTCCTCGCGCATCAGCGAACGGTTCACCGGGTCGAGCTGGCGGTCGTCCGCGGGCTCCTCGTAGCGCGAGTCGTCGAAGCCGAGCTCGGCCGCGGTGCGCATCTGCGGCTGCACCGGCTCGAAGGCGTGCTGCTGCTGTTGCGGGATGATCTGCGAGACCGTGAAGTCGTTCTCGGGCAGCTGCTCGCCACCGCCACCGTGGGTGATCGCGTCGGGCAGCATGACCAGCGAGGTCGTACCGGCCTGCTCGCCCGAGGGGCGCAGCTGGACGCGGATGCCGTGCCGGTCCGCGAGGCGGCCGACCACGAAGAGGCCCATGCGCTGCGAGACGGCGGCGTCCACGGTCGGCGGGTTGGCCAGCTTGTGGTTGATGTCCGCGAAGTCCTCGGCGGTGAGGCCGATGCCCTTGTCGTGGATCTCGACCATCACGCGGCCGTCGGGCAGCCGGGTCGCGGTGACGCGGACCTTGGTCTGCGGGGAGGAGAACGTGGTGGCGTTCTCCAGGAGCTCGGCGAGCAGGTGCACGAGGTCGGTCACGGCCTGGCCGTGGATCTCGGCCTCCGGGACACCGGCCAGCTCGATGCGCTCGTACTGCTCCACCTCGGAGGAGGCGGCACGCATCACGTCGACCAGCGGCACCGGCTGGTCCCAGCGGCGGCCCGGCTCCTCGCCGGCGAGGACGAGGAGGTTCTCGCCGTTGCGGCGCATACGGGTGGCCAGGTGGTCCAGCTTGAAGAGGTTCTCCAGCTGGTCCGGGTCGGCCTCGTTGTTCTCCAGGTCGGTGATGAGGGTCAGCTGGCCCTCGATCAGCGACTGGTTGCGGCGCGAGAGGTTGGTGAAGATCGCGTTGACGTTGCCTCGCAGCATGGCCTGCTCGGCGGCGAGCCGGACGGCCTCGCGGTGCACCTGGTCGAAGGCGCGGGCGACCTCGCCGATCTCGTCCTGGGTGTCGATCGGGATGGGCTGCACGCGGGTGTCCACGCGGCCCGGCTCGGTCCGGGAGAGCTGGTCGACCAGCATCGGCAGGCGCTGCTCGGCGACGGCGAAGGCGGCGGTGCGCAGCTCGCGCATCGCGCGGCTCATCTGGCGGGCCATGAGGCCGGCGATGATGAAGGCGGCGAGGAGCGCGATGACGACGATGCCGCCGATGACGTACGCGTCGGTCTGGGCGTCCGAGGAGATGTCGGCGGCCTCGGCCACGGCCTTGTCGACGAGCTCCTTCTCGATCTCGGTGTAGCCGTCGAACTTGCCGGTGGCCACCGCCATCCAGGTCTCGGGCGTGATGCCCTTCTTCCGGAGGTCCTTGATCGCGTCGGCGTCCTCGGCGGAACCGATCTCCTTGGCCATCCCGGTGAAGACCGACCCGTCGGCGCCCTTGGGAAGGGTGATGCCGGCCGCCTGCATCTTCTTCTCACCCTCGGCGGCCTTCTCCGACATGACCTGCTTCAGCCGGTCCACGTCCGCCTGGGTGCCGCCGGAGTTGTACTCGCCGAGGGCGATCTGCTCCAGGTAGTTGTACGAGTTCAGCGCGACCGACTGCTGCGCGAAGACCGCGTCCTTCTGGCTGGGCCGGACGAGCAGCTGGGTGCCGATCGAGCGCTGGAGCGACTCGGCGCCCTTGGCGAGCTGGATGGCGTAGAGCGTGCGGCCGTAGGCGGTGACGTTGGTCGTGCCGAGACCGAGCTCGTTGGAGAACTCCATCAGGTAGTGCTGGACGGAGGTGTAGCCGAGCTGGGTGTTCACCGGGTCCAGGGCCGCGGTGTAGGCGGCCTGGCGGAGCTTCTCGAGCTTGGGCTCCTCGTCCTGGAACAGCCGCAGACGGCGCTCCAGGCCCTCGCCCTCCGGCATGTTCTTGACGGCCTGGTCGAACTTGACCTTGGCGGCGTCGGTGGCGGCGTACGCCTGGGTGACCTCGTCGCTCTTGCGGTCCTCCGCGGACCGGGCGGTCAGCAGGGGAGCGGCGGTGAGGTCACGCTCGTCGAGCAGCGCCTGGCTGTACTCCGATGCGGCGCGCACGATCAGCGCCGTCTTCTCGGCGTTCTGCGCCTCCTGCCAGGTGTTGATGGCCCCGTTCACCTGGAACCCGCCCATGACCAGGCCGACCAGCACGGGTATGAGGAGGATGGCGTTCAGCCTGGTCGGTACCCGCCAGTTGCGCGGCGACAGCTTGCTGGAGCTCCCCTTGGCGCTCGCGGCCGTCGGCGTCGCGGGCACCGCTGCGGCGTCGGGCGACGCCATCATGCGCGCAGGCGGCGTGAAGTTGCCTCGCGCCTGCTGCTCCGCGGAGCTTTCCTTGCTTCGCCTCACTCGACCAACAACCTCTCGGCGTCGGCACCTACGTTGTGCCGTGTTTCTTCGTTCAGGGCCGTACTACTCGGGAGTTCATGAATTGCAGCACGTGAAAGGGCTCCCTTCCAAACAGCCCTGAGCATGCGGTTCCACCCGCCCACGGGCCAGATAAAACGGGCATAAAGAACGAGCCCCGCCAAATGACGGGGCTCATGTGAGCGCAGTGGTACCGATCGGATGCGTCGGGTGGCCGTGGCGCCGTAATTCTCTGTCGAAACGTTATGAACGCGGAGGCGGGCCGTGGCAAAGGACACAGACCGCCTCCCGAAGGCCGTACGACAACTTCCGTACGCGTTCTCCTACTTGAGACGTGCCATCAACGCGTGCTCCACGAGCGTGATCAGCGCGCTCTTGGCGTCCGCGCGGTGGCGGGCGTCGGTGGTGATGATCGGGGCGTCCGGGCCGATCTGGAGGGCCTCGCGGACCTCCTCCGGGTTGTACGGCTGGTGGCCGTCGAAGCCGTTGAGGGCGATGACGAACGGCAGACCGCTGTTCTCGAAGTAGTCGACCGCGGGGAAGCAGTCGGCGAGACGGCGCGTATCGACCAGGACCACGGCGCCGATCGCACCGCGCACCAGGTCGTCCCACATGAACCAGAAGCGGTCCTGACCCGGCGTACCGAAGAGGTACAGGATCAGGTCCTGGTCCAGGGTGATACGGCCGAAGTCCATCGCCACCGTCGTGGTGGTCTTGTCCCCGGTGTGCGTGAGGTCGTCGATACCGGCCGATGCCGACGTCATGACGGCCTCGGTACGCAGCGGGTCGATCTCCGAGACGGCGCCGACGAACGTGGTCTTGCCCACGCCGAAGCCACCCGCCACCACGATCTTCGCGCTGGTGGTCGAACGGGCCGCACCGCCGCTAGAGCTTGCGAAGTCCACTGAGCACCCTTTCCAGCAGTGTCACGTCCGGCGTGCCGCCGGCCTCTCCGTTGCCCGGCTGGTGGATCGCCACCATGCCCGCCTCCGCCAGGTCGGCGACGAGGATGCGGGCCACACCGAGCGGCATCGACAGGAGCGCCGACACCTCCGCCACCGACTTGACCTCACGGCACAGGTGGCAGATCCGCTGGTGCTCGGGGAGCAGGGTGGCGAGATGCGCCGGGTCGGCCGTGGTGCTGACCAGGGCCTCGATGGCGAGTTGGTACCTCGGCCGGGTCCGGCCGCCGGTCATGGCGTAGGGCCGGACCAGCGGCTGGTCGCCCTCATATCCGTACGACTCGTCGAGGGAGGCGCCGTACGGATCGTGAGAGGCGGGGGGCGGGGTCATGAATCCTCCGGGCGTGACGGCACGCGTTCATGTCGTCTGATGGGGCCGGTGGGGGGCCGAAGGGGGCGGCCGGACGGTTTCTGGTGCCCAGGGCGGTACGGAGGGGCGTACCGCCCTGTCGCTACGTGCAACGGTACGGGTCTAGTGCAGCAGGCTGCCCTGGAGCTCCGCGCGGAGATCCGGGGTGAGGACGCTGCCGGCCCGGTCGACCAGCAGCGTCATCTCGTAGCCCACGAGGCCGATGTCGCACTCGGGGTGTGCGAGCACGGCCAGCGAGGAACCGTCGGAGACCGACATCAGGAAGAGGAAGCCGCGCTCCATCTCCACGACCGTCTGGGCGACGGGTCCGCCCTCGAAGATCCGGGACGCTCCCGCGGTCAGCGAGGTCAGTCCGGACGCGACCGCCGCCAGCTGGTCGGCGCGGTCGCGGGGAAATCCTTCCGACATGGCAAGGAGCAGACCGTCGGCGGAGACCACCACCGTGTGGGACACCCCTGGGGTGTTGTCCACGAAGTTGGTGATCAACCAGTTCAGATTCTGCGCCGCCTGGCTCATCGCGCTCAACTAACGCTCCTGCTGGTGGGTGGGGCCGGTGTGGAAGGTGCCCGTGGTGGAGTTGCCCGCCTGGCGGCCCTGCTGGATGCCGCGGCGCAGATTGGTGAGCCGGCCACGGACGTCATCGGGTGCACGCGAGACCTGAGGGCCGGCCGTGTGGGCCTGCTCCTGTGCGGTCCCGGGTACGAGGTTCGCGCGCGGAACGCGCTTGGGCAGCCCGGAGGTGGTGATCCCCCCGGCCGCCGGCTTACGGACCCGCTCGGCCTGGCGCACGAGCTCGTCGTTGGGCGAGGTCCGCCAGGAGGCGGGCCCGCCCTGTTGGCCACCGGCGCCGCCGCCCTGCGGGGCGGGATGGCGCTGGGGAGCGGGCTGCTGCGGTGCGGCCGGGGCCTGACCCTGGGGGGCCTGACCCTGCTGGCCGTAGCCGTCCTGGCCCTGACCCTGGCCGCCCTGGGTCTGGTTGAACCAGTTGGTCTCCAGCGTGTCGTACAGCGGGGTACGCGCGTTGGCCGAGCTGCCGGCCGGCGGCAGCGCCTCCGGCTGGCGGGGCTGCTGGAGCTGGGGCTGCTGGGACTGGGGCTGCTGCTGGGGCAGGTTGCCGGCCGGGCGGGGCGCACCGTAGTCGCCACCGTTGCCGCCGCCGCGCTGACGCGGAGCCGGGGCCTGGGGGGCCTGCTGCTGGTACGGCTGGGGGGCCTGCTGCTGCGGGGCCTGCTGCGGCTGGCCGAAGTCCGGGCGCGGGAACGGGGCGGTGGACGCCGGGTCCTGCGCTCCGGGCTGGTACGGCTGCGGGGCCTGCTGCTGACCGAAGTCCGGGCGGGGGAACTGGCCCGTGGAGCCGGGGCCCTGAGGCGCTCCCGGACGGGAGAACTGGCCCGTGCTCTCCGGCTCCTCGTGACCGCGCGGGGCGTCCAGGGGCGACATGTCCTGCTGCGGGCGGCGGGCCGGCTGCGCCTGGTCGTTGCCCCAGCTGGTGGACTGCGTCCGCTGCTGCGGGTTGCCCCCGGGCAGCTCGGCGCGCGGGAAGCCGCCCTGCTGGCCCTGGTTGCCCTGGCCCTGGTTGCCCTGGGGCTGCTGCTGCTGCTGCGGCTGCTGGCCCTGCTGCGGGTGCTGGCCCTGGCCCGGGTTGTGCTGGCCCGGAGCGTTTCGGCCCTGGCTCTGCTGGCCGCCCCAGACGTCCGTACGCGACGGGATGGCGCTCTGCGCCCCGCCGAAGCCACCGGCGCCGAGGCCCGGCCGCTGCTGCTGCTGCGGGTCCTGGGATATCTGCGGCATCTGCGCGGTCTGCGCGTTCTGAGGCTGCTGCTGGGGCTGGGGCTGCTGCGGAGTCTGGCCCTGCGACCGGTCCTGCGGACCGTTCTGACGCGGTACGCCGTCCCGGCCGGGCAGCGCCGCACGCGGACCGCTGCCCGCGCCGACCTGTCCGCGCGCCTGGCCCGCACCCGCGGCGAGGCGGCCGGCGGCCGACCCCGTCGGCGCGCCGCCGAGGCCCGGACGCGCACCGCTTCCGGGGCCGCCGGCCGAGCCGGGACCGCCGGTCAGCCGGCCGCCCGGGGCGGACGGAGCCTGCGGCATCGCGCCCTGGCCACCGGCACCCGGCTTGGGCGCGGGCTTCTTGCCGCCCTGGGCGACGTCGACCGGGAGCATGACGAGCGCGGTGGTGCCGCCGGAGTCCGACGGGCGCAGCTGGATGCGGATGCCGTGTCGCAGGGACAGGCGGCCGACCACGAACAGACCCATGCGGCGGGAGACGGAGACGTCCACGGTGGGCGGCGAGGCGAGCCGCTCGTTGATCGCGGCGAGGTCCTCGGGGGAGAGGCCGATGCCGGTGTCGTGGATCTCGACGAGCACACGGCCGTCGGGCAGCGCGTGACCGGTGACCCGGACCTTGGTCTGCGGCGAGGAGAACGACGTGGCGTTCTCCAGCAGCTCGGCGAGGAGGTGCACGAGGTCGTTGACCACGCGGCCGGCGACCTCGGTCGCGGGCACGGCGGCCAGTTCGATCCGCTCGTACTGCTCCACCTCGGAGGCGGCGGCACGGAGCACGTCGACCAGCGGGACCGGCCGGGTCCACCGGCGGCCCGGCTCCTCACCGGCGAGGACGAGGAGGTTCTCGCCGTTACGGCGCATGCGGGTCGCGAGGTGGTCGAGCTTGAAGAGCGAGGAGAGCTGGTCCGGGTCGGCCTCGCGGGACTCCAGTTCGGAGATGAGCGAGAGCTGACGCTGGATGAGGCCCTGCGAGCGGCGCGAGAGGTTGGTGAACATGGCGTTGACGTTGCCCCGGAGGAGGGCCTGCTCGGCGGCGAGGCGGACGGCCTCGCGGTGCACGTCGTCGAAGGCCGCGGCCACCTGGCCGATCTCGTCCCGGGAGTGCACACCGACGGACTCGACGGAGGTGTCGACGTCCTGCGGGTCCGACTCGGAGAGCTGCTTGACGAGCTCGGGCAGACGGTCCTGGGCGACCTTGGTGGCGGTGTCCTGGAGCCGGCGCAGCGAGCGGATCATGGACCGGGCCACGACGAAGGCGCCGACCAGGGAGACGCCGAGGACGATGAGGATCAGCGCACCGTTGATGATCGCTTCGCGCTGCGACTCGGCGCGCAGCTCACGGGCCTTGGTCTCCATCTTGTCGAGGAGGTCGGCCTCGATGACGGTCATGGCGTTGATCTTGGTGCCGTACTCGTCGGTGAAGTTCAGGTGACCGCGCTTGGCACGGCCGGCCATGCCCGAGTCGATGGACAGCACCCGGTCCGCGTACTTGTCCGCGGAGTCGATGGAGGGGTTGCCGCTCGTCAGCGAGCTGGTCAGCTGGTCGGCGTCGCCGCCGGCGGACTCGAAGATGGTCTGGAACTGCTTGAGCTCGACCTTCTCGCCCTGCTGGGCCGCGTAGCCGTAGAGGCGGTCGCCCGGTTCCAGCTTGCCGGCCCGGCTGTCGTTCGAGGGGAGCGCGGAGGCGATGATCGCCTGCTGGACGGAGGCGTACTCCTTGGCGGAGGAGAAGGCGGCGAGCGCCCGGGTCCGCTTGATCATCTCGGGGTTGCTGGTCGCCTGCGCCATGTCCTGGGAGAGGCTGAGCAGCGAGCGGATGAGGCGGCTGTACGCCTCGACCGTCACCGAGTGCGCGACGCCGGCCTTGTACGCCTCCTGGCGGATGCCGCCGATCTGGACGACCTGGGAGGCGATCTGGCTGACGTTCTGGCGGATGCTCTGCAGCGCCTCGTCGCCCTCGGTGGCCGGGATCTCCGAGGTGGCGTCCATGAACGCCTTCTGGGCCCGGTCCGTGGTCTTGCGCGGGTTGGCGACCTGGTAGTCGTTGGCCGACTTGCCGTTGGCGAGGGGACCGGCCGACAGGTCGCGCTCGGCCTGGAGGGCCTTGGCGAGGTCGGTGGCCTCTTCGGTCAGCTTGGTGAGCAGCTGCATGTGGTCGAGCTGCTCCATGTCCTGGAGCGACTCGCTGATGCGGATGCCGCCGAGACTGGTGGCCGCGACCACGGGGAGGGTCAGCAGGGCGACCAGACGCGTCGAGATGCGCCAGTTGCGCAGGGCTATTCGCGGCCCGACCTCGTTCTCGCCCCGGGGCTTCTTGGCGGCCGGGGCGGTGGACTCGGAGGCGGCGTTCGCGGCGCCGTTGCGCGCGGAAGCGTCACCGCCTTCGCCCGCCGGACCCTGGCCCGGATTCTGGGCGCGGTCGGTTCCGGCGCGAGGCTCCTGCTCGGCAGCAGCGCTGTCCCTCTTGAATCGTCCCTGCACTAGCGTCGCAACCTCTGGACCAGGCGCCCTTCCGCGTGAACGGAGGACGGTGTCGGCGTCTCGGGACGCGAATGCGCCCCAGTGGTGGTCGTCGATGACCGGCGCAGTTCCCCCTTCCCCGCCGCTCACCCGGCGCTGCGTTGCGCCCCCTGCGCGCCGGCTCCAAACCGCGGCGGTGCGTGGAATTCCAGCACAGTGCCGGATCTCCAACAAGGGCCGCGTGTCGGGGCGCGAACGGCATGACAACCCGTGCACAGCATGTCACCCCATGTAGAAGATGATCATGGAGGAATCGGACGTATTACCTCCAAAGAGTCACGTGGTCGGGGTGTCCCAGTCGCGATGATCAGGAGCGGAATGCAGCATTCAGTGGTGCATTGTCCGTTTCCGTGACCCCCCATGGCGGTCCGTAATGCCGGGAATGTCGGCGCAGTCGTGAGCAAACTCACACACGAACCGATGCCTCCCCCATGCATTCGAAGGGAATGACACGTTTAGCCTGACGCTTTACAAACCGACCGCTCTGTAAAGGCGACCGATGAAGACGACGATGCTGCTCCGCTCCACGGCCAACCCCCGCCGCACCACCCTCGCCCACCTCGAGGACGCCGAGCTGCTCGGCCGCGGCGCGCAGCCGGAGCACGCGCTCGATCTCCCGACGCAGACGGCCAACCCGCGCCGCACGGTTCTCATGACCGCCCCCGAGGCCGTCCCCGCCGCACAGTAATACGACGGCGGCCGCCCCTCACCGCGTTAGCCTGGAGCGTCAGACTCCAGCCAGTACCAAGTGAGGGGCGACAGCACTCGTGCGCATCGCCAGATTCTCCATCGACGGCAATGTCGCCTTCGGCGCCGTCGAGGGCGAGGGAACCGTCGAGTCCGGCGGCCTGGTCCTCGACATCATCAAGGGCATCCCGTACACCGACTTCGAGCTCAGCGGCACGAAGGTCCCGCTCAGCAAGGTACGGCTCCTGCCGCCCGTGCTCCCCAACAAGGTCGTGGCCATCGGCCGCAACTACGCGGAGCACGCCGCCGAACTCGGCCACGAGGTCCCGGACGTCCCCGTCGCCTTCTTCAAGCCGACCACGTCCGTGATCGGCCCCGGCGACGCCATCGAGTACCCCTCCTTCTCGAACGAACTGCACCACGAGGCCGAACTGGCCGTGGTCATCGGCCGTATGTGCCGCGAGGTTCCGCGCGAGCGGGTCAAGGACGTCATCTTCGGCTACACCTGCGCCAACGACGTCACCGCGCGCGACGCGCAGCAGCGCGAGAAGCAGTGGGCCCGGGCCAAGGGCTTCGACACCAGCTGTCCGCTGGGCCCCTGGGTCGAGACCGACCTCGACGCGAGCGACCTCACCATCCAGGCGACGGTCAACGGCGAACAGCGCCAGCTCGGTCGGACGAGCGACATGGTCCGCTCCATCGAGGACCTGGTCGTCCACATCACCGAGGCCATGACGCTGCTCCCGGGCGACGTCATCCTCACCGGCACTCCGGCCGGGGTCGGCCCCCTCAACGTCGGCGACGAGGTCGCCGTCACCATCGAAGGCATCGGCACTCTCACCAACAAGGTGATCAAGCGTGGCTAACGCGATCCGCGTCCGTTTCTGTCCCTCCCCGACCGGCAACCCCCACGTGGGCCTGGTCCGCACCGCCCTGTTCAACTGGGCCTTCGCCCGGCACAACCAGGGCACCATGGTCTTCCGTATCGAGGACACCGACGCGGCGCGCGACTCGGAGGAGTCGTACCAGCAGCTGCTCGACTCGATGCGCTGGCTCGGTCTCGACTGGGACGAGGGCCCGGAGATCGGCGGCCCCCACGAGCCGTACCGCCAGTCGCAGCGGATGGACCTCTATCGGGACGTCGCGGAGAAGCTGCTCGCCGCCGGCCACGCGTACCACTGCTTCTGCACCGCCGTGGAGCTGGAGGCCCGCCGTGACGCCGCCCGCCTGGCCGGCAAGCCCTCCGGCTACGACGGCACCTGCCGCAACCTGAGCGCCGAGCGCATCGAGCGCTACCGCGCCGAGGGCCGCGAGTCGATCGTCCGCTTCCGGATGCCCGACGAGCCGATCACCTTCACCGACCTGGTCCGCGGCGAGCTCACCTTCACGCCGGACAACGTCCCGGACTACGGCATCGTGCGCGCCAACGGCGCCCCGCTGTACACCCTGGTCAACCCGGTCGACGACGCCCTGATGGAGATCACCCACGTCCTGCGCGGCGAGGACCTGCTCTCCTCCACCCCGCGCCAGATCGCGCTCTACAAGGCGCTGATCGAGCTGGGCGTCGCCAAGGAGATCCCCTCCTTCGGCCACCTGCCGTACGTGATGGGCGAGGGCAACAAGAAGCTCTCCAAGCGCGACCCGCAGGCCTCCCTCAACCTCTACCGGGAGCGCGGCTTCCTGCGCGAGGGCCTCCTGAACTACCTCTCCCTCCTGGGCTGGTCGTTCTCGGCGGACGAGGACATCTTCACCATCGAGCAGATGGTGGAGAAGTTCGACATCGCGGACGTCAACGCGAACCCGGCGCGCTTCGACCTGAAGAAGGCCGAGTCGATCAACGCCGACCACATCCGCATGCTGGACGTGAAGGCCTTCGCCGCGGCCTGCGAGCCCTGGCTCCAGGCCCCGCACGCCAACTGGGCCCCGGAGGACTTCGACGCGTCGGCCTGGGAGCGGATCGCCCCGTACGCCCAGACCCGCGTCACGGTCCTCTCCGACATCACGGCCAACGTGGACTTCCTCTTCCTGCCCGAGCCGGTCTTCGACCAGCCCTCGTGGGACAAGGCCATGAAGGGCGAGCCGGCGGCCCTGCTGACCACCGCCCGCGCCAAGCTGGAGACGGCCGACTGGAACGACCCCGAGTCGCTCAAGAACGCGGTCCTGGCGGCCGGCGAGGAGCACGGCCTGAAGCTCGGCAAGGCCCAGGCCCCGGTCCGCGTGGCGGTCACCGGCCGCACGATCGGCCTGCCCCTCTTCGAGTCCCTGGAGATCCTGGGCAAGGAGAAGTCCCTGACCCGCATCGACGCGGCCCTGGCGAAGCTGGCGGCGTAACGGATCTGCTGTACGCGATCGATGCCCGGCCCCCCTCAGGGGTGCCGGGCATCGTCGACTCCGCAGGACTGCCGCATTCCCTGCTCGTCCGGGCCGCGGCCGCGTACCGTGGGCCCATGGCCATCCGCGCGGTGCTCTGGGACGTCGACGACACGCTGTTCGACTACGCACGCGCCGATCTGACCGGCATGCGGGGCCATCTCACCGCCGAGGGGCTCGTGGAGGGGTTCGGCACCGTCGAGGAGGCGCTGCGGCGGTGGCAGGAGCTCACCGTCGTCCACTGGCGGCGGTTCGAGGCCGGTGGCGTGGACTTCCAGGAGCAGCGACGCGAGCGGGTCCGGGAGTTCCTCGGGGCGCCGGGTCTCGCGGCCGGCGAGGCCGACGCCTGGTTCGGGCGGTACGTCGCGCACTACGAGGCGGCCTGGGAGCTCTTCCCCGACACCGTCCCCGTGCTGGACCTGCTCGCGCGTGAGTACCGTCACGCCGTCCTGTCGAACTCCTCGATCCACAACCAGGACCGCAAGCTGCGTGTGCTCGGCGTACGGGACCGCTTCGAGGTGGTCGTCTGCGCGGCCGAACTCGGGGTGGCCAAGCCCGCCGCCGAGGCGTTCCACGCCGCCTGCGACGCCCTCGGCCTGCTCCCCGGCGAGGTGGCGTACGTCGGAGATCATCCGGACATCGACGCCACCGGCGCCGACGGGGCGGGCCTGCGGGGTATCTGGCTGGACCGGCTCGGCGCCGGCGGCCGGCCCGAGCTGACCCGGATCACCGACCTCCACCAGCTGCCCGCCCTGCTGCGCGGCGATACCCGTTTTGGAGCGCCGGACACCTTCGGGTAATGTTCTTCCTGCGCCGAGGGGAGCAAGCCGAAAGGCAGAAACCCTCCGGAGCACCACCGGAACAAGATCCCCTTCGCGGGGGATCGCGTTTTGATGGCCTATGGTGTAATTGGCAGCACGACGGTTTCTGGTTCCGTTAGTCTAGGTTCGAGTCCTGGTAGGCCAGCTCGCAGAGCTCATCTGCACGTACCGCGGATCTCATCCGCAAAGCCCCCGTTGTGTAGCGGCCTAGCACGCTGCCCTCTCACGGCAGTAGCGCCGGTTCGAATCCGGTCGGGGGTACAGATCCTTCCCGCGGGATCACCTGGGTCGCACCCGGTGAACCCGATGCAGGATCGCTAGGGCCCCCGTTGTGTAGCGGCCTAGCACGCCGCCCTCTCAAGGCGGTAGCGCCGGTTCGAATCCGGTCGGGGGTACTGGTCTGAACCTCTTGGTCTAGACCACAATGGCCTATGGTGTAATTGGCAACACTACGGTTTCTGGTACCGTCATTCTAGGTTCGAGTCCTGGTAGGCCAGCTCGCAGAGCTCATCTGCACGTACCGCGGATCTCATCCGCAAGGCCCCCGTTGTGTAGCGGCCTAGCACGCCGCCCTCTCAAGGCGGTAGCGCCGGTTCGAATCCGGTCGGGGGTACACGATCGAAGAAGCCCTTCCCTTCGGGGGAGGGCTTCTTCGCTGTTCGCGGCCGTCCGGACACAACTCCGGCCCACCGCTGCGGCGTTGAAGCGGTGGGCCGGGACGAACAGGGGAACAGAGGGGCAGGGCGATCAGCCGGTGCGTCGCAGCGCCTCGGAGAGGCGGGCGGCCGCGTCGATGACCGCCTGGGCGTGCATACGGCCCGGGTGGCGCGTCAGGCGCTCGATCGGCCCGGAGACCGACACGGCGGCCACCACGCGGTTCGACGGGCCGCGCACGGGCGCGGAGACGGACGCCACGCCCGGCTCCCGCTCGCCGATCGACTGGGCCCACCCGCGGCGCCGTACGCCCGAGAGGGCCGTCGCCGTGAAGCGGGCCCCCTGGAGGCCGCGGTGAAGCCGCTCGGGCTCCTCCCAGGCCATCAGGATCTGCGCCGAGGAGCCGGCCTTCATCGTCAGCGTCGAGCCGACCGGGACGGTGTCCCGAAGTCCGGACAGCCGCTCGGCGGCCGCGACACAGATGCGCATGTCGCCCTGGCGCCGGTAGAGCTGCGCGCTCTCGCCGGTGACATCGCGCAGATGCGTCAGTACCGGGCCCGCCGTGGCGAGCAGGCGGTCCTCACCGGCCGCGGCGGCGAGCTCCGCCAGGCGCGGTCCGAGGATGAACCGGCCCTGCATGTCCCGCGCCACCATCCGGTGGTGTTCCAGTGCCACGGCGAGTCGATGTGCCGTGGGTCGTGCGAGTCCCGTCGCCGCGACCAGACCTGCGAGGGTGGCCGGACCGGACTCCAGAGCGCCCAGGACAAGGGCTGCCTTGTCGAGAACGCCTACGCCGCTAGAGTTGTCCATGAAACGATATTCACGTCTCACTCTGTGAAACGCAAGTTCAATTTCGCCCGGAACTTGTCACTCTGGTGAGGCGGCCGCACAACGGCTCGCGAAACGGGTCTCTAGTTGTGTCGGCGATCACGCCGGCCGGAGGGAAAGCGATGGGTAGGACACTCGCGGAGAAGGTCTGGGACGACCACGTCGTCCGGCGCGCCGAGGGCGAGCCCGACCTCCTCTTCATCGATCTGCACCTGCTGCACGAGGTGACCAGCCCCCAGGCGTTCGACGGCCTGCGCCAGAACGGCCGGCCGGTGCGGCGCCTCGACCTCACCATCGCCACCGAGGACCACAACACCCCGACCCTCGACATCGACAAGCCCATCGCCGACCCCGTCTCCCGCGCGCAGTTGGAGACCCTGCGCAAGAACTGTGCCGAGTTCGGCGTCCGCCTGCACCCGCTGGGCGACGTGGAGCAGGGCGTCGTCCACGTCGTGGGACCCCAGCTGGGCCTGACCCAGCCCGGCACCACGGTGGTCTGCGGCGACTCGCACACCTCCACGCACGGCGCGTTCGGCGCGCTGGCGTTCGGCATCGGCACCAGCCAGGTCGAGCACGTCCTGGCCACCCAGACCCTCCCGCTGGCCCGCCCCAGGACCATGGCGATCACGGTCGACGGCGAGCTGCCCGAGGACGTCACCGCCAAGGACCTGATCCTGGCGATCATCGCCAAGATCGGCACCGGCGGCGGCCAGGGCTACATCCTGGAGTACCGCGGCTCCGCCATCGAGAAGCTCTCGATGGAGGCCCGGATGACCATCTGCAACATGTCGATCGAGGCCGGCGCCCGCGCGGGCATGATCGCCCCCGACGAGACCACCTTCGCGTACCTGAAGGGCCGCGCCCACGCCCCCGAGGGCGAGGACTGGGACGCCGCCGTCGCGTACTGGAAGACCCTGAAGTCCGACGAGGACGCGGTCTTCGACGCCGAGGTCGTCATCGACGCCGCCTCCCTGGCGCCGTTCGTCACCTGGGGCACCAACCCCGGCCAGGGCGCGCCGCTTTCGGCGAGCGTCCCCGACCCGGCTTCGTACGAAGACGCTTCGGAGCGCCTGGCCGCCGAAAAGGCCCTGGAGTACATGGGGTTGACCGCCGGGCAGCCGTTGCGCGACATCAAGGTCGACACCGTCTTCGTAGGTTCCTGCACCAACGGCCGCATCGAGGACCTGCGCAACGCCGCCGCCCTGCTGGAGGGCCGCAAGGTCGCCGACGGGGTGCGGATGCTGGTCGTTCCCGGCTCGGTCCGGGTCGCCCTGCAGGCCGTCGAGGAGGGCCTGGACAAGGTCTTCAAGGAGTCCGGCGCCGAATGGCGGCACGCGGGCTGCTCGATGTGCCTGGGCATGAACCCCGACCAACTGGCGCCCGGTGAGCGCTCCGCGTCCACCTCCAACCGCAACTTCGAGGGCCGGCAGGGCAAGGGTGGCCGGACCCACCTGGTCTCTCCCCAGGTCGCCGCCGCCACCGCCGTACTGGGCCATCTGGCCTCCCCGGCCGATCTGTCCGACGTCGCTACGCCCGCGGGGGTCTGAGGAACCATGGAAGCTTTCACCACGCACACCGGCCGGGCCGTCCCGCTGCGCCGCAGCAACGTCGACACCGACCAGATCATCCCCGCGCACTGGCTGAAGAAGGTCACCCGCGACGGCTTCGAGGACGGGCTCTTCGAGGCCTGGCGCAAGGACTCCGAGTTCGTGCTCAACCGCCCCGAGCGGCAGGGAGCCTCGGTCCTGGTGGCCGGTCCCGACTTCGGTACGGGCTCCTCCCGCGAGCACGCCGTCTGGGCGCTCCAGAACTTCGGTTTCAAGACCGTCATTTCCTCCCGCTTCGCTGACATCTTCCGCGGCAACTCGCTGAAGAACGGTCTGCTGACCGTCGTCATCGACCAGAAGGTCGTCGACGCGCTCTGGGAGCTGACGGAGGCCGACCCGACGGCCGAAATCACTGTTGACTTGGAGCAGCGCAAGGTACTCGCCGCCGGGATCGACGCCGACTTCGAGCTCGACGAGAACGCCCGCTGGCGGCTCCTGAACGGGCTGGACGACATCAGCCTCACCCTTCAGAACGAAGCCGACATCGCGGCCTACGAGGCGGCCAGGCCGGCCCACAAACCCCGTACAATTACGGTCTGAGCAGCGCTTTTCCACGACTGCGCCCCCCACCTTCCGGTGGGGGGCGCAGTCGCTTGTTGAGACCCCGTCGGGCGACAACTCGCCCTAGATGGCACAATCGGTGCATGGAACGCGACAGCCAACTCGAGCTCTACGAGGCAGTCGCCGCCCGATTGAAGGAAGCGCACACAAGGGTGCGCGCACTGCAAGTCCCGGAGGGCGTAAGGATGGCGCTGTCCCGGAAGCTGCTGGTCGTCACGGCAGCGGCGAAGCACGATCTAGCGGACGCGGCAACGCGTCTGGACCGGTTGATGAAGGACCTCGACGAGGGCCGATTCCCTGAAGACGACTGACACCAGGAACTCCGCAACGGCACTTCTGCGTTGCGGCACTAGGGTGATTAGCCCGTTTCGTGTTTGATTTGCGGTATATACATGCCTAACGTGCGAAAAAGCTTGAACACTTTCGTTCTGGCAATGTCTCCGAAGGGGAAGACGTGAACAAGGCGCAGCTCGTAGAAGCGATTGCCGACAAGGTCGGCGGCCGTCAGCAGGCCGCGGACGCCGTCGACGCGGTCCTGGACGCGATCGTGCGTGCCGTGGTCGGCGGGGACCGAGTTTCGGTCACCGGCTTCGGCTCGTTCGAGAAGGTCGACCGCCCCGCCCGGTACGCCCGCAACCCGCAGACGGGTGAGCGCGTCCGGGTCAAGAAGACCTCGGTGCCGCGCTTCCGCGCCGGTCAGGGCTTCAAGGACCTGGTCAGCGGCTCGAAGAAGCTCCCCAAGGGCGGCGAGGTCTCCGTCAAGAAGGCGCCCAAGGGCAGCCTCACGGGCGGCGCTTCCGCGACCGTCAAGAAGGCCGCGGCCAAGAAGGCCACCACCGCCAAGAAGGCGGCGGCCAAGAAGACCGCTCCCGCGAAGAAGACCGCGGTCAAGAAGACCACGGCCGCGAAGAAGGCCACGGTCAAGAAGACCACCGCCGCGGCCAAGAAGACCTCGGCGACGGCCAAGAAGGTGTCCCCGGCCAAGAAGACGACGACCACGGCCAAGAAGACCGTCGCCAAGAAGACCGCGCCGGCGAAGAAGGCCACGGCGAAGAAGGCGCCCGCCAAGAAGACGACGGCGCGCAAGACCACCGCCAAGAAGGCCGCCGCGAAGAAGTAGGAGTAAGCGGCACAAGGGCCAAGGGCCACTCACACGCCGGGCCGGGCTCCCCTCGGGGAGGCCGGCCCGCGGCGCGTCCGCACCCTGTTCGGCCCAGTCGGCCCGTACGAATCGGCCCGTTGGCCCGAACACATCGGCCCGTTGGCCGACGAATCGGCTCGTTCAGAGAGTCTGCAGCGTCACCAGCGTGATCGTGAATCCCGCGTCCCCGGCGCCGGGCGCCGTCTCGATCCGCACCCGCTGCCCCGGACGCAGCAGCCGCAGCCCCCCGGCGTCGAAGGCCTCGGCCCCGAACTCCACCGGGGTGCCGTCGTCGAGCAGCACACTGCCGCTGCGGGTCTCGGGGTCGTACGTGTACGCGGTCGCCTGCATGGGCCGCAGCCTATCCGGCCGCGCGATCACCGGCCGTGCCGTCCCAGTGGGCGGCCGTCCACGGCCCCACCCCCAGGGCGAGCGCCGCCGCCAGATCCTCACCGGTGTCCACGTCCCGGCGTACGGAATCCACCCCGGCCAACCGTATTTCCACCGCGCCCGACGACAAATGCCGGTGCCGCGAAGCGCCCCCGAAAGCGGGCGTCAATTGCGCCCCCGGCCCCGCCGAGAGGAATGTCGTACCTATTTCGGCGGCGTCCGCGAGAAATGCGCGCGGGAATTGTCCGGCCGCTTCCAGGACCCGGGCGAGATCGTGCGGGCGCAGCGCCGGCAGATCCGCGTTGAGCGCCGCCACGCGCGCGTGCGGCCGGGCCTCCCGTACCGTCCGCGCCCCGTGCGTCAGCGCCGCGTTGAGCCCCGCGCCGGGGGAGTCGGGAACGATCCGCGCCCCCAGCGCGGCCAGCGCCGCCGCGGCCGCCGGATCGTCCGTGACGACCACCACATCGCGCACCCGCCCGCATTCCAGCGCCGCGGCCACCGTGTCCTGCGCGAACGCCAGCGCGAGGCGCGGGCGCAGGAGCGCCCCGGCGACCGCGGCGAGCCTGCTCTTCGCCCGCGCAAGGGGCTTCAGGGGGACGATCAGGGACCAGCCGTCGTCCGGATCGATGTTCATCGCGGCCCATTGTGACCCGACGGCAGGCCCCCGCGTCCCGCGGAACGAAAGGTCCGGTGCCCGACGGCGCCGCCGGGCCGGGGGCGTACCGTGTCCTCGACAGACCAGGAGCACGGGGCGACACTTGACCCCCTGCACGCCAGTCCCAGAGGAAGGTGCACGAGTGTCCCGCCGCAGAATCGGCTTCTGGTACCGCCTGGCGGCGGTCATCGCCAAACCCCCCCTGGTGGTTCTGTTCAAGCGGGACTGGCGCGGAACGGAACACATTCCGGCCGACGGCGGATTCATCACCGCCGTCAATCACAACTCGTATCTGGACCCGCTGTCCTACGCGCATTACCAGTACAACACCGGACGGGTCCCGCGTTTTCTCGCCAAGGCCGGCCTCTTCAAGGGATCGTTCGTCGGCACCATGCTGCGCGGCACCGGACAGATCCCCGTCTACCGCGAGACGACCAACGCCCTGGACGCCTTCCGGGCCGCCGTCGACGCCATCGAGCGCGGCGAGTGCGTCGCCTTCTACCCCGAGGGAACCCTCACCCGCGACCCCGACATGTGGCCGATGGCCGGCAAGACCGGCGCCGCCCGCGTCGCGCTGCTCACCCGGGCCCCGGTCATCCCGGTCGCCCAGTGGGGCGCCAACCTCGCGATGCCGCCGTACGCCAAGGAGAACAAGCTCAGCCTGTTCCCCCGCAAGACACTGATCGTGCAGGCCGGCCCGCCCGTCGACCTGGCACGTTTCTACGACCAGGAGCCCACGCCCGAGGTGCTGCGCGAGGCGACGGAGGTCATCATGGCCTCGATCACCGCGCTCCTGGAGGACGTCCGCGGCGAGCAGGCGCCGGCCGAACCGTACGACCACCGCAAGGCCCGGCTGGAACAGCGGCGCAAGGCCGCCGGGGAGGGCATGAAGTGACCAAGGCAGCCGTATTCGGAACCGGATCATGGGGCACCGCCTTCGGCATGGTGCTCGCCGACGCGGGGTGCGAGGTGACCCTCTGGGGCCGCCGCGCCGAACTCGTCGAGGCCGTCAACACCACCCGTACCAACCCCGACTACCTCCCGGGCGTCGAACTCCCCGCGAACGTGCGGGCCACCACCGACCCCGCCGAGGCCGCCCGCGACGCCGACTTCACCGTCCTCGTGGTGCCCTCGCAGACCCTGCGCGCCAACCTCGCCGAGTGGGCCCCCAAGCTCGCCCCCGACACCGTCCTCGTCTCCCTGATGAAGGGGGTCGAACTCGGCACCGCCGAGCGGATGAGCGAGGTCATCATCGAGGTCGCCGACGTGCCCGCCGAGCGCGTCGCCGTCCTGACCGGCCCCAACCTGGCCAAGGAGATCGCCGGCCGGCAGCCCGCCGGCGCCGTCGTCGCCTGCGCCGACGAATCGGTCGCCCAGCGGCTCCAGGCCGCCTGCATGACCCCGTACTTCCGCCCGTACACCAGCACCGACGTCGTCGGCTGCGAACTCGGCGGCGCGGTGAAGAACGTCATCGGGCTCGCCGTCGGCATCGCCAACGGCATGGGGCTCGGCGACAACTCCAAGGCCACCCTCATCACCCGCGGCCTCGCCGAGACGACCCGGCTCGGCCTCGCCATGGGCGCCGACCCGCTCACCTTCGCCGGTCTCGCGGGCCTCGGCGACCTGGTCGCCACCTGCTCCTCGCCGCTCTCCCGGAACAACACCTTCGGCACCAACCTGGGCCGCGGAATGACCCTTGAGGAGACCATCGCGGCCACCAAGCAGACCGCCGAGGGCGTCAAGTCCTGCGAGTCCGTGCTCGATCTGGCCCGCCGCCACGGCGTCGACATGCCGATCACCGAGACGGTCGTCTCGATCGTCCACGAAGGCAAGCCGCCGATCGTCGCCCTCAAGGAACTGATGTCGCGCAGCGCCAAGCCCGAGCGCCGCTGACGGACCCCGCCGGGGCGCGCACTACGCCGGACGCGCGCGCGGCGGCCGGGGCTCTCAACCGCGTCGAACACGCAAGGTACGCTCAACGCGTTATGAGCGAGAACACCCAGAGCACCCGCAAGCCGCGCGTGGCCGTCGTCTTCGGCGGACGCAGCTCCGAGCACGCCATCTCCGTCGTCACGGCCGGCGCCGTCCTCAGCGCCATCGACCGGACCAAGTACGACGTGCTGCCCATCGGCATCACCACCGACGGGCGCTGGGCGCTGACCGCCGACGCCCCGGAGCGGATGGCGATCGCCGAGCGTTCCCTGCCGACCGTCGCCGACCTCACCGAGTCCGAGCAGGGCGGCGTCGTCCTCTCCGTCGACCCGGCCAACCGCGAGGTCGTGTACGCCGAGCCGGGCTCCGTGCCCAAGGCCCTCGGCGAGGTCGACGTCGTCTTCCCGATGCTGCACGGCCCGTACGGCGAGGACGGCACCCTCCAGGGCCTGCTGGAGCTCTCCGGCGTCCCCTACGTCGGCGCGGGCGTCCTCGCCTCCGCCGTCGGCCAGGACAAGGAGTACATGAAGCGGGTCTTCACCTCCTTCGGGCTGCCCGTCGGCCCGTACGAGGTCATCCGGCCGCGCGAGTGGGAGCAGAACCCCGCGGCCGCCCGCAAGAAGATCGTCGAGTTCGCCGCCGACCACGGCTGGCCGCTCTTCGTGAAGCCCGCCCGCGGCGGCTCGTCGATGGGCATCACCAAGGTCGACGACCTCTCCGGCCTGGACGAGGCCATCGAGGAGGCGCGGCGCCACGACCCCAAGATCCTCGTGGAGTCGCTCCTGCGCGGCCGCGAGATCGAGTGCGGCGTCCTGGAGTTCGAGGACGGCCCGCGGGCCAGCGTGCCGGCCGAGATCCCGCCCGTCACCGACCACGACTTCTACGACTTCGAGGCCAAGTACATCGACTCGGCATCCGGGATCGTCCCCGCGCCGATCGGCGACGAGGCCACCGCCGAGGTCCAGCGCCTCGCGGTCGCCGCGTACGAGGCCGTCTCCTGCGAGGGTCTGGTCCGCGCCGACTTCTTCCTCACCGAGGACGGCGACTTCGTGATCAACGAGATCAACACGATGCCGGGCTTCACCCCGATCTCCATGTACCCGCGCATGTGGCAGGAGAGCGGCGTCAGCTACCCCGAGCTGGTCGACCGGCTGATCCAGGCCGCGCTGAACCGCTCCACGGGCCTGCGCTAGGTCCTGCGCCAGAGACGAGCCCTAGGCCGTGTCCGGAACGTCTGGCCCCGCCCTGCGGGCGGACGGCCATACTTTCCGGACACGACCTACGCGCACTCGGGGTCGAGCGCGCAGGGAACGGCCTTCAGCACGGGGGCGGCGAGATCCGCGAGCGGGCCGGCGTCATGGACGTACCGCTCCGCCAGGCTCACCTCGACGTACGTCTCGCGGTACACCGAGGTGAACCGGGGTCCGCCGCCCTCCGGCCGCTCCAGCATCCAGCGCACACCGCCCACCGCGACGCCCTGCGACTGCGGATCGCTCATCTTTTCGGGCCGGGGGACTCCGCAGCGCAGTACGATCGCGGCATCCCCCCACGCGGCGGTCAGCTCGGAGTCCGGCTCAGGATCGCTGCGCTCCAGCCCCGCCACCGTGTCGGGAAGCTCCTTCGCCAAGGCCTGGCAGAGGGCCGCTTCCCCGGCCGGTGGGCTGGGAACCGGGACCGAGGCCTCGGCGTCCGTGGAGGAACAGCCCGCGACGGCCAGCAGCACCAGGGCGGATGCGACGGCGGCGGGCAGGCCGAAGGGCCGGTGGGAAGACATCACCGGCCAAGGGTAGACGGGGGCTACAGATGCACGACCGGGCAGGTGAGGGTCCGCGTGATGCCGTCCACTTGCTGGACCTTGGCGACCACCATGCGGCCCAGTTCGTCGACCGTGTCTGCCTGGGCGCGGACGATGACGTCGTACGGGCCCGTCACGTCTTCCGCCTGGATCACTCCCGGGATCTTGGAGATGGTGTCGGCGACGGTCGACGCCTTGCCCACCTCGGTCTGGATGAGGATGTACGCCTGTACCACGGAACCTCCAGGGCGGCCACGAGGATCTTGTGGGAGAAAGGGACGCCACGGTACCGCGTCGCCGCGGGCCGCGGGGAGACCTGCGCGCCCCGAGGCGCCCACAGTGTGGCGTAGTCAGGACAACAGTTGACGGTCACTCGACGGTCTGATCGACGTTACCGCACGACAACACGAGGTGAGACGCGGTGAAGGGCACAGTAGGAGAGCTGGGGGAGTTCGGGCTCATCAGGGAGCTCACCTCCCGGCTCACCTCCACCCCGGCGGTACGGATCGGACCCGGCGACGACGCCGCGGTCGTCTCCGCGCCCGACCGGCGCGTGGTGGCCAGTACGGACATCCTCCTCGAAGGACGTCACTTCCGCCGCGACTGGTCGACGGCGTACGACGTCGGCCGCAAGGCGGCCGCGCAGAACCTGGCCGACATCGCCGCGATGGGCGCCGTCCCCACCGCGCTCCTGCTCGGCCTGGTCGTCCCGGCGGAACTCCCGGTCACCTGGCCGACCGAGCTGATGGACGGCCTGCGGGACGAGTGCCAGGTCGCGGGCGCGGCCGTCGTCGGCGGTGACGTCGTGCGCGGCGACACCATCACCGTCGCCATCACCGCCCTCGGCGACCTGCGCAACCACGACCCGGTGACCCGGGGCGGGGCGCAGCCCGGCGACGTCGTCGCGTACACCGGCTGGCTCGGCTGGTCCGCCGCCGGCTACGCGGTGCTCTCCCGCGGCTTCCGTTCCCCGCGCGCCTTCGTCGAGGCGCACCGGCGGCCCGAGCCGCCGTACCACGCGGGCCCCGCGGCGGCGGGGCTCGGCGCCACCGCCATGTGCGACGTCAGCGACGGACTCATCGCCGACCTCGGGCACATCGCGGAGGCCAGCAAGGTCCGGATCGACCTGCGCTCGGGGCTCATCGACATCCCGACGCAGATGCACGACATCGGCCAGGCCGTGGGCGTGGACCCGCTGCAGTGGGTGCTGACCGGGGGCGAGGACCACGCCATCGTCGCCACCTTCTCGCCCGACGTGAAGCTCCCGGCCCGCTGGAAGGTCATCGGCGAGGTCCTCAACCCCTCCGCGCTGCCGCAGGTGACCGTGGACGGGGCGCCCTGGCACACCAAGGGCGGCTGGGACCACTTCGGCGGCCACGAGTGAGCCCGCGACCGACGCCCCCGCCCGCGCCCCCGTCTCCGCCCGCGCCCCCGTTCGCGCCGCTGCCCCTGGTGCTGACCGTCGCCGGGTCCGACTCCGGCGGCGGCGCCGGGATCCAGGCCGACCTGAAGACGATGCTCGCCCTCGGCGTCCACGGCATGAGCGTGATCACCGCCGTCACCGCGCAGAACTCGCTGGGCGTACGGGGCGCCTGGGAACTGCCCGAGGAGGCGGTACGCGCCCAGTACCGCGCCGTCGTCGACGACATCGGCGTGCAGGCGGTGAAGACCGGCATGCTCGCGTCCGCCCCGCTGGTGGAGACGGTCGCCGAACTCCTCGCGGGGACCGGGGCGCCCGTCGTCGTGGACCCGGTCGGGGTCTCCAAGCACGGCGACCCGCTGCTGGCGGCCTCGGCGCTCGACTCCGTACGGACGAAGCTGCTGCCGGTCGCCACGGTGGCCACACCCAACCTGGACGAGGTGGCGCAGCTCACGGGCGTACGGGTCGGCTCGGAGGCGGATCTGCGGGAGGCGGCGGCGGCGATCCTGTCGTACGGGCCGCGCTGGGCCCTCATCAAGGGCGGGCACCTCGAGGGCGAGGCGGTCGATCTGCTGACCGACGGCACCGAGGAGCTGTGGCTGCGCGCGCCGCGCCTCGACAACCGGCACACGCACGGCACCGGCTGCACGCTCGCCTCGGCGGTGGCCTCGGGCCTCGCGAAGGGGCTGGCCGTGCCGGAGGCGGTGCGGGAGGCGAAGGAGTACGTGACGGGGGCGATCGCGGCCGGCTTCGCGCTCGGCGCGGGGATCGGCCCGGTCGACCACGGCTGGCGGCTGCGCGGCTAGGAGCCGGTGCTTCGGGGGCCGGTCCTTGAGGGGCCGGTCCTCGGTGCAGGCGCTTGTGAGGGGCCGGTCCTTCGGGTCAGGCCCTGTGGCCTTCCGCGTCCGGGTACGGCGAAGGGCCGGTTCACCGAGGTGAACCGGCCCTTCAAGGCAACCGCAGGGGCTGCGCTACGACGAAGCGTCGGCGGGATCTTCCCCGCTGACGCGGGGAGCATCACTTAGCGCGAGACCTTGCCGGCCTTGATGCACGAGGTGCAGACGTTGAGCCGCTTCGGCGTCCGACCGACCACGGCACGCACACGCTGGATGTTCGGGTTCCAGCGACGAGACGTACGGCGGTGCGAGTGCGAAATGTTGTTGCCGAAGCCCGGCCCCTTGCCGCAGACGTCGCAGTTGGCAGCCACGGGTCACTCCAAAGACTTCAGATTTACAGTGAAATCCGGCGCACCGGAATCAGAGTTCTGAAGTGGCTTGCCGGGGGAATGGCCCGACTCTCGCCGGGCAACCGAAGCAGCATACAACGGCTGCTCCCGTAGAACGAAACTACCACGGTCACCGCGGCCCCCGCCCCCGCCCCAGGTCACGACCGGGTCTACCCTGCGGTGAGCCCACCGCAGACGCCGCTAGCAGGAGGACCACCCGTTGCCGGAAGCCCCGCAGATCCTCGACGCCGCAGCGGTCCGAGCCTGGTGCGTACGGGCGCTGGAGACGCTCGGCCGGGAGCGCGAGGAGATCGACGCGATCAACGTCTATCCGATCGCCGACGGGGACACCGGCACCAACCTCTACCTGACGGTCGAGTCCGCCGCCCAGGCCGTCGAGGCGGTCTTCGCGGCGGACGACCCGGACGCGGCGGACGCCGTGCGCGCCATGGCCCACGGCGCCCTGATCGGGGCCCGGGGCAACTCCGGGACGATCCTCTCGCAGCTGCTGCGCGGCATGGCGTCCGTGCTCGCCGACGGCCGTGACGGGGATCACCTGGCCCGCGCGCTCGCAGCGGCCGCCCGCGCGGCGCGCGAGGCGGTGGCGCACCCGGTGGAGGGAACGATCCTGACCGTCGCGAGCGCGGCGGCCGGCGCCTGCGAGGGCGGCGGGAACCTGGTGGCGGTGGCCAGGGGGGCGTACGAGGGGGCCAGGACGGCCCTGGAGGCGACCCCCGGACAACTGGCCGTCCTGGAGCGCGCCGGCGTCGTGGACGCGGGCGGACGGGGTCTGGTGGCCGTCCTCGGAGCGCTGGTGGAAGCCGTGTCCGGGGAGGCGCAGGTGCGGCCGGCCGCCGTCTCCGTCCCCCTGGTCTCGTCCGAGGACTGCGCCCCCGAGGGCGGCCCGGCCTTCGAGGTGATCTACCTCCTGGAGGCGGAGGACGCCGCCGTGGAGCGGCTGCGCGCCCGGCTGGACGCCCTCGGCGACTCCCTGGTCGTCGTGGGCGGCGACGGGCTGTGGAACGTGCACGTGCACGTCGACGACGCGGGCGCCGCGATCGAGGCCGGCGTGGAGGCGGGCCGTCCGCACCGGATCCGCATCACGCACTTCGCCGGTGCCCCGGAGGTACGGGAACGGCTGCGGCGGGCGGTCGTGGCGGTCGTCCCGGGGGAGGGGCTCGCGGGCCTCTGCGCGGAGGCCGGCGCGACGACCGTGCTGGCCAGGCCGGGGGAGCCGCCGGCCAGCGGGGAGCTCGTGGACGCGATCCGGCGGGCCCACGCGTGCGAGGTCGTCCTGCTGCCGAACGACACCGACCTGCGGCACACCGCGGGCGCCGCCGCCGAGCAGGCCCGCGCGGAGGGCGTCCGGGTCGCCCTGATCCCGACCCGCGCGGCCGTCCAGGGCATCGCGGCGCTGGCGGTCCACGAGCCGGACCGGCGCTTCGACGAGGACGTCGTGGCGATGACGGCGGCGGCGGGGTCGACCCGGTACGCCGAACTGGCCGTCGCCGAACACCAGTCCTTCACCTCGGCCGGTGTCTGCCAGGCCGGCGACATCCTCGGCCTGATCGAGGGCGACGTCGCGGTGATCGGCCAGGACCTGACGACGACGGCCCGCACGGTCCTGGACCGGATGCTCTCGGCCGGCGGCGAACTGGTCACCCTGATCGTCTCGGACGCCACCCCGCCGACCCTCGCGCCCGCCCTGGAACGGCACGTCCGCGACACGTACCTGGCGGTGGACACGACGACCTACAGCGCGGGCAGGGGCGCGCCGGCGCTGCTGATCGGCGTCGAGTAGACCCGGACGACCCACCGGGGCGTGGGGGACGTCGCCCTCGTCCCCCACCCACCTGTCACGAACCGACGCGCTCCAGGACCGCCTCCGCCTCGGCCCGCCGCTCCGCCGCCGCCTCGTCCTCCGGAGCGGAGCCGTACTGCGCGAGCACTCCCCGGGCCAGCTCGGCCGCCGCCGCCCCGTCCTGTCGGCGGACATGGAGCCACGCCGCGAGCAGCTCCGCCGCCGTCCGGCGGTCGCGGAACTCCGGACCGGCCGAGGTGAACTCCGCCGCCGCCCGCGTCGCGTACGACAGCGCGACGCCCAGCTCCCCGGCGTCCACCTCCCCGTCCCCGAGCAGCTCCGCCGCCTGGATGTACGTGTCCCCCCGCGCCGCCACGTCCGCGCCGCACGCCTCCGCCGCCGCGTCCATGAGCGCCCGCCCGGGACCGCCCGCGCCGGCGATCCAGGCCCGGACCCGCAGGGTCCTGACGTACGCGGCCGTGTCGCCCAGTCCGCGCCACAGCTCGCCCGCCCGCTCGTACGCCGAAGCCGCCTCCGGCCGCAGCTCCGCCTGGAGCAGCGCCTGACCGGCCAGGTTCGCGAGCATCGCGTGGTCCCGCTGCTCCGGCCACTCCTTGGCCAGCTCCGCCGCCCGCAGCCACTGCTCGGCCGCCGAACGGGGCTCGTTCAGGGTCACCAGGCACTCGCCGAGCCACCACAGCGTCTGCACCACCATGCCGTCGCCGTGCTCGTCCACGGAGAGGTCGGGCAGCACCGACTCCAGGACCGCCGCGGCCTCCTCGACTCGGGACTCGCGCAGAAGCCACCCGCCCAGCTGGTGCCGGGCGTACGCGCCGATGCCCCGGCTCTCGCCCGCCTCGTCGGCCCAGTGCGCGGCCTCCAGGGCGTGGTCGGCCGCCTCGCCGAACCGCCCGACCGAGCCGAGTACTTCGGCGAGCTGCAGGCGGAGGCGGGACTGCCCGGCGGCCCCGGCGTGGTCCACACCGTGGTCGAGGGCGGCCCGCGCGGCGCGCTCGGCGGTCTCCAGGTCACCGATCCGCAGGGCGATCCGGGAGAGCCGGGCCTCGGGCTCGACGGCGAACCAGGGCAGCTGGGCCCCGTGGTACAGCTCGGCGGCGTACGCGTACCGGCGCGCAGCCTCCTCGGCGTCCCCGGCGCGCGCGGCCAGGTCACCCCGTACGGACTCGGCCTCGGCGACCCGATCGGTCACCAGCGGATCCCCGCCGTGCGCGGAGGCGAACGCGAACAAGGCGTCGAGCGCGTCCCCGAGGGCGTCGACAGCCGCGCCACCCCCGCCGGGCCCGGCGGGGGTGGCCTCCTCGCCGGGCCCGGCGGCCACGGCCTCCTCGCCGGGCCCGGCGGCCCGGGCCTCTCCGCCGGGTTCGGCGGCACCGACCCCCTCGCCGGGTTCGGCAGCGTCCGTCCCCTCGCCGGGCCCGGCGGCCCAGGCCGCTCCGCCGGGTTCGGCGGCACCGGCCCCCTCGCCGGGTTCGGCAGCGTCCGCCCTCTCGCCCCGCGCGGCGGCGTCCGTCCTCTCGCCCCGCGCGGCAGCCACGGCCTCCTCGCGAAGCTCGGCGGCCACCGCCTCCTCTCCCCGTCGCTCAGCCGCCGCGTCCTCGTCCTCAAGCCGCAGAAGTCCCAGCCGTACCCGGGTCAGCAGTGCCCCCGCCAGTTGTCGCGGGGTCGCCGCGCCCTCCGTGTGGAGGGTGCGGAGGCGGGTGATCGCCTCCTCCAGCGTCGACGTGGCCTCCGAGGCGTGGTCGTCCAGGGCGAGGGCGAACGCGGCCCTCGCGCGGGCCGCCTGGGCCTCGCCGGGGGCGCCCGCCGTCTCGTAGCCCTCGGCCGCGCGCAGGAACAGCCGGACCGACTCCGCCGGCCCCTGTGCCATGGCCATGGCCCGGTGGTCGTCCAGTTCGGCGCGGCCGAGCACGTCCAGTTCGACGTCCGCCGACGCGGCCACCGCCTCCCACGCGGCGCGCGCCGCCGGGTTCCGCCGAGCCGACAGGCGCCGCGCCTCCGCCAGCAGGTCGCGCGGCTCCACCGCGCGCGTGGAGGCCGCCGGCACCGCGACCGGTCCCGCCGCCCGTACCCCCAGCGGCAGCCGGTCGAGGAGCGGCGCCGCGTCCATCCGGGCCCGCGCCCGCTCGCTCACCCGCCCCGTGCCGTTGCGCTCGTCGAAGCGCCGGGCGAGCGCCAGCGCCTCCACGCGCGCGTGGGCGCCCAGTTCGGCGGCGGTCCACGCCTCGCCCGTCTCCCGCGCGGGACCCGGCACCGACTGCCCGCCGAGCCCCAGCGCGACCAGCCGGTCCATGAGCAGCGCCGTCACGGACAGGAAGTCCAGCCGGCTGTCCGGGTCGCCGCCGTCGGTGAAGTACGCCGGCCGCTCCGCCAGGAGCTCCATGCCCCGCGCCTCGTTCCCGGTCAGCGCGCAGAACTCGATGTGGTCCGCCACCGCGCCGCGCATGCTCTCCATCGGCCGCACCAGACGGTAGCCGCGCAGGTGGTTCACCCGTGCCTCGTCTCCCCGTCCGAGCCGCACCAGCGGCAGCAGCGAGGAGGCGAGGACCGCGTGCGGTTCGTGCGCGCAGCTGTGCTCGCCCGCGAGCACCGGCCCCCAGATCCGCAGGGCCTGCTCGTCCTCGCCCCGCTCCGCCGCCCACCCGCCCTGACCGTGCAGCTCGCACGCGTGGCAGTCGGCCATCCGGTCCCGGTCGGCCGCCAGCCACGCCCCGTACGCCCGCTCCGCGCGCGCCAGGTCGCCGATGTGCCGGGCCACCCGGAACTCGCCCTGCCGCACAGCCCGTTCGGAGTGGCCCGCCAGCCGGTAGCGGTGCTCCATCTCGGCGAGCCACTTCTCGATCGACGCCAGCGGGATGTGCGGCTGGTCGAGCATGCCGCTGGAGACCCACTTGAAGACCCAGTGCAGGGTGTGCGTCTCGTACGCGTCGAAGTCCGCGGGGTTGTCGTCCCACATCCGCAGCAGCCGCGAGAAGGGCACGAACATCTTCGCCTTCTCGGAGCTGTAGTTGTACGCCTGGAGCTGGTGCCCGAGCGCCTCGATGACGGCCAGCGGCTCGCCGAGCTGCTCCGCCTCCACCAGCAGCCGCTCCGCGCGCGCGTTGCGGGCCGGCCCCTCCGGCTGCTGGGCGTTCTCCCGCAGGGCCTCACGCAGCGCCTCGAAGGTCAGGGTCATGCCTCGTTCTCCCCGTGGTGGGTGGCCCACGCGAGCAGTCCCGCGAACGCCCGGTTGAGCAGCGCCGAGTCGGCCGGCCGCAGCGGCCGCTGCGCCATCAGCAGCGCCTGTCCGTACAGCGCCTCGACCGCCGTCCCGGCCAGCTCCCGGTCGTCGAGCGCGCCGATCCGGCGGACCACCGGATTCAGGTGGTTGAGCACCAGCCGGGCCCTCGGCGCGCTGCCGCGCAGCGAGCCGAGGATCCCGGCCCACAGGTCGTCCGCCCGCTCCTCGGCCTCCGCCCGGGCCTGCTCGTGCCGGGCCGCGCGGTCGTCCAGGTGCAGCGCCGGGACCGTCAGGGGGTGGAAGGAGCGCAGCGACACGTCGCAGCCCAGCGGATCCAGCGTGGCGCGCGCCACCGACAGGAACGCCGACAGGGCCAGTTCCTGCGCCGGGTCGACGGAGTCGAGATGGGCGGTGACGGTGTCGGCGTCCAGTTCGGCGACGGCGGTGCCCCGAAGAACCTCGGGGAGCCGTTCGACCAGCTCCGTGTCGTAGGTGTAGCCGCCGTTGACCACGCCGATGCCCTGCGCGGTCGCGATCGCGGCGACCTGCCGGTACTCCTCGACGCTCCGGGTGTAGTGCACGACCGGGTGGCGGCGGGCGAACTCCTCGAGGGAGAGCCGGCCGTCCGTCGTCTCGAACGGCAGCCACGGGAGCATCAGCCGCAACATCTCACCGTCGTGCCGGGCCAGCGACTTCACCCCGAGGTGGTGCACGGCCAGGAACTCCTCCAGGCGCTCCGGGGAGCCCGCCGCGAGCCCGCCGAGCCACTCCCGTACGGCCGCGCCCAGCGCGTCCCGTACGCCGGCCAGCGTCTCGTCCTCGTACAGCGACTCGCGCGAGGCCGTCGGCCGCAGGCTGTCCGTGTCGAGGACGCAGCGGACGAAGAACGCCCAGTCGGGCAGCAGCCCGTCGGCCCGCTCCGTGAGCAGCATGCCCTTCAGGTGCACCCGGTGCCCGGCGCGCTGGGCGGGGCTGACCGCCGACGGCAGCACGTACGCCACGCCCCGGATCCCGGCCAGCGGCAGGTCCAGGTCGATCGAGTCGAGCGGGGTGAAGCCGAACGTCTCGCGGCAGTGGCCGGCCAGCGCGACCCGCCGGGCGGCCGGACTCGGGTACGCCCGGTCCCAGGGCGCCGGCAGCTCCGTGACCCGCTCGTCCCCGACCCGTACGTCGTACGGGAGGAGGGAACCGAAGGTCCGGGCGAGCGCGAGCACCCGCTCCTCGGTCAGCCACTCCCCGGAGCCCGGGCGCGCGGTGAGGTGCACGGTCGTGCCCGGCTCGGTACGCGCGCCGTCCGGGAGCGTACGGACGGTGTACGAACCGTCGTCACGGGCCGTCCACTCGACCGGCGGCTCGGCGGGCGTCCGGGCGCTGCGGCTGACCACCCGGATCTCGCCGGCGACCACGAAGCAGGCGAGCAGGCCGATGCCGAACTGGCCGAGGAACTCGGCCCGCGCGCTCGCGATGCCCGCCGCGTCCGCCCGCTTCGAACTGCGGCCGATCGTGGCGAGCAGGCTGTGCACGTCCCGCTCGGTCAGCCCGATGCCGCTGTCCTCGACGCGCAGGCCCGCGCCGTCGGCGTACAGCCGGACCCGGGCGGGGGCGTCGGGCTGCTCGGCGCGGCGCGCGGTGATCGCGTCGACGGCGTTCTGCAGCAGCTCGCGCAGGTAGACCCGCGGGCTCGAGTAGAGGTGGTGGGAGAGGAGATCCACGAGTCCGCGCAGATCGACCTGGAAGGTGTGCGGTGTCTGATCAGCAGTCATCGTCGCTGCGCCGGTGGGGGGACGAGCGACGGCGCGGGTCGGGCGATCCCGGCGGGCGGTGATCGCGGAGCGGGGAGGGTGGGCGTCATCCTAGGCGTCACGGCGCCGACGTGACCAGGGGATTTGCACAGCCTGCGGGACGGGTGTCAGTGCGGTGGTGTGCAATGGAAGGCGTGCCAGTGCTCGACGAACCCCTGAAGAAGCTCCTCGGTGCCGCCACCGCGAAGGTGATGGCCGACCACCTCGACCTGCGGACGGTCGGGGACCTCCTCCACCACTACCCCCGGCGGTACGCCGAGCGCGGCGAGCTCACCGCCCTCGCCGACCTGCCGCTGGACGAGCACGTCACGGTGGTCGCGCAGGTGGCGGACGCCCGCGTGCTGACGTTCAACAAGGGCGGCCGGGGCAAGGGCCAGCGCCTGGAGGTCACGATCACCGACGGCAGCGGCCGGATGCAGCTCGTCTTCTTCGGCCGGGGCGTCCACTTCCACCAGAAGGAGCTGCTGCCGGGCCGGCGCGGGATGTTCGCCGGCAAGGTCGGGGTCTTCAACCGCAAGCTCCAGCTCACCCACCCCGAGTACAAGCTGTTGGACGCCGAGAGCAGCGACGAGACGGTCAAGGCGTTCGCGAACGAACTCCTGCCGATCTACCCCGCCTGCAAGCAGCTGGAGTCCTGGACCATCGAGCAGTCCGTCTCCATCGCCCTGGACTCCCTGACCGCCACCGGCTGGGCCGGGCTCGCCGACCCGCTGCCGTCCGCCCTGCGCGAGGACCGTGGCCTCGCCGAGCTGCCCGAGGCGCTCCAGAAGGTCCACCGGCCGCGGACCAGGGCCGACATCGAGGACGCCCGGCAGCGACTCAAGTGGGACGAGGCCTTCGTCCTCCAGGTCGCCCTCGCCCGCCGCCGGTACGCCGACACCCAACTGCCCGCCGTCGCCCGCACCGCGTCCCCCGGCGGACTCCTGGACGCCTTCGACGCCAAGCTGCCGTTCACCCTCACCGACGGCCAGAGAAAGGTCTCCCAGGAGATCTTCGACGACCTCGCCACCGAGCACCCCATGCACCGCCTCCTCCAGGGAGAGGTCGGCAGCGGCAAGACGATGGTCGCCCTGCGCGCCATGCTCGCGGTCGTCGACGCCGGGGGACAGGCCGCGATGCTCGCGCCCACCGAGGTCCTCGCCCAGCAGCACCACCGGTCGATCACCGAGATGATGGGCGAGCTCGCCGAGGGCGGCATGCTCGGCGGGTCCGAGCACGCCACCAAGGTCGTCCTGCTCACCGGCTCCATGGGTACGGCGGCCCGGCGCCAGGCCCTGCTCGACCTGGTCAGCGGGGACGCCGGGATCGTCATCGGCACGCACGCGCTGATCGAGGACAAGGTCCAGTTCCACGACCTCGGCCTGGTCGTCGTCGACGAGCAGCACCGCTTCGGTGTGGAGCAGCGCGACGCCCTGCGTGGCAAGGGGCACACCCGGGGCGAGCGGCGCACGCCCCACCTGCTGGTCATGACCGCCACGCCGATCCCGCGGACGGTCGCCATGACCGTCTTCGGCGACCTGGAGACCTCCGTCCTGGACCAGCTGCCCGCCGGCCGCTCCCCGATCGCCAGCCATGTCGTGCCCGCCGCCGACAAGCCGCACTTCCTCACGCGCGCGTGGGAGCGGGTGCGCGAGGAGGTGGAGAAGGGCCACCAGGCCTACGTGGTCTGCCCCCGCATCGGCGACGACGAGGACGAGAAGAAGAAGCAGAAGCAGAAGGCGTCCCCCGAGGACGAGGCGGAGAAGCGGCCGCCGCTCGCCGTCCTGGAGGTCGCCGAGAAGCTCCGCGCGGGCCCGCTCGCCGGACTCCGGGTCGAGGTCCTGCACGGCAGGATGCACCCGGACGACAAGGACGCCGTCATGCGACGCTTCGCCGCGGGCGAGGCCGACGTGCTGGTCGCCACCACCGTCATCGAGGTCGGCGTCAACGTCCCGAACGCCACAGCCATGGTGATCATGGACGCCGACCGCTTCGGCGTCTCCCAGCTCCACCAGCTCCGCGGCCGCGTCGGCCGCGGCTCCGCCCCCGGCCTCTGCCTCCTCGTCAGCGAGATGCCCGAAGCGAGCCCCGCCCGCCAGCGGCTCAACGCCGTCGCCTCCACCCTCGACGGCTTCGAGCTCTCCCGGATCGACCTGGAGCAGCGCCGCGAGGGCGACGTCCTCGGCCAGGCCCAGTCCGGCGTCCGTTCCTCGCTGCGGATGCTCACCGTCATCGACGACGAGGAGGTCATCGCCGCCGCCCGGGAGGAGGCCACCGCCGTCGTCCTCGCCGACCCCGACCTCACCGGCCACCCCGAGCTGTGCACCGCGCTCGACGCCCTCCTGGACAAGGAACGGGAGGAGTTCCTGGAGAAGGGATGAGCCAGGCCCTCGGACGGACAGACGCGTCCCCGCGCCGTCCGCCATAAGCTATTGCGCACGCAATGGTTTATGGATACGAGGACCTCAGATGACCCGCGTGATCGCCGGCACGGCCGGCGGACGCCGACTAGCCGTGCCCCCGGGCAACGGCACCCGCCCCACCTCCGACCGGGCGCGGGAAGGCCTCTTCTCCACCTGGGAGGCCTTCCACGGCCTGGCCGGCGCCCGGGTGGCGGACCTGTACGCGGGCTCCGGCGCCGTCGGTCTGGAAGCCCTCTCCCGGGGCGCGTCCCACGCCCTGCTCGTGGAGGCCGATCCCCGGGCGGCGAAGACGGTACGGGAGAACATCCGCGCCCTCGCCCTGCCGGGGGCCGAACTGCGCACCGGCAAGGCCGAGCAGATCGTCACGGGCCCGGCCCCGGCGGAGCCGTACGACCTCGTCTTCCTCGACCCGCCGTACGCCGTCTCGGACGACGATCTTCGGGAGATCCTCCTCACACTCCGCTCCGGGGACTGGATCGCGGACGACGCGCTCGTCACCGTGGAGCGCAGCACCCGAGGCGGGGAGTTCGGCTGGCCGGCCGGTTTCGACCCGATGCGGTCCCGTCGTTACGGCGAGGGAACGTTTTGGTACGGTCGCGCCGCCTCTACGTGCGAAGACGCACGATGACCGGACCGGAGAGCGAGGGACCCACGTTGCGCCGCGCCGTCTGTCCGGGGTCATTCGACCCCATCACCAACGGACATCTCGACATCATCGCCCGCGCTTCCAAGCTGTACGACGTCGTGCACGTCGCGGTGATGATCAACCAGTCCAAGCAGGGGCTGTTCACCGTCGACGAGCGGATCGAGCTGATCCGCGAGGTCACCGCCGACTTCGGCAACGTCGAGGTCGAGTCCTTCCACGGCCTCCTCGTCGACTTCTGCAAGCAGCGCGACATCCCCGCGATCGTCAAGGGCCTGCGCGCGGTCAGCGACTTCGACTACGAGTTGCAGATGGCGCAGATGAACAACGGGCTCTCGGGCGTCGAGACCCTGTTCGTCCCCACCAACCCCACCTACAGCTTCCTGTCGTCCTCCCTGGTCAAGGAGGTCGCCGCGTGGGGCGGCGACGTCTCCCACCTGGTCCCGCCTGCCGTCCTCGGCCGGCTCACCCAGCGCCTCGCCGAGCGGCGCGCCCAGCAGTGACCCCCGGCGACCGTCCCTGACGGTCCGTCACCTGGTGTCGGGCGGGGGACGACTGCCCTTACAGTCGTCCCGTCCGTCTCCATCCAGCTGTAGAGAGTGGCGAGCACCCGGTGGACGTGCAGAAGAAGCTCGACGAGATCGTCTCGACGATCACCAACGCCCGCTCGATGCCCATGTCGGCGTCCTGTGTGGTCAACCGCGCCGAGCTGCTCGACATGCTCGAAGAGGTACGGGAGGCCCTGCCGGGCTCCCTGGCCCAGGCGCAGGAGCTGCTCGGCGGGCGCGAGCAGATGGTCGAGCAGGCACGCCAGGAGGCCGAGCGGATCATCTCCGCCGCCCACGCCGAGCGCGGCTCGCTGATCTCCGACACCCAGGTCGCCCGCCAGTCCCAGGACGAGGCGGACCGGATCCTCTCCGATGCCCGCCGGGAGGCCGAGGAGATCCGCGCCGAGGCCGACGACTACGTCGACTCCAAGCTCGCCAACTTCGAGGTCGTCCTCAACAAGACCATCGGCTCCGTCGACCGCGGCCGCGAGAAGCTGCTCGGCCGCGGCCCGGGCCCCGACCAGGGGTACGCGGACCCCGCGGACGACGACGCCCCCGAGTACAGCGCGGACCCGCAGACCCTGATCAGCAGGGCCGACGAGTACGTCGACGCCAAGCTCGGCGCCTTCGAGGCCGTCCTGTCCAAGACCCTGGAGGCCGTCGGCCGCGGCCGGCAGAAGCTGCACGGGCGGATCGCCACCGACGACCTCGGCGCGCACATGGCCGCCCAGGACGCGGCGGGCGGCTCCGTGCACACCAGCGACGCCGACTACCTGGCCGGACTCGCGGAGCTGGCCGACCCCGTACCGGCCGCGCCCCCGGTCCACCAGCAGGCCCCGCAGATCCCGGCCCAGCAGCCGGACCCGTACGCCTACCAGCAGGTCCAGCACCAGGACCCGTACGGGTACCAGCAGCAGGACCCCTACGCGTACCAGCAGCAGCCGCAGCACCAGGACCCGTATGCGTACCAGCAGCAGTACGGCTACGACCAGCAGCCGCAGCACCAGCCCCAGCACCCGTCGCAGCCGCAGGCCGCCGCGCTCGACGAGACCAGCTTCTTCGACACGAGCATGATCGATCTGGAGCAGCTGCGGCAGTACGAGCAGGGCCACGGTCATGGTCAGGGCCACTGACCGAACGGTTCCCCGGGCCCGGATTGGGCCCTGAGCGAAGCGTCCAGTATCCTGGCTCTTCGGTCGCGCGTATGCCCGCGATCCACGCTGCCCGCTTCGTCCTCCGAGGCGAACACGGCAGCCTCCTCACGATCCGAAAGCAGGAAAAGCCCTGAGCACGCGCCTTGACCACCGCAACCCCCTCGTGTTCGACACACACGAGCTGGGGCGGCGTCCTGGTGCCCTTCAGCGGCTCTCCCGCTCGGTCTCGGCCCCCACGAACCTCGGTGTCGAAGGGGTTGTCGGTGTGCCGGAAGGCGCGCCCGTGGAGATCGATCTCCGTCTTGAGTCGGTCATGGAAGGGGTGCTTGTCACAGGCACCGCCCGTGCATCGGCCGAGGGGGAGTGCGTAAGGTGTCTGGAGCCCGTCGAGCTCGATCTCGACGTGGACTTCCAGGAGATGTTCTCGTACCCCGACTCCGACGACCGGGGCCGCTCCAAGGCGGTCGCGGACGACGAAGCCGAGGACGACGAGGACATGATCCCCCTCGAGGACGGCATGTTCGACCTCGAACCCGTGCTGCGTGATGCGGTGGTGCTCGCACTGCCGATGCAGCCGGTGTGCCGGGAGGACTGCGCGGGTCTGTGTTCCCAGTGCGGAACCAACCTGAACGACAACCCGGACCACCACCATGATGCCGTCGACATGCGTTGGGCGGCACTGCAGGGACTCGCCGGTTCGCTGGGAACCGATGAGAAGGACAACATGAGCGGCGCCGAAGCTGGCGTCGACGAGAAGCAGGAGAAGTAGCCGTGGCTGTTCCGAAGCGGAAGATGTCGCGCAGCAACACGCGCCACCGCCGGTCGCAGTGGAAGGCTGCGGTCCCCACCCTGGTTTCGTGTGAGCGTTGCCAGGAGCCGAAGCAGCAGCACATCGCGTGCCCGAGCTGCGGCACCTACAACAAGCGCCAGGTCCTCTCGGTCTGAGTGGCTGGTGAGAGGCGCGATGTCTGAGTCCATCAAGACGGACAATGCCTCGTCCCACACGCTTCTGGAAGGGCGGCTCGGGTATCAGCTCGAGTCCGCCCTTCTGGTGCGTGCGCTGACGCACCGCTCGTACGCGTACGAGAACGGCGGTCTGCCCACCAACGAGCGGCTGGAGTTCCTCGGGGACTCCGTGCTCGGCCTGGTGGTCACGGACACGCTGTACCGCACCCACCCCGACCTGCCCGAAGGCCAGCTGGCCAAGTTGCGGGCCGCGGTGGTCAACTCGCGTGCGCTGGCGGAGGTCGGTCGCGGCCTCGAACTCGGCTCCTTCATCCGGCTCGGCCGGGGCGAAGAGGGCACGGGTGGCCGGGACAAGGCTTCCATCCTCGCCGACACCCTTGAAGCGGTGATCGGCGCGGTCTATCTCGACCAGGGCCTCGACGCGGCCTCGGAGCTGGTGCACCGGCTCTTCGACCCGCTGATCGAGAAGTCCTCGAACCTCGGTGCGGGCCTGGACTGGAAGACCAGTCTCCAGGAGCTCACCGCGGCCGAGGGTCTGGGTGTTCCGGAGTACCTCGTCTCCGAGACGGGTCCGGACCACGAGAAGACCTTCACTGCTGCCGCCCGCGTCGGTGGTGTCTCGTACGGCACCGGCACCGGCCGCAGCAAGAAGGAAGCGGAGCAGCAGGCGGCGGAGTCCGCATGGCGCGCGATTCGCGCGGCGGCGGACGAACGCGTGGCGGCGGCGAAGGCCGCGGCCGAGGCTGTCGTCACCGGCGGCGCCGGCGACGCGGTTCCGGCCGGCGACGTCGTCCCGGCCGGTGAGCGGCCGGAGTCCGGCGGGGCGCCGACGCCCGCCGACGAGGCTTCCGCCTGACCCTTCGTCTTCCGACGCCCCGGGCCGGGACCCCCTTGCGGGTCCCGGCCCGGGGCGCTCCTGTGTCGGTGCCCGGCGGTAGGCTTCGGGCAGCGTTCCCGTAGACCCTCCGGAGGAGTCCCGTGCCCGAGTTGCCCGAGGTCGAGGTCGTACGGCGCGGTCTTGAGCGCTGGGTCGACGGGCGGACCGTGGGCGAGGTCGAGGTCCTGCATCCGCGGGCCGTGCGCAGGCACCCGGCCGGCGGTCCGGACTTCGCCGCCCGCCTCAAGGGCCACCGCTTCGGGACCGCGCGCCGGCGCGGCAAGTACCTGTGGATCCCGCTCGCGGACGCCGACATCTCCGTCCTCGGTCACCTCGGAATGAGCGGCCAGCTGCTCGTGCAGCCCGAGAGCGCCCCGGACGAGAAGCACCTGCGGGTCCGCGTCCGGTTCCAGGACGGGCTCGGCACCGAGCTGCGCTTCGTCGACCAGCGGACCTTCGGCGGGCTCTCGCTCCACGACAACACGCCGGACGGACTGCCGGACGTCATCGCGCACATCGCCCGCGACCCGCTGGACCCGCTCTTCGACGACGCGGTCTTCCAGGCCGCCCTCCGCCTGCGCCGCACCACGATCAAGCGGGCGCTCCTGGACCAGGCGCTGATCAGCGGCGTCGGCAACATCTACGCGGACGAGGCGCTCTGGCGCGCCAAGCTGCACTACGAACGCCCGACCGCCGCGCTGACCCGGCCCCGCTCGGCCGAACTGCTCCAGCACGTCCGGGACGTGATGAACGCGGCCCTCGCCGCGGGCGGCACCAGCTTCGACAGCCTGTACGTCAATGTGAACGGCGAGTCCGGGTACTTCGACCGCTCGCTCGACGCCTACGGCCGCGAGGACGAGCCGTGCCGGCGATGCGGGACCCCGATACGCCGGCGCCCCTGGATGAACCGGTCGAGCTACTTCTGCCCGCGTTGCCAGCGCCCGCCGCGCGTCACGACCTGACCGGCTCGCGGGCCGCGTCGTACCGCTCGCGCGCCGACAGGACCTGCGGCATCCGGCCCTCGACCAGCTCGATCAGCCCGACCAGACGCTCGGCGACCTCGCGGCCCAGCGGGGTGAGGGTGTAGTCCACCCGGGGTGGGTTGGTCAGCTGCGCCTCGCGGTGCACGAGCCCGTCGCGCTCCAGGGCGTGCAGGGTCTGCGACAGCATCTTCTCGCTGACCCCGTCGACCCGGCGCCGCAACTCGTTGAAGCGGAACGTGCCGTCGTGGAGCGCGCCGAGGGTGAGGATGCCCCAGCGGCCGGTCACGTGCTCCAGCGTGGCGCGCGACTGACAGGCCCGGGCGAACACGTCGAAGGCGAGGTCGTCACTCATGTCCTTCACCGTACTCCGGCACAGCGCTCACCAGGGGGGTGTGCTCACCCATGGTGAGCGCACCCCCCTGGGCGGGACGAACGTCAGAAACCGAAGTCCTGCGTCCACCACGGGCCGCCGTCGGCGAAGTGCACGCCGACGCCGAGGGTGGTGTAGTCGCAGTTCAGGATGTTCGCGCGGTGGCCGTCGCTGTTCATCCAGGACTCCATCACGGCCGCGGCGTCCGCCTGGCCACGGGCGATGTTCTCGCCGCCCATGCCGGTGACGCCCGCCTGGCGGGCCCGCTCCCACGGGGTGTCGCCGTCCGGGTCCGTGTGGTCGAAGAAGCCGCGCGCGGCCATGTCCTGGCTGAACGCGCCGGCCAGCTTCGCGAGCGCCGCGTCCGAGCGCACCGCGCTGCAGCCGACCTTGGCCCGCTCCGCGTTGACCAGCCGGACGACCTCCGCCTCGGCGGCGGCCGCCCGGTCCTGCGTCGGCGCGGCGGGGGCCTCGGCGCGGGGGACCGGCTTCGTGGTCGTCGGCACCGGCTTCGGTGTCGCCGTCTTCGACGGCGGGGCGACCGGCTTCGTCGGCTTCGGCGGGGTGGTCGCCCTCGTCGGCTTGGGCTTGGGCTTCGGCTTCGCCGTCGACGGGGTCGCGGAGGGGGACTTCGTCACCGGGCTGGAGCGCGGAGCGGTCGGCGCCTTCGGCGCGGAGGGCGAGGCGGAGGTGGACGACGGGCCGGTCGGCGTCGCGGACGAACCGCCCTGCGTCGTCAGCTCCGGAGCCTGCCGGGACTGGCTCTGCTCCTTGTCGGTGCCCACGCTGCCGACGGTGAGGGTGTCCCCACCGGGCAGCAGGCCCGAGGTGACGGCGACCGCGCCGACCGCCACCGCGGCGGAGACGCCGAGCAGTCCGGTGCGCACGGCACCCCGCTTCCTGCGGGCCCCCCGGTGCCGGCGGTCCGTACCGGCCGCGTAATCTTCTGCGGCGGGCGCGGCGCCGGAGCGACGATGGCGTCCCATCTGCTCTGCCTTCCTGACGTCCTGTGCTGACTCCGCAGTCCGCGGCGACAGGTGCCGACGGTGCTGCGGTCTTTGCTGATCTTTGCTTTCGCGGACCCGTGCGAGGGTCGTCGAGGAGACACGCCCGAACGGGTGAGCCTCGTTCGGTCGGGACTGTACGCCATGACGCACGGGGCTGACGTGCCTCTTGAGTAATTGGTTCGTTAGCGTGCAGCCATGAACGAAGACGTACGGCTCACCGCCTGGGTGCGCGGCCGAGTACAGGGAGTGGGCTTCCGCTGGTTCACCAGGGCAAACGCGCTGGAGATCGGAGGGCTCGTCGGCTTCGCCCTCAATCTCGACGACGGACGCGTCCAGGTCGTGGCCGAGGGGCCGAGTGAGAATTGCCACCGTCTGCTGGAGTGGCTGCGCTCCGCCGACACTCCCGGGCGTGTGGACGGAGTCACCGAGATCTGGGACACCCCGCGCGGCGGCTACGACGGCTTCGCGATCCGCTGACGGCACCTCGACCCGGCTCCGTCCGATGGGCCGCGCGGTCCTCGGGCGGACGTTCGGCGAAGGGCCGCCGAAGCGGAAATGGCCTGCTGGTTGCCGAGAAGGGCTTGCGGTGCGTGGCCGCGAGCGGAAGGATGATCGCTACGCCCCTGAGGCACCGAGTTGCGAGGCGCCGCCGCCTGCTGTGCGGCCGCAGACCCCCCGGTCGCCCCTTGATACAGGGCGTGATCGTGTTGACCGTCAAACTTTTTGGTGAGACTCTGGAATCCCCGCGCACCTTAGCTGTTTGGCAGGACGAACCGGCACGACATACAGCACTGCCGAGCATCGCGGGTGCCACATCCCTCACGACCCACACCGCATTCGGTCGGTCACTCATTGTGGAGGACCATCCATCATGGCAAAGGCGCTTCTCGGTTACGTCGGCGGCTCCGACCCGCGACTCCTCGCCGAGATGCGACGGCTTCAGCAGCGCGTCCAGGACCTCGAGTCCGAGCTGGTACGGATTCAGTCCGAGAACGACGCGCTCAACGCTGCCGCCGCACACCACGGCGAGTCGCTGCTCGACAGCATCGACCTCGACGTTCCCCAGGCGGAGCCTGCGCTCACCTGACAGTCGGCAACAGGAGACGGTCAGCCCCGACAGTCAGCCCCGTGCCGGGGCATGGTGAGAAACACTCTCGCTGGCACAGCTAGATATGCAAGGGACGCTCTGGCGTCCCTTCTTTCTTGCCACCCCCCGCGTCCCACCCCCGTTCTTACCGGAGGGTATGCCCTGCACCTTCATGGGTGAAACGCGCGACCCCCGGTAGAGTCCGGGGGCGTGCACCTCAAGGCCCTGACCCTCCGTGGTTTCAAATCGTTCGCATCCGCCACCACGCTGCGGTTCGAACCCGGAATCACCTGCGTCGTCGGGCCGAACGGTTCCGGCAAGTCCAACGTCGTGGACGCGCTGTCCTGGGTCATGGGCGAACAGGGCGCCAAGTCGCTGCGCGGCGGCAAGATGGAGGACGTCATCTTCGCCGGCACGACCGGGCGCCCGCCGCTCGGCCGCGCCGAGGTCTCGCTGACGATCGACAACTCCGACGGCGCGCTGCCCATCGACTACGCCGAGGTCACCCTCACCCGGATCATGTTCCGGGGCGGCAGCAGCGAGTACCAGATCAACGGCGACACCTGCCGGCTTCTCGACTTCCAGGACCTGCTCTCCGACTCCGGCATCGGCCGCGAGATGCACGTCATCGTCGGCCAGGGCCAGCTTGACTCCGTGCTGCACGCCGATCCGATGGGCCGCCGGGCCTTCATCGAGGAGGCGGCCGGCGTCCTCAAGCACCGCAAGCGCAAGGAGAAGGCGCTGCGGAAGCTGGACGCGATGCAGGCCAACCTCGCGCGCGTGCAGGACCTCACCGACGAGCTGCGCCGCCAGCTCAAGCCGCTCGGCCGGCAGGCCGCCGTCGCCCGCCGGGCCGCCGTCATCCAGGCCGATCTGCGCGACGCCCGGCTGCGGCTCCTCTCCGACGACCTCGTCCGGCTCCAGGAGGCGCTGAAGGCCGAGGTCGCCGACGAGGCCGCGCTGAAGGAACGCAAGGAGAGCGCCGAGAACGAGCTGAAGGCCGCCCTCGCGAAGGAGGCGGACCTGGAGGACGAGGTCCGCCGCCTCGCCCCGCGCCTCCAGCGGGCCCAGCAGACCTGGTACGAACTCTCCCAGCTCGCCGAGCGGGTGCGGGGCACGATCTCGCTCGCCGACGCGCGCGTGAAGAGCGCCACCGCCCAGCCGCCGGAGGAGCGCCGGGGCCGCGACCCGGAGGACATGGAGCGCGAGGCCGCCCGCATCCGGGAACAGGAGGCCGAGCTGGAAGCCGCTCTGGAGGCCGCCGAGCGGGCTCTGGAGGACACCGTCGCCCACCGCGCCGACCTGGAGCGCGAGCTCGCCGTCGAGGAGCGCCGCCTGAAGGACGTGGCCCGCGCCATCGCCGACCGGCGTGAGGGCCTCGCCCGGCTGCACGGGCAGGTCAACGCCGCCCGCTCGCGCGCCGCCTCCGCGCAGGCCGAGATCGACCGGCTCGCCGCCGCCCGGGACGAGGCCCAGGAGCGGGCGGTCGCCGCGCAGGAGGAGTACGAACAGCTGAAGGCCGAGGTCGACGGCCTCGACGCGGACGACAGCGCACTGGGGGAGCGGTACGAGGCCGCCCGCCGCGATCTCGCCGACGCGGAGGCCGCGCTGAACGGCGCCCGCGAGGCCGCCACCGCCGCCGACCGCCGCCGCGCCGCGACCCGGGCCCGCCACGAGGCGCTCTCCCTGGGGCTGCGCCGCAAGGACGGCACGGGGGCCCTGCTCGGCGCCCGCGACAGCCTGACCGGCCTGCTCGGCCCGGCCGCCGAACTCCTCACCGTCACCCCCGGGTACGAGGTCCCGCTCGCCGCAGCGCTCGGCGCGGCGGCGGACGCCGTCGCCGTCGACGGCCCCCGCGCGGCGGCCGACGCCCTGCGGCTACTGCGCAAGCAGGACGCGGGCCGTGCGGCGCTGCTCCTGACCGGCGCCCCGGAGCCGACGCCCCGGGAGCCGACGCCCCGGGAGCCCCACCCGGACGCGCCGTCCGGCGCCGCGCCGTCCGGCGCCGCGCCCTCCGGCCCTCCCCGCGCCGCCGACTTCGTCCGGGGCCCCGAGGACCTCATGGGTTCCGTACGACGGCTGCTCGACGGGATCGTGCTCGTCGACTCGCTGGACGAGGCCGAGAACCTCGTCCACGCGCACCCCGGGCTGACCGCCGTCACCGCCGAGGGCGACCTGCTCGGGGCGCACTACGCGCAGGGCGGCTCCGCCGGGGCGCCCAGCCTCCTGGAAGTGCAGGCGTCCGTCGACGAGGCGGCGGCCGAGCTGGAGCAGCTGGAGTCGCGCTGCGAGGAGCTGGCCGTCGCCCAGCAGGACGCCACCGAGGCCCAGCGCGCCGCCGCCGCGCTCGTCGAGGAGCTGGCCCAGCGCCGCCGCGCCGCCGACCGCGAGAAGGCCGAGGTCGGCAAGGAGTTCGGTCGGCTCGCCGGCCAGGCCAGGGGCGCCGCAGGGGAGGCCGAGCGGACGGCGGCCGCCGCGGCCCGCGCCGACGAGGCGCTGGAGAGGGCGCTCCAGGAGGCCGAGGAGCTCGCCGAGCGGCTGCTTGTCGCCGAGGAGGCACCGGCCGAGGAGGAGCCCGACACCTCCGTGCGCGACCGGCTCGCGGCCGACGGCGCCAACGCCCGCCAGACGGAGATGGAGGCCCGGCTCCAGCTCCGTACCCATGAGGAACGGGTCAAGGGGCTCGCCGGACGGGCCGACTCCCTCGACCGGGGCGCCCGTGCCGAGCGCGAGGCACGCGCGCGTGCCGAGCAGCGGCGCGCCCGGATGCGCCACGAGGCGGCCGTCGCGGGGGCCGTCGCCGCGGGAGCCCGGCAGCTCCTCGCCCACATCGAGGTCTCCCTCGTCCGGGCCGAGCAGGAACGCGCGCTCGCCGACGCCGCGAAGGGCGCGCGCGAACAGGGCCTGGCCGCCGCCCGTACCCGGGGCCGCGACCTGAAGGCCGAGCTGGACAAGCTGACCGACTCCGTCCACCGGGGCGAGGTCCTCGGCGCCGAGAAGCGCCTGCGGATCGAGCAGCTGGAGACCAGGGCCTTGGAGGAGCTGGGCGTCGAGCCGGCCGGTCTGGTCTCCGAGTACGGCCCCCATCAGCTCGTACCGCCCTCGCCGCCCGCGGAGGGCGAGGAGCTGCCGGAGGATCCGGAGCATCCGCGCAACCAGCCGCGCCCGTTCGTCCGTTCGGAGCAGGAGAAGCGGCTGAAGGCCGCCGAGCGGGCGTACCAGCAGCTGGGCAAGGTGAATCCGCTGGCTCTCGAGGAGTTCGCGGCGCTGGAGGAGCGTCACCAGTTCCTCTCCGAGCAGCTCGAGGACCTGAAGAAGACCCGGGCCGATCTCCTTCAGGTCGTGAAGGAGGTGGACATCCGTGTCGAACAGGTCTTCAGCGAGGCGTTCCGGGACACCGCGCGCGAGTTCGAGGGCGTCTTCTCCCGGCTCTTCCCGGGTGGCGAGGGCCGGCTGATCCTGACCGACCCGGACAACATGCTCACCACGGGCGTCGACGTGGAGGCCCGTCCGCCGGGCAAGAAGGTCAAGCGTCTCTCGCTGCTCTCCGGGGGCGAGCGTTCGCTGACCGCCGTGGCCATGCTGGTCTCCATCTTCAAGGCCCGCCCGAGCCCGTTCTACGTGATGGACGAGGTGGAGGCGGCGCTCGACGACACCAACCTCCAGCGGCTGATCCGGATCATGCAGGAGCTCCAGGAGTCCTCCCAGCTGATCGTGATCACGCATCAGAAGCGGACGATGGAGGTCGCGGACGCGCTCTACGGCGTTTCGATGCAGGGCGACGGGGTATCGAAGGTCATCAGCCAGCGACTGCGGTGATCAACTTCAAGTCTTGAACGCAAGGGCCGTGAAACTCAGTTTTAAGTCATACGACATCACCCCTTGACTTCGAAACATGAAGGCATAGTCTCTGCAACGTTGCTTTTACCTTCACGTGGTGGGCGGCGTGATGTTGTGCGCCACTTGAAGGGCTCGCCCCCCACGCCCCGGCGACGCTGCCGGAGCCCCCAGGAGTCCATGTGACCAGCCCCGCGCAGGCGCCCACGCCGCCGTCCGAAGGCCGAGCCGCCCACCCGGACCACCTCGGCCACGTCATCTTCATCACGGCGTCCGCCGCGATGGGAGGCTTCCTCTTCGGCTACGACAGCTCCGTCATCAACGGCGCCGTCGAAGCCATCCGGGACCGCTACGACATCGGTTCCGGCACCCTGGCCCAGGTCATCGCGATCGCCCTGATCGGCTGCGCCATCGGCGCCGCGACCGCCGGCCGGATGGCCGACCGCATCGGCCGCATCCGCTGCATGCAGATCGCCGCCGTGCTCTTCACGATCAGCGCCGTGGGCTCCGCCCTGCCCTTCGCCCTCTGGGACCTCGCCTTCTGGCGGATCGTCGGCGGCTTCGCCATCGGCATGGCCTCCGTCATCGGCCCGGCGTACATCGCCGAGGTCGCCCCCGCCGCCTACCGAGGCCGCCTCGGCTCCTTCCAGCAGGCCGCCATCGTCATCGGCATCGCCATCTCCCAGCTGGTCAACTACGGCATCCTCCAGCTCGCCGACGGCGACCAGCGCGGCGAGATCGGCGGCCTGGAAGCCTGGCAGTGGATGCTCGGCGTGATGGTCGTCCCCGCCCTGCTCTACGGCCTGCTGTCGTTCGCCATCCCGGAGTCCCCCCGCTTCCTCATCTCCGTCGGCAAGATCGACAGGGCCAAGGAGGTCCTCTCCGAGGTCGAGGGCAAGGGCGTGGACCTGGACCACCGCGTCGCCGAGATCGAGACGGCGATGCGCAGGGAGCACAAGTCCACCATCAAGGACCTGTTCGTCACGGGCACCCGCTTCAAGCTGCTCCCGATCGTCTGGGTCGGCATCGGCCTCTCGGTCTTCCAGCAGCTCGTCGGCATCAATGTCGCCTTCTACTACTCCTCGACGCTCTGGCAGTCGGTCGGCATCGACCCCTCCAGCTCGTTCTTCTACTCGTTCACCACGTCGATCATCAACATCGTCGGCACCGTGATCGCGATGGTCCTGGTCGACCGGGTGGGCCGCAAGCCGCTCGCGCTCGTCGGCTCCGTCGGCATGGCGATCGCCCTCGCCTTCGAGGCGTGGGCCTTCTCCGCCGACCTCGTCGACGGCAAGCTCCCCGAGACCCAGGGTGTCGTCGCCCTCGTCGCCGCCCATGTGTTCGTGCTCTTCTTCGCCCTCTCCTGGGGCGTGGTGGTCTGGGTCTTCCTCGGCGAGATGTTCCCCAACCGGATCCGCGCCGCCGCCCTCGGCGTCGCCGCCTCCGCGCAGTGGATCGCCAACTGGGCCATCACCGCGAGCTTCCCGTCCCTTGCGGACTGGAACCTCTCCGGCACGTACATCATCTACACGGTCTTCGCCGTGCTCTCCATCCCCTTCGTGCTCAGGTACGTGAAGGAGACGAAGGGCAAGGCGTTGGAGGAGATGGGCTAACCCCCCGCTGCCCCTCTCCTCGACACCGGAACTGCCCCGGCCAAGGCCCTATGCCTTGAGCCGGGGCAGCACCGTCTCCCCCAGCAGCCGCACGGACCGCCAGGCCTCCTCGACCGGCATCCCGCCGCAGAGCGGATGCAGCACCAGGCTCTCCAGCTCCTGCCCGAGCGCCACGCACTCCTCCGGGGTGACGATCCGGTACACCCCTTCGGCGCGCAGCTCCGCCACCGTCGTGGCCGCCGACTTCACCGCCGAGCGGATGTCCTTCGACTGCCAGGAGGCGTACGTCCGCGCCTCGTGCAGGAAGTGCTCCCCGTAGAGGTCCCAGCTCCGGTCCGGGTCCTGCGAGAGGTGCACCAGCGGGGTCGTCTCGGCCGGCATCATCGTCCAGCCCTCCGTCCCGTGCTCCGCGCACTGCTGCCGGTAGTACGTCTCCAGCTCCGGCAGGTGCGCGCTCGGGAAGAGCGGCAGCCCGAGCCGGGCCGCCCGGCGCGCCGCCGCCTTCGAGGAACCGCCCACGAGCAGCAGCGGATGCGGCTGGGTGAAGGGCCGCGGGGTGACCCGTACCGTACGGCCCTCGTACGTGAAGGGCTCACCGGACCAGGCCTTCAGCAGGGTCTCCAGGAGCAGGTCCTGGAGCTTGCCCCGGCGGCCCCAGTCGACCCCGCGCTCCTCGTACTCCTCCGGGCGGTAGCCGATGCCCGCGACCGTCACCAGACGGCCACCGCTCAACAGGTCCAGGACGGCGATCTCCTCCGCGAGCCGCAGCGGGTCGTGCAGCGGCCCGATGATCGCCGAGACCGTCACCGCGATGCGCTTCGTCGCCCCGAACACCGCGCCCGCGAAGGCGAAGGGGGAGGGCAGCCAGTTGTTGGCGGCGCCGTGGTGCTCCTCGGTCTGGATCGTGTCGACGCCGTGGTCGTCGGCGTAGGCGGCCATGGCGAGGGCGGCCCGATAGCGCTCCGAGAGGGACTCGGGGGTCGCGTGCGGATCGACGAGGTTGAACCGTACGACTGTGAAGGGCATGGGAAGTCCCCCTCCGCGCGTGGGATGCCGGCGAAGGGGGACGGTATCTGACGTGACGTCAGATGAGAACGGTCCGGGTCGGACGGAAACGGTCCGCGTCAGACGGAGACGGACTCGCGGGCCGGGTCGGGCTCCGCGGCGGCCCGCGCGGGGTCCCGCGGCAGGACGGCGTACAGCCCGCCCGCGAGCACGATCGTCGCCGCCCAGCCCAGCCCGTTCTCGCCGATCCAGGAGGAGGCCAGCGGACCGGAGAACCAGTCGACCTTCGTGAACAGCAGCCCGACCACGAGCGCCACCGCCCAGGCCGTCATGGCCTGCCAGGCGAAGCCGCCCCGGTACCAGTAGGCGCTGGTCCGTGTGGTGTCCATCAGGGCGACACCGTCGTACGACCGGCGGCGCAGCATGTCGATCCCGAAGACGCCGATCCACGCCGAGAACGCCACCGCGAGCAGCGTCAGGAAGGAGATGAACGAACCGATGAAGCTCGTCGCCACCACCATCAGCAGGAAGCCGAAGACCAGACTGATCACGGCGTTCACACTGACCGCCGCCGCGCGCGGGACCTTGATGCCGAGCGTCTGCGCCGTGAACCCGGCCGAGTACATCGACATCGAGTTGATCAGCAGCATCCCGATCAGCGCGATGATCAGGTACGGCACGGAGATCCAGGCCGGCAGCAGCTCGCCGATGAACGACACCGGGTCCTGGGCCGAGGCGAGCCCCGGGGTGGCCACCGCCATCACCGCGCCCATCAGGACCATCGGGAGCACGACGATCCCGGCGCCACCGATCGTGGTGCCGACCAGCGCCTTCGAGGAGGCCGTACGCGGCAGGTAGCGGGTGAAGTCCGGGCCGGAGGGGACCCAGCTGATGCCGCCGGCCGCGATGGTGCCGATGCCCGCGATCATCATCGCCGTCGAACCGGCCGGCTTGTCGAAGACCGCCGACCAGTCGGTGTCGGCGACCAGATAGACGAGCACGAGGACCGAGAAGGCGCCGAAGAGGTACGTCGACCACGTGCTGCACACCCGCAGGGCGTTGATGCCGAGCCCGGACACCAGGAAGGTGCAGGCGACGAAGAGCATCAGCGTCACGACGATCAGCGTGGTGTTCGACCTGATCCCGAAGAGCAGGTCGAGGACGGTCAGGACGGCGTACGCGCCGGTGACCGCGTTGATGGTCTCCCAGCCCCAGCGGGCCACCCAGATCAGCGAGCCGGGGAAGAGGTTGCCGCGCTGGCCGAAGACGGCCCGCGACAGCGCCATGCCGGGGGAGCCGCCGCGCTTCCCGGCGATCGAGATCAGGCCGACGAGCCCGTACGAGAGGACCGGCGCCGCCGTCGCGACGACGAGCACCTGCCAGAAGTTCAGGCCGTTGAAGACGACCAGGCCGGCGCCCATCGTGAGAAGAAGCACACTGATGTTGGCGGCGACCCAGGTCGGGAACAGCTCGCGGACACGACCGGAGCGCTCGGCGTCAGGGACGGGTTCGAGACCGCGGGTCTCGACGGCGCCGTCGCTCTCCGCGCTGTTCACGGGGGTCGAGGCGGCTGATTCGGCGGCAGGGGGCATGGCGGTACTCCGTGCGGGGTGTGGGGGACCCACCCAGCGTACGTGCTCCTCCTGAGGCCCGGTCGTGGCCGATACTGGACCCGTTATGGAACTCATTCTTGCTGTAGTCATCGCCCTGGTCGTCGCCGTCGCCGTGACCAGCGGGCTCGTGATCAGCGGCCGCAAGAAGAAGCAGCTGCCACCGCCCGAGGCACCGTCCACCACGCCGACCATCACCGCTCCGCCCGCCGAGCCGCACGTAGGCGAAGAGGCGGAGACGCCGCGGGAAGAGCCACGCCGCACCATCGAGGAGGTCGACCTCCCGACCGCGGAGGAGGCCGTCGAGACCCCGGCGGCCATCGAGGACCCGGTCGTCGCCGAGCCGCCGCCGGTCGCGATCGAGGTGCCCGAGCCCACCGCGGGCCGTCTCGTCCGGCTCCGCGCCCGGCTGGCCCGCTCGCAGAACTCCCTCGGCAAGGGGCTGCTCGCGCTGCTGTCGCGGGACAACCTCGACGAGGACACCTGGGAGGAGATCGAGGACACCCTGCTCACCGCCGACGTCGGTGTCGCCCCGACCCAGGAGCTGGTCGAGCGGCTGCGCGAGCGCGTCCGCGTGCTCGGTACGCGTACCCCCGAGGAGCTCCGCGCCCTGCTGCGCGAGGAGCTCGTCACCCTGCTCGGCCCGGACTTCGACCGCACCGTGAAGACCGAGAGCGCCCCGGGCACCCCGGGCGTCGTCATGGTCGTCGGCGTCAACGGCACCGGCAAGACCACGACCACCGGCAAGCTCGCCCGCGTCCTGGTCGCCGACGGCCGCTCGGTCGTCCTCGGAGCCGCCGACACCTTCCGGGCCGCGGCCGCCGACCAGCTCCAGACCTGGGGCGAGCGGGTCGGCGCGCGGACCGTGCGCGGCCCCGAGGGCGGCGACCCGGCGTCGATCGCCTTCGACGCCGTCAAGGAGGGCATCGCCGAGGGCGCCGACGTCGTCCTCATCGACACCGCCGGCCGGCTGCACACCAAGACCGGCCTGATGGACGAGCTCGGCAAGGTCAAGCGGGTCGTCGAGAAGCACGGCCCGCTGGACGAGGTCCTGCTCGTCCTCGACGCCACCACCGGCCAGAACGGCCTGGTCCAGGCGCGCGTCTTCGCCGAGGTCGTGGACATCACCGGCATCGTGCTCACCAAGCTCGACGGCACGGCCAAGGGCGGCATCGTGATCGCCGTCCAGCGCGAGCTCGGCGTCCCGGTCAAGCTGATCGGCCTGGGCGAGGGCCCGGACGACCTGGCCCCCTTCGAGCCGGGCGCCTTCGTCGACGCGCTGATCGGCGACTGACGCGTTCGCACGCGTCTCGTACGCACAGGAAGGGCCCCGCCGGAATTCGGCGGGGCCCTTCGCGTGTCGCCGTGGGCTCTTCCCCTGACGGCGTGGGCTCTCCCTGTCGGCGTGGGCTCTTGGCGGGCCGCCGTACGCCCGCCGCGTGCCGCCGTGGGTCAGAAGTGCGTGCGGTGGCAGATGTACGCCAGCGTGCCGAGCAGCAGCCGCGCCTGCGGCGGCGCGCCCGCCGTGTCGAGGGTCGGCGGGCGCAGCCAGCGGACCGGGCCCAGGCCGCCGAGCTCCGACGGCGGCGCCGTCACGTGCTCGCCCGGCCCCAGGCCCCGCAGGTCCAGGTCCGCGTCGTCCCAGCCCATCCGGTAGAGCAGCTGCGGCAACTCCGCCGCCGCGCCCGGCGCCACGAAGAACTGCGCCCGTCCCGTCGGCGTCGCGCACACCGGGCCCAGCGGCAGGCCCATGCGCTCCAGGCGGATCAGCGCCCGCCGCCCGGCCGGCTCGGCGACCTCGATCACGTCGAAGGACCCGCCCACCGGCAGCAGCAGCGCCGCGCCCGGGTACTCGGCCCACGCCTTCGTCGCCTCGTCGAGGCCCGCGCCGGCCCGGACCGGCGCGGCGAACGAGAGCGGATGCGCCCCCGGAGCCGGGCAGGACGCGTCCCCGCAGGAACACCGGCCGGAGACGGCCCGCGCGCCGGGGACCACGTCCCAGCCCCACAGTCCCGTGTACTCGGCCACCGCTGTGCACTCAGTGGTGCGGACGCGGCGGCGTGAGCCGGTCCGCATCTCACGAATGCCGCCGATCGTGAAGCCCATGCCCCCTCCAACGGGTCGGACGCGCCGGTGGTTACGACCCGGAGCCCCTCTGTCACGCTCCGTCGCCGAGGATGGCGTGCGGACGCGGGTGAGGTGGTGCGGACCGTGGCGCGCGCCTGCCGGCGCTCCAGTCCGCCGACCCTGGTTCGTCGCATGTCAAGTGAATCGTGTTCGGTGGCAGGCGAGTTCATTCGAAGGGGTGGCGAATGGTGGCGTTTCTTGAAACCGGCTCGCGAGACGGGTGATCGTAGGATTACTTTCGGTGCTCGAACCCTGGAGGTCGTGCGCGCACGGGTATGCCGGAGGCAACCCGTTTCCCTGTTCGAAGGAGTGGAACCTCCGGACGGATGCCGCACGAGACGGCATTCTGATACGGGTTCGCGCAACAGAGTCTCGACGTGGATGGGGGCGTTCCTGTGGGCGGCAACGGCGCAGACGGTACGACTGCCGGCAAGCGCCCGAACGAGCAGTTGAGCTCGTGGTTCGTGCGGAGCGGCTGGTCGAAGGGCGAACTGGCGCGCCAGGTGAACCGCAGAGCACGCCAGATGGGCGCGCACCACATCTCCACCGACACCTCGCGGGTGCGCCGGTGGCTGGACGGCGAGCAGCCGCGTGAGCCCATCCCGCGGATCCTCTCCGAGCTGTTCTCCGAGCGGTTCGGCTCGGTCGTCGCCGTCGAGGACCTCGGGCTGCGCACCGCCCACCAGGCGCCGTCCGTCTCCGGTGTCGACCTGCCCTGGGCCGGCCCCCAGACCGTCGAGCTGCTCAGCGAGTTCTCCCGCAGCGACCTCATGCTCGCCCGCCGGGGCTTCCTCGGCACCTCGCTCGCGCTCGCCGCCGGCCCCTCCCTCATCGAGCCCATGCAGCGCTGGCTCGTGCCCACCCCGGCCGGCGAGCCCGCGCCGCCCGAGCCGATCCCCGCCGGCCACCGGCCCGGCAAGCTCTCCGCGATCGAGCTCGACCTCCTCGAATCCACCACGGCGATGTTCCGCCAGTGGGACGCCCAGTGCGGCGGCGGGCTGCGCCGCAAGGCCGTCGTCGGCCAACTCCACGAGGTCACCGACCTCCTCCAGGAGCCCCAGCCGGCCGCCACCGCCCAGCGCCTCTTCCGCTGCGCCGCCGAACTGGCCGAACTGGCCGGGTGGATGAGTTACGACGTGGGCCTGCAGCCCACCGCCCAGAAGTACTTCGTCCTCGCCCTGCACGCCGCGAAGGAGGCCGGGGACAAGCCCCTGGGCTCGTACATCCTGTCCTCGATGAGCCGTCAGATGATCCACCTCGGCCGCCCCGACGACGCCCTCGAACTCATCCACCTCGCGCAGTACGGCAGCCGCGACTGCGCCACCGCGCGCACCCAGGCCATGCTGTATGCGATGGAGGCCCGCGCCTACGCCAACATGGGCCAGCCCTCCAAGTGCAAGCGGGCCGTGCGGATGGCCGAGGACACCTTCGCCGACGTCGGCCTCGACGGCGAGCCCGAGCCCGACTGGATCCGCTTCTTCTCCGAGGCGGAACTCAACGGCGAGAACTCCCACTCCTACCGCGACCTGGCCTACGTCGCCGGGCGCTCCCCGACGTACGCCTCGCTCGCCGAGCCCGTCATGGAGCGGGCCGTCTCCCTCTTCGAGAAGGACCCCGAGCACCAGCGTTCGTACGCACTCAACCTGATCGGCATGGCCACCGTGCACCTCCTCAAGCGCGAGCCCGAGCAGTCGGCCGCCCTGGTCGAGAAGGCGCTCGGGGTCGCCAAGAGCGTCCGCTCCGAGCGGGTCAACACCCGACTGCGCAAGACCGTCGACACCGCAGCCCGGGACTTCCGCGACGTCGCCGAGGTCGTCCAGCTCACCGACCGGCTCACCGCCCTGCTGCCCGAGACGGCCGAGGCCGTCTGAGCCCACCGGCCCGCCCCGCGCGGGCCCCGCGCACTCCGGCCGCGACAGCGTTCCCGTACTGCCCGACTCGGCTCCCCCGCCGCCAGGACACCGGGCACCTGTCGCGGCCGGTCACGTCCCCTGCGTTACACGCCCGTGACCCGGGGGTTCACAGTCACGTAACACGCACCACTCCTTCGTCACTGCGGCGAAACATCGTGCGGCATCGACGGAAACGGCGCTGCGCCAACCTCTGGCGCATAACCGGCCACCCCTCATGGCCAAAGCCGCTCTCCGGCCCCGCCCCGCACAGGCCGTACCGACGACGAGGAGACGCCGATGGCTCCAGCCATCACGACCCTGGCCGCAGACGCCCCCGCGCTGTCTGCAGCCAACACCGGGTTCATGCTCATCTGCTCCGCCCTGGTCATGCTGATGACCCCGGCACTCGCCTTCTTCTACGGAGGCATGGTCCGCGTCAAATCCACCCTGAACATGCTGATGATGAGCTTCATCAGCCTCGGGATCGTCACGATCCTGTGGGTGCTCTACGGCTTCAGCCTGGCCTTCGGCACCGACTCCGGATCGATCATCGGCTGGTCCTCCGACTACGTCGGCCTCAGCGGCATCGGCGTCACCGAGCTGTGGGACGGCTACACCATCCCGGTGTACGTCTTCGCCGTCTTCCAGCTGATGTTCGCGATCCTCACCCCGGCCCTGATCAGCGGCGCCCTCGCCGACCGGGTCAAGTTCACCGCCTGGGCGCTCTTCATCGCCCTCTGGGTCACCGTCGTCTACTTCCCGGTCGCGCACTGGGTCTGGGGCGCCGGCGGCTGGCTCTTCGAGATGGGCGTCATCGACTTCGCCGGCGGTACGGCCGTGCACATCAACGCCGGTGCCGCCGCCCTCGGTGTCATCCTCGTCATCGGCAAGCGCGTCGGCTTCAAGAAGGACCCGATGCGCCCGCACAGCCTCCCGCTGGTGATGCTCGGCGCCGGTCTGCTCTGGTTCGGCTGGTTCGGCTTCAACGCCGGCTCCTGGCTCGGCAACGACGACGGCGTCGGCGCGGTCATGTTCGTCAACACGCAGGTCGCGACCGCCGCCGCCATGCTCGCCTGGCTCGGCTACGAGAAGCTCCGCCACGGCTCCTTCACCACCCTGGGCGCCGCCTCGGGCGCCGTCGCGGGCCTCGTCGCCATCACCCCGTCCGGCGGCTCCTGCTCGCCGCTCGGCGCGATCGCCATCGGTGCCATCGCCGGTCTGCTCTGCGCCATGGCCGTCGGCCTGAAGTACAGGTTCGGCTACGACGACTCCCTCGACGTCATCGGCGTCCACCTCGTCGGCGGTGTCGTCGGCTCCCTGCTCGTCGGCTTCTTCGCCACCGGTGGCGTCCAGTCCGACGCCAAGGGCCTCTTCTACGGCGGCGGCCTGGAGCAGCTCGGCAAGCAGGCCGTCGGCGTCTTCGCCGTCCTCGCCTACTCTCTGATCGCCTCCGCGATCCTCGCGCTGATCATCGACAAGACGATGGGCATGCGGGTCAGCGAGGACGACGAGGTCTCCGGCATCGACCAGGTCGAGCACGCCGAGACCGCGTACGACTTCAGCGGAGCCGGCGGCGGCGCCTCCTCGCGCTCCACCGCCGCGCCCGCCCCGGCAGCTACGGAGACCAAGAAGGTGGACGCATGAAGCTCATCACCGCAGTCGTGAAGCCGCACCGGCTGGACGAGATCAAGGAGGCCCTGCAGGCCTTCGGAGTCCAGGGCCTCACGGTCACCGAGGCCAGCGGATACGGCCGCCAGCGCGGTCACACCGAGGTCTACCGCGGTGCCGAGTACACCGTCGACCTCGTCCCCAAGATCCGTATCGAGGTCCTGGTCGAGGACGACGACGCCGAACAGCTCATCGATGTCGTGGTCAAGGCGGCCCGAACCGGCAAGATCGGGGACGGCAAGGTGTGGAGCGTGCCGGTCGAGACGGCCGTACGGGTCCGCACCGGCGAACGCGGTCCGGACGCACTGTAAGCGCGGAGCACGTGCGCGGAGCACTTTAAGGAGCTGCTGGGTGACGAGCGTCGACACGAGCACACGACCGGAAGACTCGGGACCCAGCGGCTACGCGGCGGCCCGGCTGCGCCTTCTCACCGAGAAGGCGCAGTCCGGGCCGCCGCGCCGTGCCGCCCTGGCCCGGCTCACCGACGACTGGCTGACCGGACTGTTCACCGCCGCCGGGCCGCCCCGAGGGGTGGCGCTCGTCGCCGTCGGCGGCTACGGGCGCGGTGAGCTCTCCCCTCGCAGCGACCTCGACCTGGTCCTGCTGCACGACGGCAGCGCCGACGCGGGCGCGGTCGCCACCCTCGCCGACCGGATCTGGTACCCGGTCTGGGACCTGGGCCTCGCCCTCGACCACTCCGTGCGGACCCCGGCCGAGGCCCTGAAGACCGCCGGGGACGACCTCAAGGTCCATCTCGGCCTCCTCGACGCCCGGCCGGTCGCCGGTGACCTCGGCCTCGTCGCCGGACTGCGCACCGCCGTCCTCGCCGACTGGCGGAACCACGCCCCCGAGCGGCTCCCCGAGCTCGACGCCCTCTGCCGGGAGCGGGCCGAGCGGATGGGGGAGCTCCAGTTCCTCCTCGAACCCGACCTGAAGGAGGCCAGGGGAGGGCTCCGCGACGCCCAGGTACTGCGCGCCGTGGCCGCGTCCTGGCTCGCCGACGCACCCCGCGAAGGCCTGGACGGCGCCCGCCGCCGTCTCCTGGACGCCCGCGACGCGCTGCACCTCGCCACCGGGCGCGCCACCGACCGGCTCGCCCTCCAGGAGCAGGACGCCGTCGCCGACGAGCTGGGCCTCCTGGACGCCGACACCCTGCTGCGCGAGGTCTACGAAGCCGCCCGGACCATCTCGTACGCCGGCGACGTCACCTGGCGCGAGGTCAACCGGGTCCTGAAGGCCCGCTCCGCCCGGCCCCGGCTGCGCGCCCTGCTCGGCGGTCGGTCGGGAGCCGGCCGTACCGGCGGCGTGAAGCCGCCCATCGCCCGCACCCCGCTCGCCGAGGGCGTGGTGGAGATGGACGGCGAGGTCGTCCTCGCCCTCAGCGCCCGCCCCGACCGCGACCCGGTCCTCCCGCTGCGCGCCGCCGCCGCGGCCGCCCAGTCCGGGCTGCCGCTCTCCCTGCACGCCGTGCGCCGCCTGGCCGCCGACGCCGCGCCGCTGCCCGTGCCGTGGCCCGCCGAGGCGCGCGAGGAACTCGTCACCCTGCTCGGCGCGGGGGAGTCCACCGTGCCCGTCTGGGAGGCCCTGGAGGCCGAGGGCCTGATCTCCCGGCTCCTGCCCGACTGGGAGCGCGTCCGGTGCCGCCCGCAGCGCAACCCCGTCCACACCTGGACCGTCGACCGGCACCTCGTCGAGACCGCCGTCCGCGCCTCCTCGCTGACCCGCCGGGTCGGCCGGCCCGACCTGCTGCTCGTCGCCGCGCTGCTGCACGACATCGGCAAGGGCTGGCCAGGCGACCACTCCGTCGCCGGGGAGACCATCGCCCGTGACGTCGCCGCCCGGATCGGCTTCGACCGCGCCGACGCGGCCGTCCTCGCCACCGTCGTACGCCACCACCTGCTGCTCGTCGAGACCGCGACCCGGCGCGACCTGGACGACCCCGCGACCGTACGGTCCGTGGCCGCCGCCGTCGGGACGCAGGGCGCCCTCGAACTGCTCCACGCCCTCACCGAGGCCGACGCGCTCGCCACCGGACCCGCCGCCTGGTCCACCTGGCGGGCCTCGCTCGTCGACGACCTCGTCACCCGCGTCGGGGCCGTCCTCGCGGGGGAGCCCGCGACCGAGCCGGAGCCCGCCGCCCCCAGCGCCGAACAGGAGCGGCTCGCGATCGAGGCGCTGCGCACCGGCGAGCCCGCCCTCGCCCTGCACACCCAGCCGGAGGACGCGCCCGAGGACGGCGCGCCCGAACCGGTCGGCGTCGAGCTCCTCGTCGCCCTGCCCGACCAGCCCGGCGTCCTGCCCACCGTGGCCGGTGTCCTCGCCCTGCACCGGCTGACCGTCCGGGCCGCGGACCTGCGCGCGATCGAGCTCCCCACCGAGCTGGGCCCCGGCGTCGTCCTGGTCCTGAACTGGCGCGTCGCCGCCGCGTACGGCTCGCTGCCCCAGGCCGTCCGGCTCCGCGCCGACCTCGTCCGGGCCCTCGACGGCGGCCTCGACATCCCGGCCCGCCTCGCCGAACGCGACGCCGCCCACCCGAGGCGACGCGGAGTCCCGGCCCCGCCACCCCGCGTCACGGTCGCCGCCGCCGGCTCCCGCCTCGCCACCGTCATCGAGGTCCGCGCCCAGGACGCCCCCGGCCTGCTGCACCGCATCGGCAGGGCACTGGAGGGCGCCGAGGTCCGGGTCAGGAGCGCGCACGTGTCGACCCTCGGAGCGAACGCGGTGGACACGCTGTACGTGACCCGGCCCGACGGCAGCCTGCTGACCGACGGGGAGGCGGCCGACCTGGCGAAGGCGCTGGAGGGCGCGCTGCGGTGAGGCGCGCGGGTGAGGCGCGCCTCCCGGGGTGTGGCGCGCCCGCCGGGGCGTGGCGCGCCCGCGCCCGGTGCGGCGCGCCCGCGCGGGTGAGGCGTGGGTGAGCCGGGTCCGCGCCGGTGAGGCGCCGCACACCGTCCGTCCCACCGGCCCTACGCCGCCTCGCACCGCCCGCCACACCGCCCGCACGACCGGACTGCCGCCCCGCCCGGCCGTCCGTCCTCCCGTCCGTCTTCCCGTCCGTCTTCCCGTCCGTTTCGACGGGCGGGGGCACGTACTTCGGCCGGGCAGATACCCTTGAGGGCAATCCGTCCGCCCGCCCCCGACACCGAGGATCCGCGACCGCCGTGTTCGATACCCTCTCCGACCGCCTCGCAGCGACATTCAAGAACCTCCGGGGCAAGGGCCGCCTGTCCGAGGCGGACATCGACGCCACCGCGCGCGAGATCCGTATCGCCCTGCTCGAGGCGGACGTCGCCCTGCCCGTCGTCCGGGCGTTCATCAAGCAGGTCAAGGAGCGGGCCACCGGCGCCGAGGTCTCCCAGGCGCTGAACCCCGCCCAGCAGGTCATCAAGATCGTCAACGAGGAGCTCATCGGCATCCTCGGCGGCGAGACCCGGCGACTGCGCTTCGCCAAGACCGCGCCGACCGTGATCATGCTCGCCGGTCTCCAGGGCGCCGGTAAGACCACCCTCGCCGGAAAGCTCGGTCTCTGGCTGAAGAGCCAGGGCCACTCCCCGCTGCTCGTCGCCTGCGACCTCCAGCGCCCGAACGCCGTCACCCAGCTCGGCGTCGTCGCCGAGCGCGCGGGCGTGGCGTTCTACGGCCCGCAGCCGGGCAACGGCGTCGGTGACCCGGTCCAGGTCGCGAAGGACTCGATCGAGTACGCGCGGACCAAGATGTACGACGTCGTGATCGTCGACACCGCCGGCCGCCTCGGCATCGACCAGGAGCTGATGCAGCAGGCCGCGGACATCCGCGACGCCGTCAGCCCCGACGAGGTCCTCTTCGTCGTCGACGCCATGATCGGTCAGGACGCGGTCAACACCGCGGAGGCCTTCCGCGACGGCGTCGGCTTCGACGGTGTCGTGCTCTCCAAGCTCGACGGCGACGCCCGAGGCGGCGCCGCGCTCTCCATCGCGCACGTCACCGGCCGCCAGATCATGTTCGCCTCCAACGGCGAGAAGCTGGACGAGTTCGACGCGTTCCACCCGGACCGCATGGCGTCCCGCATCCTCGGCATGGGCGACATGCTCTCGCTCATCGAGAAGGCCGAGCAGACCTTCAGCCAGGAAGAGGCCGCCAAGATGGCCTCCAAGCTGGCGTCCAAGAAGGGGCAGGAGTTCACGCTCGACGACTTCCTGGCCCAGATGGAACAGGTCCGCAAGATGGGCTCCATCTCCAAGCTGCTCGGGATGCTTCCCGGCATGGCGCAGATGAAGGAGCAGATCAACAACATCGACGAGCGGGACGTCGACCGTACGGCCGCGATCATCAAGTCGATGACCCCGGGCGAGCGCCACGACCCGACCATCATCAACGGCTCGCGCCGCGCCCGAATCGCCAAGGGTTCCGGCGTCGAGGTCAGCGCGGTCAAGGGCCTCGTCGAGCGGTTCTTCGAGGCCCGCAAGATGATGTCCCGCATGGCCCAGGGCGGCGGCATGCCGGGCATGCCCGGGATCCCCGGCATGGGCGGCGGCCCCGGCCGGCAGAAGAAGCAGATCAAGCAGGCCAAGGGCAAGCGCAAGAGCGGCAACCCGATGAAGCGCAAGGCCGAGGAGGAGGCCGCCCAGGCCCGCCGCGAGCAGGCGCAGCAGGGCGGCGGCGCGTTCGGCCTTCCGGGCGCAGGCCAGGGCCCGGGCGACTTCGAGCTGCCGGACGAGTTCAAGAAGTTCATGGGCTGACGCCGGTCACGCCGTACGTGAAGGGGCCCGGGGCGGTGCGAACCGCCCCGGGCCCCTTTTCACTCCTCCACCCTGCCCGGAATGCCGGGAACGTCCGCCCTTCCGATACTGGGGGCCGGTCCTGACGTCGGTGTGAGGAGAGCAGCGTGCCCAACTCCGTACCCCCGCGCGACCGGACCGACCAGCCCTGGCGCTCGGAGGGCGCCCCGCCGCCCCCACCGGCGAAGAGGAAGATGCCGGGCGGCTGGGGCGGGCTCATCCTCACCGCCCTGGTCGTCTATCTGATCGCCAACCTCGTGCTGTCGTTCTTCAACCGGGGCGACGAGCCGACGATCTCGTACACGGAGTTCAGCAAGCAGGTGACCGCCGGCAACGTCACCAAGATCTACTCCAAGGGCGACGCCATCCAGGGCGAGCTGAAGAACAAGCAGCCGCTGCCGAACGGCGACAAGGGCGACTACACCAAGTTCACCACCCAGCGGCCCGCCTTCGCCGACGACAAGCTCTGGGACGAGCTGACCGCGAAGGGCGTCACCGTCACCGCCGAGCCGGTCGTCCAGGAGCGCAGCTTCCTCGTCAACCTGCTGATCTCGCTCGCGCCGATGCTGCTCCTCGTCGTGCTGTGGATCTTCATCGCCCGCCGGATGAGCTCAGGAATGGGCGGTGCGGGCGGCATGCTCGGTCGCAAGGCCCCTCCCAAGCCCGTCGAGCTTGAGGCGGGGGAGAAGCGCACCACCTTCGAGGACGTGGCCGGCATCGACGAGGTCGAGGGCGAACTGAACGACGTCGTCGACTTCCTGAAGAACCCCGCCGCCTACCGCGAGATGGGCGCCAGGATGCCGCGCGGCGTGCTGCTCGCCGGACCGCCCGGGACCGGCAAGACCCTGCTCGCGCGGGCGGTCGCCGGCGAGGCGGGAGTGCCGTTCTTCTCCGCCTCGGCCTCGGGGTTCATCGAGATGATCGTCGGCGTCGGCGCCTCGCGGGTACGGGAACTCTTCGCCGAGGCCCGCAAGGTGGCCCCGGCGATCATCTTCATCGACGAGATCGACACCATCGGGCGGGCCCGCGGCGGCGGCTCGGGCATGGGCGGCCACGACGAGCGCGAGCAGACGCTCAACCAGATCCTCACCGAGATGGACGGCTTCACCGGCTCCGAGGGCGTCATCGTCCTCGCCGCCACCAACCGCGCCGACGTCCTCGACCCGGCGCTCACCCGGCCCGGCCGCTTCGACCGGATCGTGCACGTCAACCCGCCCGACCGCGGGGGCCGGGAGGCGATCCTCAAGATCCACACCCGGGACATCCCGCTCGCCCAGGACGTCGACCTGGTCCAGGTCGCCCGGACGACCCCCGGGATGACCGGCGCCGAACTGGCCAACCTCGCCAACGAGGCCGCCCTCCTCGCCGTGAAGCGGCAGCAGAAGGCCGTGACCCGGTCCGATCTCTCCGACGCCCTGGAGAAGGTCCAGCTCGGCGCGGAGCGGCCGCTGGTGATGCCGGAGGAGGAGCGGCGCCGCACGGCGTACCACGAGAGCGGCCACGCCCTGCTCGGCATGCTCCAGCCGGGCGCCGACCCGGTCCGCAAGGTCACGATCGTCCCGCGCGGCCGGGCCCTCGGCGTCACGCTCTCGACGCCGGACGCCGACAAGTACGCGTACACGGAGGAGTACCTGCGCGGCCGGATCATCGGCGCGCTCGGCGGGATGGCCGCCGAACAGGTCGTCTTCGGTGTCGTCACCACCGGCTCCGAGAGCGACCTGGAGCAGGTCACCACCCTCGCGCGCGGGATGGCCGGCCGCTGGGGCATGAGCGAACGCGTCGGCCGCCTCACGGCCATCCCGAGCGACGCCCAGCAGGCGTACGGGCTCTCGGCCGCCCCCGCGACGCTCGACATGGTCGCCGAGGAGATGCGCCGCATCGTCGACGAGTGCTACGAGAGCGCGGTCCGCCAGCTCCGCGAGAACCGCGACAAGCTCGACGCCCTGGCCGCGGCCCTCCTCGCCGACGAGACCCTGGAGGAGGACGCGGCCTACCGGGCGGCGGGCATCACCCGCCTGAGGAAGGAGCCCTGGGGTGAGGAGACCTAGGGTTCGGGGGTCTAGGGCCAGGGGGTCTCTTGTGGCTGACGACGGCTTCCGGTCGTGCCGGCCGTCGGCCGCGGGTCACGGCACCCGTGCGATCAGGTAGCGGAAGACGTTCGTCATCCAGACCGTCCCGTCCCGGCGGACGAACGGATCCAGCGCCTCCGTGATCTCCTTCTCGACCTGGGACGGGTCCGTCGCGCGGACCGCCGCGTCGAAGTCGCCCGTCGACACCAGCCCCCGCACCGCACTGTCCCGGTCGGCGTACCCGAAGGGGCAGGACACCCGGCCCGAGCCGTCCGGCTTCAGACCCGCCCGCGCCACCACGTCCTCCAGGTCGTCGCGGAACGCCGGGCGCCAGCCCGCGAGCCGGGCGGCGACCCGCAGCACCGACGACGTCGCGCACCGCTCGGGCGGCCCCCAGCCCGCGAGCACGACCGTCGTGCCCGGTTGCGCCGGAGGAGTGACGGACGCCAGCTCCCGGCCGAGCTCCGCCGAGGGGTGGAACGCCGTGATCACGTCGTAGCCGGCGCCCACGGCGTCCCCGGGCTCGCCCTCCACCACCGTGTGCCCCGCCCCCTCCGGCAGCCGCTCCCGGGCCAGCTCCACGCGCGCGTGGTCCCGGTCCACGCCGGTCACCCGCGCGCCCCGCGAGGCGGCCATCAGCAGCGCGAGCCCCGAACCGCAGCCGAGCCCCAGGACCCGGGAGCCGGAGCCCACCTCAAGGCGGTCGTACACGGCCTCGTAGAGGGGTACGAGCATCCGTTCCTGGATCTCGGCCCAGTCGCGCGCGGGGTGGTACGGGACGAGCGTAGGTGTCATGGAAAGCGCCCCAATCAAGTGCCTGGTCGACAGCCCCCGTGTACATGCGCTCGCATCCCCCGTATGTCAGGGAACTGCCGATCCGTGCCCGCGTCCAGTGCTCGCGCCGGACCACTTCGCCATCCGGGTGGGGCCGGTGCGCCGCCCGGGCCGATGACCCGGTACTGTCCCTGCATCGATCCCCGGGGCGCGTACGCCTTCCCTACGCGCCGGGGCGTATGCGCCGCTACGCACCACCTTGACGCGAGCTGTGCGACTTCTCCGCACATCAGCGCACTGACCCTCGTCCGGACGCATCAACGGCAACTGACGGGTACGTGCAAAATATTTGGGATGCCCCGGAATGGAACCCGGGGGCGCGTCGGCTCGTTGTACGCGACGTGAGCACGACACCACCTGTTCTCGCCGCAGAGCTGGCACAGGCGTGGGCCGACATTCAGCGGCACCACCCCGAACTGCCCGATCTTGCCGCGCCCGAGTCCCTGATCGGAGAGTCCTCGTCCGCCTGTGGCGCCGAGCTCTCCTTCGAACGACTGCTCCACGAGGCAGTCCACGGCATCGCCGCCGCCCGAGGTGTCCGCGACACCTCACGCGCCGGCCGCTACCACAACCGCAGATTCCTCGCGATCGCCGAGGAGATGGGCCTGGACCACGCCGAGGAGCCGCACGCCAGCAGCGGCTTCTCCCTGGTCACGCTCAACCCCGAGGCGAAGCGGCGGTACCGCCCCACGATCGAGCGGCTCCAGCGCGCCCTCAAGGCCCACACCGTCGCGACCGCGGCGGACACCAAGCGCTCCTTCCGCGGCCCCGCCGCCCGCCACGGCTCCTCGGGCGGCGGTGTGCGCGTGAAGGCCGTCTGCGACTGCGGCCGGAACGTGCGCGTGGTCCCCTCGGTCCTCGCCCAGGCGCCGATCGTCTGCGGCGGGTGCGGCAAGCCCTTCCGTATCCCGGAGACCGTGGGCGCGGCGGGCTGACCCCCTGACCCGGCCGGGTCAGGGGCGCCACGGTCGTGTGGCACAATGGCTAGCTGTACTCGACAGTCGCATAGGACCCCTCTCTCCTCCGGCTGACGCGTCCATCGGGCACCCGAGTACCGCAACCCCACGTGGCATCTCATGTGCCCAACCACGTCAAGACCAGGAGACACCACTCCAGTGGCAGTCAAGATCAAGCTCAAGCGCCTCGGCAAGATTCGCCAGCCGCACTACCGCATCGTCGTCGCCGACTCCCGCACCCGCCGGGACGGTCGTGCGATCGAGGAGATCGGTCTGTACCACCCGACGTACAACCCGTCGAAGATCGAGGTCGACTCGGACCGCGCGCAGTACTGGCTGTCCGTCGGCGCCCAGCCGACCGAGCCGGTCCTCGCCATCCTGAAGCTCACCGGTGACTGGCAGAAGCACAAGGGCCTGCCGGCCCCGGCGCCGCTGCTCCAGCCGGCGACCAAGGAAGACAAGCGCGCCTCCTTCGACGCGTTCGCCAAGGACCTCGAGGGTGACGACGCCAAGGGTGAGGCCATCACCCCGAAGGCGAAGAAGGCCGACAAGAAGGCGGACGAGGCCGAGGCCGCGTCCACCGAGTCGACCGAGGCCTGAGCATGCTCGAGGAGGCTCTCGAGCACCTCGTGAAGGGCATCGTCGACAACCCCGACGACGTGCAGGTCGCCTCGCGCAACCTGCGTCGCGGTCGCGTGCTCGAGGTCCGGGTGCACCCGGACGACCTCGGCAAGGTGATCGGCCGTAACGGCCGCACCGCGCGTGCGCTGCGTACCGTCGTGGGTGCGATCGGCGGCCGTGGTATCCGTGTCGACCTCGTCGACGTGGACCAGGTCCGCTGAGCAAGTTGGACACACCGGCACGGGCCGGGGAGGGCCTTCGGGTCCGCCCCGGCCCGTCGTCGTCGGATCAGGAGAGAATGAAGACGTGCAGCTGGTAGTCGCGCGGGTCGGCCGCGCCCACGGCATCAAGGGCGAGGTCACCGTCGAGGTACGGACGGACGAGCCCGAACTGAGGCTCAGTCCCGGAGCGGTCCTGCTCACCGACCCGGCCTCCACAGGCCCTCTGACCATCGAGGCCGGGCGCGTCCACAGCGGACGTCTGCTGCTCCGCTTCGAGGGCGTCCGCGACCGCACCGCGGCGGAGGCCCTGCGCAACACCCTGCTCATCGCCGACGTCGACCCCGACGAGCTGCCGGCGGAGGAGGACGAGTACTACGACCACCAGCTCATGGACCTGGACGTGGTGCTCGCGGACGGCACCGAGATCGGCCGGATCACCGAGATCTCGCACCTGCCGTCCCAGGACCTCTTCATCGTGGAGCGGCCCGACGGCACCGAGCTGATGATCCCGTTCGTCGAGGAGATCGTCACCGAGATCGACCTGGAGGAGCAGCGTGCCGTCATCGACCCGCCGCCCGGCCTGATCGACGACCGCGCCGTGATCGCCTCCTCCCGGGACGAGGAAGCCCCCGGCGACGCCCCGGCGGCCGAGGACGACGACGCATGAGGCTCGACGTCGTCACGATCTTCCCCGAGTACCTGGAACCGCTGAACGTCTCCCTGGTCGGCAAGGCACGCGCGCGTGGACAGCTCGACGTGCACGTCCACGACCTGCGGGAGTGGACCTACGACCGGCACAACACGGTCGACGACACCCCCTACGGCGGCGGTCCCGGCATGGTCATGAAGACCGAGCCCTGGGGCGAGGCCCTGGACCAGACCCTCGCCGACGGCTTCGAGGCGGGCGCCCACGGCCCCGTCCTCGTCGTCCCCACCCCCAGCGGGCGCCCCTTCACCCAGGAGCTCGCGGTCGAGCTCTCCGAGCGCCCGTGGCTGATCTTCACGCCCGCCCGCTACGAGGGCATCGACCGCCGCGTCATGGACGAGTACGCCACCCGGATGCCGGTCTACGAGGTCTCCATCGGCGACTACGTCCTGGCCGGCGGAGAGGCGGCGGTCCTGGTGGTCACCGAGGCCGTGGCGCGACTGCTGCCCGGCGTCCTCGGCAACGCCGAGTCCCATCGCGACGACTCCTTCGCGCCCGGCGCCATGGCCAACCTGCTGGAGGGCCCGGTCTACACCAAGCCCCCGGAGTGGCGTGGCCGCGCCATCCCCGACGTACTCGTCAGCGGGCACCACGGGAAGATCGCGCGCTGGCGCCGAGACGAGGCCTTCCGGCGTACGGCCGCCCACCGGCCGGACCTGATCGAGCGCTGCGACCCCGCCGCCTTCGACAAGAAGGACCGCGAGATCCTCTCCATGCTCGGCTGGGCCCCCGAGCCCGGCGGCCGATTTTGGCGCAGGCCGGAGGCCGTGGAAGAATAGGCCGCTGCTGTGTGTCCGACGAGCGCCCCTGCCACAGGGGGACGACGCCCGCCCGGTGCGCACGGCGCTCTCACACCTCTTCGAACGTTCCGCTGATGACCTGTGGCATCAGCGAGGAAAGAGACCACCATGGCCTCCCTGCTCGACTCGGTCAACGCGGCTTCGCTCCGCTCCGACCTCCCCTCCTTCCGCCCGGGCGACACCGTCAACGTCCACGTGCGCGTCATCGAGGGCAACCGCTCCCGTATCCAGCAGTTCAAGGGCGTTGTCATCCGCCGCCAGGGCTCGGGCGTCAGCGAGACCTTCACGGTCCGCAAGGTCTCGTTCTCCGTCGGCGTCGAGCGCACCTTCCCGGTGAACAGCCCGATCTTCGAGAAGATCGAGCTCGTCAGCCGCGGTGACGTCCGTCGCGCCAAGCTCTACTACCTGCGTGAGCTGCGCGGCAAGGCCGCCAAGATCAAGGAGAAGCGCGACAACTGAGCTCCGGCTCACCGATCGCGCGGGGCTTCGGAGCACTGACTCCCAGGGTGGCCGGATAAGCTCTGCCCCCGATGGACACCGAAGCACAGCACACGGAGCGCGACCGCTCCTCCGATACGGAGGAGCGGTCGCGCTCCGCGCGTTTCACCGGGTTCGCCGACCGCTTCGGCTGGTCCTGGCGGCGCACCGGCCTCATCGGCGCCGTCTGCGTCGTCTTCGTGCTGCTCCTGAGCCACTTCGTGCTGCAGCCGTTCCTGATCCCCAGCCGCTCCATGGAGCCGACGCTCCAGGTCGGCGACCGGATCCTGGTGAACAAGCTGGCGTACCGGTTCGGCGACCAGCCCCGCCGGGGCGACGTCGTCGTCTTCGACGGCACCGACTCGTTCGTGCAGCAGCCCCCGGCCGAGAATCCGGTCACCGGGCTCCTGCACGGTGCCGCGGCCGCCCTCGGGCTCGCCGAACCCGCCGAGACCGACTTCGTGAAGCGGGTCGTGGGCGTCGGCGGCGACCGCGTGGTCTGCTGCGACACCGACGGCCGGCTCACCGTCAACGGCGTCCCCGTCGAGGAGTGGTACGTCCTGATGGGCGACGCGCCCTCGAAGGTGCCCTTCGACATCGTCGTACCCCAGGGCGCCCTGTTCGTGATGGGCGACCATCGCAGTCAGTCGAGCGACTCCCGCGACCACCTGGGCCGGCCGGGTGGCGGCATGGTGCCCGTGGAGCGGGTGATCGGGCGCGCGGACTGGATCGGCTGGCCCTTCGGCCGCTGGTCCGGCGTGCCGGAGACCGGTGCTTTCGACGCCGTACCGGAGCCCGCGGCGGGCGGCCATGGGTAACCGGGGCAGGGCGGGCGGGCACCGCGCCGACATGCCGCTGCCCACCGGCACCCGGCCCACGGCGGGTGGCCGTCCGCTGCCCGGGCGGGCGGAGCGGCGCAGGCTCGCCCGCAAGGTCAAGCGGCGTCGGCAGCGCTCGGCGATCAAGGAGATCCCGCTCCTCCTCACGGTCGCCGTGCTGATCGCGCTCGTCCTGAAGACCTTCCTGGTCCAGGCGTTCGTCATCCCGTCCGGCTCGATGGAGCAGACGATCCGGATCGACGACCGGGTCGTGGTCGACAAGCTCACGCCCTGGTTCGGCTCGACGCCCGCACGCGGCGACGTCGTCGTCTTCAAGGACCCCGGCAACTGGCTCCAGGACGCGGCCCCGACCGGCGACGCCCCTCCCGGCGTCCAGCAGGTCAAGCAGGCCCTGACCTTCATCGGGCTGCTGCCGTCGGCGGACGAACAGGACCTGATCAAGCGGGTGGTGGCGGTCGGCGGTGACACCGTCGCCTGCTGCGGCGAGGACGGGCGGATCACGGTCAACGGCGTGCCGCTGGACGAACCGTATCTGCACCCGGGGAACGAGCCCTCGAAGATCAGGTTCCAGGTGAAGGTGCCGGAGGGCCGGATCTTCGTCCTGGGCGACCACCGCTCGGACTCCGCCGACTCGCGCTTCCACCTGGACGAGAAGGACCAGGGGACGATCTCCGTGGACGACGTCGTCGGCCGGGCGGTCGGCATCGTCTGGCCGGTGGGCCACTGGCGCCGGCTGGAGGAGCCGGACACGTTCGCGGCCGTACCGGACGGCCGTTCGGGTGCTGTGTCGGCGGACGGCGCGTCGCATAGTGTGTCCTCGCGGAATCTGAACGGATTGCCCTGGCTCCCGACTCCTGCGGAACTCCCGCTCGTTATGGGAGTGGTGGGCCTGTCCCTGTTCCGGGGCAGGCATTTGCACGGACTGAGGAGTGGATGTGGGGGATGTGGCCGTCGGCGCACGATCCGGACACGACGAGCCCGAGGAGAGGCCCGAGCAGCTCGCCGAGTCGTCGGTGGCCATGAGGGATGACTCCGCCGGCGGGCGGGACGCCGACCCGGCCCACGACGCGAACGGCCCGGACGGCGCCGGTGCCGCCGGTGGCGCGGGCGACTCCGGTGACGAGGGTGGCGACGGGCAGGGCGGCGAGGCCGACAGCGCCCCGAGGAGGCCGCGTTCCTTCTGGAAGGAACTGCCGCTGCTCATCGGCATCGCCCTCGTGCTCGCGCTGGTGATCAAGACCTTCCTGGTGCAGGCGTTCTCGATCCCCTCGGACTCGATGATGAACACGCTCCAGCGGGGCGACCGGGTCCTGGTCGACAAGCTGACCCCGTGGTTCGGCTCCGAGCCGGAGCGCGGCGAGGTCGTCGTCTTCCACGACCCGGGCGGCTGGCTGGAGGGCGAGCCCACGCCGGACCCGAACGTGCTCCAGGAGTTCCTCTCCTTCATCGGCCTGATGCCCTCGGCCGAGGAGAAGGACCTGATCAAGCGCGTCATCGCGGTGGGTGGCGACACGGTCTCCTGCAAGGAGGGCGGCAAGGTCGTCCTGAACGGCAAGACGCTCGACGAGACCTCGTACATCTACCCCGGCTCCTCGCCCTGCGGTGACAAGGCCTTCGGGCCGCTCACCGTCCCCGAGGGCAGCATCTGGGTGATGGGCGACAACCGGCAGAACTCGCTGGACTCGCGGTACCACCAGAACCTGGCGGGCGGCGGCACGGTCCCCAACGACCAGGTCGTCGGGCGCGCGGTCTTCGTGGCCTGGCCGGTCACCCGCTGGGCGACGCTGCCCGTGCCGGAGACCTTCGACCAGCCCGGGCTGAACAAGGCCCTCTCCGTGGCCCCGGCCGCGGCCGGCCTGGCGGGCGCGCTGCCGCTGGTGCTGTGGCGGAGGAAGAGGTCGACCGCTCGGCATACCGCCGCGTAGCGACGCGCGGGTAGGGTGCCGTCCCAGATCGTCGAACCGACCTTCGAGGTGGGGAGCGCTGGGATGAGCGGAACGATACGTACGGACGGCGGCCGCGGCCGCCTCGGCAGTGTGCTGTCGGGGCTGGCCGTGGCCGTCGGCTGTGTGCTCTTCCTCGGCGGGTTCGTCTGGGGGGCCCTGCTGTACCAGCCGTACAGCGTGCCCACCGACTCGATGACCCCGGCGCTGGCCGTCGGCTCCAAGGTCCTCGCCGAGCGGATCGACGGCGACGAGGCGCGGCGCGGCGACATCGTGATCTTCAACGACCCGCTCTGGGGCGGCTCGACCATGGTGAAGCGGGTCGTCGGCGTCGGCGGTGACACGGTCGCCTGCTGCGACAAGGACGGGCGGCTCATGATCGACGGCAAGGCGGTCGTCGAGCCGTACACCGGGGGCGGCGCCGCCGCCTCGGGGCGGGAGTTCTCGGCGGCCGTGCCCGAGGGGAAGCTCTTCCTCCTCGGCGACGAGCGGCACCACTCGCTGGACTCCCGGACCCATCTGGAGGACGTCGGGCAGGGCTCCGTGCCGCGCTCGACGGTGACGGGCAGGGTCGACGCCGTCGCCTGGCCCGCGCCGGACGTCGTGGAGCGTCCCGCCGGCTTCGCGGCGCTGCCGGGCGGGGTCTCCGTCCCCGGGCCCGTGGAGCCGCTCTTCTACGCGATCGTCGGCGGGTGTGTACTGATCCTGGGCGGGGCGGCGTACGGACCGGTGGCGCGGCTCGCGGGGCGACGGTCGAGCGGCCGGCGCGGTGGCCGGCCGACGGGGAGAGAGACGGTGGACGCGTGACGGGTACGAGCCCCTCGGGCGAGGTCGCCGGGCCGGAGCTGCGCCGGGTCGCCCGGGTCGTACTGCTCGATCCCGACGACCGCATCCTCCTCATGCACGGCTACGAGCCGGACGACCCGGCGCAGACCTGGTGGTTCACGCCCGGTGGCGGTCTGGAGGGCGAGGAGACCCGGGAGGAGGCCGCGCTGCGCGAGCTGGCCGAGGAGACCGGGATCACGGACGTCGAACTCGGGCCGGTGCTGTGGCGGCGGATCTGCTCCTTCCCGTTCGACGGGCGGCGCTGGGACCAGGACGAGTGGTACTACCTGGCACGAACCAGTCAGACCGTGACCGCCCCCGGTGGCCTGACCGAGCTGGAGGAGCGCAGTGTCGCGGGGCTGAGGTGGTGGACCTCCGCCGAACTGTCGGCGGCGCGTGAGACGGTGTACCCGACCAGACTCGCCGAGCTGCTGGACAGGCTGCTCGACGAGGGACCGCCGAGTGCGCCGCTGGTGCTCGCCACGGAAATCGCTTAACGGTGCGAGCGGCTGGCGCACAATGGGTGGACGCACGGCTGAAGGGGAACATGCCATGAGCGCCGAGGACCTCGAGAAGTACGAGACCGAGATGGAGCTGAAGCTCTACCGGGAGTACCGCGATGTCGTCGGGCTGTTCAAATACGTGATCGAGACCGAGCGTCGGTTCTACCTCACCAACGACTACGAGATGCAGGTGCACTCGGTCCAGGGCGAGGTGTTCTTCGAGGTGTCCATGGCCGACGCCTGGGTCTGGGACATGTATCGGCCGGCCAGGTTCGTCAAGCAGGTCCGGGTGCTCACTTTCAAGGACGTGAACATCGAGGAGCTGAACAAGAGCGATCTGGAGCTTCCCAGCAGCTGAGACCACCCGCAGGGGTGACGGGGTTCTCCACAGGTCGGAGGTTGTCCACCGGCCCGCACACGGAACGTCGCGAAGCGTCACAGTCGGTGCCGGAGGTGGTACCGAATGAACGCAACGAGCGCCCTCGGACAGTACGGAGAACAGCTGGCGGTCCGCAGGCTCGCCGCGGCCGGGATGATCATCCTCGCGCGGAACTGGCGCTGCGGACGGACCGGCGAGATCGACATCGTCGCCCAGGACGGGGACACGGTCGTCGTCTGCGAGGTGAAGACGCGGCGGGACGGCGCCTTCGAGCACCCCATGGCCGCCGTCACGCCCGTCAAGGCCGACCGGCTCAAACGCCTCGCCGCCTGCTGGCTCGACCGCCACGGCGGACCACCGCCCGACGGCGGCGTCCGGATCGATCTCGTCGGGGTCGTGCTGCCCCGCCGTGGCGCCCCCGTCGTCACCCACGCCCAGGGGGTGGCCTGAGATGGGGTTCGCCCGCACCTGCTCCGTCGCCCTCGTCGGGGTCGAAGGGGTCGTCGTCGAGGTGCAGGCCGACCTGGAGGCCGGAGTCGCCGCCTTCACCCTGGTCGGACTCCCCGACAAGAGCCTCAGCGAGAGCCGCGACCGCGTCCGCGCCGCCATCGTCAACTCGGGCGCCGAGTGGCCCCAGAAGAAGCTGACCGTCGGGCTCAGCCCGGCGTCGGTGCCCAAGGGCGGGTCGGGTTTCGACCTGGCCGTGGCAGCCGCCGTGCTCGGCGCCGCCGAGCGGATCGACCCGCGGGGCATCGCCGACCTCGTCCTCATCGGCGAACTCGGCCTCGACGGCCGCGTCCGGCCCGTGCGAGGCGTCCTGCCCGCGGTCCTCGCCGCCGCCGACGCCGGCTATCGCCAGGTCGTCGTCCCCGAGCAGACGGCCGGCGAGGCCGCCCTCGTCCCCGGGGTCTCCGTCCTCGGCGTCCGCAGCCTGCGCCAGCTCATCGCCGTCCTCTCCGACGAACCCGTCCCCGAGGAGGAGTCCGCCGAGGAAGGACGCCCCGACGCCATGCTCGCCGGACTCCTCGTGCCGGGCGCGGGCGTCGGCACCGGCCTCGCCGCCGACCCGGCCGACGGACCGGACCTCGCCGACGTCGCCGGGCAGCACGGAGCCCGGCGCGCCCTGGAGGTCTCCGCCGCCGGCAGCCACCACATCCTGCTCTCCGGGCCACCCGGAGCCGGCAAGACGATGCTCGCCGAACGGCTTCCCGGCATCCTGCCCCCGCTCACCCGCCAGGAGTCCCTCGAAGTCACCGCCGTCCACTCCGTGGCCGGCATCCTCCCGCCCGGCGAACCCCTCGTCCGCCGCGCCCCGTACTGCGCGCCGCACCACTCCGCGACCATGCAGTCCCTCGTCGGCGGCGGCAACGGCCTCCCGCGCCCGGGCGCCGTGTCCCTCGCCCATCGCGGGATCCTCTTCCTGGACGAAGCACCCGAATTCTCGGGGAAGGTGCTCGACGCGCTGCGCCAGCCGCTGGAGTCCGGACACGTGGTCGTCGCCCGCGCGGCCGGGGTGGTCCGGCTGCCCGCCCGGTTCCTCCTGGCCCTCGCGGCCAACCCCTGCCCGTGCGGACGGCACACCCTGCACGGTGCGGGATGCGAGTGCCCGGCCTCCCTCATCCGCCGCTACCAGGCGCGGCTCTCCGGCCCGCTCCTGGACCGGGTCGACCTGCGCGTCGAGGTCGAGCCGGTGACCCGCTCCGACCTCCTCGGCCAGGGCGGGCGCGGGGAGACCACCGCCGTCGTCGCCGACCGCGTCCGCGAGGCCCGCGCCCGCGCGGCCGCCCGCCTCGCCGGGACTCCCTGGACCGTCAACAGCGAAGTCCCCGGCCATGAGCTGCGGACCCGCTTCCTCGTCTCCCCGGGAGCCCTCGCCGCGGCGGAGCGGGACATCGAGCGGGGCCTGCTCACGGCGCGCGGACTCGACCGGGTCCTGCGCGTCGCCTGGACCGCCGCGGACCTCGCGGGCCACGACCGCCCGGACGCCCAGGACATCGGCCTCGCCCTCGAACTGCGGACCGGCATCGCCCGGGGCGTACCGGTCGGAGCGGGGGAGCGGGCATGATCACCGACGACGAGCGTCTCGCCCGGGCCGCCCTCACCCGCACCGTCGAACCCGGCGACGCCCACGCCGGCCGCTGGCTCCGGGAGTACGGCGCCGTGGGCTTCCTCCAGCGTCTGAGGTGCCCCGCCGACGACCCGGACGCGTTCCCCGGCACCGGGGAGAAACGGGTCGCCGGATGGCGTCGGCGTGCCGAGGGCGCCGAGCCCCGGCGGGACCTCGACACCGTCGGCGGGCAGGGCGGCCGGCTGATCGTCCCGGGCGACGTCGAATGGCCCCGGCAGCTCGACGACCTCGGCGACACCCGCCCGGTCGGCCTCTGGGTCCGGGGCCGCGCCGACCTGCGGACCTGGGCTCTGCGCTCCGTCGCCCTGGTCGGCGCCCGCGCCTGCACGCCCTACGGGGCGCACATGGCCACCACCCTTGCCTCCGGGCTCGCCGAACAGGGCTGGGTCGTCGTCTCCGGGGCCGCCTTCGGCATCGACGGCGCGGCGCACCGAGGTGCCCTCGCCGCCCGGGGCGCCACCGTCGCCGTCCTCGCCTGCGGCGTCGACGTCCCCTACCCGCGCGGCCACGCGGGACTGATCGGCCGCGTCGCCGAACAAGGGCTCGTCATCGGGGAGTTGCCGCCCGGCAGCCACCCCACGCCCAGCAGGTTCATCCTCCGCAACCGGGTCATCGCCGCCCTCACCCGCGGCACCGTCGTCGTCGAGGCCGAGTACCGCAGCGGCTCCCTCGTCACCGCCCGCGCCGCCGCGCGCCTCGGCCGGTACACCATGGGCGTGCCCGGCGCCGTCACCAGCGGCCTCTCCGCCGGCGTCCACGAACTGCTGCGCGGGGAGGCCACCCTCGTCACCGAAGCCGCCGAAGTGATCGAGCTCGTCGGGGACATGGGCCAGCTCGCTCCGGCCCGGCGCGGGCCGGTCCTGCCGAGGGACCTCCTCGCTCCGGAGGTCGCCCGCGTCCTCGAAGCGCTGCCCGCCGGCCGCGCCGCCCCGGTGGGCGAGATCGCCGACCGGTCCGGCACCACCCCCGACGACACCCTCGTCCGACTGTACGAACTGCACTCTCTGGGGTTCGCCGAACGGCAAGGCGACGACTGGCGGTTGACGAAGACCCCCACGGATGGGGCGAATGCGCGGCGAGGCGGTACTTGACCTGGAGCATTCGGGTGAAATGGTGAGGGTGATGAACAACCCAGCTGTCTCGGCCGCACCCGAGGGGCCGACACGCGCCACGGCCCGGGTTCGAAGATGTGGCCGAGGACGTCCACCCACAGCGGTGCGATCCGCAGAGGTTCGCACACCGCGACCGTCCAGTCACGCTACGCTCGCCAGGATTCCCCGCCGGACATCCACCCCGACAAACCCGCCAGCAGAACGGCTCAAGGCAACGCATGCCCCAGCACACCTCCGGGTCTGACCGCGCTGCGGTGCCCCCAGCAGCCCGGGGCACCGTGCGACCGCCCGCACCGACATCGCTCGACGAGCTGTGGCGGTCGTACAAGGACACGGGCGACGAGCGGCTGCGCGAACAGCTGATCCTGCACTACTCGCCGCTGGTGAAGTACGTCGCCGGCCGGGTCAGCGTGGGGCTGCCGTCCAATGTGGAACAGGCCGACTTCGTCTCCTCCGGGGTCTTCGGGCTGATCGACGCCATCGAGAAGTTCGACGTCGAGCGGTCGATCAAGTTCGAGACGTACGCGATCACCAGGATCCGCGGCGCGATGATCGACGAGCTCCGGGCGCTCGACTGGATCCCCCGCTCCGTGCGGCAGAAGGCGCGCAACGTCGAGCGCGCCTACGCCACCCTGGAGGCCAAGCTGCGCCGCACCCCGACCGAGAGCGAGGTCGCGGCGGAGATGGACATCGCCCTGGAGGAACTGCACGCCGTTTTCAGCCAGTTGTCCCTGGCGAACGTGGTCGCCCTGGAGGAGCTGCTGCACGTCGGCGGCGAGGGCGGCGACCGGCTGTCGCTGATGGACACCCTGGAGGACACCGCGGCCGACAACCCGGTCGCGGTCGCCGAGGACCGCGAGCTGCGCAGGCTGCTCGCCCGCGCCATCAACACCCTCCCCGAGCGGGAGAAGACCGTCGTCACGCTCTACTACTACGAGGGCCTCACGCTGGCCGAGATCGGCCATGTCCTCGGCGTCACCGAGAGCCGCGTCAGCCAGATCCACACCAAGTCCGTCCTCCAGCTGCGCGCCAAGCTGGCCGATGTGGGGCGCTGACGGCGCGCGGCCGGTCGTATGGTGGAGCCGTGCCAAGGATTCGAGCGGCCTCGGTGGCCGAGCACCGGACGATGCAGCGCGGCGCCCTGCTGGACGCCGCGCGTTCCCTGCTGTCCGAGGGCGGTACGGAGGCGTTGACCTTCCCCGCCCTCGCCGAGCGCACGGGCCTGGCCCGCTCCTCGGTGTACGAGTACTTCCGGTCGCGCGCGGCCGTGGTCGAGGAGCTGTGCGCCGTCGACTTCCCCGTCTGGGCGGCCGAGGTCGAGACGGCGATGGCCGGGGCCCCGACGCCCGAGGGCAAGGTCGAGGCCTACGTGCGCACGCAGCTGGAGCTCGTCGGGGACCGGCGCCACCGCGCGGTCGTCGCGATCTCCGCGAGCGAGCTCGACGACGGCGCCCGCGAGAAGATCCGCGCAGCCCACGGCGGCCTCGTCACCATGATCGTCGAGGCCCTCGTCGACCTGGGCCAGGCCCAGCCCCGCCTGGGCGCGATGCTCCTCCAGGGCGTCGTGGACGCGGCCGTCCGCCGCATCGAGCTGGGCGCGGCCGAGGACCCGGACGCCATCGCGGAGGCCGCCGTCGCCATGGCCCTGCGCGGCGTCAGCGGCTGACCGGCCGGCCACCCCCGCGCCGCTGCGAGGACGCCCGCTCGTACCTCTACGACCTCGTGCCCCACGAGAACGACGGCTGATCCGTCACCGGCAGCAGCCTGGACGGCCCCTGGCGCAGCAGAAGCAAGGGGTTCAGGTACGTGTCGCCCCGCAGCAGGCCCCAGTGGAGGCAGGCGCCCGGACAGTGGGCGGACGCGGGCGGCGCCGCCGCGAGGGTGGCGACCGGGGCGCCCCGGGCGACCCTCGTGCCCGCGGCGACCCGGGGGATCACCGGCTCGTAGGTGGTGCGCAGCGGCGGGTCCCCTGTGCCGTCCAGGGTGATCGTGAGGACGCCGCGGCCGGCCACCCGGCCCGCGAACGTGACGGTCCCCGGCGCCGCGGCGCGGACCGCGGCGCCCACCGGGGCCGCCAGGTCGAGCCCCCGGTGCCCGGCGGCGTACGGACCGGGCGGAGGCTCCCAGCCGCGCACCACCGCCGGGCGCGGCGGTCCCAGCGGCCAGGTCGGCGGCGCGGGCGGCAGGCTCGCGGGCCACGCCAGGGCCAGGGCGAGCAGCGGAGTCGTGAGGTGCATGGCGCCACCGTCCCGCAACCGCCCGCTCCGTGCCGATCATGGTCGCCATCTGTGGACGACCAGCCGGTTGTGGACAGCGCCGTCACCCGGCACCCCCGGGGTCCCGTACACTTCCTATGGCGATCCGGGTCACCGGGTCGACTTCGCACGCCCCGCCACACAGCCCTCACCGGCCGTGGCAGCGCCTTTCGGTCCCTTGTGGCACGGCGCGTCGGGGCGTCAGGACATAACCGAGAAACTCAAGGAGATACGGCCATGGCCGTCGTCACGATGCGGGAGCTGCTGGAAAGCGGCGTCCACTTCGGTCACCAGACCCGTCGTTGGAACCCGAAGATGAAGCGCTTCATCTTCACGGAGCGCAACGGCATCTACATCATCGACCTGCTCCAGTCGCTGTCGTACATCGACCGCGCCTACGAGTTCGTCAAGGAGACCGTCGCCCACGGCGGCTCCATCATGTTCGTCGGTACGAAGAAGCAGGCGCAGGAGGCCATCGCCGAGCAGGCGACGCGCGTCGGCATGCCGTACGTCAACCAGCGTTGGCTCGGTGGCATGCTCACCAACTTCTCCACCGTCTACAAGCGTCTGCAGCGCCTCAAGGAGCTCGAGCAGATCGACTTCGAGGATGTGGCCGCCTCCGGCCTCACCAAGAAGGAGCTCCTGGTCCTCTCCCGCGAGAAGGCCAAGCTGGAGAAGACCCTCGGTGGTATCCGCGAGATGCAGAAGGTGCCGAGCGCCGTCTGGATCGTCGACACCAAGAAGGAGCACATCGCCGTCGGTGAGGCGCGCAAGCTCCACATCCCGGTCGTCGCGATCCTCGACACCAACTGCGACCCCGACGAGGTCGACTACAAGATCCCGGGCAACGACGACGCGATCCGCTCCGTCACCCTGCTCACCCGCGTGATCGCCGACGCCGTCGCCGAGGGCCTCATCGCCCGCTCCGGCGCCGCGACCGGCGACTCGAAGCCGGGCGAGAAGGCCGCCGGCGAGCCCCTCGCCGAGTGGGAGCGCGACCTGCTCGAGGGTGAGAAGAAGGCTGACGAGGCCGAGGTCCAGACCTCCGCCGAGACCGAGAAGGTCGCCGACGCCGAGGCCACCGAGGTCGCCGACGCCGTCGAGGCCGTCGAGACCCCGGCCGCCGAGACCCCGGCCGCCGAGACCCCCGCCGCCGAGGCCCCGGCCGCCGAGGCCGAGCAGGCCTGACCCATGGCCCGGTCTTCACGGACCGGGTCCGGTTGGTTGTTTCGGATGTTGGACGGCGGGGGCCCACGAAGCCCCCGCCGTCCACCCGTAGATCTTTCAGACTTCGAGAGAGAAACTCAGACTCATGGCGAACTACACCGCCGCTGACGTCAAGAAGCTCCGTGAGCTCACCGGCGCCGGCATGATGGACTGCAAGAAGGCTCTGGACGAGGCCGACGGCAACGTCGACAAGGCCGTCGAAGCCCTGCGCATCAAGGGCCAGAAGGGCGTCGCCAAGCGCGAGGGCCGTTCTGCCGAGAACGGCGCCGTCGTCTCCGTCATCGCCGACGACAACACCTCCGGTGTCCTCGTCGAGCTGAAGTGCGAGACGGACTTCGTCGCCAAGGGTGACAAGTTCCAGGCCGTCGCCAACGCGCTCGCCGCCCACGTCGCCGCCACCGCCCCGGCCGACCTCGAGGCGCTGCTCGCGTCCGAGATCGAGCCCGGCAAGACGGTCCAGGCGTACGTCGACGAGGCCAACGCCAACCTGGGCGAGAAGATCGTTCTCGACCGCTTCGCGCAGTACGCCGACGGCTTCGTCTCGGCCTACATGCACCGCACCATGCCCGACCTGCCCCCGCAGATCGGTGTTCTCGTCGAGCTCGACAAGGAGAACGCCGAGATCGCGAAGGGTGTCGCCCAGCACATCGCCGCCTTCGCGCCGAAGTACCTCACCCGTGAGGACGTTCCGGCCGAGGTCGTCGAGACCGAGCGTCGCGTCGCCGAGGAGACCACCCGCGCCGAGGGCAAGCCCGAGGCCGCGCTCCCGAAGATCGTCGAGGGTCGCGTCAACGGCTTCTTCAAGGACGCCACGCTGCTCGGCCAGCCGTACGCGCTGGACAACAAGAAGTCCGTCCAGCAGATCCTGGACGAGGCCGGTGTCACCCTGAAGCGCTTCACGCGCATCAAGGTCGGCATCTGAGTCCGTACGCGACGGACACCGGACCCCGGTAGGGTCTGAAGCAGTCGTCCGCGCTCGCGCAGGACGACCGCAGATCTGACGAGGAGGCCATTGCCGTACGGGAAACCGCAAGGACCCACCGGCAATGGCCTTCGTCGTATGTGCACGAGGAGATCTCCATGAACCAGTCCGCCGCACAGGGCGACGACATCCACGGCAAAAAGGCCGGCCGCTTCATGCTGAAGCTGTCCGGTGAGGCATTCGCCGGAGGCGGCGCGCTCGGCGTCGACCCCGACGTCGTGCACAAAATCGCACGCGAGATCGCCGCAGTCGTCCGCGACGGAGCGGAGATCGCGATCGTGATCGGCGGCGGAAACTTCTTCCGCGGCGCCGAACTGCAGGTACGCGGCATGGACCGGGCCCGCTCCGACTACATGGGCATGCTCGGCACCGTCATGAACTGCCTCGCCCTCCAGGACTTCCTGGAGAAGGAGGGCATCGACTCCCGCGTCCAGACCGCCATCACCATGGGCCAGGTCGCGGAGCCGTACATCCCGCTGCGGGCCGTGCGCCACCTGGAGAAGGGCCGCGTGGTCATCTTCGGCGCCGGCATGGGCATGCCGTACTTCTCCACCGACACCACGGCCGCCCAGCGCGCCCTGGAGATCGACGCCGAGGCCCTGCTCATGGGTAAGAACGGCGTCGACGGGGTCTACGACTCCGACCCGAAGACCAACCCCGACGCGGTCAAGTTCGACGCGCTGGAGTACGGCGAGGTGCTCTCCCGCGACCTCAAGGTCGCCGACGCCACCGCCATCACCCTGTGCCGCGACAACACGCTCCCGATCCTCGTCTTCGAACTGCTCGCCGAGGGCAATATCGCGCGCGCGGTGAAGGGTGAGAAGATCGGCACTCTCGTGAGCGACCAGGGCACCCGGGCCTGAGCCTCGGCTCGAACCGGGTACCTCCCCTCGAGGGGATGGACAGAGCCCTGCCGGTCGTATCACCGTGCAGGACAAGACGCGACGACACGCAGGAGCAAGTGGTGATCGAAGAGACCCTCCTCGAGGCCGAGGAGAAGATGGAGAAGGCCGTCGTGGTCGCCAAGGAGGACTTCGCCGCGATCCGCACCGGGCGTGCGCACCCGGCGATGTTCAACAAGATCGTGGCCGACTACTACGGTGCGATCACGCCGATCAATCAGCTGGCGTCGTTCTCGGTTCCCGAGCCGCGCATGGCGGTCGTGACCCCGTTCGACAAGAGCGCGCTGCGCAACATCGAGCAGGCGATCCGGGACTCGGACCTGGGCGTCAACCCGAGCAACGACGGCAACATCATCCGTGTGGTGTTCCCCGAGCTCACCGAGGAGCGCCGCCGCGAGTACATCAAGGTGGCCAAGGGCAAGGCCGAGGACTCCAAGATCTCCATCCGTTCCGTCCGCCGCAAGGCCAAGGAGACCATCGACAAGCTGGTCAAGGACGGCGAGGTCGGCGAGGACGAGGGCCGGCGCGGCGAGAAGGAGCTCGACGACACCACCGCGAAGTACGTCACGCAGGTGGACGAGCTGCTCAAGCACAAGGAAGCCGAGCTGCTCGAGGTCTGATGAACGACTCTTCCTGGGGGGCCCCGGCCGGTTCCGGCTACTGGGGGCCCGACCAGGGGCCTGCCCCGGCGGGTCCCGCATACGATGGGCTACAGGCGGCGCAGACTCGGCCCATGCCCATCGTGCCCGACGTCCCCGCCGGCGATCACCAGGACGACCACGACCGGGGGGCCGCTCAGCCGAGCGGTCCCCTGTTCCGTGACGAGACGCCGAACGAGCACCCGCAGGAGCCCATGTCCAGCCCGAATCGGCCCGCTGCCCCGCAGAAGAAGAGCGCGGGGCGCGACCTGGGCGCGGCCATAGGGGTGGGCATCGGCCTCGGCGCCGTCATCATCGCGTCCCTCTTCATCTGGAAGGCCGCGTTCGTCGGCGTCATAGCGGTCGCCGTCGTGGTCGGCCTGTGGGAGCTCACCTCCCGGCTCCAGGAGCGCAAGGGCATCAAGGCCCCGCTGGTCCCGCTGGCGGTCGGCGGCGCCGCGATGGTCGTCGCCGGTTACGTCCGCGGGACGGAGGGGGCCTGGGTCGCCATGGCCCTGACCGCCCTCGCGGTCCTCGTGTGGCGGATGACGGAGCCGCCCGAGGGCTATCTGAAGGACGTCACGGCGGGCGTCTTCGCCGCGTTCTACGTGCCGTTCCTGGCGACGTTCGTGGCGCTGATGCTCACGGCCGACGACGGTCCGGAGCGGGTCCTGACGTTCCTGCTGCTCACGGTCGTCAGCGACACCGGCGCGTACGCGATCGGCTGGCGCTTCGGCAAGCACAAGCTGGCACCGCGCATCAGCCCCGGCAAGACCCGCGAGGGCCTGGTCGGAGCGGTGACCTTCGCGATGGCGGCGGGCGCGCTGTGCATGGAGTTCCTGATCGACGACGGCACCTGGTGGCAGGGCCTGCTGATCGGCCTCGCGGTGGCGGCGAGCGCGACGCTCGGCGACCTCGGCGAGTCGATGATCAAGCGTGACCTCGGCATCAAGGACATGGGCACCCTGCTGCCGGGCCACGGCGGCATCATGGACCGCCTGGACTCCCTGCTGCCGACGGCTCCGGTGGTCTGGCTGCTGCTGGTGGTCTTCGTCGGCACCACCTGACCTGCCTGTCCGTACGTGAGGGGCCCGCCGCTTTCGAGCGGCGGGCCCCTCACGTCGTTTCCGCGACCGGAGGCGCGGCTAGCCGGGCAGGGTCGACAGGGCCGTGATCCCCCCGGCGAAGGGGCGCGCCCTTGCCGGGTTCCGCGCCGTGACCGCGACCGCCCGCAGGAGGTGCTGCACGGCCCGTGAGGGGTTCGTCAGCCGGAGCCGACGCCCGTCACGGGGCCACCAGCGCAGGACGCGGAGGAAGCCGGAGTCGCAGAAGGTGACCTGGGAGGCATCGAGCACGAGCCCGATGTATCCGTCCTCGGCGGCCGACGCCATGAGGGCGCCGAGCGGAGCCGAGCTGAGGCGGTCGATCTCTCCGCTGACATGGACGACGAGCGTCGTGCCGAGCGTGGTGCAGGCGTCAATGCCTATGACTCCGGGCGCGGTGTCCGCGCCCGAGTCGTGCACGGGAGAGGCGGCCAGGGGCGCGAGGGCGGCGGGCAGTATCGGGGCGGCGCTTGCGGTACTCACATCCCCATGAACGCCTCGCGGCCCGTCCGGGGAAACGATCAACGCGCCCGCTTCACCCCATCTGACCATTGCGGATCACCCGGCGAGAGGGCAAAGGGCCACACGTGTGGGGCGGCGGACCCCCGGTCGCGTGGCGTCCTCCGCCGCCCGGCGCGGGCCGGACGGGGCCGACGGGGAGGGTGGTGTGAGGTGCGTTTTCGGGGGTACTCGGTGGGCCGGAGCCGGCTGCCCGCGGTACCCCCCCCACCCGCGGCGGCCGGCCTGTCGCGGCACGCAGCCGCCTGCGGCCCCCCATTCCGCAGGCGGCGCGCCCCGGCTGACGCCCCTGCCGCCCCCACGGGACCGCTCGCGCCGCCGCCCGCGTCGCCGTCCCCGCCCCTCCTGCGGCCCGACCGCCCGTGCCGCCGTCCCCTCCCGACCGCCCGCGCGGCCCCCACTCCTCCTGCGGCCCGACCGCCCGTGCGGCCGTCCCCTCCCGACCGCCCGCGCGGCCCCCACTCCTCCTGCGGCCCGACCGCCCGAGCGGCCCCGCTCGGCCTGCCGGCCAACCGCCCGAGCGGCCCCGCTCGGCCTGCCGGCCAACCGCCCGTGCGGCCCCCACTCCTCCTGCGGCCCGACCGCCCGTGCGGCCCTGCTCGGCCTGCCGGCCAACCGCCCGTGCGGCCCCTCGGCCGGTCGGCCCGACGCCCGCGCGGCCCGGCGTCCCCCGGCCCGACCGCCTGCGCGGCCCCGCCTCCCCCTGCCCGACCGCCCGTGCGGCCCCTGCTCGTCCCGCGGCGCCCGGGTTTCCGCGTTCGTCTGCGACACTGGGGGAACCATGCCCAAGCCCGGAGAACTCACTTTCGTCGCCCCCCGCGGAGCCAAGAAGCCGCCGCGGCACCTTGCCGACCTCACGCCCGCCGAGCGCAAGGAGGCTGTCGCCGCGATCGGGGAGAAGCCGTTTCGCGCCAAGCAGCTGTCCACGCACTACTTCGCGCGGTACGCCCACGATCCCGCCGAGTGGACCGACATCCCCGCCGGCTCCCGCGAGAAGCTGCAGGGGGAGCTGCTGCCCGACCTGATGTCGGTGGTGCGGCACATCTCGTGCGACGACGACACCACCCGTAAGACCCTGTGGAAGCTGCACGACGGCACGCTCGTCGAGTCCGTGCTGATGCGGTACCCGGACCGGGTCACCATGTGCATCTCCTCGCAGGCCGGCTGCGGGATGAACTGCCCGTTCTGCGCCACCGGCCAGGCCGGTCTCGACCGGAACCTGTCGACCGCCGAGATCGTGCACCAGATCGTCGACGGGATGCGGGCCCTGCGCGACGGCGAGGTGCCCGGGGGACCGGCGCGGCTGTCCAACATCGTCTTCATGGGCATGGGCGAGCCGCTCGCCAACTACAAGCGGGTCGTCGGCGCCGTCCGCCGCCTCACCGACCCGGAGCCCGACGGGCTCGGTCTCTCGCAGCGCGGGATCACCGTCTCCACCGTCGGCCTGGTGCCCGCGATGCTCCGCTTCGCCGACGAGGGCTTCAAGTGCCGTCTCGCAGTCTCGCTGCACGCCCCCGACGACGAGCTGCGCGACACCCTCGTGCCCGTCAACACGCGCTGGAAGGTCCGCGAGGTCCTCGACGCCGCGTGGGAGTACGCCGAGAAGTCCGGCCGCCGGATCTCCATCGAGTACGCCCTGATCCGCGACATCAACGACCAGGCCTGGCGGGGTGACCTGCTCGGGCGGCTGCTCAAGGGCAGGCGGGTCCACGTGAACCTGATCCCGCTGAACCCGACGCCCGGGTCGAAGTGGACCGCGTCCCGGCCCGAGGACGAGAAGGCCTTCGTCGAGGCCATCGCCGCCCACGGTGTTCCGGTCACCGTCCGTGACACCCGCGGGCAGGAGATCGACGGCGCCTGTGGACAGCTGGCGGCCTCCGAGCGCTGACCTTGTAGTCTGTGCTCGAACACATCTCCATATTCCGACAGGGGAGCGCCACAGCGCTGAGAGTGCGGTCATCGGACCGCAGACCCTCTGAACCTCGCCCAGGTCATTCTGGGTAGGAAGTTCGGTCGCAACTCGAGCTGTTGCGCCCTGCCCACCTCGCGGTGGGCGGGGCCGCGTCTCTTCCTGGTCACACCCAGGAGGAATTTCCAGTGAGCACCAAGAAGATGGCCGCCGCGGCCATGGCCGCAGCGCTCGGCGTCACGACTCTCGCCGCGTGCGGCACCGAGGACGTCAGGGACGCGGCCGGCAAGACCGACGAGCGCGCGCCGAAGACCGTGACCCTCGTGAGCCACGACTCCTTCAACGCCTCCAAGGAGGTCCTGGCGGAGTTCACGAAGCAGACCGGCTTCACCGTCAAGGTCCTCAAGAGCGGCGACGCCGGTGTCGCCGTCAACAAGGAGATCCTGACCAAGGGCTCCCCGCAGGGCGACGTCTTCTTCGGCGTGGACAACACCCTGCTCTCCCGAGCCCTCGACAACGGGATCTTCGTTCCGTACGAGGCGAAGGGCCTGGACGGGGTCGCGGCCGAGGCGAAGGTCGACAAGGAGCAGCGGGTCACCCCGATCGACACCGGTGACATCTGCGTCAACTACGACAAGAAGTACTTCGCCGACAAGAAGCTCGCGCCCCCGCAGACCTTCGACGACCTGGCCAAGCCGGAGTACAAGAACCTGCTCGTGGTCGAGAACCCCGAGAAGTCCTCCCCGGGCCTCGGCTTCCTCCTCGGCACCGCCGCGCGGTACGGCGACGACGGCTGGCCGGGCTACTGGCAGAAGCTCAAGGCCAACGGCGTGAAGACCGTCGACAGCTGGGAGCTCGCGTACAACCAGGAGTTCTCCGGCTCCGCCGGCGGCAAGCAGGCCAAGGGCGACCGACCGCTGGTCGTCTCCTACGCCTCCAGCCCGCCGGTCGAGGTCCTCTACTCCGAGCCGCAGCCGAAGGAGGCCCCCACCGGCGTCTCCACCGGCACCTGCTTCCGGCAGATCGAGTTCGCCGGACTGCTGAACGGGGCGAAGAACCCCGCGGGCGGCAAGGCGCTGATCGACTTCCTGATCTCCAAGAAGTTCCAGGAGGACATGCCGCTCCAGATGTTCGTCAACCCGGTGACCGAGGGCGCCAAGCTGCCCGAGCTGTTCACCCGGCACGGTGTGACGATCGACAAGCCGCTGACCATGGCGCCCGAGAAGATCGCCGAGAAGCGCGAGCAGTGGATCCAGACGTGGTCCTCGACCGTCGTGAAGTAGGCCCCGACAAGAGGTCCGGCCGGACCGAACCCACGGGCGGGCCCGCCGGGTCCGTCCGGTCGGTCCGGTCGGACCGGCGGGGAAGCGCGGTTCGGCTCGGCCTGATGGTCGTGCCCGTCGCCTTCTTCGCCCTCTTCTTCGCCTGGCCCGTCGCCTCGATCGTCGAGCGCGGGCTGCGCGTCGACGGGGCGTGGGAGTTCGGCCGGTTCGGCGAGACGCTGACCCGGCCGGAGATCCTCGACGTCCTCTGGTTCACCCTGTGGCAGGCGCTCGCCTCCACCGCGCTGACGCTGCTGATCGCCCTGCCCGGCGCGTACGTCTTCGCGCGCTTCGACTTCCCCGGCAAGGGGCTGTTGCGGGCCGTCGTCACCGTGCCCTTCGTGATGCCCACGGTCATGGTCGGCACGGCCTTCCTGGCGCTCGTCGGGCGCGGCGGGCTGCTCGACGAGGTGTGGGGCGTGCGTCTGGACACGACCGTCTGGGCCATCCTGCTCGCCCACGTCTTCTTCAACTACGCCGTCGTCGTCCGGACCGTCGGCGGTCTGTGGGCCCAGCTCGACCCGCGCCAGGAGGAGGCCGCCCGGGTCCTCGGCGCCTCCCGGTTCACGGCCTGGCGGACGGTGACCCTCCCGGCGCTCGGTCCCGCCGTCGCCGCGGCCGCGCTGATGGTGTTCCTGTTCACCGCCGGTTCCTTCGCGATCGTCCAGATCCTCGGCGGACCGGCGTACTCCACGCTGGAGACGGAGATCTACCGGCAGACGGTCGACCGGTTCGACCTGACGACGGCCGCCGTCCTCACGATCGTCCAGTTCGTCGCCGTCGGCGCCGTCCTCGCCGTGCACGCCCGGACGGTACGGCGGCGGGAGACCGCCCTGAAGCTGGTCCCGCCGGAACAGACCGCGCGGCGGCCCCGGGGGTTCGGCGGCTGGGCGCTCTTCGGGGGCGTCCTCGTCTCGATCGTCCTGCTGCTGGTGCTGCCGCTCGCGGTGCTCGTCGAGCGGTCCTTCGCCACCTCGGACGGGTACGGGCTCGACTACTACCGGGCCCTGCAGTCCGTCGACCCCTCCGGCACCTTCCTCGTCCCGATGGTCGACACCATCGGGAACTCGCTGCGGTACGCCGTCGTCGCCACCGCCCTCGCCCTCCTCGTCGGCGGGCTCGCGGCGGCCGCCCTCACCCGCCGGGCCGGGCGTCTCGTACGGGGCTTCGACGCGCTGCTGATGCTGCCGCTCGGGGTCTCGGCGGTGACGGTCGGCTTCGGCTTCCTGATCACCCTGGACGAGCCGCCGTTCGACCTGCGCGCCAGCTGGATCCTCGTCCCGCTCGCGCAGGCGCTGGTCGGCGTCCCCTTCGTCGTACGGACCATGCTGCCCGTGCTGCGCGCCGTCGACGAACGGCTGCGGGAGGCGGCTGCCGTCCTGGGCGCCTCGCCGCTGCGGGCCTGGCGCGAGGTCGATCTGCCGCTGGTACGGCGGGCGGTGCTCATCGCGGCCGGGTTCGCCTTCGCCGTCTCGCTGGGCGAGTTCGGCGCCACCGTCTTCATCGCCCGGCCCGACAACCCGACCCTGCCGGTCGCCGTCGCCCGCCTGCTCGGTCGGCCCGGCGAGCTCAACTACGGCCAGGCCATGGCCCTCTCGACGATTCTGATGGTGGTGTGCGCGGTGTCCCTGCTGCTGCTCGAACGGCTCCGGACCGACCGGACCACCGCGGGGGAGTTCTGATGCTGCACATCGAGGACGCGACCGTACGGTTCGGGGAACGGGCCGTGCTCGACTCCGTGGAGCTGGCGGTGTCCGACCACGAGATCGTGTGCGTGCTCGGGCCGAGCGGCAGCGGCAAGTCCACGATGCTGCGGGCCGTCGCCGGGCTCCAGCCGCTCGACGGCGGACGGGTCCGACTCGACGGCACGGACCAGACCGGGGTGCCGTCGCACCGGCGCGGGGTCGGCCTGATGTTCCAGGACCACCAGCTCTTCCCGCAGCGGGACGTCGGCGGCAACGTCGCATTCGGGCTGCGGATGCACGGTGTCGCGAAGACCGAACGGGACGAGCGGGTACGGGAGTTGCTGGAGCTCGTCGGGCTGTCCGGGGCCGGCGGGCGGGCCGTCGCCTCGCTCTCGGGCGGCGAGCAGCAGCGCGTGGCGCTCGCCCGCGCGCTCGCGCCCCGGCCCCGGCTGCTGATGCTGGACGAGCCGCTCGGCCAGCTGGACCGCCGACTGCGGGAACGGCTCGTGGTCGAACTGCGGAGCCTGTTCCGTCAGTTGGGTACGACCGTGCTGGCCGTCACCCACGACCAGGGCGAGGCCTTCGCGCTCGCCGACCGGGTGGTGGTGATGCGCGACGGCCGGATCGCCCAGTCCGGGACCCCTCTCGAGGTCTGGCGGCGCCCGGCCTCCGCGTTCGTGGCCCGCTTCCTCGGCTTCGACAACGTGGTGCCCGGGACGGTGAGCGGCGCGGCCGCCGACACCGTCTGGGGCGGTATCCCGGTGCCGGACGGCTCGCCCCAGGGCGCGCGGGAGGTCCTCGTACGCCCCGGTGGCGTACGGCTGGTGGGCCCGGCGGACGGCCTGACCTGCACGGTCGAGGCGCGCACGTTCCGCGGCACGCACGTCACCGTCCTCCTGCGCCCGGCCGAGGGCCCGCCCCTGGAGGCGGAGTGCGCCCTCGGCGACGCTCCGGCGGAGGGCGCGGAGGTGGGTGTGGCCTTCGCGGCGGACGAGGTCGTGGTCCTCGCGGGCGAGGCGCCGTGAGGTGATGGCCCGTCAGTGGCGGTCGCGGGGTTGCCCGCACGACCCCCTAGCGCAGGGCGGGGGACTCGGCGGCGCGCGGTGCGGCGGCCGGGTCCCGGGACGGGGGGTCCTCCGGCGGGGGCGGGGTGCCGTGGGCGGCCGGGTTGCCGAACCAGGCGACCGCCACGGCGCCCGCCACCGCCAGTGCGAAGCCGAGGACGGCCAGCCAGCCGAAGCCCGCACGGGAGGTGTCGCCCAGCCACCACACGCCGATCATCCCGGGCAGCACGGTCTCGCCGACCACGAGCGCCGCCGTCGCCCCGTTCACCGAGCCGATCTGGAGCGCGACGGTGTGCAGGTACATCCCGCCGATCCCGGCGACGAGGATCGCGTACAGCGCCGGATCGGTGACGAGCGTGCCGAGGTCGAACGGGTCGACGCCGTCGAGGATCCGTACGCCCACCCCGAGCGCGCCGAAGCCGAGACCCGACAGCAGGCCCGCGAGGATCGCCGCCCGCGCGCCCAGGAGCCGGACGAGGAGCGTGCCGCCGGCCATCAGGACCAGCGCGACCGCGAGCAGCCACCCGTGCGTGCCGGGCGCGGCGTGCCCGCTGCCCTCGGGGCCCGCCGCGCTCGCGAGCAGCACGAGCGCGGAGCAGACCACGCCGATCGACGTCCACTCGGCGCGCGTCAGCCGGATGCCGAGCATCCGGACGCTCAGGACCGCCGTGATCACCAGGTTCGCGCTGATGACCGTCTGGGAGAGGAACAGGGGCAGCATCCGGGCGGCGAGCGCGCCGAGGCCGAAGCCGATGAAGTCCAGGACCGTGCCGACCACGAACTCCCAGGTCGTCGCCGCCTTCGCGGTCGACGCCAGGCTGGGCCCGCCTCGGCCGGTGACCTGCCCGGCCGCCTCGGCAGCCGCCTCGCGCCGGGCGGATCTGCGCGATCCGACGGCCTGGAGGACGGAGCCGGTGCCGTAGCAGATCGAGGCGGCGACGGCCGTCAGCAGTCCTATGAGCACGAGGTGGCTCCGTTCCGGGAGGAGAGGTCGGTGTCCGGACTGCCAGACGGCTGATCGGGCGTCGACGTTGCCTCCTCGGGCCTTCCGTGACGCGGCGCGCCGCGGCCGGGCGCGAGCCACTCCTCAGATGTCGCCCCGGACGAGAGTGCTCAGCCCGCCAGCGCTCGTGCATGTGCTCGATTCGTGTGCGCGCCTCCGCGGGCGTCCCCACCAGCAGCCGGTTCGAGTGACGGATCGCCGGGTCCCGGCACGCACTCCCGGGGCCCCGGCCGTCACGGCCCCGGCCGCCGTCACGCCCTCGGTCGCCGTGACTTCCGCGGCCGCTGTCACGCCTCGGCGTCGTCACGCCGCCAGCGGGACCGCTGCCAGCGTGCCCACCAGCCAGGTGAGCGGGAGGAACACCGCCAGCAGCGCGCCCGCGCGCATCAGGGCCGCTGTGCGCAGGACCGTGGGCGGGGCGCCGAGGCGGACCAGGGCTTCCGTCGTGTGGGCGCGGCACTGCTTGGACTCCAGCGCCGCCGTCAGCAGCGTCGCCGTCGTGCACGCCATCACCAGCGACGCGCCCAGGCCGGTCAGCGGGCCGAAGCCGCCCGTGCCGGAGTCGTACAGCGTCACCGCCGCGACCGCGCCCGATGCCACCGCGCACACCACGCCCAGCGGGCGCCCGATGCGCCGGGACTCGTCCATCAGGACGCGGCCGGCGAGCAGTCGGGTCGCGCCGGGGCGGACGGCCTGGAGCAGACGGCCGCACCAGTGGGTGATGCCGGGGCCCGCCGTCGCGAGGCCGATCGCCGTGATGACCCAGCCCGCGAGGACCCCCGCCGGGCTGGCGTCGAAGCGGCCCGGGAGCGGCAGCCCGCCGGCCGCGCCGCCCTGTCCGGCGTACGTCTCGACCGCCAGGCCTGCCGCGAGCAGGGCCACCCCCCAGGGGAGGCCCGAGGGCGGCGACTTCTCCACGCCCTCGGGGCCCGCCGGGGTCTTCCGGGGGCGCAGGGCCAGCGCCGCCGCCGTGGTGGCCGCCACGGGCAGGATCGCCAGCAGCGTGAGCGCGGCGGCCAGCGGGATCGGGCGGCCCGCCGCGACCAGCTCGGCTGCCGCGCCGTCGAAGGGCAGCCCGGTGATGTCGCCGCGCAGGTGCAGGAAGAACAGCAGGGCCACCATCGAGCCGAGCGTGCAGGCGACTGCGGTCGAGGCCGCGGCGATGGCCGTGAGCCGGGCCGGGCCGAGTCCGATCGCCGAGAGCCCGGGCCGTGGCGTGGTGCTGGGGTCCGTACGGGCCACGGCGACCGCGAAGTGCACCGTCGCGGCCAGCGGGATCAGGCACCACAGCAGCCGCAGGGTCGCGGCGGCCGACCGGTCCGGGTGGCCCACGGCGTACCCGAGCGTGCACAACAGCAGAAAGCCCACCCCCGCGGCCGCCGCGGCGACCAGGAGCCGCCGCAGCAGGACGAGGGGGTGGGTCCCGCGGATTAGACGGAGAGCGAGCACGCCGCGACGCCCTCCGCCCCGTTGGTCGGCGCCGAGGCCCCCACCCGGCGCCCGTCGAGCAGGGCGACCGAGCGGTCGGCCAGGGCGGCCACCTCCGTGTCGTGGGTGGCGAGGAGCACGGTGATCCGGTGCGAGCGGGCGGCCGCCGTGAGCGTCCGCAGCACCTGCGCGCCGTCGGCGCTGTGCAGGGAGGCGGTCGGCTCGTCCGCGAAGAGCACGGACGGGGTGGTCACCAGGGCCCGGGTGATGGCGATCCGCTGGCGCTGCGACTGGGTCAGCGCGTGCGGACGCCTGCGCGCGCAGGCGCCGATGTCCAGGCGCTCCAGCCACTCCAGGGCGGAGGCCTTCGCGGCCCGGTGCGAGACCCCGCGCAGCAGCAGCGGCAGGGCCGCGTTCTCCCAGGCGGTCAGCTCCGGCACCAGTCCGGGCTCGGGGTCGATCCAGCCGAACCGGTCCCGGCGGAGCCGTTCGCGCTGGACCGGGCTCATGGTGTGCACGGGGCTGCTGTTGAACCAGACCTCGCCCTGCTGGGCGAGCGTCTGGCCGGACAGACAGCGCATCAGCGTGGTCTTGCCGCTGCCGCGTGGGCCGACGAGGGCGAGGATCTCGCCCTCGCGCACGCCCAGGGAGACGCCGGTCAGGACGTCCGAGCCCTCCAGCGTGCAGTGCAGGGAACGCGCCCAGAGCACGTCGTTGTCCGGTGGGGCCATCGCGTACACCTCGATGTCGGATCCGATACTTGCGTTCCCCCGTCCGAGGGAACGAAGGGACGGGCCTGTCGGTCACTGGGCACCGTAAGGATTCAGATCCGTTTGTACGGACAGCACACGGCCCGGGCGGCCGCCATCCACTCGGATGGCCGCACACCCGGGCCGGGGTCACGCCGTGAGGGCGGCGTGAGGTTCTGTGCCGGGGAGGCTGTGCCTCCCCGGGCCGGAACCGTCAGAGCTTGGTCCACGCCTCCGTGAGCACCGAGCGCAGGATGCCTTCGATCTCGTCGAAGGTGCCCTGGTCGGCGATGAGCGGCGGGGCCAGCTGGATGACCGGGTCGCCACGGTCGTCGGCACGGCAGTACAGGCCGTTCTCGAAGAGCGCCTTGGAGAGGAAGCCGTAGAGCACGCGCTCGGTCTCCTCGTCCGTGAAGGACTCCTTGGTGACCTTGTCCTTCACGAGCTCGATGCCGTAGAAGAAGCCGTTGCCGCGGACGTCGCCGACGATCGGCAGGTCGTGCAGCTTCTTCAGGGTCTCGAAGAAGTTGCCCTCCTGGTCCAGCACGTGCTGGTTCAGGCCTTCCTTGTCGAAGATGTCGAGGTTGGCGATCGCGACCGCCGACGACACAGGGTGGCCACCGAAGGTGTAGCCGTGCAGGAAGGTGTTGTCGCCCTTGTAGAACGGCTCCGCGATGCGGTCCGAGACGATGCAGGCACCGATCGGGGAGTAGCCCGAGGTCATGCCCTTGGCGCAGGTGATCATGTCCGGCACGTAGCCGAACTTGTCACAGGCGAACATCGTGCCGAGGCGGCCGAAGGCGCAGATCGTCTCGTCGGAGACGAGCAGCACGTCGTACTGGTCGCAGATCTCGCGGACCCGCTGGAAGTACCCGGGCGGCGGCGGGAAGCAGCCGCCGGCGTTCTGCACCGGCTCCAGGAAGACGGCGGCGACGGTCTCGGCGCCCTCGAAGAGGATCTGCTGCTCGATCTGGTCGGCGGCCCAGCGGCCGAAGGCCTCGGGGTCGTCGCCGTGGATCGGGGCGCGGTAGATGTTGGTGTTCGGCACCTTGTGCGCGCCGGGGACCAGCGGCTCGAAGGGGGCCTTCAGGGCCGGCAGGCCGGTGATCGACAGGGCGCCCTGCGGGGTGCCGTGGTAGGCGACCGCACGCGAGATGACCTTGTACTTGGTGTGCTTGCCCTGCAGCTTGAAGTACTGCTTGGCGAGCTTCCACGCGGTCTCGACGGCCTCGCCGCCACCGGTGGTGAAGAACACCTTGTTCAGGTCGCCCGGGGCGTAGTCGGCCAGGCGCTCGGCGAGCTCGACGGCCTTGGGGTGCGCGTACGACCACACGGGGAAGAACGCGAGCTCCTGGGCCTGCTTGTACGCGACCTCGGCCAGCTCCTTGCGGCCGTGCCCGGCGTTGACCACGAAGAGACCCGCGAGACCGTCGAGGTAGCGCTTGCCCTTGTCGTCGAAGATGTAGGTGCCCTCACCACGCACGATGGTGGGGACGGGGGAGTTCTCGTACGAGGACATGCGGGTGAAGTGCATCCACAGGTGGTCGTACGCGGTCTTGGACAGGTCCTGGGTCACGATTATCGAGTTCCCCACATATAGGTCTGCTTCTTGAGCTTGAGGTAGACGAAGCTCTCCGTGGAGCGCACGCCGGGAAGGGTGCGGATGCGCTTGTTGATCACATCCAGCAGGTGGTCGTCATCCTCACAGACGACCTCCACCATCAGGTCGAACGAGCCCGCGGTCATCACCACGTACTCACATTCCGACATGGCAGTCAGTGCTTCCGCCACCGGATCGAGGTCACCCTCGACGTTGATGCCGACCATCGCCTGGCGTCGCAGGCCCACGGTGAGCGGGTCGGTGACGGCGACGATCTGCATGACGCCCTGGTCGAGCAGCTTCTGGACGCGCTGCCGTACGGCGGCCTCGGACAGGCCCACGGCCTTGCCGATGGCGGCGTACGGACGGCGGCCGTCCTCCTGGAGCTGTTCGATGATCGCCAGGGAGACGGCATCGATCGTCGGGGACGAACCGGAACCGGTTCTGGAATTCGTGCTTTGACTGGCCACGCACTCACTGTGCACCGAGACTCGTCTGTATCGCAACCCCAGAGCGATGTAATTCGTTGTTTGAGGTGCCCGATCGCACTGAATCCGAAGTTGGCGGGTGCTGGACCTGTCGAAAGCGTCAGGGAAGCGATTAGGCTGGGGTGTCTCAGCAAACGGGACGCCGCACGACGATGTGCGACCAAGAACGTGACAGGAGGGGTGGCAAAGTGACCACCGAGCTGCGCCGGCTGCGTAACTACATCAACGGGGAGTTCCGGGACGCCGCCGACGGACGGACCATCGATGTGGTCAACCCGGCCACGGGCGAGGTCTTCGCCACGTCTCCGCTCTCGGGCCAGACGGACGTCGACGCCGCCATGGACGCGGCCGCGGCCGCGTTCCCGGCCTGGCGTGACACCACGCCCGCCGAGCGCCAGAAGGTTCTGCTGAAGATCGCGGACGCCTTCGAGGAGCGCGCCGAGGACCTGATCGCCGCCGAGGTCGAGAACACCGGCAAGCCGCTCGCCCTCACCGCGAGCGAAGAGATTCCCCCCATGGTCGACCAGATCCGCTTCTTCGCGGGTGCCGCCCGGATGCTCGAAGGCCGCTCGGCCGGCGAGTACATGGAGGGCCTGACCTCCATCGTCCGCCGCGAGCCGGTGGGCGTCTGCGCCCAGGTCGCGCCGTGGAACTACCCGATGATGATGGCGGTGTGGAAGTTCGCCCCGGCGCTCGCCGCGGGCAACACCGTCGTGCTCAAGCCCTCGGACACGACCCCCGCGTCGACCGTCCTGATGGCGGAGATCATCGGCTCCATCGTGCCCAAGGGCGTCTTCAACGTCATCTGTGGCGACCGGGACACCGGCCGCGCGATGGTCGAGCACCCGACGCCGGCGATGGCCTCCATCACCGGTTCGGTACGCGCCGGCATGCAGGTCGCCGAGTCGGCGGCCAAGGACGTCAAGCGCGTCCACCTGGAGCTGGGCGGCAAGGCGCCGGTCGTGGTCTTCGAGGACACCGACATCGCCAAGGCCGTCGAGGACATCTCCGCGGCGGGCTTCTTCAACGCCGGCCAGGACTGCACCGCCGCGACCCGTGTCCTCGTGCACGCGTCGATCCACGACGACTTCGTGACGCAGCTGGCCAAGGCCGCCGCCGACACGAAGACCGGTCAGCCGGACGAGGAGGACGTGTTCTTCGGCCCGCTGAACAACGCCAACCAGCTGAAGCAGGTCGCCGGCTTCATCGACCGCCTCCCGGCCCACGCCAAGGTCGAGACGGGCGGTCACCAGGTCGGCGACAAGGGCTACTTCTACGCCCCGACCGTCGTCTCCGGCCTCAAGCAGGACGACGAGATCATCCAGAACGAGGTCTTCGGCCCGGTCATCACGGTCCAGTCGTTCCGTGACGAGGAGCAGGCCCTGGAGTACGCCAACGGCGTCGAGTTCGCGCTCGCCTCCTCGGTCTGGACGAAGGACCACGGCCGCGCGATGCGCATGTCGAAGTCGCTCGACTTCGGCTGTGTGTGGATCAACACCCACATCCCGCTGGTCGCGGAGATGCCGCACGGCGGCTTCAAGAAGTCCGGCTACGGCAAGGACCTCTCGGCGTACGGCTTCGACGACTACACGCGCATCAAGCACGTGATGACGTCCCTCGGCTAGGACCTCTCCGGTCCCACCAGGTCGTGACGGTCGCGGTCCTGTCGCCTTCGGGCGGCGGGGCCGCGCCGTTGTTTCCGGGCGGATCCGGCCCGTCCCGTGATCGACAGGGTGTCGGGGCCGCGGTCGTTCCGTCGAACGGAGCGTCCATTGCCCCGTCGAGGTGCGGCGGCGATGCTGCTCGGATGAGAGCGACAGCGAGGAAGAACATGTCCCGCCGGTCCCTGCTGCGCGGGATGGGCGGCGCGGGGGCGGTGGCCCTGCTCGCCGGGTGCGGAGTGCCGGCCGCCTACGTCGAGCCCGGGCGACGGGCGGGCCGGGACCTCTCCGCGCGGGACCGTACGCTCGACTTCGCCAACTGGCCGCTCTACATCGACACCGATGACGACGACACCTCGAAGCGCCCCACGCTGGACGCCTTCTCCGCGCGCACCGGGATATCCGTCCGGTACACCGAGGAGATCAACGACAACGACGAGTTCTTCGGCAAGGTCAGCCCGGCCCTGATGAACCACCAGGAGACCGGCCGGGACCTCATCGTCGTCAGCGACTGGATGGCCGCCCGGTTCGTCCGGCTCGGCTGGGTGCAGGAGATGGACCGGGCCGCGCAGCCGAACATCGTCCGGCACCTCGATCCCCAGCTGCGCTCGCCCGCCTTCGACGAGGGCCGGCTGCACACCGTCCCCTGGCAGTCCGGGATCACCGGCATCGCGTACAACCGCAAGAAGCTCGGCCGGGAGATCCGCTCGGTCAACGAGCTGTGGGAGCGCGAACTGCGCGGGAAGGTCACCCTGCTCTCCGGGCTCGACGAGTCCTTCGCGCTGCTCATGCAGGGCAACGGGGTCGACGTGACGCGCTGGACCGCCGACGACTTCCACACGATGTGCGAGCAGGTCGAGAAGCTCGTCGCCCAGCGCCACATCCGCCGCTTCACCGGCAACGACTACATCAAGGACCTGTCCACCGGTGACGTGCTGGCCTGTCAGGCGTACTCGGGCGACGTCATCCAGCTCCAGGCCGACAACCCCGACATCGAGTTCGTCGTCCCCGAGGAGGGTGCCGAGCTGTGGGCCGAGTCGCTGATGATCCCCAACCTCGCGCAGCACAAGACCAACGCCGAGAAGCTCGTCGACTACTACTACGAGCCCGAGGTCGCCGCCGAGCTGGCCGCGTGGGTCAACTACGTCTGCCCGGTGCCGGCCGCCCGTGACGTGCTCGCCGACTCCGGCGACGAGGAGCTGGCCGCCCTCGCCGAGGACCCGCTGATCTTCCCCGACGACGAGATGCGGGGACGGTTGGCGATCGCCCGGGACATCACCTCCGAGGAGCGGACGGAGTTCGCGAAGAGGTGGAACGCCCTCGTCGGTCTGTGAGCCCCAGGGGCCGGGGCGACCTCGTTTTTGAACGCGTTCATGAGAGGCGTAGTCTGCTGTCATGAACGAGGCGAACGGGCCCGTGGCCCTTCTTCGGCGTATCCGTGTGTGGCTGGTCCTCTTCATCGTCTGTCTGGTGCTCAGCGGGCTGACCGCCTTCCCGCTCGTGACCGAACTCCGCCTCACCGAGGAGGCTCTGACGTCCTGGGCGTCGCCGGTCGGGGAGCTCTTCCCCGGGCTCATGGAGTGGATCGTGCGGGTGGGCGACGGCCTCGACACCGCCGACGCCCAGCACCCGTTCCTGCTGTACGGCACCGACTGGCTCGCCTTCGCGCACCTCGTCATCGCCGTCGCCTTCTACGGGCCGTACCGCGACCCGGTCCGCAACATCTGGGTGATCGAGTTCGGGATGATCGCCTGCGTCGGGATCATCCCGCTCGCCCTGATCTGCGGCCCGATCCGGGGCATCCCCTTCTGGTGGTCGGTGATCGACATGTCGTTCGGCGTCCTCGGGATCGTCCCGCTGCTCGTCGTACGACGGATGATCAGGCGCCTGGAGGCGGCTCAGGCGGCTCAGGCGGGTCCGCCGGTCCAGTCGGTCCCGGCGGGGCAGGCAGGTCAGGCGGGTCAGGCGGGTCCGCCGGGTGCGGGGGCGCCCGCGCCTCAGGTCGTCGGCGGTCCGTAGGCCGCCACCATCAGGGCCAGGGCGACGCTGTTCGTGCGAGAGGACGTCGTGCATCTCCCGCGCGCCGGCGCCAGACCAGCGGGAGCACGGTGAGCGTCGTCAGCCCGTACGCGAGCCAGCTCGCCGACGGCAGTTCGGGGGCGCGGGGCACGACGAACGGCATCCCCCGTATCCCCACTACGGCTTCCGGCCCACCGCGCCGAACTGTGCCACCTCGCCCGCCGGCGCGAACCGCCAGCTCGCGCAGGACACGATCCCCGGCTCCAGCATGTCGAGCCCCTCGAAGAAGGAGGTGAACTCGGCGCGCGTGCGGGCCGTGATCGGTGGGGTCGCGTTCTCGTTCCAGAACGCCATCGCCGCCACGTTCCCGTCACCGCCGAGCTCCGGCTCCAGCGTCGGGTGGGTCAGGACGAGGTACGAACCGGAGGGGACCGCGTCCATCAGCGTGCGGACGACGCCCCGGGCCTCCTCGGTGTCGAGGACGAAGTTCAGGATGCCGAGCATCATCACCGCGACCGGCCGCGACAGGTCGAGCGTGCGGCCCGCCACCGCCAGGATCCGCTTCGGGTCCCGCGCGTCGGCGTCGACGTACTCGGTGACGCCCTCCGGCGCGCTGGTCAGCAGCGCGCGGGCGTGGGTCAGCACGATCGGGTCGTTGTCGACGTAGACGATCCGGGACTCCGGGGCGACGCGCTGGGCGACCTCGTGGGTGTTGTCGGCGGTCGGCAGTCCCGTACCGATGTCCAGGAACTGGCGCACCCCGGCCTCGTCCGCCAGATGCGTCACCGCGCGGCCCAGGAACGCCCGGTCCGCGCGGGCGACTTCGCCGATGCTCGGGTAGAATCCGGTGACCTGATCGCCGACCGCCCGGTCCACCGGATAGTTGTCCTTGCCGCCCAACCAGTAGTTCCACACGCGGGCGTTGTGCGCGACGTCGGTACGGATCCTCTCGATGCCGGTCACCTCGGTGTACCCCTTCGCAGTTCGGCGGCGAGCGCGTCGACACGGTTGGTGGTGATCGCGTCCACCCCGTGGGACAGGAGCTTACGCATGGTGCGCCGGGTGTCCGCCGTCCAGGCCGAGACGAGGTAGCCGTCCCGGTGCACGCGCTCCACCAGCTCCCGACTCAGCACCCCGAAGCGGTAGTTGAGCCAGCGCGGCCGCACCGCGTCGAGGAGGGCGGCCCGCGGCGGGGCGAGCGAGTTCCAGGTCAGGGCGATCTCCGCCGACGGGTCGGCGGCCCGCACCTGGAGCATGGCGACCCCGCCCGCGCAGTAGTAGACGCGCCGGCCGGCGCCGCACTCGCGGACCGTGCCGACGACCGTGCGGACCGAGTCCTCGTTCCCGCCGGGCAGATCGAGCATCAGCCGGTACGGCCCGGCCGCGATCAGCGCCTCGCGCAGGGTGGGGACGCCGTCGTGCGTCAGCTCCCGCACCTGGGCGAGGGTGAGCGCGGACAGCGGCCGGTCGTGGCCCCACAGCCGCTTGAGCGTGTCGTCGTGGAGCAGGACGGGGACGCCGTCCGCGGTGAGCCGTACATCGATCTCGACGGCGTCCGCCCCGCCCTCGATCGCCGAGACGATCGAGGGGATGGTGTTCTCCCGGACGCGGTACGGGTCCCCGCGGTGGCCTACGACAGTGACGTGGTCCATGGGGCCATTGTCGCGGCTACCGTCCCGCCAGCCACTTCTCCGTGTACGCGTCGATCTCGGCGGCGATGCGGGCCTTGCCGGCCGGGTCGAGGAACGAGGCCTCGACGGCGTTCTTGGCCAGGGCCGCCAGACCGCGCTCGTCGAGCTCCAGGAGACGGGCGGCGACCGCGTACTCGGTGTTCAGGTCCGTGCCGAACATCGGCGGGTCGTCGCTGTTGATCGTCACCAGGACCCCGGCCGCCACCATCTCCTTGATGGGGTGCCGGTCCAGGTCGGCGACCGCGCGGGTGGCGATGTTGGACGTCGGGCAGACCTCCAGGGCGATCCGGTGCTCCGCCAGGTGGGCCAGGAGCGCCGGGTCCTGGACCGCGCTGGTGCCGTGGCCGATGCGCTCGGCCCGCAGGTCCCGCAGGGCGTCCCAGATCGTCTCCGGGCCGGTCGTCTCGCCGGCGTGCGGGACGGAGTGCAGACCGGCCTCGACGGCCCGGTCGAAGTACGGCTTGAACTGCGGGCGCGGCACACCGATCTCCGGACCGCCGAGCCCGAACGCCACCAGGCCCTCGGGCCGCAGGTCGACGGCGAGCCGGGCGGTCTCCTCGGCGGCCTCGAGACCGGCCTCGCCGGGGATGTCGAAGCACCAGCGCAGCACGACGCCGAGCTCGGTCTCGGCGGCCTTGCGGGCGTCCTCGATCGCCGCCATGAAGGCCACCTCGTCGATGCCACGGCGGGTCGAGCTGTACGGCGTGATGGTCAGCTCGGCGTACCGGATGTTCTGCCGCGCCATGTCACGGGCGACCTCGTAGGTCAGCAGCCGGACGTCCTCCGGGGTGCGGACGAGGTCCACGACCGAGAGGTAGACCTCGATGAAGTGGGCGAAGTCGGTGAAGGTGAAGTAGTCGACGAGCGCCTCGGGGTCGGTCGGAACCTTGGAGTCCGGGTGCCGCGCCGCCAGCTCGGCGACGATCCGGGGCGAGGCGGAGCCGACGTGGTGGACGTGCAGCTCGGCCTTGGGGAGCCCCGCGATGAAGGGGTGCAGATCGCTCATCGGATCATCGTAGGCCGGGCGGGTCCCGTCCCGGGGCGAGGTCGTAGCATGGCGTGACCACGATGGGGGAGGCCCATGTCTGACAACAGCGACCAGCCGCGGGGCGGGTACGACCCGGCGGACCCGTGGGCTCCGCCGAACCGCGACGGGGTGGAACTGAGCAAGCCGGCGACGCCCGCGCCGCAGGACCGGCCGCCGGTCCACGACCAGCCGACGATGACCGCGATGCCGTCGGGGGAGGTGCCGCCGCCGCCGGTCGCTCCCGGTGGCCCGGCGGCCGGCTCGTACGGCTACCCGACGCCGCCGCCGGTCACGGCGCCCGCGCCGTCGGGGTACGGCTACCCCGGCTACCCGGGCTACGGGACGGGTGGCGGCGGTTACGCCCAGCCCGGCTGGCAGCAGCCCCCGTCGAACGGCATGGGCACGGCGGCGATGGTGCTCGGCATCATCGCGGTGGCCGGCTTCTGCATGTACGGGCTCGGGGTCGTCCTCGGCATCCTCGCGCTGGTCTTCGGCGTCATCGGCCGCAAGAAGGTCCAGCGCGGCGAGGCGAACAACGGCGGGATGGCGACGGCGGGCATCGTGCTCGGCTCGATCGGCATCCTGGTCAGCGCGGTGTTCCTGGCCTTCATCATCTGGGCGATCGCCCAGGACGAGTCCTTCGGCGACGACTCGGACGACCCGTTCGCGACGAGCCTGGTGCTTGAGAGGCGTTAGCCGCGACTCCGGTACGAAGAGGGGCCCCGCGTTTCAGGTGCGGGGCCCCTCCTTCATGGGCGTGGCCGTCGTGGCCGCTCCTCCGCGGCTCCTCTCTCGTGCGCGTGGCGCCCCCGTCGCCCGGGCGGGTGTCAGCCGCCCCGCAGCCGCTCCCGGGCCTCCATGAGGGCGAAGCCCAGGAGGTTCAGACCGCGCCAGCGGGCCGGGTCCGTCGCGCGGGGGTCGTCGGCGGCGAGACCGATGCCCCACACGCGGTCCAGCGGGCTCGCCTCCACCAGGACACGGCCACCGGTGCCGAGCAGGAACGCCCGCAGCGCCTCGTCCGAGGCGAACTTGTGGACGCTGCCCTCGACGACGATGCCGAACCGCTCCCGCTCCCACACGCCCTGATCGAACCCGCGCACCAACCGCCCGGCCTTCTTCGCCTCGGCGGGCGTACGCGACGCCAGCGCGGCCCCCTCGGCCTCCGGATCCCCGAAAATCCTGGCCTTGGCCGCCATCATCCAGTGCTCGGCCGTCGCGTACCGTACGCCGCCGACCTCGAAGGGCGACTCCCACCACTGGCTCAGACAGCTCGCCGAGAGCGTCCCGTCCGGCCGTGGGCGGTGCCCCCAGAAGGGCAGGAACTTCACCCTGTCACCCCGTCTGACCTGCTGTGTCAACTCCTCGATCTGCCCCATGCATGCGAGTCTGGCAGCCGCCACGGACATTCCGTATGGAGATTTTCCTGGGTCCTCGACACATGGTCGACCGATTCCGTCGCGTAACCAAAAGGCAACAACGGAATCACTTGTTGGTCGGATATCCCTCTGTCAGGATCGGCACTCAATTCGAGCTGGGACAACGGAGAGCGTCATGGGCAACCGCTTCCAGGTGACGGACCGCTTCGCGGACGGCGCACAGTACATCGGCGGGCGGCTGCGGCCCGGAACCTCGGGGGACGAGCACAGCGTCGTCGATCCGGCCACGGGCGAGAGCGTGTACACGTACACCCTCGCGTCCACCGCCGACGTCGACGCCGCCGTCGCCGCCGCCACCGAGGCCTTCCCGGGCTGGGCGGGCGCGACCCCCGGCGAGCGTTCCGACGCCCTGCACCGCTTCGCGGGCGTCCTCGCCGAGCGGGCCGAGGACATCGCGCGCGTCGAATCGCTCCAGTGCGGCAAGCCGATCAAGCTGTCGACCGAGTTCGACGTACCCGGCACCGTCGACAACGCCGCCTTCTTCGCGGGCGCGGCCCGCCACCTCCAGGGCCAGTCCGCCGGCGAGTACAGCGCCGACCACACCTCGTACGTCCGTCGCGAGGCGATCGGTGTCGTCGGCTCCATCGCGCCCTGGAACTATCCGCTCCAGATGGCCGCCTGGAAGATCCTGCCGGCCATCGCCGCCGGCAACACGATCGTCCTCAAGCCGGCCGAGCTCACCCCGCTCACCTCGCTGATGTTCGCCCAGGCCGCCACCGAGGCGGGTATCCCCGACGGTGTCGTCAACATCGTCAACGGCGCCGGCCGCGTCGCCGGCGAGCACCTCGTCGGCCACCCCGACGTCGCCATGACCTCCTTCACCGGCTCCACCCCGGTCGGCAAGCGGGTCGCCGAGATCGCCACCTCCACCGTGAAGCGGCTCCACCTCGAACTCGGCGGCAAGGCCCCCTTCGTGGTCTTCGACGACGCCGACCTGGAGGCCGCCGCGCACGGCGCCGTCGCCGGCTCCCTCATCAACAGCGGCCAGGACTGCACCGCCGCGACCCGCGCCTACGTGCAGCGCCCGCTCTTCGACGCCTTCGTGGCCCGCGTCGCCGAGCTCATGGAGAGCGTCCGCCTCGGCGACCCGTTCGACCCCTCCACGGACCTCGGCCCGCTCATCAGCCACGCCCAGCGCGACCGGGTCGCCGGCTTCGTCGAACGCGCCCGCGGCTACGCCACCGTCGTCACCGGCGGCGAGGCACCCGGCGGGGAGCTGAAGGACGGCGCGTACTACCGGCCGACGCTGATCACCGGCGCCGCGCAGGACAGCGAGGTCGTGCAGTCGGAGATCTTCGGGCCGGTCCTCGTGGTCCTGCCCTTCGACAGCGACGACGACGGTCTCCGGCTCGCCAACGACACCCCCTACGGCCTGGCGTCCTCCGCCTGGACCCGTGACGTCTTCCGCGCCAACCGCGCCACCCGCGAGATCAAGGCGGGATGTGTCTGGATCAACGACCACATCCCGATCATCAGCGAGATGCCGCACGGCGGCTACAAGGCCTCCGGGTTCGGAAAGGACATGTCGGCGTATTCCTTCGAGGAGTACACGCAGGTCAAGCATGTGATGTACGAAAACACCGCGGTGGTCCGGAAGGACTGGCACCGCACGATCTTCGGAGACCGGTAGTCCTCCCCAACCCCCGGAAGGCACAGCGCATGGACCAGAACGAGCCCGACAGCCTGTCCGCCGCGCAACTCGCGGCGATGCGACGCAGTCTCACGAGCGGCCGGGGCGCCCTCACCCGCCGTTCGATGCTGCGCGCCGGAGGGGTCGGCGCGCTCACGATCGGCGGCCTGGCGTCCCTGAGCGCCTGTGGCATCCCGCCGGCCAAGCGTGAGGGCGAGGGCCCCGCGTCCACGGACTTCTCGGCCAAGGAGAAGCAGCTCAGCTTCTCCAACTGGACCGAGTACATGGACGTCAGCGAGGACGAGAAGTCCCGCCCGACCCTGGAGGCGTTCACCAAGCGCACCGGGATCAAGGTCAAGTACACCGAGGACATCAACGACAACGTCGAGTTCTTCGGCAAGATCAAGCCGCAGCTCGCGGCCGGCCAGGACACCGGCCGCGACCTGATCTGCGTCACCGACTGGCTCGCCGCCCGCCTCATCCGGCTCGGCTGGGCGCAGAAGCTCGACGCGGCCCACCTGCCGAACGCCTACGCCAACCTCTCCGCGCAGTTCCGCCGCCCCGACTGGGACCCGGGCCGCGCCTACTCGTACCCGTGGACCGGCATCTCCACCGTCATCGCCTACAACACCAAGGCGACCGGCGGGAAGAAGGTCGACTCCGTCACCCAGCTCCTGGACGACCCCGCCCTCAAGGGCCGGGTCGGCTTCCTCACCGAGATGCGCGACACCGTCGGCATGACCCTGCTCGACATGGGCAAGGACCCGGGCGACTTCACCGACGCCGAGTACGACGAGGCGATAGGCCGGCTCCAGAAGGGCGTCGACAAGAAGCAGATCCGTCGCTTCACCGGCAACGACTACACCTCCGACCTGGACAAGGGCGACCTCGCCGCCTGCCTCGCCTGGGCCGGGGACGTCATCCAGCTCCAGGCCGACAACCCGGACATCCAGTACGCGATCCCCTCGGCCGGCTACATCACCTCCAGCGACAACCTGATGGTCCCGGCCAAGGCCCGGCACAAGGCCAACGCCGAGAAGCTCATCGACTACTACTACGAGCTCCCGGTCGCCGCCCAGCTCGCCGCGTACATCAACTACGTCTGCCCCGTCGACGGGGTGAAGGACGAGCTGGCCAAGATCGACCCCGAGCTCGCCTCGAACACGCTGATCCTCCCGGACAAGGCCATGGCCGCGAAGTCGCACGCCTTCCGCTCGCTGACCAGCCAGGAAGAGACGGCGTACGAGGAGAAGTTCGCCAAGCTCATCGGCGCCTGAGCCTCCCCCCGCGGCGGCACGCCGCGCGGACTCCGCCCCCATGCCGTCCACCTCTCACGACCCCTGGGATCGCAACCCATGACTGACAAGAACACCGGCGGCGACGTCCGTCTCACCGGCATCAGCAAGACGTACGGCCCCTTCACCGCCGTCCACCCGCTCGACCTGACCGTCCCGCAGGGCTCGTTCTTCGCGCTCCTCGGCGCCTCCGGCTGCGGCAAGACGACCACGCTGCGGATGATCGCCGGCCTGGAGGACCCCACCAGCGGCTCGGTCTTCCTCGGCGACACCGACGTCACCGCCCTCCCGCCGTACAAGCGTCCGGTGAACACCGTCTTCCAGTCCTACGCGCTCTTCCCGCACATGGACATCACCGAGAACATCGCCTTCGGTCTGCGCCGACGCGGCATCAAGTCGGTCAAGAAGCAGGTCGACGACATGCTGGAGCTCGTCCAGCTCGGCGACAAGGCCCGGCACAAGCCGCACCAGCTCTCCGGCGGCCAGCAGCAGCGCGTCGCGGTGGCCCGCGCGCTCATCAACCACCCGCAGGTGCTGCTCCTCGACGAGCCGCTCGGCGCGCTCGACCTCAAGCTGCGGCGCCAGATGCAGCTGGAGCTCAAGCGCATCCAGACCGAGGTCGGCATCACCTTCGTGCACGTCACCCACGACCAGGAGGAGGCCATGACCATGGCCGACCAGGTCGCGGTGATGAACGGCGGCCGGGTCGAGCAGCTCGGCGCCCCCGCCGACCTGTACGAGAACCCGCGGACCACCTTCGTCGCCAACTTCCTCGGCACGTCCAACCTGATCGAGGCCGAGGTCGTCGAGGCCGGCGGCTCCGACCTGGTCGTGACGGCCGGCGGCGGCACGCTCCGGCTGCCCGCCGACCGATGTTCGGCGACGGTACGCACCGGCGGGAAGGTCCTCGTGGGCGTGCGCCCCGAGAAGATCTCCCTCACCCACGCCGACGACGCCGCGTCCCTCGCCGACGGCCGCAACAAGGTCACCGGGCGGATAGCCGACTCCTCGTTCATCGGCGTCTCCACGCAGTACGTGGTGAACTCGCCGGCGGGCGCGGAGCTCCAGGTCTACGAGCAGAACATCGAGCGGGACACCCGTCTCGTGCCCGGCGCCGAGGTCGTCCTGCACTGGAACCCGGCGCACACCTTCTGCCTGGACGCCGACCAGGACATCGACGCGGGCGTGGAGACGGTGGAGGCCGCCGGATGAGCGCCCCCACCCTGACGAAGGGGGAAGCCGCACCGGTCGAGGAACCGGTGACGCGCAAGCCCTCCACCCGCAAGCGGCTCGTCCCCTACTGGCTGCTGCTGCCCGGCATCATCTGGCTGGTCGTCTTCTTCGCGCTGCCGATGGTCTACCAGGCCTCCACCTCCGTGCAGACCGGCTCCCTGGAGAAGGGGTTCGAGGTCACCTGGCACGTCCAGACCTACTGGGACGCCTTCCAGGAGTACTGGCCGCAGTTCGTCCGCTCGCTGCTGTACGCCGGCACCGCCACGCTCCTGTGCCTGCTGCTCGGCTACCCGCTCGCGTACATGATCGCCTTCAAGGCCGGCCGCTGGCGCAACCTCGTCCTCGTCCTCGTCATCGCGCCCTTCTTCACCAGCTTCCTCATCAGGACCCTGGCCTGGAAGACGATCCTCGCGGACGACAGCCTGGTGGTCGACGCGCTGAACGCGCTGCACGTCCTGGACGTGACCAGTTGGCTCGGCTGGACCGAGGGCGACCGCGTGCTCGCCACCCCGATGGCGGTGGTCTGCGGTCTGACGTACAACTTCCTGCCCTTCATGATCCTGCCGCTCTACACCTCCCTGGAGCGGATCGACGGCCGGCTCCACGAGGCCGCGCGGGACCTGTACGCGTCCCCCGCGACCACCTTCCGCAAGGTGACGTTCCCGCTGTCGATGCCCGGCGTGGTCTCCGGCACGCTGCTCACCTTCATCCCGGCGAGCGGCGACTACGTCAACGCCGAACTGCTCGGCTCGACCGACACCAAGATGGTCGGCAACGTCATCCAGTCGCAGTTCCTGCGGGTGCTCGACTACCCGACGGCCGCCGCGCTCTCCTTCATCCTCATGGCGATCGTGCTGGTCATGGTCACCGTCTACATCCGCCGCGCGGGAACGGAGGACCTGGTCTGATGCGTTGGATCCGTCGGAACCTCGTCGTCATCGCGGGCCTGCTGACGCTCGCGTACATGGTCCTGCCGAACATCGTCGTGATGGTGTTCTCGTTCAACAAGCCGAACGGCCGCTTCAACTACGCCTGGCAGCGCTTCTCCCTGGACGCCTGGAAGGACCCCTGCGGTGTCGCCGACATGTGCGGCTCCCTGACCCTGTCGTTGCAGATCGCCGCCTGGGCCACCGTCGGCGCCACGGTCCTCGGCACGATGATCGCCTTCGCGCTGGTGCGCTACCGCTTCCGGGCGCGCGGCGCGATCAACTCGCTGATCTTCCTGCCGATGGCCATGCCCGAGGTCGTCATGGCCGCCTCCCTGCTCACGCTCTTCCTCAACATGGGCGCCGAGCTGGGGTTCTGGACGGTTTTGATCGCCCACATCATGTTCTGTCTGTCGTTCGTGGTGACGGCCGTCAAGGCGCGCGTGATGTCCATGGACCCGCGCCTGGAGGAAGCCGCGCGCGACCTCTACGCGGGCCCGGTGCAGACCTTCGTACGGGTCACGCTGCCGATCGCCGCCCCCGGCATCGCCGCCGGCGCGCTGCTCGCCTTCGCGCTCTCGTTCGACGACTTCATCATCACCAACTTCAACGCGGGCTCGACCGTCACCTTCCCCATGTTCGTCTGGGGCTCGGCACAGCGCGGTACGCCCGTCCAGATCAACGTCATCGGCACAGCGATGTTCGTCCTTGCTGTACTGGTGGTGGTAGCCGGACAGATCATCTCGAACCGGCGCAAGAAAACAGCGACAAGCTGAGCAGACCCCGTAACACCTGAAGGAGTTGGAAACCATGGCCCCAGTCGCCATGCGTCTCGCTGCACAATCTCTCTCCGACGCCCGGCCCGTCCCCTTCTGGCTGGAAGATCCCGGCAAGCCCGGCGCCCTGCCCGCCCTCACCGGCACCGAGAAGTGCGACCTTCTCGTCGTCGGCGGCGGCTACAGCGGACTGTGGACCGCGCTCCTCGCCAAGGAGCGCGACCCCTCCCGGGATGTCGTCCTGATCGAAGGCCGCGAGGTGGGCTGGGCCGCCTCGGGCCGCAACGGAGGCTTCTGCGCCGCCTCCCTCACCCACGGCTTCGGCAACGGGCTCGCCCGCTGGCCGGACGAGCTGCCGAAGCTGGAGGAGCTCGGCGAGCGCAACCTCGACGCCATCGAGGCGGCGGTCGCCCGCTACGCGCTGGACTGCGACTTCGAGCGCACCGGCGAGATCGACGTCGCCACCGAGCCGTACCAGGTCGAGGAACTCCACGAGGTGTACGAGGAGATCGAGCGGCTCGGTCTCGCCGACGGCCTCGAACTCCTCGACGGCGACGCGGTCCGCGCGGAGGTCGACTCCCCGACCTTCCTCGGCGGTCTGTGGGACCGGCGCGGGGTCGCCATGCTCAACCCCGCCAAGCTGGCCTGGGGCCTCAAGCGCGCGGCGCAGGACCTGGGCGTACGGATCTACGAGAACACCCCCGGCCTCGATCTGGTCGCCGTCGGCGCGGGCATGGGCGTGCGCACCCCGTACGGCAGGATCCTCGCCGGCCGGGTCGCGCTCGGCACCAACGTCTTCCCGTCGCTGGTCAAGCGGGTCCGCCCCTACACCGTCCCCGTCTACGACTACGCCCTGATGACCGAGCCGCTCTCGCCCGAGCAGCTCGCCGCCGTCGGCTGGAAGAACCGCCAGGGCCTCGGCGACAGCGCCAACCAGTTCCACTACTTCCGGATCACCGCCGACCACCGGATCCTGTGGGGCGGCTACGACGCGATCTACCGCTTCGGCGGCAAGGTAACCGCCGAGATGGACCACCGCCCGGAGACGTACCTGAAGCTCGCCGAGCACTTCTTCCGCTGCTTCCCGCAGCTGGAGGGGCTCCGCTTCAGCCACGCCTGGGGCGGCGCGATCGACACCTGCTCCCGCTTCTCGGCCTTCTTCGGTACGGCGTACCAGGGCAAGGTCGCGTACGCGGCCGGCTACACCGGTCTCGGCGTCGGCGCCACCCGCTTCGGCGGCGACGTGATGCTCGACCTGCTGGCGGGGGAGCGCACCGAGCGGACGGAGCTGGAGATGGTCCGCTCCAAGCCGCTGCCGTTCCCGCCGGAGCCGATCGCCTGGGCCGGCATCGGCCTCACCAAGTGGTCCCTCGCCCGCGCCGACGAGAACGGCGGCCGGCGCAATCTGTGGCTGAAGGCCATGGACCGCGTCGGCCTGGGCTTCGACAGCTAGGGGGTGTCGATCGGATCGGGCGGTACCAGGGACGCGAGCCCGGCACGATCCGAACGAGCGGCCCCCAGCACCTCGGGACAGCCGCAGGGGCGCCCGGCCTGGGACTTCAGGCCGGGCGCCCCTGCGTCGGGGCGGGCGCGTCAGGACTCGGAGGCGCTGTTCGCCGCGGGTGCGCCGGCCAGGATCGTCGCCTCCACCGCTTCGTACCGCATGCGTTGGCCGGCCGGGTCACGTTCGAAGAGCACCGTGCCGAGCCAGCCCGCGAGGAAGCCCAGCGGGGCCGAGAGGATGCCCGACGTGGTGAACGGGAACCAGTTGAAGTCCTGGTCGGGGAAGATCGCCTGGGGTGATCCGGACACCAGGTTGCTGCCGGTCATGAGGACGAACGCGGAGGCGCTGCCCACGATGAGGGTGCAGAGCAGTCCCGTACGGGAGTAGCGGCGCCAGAAGAGGCTGTAGACGAGCGCCGGTGCGACCGCGGACGCGCCGATGCAGAACGACAGGGTGAGCAGTGCCTGGAGGTTCAGGTGCCGTGCACCGGCGGCGATCGCGATCGCCACGAGCCCGACGCCCGCCGCGGCGGTCCGGGCGATGGCCATCTCCGCGGATGCCTTCAGTCGCGCCTTGCGGCGCAGCCCGTGCGTGATGAGGTCGTGCGCCAGGGTGTTGGCGCAGGCGAGGGTGATCCCGGCGACCGAGGCCAGCAGGGTGAGGAAGATGGCTGTCGCCACGGCCGTGAACAGCAGTGCCTCGGCGGTCGTCTGGTCCGTTCCCATGACGGCCTGGCTGACCATGAGGAACGCTGTCTTGCCCTGCGGGTCGCCGGCGACGATCCCCTTGTGGCCGACGATCGCCGCCGCGCCGAAGCCGATGACGGCGATCGGCAGACAGGTCACGACGACGGTCGACACGGCCCAGGACATCGAGCGCCGCACGGCTGCCGCGCTGCGCGCGGTGAACATGCGCATGGTGATCTGCGGCAGCACCGCGGCGCCGAGCACGACCGTCAACTGCGTGCTGATCATGTCGAGTTCGTTGCCGCCGAACTGCAGACCGGAGGCGAGGTAGGCCTCGCCCGCCCCGCTGCCGCGCTTGGCGGCGTCCAGCAGGGAGGGCAGGCTGAAGTCGAAGCGGTTGAGGATGAGCGTGGCGATCGCGAGGGACGCGCCGAGCAGGGCGACGGTCTTGACGATCTGGATGAAGGCGGTGCCCTTCATGCCGCCGATGGCCGCGTACGCGATCATCAGCAGGCCCAGGAACACGATCGCCCCGGTCTTGAAGCCGTCGGCGTCGACGCCGAGGACGACGGAGAGGAGATCACCGGCGCCCGCGAGCTGGAAGATCACCAGCGGCAGCAGGGCGGTCAGGGTGACCGCGGCCGTGGTGATCCGCACGGCGGGGCCGGGGAGACGCCGGGTGAAGACGTCGCCGATCGTGAACCGGCCGGCGTTACGCAGCGGTTCGGCGAGCAGAAACATCATCAGGACCAGCGAGAGCACGGTGCTCAGGGCGAGCGTGACGCCGTCGTAGCCGACGAGCGCGATGATGCCGATGGTGCCGAGCACGGTGCCGGCGGAGATGTAGTCGCCGGCGATCGCGAGGCCGCTCTGCACGGGGGAGAGCGAGCGGTAGCCGGTGTAGAAGTCGCCCAGGTCGTCACGGTCGGGGCCGGTCATCACGCACAGCAGAAGCGTGACGGTGATGACCGCGATGAACGCCATCAGCGACATGGTCTGGGCCTCGGAGCTGAAGCTGGTCATGCGCCCGCACCTCCGGTGGGCCGCTGCCACACGGGACGTCCGGAGGGGCTCGGGCGTTCCGGCCGGGGCGCGGCTGCCGCGGCCGCCCGCTCGGCGCGCTCGCGGATCGCCGCGGCGAGCGGGTCGACGCGGTGGCGCGCGATCCGCTCGTACAGCGCGATCGCGGCCAGCGCCACGGGCAACTGGAGGAGCCCCAGGGCCAGACCGGCGGTGAGACCACCGGCGAGGTTGCCGGTCATCATCGAGGGGGCGTAGCCGGACAGGAGAAGGAAGATGACGAAGTAGCCGAGCGCGGTGAAGGTGGCGACGCGGCGGAGCCTGCGGTAGGCCGCTCCGAGCCGGTGCAGATCATCACGCTCGCGGGTGGCGGCGGGCGGTTGCGGGGACGCGTCCCAGGGCTGCCGCGTGGAGTCCCGGTCCTGCGGCGAGGAGTCCCACGCTCGCGGGGACGAGTCCCAGGCTTCCTGTGGATCGGTGTCCCAGGACGGCGATCCACCCTCCCAGGACTGCGACCCCGCCTCATGGCGGTGCCGCCCGGAATTCCGGTGCCGGGGTATGGGCGGTGGGCCGGGGAAAGGCTGGTGGTACGACATCGATCTCGCTCCTTGCCGCCCCGGGGAACGGGCGGGTGGCGCCGGTGGTCCGCGTACGTTACTCATGGGTATAGCCCCCGCATAAGGGGTTTCCGACCGCTCGGTATGTCGGTTCGGTGACGATCCTGTGCGCGTGGTCGCGAAACCCGCGGTAACCCCCTCGTGGATCTTTCCGCAGGTCACGGCGGTGTCTCGGACCGCCTCCGGGGCCGGCCGGACCGCTCGGCACGACCGGTCCGGGGCAATGCGCCGGGCGGGCCGAGCGGTGGCCGTCACGGAGTCTTCCGCGACCCCGCCGTGCCGTCGCCGCCCGCCTGCGCCAGCTCGCCCTCGCCCTCCGTGTCGACGTGCGGCAGGATCCTGTCCAGCCAGCGCGGGGTCCACCAGGCCCACTTGCCGAGCAGCGTCATCACGGCCGGCACCAGCAGCAGACGCGCGACCGTCGCGTCGATGAGCACGCTCGCGGCGAGGCCGAGCCCCATCATCTTCACCACGATGCTGTCGTTGAGGATGAAGGCAGCGAAGACGCTCACCATGATGAGCGCCGCGCAGGTGATGACCCGCGCCGTGATCTCCAGGGCGTGGGCCACGCTCGCCTTCGCGTCGCCGGTGCGCAGCCACGCCTCGTGGACCCGGGACAGCAAAAAGATCTCGTAGTCCATGGAGAGGCCGAAGACGATGGCGAACATCATCATCGGCACATAGCTCTCGATGGGCACGTCGCCGGAGACCCCGAGCGCCGGGCCGCCCCAGCCCCACTGGAAGACGGCGACGACGACGCCGTACGAGGCGGCGATGGACAGCATGTTGAGCACCGCCGCCTTGGCGGCGACGAGCGGGCCGCGGAAGACGACCAGGATGACGAGGAACGCCAGGGCGACGACCACCGCGATGATGAGCAGCAGCCGGCTGGAGACGATGTCGAGGAAGTCCACCTGGCTGGCGGTGGTGCCGGTGACGTACGTGGCCGCCGTGGTGCCGTCGACCGCCTGCGGGAGGACGTCGTCGGCCAGGTGGTTGGTCAGGGACGTGGTCCGCTCGTCCTGCGGGGCGGCGACCGAGTAGGCCGTGGCGAGCAGGACGTCGCCGTCGGAGGTCGGCGTGAGCGGGGTGATCAGGACGGTGTCGGGAACGCCGGTGAGCGCCTTCTGCGCCTGGCTCGCGAGCGCGGAACGGTCCGCCGCCGGGACCGAGGTCTGGTCGATCACCAGCGTCAGCGGCCCGTTGGAGCCGGGCCCGAAGGCCGTGGACATCAGGTCGAAGGCGCGCCGGTCGGTGAAGGACTTCGGGTCCGCGCCGTCGCCGATGTGGCCGAGCTGGATGGAGAACAGCGGGATGGCGAGCACCACGAGGACGACGACGCCCGAGGTCAGGAACCACCAGGGACGGCGTTCCACCCGCAGCGCGTAGCGGTGCCAGGTGCCGTGTGCCTCGCCGGTCGTCTCGTCGGCCTCGGCGACGGGGGCCCGCAGGTGCAGCCGGTCGATGTGGCGCCCGATCAGCCCGAGCATCGCCGGGACGAGCGTGAGGGCCCCGGCGACGGCCGTGACCACGGTGGAGGTCGCGGCCAGGCCGAGCAGCCCGATGAAGCTCAGCCCGGAGACCCACAGGCCGCCGAGGGCGATGATGACGGTGCAGCCCGAGACGAGGACGGCCCGTCCGCTGGTCGCGGTCGCGATGCCGGCCGCGGTGACCGGGTCCCGGCCGTTCATCAGCAACTGCCGGTGCCGGGTGATGAGGAAGAGCGCGTAGTCGATGCCGACGCCGATGCCGATCATCGTGGCCAGGGTGGGGGAGACGGTCGCGAAGGTCCACACGGCGGCGAGGAGACCGAGGATCGCGAGGCCGCAGAGGGCCGCGACCAGGGCGGTGACCAGGGGCAGTACGGCGGCGATCAGACTGCCGAAGCCGATGATCAGGACGACGATCGCGACGCCGAACCCGATCGCCTCGCTCGTCCGGTCGTTCGCCTCGGGCCGGGCGAGTTCACCCAGCGAACCGCCGTACTCGACCTGGACCCCGGCGGCGCGCAGCGGCTCCACGGCGCTGTCCACACCGGTCAGGTAGTCGTCGCCGAGGGTGCCGGGCTGGACGTCGAACCGGACGGTGATGTACCCGGTCTTCCCGTCGGTGGACAGCGGACCGACGTCGGGGGTGCCCGGGGGTGGCGCGGGCGGCTGGGCGCCGGGCGCCGGCAGCGGGCTCGTGGCGGTCAGGACGTGCGGGAGCTTCTTCAGCGAGTCCACCGCGGACGAGACCTGGTCGCCGGACTCGGTGAGCGGCTTGGCGCCGTCGTACAGCACCACCTGGGCGCCGTAGCCGCCGGCGGCGGGATCGTGCGCGCGGAGCACGTCGAGGCCGTTCTGGGACTGGGTGCCCGGCAGCGAGTAGTTGTCGGAGTACTCGCCCCCGTACGCGTGGTTCAGCCCGATGAGGGCGCCCAGTGCCACGACCCAGGCGACCAGCACGACGACGAAGTGGCGGGCGGACCACTCGCCCAGCCGCCGCAGCAGTCCTCTGCCCGGTGGGGTGGGATTCGACATGGGTGCTCCCGGGGCGAGTGCGGCGCGCGTACGGAGGGCCATCCGAACACGGGGCGGCGGGCGGGACCGGGAGGCCGACGACCTCGCCCACCGCTCTCCACCCGAACGGGCGCGCGCCGAAGGAGGGGCCGGGGACCGGCGGGGGAGCCCCGAGGCGCCCCCTTCCTCGCTCTGTGACTCAGGTCACTGCCAACTGGCGGGCCGAACCCGCGTAATGATCGTCACCGACCCCGCTCTCCCGTGTGCGGACACCGTGTCCGCGGACGGAAGGGAGGCCGTAGGCCATGACTGGTTCGGGGGCGGCCAAGACCGCGGTGGAATGGCTGGCGTCGGTGGCACCGGATCCCGACGCCTGCCGGTGGGAGTGGGAGCGCAATCCGCTCGGGATCGCGCTGCTGCCGGCCGGCAGGCGGTGGGACGTCCTGATCCTGCCGGGGGAGCTCGGCTATCCCACGCTCGACGTCCTGACCCGGCTCGTGGACCGGCCCGGCCCGGTCCTCGCCGACTTCGGGGAGGCGCGGATGGGCTTCTTCGTGCCGCCCGGCACGGCCTCCCGCTGGCTCGGCACGGGGGTGCGCGGTGCGGGCCGGGGCACCTGGATCGTCGTCCCCTACCCCGGCCGGACGGCCGGCGGTGTGCGCTGGCTGGTGACGCCGGACGGGACCGGCACCCTCAATGACGCCGCGCTCCTGGAGCTGGCGATGCACGAGGCGGCGGGCGGTCTGGCGCGCGGGGAAGACGGGCAGAGGTCTTGACCACTTGATTGGTCTGGACCATGCTGTGGCGCGCTCCACCTCGATTCCCCCACCCCCGGAGGCAGTTGTGGACCGCACCACAGGATCCCGAGGCACCAGACGCACCCCCCGCACCATCGGCACCCGCCCTCTCGTCCTCGCCCTGGCGGGCGTGCTCGCCGCCGGCGGACTCGCCGCCCTCACCCCCGTGGCCCAGGCGGCCGACTCCGAACTGGCGCGCAACGGCGGCTTCGAAGCCGGCCTGGACGGCTGGAGTTGTACGGCGGGCAGCGGAGTTGTCGTCGCGTCCCCCGTGCACGGCGGGACGAAGGCGCTCCGGGCGACCCCGGCCGGCAGCGACCAGGCCCGGTGCTCCCAGACCGTCACCGTCAAGCCGAACTCCGCCTACACGCTGAGCGGTTGGGTGCGCGGCAGCTACGTCTACCTCGGCGCGTCCGGCACCGGCACGACCGACGTCTCCACCTGGACCCAGTCCGCCCCCGACTGGCAGAAGCTCAGCACCACCTTCACCACCGGCGCCTCCACCACCTCCGTGACCCTCTACACCCACGGCTGGTACGGCACCGGCGCCTACCACGCCGACGACCTCTCGCTCTTCGGCCCCGGCGGCGCCCCCGTCCAGATACCGGCGGTCCCCACCGGCCTCACGGCGGGCTCGCCGAGCTCCACCTCCGTACCGCTGTCCTGGCCGGCGGTCTCCGGAGCCACCTCCTACAAGGTCTACCGGGGCGGCGCCCTGGCGGGGACCGTCACCGGCACCTCGTACACCGCGACCGGGCTCGCGCCCTCGACCGCGTACACCTTCCAGGTCTCCGCCGTGAACAGCGCGGGCGAGTCGGCGAGGTCCACGGCCGTGACGGCGACCACGACCTCCGGCGGAGGCGGCAACCCCGGCGGTGACCTGCCCGCCCACGCGCTCGTCGGCTACCTCCACGCCAGCTTCGCCAACGGCTCCGGCTACACCCGGATGGCCGACGTCCCCGACTCCTGGGACGTCATCAACCTCGCCTTCGGCGAGCCGACCTCGGTGACCTCCGGAGACATCCGCTTCTCGCTCTGCCCGGCCACCGAGTGCCCGAACGTGGAGTCCGTCGCCGACTTCAAGGCGGCCGTCAAGGCCAAGCAGGCCGCGGGCAAGAAGGTCCTGATCTCCATCGGCGGCCAGAACGGCCAGGTCCAGCTCTCCACCACGGCCGCCCGCGACGCCTTCGTCTCCTCGGTCTCGAAGATCATCGACGAGTACGGACTCGACGGCCTGGACATCGACTTCGAGGGCCACTCGCTGTCGCTGAACACGGGCGACACCGACTTCCGCAGTCCCACCAGCCCGGTGATCGTCAACCTGATCTCGGCCGTCAAGTCCCTGAAGGCCAAGTACGGCGCGGACTTCGTCCTGACGATGGCCCCGGAGACCTTCTTCGTCCAGCTCGGCTACCAGTTCTACGGCTCCGGCCAGTGGGGCGGCCAGGACCCGCGGGCCGGCGCCTACCTGCCGGTCATCCACGCCCTGCGCGACGACCTCACCCTGCTCCACGTCCAGGACTACAACTCGGGCCCGATCATGGGCCTCGACAACCAGTACCACTCCATGGGCGGCGCGGACTTCCACATCGCCATGACCGACATGCTCCTCACCGGCTTCCCGGTCGCCGGCAACCCCGACCGCGTCTTCCCGGCCCTCCGCCCGGAACAGGTCGCCATCGGTCTGCCCGCCTCCCCGAACGCGGGCAACGGCCACACGACCCCGTCCGAGGTCAACAAGGCCCTGGACTGCCTGACGAAGAAGCAGAACTGCGGCCCGTACCAGACCCACGGCACCTGGCCCGCCCTGCGCGGCCTGATGACCTGGTCGATCAACTGGGACCGCTTCAACGGCGGTGAGTTCAGCCGCAACTTCGACGCCTACCGCTGGAGCTGACGGTCGATCCGTCCGCCGCAGGACGGCCGGTCCGGAGCCGCTCACGTGACTCCGGACCGCCCGTCCGCGGTACGGACGATCAGCCCGCCGCGGCCGTACGGGGCGCCAGACCCGCGCGGTGCAGGGCCCGGGTCATGGCCGGAAGGTCCGGGGCCGATCCGTCGGCGGGAGCGACGAGGGACTCCAGGAGCTCCGGGGTCAGACGCCGGTGCTCGGCGTGCTCCAGCAGGGCCGCTGCGGACGTCCCGCCGTCGCGGCGGACACGCTCGTCCAGCAGACGCAGGGCCTCGACGCGGACCACGAAACGGCTCATCCCGCAGTCGAGTCCGTCGTCACCCAGGTCGCCGGGGTACGGCGCGCGCGCCCAGGCGCCGTTCTCGTACCAGTAGACGCAGCCCAGTTCGTTCCCTTCGAGGCGGTCCCGCAGCTCCTCGTGGGGGAGCCAGTCCGGCGCGCCCGCCAGCATGTCGACCGGCGGCCGGTGCCACTTGACCTCGCTCGACTCGTCCTCGCCGAAGAGCACGTACCTGCCGTCGGCCATGCGCGAGAACGTCCACCAGGTGCAGCCGCAGTCGTCGAGGTGGAGCCCCTCCTCGTCGATCCAGGTGCCGGTGCGGTAGCGCGCGCTCTCCTCCGCCTCGGTGGTCGCCTCCACCACGGCGACGAGGGCCCAGCGCGCCCACAGCACCTCAGGTGCCGGCAGGTCCCCCGGCACTCCCGGCCGTCCCCACGTCATGTCTGCTCCCCGGATCGTCGGTCAAGATCGTGCGGCGACCGTATCGCTCGGCGACGACGGGCCAGCGCAGCAGGGGGACGCAGAGGGCGACCGAGGCCAGGACGTCCAGGGGCCAGTGGTAGCCGCGGAGGATCAGGCCCGTGGCGGTCAGGGCGGTGAGGAGGGCGGCCGGCGGGAGCAGGCGGGTCGAGACCAGGTAGGCGGCGCCGACGTACGCCACCATCGCGGTCGCCGTGTGGCCCGAGGGGTAGTAGCCGGCTGCCCACGGTTCCAGGGGGCCCGGGCGGGCCGTCCACTCCTTCAGGGGGATGACCAGGAGCGGGACCAGCGCCATCGTCAGCCCCGCGAAGAGGGCCTGGGAGCGGCGGCCGCGCCAGGCCGCGTACGCCATCGCGCAGGCCAGGACCGGGAGGGCGACCGTCATGTTGCCGAGGTCGGCGCCGAGTTCGGAGAGGGGGCGGGGGACGAGGTCGACCAGGGCGCGTGACGCGTGCTCGTCCAGGCGCGCCAGCGGGCCCCGCACCAGGACCTGCCAGGTGAGGGCCGCCAGCAGCACGACCGCCGAGAAGACAGCCGGACGCCCCGGAACAGGGGGGGTGGTTCCGGGGCGTCCGAGGTGATCGGGCTGCCGCGCGCCCCGGGGGGTGTGGGGCGGGCGGCCATCCGATCGGTGAGGAGTTCCGGAGCACGAGGCTCCAGTGGTGTGCGCCAGGGCGCGACCAGGACGGGGCTGGGGAGGCTCCGCCCGGTTGTCGCCCGCAGTCACCTGCGAGCGGGGTGTTTCTCTCATCTGCAGAAACCGTACGGCAGGAAGAAGGGGACCGACAGCCGGATCTCCATCCCGCCATCGGCCCCCCACACTCTCTTCACACCGCGTGTGGATCGGCTCAGATCTGCCCGAACGCGTTCTCGATGATGTCGAGACCCTCGTTCAGGAGGTCGTCACCGATGACCAGCGGCGGCAGGAAGCGGAGCACGTTGCCGTAGGTGCCACAGGTCAGGACCAGCAGGCCCTCGGCGTGGCAGGCCTTCGCCAGCGCGCCCGCGGCCTCCGGGTTCGGCTCCTTGGTGGCGCGGTCCTTGACCAGCTCGATGGCGATCATGGCGCCGCGGCCGCGGATGTCACCGATGGCGTCGAACTTCTCCGCCATCGCCGACAGGCGGGCCTTCATGACGGACTCGATGTTCTTCGCCTTGGCGTTGAGGTCGAGCTCCTTCATGGTCTCGATGGAGCCGAGCGCGCCGGCGCAGGCCACCGGGTTGCCGCCGTAGGTGCCGCCCAGGCCGCCGCCGTGCACGGAGTCCATGATCTCGGCGCGGCCCGTGACGGCGGCGAGCGGCAGGCCGCCCGCGATGCCCTTGGCGGTCGTGATCAGGTCCGGGACGATGCCCTCGTCCTCGCACGCGAACCACTGGCCGGTGCGGCAGAAGCCGGACTGGATCTCGTCGGCGACGAAGACGATGCCGTTGTCGTTGGCGAACTTCACGATCGCCGGCAGGAAGCCCTTGGCCGGCTCGATGAAGCCGCCCTCGCCGAGGACCGGCTCGATGATGATCGCGGCGACGTTCTCGGCGCCGATCTGCTTGGTGATGTTGTCGATCGCCTGCGCGGCGGCCTCGGGGCCGCAGTTCTCGGCGCCGGTGGGCCAGCGGTAGCCGTAGGCGACCGGTACGCGGTAGACCTCGGGGGCGAACGGACCGAAGCCCTGCTTGTACGGCATGTTCTTCGCCGTCAGCGCCATCGTGAGGTTGGTGCGGCCGTGGTAGCCGTGGTCGAAGACGACGACGGCCTGACGCTTGGTGTACGAACGGGCGATCTTGACCGCGTTCTCGACGGCCTCGGCGCCCGAGTTGAAGAGCGCGGACTTCTTCGCGTGGTCGCCCGGGGTCAGCTCGGCGAGCGCCTCACAGACCTCGACGTACCCCTCGTACGGCGTCACCATGAAACAGGTGTGCGTGAAGTCGGCGAGCTGCGCGGCGGCGCGGCGCACGACGGCCTCGGCGGAGGCGCCGACGGAGGTCACGGCGATGCCGGAGCCGAAGTCGATCAGGCGGTTGCCGTCGACGTCCTCGATGATGCCGCCGCCGGCCTTCGCGGTGAAGACGGGCAGGACGGAGCCCACGCCGCCGGCCACGGTGTCGAGGCGGCGGGCCTGAAGCTCCTGCGACTTCGGACCGGGGATGGCGGTGACGACGCGCCGCTCCTGCGGGACAGCGTTCATGCGGGGCTCCTGGGGTGTTCTGGACGCTCTTGTGGGTTTCTTCCGCAGGCTAGGCGCGGGGGAGGCGCGCGGGCATGCGCCGATCGGGAGTGTTGCGGGGTATGTCCTTGTCCGGTGTGGACATGGCGGCGGGGAAACCGCTCCGGCCCGGTCCGCGCCCACTAGATTGACGGTGGCACAGATGCGGCGACCTGGCTGGTCAGGGGGCAGGGGTTTCATGGAGACCGACGGCACGTACGAGTCACGCGACACCCGGGGCGGCGGCGAGCCGCGCGATCCCGGGTCGGGCGCGGTTCCGCGCCCGGCGGGACCGCCCGTGCCGGCCGGGCCCCCGTCCCGGGTACCGCGGACCTCCCAGGCCGGACCCCGTACGCCCGTACCGCCACCGCCCACCCACGCGCCCACCCGCATCGGCGTCGCCGACTGGCTCCGTATCCCCCGCCCCGCCGCAGCCCCCGGCATCTGGCGGCTCGGCCACCGCGAGCGGCCCGAGAGCGAACCCGACCTCGTCCCCGGCCGCCAGCTGATCACCGGCGCGTTCGTCGCGTACCTCTGCGGCTGGCTCCTCTGGTCGCTCCTCTGGAACGGCTACCTGGAGGGGTGGTGGATCTTCGTCAACGACTGGTGGCTGCTGCCGATGCTGTGGCTCGTCCCCGAGGAGTGGCGCGCCGCCACCAGCCCCGACTTCGCGGTCTACGTCGGCGCGGTCTACCTCTGGTACGGGATCCTCCTCACCCTCTTCGCCGTCGGCTTCGGCCGCGTCGGCAACTGGCGTGAGATCTGGCAGCGCTACGGCGTGCCCGTCTGGCCCCTCTTCGTGCTGGTGCCGGGCGTCTGGCGCGAGATGCCCCGCACGGTCACCTGGCTCACCTGGGTCTCCAACCTCTACTACGTCCTCCTGATCGCCGCCCTCGTCGCGGCCGTCGGCCGGGCCGGCGCCTGGCCCGCCGTACGCCGCCGGTTCGGCGGCCCCGCCGGGGCGACGGCCGCCGCCCCGCCGCCCCCGCCCGGCGCCGACCCCGCCGAGTGGTCCGAGCTGCGGGACGCCGGGCTGCCCGAGGCCGCCGCCCAGCTCGCCGAGGCCACCCGGCAGGGCGCGCTCGGGGACGTCGACTACGCCCGGATCCGCCGCGCCTGGCAGGGCGTACGGACCCGGCCCGAGCGCCTCGCCGCCTTCACCGACGCCGTGCGCACCCGGGGCGCGGCCGCCTGCGGCCACCCCTCGGGCCTGCGCGACCTGCCCGTCCGTACCGCCACCCACGACCTCGCCACCGGCCAGGTCCTCATCGGCACCGCCGCCGACCACCCGCGCAACCCCTATGCCCGGCGCACCACCGGCGTCGCTCTGGAACCGGCCGTGCTCGGGACCTCGCTGCTCGCCGTCGGGCCCGCGGGTGCCGGCAAGACCGTGCGCCTGGTCCGGCCCGTCGTCGAGGCACTCTGCCTCCAGGCGCTCGCCAACCGGGCCGCCGTCGTCGCCGTCACCGCCCAGGGCGCCGCCCTCGGTCCCGACGACTCCTTCGACGTCGTCGTCTCCGTCGGGCGGCCCGGGTCCACCCACGACCTCGACCTGTACGGCGGCGCCGACGACCCCGACGAAGCCGCCCGGATCCTCGCCGAGGCGCTCGTCGGGGACCTCGTCGCCGACAGCCGCCGGGCCGGCACCGCACTCGCCCAGCTGATCGGCCCGTTCCGGGCCGCGTACGGCCGCTTCCCCGGCGTGCCGGAGCTGCGGGAGCTGCTCACGGGAGCGCCCGAGCCGCTCGCGGCGCTGCGGGCCGCCGTCGCCGACGACCCCGCCCAGCTGCGCGAGCTCGACGCGCGCGGGCGGCAGGCGGACCGCGGCGACGAGGTCGGTGTCCTGCTCGCCGAGCGCATCGCCTTCCTCGACCGGCCGGCCTTCGCCGGCTTCTTCCGCACGGAGGGCGGCGAAGGCGCTCGGGAACGGCCGCAGTTCTCCCTCGGCGCCGTCGAGCACCCGCTCCGCGTCCGCGTCGACCTGCCCGAACGCGGGCACGCCGAGGCGTCCCGGATCGTCTCCCGGCTGCTGCTCGCCCAGTTCGCGGAGGCGGCCCTCGCCCGTCGCGACCGGTCCCTCTTCGCCTGCCTGGTCCTCGACGACGCGACGTACACCGTCACCGGCGACTCCGTACGGGCCCTGCAACGGCTGCGCTCCGCCCACGCGGGCGTCGTCCTCGCGCTCCGCAGCCTGGAGGACGTACCGGAGGCGCTGCGCGGCCCGCTGCTCGGGGCGGTCGGCTGCCGGATGGTGTTCGCCGGGATCGCGCCGTGGGACGGCGGCCGGTTCGCCGAGACCTGGGGCACGGAGTGGGTGCAGACCCGGGACGTCACCAACCGGCAGATCATCTCCGACGAGCCCCTGACCAAGGCCCTGCACTTCATGCGCCGGCTGGTGACCGGCCGGGCGGCGACGGCGGAGGCCGTGACCGTACGGGAGGTGGAGCGCGAGCGCTGGTCGGCCTCGGACCTCGCGCACGCCGTCCCCGCCGGGCACGCCGTCCTGTCACTGACCCATGTGCGCGGCGAACACACGCCGCCGCTCCTGGTGGACCTGCGGGGCTGAGGAACGGCCCGGGGCCGGGAGACGGGGCGCCGGGGGCCGGAGCGGGGGCCTGAAGCGGTCGTCGCCACCGTCGAGCCGGAGCGGGCGCTCGCGGGCCCTGGCACAATCGAGTGCGCCGCTCGGCTGAGCGGCGCCCCCTCGCTCAAAGGTCCGACGGTCCCCAATGCCGCCCACCCTCGCCTCCCTCGTCCAGCACTCGGCTCTCAAGCTCACCGTCCGCGCGGGTGAGGACCGCCTCGACACCCCCGTGCGCTGGGCCCACGTCAGCGAGCTCGCCGACCCGGTCCCCTACATGGAGGGCGGCGAACTGCTGCTCACCACCGCGCTCACCCTGGACGCCGGGGACGCCGACGCGATGCGCCGCTACGTCCGGCGGCTGCTCGGCGCGGGCGTGGTGGGGCTCGGCTTCGCCATCGGCGTCAACTACGAGGACATTCCGGCCACGCTCGTGGAGGCCGCGCGGGCGGAGGGCCTCCCGCTGCTCGAAGTACCGCGCCGGACCCCGTTCCTGGCCATCAGCAAGGCCGTCTCCGCGGCCATCGCGGCCGACCAGTACCGGGCGGTCACGGCCGGCTTCGAGGCCCAGCGCGAGATGACCAGGGCCGCGCTCGCGGAGGGCCCCGTCGCGGTCGTCGCGCGGCTCGCGGCCCATGTGGACGGCTGGGCGGCGCTCTACGACACCTCCGGGACCGTCCTCGCCGCCTCCCCCGAGTGGGCGGCGCGCCGGGCCGCCCGACTGACCCCCGACGTCGAACGGCTCCGGGAGCGGCCCGCGCCCGCGAGCGCGGTCGTCGGCGGCACGGAGGACCGGGTCGAGCTCCAGTCCCTCGGCACGGGGCGGCGGGTCAGGGGCGCGCTCGCGGTCGGCACGGGCGCGCCGCTCGGGACGGCGGAACGATACGCCGTGCACTCCGCGATCGCCCTGCTCACGCTGACCACCGAGCGCTCGCGCTCGCTCCAGGCGGCCGAGGCGCGACTCGGCGCGGCGGTGCTGCGGATGATGCTGTCCGGCCAGCCGGACCACGCGCGGGCGGTCGCCGGCGACCTGTACGGCGGGCTCCTCGACGCCCCCTTCCGGCTGCTCATCGCCGAGCCGGTGCCGGGGGAGCGGGAGGGCGAGCCGCCGCTCCCTGAGCTGGCCGAGGCCCTGGAGTCGGCGGCGGCGCGCGCGGGCGAGACGGTTCTGACGGTGCCGGAGGGCGAGGAGCGCCTGCTGGTCCTGGCCGGGGACGGCGGGGCGGTCGTCTCGGCCTGTGAGGCGTACAGCGAGCGGGACGCGGAGGACGCCGGTGTCGTCGTCGGGCTCTCCGCCCCGGCGGGCCCGATCGCTGCCGCCGCCGCGTACAAGCAGGCCGAGCAGGCGCTGTCGGTGGCGCGGCGGCGGGGCAAGGCGCTGGTCGAGCACGAGGACCTGGCGGCGGGCTCCGTCCTGCCGCTGCTGGCCGACGACGCGGTGCGCGCCTTCGCGGACGGCATGCTGCGCGCGCTGTACGAACACGACGCGACGGGCCGCGGCGACCTGGTCGCCTCCCTACGGGCGTGGCTCTCCCGCCACGGCCAGTGGGACGCGGCGGCGGCCGACCTGGGCGTCCACCGCCACACCCTCCGCTACCGCATGCGCCGCGTCGAGGAGATCCTGGGCCGCTCCCTGGACGACCCGGACGTCCGCATGGAGCTGTGGCTGGCCCTGAAGGCGACGGGGACGGACGCGGGGGAGCGGTAGGGAGGCCGAGACCCGGCCAGTTCGGCGCCAGAACCTGCTCCTGCTGCCCGATCGCGGGCAAATTCCTTGGCCTCCTGGCATCCGGTTGCCTAATCTCCTGTGCATGACAAGCCCCGTCGATCCGGCTCACGAGGTCCGCCCCCTCACTCCTCCCTCCGCTCCTGTCCCCACCCCCGAGCGGTCGGGACGCCGGATATCCGGGGCCGTCTGGGCCGGACTCGGGATCGTGTACGTCGTCTGGGGGTCGACCTACCTCGGGATCCGGATCGTCGTCGAGACGATGCCGCCCTTCCTGTCCGCCGGGCTCCGCTTCGTGGTCGCGGGCCTCCTCCTCCTGGGCCTGATCGCCTGGCGGCAGGGCCCCGCCGCGCTCAAGGTCACCCGCGCGCAGCTCGGCTCCGCCGCCCTCGTCGGCGTGCTGCTGCTCCTCGGCGGCAACGGCCTCGTCGTCCTCGCCGAGACCTCCGTCCCCTCCGGTCTCGCCGCACTCCTCGTCGCCGTCGTCCCCGCCTGGGTCGTCGTCCTCAAGGCCGTCTCCGGGGAGCGCCCCACCCTCGGCGGCGTGGCCGGCGTCCTCCTCGGACTCGCCGGACTCGCCGTCCTCACCCTCCCCGGGCTCAGCGGTGACGTCCGCATCAGCGGCGTCGCCCTCGTCGTCGTCGGGTCCCTGCTCTGGTCGGTCGGCTCCTTCTCGTCCTCCCGGATCCCGATGCCCGCCAACCCCTTCACCGCCAGTGCGTACGAGATGGTCGCCGGCGGCCTCGGCTGCGCGGCGGTCGCGCTGATCAGGGGCGAGCAGCACGGGCTCGACCTCGCCGCGATCTCCACCCGTTCCTGGGCCGCCCTCGCCTACCTCGTCGTCTTCGGGTCCCTGATCGCCTTCACCGCGTACGCCTGGCTGCTCCAGACCGCGCCGCTCTCGCTCGTCGCCACCTACGCGTACGTCAACCCGGTCGTCGCCGTCCTCCTCGGCGCCCTCATCCTGAACGAGGCCCTCACCTGGCCCATCGCCCTCGGCGGCGCGGTGGTCGTGGCGGGCGTGTGCCTGATCGTGACGACGGAACGCCGCCGCTGAGCGGGCTGCGCCCACCCCGGGCGCCCGCCGCCCGCAGCCCTCCGCCCGCCCTGCCGCCGCCCGCACACCGCCCTTCCGCCAATCCGTAGGAGTCGACCGCCCCCACCACTCCACACCGCACAAACCACCGTCCGCCCGCTTCGCCCTAACGTGGCACGAGAGCAATCGCTCGCACCCCCGATACGAAAGGGCCGGGACGCAATGACTGCCACCCACGCCTTCTGGCTCGCCGGCCGCGAGGCCACCGGCGACGCCACCTTCGACGTCACGAACTCCTTTGACGGACGTCTGGTCGGCAAGGTCAGCGTGCCCACCGAGGCCCAGGTCGAGGAGGCCGTCGCCGCCGCCCACGCGGTCGTCGACGAGTTCGCCGCGTCCCCGGCGCACGTCCGCGCCGCCGCCCTCGACCACGTATCGAAGCGGCTCGCCGAGCGCACCGAGGAGATCGCCCAGCTGATCTCCGCCGAGAACGGCAAGCCGATCAAGTGGGCGCGCGGCGAGGTCGGCCGCGCCGTCTCCGTCTTCCGCTTCGCCGCCGAGGAAGCCCGCCGCTTCAACGGCGGAGAGGCCCAGCGGCTCGACACCGAGGCCGGTGGCGTCGGCCGCCTGGCGCTCACCCGCCGGATCCCCAAGGGCGTCGTCCTCGGCATCGCGCCGTTCAACTTCCCGCTGAACCTCAGCGCCCACAAGGTCGCCCCGGCCATCGCCGTCGGCGCCCCGATCATCCTGAAGCCGGCCCCGGCCACCCCCCTGTCCTCCCTGATCCTGGGCGAGCTGCTGGCCGAGACCGACCTCCCGGCCGGCTCCTGGTCCATCCTGACCGTGCCGAACGACCGCATGCCCGCCCTCGTGCGGGACGAGCGCCTCCCGGTCATCTCCTTCACCGGCTCGGACACCGTCGGCTACGCCATCCAGCAGTCCGTGCCGCACAAGCACTGCACCCTGGAGCTCGGCGGCAACGCCGCCGCCGTCGTCCTCGGCGACTGGGCGTCCGAGCAGGACCTGGACTGGGCGGCGACCCGGATCGCCACCTTCTCCAACTACCAGGGCGGCCAGTCCTGCATCTCCGTGCAGCGCGTGATCGCCGACGCGACCGTCTACGACCGGCTCGTCCCGAAGATCGTCGCGGCCGTCGAGGCCCAGGTCACCGGTGACCCGGCGGACGACGCCACCGACGTCGGCCCGCTGGTCGACGAGGACGCCGCCAAGCGCGTCGAGGCCTGGGTGGACGAGGCCGTCAAGGGCGGCGCGAAGCTGCTCACCGGTGGCGGCCGCGAGGGCGCGACCTACGCCCCGACCGTCCTCACCGACATCCCGGCCGACGTCACCCTGGCCCGCGCCGAGGTCTTCGGCCCGGTCCTCACGGTCGCCAAGGTCGACGGCGAGGCCGAGGCCTTCGCCGCCGTCAACGACTCGGACTTCGGCCTCCAGGCGGGCGTCTTCACCCACGACCTGCAGACCGCGTTCCGCGCCCACCGCGCGCTCGAGGTCGGCGGCGTGATCATCGGCGACGTCCCGTCCTACCGCGCCGACCAGATGCCGTACGGCGGCGCCAAGAAGTCCGGCGTCGGCCGCGAAGGCGTCAAGTACGCGATGGACGACTACACCTACGAGCGCGTCCTCGTCCTCACGGGCCTCGCCCTCTAGGCGGCCCTGTCACCCGTACGCACGCACGCGGCGTACGGGTTATCCGAGACCGACGGCCGGAGCCCACTGTGCGGGGGCTCCGGCCGTCCTCGTACGCGCGCGCCCCGCCCCTCGTCGCGTACGCCGCCCGGAACGCGCTGAGCGCCGCCTCCCGAACCCGCCGCGTACCACCGCCCGTACCGCTTTCCGTACGGCCCGGAATCGGGTACCACGGACGAGTAGCCACAAGGCACCCGACGAGCGGCGAGGTGAGCTCCTCATGTCCGCACCCACCCAGCGGCCCAAGGTCACGGAACGCGAGGCCCGGCAGGTCGCCGAGGCAGCGCGCGAGCAGGACTGGCGCAGACCCAGCTTCGCGAAGGAGCTGTTCCTGGGCCGGTTCCGGCTCGATCTCATCCACCCGCACCCGCTCCCGTCCGAGGAGGACGTACGGCGTGGCGAGGCGTTCCTCGCCAAGCTGCGGGAGTTCTGCGAGACCCGGATCGACGGCCGGCTCATCGAACGCGAGGCCCGCGTCCCCGACGAGGTCGTCACCGGTCTCAAGAGGCTCGGCGCGTTCGGGATGAAGATCGACACGAAGTACGGGGGCCTCGGCCTCACCCAGGTGTACTACAACCGGGCCCTCGCCCTCGTGGGCTCGGCGAGCCCCGCGATCGGCGCGCTGCTCTCGGCGCACCAGTCGATCGGCGTACCGCAGCCCCTGAAGATCTTCGGTACGCAGGAACAGCGCGACACCTATCTGCCGCGCCTGGCCACCACCGACATCTCGGCCTTCCTGCTGACCGAGCCGGACGTGGGCTCCGACCCGGCCCGGCTCGCCACCACCGCCGTGCCCGACGGCGAGGACGGTTACGTCATCGACGGGGTGAAGCTCTGGACGACCAACGGCGTCGTCGCCGATCTGCTCGTCGTCATGGCCCGGGTGCCGAAGTCCGAGGGACACCGGGGCGGCATCACCGCCTTCGTCGTGGAGGCGGACTCGCCCGGCATCACCGTCGAGCACCGCAACGCCTTCATGGGCCTGCGCGGTCTGGAGAACGGCGTCACACGCTTCCACGGGGTGCGGGTGCCCGCCGCGAACCGCATCGGCCCCGAGGGCGCGGGCCTCAAGATCGCGCTGACGACGCTGAACACCGGCCGGCTCTCGCTTCCCGCGATGTGCGTGGGCGCGGGGAAGTGGGCGCTGAAGATCGCGCGAGAGTGGTCGGCGGTACGGGAACAGTGGGGCAAGCCGGTCGCCCGGCACGAGGCGGTCGGCACGAAGATCTCCTTCATCGCGGCGACCACGTTCGCCCTGGAGGCGGTCGTCGACCTCTCCTCCCAGATGGCCGACGAGGACCGCAACGACATCCGGATCGAGGCGGCCCTCGCGAAGCTGTACGGCTCCGAGATGGGCTGTCTGATCGCCGACGAACTGGTCCAGATCCGGGGCGGCCGGGGGTACGAGACGGCGGACTCGCTGGCGGCGCGCGGTGAGCGGGCGGTCCCGGCGGAGCAGCTCCTGCGCGACCTCCGGATCAACCGGATCTTCGAGGGCTCGACCGAGATCATGCACCTGCTGATCGCCCGCGAGGCGGTCGACGCGCACCTGGCCGTGGCGGGCGACATCATCGACCCGGACGCGTCGCTGGGCGACAAGGCGAAGGCGGGGGCCAGGGCGGGCGGCTTCTACGCGCGCTGGCTGCCGAAGCTGGTCGCCGGTCCGGGGCAACTCCCGAACGCGTACGCGGAGTTCGGCGCCCTCGCGGCGCACCTGCGGTACGTGGAGCGGACGTCCAGGAAGCTGGCCCGCTCGACGTTCTACGCGATGTCGCGGTGGCAGGGGCGGATGGAGCTCAAGCAGGCGTTCCTCGGGCGGATCGTGGACATCGGCGCGGAGCTCTTCGCGATGAGCGCGGCGTGTGTACGGGCGGAGTGGATGCGGTCCTCGGGCGACCCGCACGGCCGGGAGGCCCACGCGCTGGCGGACGCGTTCTGCCGACAGGCGCGGCTGCGGGTGGAGGAGCTCTTCGGGCGCCTCTGGTCGAACACGGACGACATCGACCGCCGGGTGGTGGACGGCGTCATGGCGGGCCGCTTCGAGTGGCTGGAGGCGGGCGTGGTGGACCCCTCGGGCGACGGCCCGTGGGTCGCGGACGCGGCGCCGGGCCCGTCCACCCAGGAGAACGCCCACCGCACGATCCCGTGACGGAGCACCGCCGAGCCGGCGCCCACCGGCCACCGCTCCGGACGCTCGTCAGGAAGGGTCGGCCGGGCGCCCAGCCCCCCGCGGCCCGGCACGCCTACCGGCCCCGGCCCAGGCCCCCGGACCCACCGGCCCCTCGGCCTGGGCCCCTGGGCCTACCGCCCCCGGCCCAGCCCCCGGGCGTACCGCCCTCCCGGCTCAGCCCCCGGGCGTACCGCCCTCCCGGCCGAGCCCCCGGGCCGGGGGCATCCGGCCCCCGCCGTCACCGCCCCCCGCCGTCACCGCCCCCCCGCACCCGGCATCACCGCCGCCGACTCGACCCGCGCGCGGAACGTGGCCGCCCGCTCGCACGCACGACCTCTCTCGCACGACCTCTCTCGCACGACCTCTCTCGCACGACCTCTTCGGAGCGTTCACCCGTCCCCCGTGAAGGGCGCGACGTCTTTGCGGCAAGAATGGGGGCATGAGCGACCGCCCCTCTCCTCTCGCCGACCCGCACGTGGTCTTCGATCCCGCCGAAGGCCGCCGGGACATCGTCGTCCTCGGCTCCACCGGGTCCATCGGCACCCAGGCCATCGACCTGGTCCTGCGCAACCCCGACCGCTTCCGGGTCACCGCCCTCGCCGCGTCCGGCGGCCGGGTCGAGCTGCTCGCCGAGCAGGCGTACCGGCTGAAGGTCGCGGCGGTCGCCGTCGCCCGCGAGGACAAGGCGTCCGAGCTGCGCGAGGCGCTCGTGCGGCTGCACGGCCCCGGCGCCGCCCTCCCCGAGATCCTCGCCGGACCCGAGGCCGCCACCCAGCTCGCCGCCTCGCCCTGCCACACGGTGCTCAACGGCATCACCGGCTCCATCGGCCTCGCGCCCACGCTCGCCGCCCTCGAAGCCGGCCGCACCCTCGCCCTCGCCAACAAGGAGTCGCTGATCGTCGGCGGCCCGCTGGTCAAGGCGCTGGCCCGGCCCGGCCAGATCATCCCGGTCGACTCCGAGCACGCCGCCCTCTTCCAGGCCCTCGCCGCCGGCACCCGCGCCGACGTCCGCAAGCTGGTCGTCACCGCCTCCGGCGGTCCCTTCCGCGGCCGTACACGGGCGGAGCTCGCGCACGTCACCCGGGAGGACGCCCTCGCCCACCCGACCTGGGCCATGGGCCCCGTCATCACGGTCAACAGCGCGACCCTGGTGAACAAGGGCCTGGAGGTCATCGAGGCGCACCTCCTCTACGACATCCCCTTCGACCGCATCGAGGTCGTCGTGCACCCCCAGTCGTACGTCCACTCGATGGTCGAGTTCACCGACGGCTCCACGCTCGCCCAGGCCACCCCACCGGACATGCGCGGCCCGATCGCGATCGGCATCGGCTGGCCCGAGCGGATCCCGGACGCGGCCCCCGCCTTCGACTGGACCAAGGCCTCCAGCTGGGAGTTCTTCCCGCTCGACACCGAGGCCTTCCCCTCCGTCGGCCTCGCCCGTCACGTCGGCGAACTGGGCGGCACCGCCCCCGCCGTCTTCAACGCGGCGAACGAGGAGTGCGTCGAGGCCTTTCTCGCCGGAAGGCTGCCCTTCACAGGAATCATGGATACGGTCACGGCAGTCGTCACCGAGCACGGCATCCCCGACCGGGGAACCTCACTGACGGTGTCGGACGTCCTTGAAGCGGAGACCTGGGCCCGGGCCCGGGCCCGGGAACTGGCAGCACAGGCTGCGAAGGCGACCGCGGAGGCGCGCGCATGACCGTACTTCTGACGCTCCTCGGCATCGCGCTCTTCGCGTTCGGGCTGCTCGTCTCCATCGCCTGGCACGAGCTCGGCCACCTCTCCACGGCCAAGCTCTTCGGCATCCGCGTCCCCCAGTACATGGTCGGCTTCGGTCCGACCATCTGGTCGCGGAGGAAGGGCGAGACGGAGTACGGCATCAAGGCCATCCCGGCCGGCGGCTACATCCGGATGATCGGCATGTTCCCGCCCGGCAAGGACGGCCGGATCGAGGCCCGTTCCACCTCGCCCTGGCGCGCGATGATCGAGGACGCCCGCGAGGCCTCCTTCGAGGAGCTCCAGGACGGCGACGAGAAGCGGCTCTTCTACACGCGCAGGCCGTGGAAGCGCGTCATCGTGATGTTCGCCGGCCCGTTCATGAACCTGGTCCTCGCCGTCGTGCTCTTCTTCGGCAGCGCGATGGCCGTCGGCTTCGAGGCCCAGACCACCAAGGTCGCGGGCGTCACGAACTGCGTCATCGACCAGAGCGAGAAGCGCGACACCTGCAAGCCGAGCGACCGGGTCTCGCCCGCGAAGCAGGCCGGCCTGCTCAAGGGCGACCGGATCGTCGCCTTCAACGGCGAGCGCGTCACCGACTGGAACACCCTCTCCGACCGCATCCGCGCCACCACCGGGCCCGCCACCGTCACCGTCGAGCGGGACGGGCGGGAGCTGGCCCTCCAGGCCACGCTCATGGAGAACAAGGTCCTCAAGAAGGACGCGGACGGCCGGGTCCTGCAACCCGCGCAGTACGTCTCCGCCGGCTACCTCGGCTTCGAATCCGGCCGCGAGGTCGTCCCGCTCACGTTCGGCGAGTCCGCCTCCCGGATGACCGACCAGCTCCAGGCCGGCTTCCACTCCGTGCTCGCCCTGCCCGGCAAGGTCCCGGACCTCTGGGACGCCACCTTCGGCGACGGCGAGCGCAAGCAGGACTCACCCGTGGGTGTCGTCGGCGCGGCCCGTATCAGCGGCGAGCTGATGAGCATCGAGGCACCGGCCGAGACCCGGCTGGTCTTCTTCCTCCAGCTGCTCGTGATGTTCAACGTCTCGCTGTTCCTGTTCAACATGCTGCCGCTGCTCCCGCTCGACGGCGGTCACATCGCGGGCGCCCTGTGGGAGTCCGTACGCCGCCACACCGCACGGATCTTCCGGCGTCCCGACCCGGGCCCGTTCGACGTGGCCAAGCTGATGCCGGCCGCGTACGTCGTCGCGGGCGTGTTCGTCTGCTTCACCCTGCTCGTCCTCGCGGCGGACATCGTCAACCCGGTGAAGCTGACGTGATCCTTCGGTGGCCGGACCCCCGGGGTGTCCGGCCACCCGCCACGGGGGCGGTAATCTCGAAGACCTGAGCCCGATGAACCACACCTTGGGGTTGTACAGCTGATGACCGCGATCTCTCTCGGTATCCCTTCCGTTCCGACCCGGCTCGCCGAGCGGCGCAAGAGCCGCCAGATCCAGGTCGGTACGGTGGCCGTCGGCGGCGACGCACCCGTCTCGGTCCAGTCCATGACGACGACCCGGACGTCCGACATCGGCGCCACGCTCCAGCAGATCGCCGAGCTGACCGCCTCCGGCTGCCAGATCGTGCGCGTCGCCTGTCCCACGCAGGACGACGCCGACGCGCTCGCGACGATCGCGAAGAAGTCGCAGATCCCCGTGATCGCGGACATCCACTTCCAGCCGAAGTACGTCTTCGCCGCCATCGACGCCGGCTGCGCGGCCGTCCGCGTCAACCCGGGCAACATCAAGCAGTTCGACGACAAGGTCAAGGAGATCGCCCACGCCGCCAAGGACGCGGGCACCCCGATCCGCATCGGCGTCAACGCGGGCTCCCTCGACGCCCGGCTGCTGAAGAAGTACGGCAAGGCCACCCCCGAGGCGCTGGTCGAGTCCGCGCTGTGGGAGGCCTCCCTCTTCGAGGAGCACGGCTTCGGCGACATCAAGATCTCGGTCAAGCACAACGACCCGGTCGTCATGGTCAACGCCTATCGCCAGCTGGCCGCCCAGTGCGACTACCCGCTGCACCTCGGCGTCACCGAGGCCGGCCCCGCCTTCCAGGGCACGATCAAGTCCGCCGTCGCCTTCGGCGCGCTGCTGTCCGAGGGCATCGGCGACACCATCCGCGTCTCCCTCTCGGCCCCGCCGGTCGAGGAGGTCAAGGTCGGCAACCAGATCCTGGAGTCGCTGAACCTCAAGCCGCGTCGCCTGGAGATCGTCTCCTGCCCGTCCTGCGGCCGCGCCCAGGTCGACGTCTACAAGCTCGCCGAAGAGGTCACGGCCGGTCTCACCGGCATGGAGGTCCCGCTGCGCGTCGCCGTCATGGGCTGCGTCGTCAACGGCCCCGGCGAGGCCCGCGAGGCCGACCTCGGCGTCGCCTCCGGCAACGGCAAGGGCCAGATCTTCGTCAAGGGCGAGGTCATCAAGACCGTCCCCGAGTCGAAGATCGTCGAGACCCTCATCGAGGAGGCGATGAAGATCGCCGAGCAGATGGAGAAGGACGGCGTGATGTCGGGCGAGCCGACGGTCGCCATCGGCGTCTGACCGACCCGTAGGAACGTGACGCACACCCGAGACCCCGGCGCCCCCGCGCCGGGGTCTCGCGCTGTCCGCGCGGGAGGGGCCACCGGCAGGAGACGGGCCACCGGACCCGCGCGGACGCCCGGCAGGGTCCTCGCGCACACCACCCGCCACCTCCCCGACGCTCCAGGTACAGTGCGGAGAATCAACAGACCGCATGGTGAGGCCCCCTCGTGTTGACGCAGACCACCACCCGGGTCCTCGAACCCGCCGACCTCGGCGCCGCGCTCGCCGTCCTGGAGAGCGCCCCCGTCGAGAACGCCTTCGTGACCGCCCGCGTCCGGGCCGCCGGGCTCGACCCCTGGCGCCTCGGCGGCGAGATGTGGGGCTGGTACGCCGACGGGCGGCTGCGCTCGCTGTGCTACTCCGGCGCCAACCTCGTCCCCATCTGCGCCACCCCCGAGGCAATCCGCGCCTTCGCCGACCGCGCCCGCAGGACCGGCCGCCGCTGCTCCTCGATCGTCGGCCCCTCCGAGCCCACCTCCCGGCTCTGGAGCCTCCTGGAACCCAGCTGGGGCCCCGCCCGCGACGTCCGCGCCCACCAGCCGCTGATGGTCACCGAGGCGCCCTCCGTCACCGTCGACCCCGACCCGCTCGTCCGCCGCATCCGCAAGGACGAGATGGAGGTGATCATGCCCGCGTGCGTGGCCATGTTCACCGAGGAGGTCGGCATCTCCCCGATGGCCGGCGACGGCGGACTGCTCTACCAGGCCCGCGTCGCCGAACTCGTCGGCTCCGGCCGCTCCTTCGCCCGCATCGAGGACGGCAGGGTGGTCTTCAAGGCGGAGATCGGCGCCGCCACCCGCCAGGCCTGCCAGATCCAGGGCGTCTGGGTCGCCCCCGAACACCGGGGCCGGGGCCTGTCCGAGACCGGCATGGCCGCCGTGCTCCGCTACGCGCTCGCCGACGTCGCCCCGATCGTCAGCCTCTACGTGAACGACTACAACGCCCCCGCCAGGGCCGCCTACCGCCGCGTCGGATTCCGCGAGGTCGGCGCCTTCATGAGCGTGCTGTTCTGAGGCACTTGTAAGGTGCGGCGCATGGATGACGCTGACACCGACGTCACGATCGGACCGGTCGACCTCGCCGCACGGGTCGACGACGCCCTCGCCGTACAGGCGATCGCCTTCGGACTGAGCGAGGACGAGGTCGTCGTCCGCCGCCACATCGTGCTGCGCCATCTGCAGAACCCGGGCGCCCGCGCGTACGGCGCGACCACCGCCGCCGGCCGGCTGGTCGGCTTCGTCTACGGGATGCCCAACGACCGCGGCCACTGGTGGTCCTCCATCGTGGAGCCGTACCTCCGCGCCACCGACACCGTGGCATGGCTCGACGACTCCTTCGTCATCACCGAACTCCACGTCCACCCCGCCCACCAGGGCCGGGGCGTGGGCCGCGCGCTGATCACCACCATCACCGACGGGTCGCCGCTGCCCCGCTCGATCCTCTCCGCCATCGACACCGAGAGCCCGGCCCGCGGCCTCTACCGCTCCCTCGGCTACGTCGACCTGGCCCGCCGGGTCCACTTCCCGAGCGCACCCCGCCCGTACGCGGTGATGGGCGCCCCGCTGCCGCTGCGGAGGCGGTGACCCGCCCCCCCCGCCCGCCGCCGCGCCGGAACTGATTTCCGCCCGCGTGGGCCGCCCGGCTAACCTCCATGCCATCACCCTTTTCCGGCAGGAGTACGAGAACCATGGCCAACGCACCGGTCCAGCGCATGTCCCAGTTGATGGCGAAGACGCTGCGCGACGACCCGGCGGACGCCGAGGTCCTCAGCCACAAGCTCCTCGTCCGCGCGGGCTACGTGCGCCGCACCGCCGCCGGCATCTGGAGCTGGCTGCCGCTGGGCAAGAAGGTCCTCGCCAACGTCGAGCGCATCGTCCGCGAGGAGATGGACGCCATCGGCGCGCAGGAGGTCTCCCTGCCCGCGCTGCTGCCGCGTGAGCCCTACGAGGCCACCGGCCGCTGGCAGGAGTACGGCGCCGAGCTCTTCCGCCTCCAGGACCGCAAGGGTGGCGACTACCTCCTCGGCCCGACGCACGAGGAGATCTTCACGCTCCTGGTGAAGGACCAGTGCTCGTCCTACAAGGACCTGCCCGTCATCCTGTACCAGATCCAGTCGAAGTTCCGCGACGAGGCCCGCCCCCGCGCCGGCATCCTGCGCGGCCGCGAGTTCCTGATGAAGGACTCGTACTCCTTCGACACCGAGGACGAGGGCCTCGCCCGCTCCTACGCCCTGCACCGCGAGGCCTACCAGCGCGTCTTCGAGCGCCTCGGCCTCGACTACCGCATCTGCGCCGCGACCGCGGGCGCGATGGGCGGCTCGAAGTCGGAGGAGTTCCTCGCCCCGGCCGAGGCCGGCGAGGACACCTTCGCCGACTGCCCGAACTGCGACTTCGCGGCGAACACCGAGGCGGTCGCCTACGAGCTGAAGCCGGTGGACGGCTCCGCCGTCGCCGCCGCCGAGGACATCCCCACCCCGGACACCCCGACCATCGAGACCCTCGCCGCCTCGCTCGGCGTCCCGGCCTCCGCCACGCTGAAGAACCTGCTGGTGAAGGTGGACGGCGAGATCGTCGCCGTGGGCGTCCCCGGCGACCGTGAGGTCGACCTGGGCAAGGTCGAGGCCCACTTCGCCCCGGCCACGGTCGAGATGGTCACCGAGACCGACTTCGCCGAGCGCACGGACCTCGTGCGCGGCTACGTCGGCCCGCAGGGCCTGGAGAAGGTGACCTACGTCGCCGACCCGCGGGTGGCGCCGGGCACGGCGTGGATCACGGGCGCGAACAAGGACGGCATGCACGCGAAGAACGTGGTCGCGGGCCGTGACTTCGAGGTCGACGCGTACGTCGACGTCGTCGTCGTCCAGGACGGCGACCCCTGCCCGAAGTGCGGCACGGGACTGCAGCTGGACCGCGCCATCGAGATCGGCCACATCTTCCAGCTGGGCCGCAAGTACGCCGACGCCCTCAAGCTCGACGTCCTCGGCCAGAACGGCAAGCCGGTCCGGGTCACCATGGGCTCGTACGGCATCGGCGTCTCGCGCGCCGTGGCCGCCCTCGCCGAGCAGAGCGCCGACGACAAGGGCCTGTGCTGGCCGGCGGAGGTCGCCCCGGCGGACGTCCACGTCGTGGCCGCGGGCAAGGCGCTCCAGACGGAGCTGGCCCTGGATGTCTCCGAGCAGCTGCGCGCCGCGGGCCTGCGGGTCCTGGTCGACGACCGCGCGGGCGTCTCCCCGGGCGTGAAGTTCACCGACGCGGAACTCATCGGCGTCCCGAAGATCCTGGTCGCCGGCCGCCGCTCGGCCGAGGGCGTCCTGGAGCTGAAGGACCGCCGCACGGGCGAGCGCGAGGAACTGACGGTCGCCGAGGCCGTCGCCCGCCTGAGCGCCTAGCACCTGACCCTCGGATCGGCCCCTGGGCCGTATCCGTCCTGTGGCCCGCCCCGTTCCGCCGGGGCGGGCCACAGCCGGTCGTGGCCGGCTCCCCCGACGGGACGCCGAACCGCCCGCCCCGCGCCGGACGGAACGGGACGGGACGGCTCAGGCCGCCTCGTCCCTGGGGTCCGGGGCCGGGTCCGCCGGGGCGCCCGCCAGCGTGTCGTCGGGCAGGGGCGCCAGGTCCGGGAGGTCGACGGTCGGTCGGGACAGCGGCGGTTCGCCCGGGAGGATCGGCACCGGGTCCTGGAAGGCCTCCGGCGGCGCCACCGGCACCCTGCGCTCCTCCCGCGCCGCCGCGTCCGCGGCGCTCTCGGCGTGCGGCTGCGCGCCCTGCGCCGACGCGCCCTGCGGCTGCGCCGCACGCTCCAGGAACCGGAGCAGCTCCACCGGGAAGGGCAGCACCAGCGTGGAGTTCTTCTCCGCCGCCACCGCCACCACCGTCTGCAGGAGCCGCAGCTGGAGCGCCGCCGGCTGCTCCGACATGACCTCCGCCGCCTCCGCCAGCTTCTTCGACGCCTGGAGCTCCGCGTCCGCGTTGATCACCCGCGCCCGCCGCTCCCGGTCCGCCTCCGCCTGCCGCGCCATGGAGCGCTTCATCGTCTCCGGCAGCGAGACGTCCTTGATCTCGACCCGGTCGATCGCGACGCCCCAGCCCATGGCCGGACTGTCGAGCATCAGCTCCAGACCCTGGTTGAGCTTCTCCCGGTTCGACAGCAGGTCGTCCAGATCGCTCTTGCCGATGATCGACCGGAGCGAGGTCTGGGCCATCTGCGAGACAGCGAAGCGGTAGTCCTCCACCCGCACCAGCGCGTCCGCGGCGTCGACCACCTTGAAGTAGACGACCGCGTCCACCCGCACCGTCACGTTGTCCCGGGTGATGCCCTCCTGGGCCGGCACCGGCAGCGTCACGATCTGGAGGTTCACCTTGTGCAACCGGTCGACCACGGGGACGACCAGCGTGAAGCCCGGTTGCCGGACCTCCTTCACCAGCCGGCCGAAGCGGAAGACGACGCCCCGTTCGTACTGCTTCACCACGCGCGCGGCCGCACCGATGTAGACCACGACCGCTACTCCGGTCGCCGCCGCCGCTGCCAACAGCTCCTCGACCATGACGGCCCCCTGAGCTTCGAGCCGAGCGTTACAGCAGGGGTATTCCCCCCACAGCCGCCCCACGAACTCACAGCCGCCCCACGAACCCGCAACCGCCCCGCAGACCTGCGACCGCCTCGCGAAACCGCAGCCGCCCCGTGGACCTACAGCCAGCCCGCGAACTCCAGGAGCAGCTCCGCGTCCTGCCGGCGCCCCGCCGTCAGCGCCCGCGTCCCCGATTCGACCGCGCGGAACAGCGTCCAGCCGCGCAGCCGCTCCCGGTCCACCTCCAGCGAGTCCGCCAGTTTGTTGACCCGCCGACGGGCGGCCGACGCCCCCGCGGAGGCCGCCACCAGGTCCTCGACCCGGTCCCGTACCAGCCGCGCCAGGTCGTACGCCCGCTCCCCGACCAGCGGCTCGGGGCCCACGGCCAGCCACGGCGCGCGGTCACCGGCGAGCACCTTGCCCTGGCGGAAGTTCCCGTGCAGCAGCAGCGTCTCCGGGGCGAGCGCGACCAGCTCCTCGCGGGCCTCCAGGGCGGCCGCCGTCAGCGCACCGGTCTCCGGATCCGCACGATGGGGTTCCATGGCCGTCGCCTGCCGGGCCGTCCGCTCGGCGACCGACTCGAAACCGTGCCCAGCGGGCGGCTCGACCCAGAGCCTGCGTACCGTGCCCGCCGCTTCGAGCAGCGCCTTCGCCTCCGGAAGGGACCGTAGCGACTGCTCCGGATGCAGCCGTTCGAGCAGCAGCGAACCGTCCTCGGGAGCCGCCAGCAGGCGCACCGCGCCCCAGCCGTCCCAGTGCGCCAGCGCGTCCCGCTCCAGGTCCGGGCGTGCCGCACCAGGGGCGATCTTCACCGCCGCGGGGGAGCCGTCGGCCCGCCGTACGAGCACCACCAGGCTGCTGCGCCCGCCGGGCGCCATCACCCGCTCGACGTCCACGGACGCGTTCTGGAGCGTGGTCCGCGCCAGCTCGGGCAGTTTCCCGAGCCATTCGGCCGCGACCGCGTCCCCGTACGTCTCGCCGAGCGTGCGTGCCAGTCGCTGCGGCGGTTCGAAAGCCATGCGTGCGTTGTTCCTTCTGGTCAAAGGGGCCGGGTCGAGGGGCCTACACCCGCTCGGCGAGCCCAGGAAAGGTTACGTCGGTCCCGCGCCAGCGGACGGCCCGTACCGCCGCCTCGCGCAGCGCCGCCGCCGCGTCCCGCCGCAACGGACCCTCCGCGGCCCGCACGAGATCGGAGTACACCTCGGCCACCCGGTCCTCCAGGACGGCGGCGAGCCGTACGGCGGCGGCCGTGTCCGGCACCGCGAACGGCAGCGCGTAGCCGGCCGCCGCGGCGACCGGTTCGCCACCCAGGTCCCGCACGGTCCGGCGCAGCCCGTCCCGCCGGGCCCGGTGCGCCTCGTACGCGGCCGTGGCCTCCGCCCGTCGCTCGGCCCCGACCCGGCCGCCGACGACCCCGTAGCCGTACACCGCCGCGTGCTCGGCGGCGAGCGCGGCCCGCGCCGCGTCCAGGGCGCTCATGCCCGGTCCCCTTCGGTCAGCAGATACGCGTGCGCGGCGCCGGACGCCGCCACCGAGGCGAGCAGCCGGGCGTACTCGGGCGGCGCCGCGAGCAGCGCCGTCGCGTGCGCGTCCGCGGTCCTCCGCGCGGCGGCCGCCAGCTCCTTGAGCGCGGCGGCCGGATCGGCCGGTACGGGCGCGGGGGAGGCCGAGGACGAGGCCGTCGCGGGCCGCCCGGCGCCCGGATCCGCCGACCGGGTGTCCGCCGAAGGAGCGGCGCTCGGGGGAGCGGTGGCCGAGGGGGCGGCGTCACCCGCCGGGCCCTCGTCCCCGGCCAGCGCCGCGGCCTGCGCCGCCACCGCCGCCCGCAGCGGGGTCAGTCGCCCCGCCAGCGCGGGATGCGTGGCGAGCACCGCGTCGTAACGTTCCAGCAGGCCCCGGCTCGTCGCCGCCGAGCGCCGCCGCAGCGCCGCCTCGGCCCGCGCCGCCAGCTCGGCCGCGCTCGGCTTCGCGGGCCGCTCGGCGCCGCCCCCGGAGGTGCAGCCGGCCAGCGTCACCGCCCCGGCAGCCAGGAGCGCGCGCCTGCCTACGGTCCCCGTGCGCCCCACATCCACTCCCTCGGCCCGGATCGAAGATCACCGCAGGCGAGCGTACCCGCGGCCTCCCGGCCCGTGGACGGCAACACCCCTTGCGACCGGATACCCTTTGGTCTGACACGCGACGAACCCACAACAGCACACGCGGCCGAGGAGTCACCCGGATGAGCACCACCCAGAGCGACAGGCTGCGAGCACTCCTCGAGCCGCTCATCGCCTCGCAGGGACTCGACCTCGAGGAGATCGAGGTGGCCTCGGTGGGACGCAAGCGGGTGCTGCGCGTGGTCGTCGACTCCGACGAAGGTGCCGATCTGGACCAGGTCGCCGATGTGAGCCGCGCGCTCTCGACGACGCTGGACGAGACCGACGCGATGGGCGAGGGGGAGTACACCCTCGAGGTCGGTACCCCGGGCGCGGAGCGCCCGCTCACCGAGCCCCGCCACTACGTGCGCGCCATCGGCCGCCTCGCCAGGCTCCAGCTGAACGACGGCGACGAGCTCGTCGCGCGGATCCTCGCCGTCGACGACACCGGCGTGGACCTGGAGGTCCCGGGCGTGAAGGGGCGCAAGCCCACCGCCCGCCGGGCCGAGTTCGCGGACATCGCCAAGGCGCGTGTCGAGATCGAGTTCAACCGCAAGGACAAGAAGGAAGAGGAGGCGTAGCCGTGGACATCGACGTGAAGCTCCTGAAGGGCTTGGCACAAGAGAAGGAGATCTCCTTCGACCTGTTGGTCGAGGCGATCGAGTCGGCCCTCCTCATCGCGTACCACCGGACGCCCTCGGCCCGCCGCCACGCGCGCGTGGAGCTGAACCGGCAGACCGGTCACGTGACGGTGTGGGCGAAGGAGGACCCCTCCGAGCTGGAGGAGGGCCAGGAGCCCAAGGAGTTCGACGACACCCCGTCCGACTTCGGCCGGATCGCGGCGAGCACCGCCCGCCAGGTCATCCAGCAGCGGCTGCGCGACGCCGAGAACGACGTCACCTTCGGCGAGTACGCCCGCCGTGAGGGCGACATCGTCTCCGGCCAGGTGCAGCAGGGCAAGGACCCGAAGAACGTCCTGGTCCGCCTGGACGACAAGCTGGAGGCCATTCTTCCGGTCCAGGAGCAGGTGCCGGGCGAGGAGTACACGCACGGTCTGCGCCTGCGGACGTACGTCGTCCGGGTCGCCAAGGGTGTCCGCGGTCCGTCCGTCACTCTTTCGCGTACGCATCCCAATCTGGTGAAGAAGCTGTTCGCCCTGGAGGTCCCCGAGATCGCCGACGGTTCCGTCGAGATCGCGGCGATCGCCCGTGAGGCCGGCCACCGCACCAAGATCGCCGTACGGTCCACCCGTTCGGGCCTGAACGCCAAGGGCGCCTGCATCGGCCCGATGGGCAGCCGGGTGCGCAACGTCATGGCGGAGCTGCACGGCGAGAAGATCGACATCGTGGACTGGTCCGACGACCCGGCCGACATGGTGGCCAGCGCGCTCTCCCCGGCCCGGGTCTCCAAGGTCGAGGTCGTCGACCTGGCGGCCCGCTCCGCCCGGGTGACCGTGCCGGACTACCAGCTCTCGCTGGCGATCGGCAAGGAGGGGCAGAACGCCCGTCTGGCCGCCCGCCTCACCGGCTGGCGCATCGACATCCGCCCGGACACCGAGCACCCGTCCGAGGACGAGCGCGACCGGGACTGAGCGGATCCACACCCCGACCGAGGAATGAATCTCGCCGCCGTCACGTTGTGCGACGGCGAGATCACGACAAGACGACCGTTCGATTCTTGCCCCGAACGGGTGAGGTCGTTACGGGGAGGTAGACTTAAGCGTGTCTGGCCGGACGCATGCCCGCGCGTGCCCTGAGCGAACCTGTGTGGGATGCCGGGAGCGAGCGGCCAAGAGCGATCTGCTGCGCATCGTGGCGGTCGAGGGCGCATGCGTCCCCGATCATCGCGGTACGCTGCCCGGCCGGGGTGCGTATCTGCACCCCGCCTCGGTCTGTCTCGACCTGGCGGTCCGTCGCCGGGCGTTCCCGAGGGCCTTCAAGGTCCAGGGTCCGCTCGAAACGGCGGAAATCCGCTTTCACGTCGAGCAGGCAGCACCGTAAGAAGAAGTACGGCACGGATGACCGTGCGGTCAGGTACCTCGCGAGTTGGAAGTAGGTCGAGATTGCGATGAGCACTCGATGAGTACGCGATGAGTACGCCCATGAAGTAGCGACGGTCCGGCGGTAACCGGACCTAAAAGGAGCGAAGTGGCTAAGGTCCGGGTATACGAACTCGCCAAGGAGTTCGGCGTGGAGAGCAAGGTCGTCATGGCCAAGCTCCAAGAACTCGGTGAATTCGTCCGTTCGGCGTCCTCGACGATCGAGGCGCCGGTCGTGCGCAAGTTGACTGATGCGCTGCAGGGTCCCGGCGGTAACGCCGGCAAGACCGCTGCGAAGCCTGGCGCGCCTCGTAAGGCCGCCCCCTCGAAGCCCTCGGCGCCGTCTCCGGCCGCCGCGGCACGTCCCGCTGCCCCGAAGCCCGGCGCCCCGGCCCCCAAGCCGGCCCCCGCCGCGCCTGCGGCCCCGGTCGCCCCGGCGGCTCCGGCGAGCAGCACCCCCTCTCCGGCTCCGGCCGCCTCGGGCCCCCGCCCGGGCCCGAAGCCCGCGCCCAAGCCGGCCACGCCGGCTCCGGCCGCACCCGAGTTCACCGCGCCTCCGTCGGCTCCCGCCGCCGGTCAGCGTTCCGGTGGCGCCGCCCCGGGACCCCGTCCCGCCGGCGAGCGTCCCGCCCGTCCGGGTCAGGGCGCTCCGCGTCCGCAGGGCCAGGGTGCCCCGCGTCCGCAGGGCCAGGGCGCTCCGCGCCCGGGCGGTGCCCGTCCGGCCGGTCCGCGTCCGGGCAACAACCCCTTCACCTCGGGTGGCTCCACCGGAATGGCGCGCCCGCAGGCGCCCCGTCCCGGTGGCGGTGCCCCGCGTCCCGGCGGCGGTGCCGCGCCGGGTGCCCCGCGTCCGCAGGGCGGCCCCGGTGGCGCCCCGCGTCCCCAGGGCCAGGGCGGCGCGCGTCCCACCCCCGGTGGCATGCCGCGTCCGCAGGCTCCCCGTCCGGGCGGCGCGCCCGGCGGTAACCGTCCGAACCCCGGCATGATGCCGCAGCGTCCCGCTGCCGGCCCGCGTCCCGGTGGTGGCCCCGGCGGCGGTCGTGGTCCCGGTGGCCCCGGTGGTCGTCCGGGTGGCGGCGGCGGTCGTCCCGGTGGCGGCGGCGGCGGCTTCGCCGGCCGTCCGGCCGGTCCCGGTGGTGGCGGCGGCGGCTTCGCCGGCCGCCCCGGCGGTCCCGGTGGTGGCGGCGGCGGTCGTCCGGGTGGTCCCGGCGGCGGTGGCGGCGGCTTCGGCGGTCGTCCCGGCGGCTTCGGTGGCCGTCCCGGTGGCCCCGGTGGCCGTGGTGGCACGCAGGGCGCCTTCGGTCGCCCCGGCGGTCCCGCGCGTCGTGGTCGCAAGTCGAAGCGGCAGAGGCGCCAGGAGTACGAGGCCATGCAGGCCCCGTCGGTCGGCGGCGTGATGCTGCCCCGCGGCGGCGGCGAGACCATTCGCCTGTCGCGCGGTGCCTCCCTCACCGACTTCGCCGAGAAGATCGGCGCCAACCCGGCGTCGCTCGTCGCGGTGATGATGAACCTCGGTGAGATGGTCACGGCCACGCAGTCCGTCTCCGACGACACGCTGACGATGCTCGGCGAGGAGATGAACTACACGGTTCAGATCGTCTCGCCGGAGGAGGAGGACCGCGAGCTCCTCGAGTCCTTCGACATCGAGTTCGGCGAGGACGAGGGCGGCGAAGAGGCTCTGGTCTCCCGTCCGCCGGTCGTCACCGTCATGGGTCACGTCGACCACGGTAAGACCCGACTTCTCGACGCGATCCGCAAGACGAACGTCGTCGCGGGCGAGGCCGGTGGCATCACCCAGCACATCGGTGCCTACCAGGTGGGTACCGAGGTCAACGGCGAAGAGCGTCGCATCACCTTCATCGACACCCCGGGTCACGAGGCGTTCACCGCCATGCGTGCCCGTGGTGCGAAGTCGACCGACATCGCGATCCTCGTGGTCGCGGCCAACGACGGCGTCATGCCGCAGACGATCGAGGCGCTCAACCACGCCAAGGCCGCCGGCGTCCCGATCGTCGTCGCGGTCAACAAGATCGACGTCGAGGGCGCGGACCCGACCAAGGTCCGTGGTCAGCTGACCGAGTTCGGTCTGGTGGCCGAGGAGTACGGCGGCGACACGATGTTCGTCGACATCTCCGCCAAGCAGGGTCTGCACATCGACTCCCTGCTGGAGGCCGTCGTCCTCACCGCCGACGCCTCGCTCGACCTGCGGGCCAACCCGAACCAGGACGCGCAGGGTATTGCGATCGAGTCCCACCTCGACCGTGGTCGTGGTGCCGTCTCGACCGTCCTGGTCCAGCGCGGAACGCTGCGCATCGGCGACACCGTGGTGGTCGGCGACGCGTACGGCCGTGTCCGGGCGATGCTCGACGACAAGGGCAACAACGTCGAGGAGGCGACCCCGTCGACTCCCGTCCTGGTCCTGGGTCTCACCAACGTCCCGGGTGCCGGCGACAACCTCCTGGTTGTCGACGAGGACCGTACGGCCCGTCAGATCGCCGAGAAGCGTGCTGCGCGTGAGCGCAACGCCGCCTTCGCCAAGCGCGTCCGCCGGGTGTCCCTCGAGGACCTCGACAAGGTGCTCAAGGCCGGTCTGGTCCAGGAACTCAACCTCATCATCAAGGGCGACGCGTCCGGTGCGGTCGAGGCTCTCGAGGCCTCGCTGCTCCAGCTCGACGTCGGTGAAGAGGTCGACATCCGTGTCCTGCACCGCGGTGTGGGTGCGGTCACCGAGTCCGACATCGACCTGGCCATGGGCTCCGACGCCATCGTCATCGGCTACAACGTCCGGGCTGCCGGCCGTGCGGCCCAGATGGCGGAGCGCGAAGGCGTCGACGTCCGGTACTACTCGGTGATCTACCAGGCCATCGAGGAGATCGAGGCGGCTCTGAAGGGCCTCCTCAAGCCGGAGTACGAAGAGGTCGAGCTCGGTACGGCGGAGATCCGCGAGGTCTTCCGCTCGTCCAAGCTGGGCAACATCGCCGGTGTCCTCATCCGCTCCGGCGAGGTCAAGCGCAACACCAAGGCGCGCCTCGTCCGCGACGGCAAGGTCATCGCCGAGGACCTCACGATCCACGGTCTGCGCCGCTTCAAGGACGACGTCACCGAGATCCGCGAAGGCTTCGAGGGCGGTATCAACCTCGGAAACTTCAACGACATCAAGATCGACGACGTCATCGCGACGTACGAGATGCGCGAGAAGCCGCGCGCCTGAGCGCAGCGGTAGGTCGGGGCCGGTCGGCGGAAGTTATTTCCGTCGATCGGCCCCGGCCGTTGCGTGTACGGTTCTGGTGTTCCTGCCAAGCGACGGCATGGCGGGCCACCGAACCCGAACCGGCGGGACATCCGGCATTACATGTACGTGGGGACTCTGTCCTTCGATCTGCTCCTCGGCGACGTTCATTCGTTGAAGGAGAAACGCTCCGTCGTCCGGCCCATCGTCGCCGAGCTCCAGCGCAAGTTCTCCGTGAGCGCGGCCGAGGTGGGCGACCAGGACCTCCATCGCAGGGCCCAGCTGGGCGTAGCGCTGGTGTCCGGGGACCCGGGGTTCGTGTCGGACGTGCTGGACCGCTGCGAGCGGCTGGTCGCGGCCAGGCCCGAAGTGGAGCTGCTGTCGGTGCGACGCAGGCTCCACACTGATGAAGACTGAATGAGCAAGGCAAAGAAGGAGAAGGACCAGTGGCCGACAACGCGCGGGCGAAGAAGCTGGCGGACCTCATCCGGGAGGTGGTCGCCGAGAAGCTGCAGCGCGGCATCAAGGACCCGCGCCTGGGTACGCACGTGACCATCACGGACACCCGCGTCACCGGTGACCTGCGGGAGGCCACGGTCTTCTACACGGTCTACGGCGACGACGAGGAGCGGGCCAGCGCGGCCGCCGGCCTGGAGAGCGCCAAGGGCATCCTCCGCTCGGCCGTGGGTTCCGCCGCCGGGACGAAGTTCACGCCGACGCTGACCTTCGTCGCGGACGCCCTCCCGGAGACCGCCAAGACGATCGAGGACCTCCTCGACAAGGCGCGGGCCTCCGACGCGGCCGTGCGCGAGGCGTCGTCCGGCGCGAAGTACGCCGGCGAGGCCGACCCGTACCGCAAGCCCGAGGACGAGGACGAGGACGAAGAGGGCACCACCGCCTGATGAGCACCGCAGCAAAGACGCCTGGGGGCACCTCCCGGCCGGAGGCCGGGGGAGGCTTGGTCATCGTCGACAAGCCGTCGGGCTTCACTTCGCACGACGTCGTGGCCAAGATGCGCGGGATCGCCAAGACCCGTCGCGTCGGCCACGCGGGCACGCTCGACCCCATGGCGACGGGCGTCCTCGTCCTCGGCGTGGAACGGGCGACCAAGCTGCTCGGTCACCTCGCGCTGACCGAGAAGGAGTACCTCGGCACCATCCGCCTCGGTCAGACGACGATCACCGACGACGCCGAGGGCGAGATCACGGCCTCCGTGGACGCGTCCAAGGTGACCCGGGAGGGGATCGACGCGGGCGTGGCGGAGCTGACCGGCGCCATCATGCAGGTGCCGTCGAAGGTCTCCGCCATCAAGATCGACGGCAAGCGGTCGTACGCGCGGGTGCGCGGCGGCGAGGAGTTCGAGATCCCGGCGCGGCCGGTCACGGTCTCGTCCTTCCAGGTGTACGACGTCCGGGAGGCGGTCGCCGAGGACGGCACGGCGGTCGTGGACCTCGTCGTCTCGGTGGTCTGTTCCTCCGGTACGTACATCCGGGCGCTCGCCCGCGACCTGGGCGCCGGGCTCGGCGTGGGCGGTCATCTGACCGCGCTGCGGCGGACCCGGGTCGGCCCGTACAAGCTGGACTCGGCCCGGACGCTCGACCAGCTCCAGGAGGAGCTGACGGTCATGCCGGTCGCCGACGCGGCCACCGCGGCGTTCCCCCGTTGGGACGTCGACGAGAAGCGGGCACGGCTGCTGCTGAACGGCGTGCGCCTGGAGATGCCGTCCTACCCGGCGGGGCCCGTCGCGGTCTTCGGCCCGGACGGGCGTCTGCTGGCGCTGGTGGAGGACCAGAAGGGCAAGGCGAAGAGCCTGGCCGTCTTCGGCTGAGGCGGGAACGTCTCTCCCCTTCGTGGGGGGGGGGGGGCGCCCCCCCCCCCCCCCCCCCCCCCCCCCCCCCCCCCCCCCCCACCCCCCCCCCCCCCCCCCCCCCCCCCCCCCCCCCCCCCCCCCCCCCCCCCCCCTACG
>NZ_JBIVDE010000001.1:0-45483 GCF_044746945.1 Streptomyces sp. NPDC090127 | reverse complement strand
TTGTCGCCCACTTTCGGTCACGGCCTCGGGCGGGGGTGGTGGGGGGGGGGGGCCCCCCCCCCCCCCCGGGGGGGGGCGGGGCCCCCCCCCCCCCCCCCCCCCACGATCCCCTCCCCCCGGGAAGTGTCTCTCCACTCCGGTCCGCCGATTCACCCCTTCGGGCAGGCGCTCGGAGTGAAACGGGGGAGCGCTGGGGGGCGCGTTCGGCCTGTGTGGTTCTCGGAGTGATCACCGCCGACCTACCGTCGATCCATGGGACGCGGGGACCTCGGAGCGCTGGTACGGATCTGCGATCCGGCGGGCCGGCCGCGCGGAACGGGCTTCGCGGCCGACGACCGGGGGACGGTCGTCACGAGTCACGAGGCCGTCGACGGTCTCGTACGGATTCTGCTGCGCGCTGTCGGCGAGGGCACGCGCGATCACGTCGCCGAGGCCGATGACGTCACCCTGCTGCCCGGGACCGGCCTCGCGCTCGTCCGGGCCGAGGGGCTCGGCGTCCGCCCGCTGCCGGTCGCGGTGCGGACCGAGGTCGAGGCGGGGACGTACGTGAGGATCGCGGCGCACGGCTGGCGCGAGGCGCGGGTCCTGGGCCCGGCAGCCGTCACCTACGGGACCGGGGCTTCCTGGCCGGCCTGGGAGCTGGCCATCGGCACTGAGGGCGCGGAGGCGCTGCGGCTGGGCGGGCAGGCCACCGGCGGGCCCGTCGTCGACCCGGAGACCGGGGCCGTCCTCGGCGTCCTCGGCACCCCGCTGTACGGCGACCACCGGGCCGCCGGATACGCCCTGCCCCTCACGCCGGTGGGCCCGCTCGCGGAGCTGCTGAGGCGGAACGCGACGACCGCGCCGTGCTACGGGCGGGAACTCAATCTGGCGGCCGTCCTCGGACTCACCGCGACCTCCATGGCGTCCGCGACCGGGTCTGCCGCGGGGTCCGCCTGCGCGAGCGGGCGGTCGGGGGGCTGGCCCGCTCCGGTCGAACGGGCCGCCTGCGTAACTGAGTTCGCGGACTTCGCCGTCTCGGGCGCCCGCGTCCTCGCCCTCGTCGGCGCGCCCGGCAGCGGACGGACCACCGCCCTCGCCGCGCACTGCGCCGAGCGGGCCCGGGGCGCCGAACCGGCCCCCACGGTCTGGCTGCGCGGGGCGGACCTGCGGGCGTACGACACCTCGGTCGCCGATGCCGTGGCCCGCGTGCTGCGTCAGGCGGGCCGGATCGTCACCGCGTCGGGCACAGGGGGCGACCTGTCGACCGCCACCCCCGAACGGGTCGCCGCGCTCGCCCACGAGGCGGGCCGCCCCCTGCTGGTCGTCCTCGACGGCCCGGAGGAGATGCCGCCCGCCCTGGCGCACCGCCTCCCCGACTGGACGACGGGCACCGAGGCCTGGCTCGGCCGCCACCGGACGCGCCTGATGCTCGGCTGCCGCCCCGAGTTCTGGGAGCGGGCGACCCGCCTCCACGCGCCGGAGTCCCTGCACCGAGGGCCCGGGGCGCATGGCTCCGTCCCGCTCGGCGATCTGACCGAGGCAGAGGCGGCGCTCGCCCGGGCGGGGTACGGCCTCGCGGCGGGCGACGTCGCCTCCGACGACGCCCGGCACCCGCTCGTGCTGCGGCTGCTCGCCGAGGTCCGGGCCGCCGTGCCCGGGGGCGCGCCGGGACGGCCCGGGCGGGAGGAGGTGTTCGGGGCCTACCTCGACCTGATGTGCCTGCGGGTCGCGGTGCGGATCGCCGCCGGGTCCCGCCCGGTCCCGCGCGGTGCCGCCGTGCGGCGGCTGGCCGCGCGGGTCGCCGGGCAGGTCCACGAGGCGGCCCGCCGGTGCCTGGGGCCGGGACAGGGGGAGCTGGACCGGGGCTCCTTCGAGGAGATCTTCCCGTGGCGGACGGGCTGGGCCTCCGCCGTGCTGACGGAGGGGCTCGTCGTCCCGGCCGGCTCCGGCTACCGCTTCGGCCACGAGGAGCTCGCCGACTGGATCCAGGGCGCCCACCTGGACGTCGACGGGGCCCTGAGCGGCCTTGTCCACCGGCGGGGCGAGGGGGTCGAGGGCGCCCAGGGCCGCCTCCCCGCCCGCCCCGGCGCCCCGCACACGGCCATGGCACAGGGCCCCCTCCCCGTACCGCGGCACCGGATCGGGCCCGTCGTCCAGGCGCTTCTCCTGATGGACCGCGAGCACGGGGCCGAGGAGCTCGGGCGCCGGCTGACCGGCCTTGTCGAGGCCCTGGAGCGGCTCCGCGCGGACGGCCGGGCGACGGCGGACGCGGCCTGGTGGGCGTCCCGTCTGCTCGACCGGACCCTGCGCGGCCTTCCCGACCCCCGCCCCTACCTGCCGACCCTCCGCCGCCTGGCCGACCACCTGGGCGCCCACCCGACGGCCCCGGGCCCCGGCGACCCACCCCCGAGCCCCGCCCCCGGGCCCCGTGAGACCGTCCCCGCACCACGCCCGGCCCCGGAAGCACCGCCAGGAGGCCGCCTGGCCCCGACGGCCGCCTCGTGGCTTGCCTCGACCGCGGAGCCCGCGTCGACCGCGGCCCAGCCCTCCGCCGCCCCTCCCGCGTCGACCGCGGCCCAGCCCTCGGTCCCGGCCGCGTCCGCCCCGGCCCAGCCCTCGGCCTCGGAGCCTGCCTCGACCGCCGCCCAGCCCTCGGTCCCGGCCGCGTCCGCCCCGGCCCAGCCCTCGGCCTCGGATCCTGCCTCGACCGCGGCCCGGCCCTCGGTCCCAGCCGCGCGTCCAGCCCCGGCCGCGCCTCCCGCCCCGGCCCAGCCCTCGGCGCCGGCCCAGCCCTCGGCCCCGGCCGCGCCCCCAGCCCCGAACCCGGCCCCCGCCACCCCCCTTGCCCCCGCCGCCCCTCCCGCCCCCGCCACCCGCCCGGCGGCCCCCGTCCTCGCCGCCGTGTCTCCCGCGCTCTTCGGGCCCGCGTTCTGGGTGGGCCTGCGGGTGGGGGAAGGGGAGCGGGTCGATCTTCTGCGGCGGCTCGTGCCCGCCGATCCGCCGGCCGGGGGCCATGCCACGCCCCGGTTTCTCGACGTCGTCGCGGCACGGCTCGTCGCCGAGCCCCGGGGCGTGCAGCCCCTGCTCTGCCGCTGGTTCGGGGACGGGCGCGCCCTCCGCGCCGCCCCGCACGCCACCGTCGGGACGGCCGCACAGGCCCTGCTGCACACCCACCGCCACCTCGCCGTCGACGACCTGTGCGAGGCGCTCGTCGCCACCGCCCACCCGCTCGCCGAGGGGCTGCTCGCCGCGCTCGTCGAGGACGAACCGTCCGCCGTCTGCCGGGCCGTCGACCGCTGGGCCCACGACGACGGCAGGCTCGCCCGCCGCGCCGCCGCCGCCACGTACGGAGGTCTCGTCGCTAACCACGTCACGACCGGTCCCGACCGAGAGCTCCTCCGCTACGCCGCGCTCGCCCTGCTCGCCCGCCCCGCCGACGCGGCGCTGCACGGCCCCGCCCTCGGTCTCCTCGTCCGCGATCCGCACACCCGCCCCCGCCATCTGCCCCGCGCCCTGACGGACCCCCGCGTCCCCGCCGATGCGCTCACCGCCGCGCTCGCCACCGACCCCGACGCCGTGCTCGCCGCTCTCCAGGCCCGGCTGCACGGCCCCGGGGAGGCCGCCGGCGCGGCCCTGCGCGCGCTCGCCGAGGTCACCACCCCCGCCCTCGCCCGCCGCGCCGCCGCCCTCGTCCGCGAGTACGTCGACCGTCACCCCGACGGCGCCCGCCACGCCGCCGCCTTCGTCGACCGCCGCCTCGAACACGGCCCCGCCGCCAGGGCCGTCCTCTTCCCCCTGGTCACCGCCCTGATCCGGGGCCGTCCCGTGCAGGTCCGCAGCGCCCTCGCCCCGGTGCTCGCCGCGCCCGGCACCGGCGCCTCCCGCCTTCTGCGTACCGAACTCCTCGACGTACTCCTCGACCACGAGCGGTACGAGGCACGGGACCTGGCGGTTCTCGACGCCCTGCTGCGCGCCGCCGCGCTCGGCTGCGCCCGGCGCCCCGAGGTCCGCACCCGCGAGCTCGTCCACCGCGCCGGCCTCCTTCTCGTCCGTACCGCCGAGGGCGCGACCTGCCTCGACCGACGGCTCGTCGAGCTCGCCCGCGAGGTCCCCGCGTTCGCCGCCCACCTGACCGACTGGCTCGCCGCCGACCCCGACGCGTGGGCCGTCGTCGTCGGCCCCAGCACCCGTCGAACGGTCCAGCGGCTGCGCAGTTCCATGCCGATGCGAGTCGATGGCCGTGGGCATGGCAGTCTTAGACCTGCGTAATCGGCGAACAGGCGGACGAGGAGCGGTCACAGTGCAGCGCTGGCGTGGCTTGGAGGACATCCCCCAGGACTGGGGGCGCAGCGTCGTCACCATCGGCTCCTACGACGGGGTGCACCGCGGGCACCAGCTGATCATCGGACGGGCCGTCGAACGCGCCCGTGACCTCGGCGTCCCCTCGGTCGTCGTCACCTTCGAACCGCACCCTTCCGAGGTCGTGCGGCCCGGCAGCCACCCGCCGCTGCTCGCCGCGCACCCCCGCCGCGCCGAACTGATCGCGGAGCTGGGCGTCGACGCGGTCCTCGTCCTTCCGTTCACGGCCGAGTTCTCGCAGCTCTCCGCGGCGGACTTCATCGTGAAGGTCCTCGTCGACAAGCTGCACGCGAAGGCCGTCATCGAGGGCCCGAACTTCCGCTTCGGCCACCGTGCCGCCGGCAACGTCGGCTTCCTCGCGGAGCTGGGCGCCACCTACGACTACGAGGTCGAGGTCATCGACCTCTTCGTGAGCGGTACGGCGGGCGGCGGAGACCCCTTCTCCTCCACGCTCACCCGCCGCCTGGTCGCCGAGGGCGACGTGGAGGGCGCCGCCGAGATCCTCGGCCGTCCGCACCGCGTCGAGGGCATCGTCGTCCGGGGCGCGCAGCGCGGCCGCGAGCTCGGCTTCCCGACGGCCAACGTCGAGACCCTGCCGCACACCGCGATCCCGGCCGACGGCGTGTACGCCGGCTGGCTGACCGCCGCCGGGGAGCGCATGCCCGCCGCGATCTCGGTCGGTACGAACCCGCAGTTCAACGGCACGGAGCGGACCGTCGAGGCGTACGCCATCGACCGCGAGGGTCTCGATCTCTACGGCCTGCACGTGGCCGTGGACTTCCTGGCGTACGTACGCGGCATGCTCACGTTCGACACCCTGGACGACCTGCTCGAAGCGATGGCCGGGGACGTCAAGCGCTGCCGCGAGCTGACCGAGGCGTACGACAGGCAGAGCTGAGGCGCCCACCGGCCGGGCGGCCCACCGGCCGGGTGGCCCACCGGCCGGGTGGCCCACCGGCCGGGTGGCCCACCCGTCGTACGGCCCACCCGTCGTACGGCCCACTCGTCGTACGGCCCACCCGCCGGGCGGCCCCCCGCCCCCCCGGGACGGCCCGCCCGTCGAGCGCCCCCCGGCAGGCGCGCCCCGCCGAGCCGCCCGCGCCTCAGTCCGCCCGCACCCAGTGGCAGGCCACGTCCCGGGTGCCGCCGCCCGGAAGCACCGGCAGGTCCTCCGTGCGGCAGCGGTCCGCCACCGGGGCCGCCTCGCCCGAGGCGAGGATCTGGCAGCGGGCGTGGAAGCGGCAGCCGGACGGGATCCGGGACGGGTCCGGGGGCTCGCCCGTCAGGACCACCGGAGGGCCCTCGGACTCCGGAAGCACCGACAACAACGCCCGTGTGTACGGATGCCGAGGCTCCGTCAGCACGGACTCCACCGTGCCCGTCTCCACGATCCGCCCCAGATACATCACCGCCACCCGGTCCGCGATGTTCCACGCGAGACCCAGGTCGTGCGTCACGACCAGCGCCGACAGGCCCAGCTCGTCCCGGAGCCGTAGCAGCAGCGCCAGGATCTCGCCCCGTACCGACGCGTCCAGCGAGGCCACCGGCTCGTCCGCGACGATCAGCTCCGGCTGGAGGACCAGCGCGCCCGCGATGACGACACGCTGACGCTGACCGCCCGACAGCTCGTGCGGGTACCGCAGGAAGAAACGCTCCGGCGGCCGCAGACCCGCCCGCGCCAGCGCCTCCCCGACCGCCGCCCGCTCGTCCCCCTCGTCCCCCTCGTACCCGTGGATCCGCAGCCCCTCCGCCACCGCGTCGTACACGGTGTGCCGGGGGTTCAGCGAGCCGCTGGGATCCTGGAGGACCAGCTGGGCGCGCCTGCGGTACGCCTTGAGGGCGCGGGAGTTGTACGCGAGCGGCTCACCGGCGAAGGTGACCGCGCCGGCCGTCGGCTCCACGAGCCCGAGCAGCGACCGCGCCAGGGTGGTCTTGCCGCACCCCGACTCGCCGACCAGCGCCACGATCTCCCCGGGGCCGATGTCCAGGTCCACCCCGTCCACGGCGCGCGCGGCCGGGTCTCCCCGCCGGCCGGGGAAGGTGACCCGCAGCCCGCTCGCCGACAGCAGCGGGACGGGCGCCGCCGGGTCCTCCGTCACCGTCCCGCCCGCTCCCGACGGCGAACCGTCCGGTGTCAACGGTTTCATGAGCCACTCCCCACGTGTACGCAGGCCGCCCGGCGCCCCGCGCCCGCGTCCCGCAGTTCCTGGTCCCGTACCCCGCAGACGTCGTCCACCGCCACCGGACAGCGCGGATGGAACGCGCACCCGCCCGGCAGGTCGGCCGGGTCCGGCGGATCGCCCGGCAGCCCGCGCGGCGCCCGCCGGGAGGTGAGGTCGCCGATCCTCGGGAAGGCCGACGACAGCGCGCGGCCGTACGGATGCTCCGCCGCGTCGTACACCGCCCGCGCCGGCCCCTCCTCCACCACCCGCCCCGCGTACATCACCGCGAGCCGGTCGCAGGTGTCCGCGAGGACCGCCAGATCGTGACTGATCATCAGCAGGCTGATGTCGTCGTCCGCCACCAGGCCCTCGATCAGCCGCAGGATCTGCGCCTGGATCATCACGTCCAGCGCCGTCGTCGGCTCGTCCGCCACGATCAGCCGGGGATCGCAGGCGAGCGCCATCGCGATCATCACTCGTTGCCGCTGCCCGCCGGACAGCTCGTGCGGGTACGCCGACCGCCGCGCCGCCGGCAGCCCGACGTGCTCCAGCAGCTCCCCGACCCGCTTCCGCGCCGCCGCCGGCGTCGCACGCCCGTGCACCAGCAGCGGCTCCGCGATCTGGTCGCCGATCCGCCGCACCGCGTTCAGCGAGTGCATCGCGCCCTGGAAGACGATCGACGCCCCCGCCCAGCGCACCGCCCGCAGCCGCCCCCACTTCATGGTGAGGACGTCCTCGCCGTCGAGCAGGATCTGCCCGTCCAGCCGCGCGGAGGGCGGCAGCAGCCGCAGCAGCGCGAGGGCCATCGTCGACTTGCCGCAGCCCGACTCGCCCGCCACCCCGAGCTTCTGCCCGGCGGCCAGGGTGAGGTCGACGCCCCGTACGGCAGGGACGGCGTTCGCCCCCGACCCGTACGTCACGCTCAGGTTCCGTACCTCCAGCAGGCTCATCGCCCCACCCCCAGCTTCGGGTTCAGCACCGATTCCACGGCCCGCCCGCAGAGCGTGAAGGCGAGCGCGACCAGCGCGATCGCGATCCCGGGCGGGGCGAGGTACCACCAGTGGCCGGACGAGACCGCGCCGGCCTCCCGCGCGTCCTGGAGCATGCCGCCCCAGGAGACCACCGTCGGATCGCCGAGGCCGAGGAAGGCCAGGGTCGCCTCGGTGAGGATCGCGGTCGAGATGCCGAGCGTGGTCTGCGCCAGGACCAGCGGCATCACGTTCGGCAGCACGTGCCGGCTCATGATGTGCCCGTGGCCGCCGCCGAGCGCCGTGGCCCGCTCGATGTACGGGCGGGACTCCACCGCGATCGTCTGGGCGCGCACGAGGCGGGCCGTGGTCGGCCAGCTGGTGACGCCGATCGCGAGGATCACCGTCCACATCGAGCGGGACATCACGGTCGCGAGGACGATCGCGAGGACGAGCGTCGGCATGACGAGGAACCAGTCGGTGATCCGCATGACGACCGTCGAGAACCAGCCGCCGTAGTGCCCGGCGATAATCCCGACGAGCGTGCCGATGGCGACCGAGAGCGCCGCCGCGAGCAGGCCGACGAGCAGCGAGATCCGCGCGCCCCAGATCAGCAGGCCCAGTAGCGAGCGCCCGAACTGGTCGGTCCCGAGCGGGAACGCGGCGCTCGGCGACTCCAGCGCCGTACCCGGCGCGTTCGTCACCGACTGCACGTCCGAGCCGACGATCAGCGGTGCGGCGAGCGCGAGCAGCGCGATCAGGGCCAGTCCGGCCAGGCCGTAGAGCCCGGCGCGGTGGGTCCGGTACTGCTTCCAGAAGCGGGACACCGTACCGCGCCGGCGTTCCCACGCGAGAGAGGAGAGTGACGAGGAGGTCATCGGCCCACCCGGGGGTCGAGCAGCGGATAGAGCAGGTCGGCGATCAGGTTCATCACGATCATCGCGCCCGCGAAGACCACGAACAGCCCCTGCACCAGCGGCAGATCGGGCACGCTCAGCGCCTGGTAGAACAGCCCGCCGAGGCCGGGCCAGGAGAAGACCGTCTCCACCAGGATCGATCCCGCCGCCACATGGCCCAGGTTGATGAAGACCATGGTCACCGTCGGCAGGAGCGCGTTCGGCACGGCGTGCCGGCGCCGTACGACGTCGTCGCGCAGCCCCTTGGCCCGCGCGGTCGTCAGATAGTCGCTGCCCATCTCGTCGAGGAGCGAGGAGCGCATCACCAGCAGGGTCTGCGCGTACCCCACCGCCACCAGGGTCACCACCGGCAGCACCATGTGGTGGGCGACGTCGAGGACGTACGCGAAGCCGGTCTCGCCCGTGCCCGACTCCATGCCGCCGGTCGGGAAGAGCCCCGGGATCGGGCCGATGCCGACCGAGAAGACGATGATCAGGAGCAGCCCGAGCCAGAACGACGGCACGGACCACAGCGTCAGCGCGACGCCGGTGTTCACCTTGTCGCCGAGGCCGCCGTGGTGCCACGCGGAGCGGGTGCCGAGCCAGAGCCCGAGCGAGGAGTAGAGCACCACGGCCACCCCGGTGAGCAGCAGCGTCGCCGGCAGCTTCTGCGCGATGAGCTCGCCGACCGGGGCGTGGAACTGGTACGAGGTGCCGAGGTCGCCGGTCAGCGCCCTGGCGCAGTAGTCGGTGAACTGCTGCCACATCGGCAGGTCGAGGCCGAACTGCCGTCGCAGGGTGGCCAGCTGCTCGGCCGAGGTGGGGACGCCGTGGGTCATCGCCTTGACCGGGTCGCCCGGGATGATCCGGAACAGGAAGAAGCTGGTGACCAGCACAGCGAAGAGCGAGACGGCGGCGCCGCCCAGCTTGCCGGCCACGTAACGGAGGTACGGGAGGGTCGTCCCCGTGCGGGAGGCGCCGTCCGTGGTGCGGACCGGTTCGGTCCGCACCACGTCGGCGGGGGTGCTGGGCGTGCTTGCCGTTGTCACGTCGTCGCTCTTCGCCTTCGCTCTCGGCCGTGCGCTCTGGGCTCGTCTACTCGCGGTCGTCGGCGGTGGAGCGGCGCCGCATGCCGAGGAAGATCCCGAACCCGACCACGACGACCACGGCGGCCCCGATGCCGACGATCACCCCGGTGGACGATCCGCCGTCCGTGGAGGACTCGGACCCGGCGGCGGAGGCGGCCGGCACGGCCGACCACCAGCTCCAGTAGCCGTCCTGGCCCCAGAGGTTGCCGGCGGCGGCCGGCATGGTCGTGATGGACTTGATCTGGTCCGTGCGGTACGCCTCCAGGGCGTTCGGGTAGGCCATGATGTTCATGTACCCCGTGTCGTACAGCCTGGACTGCATCCGCTTGACCAGATCCGCCCGCTTGGCGGCGTCGTACTCCGCCGCCTGCTGCGCGTAGAGCGTGTCGAACTGCTTGTCGCAGATGAAGTTGTCGGTGGCGCCGGTGTCCTTCGGGGTCGCGGGCAGAGTGCCGCAGGTGTGGATCGACAGGACGTAGTCCGGGTCGGGGTTGACCGACCAGCCGTCGAAGGCGAGGTCGTAGTCGCCCTTGGTCCACGGGTCGCCCACGTTGTCGAGGCACTCGACCTTCAGCCCGATGCCGAGCTCCCCCCACCACTCCTGGAGGTACTTGCCGACCGCCTTGTCGTTCGGGTCGGTGGCGTGGCAGAGGATCCGGAAGTCCAGCGCCCTGCCGTCCTTGCCGACCCGCTTGCCGTCACCGTTCTTCTTGTACCCGGCCTGGTCCAGGAGCTGGGCGGCCTTGGCGGGGTCGTAGCCGAGCTTCTGCTCGGCGCTCGGCTTCCAGAAGTACGACGAGAACCGAGGCGGGACGTAGCCCTCGCCCTCGACGGCGTGGCCCTGGAAGACCTTGTCGACGATGGTGGTCCGGTCGACGGCGAGGAAGAGCGCCTTGCGGACGGCCGGGTCGAGCAGCGCGGGATGGCCGTTGCCGAAGGTCTTGCCGTCCTTCGAACGGGCGCCCGGGTTGGTGGCCAGGGCGAAGAAGCGACGTCCGGGGGCGTCGTTGACCTTGATGTTCTTCATCGTCTTCAGGGCGGCGGCCTGAGCGGGCGTCAGGTTCGATACGAACGACACCTCACCCTTCTGCAGCGCGGCGACGGCCGCGTCACCGTCCTTGTAGTACTTGAACACGAGCTCGTCGAAGTTCGGCGTGCCGCGCCAGAACTTCTTGTTCGGCTTCATCTTGATGTACTGGTCGACCTTGAAGTCCGTGATGACGAACGGGCCGTTGCCGACGATCGGGAACCGCTGGTCGTTGTTGAACTTCGAGAAGTCGCCGACCTTCTCCCAGACGTGCTTGGGCACGATCGGCACGTCCAGCGCCGTCATGGTGGCCTGCGGCTTCTTCAGCTCGATGACGAGCGTCCGGGGGTCGGGCGCGGTGACCTTCTTGAAGTTGGACGTGAAGCTGCCGTTGGCGGTGGCGGCGTTCGGGTCCGTCATCATCTTGTTGAAGGTCCAGGCCGCGTCCTCGGCGGTGGCCGGCTTTCCGTCGGACCACGTCGAGTCCGCGCGGATCGTGTAGGTCCAGGTCAGCTTGTCGGAGGAGGGCGTCCACGCGGTCGCCAGGCCCGGGATCGGCCGGGCGTCCTTCGCGTCGTAGTTCGTCAGGTACTCGTACGCCAACCGGTGGATGCTGGTCGACACGAGCTTCTGGGCGAGGAACGGGCTCAGCGAGTCGACGCTCTGCGAGACGGCGACCGTGAGGGTGGTGCCGCTGCTCTTCCCGTCCCCGTCCGCCGCGTGCGCGGAGGGGGCGCTGACCTGGGGTACGGCCAGGAGCGTGGTGGCGGTGACGCCTGCGGCGAGGAGGAGCCGGGGGAGTCGAGCGGCGACTCTTCGGGGGGCTGCGGGGCGGGGCGGGACCTTCGTGACCATGACCATAGGACGTACCTCGCGTCGTGGATCTTGGGCGCCAACTGGTGAAGCGAAGGTTTATCAGCGGTGGACAAGGGTCGTCAACGATGACTCAAACCCCTTGTGGGCTGCGGGAATGCAAGGAGGCCCCGCACCGGGGAGCCGGTGCGGGGCCTCATTGGTCTACTCCTGTGACGCCTTACTGCTGAGGGGCTGGCGGAGCCTGCGGCGGCGTCTCCGGAGCCTGCTGCTGGTGCTGCTGCGGCCAACCGGGGGGCGGCACGGGCGCGTTCGGATCGACGGGCGCGGGCTGGGGCTGGGCCTGCGGCTGGGGGTGCGCCGGAGGCTGCTGCTGCCAGCCCTGGTCCGGCTGCGGCGGGTAGGGCTGGGGGAGGCCGGGCGCCTGGGGCTGCTGGCCCTGGGGGTAGGGCTGCGGGTAGGGCTGGGGCGCGTACGGCTGTGCCTGTCCCTGCTGCGGGGGGTAGGGCTGGGGCTGGCCGGGCAGCGGCATGGGCTGCCCGGGGTCGGCCTGACCCGGGGCGGGGTAACCGGGCACGGGCTGCTGGCCGGGAGCGACCTGACCGGGCATCGGCTGGCCGGGCATGGGCTGACCGGGCATGGGCTGCTGGCCGGGCGTGGGCTGCGGGGCGTACGGCTGCTGGCTCTGGCCGGGCATCGGCTGGCCCGGGATCTGCTGGCCCGGGATCTGCTGGCCGGGCACCGGCTGGCCCGGGATCTGCTGGCCGGGCATCGGCTGGCCCGGGGCCGGCGGGGCCATGTGCGGCGGGACGCCGGCGCCCTGGCCGCCGTCACCCGTCCACAGGCCCTGGACCTGCTGGGCCCGGACGAAGTCCTCGGCGACCATCGCCGACAGGTGGAAGTACGCCTCGCGGGTCTTCGGCCGCATCATGTCGAGATCGACCTCGGCGCCTGCGGACAGGTGCTCGTCGAACGGTACGACCACCACACCCCGGCAACGCGTCTGGAAGTGCTGCACGATGTCGTCGACCTTGATCATCTTTCCGGTCTCGCGGACCCCGGAGATGACCGTGATCGAGCGCTGCACCAGGTCCGCGTAGCCGTGCGCGGAGAGCCAGTCGAGGGTGGTCGACGCGCTGGAGGCGCCGTCGACGGACGGCGTGGAGATGATGATCAGCTGGTCGGCGAGGTCGAGCACACCGCGCATGGCGCTGTAGAGCAGACCGGTGCCGGAGTCGGTGAGGATGATCGGGTACTGCTTGCCGAGGACGTCGATCGCCCGCCGGTAGTCCTCGTCGTTGAACGTCGTCGAGACGGCCGGGTCCACGTCGTTGGCGAGGATCTCCAGGCCGGACGGCGCCTGCGAGGTGAAGCGGCGGATGTCCATGTACGAGTGGAGGTACGGGATCGCCTGCACGAGGTCACGAATGGTGGCCCCGGTCTCGCGCCGCACCCGGCGGCCGAGCGTGCCGGCGTCGGGGTTGGCGTCGATGGCGAGGATCTTGTCCTGCCGCTCGGTGGCCAGGGTCGCGCCCAGGGCGGTGGTCGTCGTGGTCTTGCCGACACCGCCCTTGAGGGAGATGACCGCGATCCGGTAGCAGGAGAGGACCGGCGTACGGATCAGGTCGAGCTTCCGCTGCCGCTCGGCCTCCTCGCGCTTGCCGCCGAGCTTGAAGCGGGCGGAGGCGCCGGGGTTCCGGCTGGACTTGGCCTTCTGCTTGTTGTTGCGCAGCAGGCGGTCCGAGGAGAGCTCGACGGCGGCGGTGTACCCGAGCGGAGCGCCCGGCACGGACCGCTCGCGCTGGTCGTGCGCGACGGGCGTGGGCCACCCGGCACCGCTCCGCGGATCGATCGGCGCCTGCGGCGGCACCTGTCCCTCGTGCTGCGGCTGCCCGGGCACGGCCCCGTGCGGGGGCTGGGGTGCCTGGGGCGCGGGCTGCGCTCCGGGGTGCGGGAAGCCGTAGCCACCCTGCGGCGCGGGGGCTTCGCCCTGCTGGGGGAAGCCGTAACCGCCCTGGGCCGGTGCCTGCTCCGGTGCTTGGGCCTGTGCCTGCGGGGGTACGGGCGCGGACTGGCCGGGCTGCGGGAACCCGTAACCGCCCTGCGGCGCCTGAGGCGCGGGCTGCGGCATGGGCGCCGGCACGGGCTGCTGGCCGGGCTGCGGGAAACCGTACCCGCCCGGAGCAGGTGCCTGTGCCTGCGGCGCGGGGGCTTCGCCCGGCTGCGGGAACCCGTACCCGCCGTGCGCCTGAGCTGCCTGCGCCTGCTGCGGTACGGGAGCGGCCTGGGGCTGCGGCTGGCCGGGTTGGGGGAAGGCGTACCCGCCCTGCGGCGCGGAGGCGTCGGTCGCCTGAGGCGCGGGCGCGGGCTGCGGCGCGGGCTGCTGGCCGGGCTGCGGGAAGGCGTATCCGCCCTGCGGCGCGGGGGCGTCGGCTGCCTGAGGCGCGGGTGCGGGCTGCGGCGCGGGCTGCTGGCCGGGCTGCGGGAAGCCGTAACCACCCTGCGGCGCGGGGGTGCCGGCTGCCTGAGACGCGGGCTGCGGGAACCCGTAACCACCCTGCGGCGCCGGGGCCTCGGCTGCCTGCGGCGCGGGCTGCTGGCCCGGCCGCGGGAAGCCGTACCCGCCCTGCGGCGGTGCGGGAGCCGGCTGGGCCGGCCACGCGGGGGGCTGAGGCGCCACAGGGGCCGGGGCGGGCTGCTCGTCGGCGGGCGCCTGGGCGGGCCAGTGCGGCACGGCGGGGGGAGCCGCGGGCTGGAACGAGGGCGGCAGCGGAGGCAAGCCGTCCGCGCCCTGCGGCGCCACGGGGTTCGCGGGCGGCGCGGGCACCGACGGGAGGGGCTGCGGCAGCGCGAGGGGCGACGGCAGAGCCGCCGGGGGAGCGTCCTCCGGCTCGGCGGGGGCGGGCGGCGCGGGGGCGTCGTTCGGCTCGGCGTCCTCGTTCGCGGGCGCGGCCGGTGCGGCAGGCGCCGCGTCCTCGGCCGGCTGCGGAGCCTCACCCGCGGGGGTCGGCGTGGCGGCGGGCGCGGGAGCCGCGTCGGGCGTGGGCAGCGCGAGCGCGAAACCGCTGTCGGGAGCGTCGGACGAGTCGGACTCGGCGGCGTCCGTGGCCGACCGCGCGGCCGGGGCGGAATCCTCGGGGGTGGAATCCCCCGGGGTCTCCGCCGAAGACGCCTCGGCGACGCCACCGAGGTCAGGGCCCCGGCCCGCGTCGGCGGACGCCGTGTCAGCGGCGGCGGCGCGCTCGGCGATCTCAGCCATCTCGCGCCGGAGCGCGGCTGAGGAGAAGCGCATCGTCGCGCCGCTCTCCACGTCGCCGTTCCCGGCGGGCTCGCCCTCGGCAGGCGCGGCGGAAGCGGCGGGCGCAGCAGGAGCCGCGGGCGGCTGCACGGCACCCGGCTGAACCGCACCGGGCTGCACGGCACCCGGCTGAACCGCACCGGGCTGCACGGCACCCGGCTGAACCGCACCGGGCTGCACCGGTCCGGGCTGAGCAAAGGGAGCGGACGAAGCCGACGGAACGGGAACGGGCGGAACGGGAACGGGCGGAACGGGAGCCGACGGAACGGGAGACGGAACCGGAGCCACGCCAGGCGCGCCCGGCACACCACCCGCACCAGGCACACTCGGAACACCAGGCGCACTCGCCGCACCAGGCGCACTCGCCGCACCAGGCGCACTCGCCGCACCAGGCACGTTGGGTTCGTAGCCGCTGCCCGCCGGAAGCCCCGGGACGGCAACGGGCGCATCGCTCGGCGGCGGTGGGGTCACGCCGCCCGCACCACCTGTTCCCCCGGCGTTCTGCGTGTACCAGGCCGGAGGGGTGTAGTCGATGGTGAACTCACCCGTCATCTCGGCGGGATCCGCGTCGGACTGATCATCGGCGGGTGGATTCCAACCCCCGTGGATCTCGTCCCGATCGCCGTTCACTTTGCCTCCTGGTGTGGTCGCGCACCCTTGTGCTGTCGTGGGCGGGCCCTCCCACCCTAATCGCCAACCGTGTGCGCCGGGCAGGCCCGACCGCCCGCGCACGCCTGTCCCGTAGGTCACGTATCGCCCCCAAGTGACCTGCCCGCGCCGCAGAGTGAAATCCACAGCGCCACGAGACGCGCCAAAACCATCAAAAACGGACGGACTTGGTGGGCGTCCTCCGGCTCAGTCCATCCGGCGGGCGTTGCCCAACAATCCGGTCTCGGCCTCCGTGGCCTGTGTCATGACGAACTGCCGGTCCCCCGGCGTGCACCACAGGGTCACACCGTCGGCGAGCGTCGACAACGCCTCCGACTCCGCGCTCGGCAACCCCATGATCCGGCCGAGCTGCGCGGCCTCGTCCGGGGAGACACGCTGGACCCCTACCAGGGAGGACTTCTCGAGGAGGCGAGGTGCCACCGGGCTCAGGTACGGCAGCAGCGTCACGACCGACTGCCAGGGCCCGGACACGACCCGCCCTCGCGGGGGACGCATCCCGCAGTCCCGCACCACGACCACCGGGCTGCCGGCAGAGGCGCCCTGCGGCGGGACCCGGCCGACGTCGTGCAGCGTGATGCACGGCTGCCCCCCGCCCGCGGCCTGCGCGAGCGTCGTCCAGACCGGCGCGCGGCCGGTCTCCACGGCGACCCGCGCACCCGTCGCGGCGGCGCGCAGCGCCATCACCTGCGCCGTCCACAGACCGCCGATCAGCGTCACGTCGTACGGCGTCGGCCTGTTGATGCCGAGGACGGCGGGCCGCCCCCCGGCGTCCACACCGATGACCATGCCGTCGTCGCCGACGGGCAGGCTCAGCGCGCCGAGTTGTTCCAGCGGTACGGAGTGCCGGTCGCGGCGCGGCCCGATGAGCCCGAAGCCGAACCGGGGCTTCCCGCTCCGACCCGTACCCCGACCGGAGCGGCCCGTGGACGACCGACCTGCGGAGGACATCAACGCGCACCCCCGAGCGGTAGCGAAGCCAGCATCCCCGGCACCTGTTCGCGGTCGAGCCGCACCAGGCCCGTCCTCACCCCGCGCGCCGCGCGCTCCAATTCGTGCCGCGCCGCCACCAGCTCCTCGTCACTGCGTCCCGTGATCCGTACGTGCCCGGCCACCGTCACCTCCTGGCGGTCGCCGCCGCTCAGCGTCAGGCTGAACGTCGTCGCGAGCGCGGGAAGCGAGGTCAGCAGGGCGACCAGCTGCGGCATCGACGCGCCGGGACCACCCGGTCCGGCCGCGCCGCCGAGGTGCGGCCAGCGCCCCACCCAGTACGTCGTGTGCCGGCGGTCGTCCACCCGCCAGGTCCGCGCGGTCTCCTGGGTCCGCCGGCCCTGCGCCTGTCCGCGCCCGGCCTGCGTGATCGCCATCGGGCTCGCGCAGGTGGACGTGGCGAGCGCGGCGACGAGCTCCTGCTCCGTGAGCACGGTCGCCCGGAAACCGGACCCCGCCAGCCGGCTCGCCAGCTGGTCGGCCGTCCGCACCACGCACTTCTGCGCGCCGGTCAGGCCGCCCCCGCGCGCGGCGACGGCCTCCGGGCACAGCTCAGGGTCCAGCTTCAGCGCCACCCACGTGACCCGGACCGCCGGTGACCCCGTCTGCGCCTGGAGCGGGGCGTAGTTGCGCGCGGCCATCGACTGCGCGGGCAGGTGCGGGGCGGGCGCCGGCTGCGTGTGCTGCACGATCTGCGCGGACTCGAGCCGGATCCCGTCCACGTCCAGGACGTCACGCAGCAGCGCGACGGGCAGCGGCCGCGCCGAGCGGTCCGGACGCAGCGCCGTGGCCTCCGAGTCGACGCGTACGACCACCGTGAGGAACGTACCGTCGCCGATCATCCCGACCGGCCGGCGGTCCCGGTCGCTGTACGCGTACGTCCGCAGCGCCGGATCGCACTCCACGACCGGCGCGAGCCCCGGCTCCGTACCCTCCGGCACCGTGAACGAGGCTGCCCTGCGCGTACGCGCGCGCAGCGTGAGGAACGTGCCGAGCCACTCCGGCAGCGACCTGCGGTGCCGGCGGACCACCGCGAGCAGCACGAGGACCACCGCGAGGAGCGCCGCCGGGACCAGGAGCATCGGATCGACGACCCACGCCACCAGGAGCAGAGCGGCCGCTCCCTCAATCAGTACGAGTTGTTGCAATCGGAACGATCCGAAGTGTCCCGGGCGCGCCTGAAGGCGGGGCGAGACGGTGGACGGCGCACCGGCGGTCGGGGGCGTGGCGGAACGAGGGGAGGGTGCGGCCGCGCGGGACCGTGTCCGCGTCGCGGATGCCATCATGGAGAATCCCCCCAAATTCGTCCCGATCACCCTCGCCCGCCAGGTCTTTGGCGGCCCGATCACCCTACCCGGCCCCCAGACGCCGGGGGACAGCAGGCATAGTAGGGGGCCGGTCCGACAGCCGGAGCCCGGGTGCCACGCCCCCCGAAGGCAACGGTGAAGACTGCGCCTGACGAAAAATGGGGACTCATGGCATCACGGCGGGATGAGCTCAACGCGTACACCTTTGCGAAGAAGCGCACGGTGGCCGCCTTCCTCCAACCTTCTCCCTCCGGTACGGAGGAGGGGGCGCCGAGGCCGCTGCGCGCGGTCGTGCCCGGGCTCGTCGTCGGCGCGCTGGTCCTGGCCGGTTTCGGCGCGTGGGGCATGTTCAGCCCCAAGGCCCCCAAGGGCTGGGACAAGCCGGGCACCAAGGTGATCGTCGGCAAGCAGTCGACCACCCGCTACGTGGTGCTCACCACCGGCAAGGGCAAGGACAGCAAGACCCTCCTCCACCCCGTACTCAACCTCGCCTCCGCACGGCTCCTGCTGACGCCGCAGTCCTTCTCGGTCATCCAGGTCGCCGACGAGGTGCTCGACGGCGGCAAGCCCCCGCGCGGCCCGATCCTCGGCATCCCCTACGCGCCGGACCGGCTCCCCTCACCGGGCGAGGCCGGCACCGCCAAGCGGTGGGCCGTCTGCGAACAGCCGGGCGGCGGCAAGGGCGGCAGCGTCCAGAAGGCCACCTTCGTCTTCGCGCAGCGGGACTTCACCCGGACCGAAGGGCCCGGGCAGCTCAAGGACGGACAGATCATGTACGTCAAGGGCCAGAAGGGCAGCACCCGCTACCTGGTCGACCACCGGGGCACGAAGTACGAGATTCCCGGGGCGCCCGACGAGTCCGCCGGACTCACCACCGCGCTCGTCGGCCTCAACAAGGAACCGCAGCAGGTCACCGACGACTGGCTGAACACCCTGCACACCGGCAGCCCCATCGGGTTCCCGCAGCTCCCCGGCCGGGTCGGCGCGCCCGCCGGAGTCGGCGGCGGCCTCAGCCAGACCGAGGACCGGGTGGGCATGGTCCTGCTCGCCCAGACCGGTTCCGGACCGCAGCACTACGTCGTCCTGCCGGGCAAGGTCCAGCCGGTCTCCGCGTTCACGGCCTGGCTGCTCATCAACTCCCCGCAGACCGACCCGCTCGACATGGACGGCCGGGTCACCACCGTCGACGCGGCCTCCTTCACCCCGGACTCCGCCACCTTCGGCACCCAGTACCGCTGGCCGGCCCGCAAGTCGGAGCAGGTCAACACGGTGACCGGCGCCGCCGCCCGGGACACCATCTGCTCCGTCCTGAACAGCGTCGACGACAAGGGCGCCACGACCCTCACCACCTGGGCGGGCACGACGTACCCGGCCGAGATCACAGCGGGTGGCACCAGCACGTACGTCACCCCGGGCAGCGGGCTCCTCTACACCCAGGTCCAGGGCAACCAGACCAAGCCGGACGGCTCGCTCTTCCTCGTCACCGACACCGGACTGCGGTACGCGGTGCAGGCGAACGGGGACAGCGACGCCGCCCGCTCCGACATCGGCAGCGGCGACCGCACCCAGCAGACGGACGGCCGCCCGGAACCGAGCGAGGCGCAGACGCGACTCGGCTACGAGAAGGTGACGCCGGTCCTCGTCCCCCTCGCCTGGTCGGAGTTCCTCTCCAAGGGCCCGAGACTCGACACCAACAGCGCGCGCCAGCCGCAGGGTTCGTAGGGGAGGGCGGCAGAGGTGACGACACACGTGAGGTACGCGGCCTGCCTGACCGCCGCGACCCTGACGGCGCTCCTGACGGCACCGACCGCGGCCGCGACCCGCCCGACCGAGCCTTCCACAGCTGCCGCCGCTGCGGCCCCGGCAGTGTCCGTCGGCTTGGACGGCGTGGAGGGCACGGATGGCGTGGAGGGCACGGATGGCGTGGACGGTCTGAACGGCAGCGGCGAATGCACGTTCCCGATGAAGAAGCAGATCGAGGGCATCCCCTGGTCGCTCCAGCGGGTGCTCCTGGACGAGCTCTGGCAGGACACCAAGGGCAAGGGGATCCGGGTCGCGGTCATCGACACGGGTGTGGACGACGCCAACCCGCAGCTGAGGACGGCGGTGGACGCCAAGGCGGGCAAGGACTACCTCAAGCCCGACAAGGACAACCCGGGCGCGGGCGACGACAAGCGCGGCAAGACCGACGGCACGGTCGACGAGGTCGGCCACGGCACGAAGGTGGCGGGCATCATCGCCGCCCGCCCCCGCGCGGGCACCGGCTTCGTCGGTCTGGCGCCGGAGGCGACGATCATCCCGATCCGCCAGAACGACGAGAAGAACAGCGGCAAGTCGGACACGATGGCCCTGGCGATCGACCACGCCGTCGACCAGGACGCCGACGTCATCAACATCTCGCAGGACACCACCCAGCCGCTGAGCGCCGACTCCGCGATGGGCAGGGCGGTGGCCCGCGCGCTGGCGGAGAACATCGTCGTGGTCGCCTCCGCGGGCAACGACGGCATGGACGGCAAGCTGAAGAACACCTTCCCCGCGGCCTTCCCCGGGGTCCTCGCCGTCGCCTCCTCCGACCGCAACAACGAGCGCGCGGAGTTCTCCCAGTCGGGCACCTTCGTGGGCGTCGCGGCCCCGGGCGTCGACATGGTCTCCACCGTCCCGGGCGGCGGCCAGTGCGTCGACAACGGCACCAGCTTCTCCGCCCCGTACGTCTCCGGTGTCGCCGCGCTGCTGCGCGCCAAGCACCCGAAGTGGAGCCCGGCCCAGGTCGTGGCCCGGATCGAACAGACGGCGGTACGGTCGATCAACGGCCGGGACAACCACGTCGGCTGGGGCGTGGTGGACCCGGTACGGGCACTGGCCGACGCCCCGGACCCGGCACCGACGGCACCCACCCCCGACCCGGGCCCCCCGAAGCCACCGGCTCCGGAACCGGCCCACCTGGCGCTGACGGAGACGTCCCAGGAACGCGCGGAGCGCATCGGCACCTACGCCCTCGGCGTCGGCGCCGTCCTGGTGGCCGTGGTGGCGGGCACGGCGACGGTGATCCGCGACAGCCGGCGAAGGCAGAGGGGGATGTGACTTTGCAATTGGAACTGTCGTACCAAATGGCTAGAGTGGTGTGCGAGTTCAAGAGCCTGACGAGGGGGACTTGAGGTGGGAGAGCCGGCCGGGGGCGGCAAGCAGGGGTTGGAAGTCGGAGAGGTCACTCTCCAGAGCTTCTACTCGCGCATGCAGAAGCTCGTCGAGGAACTGAAGGGCTCGCCCGCCGAGCACACGAAGATCGGCGAGCAGAAGGTCACGGCCGCGTCGTACGGCACGGGCTTCGCCGCGGCGACGGAACTGCACACGGCGTACGAAAAGGTACGCACGCGCCTCGAAGAGCTGACGAGGACCTTCGGCGAGACGATCGAGGGCATGGGCCTCGCGGCCACCATCGCCGACAAGGGCTACACGGGCGTGGACGAGGAAGAGCGGGAGCGGTACGCGGCGATCCAGAAGCGGACGCAGCAGGAGTACCGCGAGCGCCAAGGCGAAGGCGGCCAGGGGGCCGACGGCGGCAAGGGCAAGCCCGAGCAGCCCTCCAAGGACACGGGCGACACGGGCGATTCCGGCGGATTCAGCTAACGGGGGAGTGGCAACAAGATGGCAGGAGAGTTCGAGGGGAAGTCCCTGGACGCCCTGTACGCGATGATCGCGTCCGCCAAGCCGGAGGAGATCACCACCACAGGCTCGGGGCTGGCGGCGGCGGTCCCCAAGATCCTGGAGATCGCCGCCGACCTCCGGCTGTACATCGGCCGCGTCCAATGGGAGGGCGAGGGCGGCAACGCCTTCCGCACGTGGGGCGCGGGCATGGTCTCCGAGACGCTGGTCCTGGGCGACTTCACCAAGGTCGTAGCGGACGAGATGCAACGCGCGGGCCAGGCCCTCTCCGAGGCGAAGGCCGCGGTGCCGAAGCCGGCGGGGATGTGCTTCGCGGACCCGGAGAAGGAGAAGGCCCGCATCGAGTCGGAGACGGGCCCGAAGCTACAGGAAGCGATCCATCAGATGGAGCGGCTGGCGTCGTACTACGACGCGACGCGGAATCGGATGGGGGCGGAGCGGGAGCCGGAGTTCAAGCCGCTGGAGGGCCGAGTCCGCGACGGCGAGCGTGCGTACGGGACGGGGGAGACCGGTAGCGGCACGACATACGCGGGATCCTCGGGAGGCCTCACCCGAGCCGAAGGCTCGTCGTCGCGGACGCCTGGTGAAGCGACACCGGGTCGTCCCACCCCGGACGTGACGCTGCCTCCGGCCCCGACACGGCCTTCGGAGAAGGAGGTCAACACGAACCTCGACTCCGTGACCATCACGCCAGAGACTCCGACGCGCCCGATCGTCCAGCCGCCCACCACGCCCCCGGTGACGACGGTCGGCCCGCCGACTCCTCCGCTGCCGCCTCTCGCTCCGCCGATCGGCCCCCACCAAACGGCTGGTCCGCCTCGCGCGACGCCGGGGCCTCAGGGCCCGGCGAACGGCGGCCTGAAGGGCCCCAGCCCGTTCGGCACTCCGCCCCGCGCGGAGGGAATCACTGGCGGCCGTCAGGTACCTGGCCGGACAGGCATGCCAGGCCAGGGGCCCCGACTGCCCATGGGCCAGGTGATCGGCGAGGAACGCGCCGGCCAGTACGGTCGCGGCGGGGCAGGAATGCACGGGCCGGGCGCCGGCATGCACGGCGCGCCTGGCGGTAACACCGGCGGCACGGCAGGCAGACGGCTTGCCATGCAGCCGGGCGGAACCGTCGGCAATCCGACAGGGGCCGCTGGACGGGCATTCACCCCTGGCGGTACCGGACTGGTCCGTCCGAACTCGACGGAGCGCGGCGAGGACGAGCGCCGTACGAACCGTGCCCGCCCCGACTATCTGACCGAGGACGAGGAGACGTGGGCTCCCGGCCAGCGTCAGATCGTCCCGCCCGTCATCGACTAGGAGCTCTTCGCACATGCCCCCGCATGCCCGTGTCCTTCGCCGCCGCGCGGCCGGACTGCTCGGCGCCATGGCCGCCGTCGTCGCGACGTGGACCGTTGCCGCGCCTGCGGCGCAGGCGGACGACATGCGCGAGCGCCAGTGGTACCTAGACGCGATGAAGGCGGACGAGCTGTGGAAGGTGTCCACGGGCAAGGGGATCACCGTTGCCGTGCTCGACACCGGAGTGGACTCGACGGTGTCGGAACTAGGCGGAAAGGTGCTGCCGGGCCGCAACTTCTCCGACTCGGGGGGAGGACCGGGCCGCATTGACGGTCGGGACGACGACCGCCATGGCACCAACATGGCCATTGCCATTGCCGGTAACGGAGCCAACGGCGGAGTGAAGGGGATCGCCCCTGACGCGACGATCCTTCCGGTGAAGACCGGCGACTACGTGGTCTTCGGGAACTCGGCGACGCTTAAGGGAATTCGGTACGCCGTGGACAGCGGCGCGCGCGTCATCAACATCTCGTCTGCCGGCCCTGCTGATCACGGGACTGATCGGGACTGGCAGGAAGTTGTGAGCTACGCGCAACAGAAGGGCGTCCTGATCTTCGCAGGAGCGGGGAACGACGGCCTTGAGATGCCCCAGTACCCTGCCGCGGTCCCCGGGGTCGTTGCCGTCGGCGCCCTCGACACCAAGGGCAAGGTCGCCAAGTTCTCGAACTACGGTTCCCACCTCGCCCTCGCTGCGCCGGGGGTCGAGATTCCCGGCCGCTGCACCAACGACAAGACGAAGTACTGCGCGCTGCAGGGCACAAGCCAAGCCACCGCCCTAGCCTCCGGCTCCGCCGCCCTGATCTGGTCCGCGCACCCCGACTGGACCGCCAACCAGGTGCTCCGCGTCATGATGGAGACCGCAGGTCACGTCGGCGAGGTGCCGAGCAAGTACATCGGGTACGGGTCCATCCGGCCCGCCCAGATCCTCCTGGAGGGCAAGGGCGACCCCGGCGACCCGAACGTCAACCCGCTGCTCGCCGCGCAGCGGAGTCAGTCGCCCACACCTCAGACTTCCCCCTCTCCTGACAGCACGGGGGCAAGCGGCGACAACGGGCCGGCCCAGGAACCGAAGAAGCCTGAATCGGCGGCCCGGCCCGACGAGGGCGGGTTTCCGCTCTGGGGCATCGCCGTGAGTGCCGTCGCGGTCGTCGCCGTCATCGGCGTCGTCGTGGCAGCAGGCAAACGCAACAGGAGAGCGTAGCCAGGAGCTACGCGCACGAGCACCTTCCCGACAACGAGGAGCGTCACATGACCAGCCCCGCAGGTGGGTTCGGGCTTGCCGAGGATCCGGTAACCCAGGCCAAGAACAAGATCATGCAGACCGGTGAAGAGGTCTCGAAGCAGGCCCGCGAGATGGCCAACATCCTCGAAACGGTCCACGCGGGCTGGACGGGTGCCGGTGCTGCGGGCTTCAAGACGGCGCAGACGGCCCTCAACGAGGACCACGACACGATCCGTCGGCTGCTCAACGTCCTGCTCAACGCGGTGAACGAGACCAAGAACCTCAGCACCGCGAACGACTTCGAGGTGTTCCAGACCCTCAAGGCCAACAACTCCGCGCTGAACAACCTCTGAGTCCGAGGAGAGCACGATGTCCGGCATCGATCAGAACACCAAGGTCCGGTACGAGACCGTCCAGGAGATGGCAACCCGACTCCGGGTCGTCTCCTCGAACATCATCAAGGACCTCGAAGAGATGAACGCCGCCCTCCGTGTCGTCACCGACACCTGGGACGGCGAGGCCCACCAGGAGTACGTGATCCTCCAGGGCAAGTACAAGAAGCGTGCCGAGGACATGAAGAACCGCCTCGAGCTCGTCGCGAAGCAGATCGAGCAGGGCAAGGACAGCTACCGCGCCACGGACGTCAAGGCCTCGCGCCTGTTCACCGAGGGGTACTGACCCCGGCCTCCGGTACGCACAGCAGAAGGGGCCCGTTCCACCCGGAACGGGCCCCTTCTCGTATCCGGCCTACTTCAGGTCGAACTCGCCGTCCTTGGCGCCCAGGACGAAGGCCGTCCACTCGGCCTCGGTGTAGCGCAGGACGGTGTCGCGATCGAGGGAGGAGCGCATCGCCACGGCTCCGCCCGGCAGGTGGGCGATCTCCACGCGCTCCTCGTCGGGGCTCGTCCCGGGAGGGCCCTGCCACTCGACGTCACTGATGTCGAGCGCGTACAGCTCGTCCTTCTCCTGCTGAGTGCCCATCAGGCTGTGCTCCTTCGTGCGGCGGTGCGGCGGTGCGGCGGTGGGACGTGCGAGGTCGTCGTCGCACGTCAATGATCCGGGACGGCGGGGGCCCGTGTCAGACGGATCGAAGAGATTCCGGCGGACTGGGCAGCCGGCTTCCCCCTCGTCACTTCGCCTGAGCGGCGAACGCCTCGGCCAGGCGCAGAACCTGCTGGGGTTCGAGCGAGGTCTCTCCCGAGTCGCCGGCCGCGAGCATCAGAGCGATGTCGCCCTTGCCGTCGGGATCGAGCCGGACCGTCACCACGTTTCCGCTCTTGCTCTGGACGGCCTTGCCCAGCTCCGCCTTGGCGCCCTTCTCGATATTGACCGTCAGCTCGTCGGGACCCATGCTGCCGTCGTACTGCATGCGTGGCGCCATGGCGTAGACGGCGTTGCCCTCCTCCGTGCCGACGGTGTAGATGTTCAGGTCCTCCCCGCCCACCTGGTAGGAGCAGGTGATGAAAGCGCCCGTCTTGCCCGCGAAGACCGACCGCGGGTCCGTGACCGTCCCCCCGTCGGCGGTCGCGGAGGGATCCGTCGCCTCGGCGCCCGCCGCGCCCGCCAGGATGCTCTGGTCCAGCCCCGCGGCCTCGCCCGCCTTCCCCGCGTCGTACGGCAGCGGACACTCCTTCGCCCCGTCCTTCCCGAGCTCGTCGGCGATCAGGGCCAGCCGCTCCAGGCTCAGGGCCCCGACGCCGGCCCCCTCGTCGCTCGCGCAGCCGACGAGTGCGGCGGCGAGGAGGACGGCGCTCGCGGCGCCGCCCAGAGCGGTCTTCTTCGTACGGATCATCACGGGGTGCTTTCGGTGGTGAGGGGCTTCGGGGCCGGATCCTTGGCCAACGGCTCGTTCTCGCAGCCGAGGACTTCGGTGGCCTCGCGTGTCATCAAGTAGAGGAAGGAGAGCTCCTCTTCCTCCCGGGCCTGGTCCACGTTCCTGCCGCGATCGACCGTGAGCGTGGCGTCGGCGCGGAGAACGGCCTTGCGCGACGGTCCGCTCAACTCGCCGCCGAGTGTGCACGATGCGAAGAGCTCCGCGTTCAGGTGCCCGGGCGAGCCGGTGGCGCCGCTCACGTCGTAGACCTTGCCGCCCTCAGCCCGCCGCTTCATGGGTGTATCGGCGGGAGACCAGGCGAAGCTGAGAACGACGCGCTCGTCCCTGTCGTCGGTCAGGTACTTGCACAGGAAGGAAGGCGAAGTCGAGTTCGGGCCGCCCTGCCACTCCTTCAGGTCCTTCTTGAAGTGCTCAGCGAACACCTCGTCCGACATGATGGACTCGGCCCTGAAGTCCTCCGTTCCGAAGACCTCGCGCAACGATTTCCCGGCGGCGGAGTCAGCGGGCGGGCCGCACAGCCCCTCGACCTGTGAGCCGGGGTCCCCGGAACTGCAGGAGACCGCGACCAGCGCGAGCGCCACGGCGGCAGCGGTGCGGGAGAGCGCCCGAACGCGGTCAGTTCCCCAGGTGAGCTGCCGCGGCACTGCGTCCGTCCTCGTATCCACCGGTCGCAGCGTCCCTCGCCGACTTGTGCGGACCATTCTCATAGATTCCTTCCTGCTTCCCCCAAGCGTTCACCAGGGCGGTCGTGCCATCCTTGCCTGCCGAATAGTTTTCGCTCGAATTCTTCTTCGCTTCTTCCTCGGCCGCCTCGGTGATGTCCTTGACCCACTCGTACTTGGCAGTGTCGACAATGGCGCCGGCGGCCGAGCCCGCGAACGGAATCTCACCGACGACGCTGTTGACGCCGTTCGCCGAGTACTCCGCGGTCGTCTCGGCCCACTCGATCTTGTCGTCCTTCTTGTCGATATAGACGTCGGCGCCGATTCCGTTGAGCGCGCCCAGCGCGCCACCGACATGCTTTGCCTGGTGGTCCCAGTCAGAACTCGAACCGTGCTTCGTGTCACCGTCGAACGAGGGAAGTTCGTCGAGCTGCTTGGCGGAGTAGGCGCGTTCCGCCTCGTAGATAAGGGCGAAGGAATCCCCGTCCTCCGCCACTCCCCGCATGACGCGGACCAGGTCGCCTTGCGACACGGCCATGTGCGCGTCGTCACCTGTCCCGAAGCTGGTCTCCTTGCCCTTGCTGAGGCCGTACCTGTCGTCCTCGCCGTTGAGGATCACATGGGTGTCATTGACATAGTCCGCGAGAGCGTGGGCCATCGGCTTCTGGAGATTCGCCAGGTCAGGCGGGAACTTGCCTTCCTCCAGCTTGGACTCGAGGTATTGGACAGAGTGATGCATCACCCGCGCCTGCCCCTCTGTGTGTCCGCCGACCGGGCCCGGCTTCTCGCCCGGCTCGTGACCCGTCGCCGCGGCCTGAATGGCGTTGCCGAGGCCCGTGGCCTTGAAGGGATCGTCCATGAACTGGGGAGGCCCATAAGTGTTGTTCAATCCCTGCTTCGGCCACTCCCGCTCCGTGAGCAGGAACTTCAGGTGCTCGTTCTCATTACCCGGAGCCTTGGGGTCGAGGAAGTACTCGGCGTCCCCCGGGTCCTTGCTCATGATGTTGAGCAGGCCGTCCAGTGGGTCGGCGGCGACGTTGGGACGCAGGACGTCACGGAAGTGCGCCCAGTTGTCAGGGTCCTTCTTCTCGATCGCGATCATGTCGTGACCGATCTCGTTGAGGAACTCCTTGCCGTAGCCGTCCGGATCGCCCTCGTTCATGAGGGTCACGAGGATCTGGTAGCCCTTGGTCGGGACGTTGTCGCCCCAGGCATCGGTGTCGCTCCTGGCGTCCTTGTCACCGAGCGCCTTCAGACCATCCACGAACGGCCGGTACGCGTAACTGTTCGGGTCCTTGGTCCCCGATGCGATCGTGTCCGCGAGACCCGCGTTGATGGAGTTGTAGAACTTCTTGTCCGCGTCCGAGACGCCCCGCTCGTTCGCCGCCAGGTTCATCCTGTCGGCGATCTCCAGAGCGGCGTCAGCCCCCAGACCGTGCAGGTACGCCTCGCTGAAGTGCTTGTCCTTGGCGTTCTTCTCCAGGATCTCGCGGTACTGTTCCAGCTCCTTCTTCGAGGCGTCGCCGTTGCGCACCTTCTCCGAGAGGGCCAGCGCCTCCACCGCCTCCACGTCGCCCACCGGCTTGGAGTTGAAGCCCAGCGGGGCCGTGCCGTCCGCGCCCGACGCGTTGAGCAGGGCGGTCTTGACGTCCTGGTCGAACTCCGTGACCGCCTTGACCGCGTCGTTGATCTTCTTCGTGTACGACTGCTCCACCGAGTGAAGTTCCGGGTCGTGCTTGATCGTGTAGGCCTCCTTGTCGGAGACCTTGCTGAAGTCGAAGCTCGCGACACCGGACTCGGAGACCTTCATCCCGGCGTCGACCGCCTCCTTCACGGCCGACGTCACCCGGCCCTTGAGCTCGGTGAAGGTGCTGTGGGCGTCCCGCAGCAGCGACTCCATCGCCTTCGCTTCCTTCTGCGCGGCGTCGAGCTCGTTGCGGGTGATACCGAGGTTCACCGCGCCGACCTGCTGGGCCTGACCGGTCCACAGCGGGTTGCCCGTGGCGACCTTCTGGACCTCCTTCTCGTACAGGTCCTCGACCTTCTTGAACTTCTCCGCCATGGTCTTCCAGCCGTCGGCGGCGGTGCTCAGGCTGCCCAGGTCGATCTTGATGATCTCTTCGTACGTCGGCATCGCGCTTCCCCCTACAGTCCCGAGACCTTCGACTGTGCCGGGGCGAAGCCGTACCCCGTCACGATGTCGTTGCTCTGGAACAGCGTCGACGCGCCCCGGAGCGCGCCCTTCTCCGATTCCAGCCGTGCGTTGAGCCGCTTCACCTGGCTGTCCCAGTGCTCGTGAGCCTTGTTCAGGCCGGCGGCGGTCTCCCAGCCCTTGAACGCGGTGACGGCGCTCTTGGTGGACTCGTCCGCCGCGTCGGCGGCCGTCTTCACGTCCGGCTGGATGTGGTTCTCGATGGTGTTGGCGGCCTGCTTCTTCTTCGCGGGCGTGGTCGCCAGGTCGGGACCGGTGCCTCCGCCACCTCCCCCGTCCGCGGGGAGCTGGTTGAGGCGCGTGTTCGCCGACTGATTCTCGATCGCGGCGTTCTTGGCCTGGGCCCACTCGTCGTTGAACGACATTGATTCCCCCTCGCTGGGTTAGGGCGATGTGTGCAGTGCTGAAGTGTCCACGTCCATCGGCGACGACGTCACCGGCCGTCCTGCGGTTCTCGTCGTTCCGGCATCACCGGCATCACCGGCATCACCGATCTCGCCGTTCTCGCCGTTCTCGCCGATCTCACCGTTCTCGCGGTGCTCCCCGTTCTCATCGCTCCGGCATCCGCCCCGTCTGCACCAGCGACGAGCCGCCCCTGCGCCCCACGAAGAAGCCACGCCCCGGCGGCATCGGCCGCGGTCGGGCGCTGCCCAGGAGGTCGCCCTCCTGCGGGTCGCCCGACAGGACCACGCCCTGTGCGCCGAGCTCCTTGATGCGCTGCATGAACGCCTCGTACATGGAACGGGAGGCCCCCGCGCTGTTACGGGCGATGATGAAGCGGACGCCCGTGTCCCGGGCGAAGGGCAGGTACTCCGCGAGCGCGGCCAGCGGGTTGCCGCCGCTCGTCGCCACCAGGTCGTAGTCGTCGACGACGATGAAGACCTGCGGCCCCGACCACCAGCTGCGGTCCCGCAGCTGCTGCGGGGTCACGTCCTGCGGCGGCTGGCGCCGGGCGAAGACCCCGGCCAGCGCCTCCATGTGCATCTGCATCGAGCTCGCCATCGGCGCGTACTCCAGCAGGTGCTCCTCCGGCAGGGTGCCGAGCAGCGCCCGCCGGTAGTCGCCCACCACGAGCTTCGCCTCGTCGGGGGAGTACCGCTCCGCGATCTGTTTGGTGATCAGCCGCAGCAGGTTCGTCTTGCCGGACTCGCTCTCGCCGAAGATCAGGAAGAACGGGTCGGTGTCGAAGTTGACGAAGACGGGCTCCAGGCGCGTCTCGTCGATGCCGATCGCGATGCCGTGCTGCGGGAACTCGAAGCCCTTCGGCAGCTGGTCGGCCGGCAGCTTGTGCGGCAGCAGCCGGACAGCCGGCGCCACCGGGCCCGTCCACGAACCCCGTACGGCCGCGACGAAGTTCTCCGTCCCCGCCGAGAGGTCGTCCGCCGAGCCGGACCCGTCGATCCGCGGGAGCGCGGTCATGAAGTGCAGCTTCTCCGGCACCTGGCCCCGGCCGGGCACCCCGGTGGGGACGTTCGCCGCCACCTTGCGGTCGAACTCGGAGTCCATCACGTCACCGAGACGCAGCTCCAGCCGGCTCAGCATCTGGTCCTTGATCGCCGCGCGGACCTCCATGTAACGGGCGGCGGTGATGACGACGTGGATGCCGTACCCGAGACCGCGCGCCGCGATGTCGGAGACGATCCCCTCCAGCATGTCGTACTCGTTGCGGAAGCCGCCCCAGCCGTCGATGACCAGGAACACGTCGCCCCAGGCCTCCCCCGGCAGTTCACCCGCGGCGCGCTTGCGCCGGTAGGTGGCGATCGAGTCGATCCCGTGCGAGCGGAAGAACTCCTCGCGCCGGTTCAGCACGCCGAGCACCTCCGCGACCGTACGGCGCACCCGCTCGGGGTCGAGACGCGACGCGATCCCGCCGACGTGCGGCAGCTCGGCGAGCGACGCCAGACCGCCGCCACCGAAGTCGAGGCCGTAGAACTGCACCTCGGCCGGGGTGTGGGTCAGCGCGAACGACGAGATCAGCGTCCGCATCATCGTCGACTTGCCCGACTGCGGCCCGCCGACCACCATCATGTGGCCCGCCGCGCCGGAGAAGTCCCGGTACAGCACCTCGCGCCGCTGCTCGAAGGGCTTGTCGATCAGGCCGAGCGGCACCGTCAGGCCGCCGGGGCGGGTGTACTCGGTCGCCGTCAGGCCCCGGTGCGCGGTCGGCGCGAGTCCCGGCAGCAGCTGGTCCAGCGAGGGCGCCTGGTCCAGCGGCGGCAGCCACACCTGGTGCGCGGGCACGCCCTGCCCCTCCAGGCGCCGCACGATCACGTCGAGGACGGTGTCCGCGAGCGCGTCGTCCTCCTCCTCGCGCCGCGCCGCCAGGTACGCCGGGTCCGGCGCCGCGTAGACCACGGGCACCGGGGTGGCCGTGAAGACCGCAGGCCGCCGCTCGATCGGCAGCTGTCCGGCCGTGAGCCGCGGCCCGCCCGTCCGGTACGTCCCCGAGACGTACGCGGCCTTGAACCGCGTCATCTCGTCCGTACCGAACTTCAGATAGCCCGAACCCGGCACCGACGGCAGGTGGTAGGCGTCCGGCACACCGATCGCGGTCCGCGACTCGGCCGCCGAGAAGGTCCGCAGACCGATCCGGTACGAGAGATACGTGTCCAGGCCCCGCAGCTTGCCCTCCTCCAGCCGCTGCGAGGCCAGCAGCAGGTGCACGCCCAGCGAACGGCCGATCCGGCCGATCTGGATGAACATGTCGATGAAGTCCGGCTTCGCCGTCAGCAGTTCGGAGAACTCGTCGATGACCAGGACCAGCGAGGCCAGCGGCTCGAGAGGGGCGCCCGCCGCCCGCGCCTTCTCGTAGTCATGGATGTTGGCGTAGTTGCCGGCCGAACGCAGCAGCTCCTGGCGGCGCTGCAACTCGCCGCGGATCGCGTCGCCCATGCGGTCGACGAGCGTCAGGTCGTCGGACAGGTTGGTGATGACGGCCGCCACGTGCGGCATCTGGGACATGCCCGCGAACGTGGCTCCACCCTTGAAGTCCGCGAGGACGAAGTTCAGCGTCTCCGAGGAGTGCGTCACCGCGAGCCCGAGCACGAGCGTGCGCAGCAGCTCCGACTTGCCGGAACCCGTCGCGCCCACGCACAGGCCGTGCGGCCCCATGCCCTCCTGCGCCGCCTCCTTGAGGTCGAGCATGACCGGCTGGCCGTCCTCGCCGACACCGATCGGCACCCGCAGCCGCTCGGCCACCGACCGCGGCCGCCAGGTCCGCGCCACGTCCACCGAGGCCGCGTCGCCCAGGTTCAGCAGATCCGTGAAGTCCAGGTTGGCGAGCAGCGGTTCGTCGTTGTCCCCGCCGCCCATCCGCAGCGGCGCCAGCTGTCGGGCCAGCGCCTCGGCGGCAGGCAGCGAGATCCCGTCCGGGGCGCCCTCGTACGCGAAGCCGCCCCCCGACTCCAGACGCAGCCGCCCGGGCCGCACGATCACCGAAAGGCCGCCGCGCGGCTCGTCCAGCTCACCGTGGACCACCTCGACGATGGTCACCCCCTGGAGCCCCTCCGGCGCCGCGAAGAGCGAGTCCGGCGGCACCATCCCGCCGTCCAGGACCACGACCACGTGCGGCTGGTCCAGGACCGGCTGGCTGTCCCGGCTGAACCGGGGCCGCCCGTCGAGCCGCCCACGGATCAACGACTCCAGCTCACCCAGGTCGTCGCCGAACAGCCGGCGCGTGCCCGCCCCGTCGACCTGGCCCGGCACCTGCGCGTGCGGCAGCCACTTCGTCCAGTCCCAGCGCTCCTGCGCGCCCCGGGCCGCCACCACCGCGAGCATCAGGTCGTCGGGGGAGTGCAGCGTCGCCAGCTGGGAGACCAGGGCGCGCGCCGCCGCCTGCGCCGACTCCGGTTCGCCGGAGACCGTCACGTGGTAGAAGGCCCGCATCGAGACCGCCATCGGCAGCCCGTCCAACGACGCGTGCACGGCCAGGAACTGCTGCATCGCGCCCGCGCACAGCGGCTCCAGCTCGTCCACCGGCGCGGTGTCCGGCGCCGCGAGCGGCGTCGCCAGCTGCTGGGCGCCGAGCCCGACCCGTACCTGCCCGAAGTCGCTGTCGCCCACCCGGCGCTCCCACACCCGCGAACCCTCGGCGACCACCGACCACAACTGCTCGGGGGAGGGGTGCAGATACAGCTGCGCGTCCCGCTGCCTGCGCGCCGTGCGCCGGACCGTACGCCGGGTCTGGGCGAGGTATTTGAGGTAGTCGCGCCGGACATCCGCCATTTGCCCCTGCGTACCCCTGCGGAACCGCACGAGCTGCGCGATGACCATGCCGACCGTCGAGACGAGCATCAGGATGCCCATGATGCGCATGAACGGGTGGGCGCCAGGCATGAAGAAGAAGACCACCGACGAACCCATGCCGAGCATCGGCAGGAGCTGCATCAACATGCCCTCCTGCTGCCCCCGAGGCAGCTCCGGAGGAGCCTCCAGGACCAGTTCCTCACTGGGTACTTCAGGAGGAAGGGACCTCGGCGGGCGTTTGACGACGATCTGGCTCACCGGCGCATCAATCCCTCGTTACGGGCGGACTTCCCGCGGGAGTTCCGCACCGGCGCCCCTGAGCGACGGCCTCCCCCACGAGACCGCGATCCTACTTGCAGGCACTCCCGCCCGTCCCCGGTAGGGTGGCGCGCGCACCGTGCGCAACCGCGAATCAGGGGGTCCAGACACGTGAGTACGAGCGCAGCGACCGGCTTCTGCCGCGTCACCGTCGTGGCGCCGGACAGCCGTATCGACGTCGCACTCCCCGAGGACATCGCGGTCGCCGACGTCTATCCGGAGATCCTGCGGCTCACCGGTCAGACCCAGTCGGCCGGCGCCCCGACCGGCTACCACCTGGTGCGCCGCGACGGCACGGTCCTCGACGGCGCCCGCACCCTCGTCGCCCAGCAGGTCCTCGACGGCGAGATCCTCTCGCTGCGCCCGTTCGGCCAGTCGCTGCCGCCGGCCGTCTTCGACGACGTCTCCGACGCCGTCGCCTCGGCCGTCACCCGCGACCGGCACCTGTGGAGCGACGACCTGCTGCGCGGCGCCGGACTCGTCGGCGGCGTGCTGCTGCTCGTCCTGCTGGGCTTCGTGCTCTGGTTCGCCGACCCGGTCCGCCACGACATGCACAGCCTCCCCGGTGTCGTCGCCGGCGCCCTGGGCGTCCTGCTCACCGCCTTCGCGGGCGTCCGGGCCCGGGTCTACGCCGACCGGGCCACCGCCATCGCCCTCGGCCTCGGCGCGCTGCCCCTGCTGCTCATCGCCGGCTCCGGCATCGTCGCCCCCGACGCCGGTCACGGCCCCGGCCGCCTCCAGTTCCTGCTCGGCTGCGTGACCGTCCTGGTCGCCTCCGTGGCCCTGGTCGCGCTCACCCCCAGCGGCGACGCCCCCTTCGTGGCGGCCACCTTCCTGGCCACCGTCGGCACCCTCGCGACCTTCCTCGCCATCGTCACCGAGGCCTCCGCCACCGAGACCGCCGCCGTCTGCGGCCCCGTCGCCATCGGACTGGTCGCCTTCCTGCCCGGCCTCTCGGCCCGCTTCGCCCGGCTGCCCATCGGCTACGCCTCGCCCCGCAGCGCCGCCGACGACGAGTTCCACGCCGAGCCCGGCCGGACCACCGAGGAGGCCCAGGCCGTCGACGGCGAGCGCATCGCGCTCCAGGCCCGCCGCGGCCACGAGATGCTCCTCGGCCTGGTCGGCGGCTGCGCGGCCGTCGTCGTCGGCTCCGCCGCGGTCCTCGGCTTCGCCGGAAACGTCTGGGGCCAGCTCCTCGCCCTCGCCGCCGGCCTCGCGATGCTGCTGCGCGCCCGCCTCTTCCGCTACACCTCGCAGGTCGCCTGCGTCCTGGTGGCCGGCATCGCCGCGATCGCGCTGCTGATCCTCGGCCTCTCCCTGAACCCGCCGACCGACCTGGTCAAGGACCTGCTGATCCACGGCGACCGCAGCGGCCTGGACATCCGTACGATCTGGCTCACCGCGGCCGTCGCCGCCGGCGCCGCCCTCGTCACCGCCATCGGGCTGATCATCCCGAGGAAGGGGCTCTCGCCCTTCTGGGGCCGCCTGCTCGACCTCGCCGAGGGCCTCGTCCTGCTCTCCCTCGTCCCGCTCTGCCTCGCGGTCCTGGACGTGTTCATGGCAGCCCGCTCCCTGACCAGCAAGTAGCAGGGGCTCGGGCCAGGGGCACTCCGCTCACCTGGTACGCTGTGTGACGGCCGTTTGTGTACGCGCTCCCGGAGTCTCTGGGAGCTGCGCTCATCGGACCTTCGCCTCCGAGTCACGGAAGCTCCCCTGAGAACGAGACCAGGGGCACTCGTGGGCGCACGAACACATATTACGAGGAGTAGGCATGTCGCTCGACGCCGCCACGAAGAAGCAGATCTTCGCCGAGTTCGGCCAGAAGGAGGGCGACACCGGCTCCCCCGAGGTCCAGGTCGCGATGCTCTCCCGCCGGATCTCGGACCTGACCGAGCACCTCAAGCAGCACAAGCACGACCACCACTCCCGTCGTGGTCTGCTGATCCTGGTCGGCCAGCGTCGCCGCCTGCTGCAGTACCTGGCCAAGAAGGACATCCAGCGCTTCCGTGCCCTGGTCGACCGCCTCGGCATCCGCCGCGGTGCGGCCGGCGGTGCCAAGTAAAGACGCCGTGAAGGGAGCGGTTCCCACTTTTAGGGGGCCGCTCCCTTTGCTGTACGTGCGCGATGTACCGACCGGCATTTAGTCTGGTCACACAACGCCACATTCATGAGCGAGGAGCCGCCGGCACGCCGCCGGTCCTCGGTAGTGGCCCCCGGACCCCATATCCCCGGAGGCTTCGATCGAAGACCGGCCTGCATCCGAAGGCGCGCTTCTCCTCCACCACCGTCCCCGGCCACACGGGCCGACGGACGAAAAGACGAACACGTAGGAGAAACCGCTAGTGGAGAACGAGACCCACTACGCCGAGGCCGTCATCGACAACGGCACCTTCGGCACCCGCACCATCCGCTTCGAGACGGGCCGCCTGGCCAAGCAGGCCGCCGGCTCCGCCGTCGCGTACCTGGACGACGACACGATGGTCCTCTCCGCGACCACCGCGTCGAAGAAGCCCAAGGACCAGCTCGACTTCTTCCCCCTGACGGTGGACGTCGAGGAGCGGATGTACGCGGCCGGCAAGATCCCCGGCTCCTTCTTCCGCCGGGAGGGCCGCCCCTCCGAGGACGCGATCCTCACCTGCCGCCTGATCGACCGCCCGCTGCGCCCCTCCTTCAAGAAGGGCCTGCGCAACGAGATCCAGATCGTCGAGACGATCATGGCGCTCAACCCCGACCACCTCTACGACGTGGTCGCCATCAACGCCGCCTCCTGCTCCACGCAGCTGGCCGGCCTGCCCTTCTCCGGCCCGATCGGCGGCACCCGTGTCGCCCTGATCAACGGCCAGTGGGTCGCGTTCCCGACGCACACCGAGCTCGAGGACGCCGTCTTCGACATGGTCGTCGCCGGTCGCGTCCTGGAGGACGGCGACGTCGCGATCATGATGGTCGAGGCCGAGGCCACCGAGCGCACGATCGAGCTCGTCAAGGGCGGCGCCGAGGCGCCGACCGAGGAGGTCGTCGCCGCCGGTCTCGAGGCCGCGAAGCCCTTCATCAAGGCGCTCTGCAAGGCCCAGTCGGACCTCGCCGCCAAGGCCGCCAAGCCCACCGGCGAGTTCCCGGTCTACCTCGACTACCAGGACGACGTCCTGGAGGCGCTCACCGCCGCCGTCAAGAACGACCTCGCGCAGGCGCTCACCATCGCCGGCAAGCAGGAGCGCGAGACCGAGCTCGACCGTGTCAAGGAGCTCGCCGCCGAGAAGCTCCTCCCGGCCTTCGAGGGCCGCGAGAAGGAGATCTCCGGCGCGTACCGCGCGCTGACCAAGAAGCTGGTCCGCGAGCGGATCATCAAGGACAAGGTCCGCATCGACGGCCGCGGCATCACGGACATCCGTACGCTCGCCGCCGAGGTCGAGGCCATCCCGCGCGTGCACGGCTCGGCGCTCTTCGAGCGTGGCGAGACCCAGATCCTGGGCGTCACCACCCTCAACATGCTCCGCATGGAGCAGCAGCTGGACACCCTCTCCCCGGTGACCCGCAAGCGCTACATGCACAACTACAACTTCCCGCCGTACTCCGTCGGTGAGACCGGCCGCGTGGGCTCGCCCAAGCGCCGCGAGATCGGCCACGGCGCGCTCGCCGAGCGCGCCATCGTGCCGGTGCTGCCGACGCGCGAGGAGTTCCCGTACGCGATCCGTCAGGTGTCCGAGGCCCTCGGCTCCAACGGCTCGACGTCCATGGGCTCGGTCTGCGCCTCCACCATGTCGCTGCTGAACGCCGGTGTGCCGCTGAAGGCCCCCGTCGCCGGTATCGCCATGGGTCTGATCTCCGAGGAGATCGACGGCAAGACCCACTACGTCGCCCTCACCGACATCCTCGGTGCGGAGGACGCCTTCGGCGACATGGACTTCAAGGTCGCCGGCACGAAGACCTTCGTCACCGCGCTCCAGCTCGACACCAAGCTCGACGGCATCCCCGCCTCGGTCCTGGCCGCCGCGCTGAAGCAGGCCCGTGACGCGCGTCTGCACATCCTCGACGTGATGAACGAGGCGATCGACGTTCCGGACGAGATGTCCCCGAACGCGCCGCGCATCATCACCGTCAAGATCCCGGTGGACAAGATCGGTGAGGTCATCGGCCCCAAGGGCAAGATGATCAACCAGATCCAGGAGGACACCGGCGCCGACATCACGATCGAGGACGACGGCACCATCTACATCGGTGCCGCCCAGGGCTCGCAGGCCGAGGCCGCCCGCGCCACGATCAACGGCATCGCCAACCCGACCATGCCGGAGGTCGGCGAGCGCTACCTGGGTACGGTCGTCAAGACCACCACCTTCGGTGCCTTCGTCTCCCTGATGCCCGGCAAGGACGGTCTGCTGCACATCTCGCAGATCCGCAAGCTCGCCGGTGGCAAGCGCGTGGAGAACGTCGAGGACGTGCTCGCGGTCGGCGCCAAGGTCCAGGTCGAGATCGCCGAGATCGACCAGCGCGGCAAGCTCTCCCTCGTCCCCGTCATGGCGGACGAGGACGCTGCCGCCGCCGAGGACGCGAAGGACGACACCGACCAGTGACGTCCCGTAGTTCCGTGACGACGGCCCGCCCCTCCTCGGAGGGGCGGGCCGTCGCCCGTACCCAAACGCTTCTCCCGGGCAGGGACGGCATCGGCACGGTCCGCCGCACCACCCTCCCCGGCGGCCTGCGGATCGTCACCGAGACGCTGCCCTCCGTGCGCTCCGCCACCTTCGGCATCTGGGCGCACGTCGGCTCCCGCGACGAGACCCCCACGCTCAACGGCGCCACGCACTACCTGGAGCACCTCCTCTTCAAGGGCACCCGGCGACGCAGCGCCCTGGACATCTCCGCCGCGCTCGACGCGGTCGGCGGCGAGATGAACGCCTTCACGGCGAAGGAGTTCACCTGCTACTACGCGCGGGTCCTCGACACCGACCTGCCGCTGGCGATCGACGTGGTCTGCGACATGCTCACCGACTCGCTGATCCTCGAAGAGGACGTCGACGCCGAGCGCGGTGTCATCCTCGAAGAGATCGCGATGACGGAGGACGACCCCAGCGACGTCGTGCACGACCTGTTCGCGCACACCATGTTCGGCGACACCCCGCTGGGCCGCCCGGTCCTCGGCACCGTCGACACCATCAACGCCCTCGACCGGGGCCGGATCGCCCGCTTCTACAAGAAGCACTACGATCCGACCCACCTGGTCGTCGCCGCCGCGGGCAACATCGACCACGCCACCGTCGTACGCCAGGTCCGCCGCGCCTTCGAGAGGGCCGGCGCCCTCACCCGTACGGACGCCACCCCTGTCGCCCCCCGCGACGGCCGGCGCGTGATCCGCACCGCGGGCGCCGTCGAGCTCCTCGGCCGCAAGTCCGAGCAGGCCCACGTCGTCCTCGGCATGCCGGGCCTCGCCCGCACCGACGAGCGCCGCTGGGCCCTCGGCGTGCTGAACACGGCCCTCGGCGGCGGCATGTCCTCCCGCCTCTTCCAGGAGGTCCGCGAGAAGCGCGGCCTGGCCTACAGCGTGTACTCGTACACCTCGGGCTTCGCCGACTGCGGCCTCTTCGGGGTGTACGCGGGCTGCCGCCCGAACCAGGTCCACGACGTGCTGAGGATCTGCCGCGACGAGCTCGACAAGGTGGCCACGGACGGCCTGACCGACGACGAGATCGCCCGCGCGGTCGGCCAGCTCTCCGGCTCGACCGTCCTCGGCCTGGAGGACACCGGCGCGCTGATGAACCGCATCGGCAAGAGCGAGCTGTGCTGGGGCACCCAGATGTCGGTCGACGACATGCTCGGCCGGATCGCCGCCGTCACCCCGGACGAGGTCCGCGAGGTCGCCCGTGATCTGCTCGGACAGCGTCCCTCGCTGGCCGTCATCGGGCCACTGAAGGACAAGCAGGCGGCACGCCTGCACGAATCCGTCTCCTAGAGAGAGTTCTGAAGAGCAATGAGCAAGCTGCGCGTGGCGGTCCTCGGAGCCCAGGGCCGTATCGGCTCCGAGGCGGTACGAGCCGTCGAGGCCGCCGAGGACATGGAACTGGTCGCGGCGCTCGGCCGTGGCGACAAGCTGGAGACGCTCGCCGACGCGGGCGCCCAGGTCGCGGTCGAGCTGACCACCCCCGACTCCGTGATGGGCAACCTCGACTACTGCGTACGCCACGGCATCCACGCGGTCGTCGGTACGACCGGCTGGACCGAGGACCGCCTCGCGCAGCTGAACACCTGGCTCGCCGCCTCCCCGGAGACCGGTGTCCTGATCGCCCCGAACTTCTCCATCGGCGCCGTGCTGACCATGAAGTTCGCCCAGATCGCGGCCCCGTACTTCGAGTCCGTCGAGGTCGTCGAGCTGCACCACCCGCACAAGGTCGACGCCCCCAGCGGCACGGCCACCCGGACCGCCCAGCTGATCGCCGCCGCCCGCGCCGAGGCCGGCCTCGGCCCCCAGCCGGACGCGACCGCGACCGGCCTGGACGGAGCGCGCGGCGCCGACGTCGACGGCGTCCCGGTGCACGCCGTCCGCCTGCGGGGCCTGCTGGCCCACCAGGAGGTGCTGCTCGGCGGCGAGGGCGAGACCCTGACGGTCCGCCACGACTCGCTGCACCACTCCAGCTTCATGCCGGGCATCCTCCTGGGCGCCCGCCGTGTCGTCACCACCCCGGGCCTCACCTTCGGCCTGGAGCACTTCCTGGACCTGGGCTGAGGCGGCCGGGCCATGGGTGGAAAGATCACGTACGTCTTCCTCGCCACCGTCCTCGTCCTCGTCTTCGGCGTGGTGGCGATGGAGGGCGTCCTGCTCATCCTGACCGGCGAACCGGCCGCCATGGGCATGGGCGCGGTGGCGTTCCTGCTGCCCTGCGTGGGCGGCTGGTTCCTCTGGAAGAACACCGCCTTCGCACGGAACGCGCAGCGGCTCGCCCGTGAGCTGGAGGCCGAAGGCGGCCTGCCGGTGGACGAGTTGAAGCGCACCGCCGGCGGTCGGATCGACCGCGACTCGGCCGACGAGGTGTTCGCGCGGCGACGCGCCGAGACCGAGGACTCACCCGAGGACTGGCGCTGCTGGTTCCGGCTCGCGGTCGCCTACCACGACGCCCGCGACACACCCCGCGCCCGGCAGGCGATGCAGCGCGCGATCGCCCTGCACGCGGGCCGCACGGTGAACGCCTGACGGCTCAGCGGGCGCCGGCGGCCGCGGTCCCGGCCGTGGCCGGCTCCGGGGTGACGACGCCGTACTCGGCGTTCCACGCCTCGACGGTGTCGGCCGCGCGGTCGAACGCCTCGACGCGGGAGAGGAAGTCGGCGTTGTGGTCGGTGAGCAGAGTGATCTGCTCACCGCTCCGCCGTACGAGCATCAGCGCCTGCCCCTGCACGGTCCGGGGCAACCCCAGCCACCGCACCGGCTGCTGCGCCGTGCGCGCGTGCGCCACCTGGGCCCACGCCACGGTGACGGTGGAGAAGAAGCCGACCCGGCGCACGCCGTGCCGGCTCACCCACGCACCCACCCGCAGCATCCGCAGCGCGGCCAGGATGACGAGGGCGGCGAGAGTGAACGTGGCGGCCGCACCGCCCATCGCCCCGGCGGCGGCGATGATCACCGCGGCGAACAGGACGAACGACGCGAGCAGCAGCGCGAGCGCCGCCGCGCCCACGCGCCAGGGGCCGGGACGGTAGGGCCGACGCCACTGGTCGTGGTCGTCGAACGGCAGCGCGACGTCGTCGGTCGCGTCAAAAGCGCGGTCGGCCGTCAGGAAGGGCAGGGGCACGACTGATCCTCACTCACAAGCACGCTCGAAGGGGCTGTGCCCGGTGAGGCTACCCAGATGGCCGCGCCCGGGCCACCTCAGGGGGGCCGTACTGCTCAGCGACCGTCCGAGGCTTCGGACTGCTGCCGGTGCCCCTCGGCCCCACTCGACTCCATGGACGGCATCCCGAAGAGCAACGAGCCGACGAGACCGGCCACGACGGTCAGTCCGACCAGCGTACGGCCCGCCACCTCGGAGACACTGAGGCGCTCCCTCGGCGGCGGAGTGACGTTACTGCGGAAGCGGTCGGCCTCTGCGACGAACGCGAACGGGACAGCCTCTCGCCGGCCAAACATGGGGGCCACTCTCCTTGGAACTCTGGGGTGTGCGGTGTCACAGGTACAGACGAGCGAAGTCGTCGTTCGGTGCCCAAATTCCCCGAATTGACCAAAGAAACCCCCACGGGAGGGTGCACGTGCCCGGTCCCCGTAAAGTGGGCGCCGCCCGTGCGAAGCGATGGAAGGACACCCGCCGGTGAGCAACACCCCCGCAGAAGGCCCCACGCCCCGTTTCCGGAGCGATGTGACCGTTGAGCTGGTCAAAAGCAGCGCCGCCGACTCGGACGTGCTGTGGGCGGCCCGCGTCTCCACGGCGGGTGAGCAGTCGCTCGACGAGCTGCAGAAGGACCCCGAGCGGTCCAGGGGGCTCATCAACTACCTGATGCGGGACCGGCACGGCAGTCCCTTCGAGCACAACTCGATGACCTTCTTCATCAGCGCCCCGATCTTCGTCTTCCGTGAGTTCATGCGCCACCGCGTCGGCTGGTCGTACAACGAGGAATCGGGCCGCTACAGGGAGCTGGAGCCGGTCTTCTACGTCCCCGGGCCTGACCGGAAGCTCGTCCAGGAAGGTCGCCCCGGGAAGTACGTCTTCGTCGAGGGCAGCGTGATGCAGCACAAGACGGCTAGTGAGGCGATGGTGCTTGCGTACGAGCAGTCGTACCAGGCGTACCAGGAGATGCTCGCCGCCGGCGTTGCCCGCGAGGTCGCCCGCTCGGTCCTGCCCGTCGGGCTCTTCTCGTCGATGTACGCCACGTGCAACGCGCGCTCGCTGATGCACTTCCTCGGCCTGCGCACCCAGCACGAGCTGGCCAAGGTGCCCTCGTTCCCGCAGCGGGAGATCGAGATGGTCGGCGAGAAGATGGAGCAGCACTGGGCCACGCTCATGCCGCTGACCCACGCCGCGTTCAACAAGAACGGCCGTGTGGCCCCATAAAGCACAGATGTACGACCGTGTCACGCGAAGTGTCCGTATTGCGACGTTTCACGAAGTTCATCTAGGCTGATCAAACGGACCCGGCACTGCTTGAACCCCCGAGCAGGCAGTGCCGGGCTCCCTTTCTCACGTCCCCCGAGGGGACACCGGGCGATGAGCAGCGAGTAGCGTGTTACCCATGGCTCCGATCTCCACTCCGCAGACCCCCTTCGGGAGGGTCCTCACCGCCATGGTCACGCCCCTTACGGCTGACGGCGCACTCGACCTCGACGGTGCCCAGCGACTCGCCGCCCATCTGGTGGACGCGGGCAACGACGGCCTCGTCATCAACGGCACCACCGGCGAGTCCCCGACCACCAGCGACGCGGAGAAATCGGAGCTGGTACGAGCGGTACTGGAGGCGGTCGGCGACCGCGCCCACGTGGTCGCCGGCGTCGGCACCAACGACACCCACCACTCCCTCGAACTGGCCCGTACGGCGGAACGCGACGGCGCGCACGGCCTGCTCGCCGTCACGCCGTACTACAACAAGCCCCCGCAAGAGGGCCTGTACCGGCACTTCTCGGCCATCGCCGACAACACCGAGCTCCCGGTGATGCTCTACGACATCCCCGGCCGCAGCGGCGTCCCGATCGACACCGAGACGATCGTCCGGCTCGCCGAGCACCCCCGGATCGTCGCCAACAAGGACGCCAAGGGCGACCTCGGCCGCGCCAGCTGGGCCATCGCCCGCTCGGGCCTCGCGTGGTACTCCGGCGACGACATGCTCAACCTGCCGCTGCTCTCCGTGGGCGCCTGTGGCTTCGTCTCCGTCGTCGGCCACGTCGTGACCCCCGAGCTCCGCGCCCTCCTGGACGCCCACCTGAACGGTGAGGTCCAGAAGGCGACCGAGATCCACCAGCGGCTCCTGCCGATCTACACGGGTATGTTCCGCACCCAGGGCGTCATGACCACCAAGGCCGCCCTGGCCCTCCAGGGACTCCCGGCCGGCCCCCTGCGTCTGCCGCTCGTGGAGCTCTCGTCCGAGGAGACGGCCCAGCTCAAGATCGATCTCGCCGCAGGCGGGGTAGAGATCTAAGTACAGACTTCACAACTGAATATCCGATCGGAAAACGATCGACCGACAACAGCAAGTGCACGAATGTCATGCGCGCCACGTGCCCAAGCGGTACGTGGCGCGTGTGGTGAGGAGAGTCTTTTGAGTCATCCGCATCCTGAACTCGGCGCCCCGCCGAAGCTGCCCAAGGGCGGCCTGCGTGTCACCCCGCTCGGTGGCCTCGGTGAGATCGGCCGCAACATGACGGTCTTCGAGTTCGACGGCCGTCTGCTCGTCGTCGACTGCGGCGTCCTCTTCCCCGAGGAGGAGCAGCCGGGCGTCGACCTGATCCTGCCCGACTTCACCACCATCAAGGACCGCCTCGACCAGGTCGAGGGCATCGTGCTGACGCACGGCCACGAGGACCACATCGGCGGCGTCCCCTACCTGCTCCGGATGAAGCCGGACATCCCGCTCATCGGCTCCAAGCTGACCCTCGCGCTGATCGAGGCGAAGCTCCAGGAGCACCGGATCCGCCCCTACACCCTTGAGGTGAAGGAGGGCGACCGGGAGGCGCTCGGGCCCTTCGACTGCGAGTTCGTCGCGGTCAACCACTCCATCCCGGACGCGCTCGCGGTCGCCATCCGCACCCCCGCGGGCATGGCCGTCGCGACCGGCGACTTCAAGATGGACCAGCTGCCGCTGGACGGCCGGCTGACCGACCTGCACGCCTTCGCGCGGCTCAGCGAGGAGGGCATCGACCTCCTGCTGTCCGACTCGACGAACGCCGAGGTCCCGGGCTTCGTCCCGCCGGAGAAGGACATCTCCAACGTCCTGCGGAACGTCTTCGCGAACGCCCAGAAGCGCATCATCGTGGCCAGCTTCGCCAGCCACGTGCACCGCATCCAGCAGATCCTCGACGCGGCGCACGAGTACGGCCGCCGCGTGGCCTTCGTCGGCCGCTCGATGGTCCGCAACATGGGCATCGCCCGCGATCTGGGCTACCTCCGCGTCCCGGCCGGCCTGGTCGTCGACGTGAAGACCCTCGACGACCTCCCGGACGACGAGGTCGTGCTGGTCTGTACGGGCTCCCAGGGCGAGCCGATGGCCGCCCTGTCCCGGATGGCCAACCGCGACCACCAGATCCGGATCGTCCAGGGCGACACCGTGATCCTGGCGTCGTCGCTCATCCCGGGCAACGAGAACGCGGTCTACCGCGTGATCAACGGCCTGACCCGCTGGGGCGCCAACGTCGTCCACAAGGGCAACGCCAAGGTCCACGTCTCGGGCCATGCCTCGGCCGGCGAGCTGCTGTACTTCTACAACATCTGCCGCCCGAAGAACCTGATGCCGGTCCACGGCGAATGGCGCCACCTGCGCGCCAACGCCGAGCTCGGCGCGATGACGGGTATCCCCAAGGACCACATCGTCATCGCCGAGGACGGCGTGGTCGTCGACCTGATCGACGGCAAGGCCCGCATCACGGGCAAGGTCCAGGCGGGGTACGTGTACGTGGACGGCCTCTCGGTCGGCGACGTCACCGACGCCCATCTGAAGGACCGCCGCATCCTGGGCGACGAGGGCATCATCTCGGTCTTCGTGGTCGTGGACTCCTCGACCGGCAAGATCGTGGGCGGACCGAACATCCACGCCCGCGGCTCCGGCATCGAGGACTCGGCGTTCGACGCGGTGATCCCGAAGGTCGAGCAGGCCCTGAACAAGTCGTTCCAGGACGGCGTGGTCGAGCCCCACCAGCTCCAGCAGCTGATCCGCCGCTCGATCGGCAAATGGGTCTCCGACACCTACCGCCGGCGCCCGATGATCCTCCCGGTGGTCGTGGAGGTCTGAGCACCGGCAGGCCCAACGGCCTGACCAGCGCCAACTGAGAGCGGGGCGCCTCGATTTGCATCGGGGCGCCCCGCTCCAGTACGTTTACGGCTCCGCCAGCAAGGGAAGCCCGGCACCTTGGTGTGTCTGAACGGGTCGACCGGATGGGGCGGGGAATTCGACTCAGAACTTCTGATAAAGTCGGATCAACGCCGGAAAGCAGATCGGGAAAACCGAGAAGCCGGAAAGCACCGAGGAAATCGGATCGGAAAGATCTGATAGAGTCGGAAACGCAAGACCGAAGGGAAAAAGCCCGGAGGAAAGCCCGAGAGGGTGAGTACGAAGGAAGCGTCCGTTCCTTGAGAACTCAACAGCGTGCCAAAAATCAACGCCAGATTAGTTGATACCCCGTCCATCTTCGGATGGTCGAGGTTCCTTTGAAAAAGTCCACCCTCCGGGGTGGCACACAGCGAGGACGCTGTGAACGACTGGTCCTATTCCGACCGGTCGTTCCGCTCTCGTGGTGTTCAGCCGG